>JANSXC010000014.1 GCA_024743115.1 bacterium | reverse complement strand
CGTTCTCGATCGACCTCAGCGGACACGGTCGCCGTGACGGCTCGGACACGATCGAGGTGGTCGTCGACGAACGGGTCGGCCACAACACGCAGGGGTTTCTGCCCGTCATCCAGCCGCACTTCGGCGGCATCTGGCAGTCGGTCACGCTGTGCCTCGACGACGGGCCGGTGTTCGACCAGAGCCGAATCTTCGCGTTCGGCCGTCACCGTGAAATCGTTTACGGGAACGCGCGCGGCCAACTGATCGTCGCGGCCGCCGTGTATGGTGACGACCAGGGGTTGAAGGTGCGGGCCCGCCTCGGCACGCCGTCACGGCCGGAGCTGTCGCTCACGGCCGGCGAACCCGCGGAGTTCGAGGTCACGGACGCCGAGCCGTGGTCACCGGCCACGCCGACGCTCTACGATCTCGATCTCGAACTCGTCGACGCGGCCGGCCAGGTTCGTGACCGCGTCCGCCGCCGGGTGGGTTTCCGCGCCCTCTCAGCGTGGAACACGAAGGTCCACTGGAACGGCTCGCCACTCGCGCTACGCGGTGTGTTGCATTGGGGCTACTCGCCGCCACACCTCGCGCCCCCCTGCCGGCGCGACTACTGGCGTCGACAGATCCTGGACTTCCAGAGCCTCGGCTTCAACTGCATCAAATGCTGCCTCTGGGTGCCGCCGCGCTGTTTCTACGAACTCTGCGACGAACTCGGCATGCTCGTGTGGCAGGAGTATCCGACGTGGCACGCGAAGCTCGACCAGGACCACAAGGCCGAGCTGCTGGCGGAGTACGAAGAGTTCTTCGCGCACGACCGCAGCCATCCTTCGGTCGCGTTCCGCAGCATTACCTGCGAGACGGGACACGGCGCCGACCTCGACGTCGTGAAGACGCTGTTCGCAGCGTGCAAGCGCGCCGTGCCGGACACGCTCGTCGTCGACGACAGCAGCTGGATTGGCTGGCAGCGGATCACGGACTTCTGGGACGAGCATCCCTACGGCAACAACCGCTGGTTCACCAGGCGGCTCGCACACTTCAGGAAGCACTTCGAGACTGCCGGCGCAAAGCCGCTGCTGCTCGGTGAGTGCATGGCCGCCGACACCTGGTCGGACCAAACGGCGTTCATGAAAGCGCACGGTGAGCCGACCGCGGACACCTGGTGGCAGCCGTGGTGCTGGCAGAGCCAGCAGCCGGTCGAAGCGTGGCTGCGGCAGGAGTTCGGCCAGGCGACGGTCGATTCGCTGCTGCCGATCTCACGCGATTTCGGGTTACGGAACCGCAAGTTCCAGATCGAGCAGCTGCGCCGCGGGATCCCCGAGGCCGGTTACGTCGTGTCGGTCGCGCGTGACTTCGGCAAAGCGCGAATGGGGCTCTACGACGATCAGGGGCATCTGAAGTGGCGACCCGACGAGTGGGGCTGGCATCGGGACACGATGATCCTCCTGGATCGGGACGGGCCATGGCGCACGATCGCGCCGCCCGCGGTCTTCGTCGACCGCTTGCGTGTGTCCCACTTCGGCGGGGGCGAGCTGCGCGGGACGCTGAAGGTCACGGTCACCGGCATGCCGGCAACGACGCCCCCGGCCGAGTCGGTAGTCGCGAAGGCCCCGGTCATGGCAGACCCCGGCGGGGTCAGTGACCCCGTGCAGTTCGAGCTGCCGGCGTTCGAGCTCCCGGATACCCCACGACCTGTCACGCTCCGCGCCGAACTCACCGGCTCCCATTCCGCCGCGAACGAGTGGCGCTTCTGGCACCTGCCGAACTCCGCAGGCGAGTTCGGTGACGCAGTTGTCGCGACCCACCTGAGTCTGGAGCTACTCGAACGCATCGAGGCCGGCGCCAAGGTCCTCCTCCTGGCGGGCGACCGCCCCGGTTCGATCCGCACGCAGCCCCTCTGGTATCTCAAGGGTGCACCGTTCGCACCACCGCACCCGATTCACGAACGCCTGCCCGCGCAGATGCTTCTCGATCTGACTGCGTTCGACTTCGAGCACGGGCGTGTCATGCCTTGGGAGTCGTGGCGCAACGAGGTCGATCCCATTCTTGCGTTCTGGGAGACGCACGACATCCGCGAGACGCGCCTGCACTTGCTTGCGTTCGATACGCGAATCGGCAAGGGCCGCCTGATGGCGACGACGATGCTCGTGCCGAAGCGCGCGCCCGGCCTCGATCTCGGCGGTGCGGCCCCCTACCTCGAACACGCGATGCGGCACCACCTCAGCTTCGGCCCACCCCCGAAGCGCGCCCTGAGCCCCGCGTCCCTCGCCGCGCTGCGGGGCAAACTCACGGCCAAGAAGCTCGACCTCCCAAGGTGGCGGTTCCGCATGGATCCGAACGACGAGGGCCGCGCCGCGAGCTGGCACGACCCGGCGACCGATGTGACCACCGCAGCGTGGCGCACCCTCCGCGCCGGCTCGCACTGGGAGAGCCAGGGCGACGACTTGCAGCACTTCACCGGCATCGGCTGGTACCGCGTCGACTTCGACATCACCGACGACTGGCACGACCTGCCGGCACGGGCCGTCTTCGAGGGCGTCGACGACAGCTTCGAGGTCTGGCTCGACGGCGACTTCCTGGGCCAGTTCGGTGACCCGCTGAAGAAGATCACGATCTGGCTCGAGCAGCAGGTCCAGGAGCTCGGACCGCTGGCCACGGGCCGGCACACGCTCGTCCTGCGGGTCGTCGATCACGCCGGTGCGGGCGGGCTCTGGAAGCCCGTCTGGCTGACGACGGGACCGACCGGGGCCCGCAGCCGACTGCTGCACTGATCGGCCGTTCGCGGCCTCCGTTCCTGAACGCCCGGCCAGTCCGTGTTCGGACCGGCGGAAGGCCGGTCTCACCCTTGAGAACCGCCCGCCGAGGGCAGATAAGATCAGGCTATGAAGGTCTCGAGCATCCAGCCCACTCCGAACCCCAACGCGTTCAAGTTCCTCACCGACGCCCAGCTCGCCCCGGCGGGCAAGAACAAGCAGTTCGGCAAGGCCGAAGACGCCGGGAGCGACGAACTCGCGAAGGGGATGTTCGGCGTCGAGGGCGTCGAGACCCTGTTCTTCTGCGAGAACTTCGTGACGGTCAGCATGACACCGTCGGCGGACTGGCGCGGTGTCGCAGAGCAGATCACGCGCCTGCTCGAGAACCACGTCCTCGACGAAGCGACCATGGCGGCCAACGCCGCCCCAGGCACGGCCGACCCGAACGACGAGAAACCCGAGCCCGTCCTGCCGAAGGGCGGCGACCCGGAGATGATCGCCAAGATCAACGAACTGCTCGACGATCGCGTGCGGCCCGCGCTCGCGGGCGACGGCGGCGGCCTCGAGATCATCGGCCTCGAGGAGAAGACGCTCTACATCCGCTACCAGGGCGCGTGCGGCAGTTGCCCGAGTTCGACGGCGGGCACGCTCATGGCGATCCAGAACCTCGTGCAGAGCGAGATCGACGAAGAGCTCGTCGTTGCGCCTTCGTAGTGGAGCGACCTGCTTGATGCGGCGCCCACCGGTGTGCCCCTGGTGCGGTGTGCGCGCCGAACCCGTGCGCGTCCACGGCCATGGTCAGTGCAAGAACTGCGGCACGAACATCGAGCCTTGTTGCGATGGCGCCGAAGCCGGCAGTGAAGTTCCCGATCGCGCGCTCCAGCCCCTGCAGGCCAACCCGGACCTGTTCCCCAACCTGTTCGCCCGTCTCGGCGGCGAACGGGCGACGATCACCGCCAACGCACTCGCCTTCGCACTCGTCGAGCAGCTCGCGGTCGATCTGCCGACCGCCCGCCTCGTCCTCGAAGCCGGCGAACGGAGCGGCCAGCTCCAGGCGCCCGCCCCGGACTGTTATCGCCTCGCGCGGTAGGGCATACTCCCACGCGTTCGACCCCACGCCGGAGTGGCGGAATCGGCAGACGCACAGGTTTCAAAAACCTGCGAGGTAACTCGTGCGGGTTCAAGTCCCGCCTCCGGCACCATTCACGCCTGCTCACGAGCACCGAGCACCAACCGAATGGGAGAAGGCGACCGCACTGTGCTTCTGCGAGCAACCGGCGCGTCCCAGCCGCACGGTCCGGTATCCTTCCACCAACATGACGCTGAACAGCTCGTCCGACTGGGCGGAACATCTCAAGCATCACTGGGAACGGCGCGCGGCTTCCGACCTTGCCGAGTACTTCATCGCCCCGCATGGGTTCGGGGATGACGACGAATGGACCGAGCACGGCCGACGGCATGCCACGGCCGCGCTCGTCGGCCTCGAAACCGACTGGCTGAGCCAGCGTGACATCCTCGAGATCGGTTGCGGAGCCGGCCGGCTGGCGCAGTTCTTCGTCGAGCGCACGAAGTCCTACACCGGCCTCGACATCGCCCCGAGCATGATCGAACGGGCCCAGAAGCGCTGTGGCGGGGCGGCGAACGCGCGCTTCTTCGAAACCGATGGCCTGACGGTACCCGCGCCCGCCCGCGACCGTCAGTACGGACTCATCCTGTCGATCGCCGTGATGATCCACTGCCCGAAACCGGTGATCGAATCGCTCGTGCGCGACGCGTGGAGCCTGCTCGCGCCAGGCGGCAGGCTGCGCATCCAGGTCTACGCCGACGCCACCGACACCGACGGGCTGACCGCACCACCGGGAGCCGCGCCTGCGACCGCGCCCACGCCACGACCTGATGCCGACGCCTCCCCGCCTTCAACTGCAGACGAGCTCGGCTCGGGCGACGCCGACCCGCCGAATGCCAGTGAGCCGCCGAAAAACGAACCCAACCGCCATCAGAGGAGCGGACATCACCCTCGCCCTGGGTCCCTGCCGGGCGAAGCCGAACTCGTGGACGAGCACTACATGGGCTACCCGTTCCGCTACGCCGAGTTCGCCGAGCTCATGCGCGAGCTCGTTCCCGAACCGGCGCAGCTCTATCGCGACGAACCGAACTGCATCTACGCCTCGATCCTCAAGCCGGCATAGATCCCGCCCGCGGCGTGACCGGAATCGCGCTACCGCCCGTCCGTCGCGAACGCGATGCAGCCGGGCTGCAGGGCGCGGCCAACCCGCTCGTGGTCCTCACGCCGCCTCGTCGACACCGAGGCCAACGCCTGCCCGGGTTGTAGCTCACGGATCGCGCGCTCCAGGCGCGGGTTGACGAGGCCGGCCCCCACGATGCCCGACATCAGCGCGCCAACCGTCGTCCCCATGACGACGCCGAGCAGCAACCCGAATCCTGGCTCGAACTCGAGCAACCGACTGAGCAGGTAGCCGAACCCGGTGCCGAGGGTGGCGCCGACTCCAATTCCGATCCGCACCCCGCGCCGGACGTCCGACTCTGCGCGCGTGCAGTTGTTCATCAAGCCCGCCAGCACGCCAGCGACGAACTCGGCATCGCCACGGTCGCCCGGGCGACCGTCGTCCGCCCCGCCCTGGCCGGCGCAGTCGCGTGCAGGACGATCGTAGAGCCTGGTGCTGAGGTCGAGCGTCGGCTCATCAACGAGGCCATCGAGCGCCGCTTGTGCCGCCGCCCGGTCGGCGAACGTCGCGAATACTGCGTACTTGTAGGCCATCGATCTCTGGGGGAGCCTGCGCCACGGGAATGCAACCGTCTTTGAACGACGCCGGTGGCAGCCGTCGAATTTCTGCTCCGCTTGGGCAGCCCGGATGAACGGACTGGGCGTTCGAGTTCAGCTCCCTACCGCCGAATCCGCATCCAGATCGGCGCCGGGAGCGGTAGCTGAGTTGCTGCGTCGAACGGCAGGCGCATCGGCTTCGCCTGTCGATTCGAGATCCGATCGACCCGCCACGCCGGTCATCGCAGCCGGCGCAGCCGCACCCGCGAACCCGGCCGCAGGCTTGGCGGCGACGCCATCGTGCTCGAGCGCCAGGTCGAGCAGCCGGTTCAGCAACTGCCGGAACGAGTAGCCCGCCGCACCCGCCGCCTGCGGCAGCAGGCTCTCGGCAGTGAGCCCCGGAATCGTGTTGACCTCGAGCACCTTCGGGCCGTCCTCGGTGACGATCATGTCGGTGCGCGACATGCCATCGCAGACCAGCGCCTGGTGGCAGCGCTTCGCGAGTTCGCCGACCTCGGCGAGTTGCAGGTGCGACAGGCCACGCGGGGGAATCACCTCGTCCGTGGCGCCCGGCGTGTACTTCGCTTCGTGTGTGAAGTAGTCGGCATCGCGCGGATAGATGCCGATCGCGGGCAGCACTTCGAGCTCGCCACCGGTATTGCCCAGCACACCGACCGTGATTTCCTCGCCGATCAGGTGTTCCTCGGCGTACCAGCGCCGGAAGGTAGCACGGAACTCCTCGCAGAACGCGCCGAGCTCGGCCGCTGTCGCGATCTCGCGGACACCGACCGTGCTGCCGGATTTGTCCGCCTTGACGAATGCGGGACTCCCGATCGTCGCCTCCAGAGCCGCGAACTCGATCCGCGGATTGCAGTCCGCCAGCGCCATGTGAGAGACGTAGGCCCGCGGCATCGGCACGTCGACGGCCGCGAGCGCCGCACGGGCACGCAGCTTGTCCAAGGCCACCGCGGACGCAGCATGGTCGGGCCCGACGCACGGCAGATCGTGCAGCGCGAGCATTCCTTGAACCGAACCGTCTTCACCGAACGGTCCGTGCAGCACCGGGAAGACCGCGCCGATCGCCGCCCGCTCGAGCAGGTTGTCGAGCGCGCGACCGGGCCGCAGAGGCCCGTCGCAGGTGCCATCGTTCGGGTCCCAGTCCGCACCCTCGGCCAGCGGCTCGCGGCGCGGCCACCAACCGCCGTCGCGATCGAGATGCACGGGCCACACCCGCCAGCGCGAGCGATCGAGATGCCTGAGAACCTGCGCCGCCGAGCGCAGGGAAACGTCGTACTCCGGCGATCGACCGCCGGCGAGAACCGCGATATCCATGAATCACCCTCCCAGGTGAGCGGCCGCAGTCTACGCGATGGCCTTCAGCTCCGCGACAGACAACCCGTCGCCCACGCCGCACCCTGCAGGATCGCATCCGATCCGCCCAGGCTCGGCACGAAGGTCAGATCTTCATGGATCACCGCCCGAGTCGCTTCGCGGACGTACGATTCGATGCGACCGTGCAACGCGGGCCAACCGGCCAGCACGCCGCCGCCGAGTACGATTGCGTTGGGATCGAGCGCGGTGCAGAGGTTCTCGACGAGCACACACGCGGCGGTCGCGGCTTCTTCGAGAATCTGCTGCGCCCCGTCCTCGTGCTCGGCAGCCGCGACCAGCGCGCCGACGGTCCACCGGCCATCGGCCGTGCCGGGTGCGCGGCCAAGCACTTCCGCCGCCCATTCCGTGATCGCCCGGCCGCCACAGTAGGCCTCGAAGTGGCCGCGGCGCCCACAAGGACACCGGCGCCCGCCCGGAATGTAGGTCGTGTGGCCGATCTCGCCCGCGGCATTGCTGCCGCCACGGTAGGGCACGCCGTCGACGATCACGCCGATGCCAATGCCTGTCCCGAAGAACAGGCAGAGCAACGGATCCTTGCCACGCGCATGGCCCCGGAGGTATTCACCCCAGGCGCTGGCGCGGCCGTCGTTGATGAGCGTCGTCGGGAGTCCGAGCCGCTGCTCGACGTGTGCCGCGAGCGGGAAGTCGTCGAACGGTAGATTGGTCGCATCGCGAACCCGGCTGCCGTCGGGCGGGATCACCCCGGCGACACCAAAGCCCGCTGCCGTCGGGGGCTCGAGATGCGACGGCCGTTCAGCCAGCACCCGGTCGAGTGCCGCGTCGAACTCGGTGAGAAAGGTCGCCTGCTCGCGCACGGTCGGGATCTGGATCACCGCGTGCACCGAGAGTTCGGCGTCGACCAGCGCAAAGCGGCACTTGGTGCCGCCGAGGTCGCCGGCCAGGACGGTCCGCATCAGTCCTCCGAGAGGATCTCCATAAGCTCGTCGAGCAGCTTGACGAGCTCCTGGTTCTGGTGCTCGAGCACGGTGACGCGCAGCATGACCTTCTCCAGCACCGGCGGCAGGATCGTCTCCAGCATCACCGACTTGATCATCTGGAAGGTCTCGACGCGGTGCGGGCTGGTCTTCTCATCGAAGTGGAAGTGGTAGGCGTTTTGCAGCGCTTCGCCGGTGTGATCGAGGATCTCACGCGCCACGTCCGCATCCTGCTCGTCGGTCGTGTGGTGCGTCATCTTGAAGGCCTCGACCTTGTAGCGGTGGAGCGCGTCCTTGAGCTTCTTCTTCACGGGGATCCTCGTTCGATCGGCCACGGTCGGCCGCAGTCTCGGTCAGTCGGTATCGGCGATTCGAGAGGCGAATCGGCTACCCCATAGCTAGCGTCGGCTGGCGACGCTCGCAATGGGCCTTTCCGCGAGTCCCGAGCCCGGGTTCCGGATTCTCGACCCGCTGCGGCCTGCCGGGCTGAGCCGGGGCCCGGCGAGGCCACATCGGAACGCCCTTCGGTCCGGCCGCGCCCGATCGAAAGGGCGCGATCCACCAGCGTTCTCGCAGCGCCCGTTCGCTCAGACAGCGCCAACCAACAGGCAGGTGTTGTGCCCGCCGAACCCCAGCGAGTTGCTGATCGCGTAGCGCACCTGCTGGTCCCGGGCCTCGTTCGGCACGTAGTCGAGATCGAGCTCGGGGTCCGGCGTCTCTTGGTTGATTGTCGGGTGCACCTTGCCCTGCTGGATCGACATCGTGGTTGCCGCGAGCTCCACCGCACCCGAGGCCCCGAGCAGGTGTCCGACCATCGACTTGGTCGAAGACACCGCGAGCTTCTTGGCGTGATCGCCGAAGACGGTCTTGAGCGCGAACGTCTCGATCTTGTCGTTGAGCGCCGTGCTGGTGCCGTGCGCGTTGACGTAATCGATCTGGTCGGGATTGACGCCGCCGTCCTTCAAAGCCTGCCTGATCGCGCGGCTCGGACCGTCCGCGTCCTCCTTGGGCGCCGTGATGTGATGCGCGTCGTCGGTCGAGCCGTAGCCGAGCACCTCGCAAAGGATCGGGGCCCCACGCTTCTTCGCGTGTTCGTATTCCTCGAGCACGAGCGCTGCGGCCCCCTCGCCCATTACGAAACCGTCGCGATCACGATCGAACGGTCGCGACGCCCGCTGTGGATCGTCGTTGCGCGTCGAGAGCGCTTTCAGCGAACAGAAGCCCGCCAGTCCGAGTTCGGTCGTGGCACCTTCGGAGCCGCCGGTCAGCACCACGTCCGCCTCACCCCACTGGATCGTCCGCAGCGCGAGACCGATCGCGTGGCTCGCACTCGCACAGGCCGAGGACGTGACGTAACACGTGCCCTTGAGGCCGAAGCGGATCGCCGCCTGACCGGCCATCGCGTTGGCCATGATCTTCGGGATGAAGAACGGGCTCACGCGATTTGCTCCGCGCTCGAGCTGCAGCTTGCGCGACGCCTCGATCTCCCAGATGCCGCCGATCCCCGTGCCGAGGATGCAGCCGGCCTGTTCAGGATCGATGCTGGCCCGCGCGGCGGACTCGAGTTCGAGTCCCGCAGCCTTCATCGCCTCGTCGGCCGCGACGAGGTAGTACATCGTGAACTTCTCGAGCCGCTTCGCCTCGGACCGCGGGAAGTACTTCTCCGCCTCCCAGTCCCAGACATCGCACGCGAACTTGGTCGTGTGCTTGCTGGTATCGAACCGATCGATGAGCCCGGCGCCGGACTTGCCTGCGAGCAGACTGTCCCACGTCGAAGCCAGATCGAGGCCCAGGGACGAAACCGCCCCTAACCCCGTAATCACGACACGCCGTCTTGCCATCCGGGTTCTCGCTATTGGATCAGGCGACCCGCGCCGACGGAGTCCTCGAGCGAAGGAGACCCGAACGATGGACACCCCCACGGGGGAACGTCGAGTTCAGGCCGGCCAAGCTCGGGCCTGCCGGCTCAGGCCTGCCGGCTCAGGCCAGCTTGCCCGAGATGTACTTCACGGCGTCGCCGACCGTCTGGATCTTCTCGGCGTCTTCGTCCGGGATGTTGATCTCGAACTCGTCCTCGAACTCCATGACGAGCTCGACCGTATCCAGCGAGTCGGCGCCCAGATCGTTGATGAACGAAGTTTCGGGCGCGATCTTGTCGCGGGTCGTCCCGAGCTGCTCGCAGACGATGTTGTGGACGCGTTCTTCGATGTTCTCTGTCTTCGACACTGTCATTCCTCGTTTGCTTACGCGGTAGTGCGCCACGGTTCCCTGATTCGACCCGAATGTCCAGCACCGACCGGAAAGTCGGCCACCAAACGACGAGGCGAGAACAGAGGGTCCCGCGGGCGCGCGAAATCTACATGGTCATGCCGCCGTCCACCACGAGCGTTTGCCCGGTGATGTAGGACGCGGCGTCACTACAAAGAAAGGTCACGACGCCGGCGACGTCCTCGGGGGTCCCGGGGCGCTCCAGCGGGATTCGTTGTTGCATCGCCTGCTGCACTTCGGCAGACAGGTCCGCGGTCATGTCGGTCTGGATGAAGCCAGGCGCCACCAGGTTCGCCGTGACCCCGCGGCCGGCGAACTCCTGCGCCAGCGACTTCGTCAGCCCCAGCAGCCCCGCCTTGCTCGCGGCGTAGTTCGCCTGCCCGGCATTGCCGGTGATCCCGACGACCGAACCGATGTTGACGATGCGCGCGCCGCGTGCCTTCGCCATCGGGCGTGCGAACGCCTTGCACACCAGGAACGCGCCGCGCAGGTTGGTGTGCAGCACGGCGTCGAAGTCGTCGGGCCCCATGCGCAGGAACAACCCGTCCCGCGTGATGCCGGCGTTGTTGATCAGGAAGTCGACGGATTTGTGGTCGGCCAACACCGCCTTCTGCAGCGCCTCGACGCTGTCTTGGTCGGTGACGTCGCACGCGATTGCGTGCGCCTTGCCAGCCCCGTCCCCGAGGTCGGCGATCGCCGCAAGCGTGCCGTCGCAGCCGCCTTCACGCGTCGACGTGCAGTAGACCGTGGCGCCCTGTCGCGCCAACCCCACCGCGATCGCCCGGCCGATGCCGCGCGATGCGCCCGTGACCACCGCCACCTTGTTCGCGAATTGCATGTCGTCGCCCTGCTCTCGTGCCGTCCCTGGAAGCTGCTCGTTGCCGTCCTACCAGCGCCCCGCGCCTACCATCGAACGACGATGTGGCCCCACGTCATGCCGGCGCCGAAGGCCGGCATCACGACGAGCTTGCCCTTCTGCAGCCGCCCGGCCTCGTGCGCTTCGCGCAGCGCCATCGGCACCGACGCCGCGGACGTGTTGCCGTAGCGATCGATGTTGCAGTAGAGCATGTCCATCGGCACGTCGATGTTCGCCATCGCGTTCTCGATGATTCGCTGGTTGACCTGGTGCGGGATGATCACCCCGATCTCGTCGCGCCCGTACTCGTCGATCACCTGCTGCACGAGCTTCGCAAAGATGCGCACGGCGAACTTGTAGACCTTCGTCCCGCCCATCTTCATGAAGTGCTGCCCGGCCTGGACACTCTCGATGGTCGCCGGGATCCGGCTGCCACCGGCAGGCTGCGCGAGCACGTCCTCGGCGTTGCCCTCCATACCCATCGAACCGCCGAGGTACTCGCCCTGGCCGGCCCGATCGAGCGAGGTGAACACCGCCGCCCCCGCGCCGTCACCGAACAGGACACAGGTGTTGCGATCCTTGTAGTCGAGGATCCGGCTCAGCACCTCAGCCCCCACGACCAGCACGTTCTTGGCCTGGCCCGTCGCGATCAGGCTCGCTGCGTTCTGCGCCGCCAGCACGAAGCCGCTACATGCAGCACCGAGATCGAACCCGCCCGCGTTCTTCGCGCCGAGGTCGTAGCCGATACGGCACGCCGTCGCCGGGAACAGCTGATCGGGCGTCACCGTCGCGCAGAAGATCAGGTCGAGTTCTTCGGGCGACATGTTGGCGTCCTCGAGCGCCTGCTGTGCCGCCTTGACCGAGATCGTGCTCGTGACCTCGTCGTCGGCCGCAATGCGACGCTCCGAGATACCCGTGCGCTGCACGATCCACTCGTCCGAGGTGTCCACGATCTTCTCGAGATCGAGGTTGGTGAGCGCCTTCGCGGGCACGTACTTGCCCATGCCCGCGATGCCGACCGGGATCATCTCTGCCATGCCAGTGCCTCGCTCGAGTTCGATGCTCTCATGGTGCCGCTATGCAGGAAGGTGCGACGAGGGTCGACCACGTCGACTCACCCGTTGGTGTCCGCGGCGGGCAGCGTCGCCTGCCCGGCCGCCTGCACGATGTGCTGATTGACGTTGCTCTCGAGCGCCCGCTTCGCGAACCGGATCGCGTTGGCGAACGCCGGCGCCTGCGAGCGCCCGTGGCAGATCGTCACGATGCCCTCGACCCCGAGCAGCAACGCACCGCCGTACTCGGAAAAGTCGACCTTGGGCATGACGTCGGCGAACACCGTCTGCATCATCGCCGGGTCGACGCCGGCCTTGGCCATCGCGCCCTTGACGTGCCGCAGCAGGTACTCCGCCGCGCCCTCGCTCGACTTGAGCAGGACGTTGCCCGTGAAACCGTCGGTGACGATCACGTGGCACTCGCCCGAGAAGATCTCGACCCCCTCCACGTTGCCGTGGAACTGCACGGGCAGTTCCTTGATCAGCGCGCGCGCATCGCGAACGAGCGGGTTGCCCTTGGCCTCCTCGCTGCCGATGTTGAGGATGCCGACGCGCGGATCGGCGACCTCGAGCGTGCCCGCGTAGTAGGCCGCCCCCATCAGCGCGTACTGCGCCAGGTCAGTGGCCTTGGGCTGCGTGCTCGCACCGACGTCCAACACGAGGAACGGGTTCTTGTCGCCGTGGATGATCGCCGCGATCGCCGGCCGGCGGATGCCCTTGAGCTTCTTCAGGCCGAGCGTTGCGGCGCCGACGACGGTGCCCGTCGAGCCCGCGCTGATGAACGCACCGCCATGGCCAGCCTTCACGAGGCCGACCCCAACCGCGATGCTGTTGCGCGGCTTCTTCTTCAGCGCGTCCATCGGCGAGTCGTCACACGTCAGGACGTCGGGCGCGTCGTGGACCTCAATCTCGTGGACGGGCAGATTCTGCGCCGCCAACGCTTCGCGGAGCTGCGCCTCGGGACCGGTCAACGCAAGTTCGGACGCCGCGACGAACCCTCGATCGATCGCCATCGCCACACCGGCGACGGCGGCGTCCGGAGCGTGATCGCCGCCCATTCCATCGAGCACAACCTTGGTCACGTGCAGACTCCTGCTTCCTCGTGGGACTCAACGCCTGAGGTGAACGTGACGAGCCCGCAACCCGGATCACCACGATCCGTGCGCTGCTCGCCCGACGAAACGCAGCGTGAAAGCTGCGCGACACCCCTCCCGGCGCCGAACGTCAGTCGTTCGCGGCCCGCAGGATCTGACGCCCGCGGTAGTGGCCACAGGCCTTGCAGATCGTGTGCGGACGAATCATCGCGCCGCAATTGGTGCAGCGCACGAGCTGCGTCCGCTGCAGGCTGAGATGCGATCGCCGGTTACCACGGTGCGCGCGGCTGATCTTTCGCTTGGGTACTGCCATGGGTGGGTGCCGGTCTGCGGGCCCGAGTCGCCGGATTGCGCGCGGGTCCCCCGGAAATGTTGGGCGAGGACGATACTTTGCGTTCCCGCGAAGTCAACGTGAGACCCGGGTTTGTCCACGGCGGCGGGGACGCCGAACAACGCCCGTAATCGCCCGACCGAACGCAGCTTCCGGAGACGAGCCCGCCCTGAGCCCATGACCTCTCGGCCGAGAGCCCGTGCCCCATGGTCCAGATCACCGATTCGGATCATCGCCGAGGGTGATCGTCCCAGCGGATTGCCCGGGATCAGCGCAGCCCGACCTCCGCGAACGCCGCCTCGGCTGCCGCGACCGCCTCGTCGAGCTTGCTGGCATCGCGGCCCTTGCCCTGCGCCATCTCGGGGCGGCCACCACCTCCGCCGCCGACGACGGTCGCGACCGTTTTCACGAGCTTGCCGGCCGGCAATCGGTCGGTGTGGGACTTGCTTACCACGGCCACGACGTGCACTGCGTCGTCCAGCACGCTGAGGCCGACACCGACGAACGGCGCCGCCGCCTTCTCCGCGCGCTTCATCAACTCCTGCAGGTCCTTCGACAGCAAGCCCGGTCGCGAGTAGACCGCGGTACGCACGCCGCCGTGCTCGACGGCGCCAGCCTGGATCTTGGCGAGCTCGACCTCGAAGTCCGGCGCCATCGCCTTCTGCAGGTCCCGGCGCGTCTGCTTGAGTTCGTCGTTGAGTTCCTGCACCCGCGCGCCGACCTTCGTCGGCGGCACTTTGAGCGACTGGGCGAGACCCGCGAGCTCACGCTGCTCGGTGCGCGCATGCTGCAGCGCCACGAGACCGGTCACCGCTTCGAGGCGGCGCGTGCCCGCCGCGATCGCGGCCTCCGACACGATCCGGAACGCGCCGATGTTGCCCGTGTTCTGCACGTGCGTGCCGCCACAGAGTTCCTTGCTGAACTCACCGACCTGCAACGTGCGAACCTCGTCGCCGTACTTCTCCCCGAACAACGCCACGAAGCCCGACTGACGCGCAGCCGCGAGCTCCTGCACGCGGGCCTGCACGCCGGTGGCCTGCAGAACCTGCTCGTTGACCATGTCTTCGACCTGCTCGAGCTGTGCCGCCGTCGGCTTCTCGGGCTGCGTGTAATCGAAACGCAGCCGATCGGGCGCCACCTCCGAACCCGCCTGGCTGACGTGATCCCCGAGCACCCGCTTGAGAGCTTCGTGGAGCAGATGGGTCGCTGTGTGGTTACGCTCGGTCGCGCGCCGCGCGGGCTCGTCGACCGCCACGGTCACGGCCTGCCCGACCTCGATCGCACCCTTCTCGACCTCGAGCTCGTGCAGATGGAAACCCTCGAGCACCGTCGTGTGCATGATGCGGCCCTCGCCGGTCTCGCTGCGAATCGTGCCGCGGTCGCCGACCTGGCCACCACCCTGCGCGTAGAACGGCGTCGCCGCGACGACGAGCATGCCGGATCCGCCGGCGTCGATGCGCTCCATGAGCGCATCTCCCTCGCCAATGAGCCCCTGCACGGTGGTCGGACAAGCAAGCCGGTCGTAACCGACGAACGTCGTCGGCGCGCACCCCGCCTCCCGCAGCTTGACCGCGACGCTCGCGGTGAACACCGCTTCGGAGGTGCCCTGGTTGGCGCGCGCGCGCTCGCGCTGCGCCGCCATCGCCGCCTCGAAGCCGTCCATGTCGAGCCTGAACCCGCGCTCCTCCATGACCTTCTCGGTGATGTCGATCGGGAAGCCGTAGGTGTCGTGCAGCTGGAACGCGAACTCCCCCGTGCCGGCCGTCGTCGCCCCCGCAATGTGGCTGCCGCGGTTGGCCACACCCGCCGTCTTCTCCAACTTCGCCAGGAACTCGTCGAGTCGCGCCATGCCCTGGCGATAAACCGTCAGGAAGCTCTCTTCCTCACCGCGAATCACCGCCCTGCACTGAGCCGCGCTCTCGCACACCTCGGGATAGGCCGCGCCCATCACCTCGCCGACGACGTCCACCAGCTCGAACAGGAACGGCTGTTCGAAGCCGAGCTCGTAGCCGTCGCGCGCCGCGCGCCGCAAGATCTTACGCACCACGTAGCCGCGCCCTTCGTTGCTCGGCAGCGCACCGTCGGCGATGCAGAACGTCAACGCGCGGATGTGGTCCGCAATCCGCCGCATGCGGATGTCGCGCTGCTCGCCAGCGGGAGAAGCATCCTGGCCGTAGGGCTTGCCGGTGCGCGCGCCGAGCCAGTCGAGGTACGGCTTGAACAGATCCGTCTCGAAGTTGTTCTTCGCGCCCTGCAGCACCGCGACGATGCGCTCCAGACCGAGCCCGACGTCGATGTTCTTCTGCGGCAGCGGCAACAGCTCGCCACCGTCCTGCCGATCGAACTGCGTGAACACGCAGTTGCCGATCTCCGTGAAGCGGTCGTCGGGCAGGTCACGCAGCCCTTCCTTGTTCGGGTAGGGCTCACCGGGCTGCGCATCGAAGTAGATCTCCGAGCATGGCCCGCACACGCCGTTGGGCCCCTTGCTCGGGGCCTCGGCGGGCCAGAAGTTCTCCTTCTCCCCGAACCGGAAGATCTTCTCCGGCGCGAGCCCGACGTCCTTGGTCCAGATCTCGAACGCTTCGTCGTCGTCCTCGTAGATCGTGACGACCATCTGGTCCTCGGGGATGCCACACACGTCGCGGAAGAACTCCCACTCCCAGGCGATGCACTCCTTCTTGAAGTAGTCGCCGAACGAGAAGTTGCCCAGCATCTCGAAGAAGGTGTGATGCCGCGCCGTGAAGCCGACGTTGTCGAGATCCGGCACGCGCAGACACTTCTGCGAAGTCGTCACCCGCTTCGTCGGCAGCGCACCGACGCCGAGGAACATGTCCTTGAACTGGTTCATCCCCGCCCCGGTGAACAGCAACGTCGGATCGTTGGCCGGCACGAGCGAATCCGAGGCCATCTGCTGGTGGCCCCGCTCGATGAAGAAGTTCAGGAATCGACTGCGAACCTCGGCTGCGGGAAGCGGTTTCATGGGTTGTTCTGCCGGACGGGAGGGTGGCCGGAATAGCGGGCGAAGAGTTGTAGCGAGCCCCGCCGCTGCGGGAAAGGGCGCGAACGAAGGCCCGGTGGCCCGGCCCCCATTCCTCGAACCCCCCGCCCTCGAAACCTGCGGCAAAACCGGGGCATCCGATTCCGCGGTCTCGAGACCGCTACCGGCGCGGAGCCTGCCCCGGGCAGCATCCCGCTCGGGCATCCGCGTGCGAATCAGCTCAGCTCTTCGCGACGCCGCCGCGCGCAGCCGCAGCCTTCGCGGCGCCCGCCGGCGATTTGGCCGCGGCCTTGCCGCCGCGCCCGCGCTCGGCCCGTTCGGCGATCGCGGCCATGAGCTTCTGCTCGATCTCCTTGGCGATGTCCGTGTTCTCCTTGAGGAACTCACGTGCCCGCTCGCGACCCTGCCCGAGCCGGGTCTCGCCGTAACTCAGCCAGGTGCCCGATCGTCGCAAGACGCCCGCGTCGACACCGAAGTCGAGGATCTCGCCGAGACGGTTGATGCCCTCCGCGAAGAGGATGTCGAACTCGGTCTTCTTGAACGGCGGGGCGACCTTGTTCTTCACCACCGTCGCCTTCGTGCGTGCACCGATCGGGTTGTCGCCGTCCTTGATCTGGCCGATGCGGCGGATGTCGATGCGCACCGAGCTGTAGAACTTCAGCGCGCGACCACCCGTCGTCGTCTCCGGGCTGCCGAACATCACGCCGATCTTCTCGCGGATCTGGTTGATGAAGATCAGCGTCGTGTTGGTCTTGGCCGTCACCGCCGTGAGCTTGCGCAGCGCCTGGCTCATCAGCCGCGCCTGCACGCCGACGAAGTGATCGCCCATCTCGCCCTCGATCTCGGCTTTGGGCACGAGCGCCGCGACCGAGTCGATGACGACCACGTCGATCGCCCCTGACTTCGCCAGTGTCTCACAGATGTCGAGCGCCTGCTCGCCGTGATCGGGCTGACTGATCAGCAGCGAATCGAGGTCGACGCCGAGCTTGCGGGCATACTGCGGATCGAGCGCGTGCTCCGCATCGATGAACGCGCAGACGCCACCCTGACGCTGCGCATTGGCGACCACGTGCAGCGTCAGCGTCGTCTTGCCCGACGACTCCGGCCCGAACACCTCGATCACGCGACCGCGCGGCAGGCCCTTGCCGCCGCACGACAGATCGAGCCCGAGCGAGCCCGTCGAAATGCCCTCGATGACCGTCTCCGGTCGCTCGCCCATTCGCATGATCGAGCCTTCACCGTGGTTCTTGTGGATCGCGGCGAGCGCGTCCGCCAAGGCCTCGCTGGTCTCGAACTTGCTGGCACCCTTCGAATCGCCGTTCTTGCCGGCCGTCGCGGTCTTCTTCATCTGAGCCCCTCCCAGGGCGGTAGAGGGCCGGCTCGCCGGCCCGATCGATGGTTCGTCGTGTGATTGCGGGCATCCTAACAGGCACCCGAACAAACCCCAAACAGTTTCTTGACGCCCCAACGCCATGGGGTGCCCACGCCACGCGGCGCCACCCTACCGTGCCCAGGGGCCGCGGGGCGTTACGTTTTGGCCCCGAAAATCACCTCGGCCCGCTACTCAGCGGACCGTCACCCAGCAAGGATTGGAGACCTCGGCCGTCTGGCCGACGAACGCCACGGCCTGCCATGCGAGTTGCAGGCCCAGGAACCCCGGACCCGCCGGCACCGCAACGCTGCCAGCCAGCGGCGGCTGCCCGAACGCGGCGAAGACGTGCACCGCGGGATCCACCCAGAGCTCCCCGACCAGCCCGGCCACCGCGACCGGCGGCCCCGGCAGCCCGACCACCAGGACCGTCGGCACGGCGAGCCCCGTGACGGCCGCCGACAACGACTGCCCCGGACTGGCTGAGTCGCCGAGAACCGTCGTCATCGTCCTGCGCGTCAACTGGACCCCAGGTCCGACCGGCGCGCCGACGAACGCGAACGCCGGGTCGCGGTCGACCTGGGCCGTGCCGGCGATGATCGGCACTCCGAGCGCGCCGAGCCGACCCGGCCCACGCAGTTCGATGCGCGCCGCCGTGGCCTGGATCGCCGGTTGTGGTCCACCGAGCGCGGGCGTTCCGATACCACCACCGACCTCGCAGTCGCTCAGGCGCGTCAGGCCGCGCTGCACGACCAGCCCCGGCGAGCTGTAGTAGGTCACCGGCCCACCCTGATAGCCGGACTGACCGGCGAACTCGCAACGTTCGAGCGCGGCGCCGGAATCACGCAGGGCCGCACCAACCGGCACGAGCGACGTGGGTCGCACGTCGCGCAACAGGACCTGATCGCAACGCTCGATGAGCACGACCGCAGCGGTGGGATAGGGATTGACGCGCAGGCCGTCGAACGTCACCGATCCAGCACAGTCGTGCGCCCAGAGGATGCCGCCCCCCGAGCCGCTGAGTTCGAGGCCGACGAGTACGACGCGCTGGGATGCCGACAGGTTGCGGATCACGACTCCGCCGACGGGCGGGCCGACTCCGACCACGGCACCGGTGCCGAGAATCGTGATTCCCTTGCCGTCGATCACGAACGGCTGGTACCTGCCGCCAACCACGCGCAGCGTGGCCCCGTCCGGCACCGCCGCCACGGCATCCACGATCGTCGTGAAGTGCGAACCCGGCCGCCCGTGCGGGTCGACGAGGAACGTCTGCGCCGGAGCCGATGCCAGCAGGCAGCCGAACCCGACGAGGGCAAGCGCGCACAGGATGCGAGTCATTGGACCGACATCCTAGCTCGCGGGCCGGTTGCGGGCCGAAGGCCGCGGGAAAAGGCCCCGCGCGCCCGGATCACCGCGCCTGCAGCGCCTGCAGTTCCTTGAGCTTCTGCGAGTAGGCGCGATTGATCTCCCGACGCCGCAGGCGCCCCAGCAGCCGCTCGCCGTCAGCGTCGTCGACCACGGGCAGCTCGTCGAGCAACACCTTGTCGAACGTCTCCATCGCGCGGTGCAGGTCATCGCCGGGGTGTACCACCTCGGCCGGACTCGTCATCACATCGGCCGCGGTCGCGAGTTGGTAGATTTCGCGATCGAACGTGAACTGGCGCACATCGTTGGCCGAGAACACGCCGACCAGCCGCCCCGCTTCATCGACGACCGGGAAGTAGTCCTCCCGCCGATCGACGAGCAGCTGCACGATCTTCGAGAGCGGCGTCGCCGCGGACACGGTGAAGACCTCGCTCGGCTCGAACACGTCCGCGACCTTCATCTCCGCGAGCAGCGCAACCTGGTATTCGCCCGCGTGCGCCGGCGACAGCGCGCGGTGCGGCACCTGCTGCTGATAGAGCGCGACGCGGCGACTGAGCAGGAACGTCAGCCCACACACCCACATCGCCGGCAAGAGCAGCGCGTAGCTGCCCGTCATCTCGGTGACCATCACGATCGTCGAGATCGGCGTCTTGGCCGCGCCCGCGAAGAAGCCGCACATGCCAACGACGACGAAACTCGCGGGATGCGTCACGAGCCCGAGCTGCTGGCCGACGATGCCGACCGCACCACCGATGGCACCACCGACGACCATGCTCGGGCCGAACACGCCGCCGCTACCGCCCGCCGCGATCGTGCACGACGTCGCGACGATCTTCGCCAGTGCCACGACCAGCAACAACCGCACGCCCTCCCAGCCGAGGACGGAGCCGTCGAGTGACTCCTGCAGGATGCCGTAGCCGTTGCTCGCGGCCGACAGCCCGAGCTGGTCGCCGGTGAGCCACCACGCGAGGATCGCGACGCCACCGCAGAGCAGCCCACCGAGCGCCGCGACGAGCGGGCGCGGGCCCGGGAGGCGCGCGAACAGCCGTTCGGTGCCGTAAAAGAACCGCGTGAACAGCGCGATTGCGGGCACGAGCACGAGCGCGAGGGCGGTGTAGGGCAGCAGTTCGACCAACCGTTCGAACTCGAACCCCGGCCCGAGCGCGAACAGCGTGCCGAATTCGCCGACGAACCCGCAATAGACGCAATAGGCGACTGCCGACGACAGGAACGATGGCATGACGACCTCGCCCTCGAACTCCGCGTCGCGGTAGAGGATCTCACTCGCGAACAACGCGCCCGCGAACGGCGCCCGGAAGATCGCGCCGACCCCGCCCGCCATGCCGGCGGCGAGCAGCACGCGGCACTGTCCGTCGCGCAGGCCCAGCTTCTGGCCGAGCCACGAACCCGTGCCCGCGCCGATCTGCGCGATCGGGCCTTCGCGGCCGCCGCTGCCACCCGTGCCGATCGTCAGCGCGCTGCAGATCGCCTTGATGATCGGAACGCGCCCGCGCACGCGCCCGCCCTTGTGATGGTAGGCCTCGATCGCCCCGTCGGTGCCGTGCCCGGTCGCTTCAGGCGCATAGACACGACAGAGCAGGCAGCTCAACCAGCAGCCGAACGCGGGCAGGAGTAGCAACCACAGCGCATGCGGCGCCGCGTCGCCGACGGCTGGCTCGTGCGGGAACAGCACGACCTCCCCACGGGGCCCTTCCGGGGTATAGCCGGCGAGATCGGTGAGCGTGAGCTTGCTCACGAGCCCGCTGAGGAACTCGAACGCGATCGCCCCGAGCCCCGCCATCGCACCCACGAGCATCGCGAGCGGATAGATCGGGTTCTTCAACGAGGGGAGCGTGCGCAAAGCAGGGCCAAACGGCGTCGAGCAGGGCGAAGCACCTTAGGAGGAGAGCCCGGCGCTTTCCTCCTCCGTTCAGCTTCGGTTCGCCAGCTCCGCGGCGTTCGATCGGGGCGGCCGCGAAGTCAGCGCCAATGCGGCCCGCTCCCGCCGCAGCCGCAACCCGCTGCAGAGCGCCCGAAACGCGTGATCCGAAAGCCGCGCCGGCACGCACCACCGGCCCACCGCCAGCGGCTGCACCTGCGGTCGCGAGAACGGCTGGGTCGTCGTGAACCCGATCTCGTAGCCCGCGTCCGCCGCAGCGGTGATCACGGCGGGCGACACGTCGCTCGGGCGGCCGTTGGGGTAGGCCAGGAACGGGCACGGCTGGTCGAGTTCGTGCTCGATTTCGCGGCGGCTCGCGGTGAGCTCGTGCTGCAGATCGGTGGCGGCCAGACGTGACAGGATCGGGTGGTTCACCGTATGCGAACCGACGCCGAAGCCCTGCGCCGCGAGCGCCCGAACCTCGTCCCAGTCGAGCTTGCGGAAGGCGGCGCGCTCGGCCTTCTCCGGTTCGCGCCACGGCAGCTCACGCAGCGTGTCGAGCCACGCGCGGCGATCACCATCCGGCAGCGCTTTGCACGTCGCGGCCAAGCCGAGCAGCCATTCCTCGCGCCCGGTGCCGGTCACTACCGCAACCTCTGCGCCCGTCGGCAAGGGCAAGGTTGGCCGCTGCCAGCCCTCGAGGATCCACGCCAGTTCTTCGTACCACAACGGTGCGGTCCGACCGACGACGCCCGTGCAGACGTGGAACACACCCGGCACGCCCAGGCGTTGCATCACGGGCGCGGCGTGTTCGAGATTGCTGGCATAGCCGTCGTCGAACGTCACCAGCACGGCTCCCGGCGGCAGCGGTTCGCCCGCGACGGCGCGCCGCACGGCGTCCGGCGCCACGAACGTGAAGTAGCTGCCGAGGATCTCGAGCTGCCGTTCGAGCGCCACGGTACTGATCGTGTTGCGGAACCCGAACGTGTCCCGGATGCCCGCCGCCGGCTGCACGTTGTGATAGCAGACCGTCAGCAGGTGATGGCGCCGACCGTGCCGCAGCCAGGCATTCAGGCCGCTCGCGCGCGACACGAGGCAGATCAGGTCCTTGATCACGAGGTTCGCTCTCCCGCCGGCGTGGTGGCGGCGGGCTCCTTCGTTCGTGACCGTAGCAGATCGTCGAGATGCGTGCACACCTCGGCCAACGGGGCATGGCACAGGCGGTTCGGATGCGGCAGCTCGCCGCCCGACAGCCGACAGCGCTCGGCGTTGCCGTGATGGAACGAGCCGTCGTGCCGCATGAACTGGCCCCACCAGTTGTCGGTGTCGAGCCGCACGCGCCCGCCGGACTCGACGTCGACGTTCCGCTGCGTCCGCACCCGACCATCGCGATCCCAGCTCGACGGAAACAGCGCCAGGAACTCCGGTCGGTCGTTGAGCCACGAGTGACACCACACGGTCGTCACGACCGGGTGCCGCGCGGCCACATCGCCGAGCAGCGCGCGCAGATCCCGCGCCAGCCCCTGCCGGTCACCGAAGGGGGACGCCGGCTGGACCGCGTTGTGGAAGTGCAACTCGACGTGGTGCTCGGGCAACGATAGCCCGAGCGTCCTGCGCGCGACGCGCCCCACGCGGCGCACCATGCGCTCGATCGGCCCACGAGCGCGCTGCCCGTCCGCGATTCCGTCGCCGACGACCGTGGCGGACCAACAGCCGAACGGGGATCCCTGCGAGGGCCGCGGCACCACCGCCACGAGTTCGGGTTCGACCACGCCAAAGGCCGCCGCCACCCCGCGTTCGACATCCCGTCGCGAGCTCGCGAGCGCCGCCGTCACCCGACCGCAGAACTCCGACCACTCGACCGGATCGCGCGGCCCGACCTCCTTGCCCGTCGCGGCGACGAAGCGCGTCAGCCGCAACAACGGCACCCGCCGCTCGAGCGCTGCCCGCGCCGCGCGCTCGCCGCTGCCATGGGTCAGTTCGCGATGCGCGAACCACAGGCCCAAACGCACGATCCCGGCGACGAAGTCACTCGGCGGTGACGTCGCGGGCTGTGGTCCGTTCGTAGTCGGCGGCACCAGGGCAGTGTAACCGCTCACCCGGCCTCTCCGGCCGCTTGGTCCGTCCGGGTGGCGACCGCGATGCGTTCGACGCCGAGTTCTGACAGTCGACGACGGGTGCAGAACGAGTCGACGCCCGGTAGGACATGGTGCTGGACTCGATGGCCATCAAGGGCAACGAACTGGCTGAGGAACCGCGACTTCAGTCGAGTCATCGAGTCACTGACCGAGTTCGGCGCGCCCCTGGCCGCCCAAGGCGTCGTCGCCGCGGACTTCAGCACACCGGGAACGGTCTGTCAGTTGCGCCGTCGACCCACTCCGGATTGGTGACCAGGAACCAAATCGGCGATAGTTCCGGACATGCGTGCGTCTCGCGTCGTTCTCGGACTCGTTGCCATTGCAGTGGCGGCCGGAGTCGGCAGCTGGCTGTGGCTCGAGTACGCCAAGCAGGGGTTCCCCCAGCGGCGCACCGCCGACCTGCCGGGTGGCATCGTCGTCGAGCCCGTGACGCCGGTGGTCGACGGCAGCACCAACGCTGCCGGCCCGCGGTTCCGGCAACGGATGCCGGCCGACTGCGGCATCGACTTCCAGAACGAGCTGCGCAAGGAGAATCGGTTCCAGTACCTGACCAACGGTTCGGGACTCGCGGCCGGCGACTATGACGACGACGGCCTCGTCGACCTCTACTTCGTCTCGCAGGACGGCAGCAATCGCCTGTTCCGGCAGGTCGCACCCTGGCAGTTCCGCGACGTGACCGCGAGCGTCGGCAACGTCGACGGCGGCGACGCCTGGGGCACGGGCGCGACGTTCGCCGACGTCGACGGTGACGGCGACCTCGATCTCTACGTCTGCAATCTCGAGGCGAAGAACCTGCTCTACGAGAACCAGGGCAACGGCACGTTCCGCGAGAACGCGGCGGCGTTCGGACTCGACCTCGTGGCGGCCTCGATGATGGCGGCGTTCTGCGACTACGACCGCGACGGCTCGCTCGATCTCTACCTGCTCACGAACCGCGCGCTGCATGCCGGCTGGGCGCGCACACCCGAAGTGCTCACCGCGTTCACGCCCGGCAAGGACACCGCGCGCGCCCCGACCGCGATGGTGCCGAGCGAAGCGGACTGGCAAGGCATCGGCGCACTCGTTGCCGCGGGCAAGCTCACCGACGAGTCGATCCCAAAGGAGCTGCGCGAGCACTACCTCGCATTCCGTGGCCGACCTTACATGTCCGGGCAGGAGGACCGGCTGCTACGCAACGTCGGCGGCCGCTTCGTCGACGTCTCGACGAGCGCCGGGATCACGGGTCACGGCATGGGGCTGTCGGCGAGCTGGTGTGACTACGACAACGACGGCTGGCCCGATCTCTACGTCGCCAACGACCTCGAGTCACCGGACAAGCTCTATCACAACGAGCGGAACGGCTCGTTCCGGCTCGTGACCAAGGACGTGCTGCCGCATACCGCCTACTACGGCATGGGCAGTGACTGGGGCGACGTCGACGGTGACGGCGCGCTCGATCTGATCGTCGCGGACATGAGCATGACGACGCACCAGAAGGCCAAGGTGCTGATGGGCGACATGAACAACCAGCGACCGATCCTGATGCACGCCGAACCGCCACAGTACATGCGCAACGCGCTGCTGCTCAACACCGGGGTCGGTCGCTTCCAGGAAGCGGGCAAGCTCGCGGGCGTCTCGAGCACCGACTGGACCTGGAGCGTGCTGTTCGGCGACCTCGACAACGACGCGCGGCTCGACCTGTTCGCGACCAACGGCATCGCGCGCTTCGACATGGACCCAGACATGCAGGCGCGCGTCGCGGAGCTGTGGTCGCAACGGCGGCATCGCGCCGCGATCGACGTGATCCAGAACCTGCCCGCGGTGCCCGAGAAGAACATCGCGTTGCGCAACCGCAGCGATCTGAAGTTCGAGCGTCGGGACGATTGGGGCCTCGACCTCGAAGCCGTGAGTCACGGCGCCGTTCTGGTCGATCTCGACGGCGACGCGGACCTCGACGTCGTCGTGAACAACTGGAACGCGGCGGCCAGCGTCTACGAGAACACGACCAGCGATGGTCACGGGGTGATCGTGCGCCTGCGCGGGCAGCACAGCGATCGGTTCGGCGTCGGCGCGAAGGTCGTCGCCGAGCTCCCCGACGGCTCCCGACTGACGCGTCAGATGCGACTGTCGCGCGGCTACCTCTCCGGTCAGGCGCCGGAGGTACACTTCGGGGTTGGCGACGCCACGACGCTGAACTCGATCGAGGTGCACTGGCCCGCCGGACATCGGCAGCAGTTCGGCAGCGGCCTCACCGCGCCCGCCCGCATCACGATCACGGAACCGCCCGACTCGCCCGAGCCGCCGGCCGCTGCGGCCAGGAGGACGGCGTCCCCGTGGTTCGAGCGATTGCCCGCCCCGACGTTTCGCCATCGCGAGAACGAGTTCGACGACTACGCCGATCAGCCGCTCTTGCCCGAGCGGGTCTCGCGCCTGGGGCCGGGCCTCGCCGTCGCCGACCTCGACGGGGACGGCATCGACGAGATGTTCATCGGTGGCGCGAGTGGGCAATCGGGCCAGCTGCTCCGGGGCACCGCGGACGGCCGATTCGAACCGCGGCCCGGCCCATGGCAGGAGCACACGGAACGCGAAGACCTCGCCGCACTGTTCTTCGACGCGGACGGCGACGGCGACCTCGACCTGTTCGTCAGCAGCGGCGGCGCGAGCCTGCCCCCCGGCGACCCGAATCTGCGCGATCGGCTCTACCAGAACGATGGTGACGGCAAGTGGAGCGACGCGAGTGCACGCCTGCCCGACCTCGCGTTCTCGTCGGGTCACGCCGCCGCCGGCGACTTCGACGGCGACGGCGACCTCGACCTGTTCGTCGCGGGTCGCATCGTTCCCGGCGCGTTCCCCGACGCCCCCGCCAGCCGGCTCTACCAGAACGACGGCGGCAACTTCGTCGACGTGACCGCGACCCGCGCCAAGGCGCTCCTGACCGCGGGCATGGTAACGAGTGCGCTCTTCACCGACGTCGACAACGACCGCGACCTCGACCTGCTCGTCGCCGCGCACTGGCAACCGATCCGGCTGCTGCGCAACGACGGCGGCCTATTCGAGGACGACACCGATGTCGCGGGACTGACACCGTTCGCTGGCTGGTGGAACAGCCTGCTCGCGTGCGATGTCGACCGCGACGGCGACCTCGACTACCTCGCGGGCAACCGCGGCCTCAACACCAAGTACAAGGCCAGCCAGGACAAACCCGCTCGACTCTACTTCGGCGACTTCGATGGCAACGGCACGCGCGATCTCGTCGAAGCGAAACACGACGGCAAACGTCTGCTCCCGGTGCGCGGCCGCAGCTGCAGCAGTGGCGCGATGCCGTTCATCGCCAAGAAGTTCGAGACCTACCAGCAGTTCGCCCAGGCGACCCTGAGCGAGATCTACACGCCGCAAAAGCTCGACACCTGCGGCGAGGTGTTCGCGACGACGTTGGCGAGCTGCCTGCTACGCAACGACGGCACCGGCGGCTTCGTGGTCGAACCGCTCCCACGCCGCGCGCAGCTCGCCCCGATCTTCGCGATGGTCGCGCTCGGCGACGTGATCGTCTGCGCCGAGAACAGCTTCGCGCCCGAGCCGGAGACCGGTCGCCACGATGGTGGAACCGGCCTCGTCCTGCGGCTGCTCGATGGCGAGTTGTCGGTCGTGCCGACCGCAGAACACGGCCTCGCGATCCCCGGCGATATGAAGGCCATCGCACTCCGATGCGGCAGCGGCGGCACCATCGAGCTGCTGATGAGTCGCAACGGCGCAACGGTCTCTCGGCAGCGCGTGGCACGCACGCCTGACGGGATTCCGACGCTGTTTCCCGACACCTTGTCGCCCGGCGATTGGCTCGAGTTCGAGTTCGACGACAGCTCCCGCAGCGTCGCCGAGATCAGCACCGGCTCGGGCTACCTGTCCGCGTCGACGCGCGTGGTGCTGCAACGCTCGATGACCGCGGTAACCCAACGCGCTCCGGACGGCGCCACCAGGCGAATCGATCTGGCAACCAATCGTTGATCCGATCCATCGCCGACCACGAACGAGACCGGCCCGCCGGCGGCCCCGACGACGCCCGTCCCGCCAACACGAGAGTCCAATCTCGTAGTGACTCGGCGGCATGGGAGTCGGCTCGAACCTGTCACCCGTCCCAAGGGGCATCGCACGGACCCTGAGCATGATCGTCGGGCTGGCCGCAGTGACGGCCGCGCAGGTTCCGCCACACGCAGCCTTGCTCAACCCGGGCAACGAGGTTCAGGACGATTTACAGGTGCTCCGCAACGGGGACATCGTCCACGTGCTCGGCACCACCGCCGGCAGCGCGTGCCACTATTCGCGATCCGTCGACGGCGGGCGCTCCTGGTCGACCCAATCGACGGCGTTCTCGGGGCGCATGGCCAGGCTCGCGATCGAGGACAACCTGGTGGCGATCGGTGCGACCGACCGGGGCGAAACGTGGCAGACCACGACAGCACCGGTCAGCCCCGCGTGGGACGTAGAGATCACCATCATCAACGGCGTGATCGTGACGTTCTGGGCCCAAGGCCAACTCATCCTCATGAGCCGGTCGCCGGACCAGGGCAACACCTGGACCCCGCCAATGACGGTCGCGCAAGGCCAGGCGACCATCTTGACGCTGTCGACCTTCGTCGAAGGGCAACGAATCCACCTGTTCTGGGGCCCCCAAGGGATGCATCACCAGCGATCGCTCGACGGTGGGATCACCTGGATGCCCGCCAGCAACACGCTGCCAACCAACCTCGGCGGCCCAACCATCCTCGGCCACGGCGATACACTCATCGCCCCCCTCGTCACCCTGCAGCGATCCTTCGATTTCGGCGCGACCTGGCAGACCGACAACTCACACGGCATCGGGCAAATCTCGGGCGCGGATCTCCACGAGGACCTGATCGTGCTCGGCGGCTTTTCGCCCAACTTGTTCGGTACGCAAGTCGCCATTTCGACCGACCGCGGACGCACCTGGCAAACCACCTTCCTGCCCGGCGTTGTGCTCGCGGACGAGCACAACGTGATCGCGCACGGGAACACGGCTTGGGCTCGCTTCATCTTCTTCTCCGCCGGAGAGTTTCGCAGCGCCTGGTTGATGACGGACGACCTTGGCGCCACCTGGGAAAGCGTTGCAGCCGACTCCAACCAGGCAGTGCACGTGTCCGACCATGGGGCGATCGGCTTCCATCGACCGCGGCCACAAGTGATCCCCTCGCCCCCGCTTCGGGCGTTCCCGTTCGCTGGCCATACCAGCCTCGGCCAAGGCTCCGCCGGCACCGGCGCCTTCACGCCCACGTTGCGTGGCCGCGGCCTGGCGCTGGTAGGGACGACGTTCGACCTCGAACTCGACCACGCACTCGGTGGAGCGACCGGCGCCTGGTTCTTCGCCCTCACGACCGCCAGCACGCCGCTAGGCAGCGCAACGCTGTATCTAGAGCAACCGATCGGACCGTTGTTCTTCACGGCTAGCGGCGCGACCGGGGTAGCCGGCGCAGGCGCGGCGACGTATCGATTCTCGACGCCGGCCAACCCGGTATTCGCCGGCATCCGAATCGTCAGTCAGGCCTTCGTTCTCGATGTCGGGAGCCCCGATGGCTTCGCCGCCACGCGCGCCATCGAGACGTGGATCAACTGAAGTCAGGCCTGACATCAAGCGCTGCACGGCACCCGGCTCAGTTAGGCTCCACCCCATGCGCCGCACTCGATTCGCGACCCTGTCGGCCTTGCTCGGGGCCATGGGCTGCGCCACCTCGCCCGACCACCACCAACCAACGTCCAGCGCGGCCACGGTCGAAGTCGTAACGGTCTCGGACGTCGTCTGGGAACAGTTGAACCCCGCCCGTGGTGACCAGAGTCCGAAGGCGGGAACGCTGTGGGGCGATCGTAAAGGCGTCGTCCCGACGGGCTACCTGATCCGCTTCGAGGACGGATTCTGCTCGCCCCCGCACATCCACAACGTGTCCTACCGCGGTGTCGTCATCCACGGCCTCGTGCACAACGACGACCCGGAGGCGGCGCGGATGTGGCTGCCGGCGGGCTCGTTCTGGACGCAACCGAAGGGCGAAGTCCACATCACGGCTGCGAAGGAGCCGAACAACCTGGCCTACATCGAGATCGACGAGGGCCCCTATCTCGTCCTGCCGACGGTGCGCCGGTTCGACAGCGGCGAACGTCCCGTGAACGTCGCCCCCTCGAACCTGGTGTGGCTCGATGCAGGCGCCCTCACCGACGGCACGTCGCCGCGCCGCCCACAGTCGGGCGGCGCGGCGATCAGCTTCCTCTGGGGCGTCGTCGAGCCGGGGCGACTGCGCGGGGCCATGCTCAGGCTGCCCGCGGGGTTCCGCGGACGACTCGTGAGCCGGGCCGCGCAACTGCGCGTCATCGTCATCCAGGGCCCCGTCGAATCGCGCGCTGGCGGAGCGCTGGTCCGAACGCTCGAACCGGGCAGCTACCTGGGCGCGGACGGCCCCACCGAGTTCGGGATGGCCGCCCCGGACGAGCAATGCCTGCTCTACGTGCGCGCGAACGGCCCCTTCACGGTCGAGCGGATCCCGTAGACCGGCGCTTCTACCCCAGGACAATCGGGAAGCACTCCCCCGCCACCACCGCACCCTTCGGCAGGTGCGGTACACCGCGCAGCAGCGGCGCCGAGTCGTCCGCGACCCGTACGTCCGCGCCCATGTAGTTGAGCACGGCCGCGCGACGCCACCGATCACTGCGGTTCGGGCCACTGCCATGCAGCGTGTAGCTGTGATGGAGCGTCGCCTGCCCCGCGCGACACGGCACAGCGACCGGGTGCCATGGGATCTCCGGCGCGATGTGTTCGCGAATCGCTTCGAGGTCGCTGTCGAACGGGATGCTCGGCAGCAGCGGTAGGCGATGACTGCCGGGGAGGAACTGCAGGCAACCGCTGTCCTCGTCGCTGTCATCGAGCAGCAGGTTGACGGTGATGTGGCACGCCGGCGCAGTACGTTGCCAATAGGAGTAGTCCTGGTGCCACGGCACGACGCCGGGGTGACCGGGTGGCTTGCTGAAGACCTGGTCGTGGAAGAACCGCAGCCGGTCGACGCCGAGCAGCATCGCCGCGAGTCTGGTGATGCGCGGTTCGAATACGAGTTCCCGCAGCGCCTGCTGCACGCGCCAGCCACCGAGGAAGTGGGCGACCACCTCGTCCGGGCGCGCGCCGTGAGCCCGCTCGACCTCGTAGAGTCGTGGCTCGTAACCGGGCAGGTCCGCGAGGATCTCTACGATGGCAGCGCGAACGGGTCCGCATTCGGCGGGCGTGAGAACGTCAATCGGCCCGACGAAACCGTCGCGTTCGAACCGTTCTCGTAACTCGGGCGCCGCTGCCATCGCGCCCAACCCTACGAACCCGTTTCCCGACTTGCGACCTTCCGTCATGTCGGCGAACATGACGCGGCCCCCTCCGCAGTCGTCGCATGCCGAATCCCGGGTTTTCGCCTCTCTCGCGCGTCTGCGTGCTCGCCGCGCTCGTGTTGTCCACCGGAGTGGACCTCGCCGCCCAGTGTCCACCAGGTGCGCCGATGCCCGCCGAGCTCGCCACCTTGTCCGCGACACCCGCGGAGGGCAGCCCTGCCGCGATTCGCTGGTCGGTCGGCAAGACTGCACTCCAAAACGGTGATCTGGCCGAGGCCCGACGCCACTTCCGCGCAGCGCTCGAACTGCACCCGTGCAGCACCGAGGTGCTGCTGGACCTGCTGCACGCCACGGCCGACGACCCCGACCTGCAGGAACTCTGGATCCACCGCCTCGTGCGCGCCGCGATCAACGACCGCGGCCGACTTGGGCTCAGCGGCGCACAGAAGAAGCTGCTGCCCAAGGGGATCGAGCTCGGCCCCGCACTCGACCTCGTCAAGAAGCGGAGCGCCGCGATCGCGGAGGTCGCGCGCTTCGCCCAGAAGCAGCGCGCGACCGGCTCGAAGAACGCGCCGCGCGCGCAGCTCCTCGGGTTCGCGAGCGAACTCCTGCTCGCGCTCGCCGACGGCACGCCGGCACCGCTCGCCGCGGTCGCAGATAAGGTGCGCCGCCTGCAGGTCGCGCTGCCACCCGACTACGACCGCGTCTTCAACGGCCTGCTCGCGGTGATGCGGCGCCAGCCGGCCGCCGGCGACGATCCCGCCATCGTCAAGGAGCGGGCGATCCGCGCCGCGCGCATTCTCGTCGGCCTCGCGCGCCAGGCGACGTTCAAGGACTTGCAGGGTCCACCGCCTCCCGACATGACGAGCATCGGCCAGCGGGCGCGCGAGTTCTTCTCGGGCTCCGACCGCGATGCCCAGGGCGAAGCGAAGGTCTGGACCATCGCCGAACTGGAGGCGATGGACGACAAGACCCGCACGGAGTTCACCGACGCGCACGACACCTGGCAGCATCCCGGCGTCGCCGTCAGCCTGACGGGCAAGTACCGGGTCGAGACGACCTGCGGTCACGACACGCTGCTCGGCGTCGCCAAGAGCGTCGAGCTGCACCACGCCCGGCTGGCGAACCACTACGGCAAGGATCCGTTCGGGCAGCGCCAGGGCATCGTGCGCATCGTCCCCGAGGATTCCGATCTCGAGACCGAAGGCGCGCCCTACTGGTGGGCCGGCGGCTTCCAGAGCGGTGACCGTACCACGATCCGGTTTGCGTGGAGCACGATCCCCGCACTCGGCCGCACGCTGACCCACGAGCTCACCCACCGCTTCGACGGCGTCGTCGCCCCGTTCCTGAACGCTTGGTACAAAGAGGGCCACGCGGTCTGGACCGGCGGTCACTACGCGAAGATGACGGACACCGAGTTCGTCGAGAACCACCTGCGGAAGGGCGCCGTCGACTTCACGTGGCGCGAGGACTACGGCCGGCGCAAGAAGTTCGAGAAGCTGCTGAAGGGCACGATCGAGGAGTATCGCGACAACTACAAGGCAGGCTACGCACTCTATGCGTACCTCCGCACGTTCCCGCCGACGGGCAAGCCGCTCTTCGGCGACGCGCTCGCGCGCTTCGAGAAGAACTCGCGAGCCTCGCGCAAGAACCCGGTCGGCTACTTCGAGAAGACGTTCTGCGACGGCAAGGACGGGCGACCTGCGGACCTCGAGGGCTTCCTCGAAGGCTGGCAGGGCTTCCTGCGCGGTGTCGGCCGCTGGCTCGTCCGCGAGCGGAACAAGGACAACAAATGGGTCGAGGCCTACGGCAAGGTCGGCCCTGGCGAGTCGATGAAGAAGGTCCTGGATCGCCCGACCTGGTCGTGGGCGCGCACGCGCGCCGAGCCGTTCTTCGGCCAGGATCACGCCGCGGCCGCAACGCGCCTGCTCAGCGAGGTCGGCGATCACGAGGGCACCGTCGCGGCCTGCATCTGGTCGCTCGCCGTCGATGGCTGGCGGCCCGACACGACGCTCGCGGCGGTCGTGTCAACGCAGCAGCTGCCGAGCCAGAACGCCGCGCAGGCCTTTACGGCACTCGCGCGCACACGCTTCCCCGGCGTCGGGAAACCGCCCGCGACGCCCTTGCCGGGTCAGCTCGCACGCACGACGCAGTTCATCAAGTCGCTCGGTGACCGCGCCGACGTTCTGCGAGCCGCCGGCCACGTGAAGGCGGCCGCGGCGCTCGCCGCAGAGCACGACGAACTCGCCCGACTGCTCGACCTGCCGGCGCGCGCCGGGGCAACACCCGCGCCGACCAAGACCGCGGGGGCGCCGACCCCGCCACCACCCGCGGTGCCGACCTACCTCGGCGGCCACGGTTGGACCGAGTCGAGCCTGACGACGTTCGACGACCGGCGCAAGACCGGGCTCTGGTACGTCGAGCCCAACGGCGACGTGCACGTCGGCCGCGAGAAGCCGCGCGAAGGCACCGGCAGCGTCGACCGCCGCGCACATCAGCGTGACGCGTTCGTGCACACGGTCGCATGGCTGTCGCCGGGCGTGTACGTGTTGCGCGGCCGCGTCCACTTCACGACCTCGTACGTGCGTGGCGCGCTCATCTTCGGGCACTCCCGCCGGGATCGTGGCCTGCGCCTGCGGTTCACGTCGGGCGACTTCGAGTACGCGGTCGGCCGCCGTGCCACGAACCAGCGCTTCGGCCGCGTGAGCATGCGATTCGAGGGCCTCTGGGAACGCGACGGCAACATGCCGCGGATGAACCCGGCCCGCCGGGTCGAGGTCTCCGATGACGGCGCCTGGTTCGACTACGAGATCACGGTGCGCGGCCCGCGCGTCGAGATCCGACTCAACGACGAAGAGCCGATTCTCTACTCGGTCCACGACGGCGCGCCGATCGAGGGCCATGTCGGATTCGCGATGGGCATGGGCTCGATTCGCGTCCAGCAACCCACGGTCCAGCGCCTCGATCACCAGGAACACGGCCGCATGGTCGGCCTGGATCTCGCGGGCACGCCCTCGGCGAAGCTGGCGGAGCTGCTGTCGCTGCCGACCCGCGGGTTCCCGGTCAGCCCGGACGGCACCCTGGTGCTCTGGATCCCGAAGAACGCCGAGGACATCGCCGAGGTGATCATGCCGCGGGCGATCCCGACGCTCGCGCGTCTGCTGAACCGCCCGCACGAGCACCCCCAGTCCTGGGTGCTCGCGGTGCCCAAGGACATGTCCGCCCAGGATCGCAAAGACGTGCAGCGCCAGGTCGCCGACGTCCGCGGCCAACCGCTGCCAATCATCGAGCACGACATCGGACGACCCTTCCGGGGCCGCTATCCGTTCGTGTTGTTCCTCGACGGCCTCGGGGTACTCCGGGCGGCCGCGGATGTCGCCGATACGAAATTCCACACGCAGGTCTCGCGCTGGGCGAGGAAGTTCCGAGCCCGCTGACGGCTTGCCCGCCGGCAACGCGCTCCAAGGCGGCTCGACGCACCACCGGTTCTGTCCCGGCGGGTCTTCAACCCGACCCGCCCGGCTCCTATAACGTTCGCCCCTGAACGCCATGGCCAGCACCTCCGACCGGTTTCCCCGCTTCGACAACTTCGCGCGCCGTCACCTCGGCCCCAGCGAATCCGAGCTCACCGAGATGCTCACGGCCCTCGGCTGCAAGGATCTCGAAGAACTCACCGACCGCGCGATCCCGAGCAAGATCCGCTGGGCGGGCGAACTGCAGTTGCCGGCTGCGGCGAGTGAGCGCGACGCACTCGCGAACCTCACCGCGATGGCCAGTGAGAACGAGGTGCGGCGCAGCTACCTCGGCATGGGCTACCACGGCACGCTGACACCGGCGGTGATCCAACGCAACATCCTCGAGAACCCGGGTTGGTACACCCAGTACACCCCCTACCAGGCCGAGATCTCCCAGGGTCGACTGGAAGCGCTACTCAACTACCAGACGCTCGTCATCGACCTCACGGGCCTCGAGGTCGCCAACAGCTCACTGCTCGACGAGGCCACCGCGGCGGCCGAGGCGATGGCCATGAGCCACCGTTTGCACAAGGGCGACGCCGACACGTTCTTCGTCGACCAGAACTGCCACCCGCAGACGCTTGCCGTGGTTCAGCAGCGGGCGGAGCCGCTCGGCATCGAGATCGAGGTCGGCGACCCGCACACGGCACAGTTCGGCGACCAGCACTTCGGCGCGCTGTTCTACTACCCGGGCAGCGACGGCAAGGTCGAGGACCTCTCGCCGATGATCGCGCGCGCCAAGGCTGCCGGCGCGTTCAGCACGGTGGTCGCCGACCTGCTTGCACTCACGGTGCTGCGGCCACCCGGTGAGATGGGCGCGGACATCGTCTGCGGCAGCTCGCAGCGCTTCGGCGTACCGCTCGGCTACGGCGGCCCGCACGCGGGCTACATGGTCGCCACCAAGACGTTCCAGCGGCAACTGCCGGGGCGCATCGTCGGCATGACGATCGACGCGACCGGCGCACCCGCGTTGCGTCTGGCGCTCGGCACGCGCGAACAACACATTCGCCGCGAACGCGCAACTTCCAACATCTGCACCGCCCAGGTCCTGCTCGCGGTCATGGCGAGCATGTATGCCGTCTACCACGGGCCCGATGGCCTGCGCGCGATCGCCGATCGCATCCGCACGCAGACCGCGTCGCTGGCCGCGAGCCTGCAAGCACTCGGTCATGAGGTCCAGGACGGCACGGTCTTCGATACGCTGCGCGTGCGCCCGAAGAACGGCAGCGACGCTGTCATCCAGGCCGCGACCGCGGCGGGCATCAACCTGCGTGACTTCGGTGACGGCAGCCTCGGCATCACGCTCGACGAGACGGTCGACGAGCACGATCTCGTCGACCTGCTGACCGCGTTCGGCGGCGACGCCGGTTCGCTGGAGGTGGCAACAGCGCCGGACCTCGGCGACCTTACTCGCCAATCGTCCTTCTGCGACCACCCGACGTTCCACAGCTACCACTGCGAGCACGAGCTCCTGCGCTACGTTCACCGCCTGCAGCAGAAGGACCTCTCGCTGACGACGTCGATGATTCCGCTCGGCTCGTGCACGATGAAGCTCAACGCGACGACCGAGATGTACCCGGTCTCGCTACCCGGTTTCGGTGCGATCCATCCCTTCGCGCCGCTGGCTCAGACGAAGGGCTACCAGCGCATGTTCGACGAACTGTCGCGCTGGCTCTGTGAGATCACCGGCTTCGACGGCTGCTCGCTGCAGCCGAACGCTGGTTCTCAGGGTGAATACTCGGGACTGTCGATCATCCGCGCCTACCACCGCGCCAATGGCCAGGAGCAACGCAACGTCTGCCTGATCCCCAGCAGCGCGCACGGCACCAACCCGGCGACCGCCTCGATGTGCGGCATGAAGGTCGTGGTCGTCAAGTGCGACGACGACGGCAACATCGATCTGCCGGACCTCAACGCCAAAGCCGCCGAGCACCAGGACAACCTGGCAGCGCTCATGGTCACCTATCCATCGACGCACGGCGTGTTCGAGGAGGCGATCCAGCAGATCTGCACCGTGGTGCACGAGCACGGCGGCCAGGTCTACATGGACGGCGCGAACATGAACGCCCAGGTCGGCCTGCTGCGGCCCGGTGAGCTCGGCGCCGACGTGTGCCACCTCAACCTGCACAAGACGTTCTGCATCCCGCACGGCGGCGGTGGCCCGGGCATGGGACCGATCTGCTGCCGTTCGCACCTCGCGCCGTTCCTGCCGGGTCACCCGGTGATCCCGACCGGCGGCGAGCAGGCGATCGGCGCAGTCAGCGCCGCACCTTGGGGCAGCGCCTCGATCCTCACGATCAGCTACGCCTACATCGCGATGATGGGGCCGGATGGCCTGCGCCGCGCGACCCAGGTCGCGATCGCGGCCGCGAACTACATCGCGAAGCGCCTCGAGGGCCACTACCCGGTGCTTTACACCGGCCAGAACGGCATGGTCGCGCACGAGTGCATCGTCGACGTCCGCCAGCTCAAGGCGAGCGCGGGCATCGAGGTTGGCGACATCGCGAAGCGCCTCATGGACTACGGCTTCCACGCGCCCACCGTGAGCTTCCCGGTCGCGGGCACGATGATGATCGAGCCGACCGAGAGCGAGTCGAAGGCCGAGATGGATCGGTTCTGCGACGCGCTGATCGCAATCCGCGAGGAGATCCGTGAGATCGAGGAAGGCAAGGCGGACAAGCAGGACAACGTGATCAAGCACGCGCCCCACACTGCGGCCGCGGTCACCGGGGACAGCTGGGACCGGCCCTATACCCGCGAGCGCGCCGCCTACCCGGCGCCGTGGACCAAGGACCACAAGTTCTGGCCGGCCGTCGCGCGGGTCAACGACGTGCACGGCGACCGCAACCTCGTCTGCGCGTGTCCGCCGGTCGAGGCCTACGCATAGCACCGCCTGGCCCTGCGCGTAGGATCGTGTAGCCGCGCCGGCATGTCGCCGGCTACCAGGCGTGCAGCGGCTCGGCCACGGTTGGCGTCGGATCACCGCTCCAATCGTGCGGCGCCGGGATGCCGTAGTCACCGGTGTGGCAGAACGTCGTCACGCGGAACGGCGGCCGCGCCACGGCGAACTCCGACCGCGGCACGAGCAGCAGCATCGTGTCGCCACGGACGATGACGTGCGCGGCGCTCGCAACCGTGTTGACCGAGTTGCCCGGACCGACGACCCGACAACGCAGCGTCCAGCCGTTCGCCGGCGTGTAGTTGAGCTCGTACCAACGGTCGGTCCCGGCGAAGAAGTCGTTCGGGAAGTTCGGACTCGCGACGTAGTTGTTGCTCGCGTTCGCGTCGCTGTCCATCACGAATGCGAACTGATACTGCTGCGTCGCGTCGGCGAGCGGGATGTCCTCCGCCACCGAATGCCAGAACAGACAGTAGTCGCCTTCCGCGAGCGGCACCGACGGCGTCGCCTTGACCGTGTAACCTTCTGCCCCTTGCCCGACCGGGAACGTGACGTTGTCCAGGGTGCCGTCGAACAGCTGCTGCAGTCGCGCCAGCGTGAAGAAGAAGAACATCGCGCCGAACATCCGCACATCGGTGTTGAGCAGCGGCAGCTTGGGCGGCACGAGGGCCGAACTGTGTCGTGTCAGAATGCCGATCGGTGACAAGATCGCCGACAGGAAGAACAAGGCGGTCAACTGCGTCGGATAGAGCGCACCGAGGATCCCGAGCGCGTTGCTGTCGGCTGCGGCGTTCTGCCAACTCACCGTGAAGTCCCGCACCAGCCCGGAGACCACATACTCGGCGATCACGACCAGCGTGAGCACGGCGAGCACTGGCACGAGCGCGCGCACGAACACCTGGCGGGTCTCGCCAGGCGCGAGAGTCACCTCATCGACCTCCGGGTCCACGTCCGAGTTGGCGGGCAGGCGGAACCGGATGTCCCCGTCGGCCGTCCCCACAGGCAGCGTGTTCGCGAGCACGATGATCCCGAGCGCAACCGCGGTCGTCGCGAACGGATCGAGCAGCACGCGGCCGCCGCCCGTGACTGCAGCGGCGACCTGACCACCCGGGCCGGCATTGCCAGTCGAGCCACCGCCGCCCCAGCAACCGCCTGCGGTAGCGAAGGCCAGCAGAAAGAGAAGTGCGCGGAACGTGTTCATGCCAACAACGCGCAATCCCTGGCCAGGCGCCGCCGTGAAATCCCCAAAACCGCCCTCCGAGCAGCCAATCCACCCAGCACACCGGCGCGATCGGCTCCTTGCCATCGCGGTCTGCGTGACCCGTTCTCGCACGCGGTCTGGCAATGCCACGGCAGGTTTCCCACAATGCTCGGCCACCTATACGTAGAGTCTTCCGGAGACCCTGCATGAGCGAGACCGAACAGCCAGCCAACCCGAGCCCCTCCCCCGCCGCAGCGAAACCCGCCGCGGCCCCCACCCCGACGCACTCGTCGGCGCCAGAGAGCGTGATCGTTCGCCCCTGGCCGAAGGTCGTCTTCCTCTACCCGACGTTCATCGTCGCGACGATTTTCTTCCTGCTGTCGTGGCTGGAGCTCGAGGCCGTGTCCTCGGTCACGCTCGGCAACATCTTCATGGGCGTGTTCTTCATGAACCTGCTCGTGTTCTCGTTCGACTTCTCGCGCATCAAGTCGATCACGATCCTGATCGGCGTGATCGCGGCCGTGCTGCTCGTGCTCTGGATCGACAGCAAGTGGGAGGTCACCAACTTCCTCAGCCGCGTGCTCGAATCGATCGAGATCTCGATGAACACCGGATTCTACGGCTTCCTCAGTGCCGGCATGGGCTTCCTACTGCTGCTGGTGTTCATCAACACGCGCTTCAACTACTACGAGGTCAACGCGCGCGAGATCCTGCACCACCACGGCTACCTCGGCGACATCCGCCGCTGGTCGACGGAGGGTCTGGAGATGAACAAGGAGATCTACGACATCGCGGAGTACATCCTGCTGCGTAGTGGCCGACTGATCTTCCAGCCGGCGACGAGCAAGAAGGCGATCGTGCTCGACAACGTGCCCAACGTGAGCCGCATCGAGAAGGCAACGAACGACCTCCTCAGCCACGTCGCGGTCCGCATCAACCAGCGCCCGGGGCCGGGTTAGGCGCGGCCGATACGCAGTGCAACTGCCTTCTGACGGCGATCAGTCGGGTCGCACCCTCGGCCCCGAGGAGGTCGCGCGCCTTGCCGCCGTGATCGAGCGCGGCACGCTCAACTCGACCCGCGGGGTCGAGGTCGACGAGTTCGAGCGTGGTTTTGCGGACTGGCTCGGAACCGGCCATGCAGTCGCCTGCGCCTCGGGTTCGGCCGCGGTCCACGTCTGCATTCAGACTCTGGGTCTTCGCGCCGGCGATGAGATCATCACGACCCCAATCACCGACATGGGCGCGCTCACCCCGATCCTCTACGAGGGCGGCATCCCGGTGTTCGCGGACGTCGACCCGAAAACCCTGAACGTCACGGCCGAGACGGTTGCAGCCCAGCTGACGGCGCGCACCAAAGCGATCATCGTCACCCATCTGTTCGGGCTGCCCTGCGAGTTCGACGCGATCCTCGCCCTCGCGAAAGAACACGACCTGCCGATCATCGAGGACTGCGCGCAGGCCTACGGCGCCACCTGGCGCGGCCAGAAGGTCGGCACGTTCGGCACGCTCGCGGCGTTCTCCCTGCAGCAGGGCAAGCACATCACCACCGGCGAAGGCGGGATCGCGACGACGAACGATCCTATCCTCGCGCGCCGCCTGTTCCTGGCGGTGAACAAGGCCTGGGGCTACGGCGACGCGAAACCGGACCACTACTTTCCGGCGCTGAACTACCGCCTCTCCGAGCTTCAGGGCGCAGTCGCCAACGCGCAGCTGCCGAAGCTCAACGACGTGATCGCCAAACGGCGGGCCGTGGCGGCGGCGCTGCGCGAGCAGTTAACGGACGTGGCCGGACTCGATCTGCCCGGCGACACGGAGCACGCCACGCACACGTGGTGGAAGTTCGCGTTCGGTGTGGACGCCGACGTGATCGACGGCGGCGCGGTCGAGCTCGGCGGCCGCATGCGGGCGGCCGGCGTCGCGTGCGCCCCGCGGTACGTGCAGAAGCCGGCCTTCGAGTGCGAGTTGTTCCAAGACTGGTCGAAGTCATCCGTCACCGCGATGCCGCTGGCCCACAGTCCACGCCGCGACGGGCCGATGCCGCCGTTCTCGCGTGCCGACTATCCCGGTGCCGTCGCCGGCCTCGAACGCGTCGTGGTCCTACCGATCAACGAACGCTACACCGATGCGCACATCGCCCACGTCGCCAGCGTGATCCGTGAGAGCGTCGGGGCGCTCGCCCGTGCCTGACCCGGTGCGGTTGATCCTGATCGGCTGCGGCGGGATCGCCCGGGCCTACGTCGCGGCCCTGGAACGCGTCGCCGAGCTCGAGCTGATCGGGGGCGTCGACTCCGATCCGGCGGCGCGCGCCGCATTCGCGAAACTGACCGGATGCCCGGTGTTCGAGGACTGCGCAGCGCTGCTGGCCAGCGATCTCGCCCCGACCGCCGCGCTGGTGCTGACTCCGCCGGACTCGCACGAAGCAATCGCCACCGACCTGCTCGCCCGCGGACTGCACGTGCTCTGCGAGAAGCCGCTCGCGCCGACGGTCGCCGCTGCCGAACGGATGCTCGCCGCCGCCCGCGCCGCGGACCGCTGCCTGATGATGGGCAGCAAGTTCCGCTACACCGCCGATGTACTCGCGGCGCGCCGGCTGCTCGACGAGTCGTTCTGCGGCGACATCGTGCTCTACGAGAACGTCTTCTGCTCGCACGTCGACATGACGCAGCGCTGGAACAGTCGCGCCGAGCAGAGCGGCGGTGGCGTCCTGATCGACAACGGCTGCCACTCCGTCGATGTCGCGCGCTACCTGCTGGGCCCGATCGCGCGTATTCAGGCGCAGTTCGGCCGCGTGACGCAGGACATCGCAGTCGAGGACACGGCGCGGCTGTTGTTCGAGAGCCAGAGCGGCGCACTCGGCTCGATCGACCTGTCCTGGAGCGTGCACAAGGCGACGAGCGCCTACGTGCGGATCCACGGCACCGCGGGCACGATCGAGATCGGCTGGCAGGAATCTCGCTGCCAACGCACCGGCGCAGATTCGTGGCAGCGCTTCGGCGACGGCTACGACAAGATCGCTGCGTTCGCCGCGCAGCTCGATGACTTCGCACAGCGGATTCGAACGAATCGCGTGGCCCGTATCGGCGACGCCGATGCGCTCGCTTCGGTGATCGTGATCGAACGCGCCTACGAATCGGAACAGCAGGAGCGCTGGCTCGCCGTGCCCGAACCAGCCGCGGAGCCCGCGCCGTGAGCGAGGCGCCGCGGATTCATGCAACGGCACGGATCGAACCCGACGTCACGATCGGCGCCCGAACGGCGATCTGGGATCACGTCCACGTGCGATCCGGCGCCGCGATCGGCAGCGACTGCATCGTCGGCGAGAAGACCTACATCGCGGGCACCGCACGGGTCGGCGACCTCTGCAAACTCAACGCGAATGTCTACGTGTGCGCAGGCGTCACGCTCGGCAAGGGCGTCATGGTCGCGGCGCATACGGTCTTCACCAACGACCGCACACCGCGCGCCACGAACCCCGAACTCACCCAGCTCCGCCCCAGCGAGCCCACCGCGACGACCCTGTCGACCCATGTCGGTGACGGCGCCACGATCGGCGCCAACAGCACCATCGGCCCAGGGCTCGAGCTCGGCACATGGTGCATGGTCGGCATGGGCAGCGTCGTGACCCGCGCCGTGCCGGCTCATGCTCTCGTGGCCGGCAACCCCGCGCGCCTTCGCGGCGTGGTCTGCGCGTGCGGACTCACGGTCGCGCGCGGCGGAGCCGCCGATCTCCCGGCGGGCGAGTTCGTCTGCGCCTGCGGCCACCGCATCGCATGGCAGCCGGGCGCGACGTCGTAGGGTCAGACTTCAGGTTCGCGCTCTACAAGTCGTAGGCGGCGGGCAGGCAGTAGTTCCACTTGTTCCCGCGGCGGTTGTCCCAGAGCGTGCCGAGCAGGTGGCCGCCGTAGTTGAGCGCACTGCTGCGAACCGAGCTCGACTGGGTCAGATCCGCGAGATGGAACAGGCCGACCGTGAGGAAGGTGTGCGCGCCACCCAGCGGCGCGTCGCCCCAGCGCACCCCGATGCCCGGCGTGCTGTCCCAGTGATTGGCCAGGATCGGACTGCCGTTGTGGCTGATCGGCACGTAGTAGCGCAGGCCCTGCGCCACGTTGCCGAAGTTGGGGTCGTTGAAGTTCGTCACCCACGAGTAGTCGAGCATCGGCACGACGTCCTCGGCGATCCGTAGCAGCACCGGTTCGTCGAAGCAGTTGTAGGCCCCCAGGAAGCCGTAGAGCACCGCGCCGTGCTGCCACGGCATGAAGAACTGGTGCGTCAGCGGGAAGTAGGTGCCGATGTAGTTCGACTGGAACGTCATCGCCCGGCTGGCGTGCGAAGTCTGGCGGTTGGGATCGATGATCTCGTTCACCCGCCGCATCGCGTAGTCCTTGAGCGTCTCGTCCTGCGTAGCCTGGTAGATCTGCGCGAACGCCTGCATGCACCAGCCCTCGGCACGCGCCGCCTGCATGTACGCCGTCGCGTAGTCCTGCAGCCGCATGAGCGCCTTGCAGCTCTCACCGAGCTGGCGCAGCTCTTCCTTGGCCCACTCGTCACCGCTGATGCACCAGTAGTCGAACAACAGGTCGACCGAGAAGTGCTCGTGGTCGTAGTGCTCCCACCCATGCGCGCGCTGCTGGCCGACGTTGTTGGTGCGGTACTGCGGGTAGGGGTCATTGTTCACGAGCGCGCGTCGGCCGAGCGACTCATGGGAGAGGTCGCGCGATCCCGGGTAGATCGGCACACCGTCCCAGAGCAACAGCTTCTGTTCGGCACCGACCTCGAGGCCGTAGAGGTGGTACGGACGCATCGCCTGCGCCCAGGCCATGCCTTCGAGCTTCTGCAGCAGCCGCGGGTAGTTGCCCTGGATCGCATGCGCGAGTTCCGGGCTCAGCGGATGGTTGCGCGGCGTGCCCGTCGTCGCGGTGATCTTGACGTCGCCGTGCGCGCCCCAGGTTCCGAAGTGGTTCGTGCCCTCCCAGCCCTGATACTCGCCGACCGCCCGCGACTCGGCGTCAGACGGACCGACGATCGGGCCACCGAGCAGGCCCGCGGCGCGGGTTTCCTGCCATGTCTGCTGCGTCGCGAGCGCGTAGAGCGGCGCGTTCATCATCGCGTACGAAATCCCCTGCCAACGCGCGATGTCAGCCGGATTCGCGCTGCCCGGCTCCAAGCGCAGCATGAAGCGGTAGCGCCGCGTCTGCGCGTCATCGAGGAACGTGTCACTCATCACCTCGATGGCCCGGAAGCCGTCGCTGTGGCTGAAGTTGTCGCCCATGCCCTCTTCCGTTCGACGGTAGGCGAGCAACGCGTTCTGCCCCTTCACGAGGAACAAAGCGCGCTCGACATCCACCGCCCCGAGCGGCCGCAGGTTCGGATCCGAGCTGCTGCCAGGATTGTCCGAGCCGAGATAGTCGTTCCCGAGCACCCAGTCGACCATGACGAACGGCATGTCGCGGAACTCGGTCACGTAGAACGTCGACGTCAGATAGTCGCGACCGATGCCCGGCGCGCCGAGCGCCTCGTGATAGGAGCGATAACGTTGCACGCGCACGAGCGGCGTCTCCTGCAGCGTTTCGGGTGTGCCACTCGCGAGCCCGCGATAATCGACCCCGAAGGTGTCCTTCACCTCCGCACCGAACTGCAAACCGCCCCCCGCCTGCTGAACCCACGTGTTCTGCTCGAACGGGCCTGCCAGCGCGGTTTCGTCACGTGCGACCGAGTACGACTTCTTCTCGTTCGCCGCCAACGTGTCCGTGAACTGCGCCTGCGCCATCTTGAGCGTGCCGTCAGGCCAGAACTGCATCGGCACCCACGCGGTCTGATGGCCGCTGACGATCAGGTTGGCCGTGCTCGTATAGCCGCCCTTCGGGAACGGTATCGACGCCCGGATCGTCTCCGTCCGTTCGGTACTGCGCTCGTTGTGAACCTCGAACTCGAGCGCAATCGCGAGCGGATTGCCCGTTCCGCCGCTGCCGCCCGGGCCACCACCGTTGCCGGGGTCGCCGCCGCCGCCGCCGGACCCGGCGCCATCACCACCTCCCGAACCACAGGCCGCGAGCAGGCCGAGAAGCAGCGGCGCCCAGAGCCGCCCGCCAGAACAGGCTGAATGATGCAGGTTGTGAGTCATGGTGTCCCTCCGCAACAGAGCCAGTCGTGCTCTGCCGCAACAGAGATCGTCCACTCCGTGATTGCCCTGAACCGAGACTCGGCAGCCGTCTCATTCCGGGCTTGGACCGGAGGAGGAGGCGGGCTAGCTTGCATTCTGCGGGCCGCTTGGCACCGAGATCAACGCGAGAGTGGCGGAATTGGCAGACGCACGGGCTTTAGGTGCCCGCGGGCATTACAGCCCATAAGGGTTCGAGTCCCTTCTCTCGCACCATTCACTCGCGGCCTGGCCCTTGTCCCGAAACCTCCGACGACAAGTTGGCTCGGACGATGAGATCACTCGCGCTCGCACTCGGCGTGGCCGCATCGACGGCCGCGTATGCCCAGCAGCCGGCGTTGGCGCAGGCGTTGGCCGCGCCGCCAAAGGCGCACCCGCGACTGTTCCTGGACGCCGCACGGGCCGATGCGATGCGCCAGCGGATCGCTGCCGAACCCACGCTGCGAGCCGCCAGGTCCTTCGTGATTCGAACTGCGGACGCCATCGAGAGCGCCAGGCCCGTCGTTCGCCAGAAAGTCGGCAAGCGCTTGCTCGGCGTCTCGCGCACCTGCCTGAAACGCGTCACGTATCTCACGTTCGCGCATTGGCTGACGGGGAACCCGCGCTACGCCGCGCGCGCCCAGCGCGAGATGCTGGCTGCGGCCGCCTTCGAGGACTGGAACCCGAGCCACTTCCTGGATGTCGGCGAGATGACGGCAGCTCTCGCGATCGGCTACGACGGGCTGCACGACGCCATGGAACCTGCGGCGCGCGCGACGATTCGCGAGGCCATCGTCGAACACGGATTGCGGGCCTCGCTCGCCGGCGGCTGGTGGGTCACGACCACCAACAACTGGAACCAGGTCTGTCATGGCGGACTGACCCTCGGCGCCCTTGCCGTGATCGAGGATGAACGCGAGCTGGCGGCCCGGATCATCGAGCGGGCCTGCGCGAACCTGCCGCGGGCAATGCGTGAATACGAACCCCACGGCGCCTATCCCGAAGGCCCGGGTTACTGGCTGTACGGCACCACCTTCAACGTGCTGATGCTCGACGCGCTGCAGTCGGCTCTGGGCAGCGACTTCGGCTTGTCGCAGGCGCAGGGCTTCGCGGCAGCCGGCGACTACATCCTGCACGTCACCGGACCGACCGGGCTGTTCTTCAACTACTCGGACGGTGGCGCGAAGCGGCGCGTTTCACCGGCGATGCAGTGGTTTGCCGCGCAGCGTTCCCAGCCTACGTTGCTCTGGCAGGAGAAGCCGGCCCTCGATGCGTTCCTCGCGACCGCGAAACCGACCACGGGTGGCGCCAACCGGTTGTTGCCCTTCCTGCTGCTCTGGAGCGGCAAGTCGAGCCCTGTCGAACCAGGATCGCGGCATTGGCGGGCCGACGGCAAGGTGCCGGTCACGATGCACCGCAGCAGTTGGGATGCGGATGCTACCTTCATCGCAACGAAGGGCGGTGCGCCGAACGCGAATCACGGTCACATGGACATCGGCTCGTTCGTGCTCGACGCCGACGGCGTGCGGTGGGCCCATGATCTGGGATCGCAAAGCTACAACGACCTCGAGCAGCGCGGCATTCGGCTCTGGGATCGCGCGCAGAACAGCGCTCGCTGGTCGGTGTTCCGACTCAACAATCACTCGCACAACACGCTCGTGGTCGACGGCGCGCTGCAGCGAGTGAACGGACGTGGCGAAATCCTGACCTTCGAGACCGGTGGCGCCATGCCGCACACGGTCCTCGATCTGTCCGCGCCCTACGCCGGGCAATTGCGTCAGGCGCGCCGCGGCTTCGGTCTTCGTGGCCGAAACGTCATCGTCCAGGATGAAGTCGCGACGCTCGCCGACCGCGAATCCACGACGGTGCGCTGGGGCATGGTGACCGCGGCAATCGCGCGGCTCGACGGCGCCTCCGCGACGCTAGAGCAGGCCGGCCAGGTGCTCCAGGCCTACATCGTGTCCCCGCCGGGCGCCGAATGGACGACCTACGATGTTGCTGACCCGCCGGCGGAACACGACGCGCCGAACCGCGGCATGCGGATGCTGGGCTTCGAAGTCGAGGTTCGCTCGAACTCGACCGAGCGGCTGACCGTCCACCTGATGCCCGGAGCAGGGAACCGGCCAGACTCGCGCACCGCCGAGCCACTCGCAGCGTGGCCCAAGCAGCGGTAACCAACGCGCGGTAGCTCAGGCGCAGGCGCCAAGACTCGCCGCTTGCGGGCTTCCGCGAATCGGGCAGGCCCGGCCGCCTGGGTCAATAAGTCGGATTCACATGGTGCACTTCTGCCCCACGTTGCGCATATGGGGCATGAGCTACCGATTCGGGAACGACGCGATTCTCTCCGATACGACTTCATCTGCCGAAGTCGCCGACGGCGTCACCATGGCACGACGCAGCGTGCTGCGGCTGTCGGCGGCGACGCTCGCGGCGGCGTTCTCGTTCTCCGCATGTCGGGCGACTGGCCGCGGAGCGAGCCGCGCAACGCCGGAGCCGCTGCCCGCCGACACGATCGACCTCGCGGAGTTCTTCACCCGCAGCTATCCGCGCGCGCAGGCGTTCATCGCCGCCGGCGGTCCACTCGAGGAGGCCTACTTGATGGGTGTCGCCGAACTCATGGCGCGGCTGCAGGTCCCGACGAAAGCGGCGTGCGACGCGCAACTACGAACCGAGGCCGAGGCCCGTGGCGTCCACCCACGGGCACTCGAGTTCGCCGTGGTCATGTTCGACCTCGATCCCGGCAAGGGCTTCGAGCACCACGATCACCGCGACTACAATGGCGTCATTCTCGGCGTCGACGGCGAGATCCGCTGCCGCAACTTCGACATCGTCGGCGACGACCCGGTGCCTCCGAAGGGCTCGACGTTCCAGATCCGGCAGACGCGCGACGACCTGCTGCTGCCCGGTCGCTTCTCGACGCTGAGTCGGACGCGCGACAACGTGCACGAGGTGGTCGCCGGACCGGATGGAGCGCGGATGCTCGACGTGTTCACGATGTTCCACGCCCAGGCGAAGTCGAACTGGCTGAAGGTCGACAGCAAACCACGCGACGAACGCCGTGGCATCTTCGACGCGGCCTGGGCCTGAGAGCCCGACGTGCGAGACAGCTCGGGCCAGCGTCGAGTACGCGTTCGGTTTCGTGAACGTCGGCCCAGAGTATCTCTTCTCGGACGTGGACGTCTTCACCGCGTCGACCACCTGCGTGCCCGAGACGGTCACGCTGCGGCCCTACATGCTGGGCTCGACGAACGCGCTCGCCACCGCCACGCTGACGGTCGGCCCAACGCCCGGATTCTATCGGGCAACGTTCGCAAGCCCGTCCCGTTGCCGCCGAACAGCGCGATGAGGTTCGGCATCGACCTCTCCGCGCAGGCGGTGCTGGCCCCCGAGAAACCAGCGGCATCGTCACTCCGATCTTCACCCGCCCGGCCATGGGCGGCGCATGGACTCCGGGCCCCGCGCTCGCTCCCGAACCGGAACGGTATCGCGCCCGCTAGTCCAGCACGCCGGCACTGCGAAGGTTGATCCGAAACGTCCACGTCGCACCGGCATCCGTGCTGCACCACAGATCGTACCCCTCGGTCGCGGCATAGACGACCTGCGGATTCGACGGCGCGAACTCGACATCGTCGAACCGCCGACCCGACCCGAGGACGACGTTCACGCTCGCGAGCCGATCGGTCGACCGGCGCAGCGTGCCATTGTCGTCGTAGAGCACGATGTCGGGATCGGCGGGCGAGACGGCCACCGGGCCGTTGCCGCCGATCGATAGCGTGTCCCACGTCACCCCACCATCGACCGAACGCAACATCACGAACGTGTCGCGCTCGTTGGCTACGATCGTCATCCCGTCCTGCGAGACGTCGAACTCGCTGATGAGCTTCGCGCGCTGCGACGCGGCAAACGTCGTCCAAGTGCGCCCGCCGTCCGCGCTGCGCAGGAAGCCGAGGTTGCTGACACCCGACTCGTGACCGATCCCGAACGTGAACAACTCGTTCGTGCTGGTCGCAACGACCCAGTAGACGTTCTTGTCGCTGCCGGGCGGCGCGGAAACGGCGCCCCAGGTCGTCCCGAAGTCGGCGCTATCGAAGATGCCACCGGCAAAGAACTCTCCGACTCGCGGTGTGAACGTCGCGCGCCCGCCGCTGACGAACGCGAGCACCCGCGTCGCGTCGGTCGGGTCGAACGCCAGCGCGGAAACCGCGCCACTCGGCAACCCGCAGTTGCCGCGTTCGAGCTGCAAACCACCGTCGCGACTGTGATAGAACCCCGCGATCGCGCTCGGCACACTGCCCGTGATCGGACCGGGCGAATCCGACGTCGCCACGATGATGCGATTCGCATCGAACGGCGACACCGCGACATCACGGATCTCGGGGTACGCCGTCCCGCTATGCCGCATCCCCCGCCGCAACCTCTGCCAGGTCACGCCGCCATCAGTCGACCGCACGAGCCCGTTCTCCTCGGTGCCCAGGTAGATCGTGTCGGCGTCGTTCGGATCGACACACAGCGACCGGAACACCTGATCGCCGAACGGATCCGACGGCATCGCCGGCCCGGCGATGACCTCCTCGCCGTTGCCGAGGTCGTTGCCGCATGGGTCACTCGGTGCGGCGCCCGTGCCTCCGCCGGCGCAGCCACCTGACGACAGAATCGCGAAGGCAAGAAGAGACAGCAGCAGGGGCGACGTCATGGCAGGTACGCGGGAGCCGAATGGCCCTCGCACAGTGCCAGGCGTCGCGCCAGTGCTCGCTGGTTCCGGGAATTCGTGTCGTCGGGCGACGCCACCCCCGTTTGGCCGGGCGCGAATCCCGAACTACTTGCCGGTTCGGCCGGATCCCGAACTCTTGGACGACGACTCGCCCGAGCCCCGCACCGACTTGTTCTTCAGGTAGGCGCGCCAGTACTTGCGATACTTCTGCGGCACCTTCGGCGAAGAACCGCGGTGCTTCAGCGAGTTCAAGTAGGGCTGCAGATCACCCCAGTTCGCGCGGCCCTCACCGGGGTTGCCTGGTCCGGTTGCGTCGGGCTGCGGCTGCTGGCCTGGTCGGTTGACGCCTTCGCCGGCGCGCTCGCGGCCGTTCTGGGGCTGACCATTGCGAGGTTGCCCCTCGCTCGGCTCGCCGTCGGCACCTGGCTGCGGCTTCGGCGCGGCCTGCTCGTCGCCCTGTTTTGCGAACTCGGGCGTGCCGTTCTCGCGGCGATTCTGTGGCTTGCCGGGGCCATCCTGTGGTTGTCGCTGCGAACCGTCGTTCTGCTGTCCCGAGGACGAGTTGCTCTGACCAGACTGGCCAGGTTGTCCGCCGCTTCAATTGCCGCACTTGGCTTTGAGCTCGTGCAGCTTCTCGATGAGCCGATCGACCCCCTCGGTGGCCGTGCGATTGACGTCCATCGACTGCTCGAGCTTCTGGCTCGACGTTTTGCGCGCGGCCCGGTTGCGACTCGACTCGAGCAACATCTTGTCGACGGCTTCGAGCTGTTCGGCGACCTCGCGCGCGATCTCCTGGATCTGCTGCTCGGTGTCGCCCGATGTCGGATTCGCCTGCGCGGCGAGCCGTCCGCCAATGCTCAGCGCGCCGCAAAGTGCGAGCACCGGCAGCGCGTTCCATGGGTTGAGAGTTCTACCGATCATCGTTCGCTCCCTGGTGACAGGTGGGTTTCGCGGGGCCGACGTCGGCGCCCGCAGGTAGGACGCCCACACGACCCACGAACTTCCATTGTAGTGCGCCGTAACCGGGTCGTCGACCACCCCGGATTCCACCGGCTCCTCGTCCAGAAACAGCGCCACGCAGGTGTACCGTTACGGAACGACCCCTGAACCGCACAATCAGAGCGCGACCCATGCTTCGAAACAGCCTCACCCTCACCTCCGTTACCTTCTTCGCCACCAGCCTTTGCGCCCAGGCCGTCGACTGGACGCAGCAGACTACGGGCAATGCCCCGTCCGTCCGTGAACGCACGTTCACGGCCACCGACGGCACCGTCTACTACACCTATGGCGGACAGCTTGGCGCCTCGACCACGAGCCGCGACGAGCTCTGGTCCTGGGACGGCAACGTCTGGACCATGCTGAGTTCGGGCACGGGCCCCGGCACCCGCTGCGGTGGCGTGATGGCCTACGACGACGCGCGTGGCAAGCTCGTGCTGTTCTCGGGCAAGGGCACCGGCGGCGCCTGGGCCAACTACGACAACCAGACGTGGGAATGGGACAGCACGAACGGCTGGCTGCAAATGAACCCTGCCACGGTCCCGGACGCGCGCTGGCTGATGGGCGACTCGTCCGTCTACATCCCGAACCTCGGCGTGATGTTCCACGGCGGCAGGGCGTGGGACGGGACGGGCACCGGCTACGACTCCGACGAGACCTGGGTCTGGGTGGGCAACGACTGGGTCAACCTCAACACCGCCAACGCGCCCGCGATCTGGAACCACTCGATGGTCTACCGCCCGGCGCCGCACAACGACGTGATCCTGTTCGGTGGCAAGCTCAACGGCGCGGACAGCGCGGCCACGTTTCGCCTCGACCTCGGCACGTTCTCCTGGTCGCAGGTCACGACGGCCGTCTCGTACCCTTCCCAGGGCACGTTCGGCCACCTGTCCTACTACAACCCGATCACGGACAGGGTGATCGTGCACGGCGGTCGCGGCAGCCAGGCAATCAGTGACACGTACGAGTTCGACGGCGTCGACTGGACGGACATCACGGTCGCCGGCGCGCCCTCCTGCCGCAACGGGGGTGCGCAGTGGGTCAGCGCCCTCAACGTCGCGGTCGCCGGCCCGATGAGCGAGAACAACGGCGCGCGCGACCGCACCTGGCACCACGGGCCGAACACCTGGGGCACGTTCGTCGTGAAGGGCACGGACTGCCCGACGAGCGCGCCGCAGACCGCGACGATCTCGAGCCCGGACATGCCGGCGATCGGCAACAGCCTCGACATCGACTTCAACGACCTGACGCCGGGCACGCTCACGTTCGCCACGCTCGGTTTCTCGGACACGGTTCTCGGCGGCAACCCGCTGCCCATCCCGATCGCAACCTTCCTGCCGGGCTCCGGTGCCGGCTGCATGGTCCAGTCGTCCAACGACTCGAGCATCTTCCTGGCGGCCGCCGGCACGAGCGCGACGCTGACCCTGACGTTCCCGAACGACCCGGGTCTCGTGGGCGTTAGATTCTTCTCACAGGGCATCCAGATCGAACTGGGCGCGCCCGTCACGGCCGCGAACACCAAGTATGCCGAGATCACGCTCGGCGAGTTCTAGACGCAACTCCCCTGGCCGTCGCCTGGCGGTCGACGGCCTCGGAACGCACGAGGTGGCGCGGCAGCTCGCCCACCTCCGCGCAGCCGAGCTGCTCGAGGACCTGCGTCAGCTGCCGACGCAGGATCTCGATCACCTGCGCGCCCCCGCGACGGCCCAGCGCGCAGACGCCATACATGAACGCCCGGCCGAGGAACGTGAACCTCGCGCCGCTGGCGAGCGCGCACGCGACGTCGGGACCGGTCCGCACGCCGCTGTCGAACAGGACCTCGAGCCGGCTGCCGAACTCCTCGACGAGTCGCGGCAGTGCCTGGATCGTCGAGGTACCCACCTCGAGCTGCCGGCCGCCGTGATTCGAGACGATGATGCCATCGACCCCGAGATCCGCGACGGTCGCACAGTCCTCGGGATTGACGATGCCCTTGACGACCAGCTTGCCTGGCCAACGGTCGCGGATCGCCGCGATCCGATCCGCGGTGAGCCGGCCGTCGAATGTCGTGTTCATGAACTTCCCGAGATGCTCGAGGTTCATCCCGGCAGGAATGTAGGGCTTGATCGTCGCGAACTCGGGCACGCCGTGACGCAGCTGCGACAGCGACCAGGTCGGGTGCAGCACCATCTGCATGATGTTGCGCAGCGACATGCGCGGCGGGATCGCGAGTCCGTTGCGAATCTCCTTCGGGCGATAGCCGAACGTCGGCGTGTCGGCGAGCAGGACGAGTACCGGCACGCCAGCTTCCCGGGAACGGTCCAGCAGCTTGTCACGCAGGGCGTCTTCGACCGGGTGATACAGCTGGAACCACGCGCGCCCCGCCGTGAGTTCCGCCACACGCTCAATACTGGCGGTCGTGACCGTGCTCAGCACGAACGGGATGTCGGCGGCGTGCGCGGCCGCGGCGAGGATCTCCGTGGCGTGTGGCCAGATCAGGCCCTGCAGCCCGATCGGTGCGATTCCGAACGGCGCCGCATACCGCTCGCCGAACAACTCGGTACTCAGGTCGGCGCCGGCGTAGTCGAGCACGTAGCGCGGTTCGAGCCGCACCTCGCGCAGCTCGTCCGTATTGCGACGCATGTTGAGGTTGTCGTGACAACCGTTGTCGAGGTAGTCGAACGCGAAGGCCGGCGTCCGCCGACGCCCGCGCGCACGCAGGTGCTCGACCGAGGGGTAACGGGAGTCGAGTTCCATGATTCGCGGCAGACGATAGCCGCCGGGCCGTCGCGGTGTGGAAAACATGCCGGGGTGACAGGTGCTCGGGCCTGGCGGCCACGACCCCGCATGCTCCGTGTGTTCGCGCCCGCCGTCACCCTGCTTTTCGCTGCGTGCGCGGCAACTCCCGACGCGCTCGTCACCGGGACGACTGCCGGCCGCCCCGCGGCGTGGGCCCAGCCGGTGGACGGCAAACACCTCGAGAACTGGCACCGTGTGTCCACCGCCGTCTATCGGTGCGCGCAACCGAACGCTGCCGGCATGCGAGAACTCACGAGCGCCGGGATCCAGACCGTCATCAACCTGCGGCGCTTCCACAGCGACTCGGACGAGATCGAAGGCACGGACCTCGAACTCGTCGAGCTTCCGATCAACGTGCTCGCCATGGGTTACGAGGAACTCGTTCAGGCGGTCGCGGCGCTTGTCCGCGCGGAGAAGCCGGTCGCGGTCCACTGCATGCGTGGCTCCGACCGCACGGGCGCCGTGGTAGCCGGGTGGCGGGTCGCGATCGAGGGCTGGACGCCGCAGGCCGCGCACGACGAGATGGTCGATGGTGGCTACGGCAACAGCTTCTTCTTCCGCAACATCCGCCGCCTGATCGCAGACCTCGATGCCGAACAGCTGCGCACCGACGTGCAGGCAACGGTTCGAATGGCCGCGCCGGTCGGCGAGCCCAAGCCGCAATAGTCATCGTCGGCCTCCTCGACCGGGCGTCGCTACTGCACCACGCGCACGTTCTTCAACGTGTAGATCTCCGGGCCCCAGTCCTTGCCGAAGATCGCCCTCAGCTCGATTCGCTCCGGCACCATGCGCTCACCGAGCCGTCGGAACCGCATGAACGCCTGCGGGCCGTGCTCGTCCGCGAGATCGCGCTCGATCCGCGTGATCATCGCTACACCCGCCACGTCCTCGTAGTGGAAGCGCTGGTGCGTGCCGTTCTGCCAGACGACCTCGGTCACGCGCTCGTTCCGGATCCGCACTCGCTGGGCGCGATGCCCGTCGACATCGAGCCAGCCCTTGCGATCGCTCTTGCCGATCGTGGCCCCCGCGAAGTACGCCTCGAACGATCCCTTGGCCTGCAAGTCGTTGTGAAACCAGATCCCCGTGCGCGCTCGCAAGAGCGCAGCCAGCGCGGATTCGGTCTCGGCGCCGGCCCGCCCCCGCAGGTCCAGCACGACTTCCGTGAGCGGACGCCCGAGGTGCGTCGCTTCGAGTCCGGCCGTGAAACGATCGTGCCCCTGCCAGCTGCCGTCGGTGCCGTGGTTCACGATGTGAACGTCTGCCGCCCAGCGTACGGGCGCCGCGTCCAGCTGATGGATCCGGCGCCACGCGGCCGCGAGCGTGGCCGCCCCTGGTCCGGCCGGCGCGGGCGCGGCTGGCGCGGCCTTCGACTTCGCCGGTGGCGATTCGTTCTGACCAACCGGCGCCTCGAACGCAAACTCCCACTTGGTGAATGTCAGTTCCTGCAAAGAGCGCGGCTTGCCGTCCGCCTCGACGAGGTTCACGAACTTCTCGACGACGGGCACACCACCGACCACGGCGTGTTGCCAGCGCTCCGTCGTCTGGCGTGCGAAGTGCGGCACGTCGTAGCGCCGCTCGGTCAGGACCCACTGCGCGCCGAGTTTGGTCGTGCTCCACTGCCAATCGTTGGCCGTGCGCTTACCGAATCCGTCGAACGCCACGCGCTCGTCCCGCAACCCCAACCGCACGAACGCCGAGTCGTACGGATCCGAACGCCTGGTCTCCGCCTTGCGCAGATCCGGATCGATGCCGAGCCCCCGCAGCAGCACGCTGTCGGGCGTCATCCAGACCACTTCCCCCGCCGTCGCGAACTCGGCCGTCGGCGGTCGCCGGAGCTGCCAGGTCGCGGTCCGCAGGATCCACTCCGTGTCGAACTGCAGGCCCACACCCTGCTTTTCGATCGCGGCGACCCGCCGCGCCGACGGCGCATCGAACTCCACCCGCACCTTGCGATCGGCGCCGATCCGGAGGACACCCTTCGTCTTGAGCTTGATCTTCTTGCCCGACTGCAGGTCCACGCCGGATTCCTTCGAGGCGAAGTTCGCCCGTGCCTCCCGCAGGCTGGCCGGCCAGATCGCCCAGCCCGCGAGCGCCGTCAGCAACGTCTTGCGCGCACTCGCTTCATCCGACTCACCGATCTGCAACCAGTCGACGACTTCGATCTTCGAGAGCTCCACGTCGACCGCGTACGAGTTCTCCGAGTCGTCGAACCCGCCCTTCCACGCCCGGGTACCGAGGTTGACCTTGCGTGTCTGCCCACCACGCACGCGGTACGCGAGCAAGACCACTTCCTTCTTCGGTTTCACGTAGGTCGCGCGCAACCAGATGTCGGCCGTGTTGGTGAACGGGTTGACGACCTCGAACTGCGCGATGTCGTGGGTACGCCCCGTGAAGTCGTTGCGCCCCCGAGCCGCCTTCAAATTCTGAACCAGGGGCCGCCTCACCGCCCCGCCGTCGGCCGGCGCGAAGAAGCTCGCGTTCACCACGCGAGCCCTCGTTCCCGACTTCTTCGGCACCGCGGAGTGGATCCGAAAGCGTCGCTTCTGCCCCGGCGCGATCCCCTCGCCGTAACGGGCGACGAGCGGCATGCGTGCCCGGTCGAACCAGTCGATCCCACTGCCGGGCTGACCGCGCTTCTGCGCGCCGCGTTTCGACTTGCGTCCCTGGACCACGAACCGCAACGGCTCGGCGTGGCTCTTGCTCCGGTTGGTGACCTCGACCTCGAAGACGTGATACCCGTCCGCCTCCTCCGCCTTCACGATGCGACAACTCAGCTTCGCCGGGTCACCCGCGACGAACACGGGATCCTGCGCGGGCGATACGGTGGCGAGCACGACGCTGGCACTGGCGAGCGCAAGAAGGCGGCGGGAGCGGGACGTGGTCATGGCCGGGGACCTCGGCAACGGGGGACTTGGACGAACGTCAGCACGGACGATAGCCCGGCCGGCACACGGGGTCACACGGGTCACACGCACGCGCAGCGGTCCGCGATCCAACGATCGTGAGCCGTCAATCCCGATCCGCGGGCAGCTTCGCGATCACGCAGTCACCCTTACCATTCTCGTCCGTGATGGACTGCACGGTCCACAGGTCGAGCAAGTTGTCGCCGTCGATCGCGGAGCCGCTGTAATCGCCCCAGGAGACGCCGTCGGTCGCGCCGCGGCCGTCGCCCAGCGCGATCATCGGACGCAGCTGCCCGGGCGGGTCGTCCGCGCGCCGATACGCCAGCCGCGGGCTGATGAACATGTCGGGACTCGTCTCCTGAAAGCCGACGAGGACATCGAGGCGTGAGTTGACTGCCAGCGAGGTCTGGATGTAGCTCGACGTCTTGCTGCTGAGCCGACCGGACTGCACGAACGAACCGTCGAGCCGCACCTGATGCCACTGCACGGCCGCCCGCCCTTCGCAGTTCACGGTGTGACTGAACCAGAGGAACCCACCCTGCAGCACGAGGTTCTTCGGATTGCGATCGCCCGAGGCCGTGACCTGCTCGGTGCCCTTCTGCGGCGACTTCGGCGGCCAACCGAAGTGCTCGAAGCCATGCGGCGCGCGCGCAACGTCGACCGCTTCTGGTGAACCATCCTTGGCCGCCGTCACTTTGCGGATCACGAGGTCACGTTTCGTCAACTGCACGAAATAGAGATCGTCCTCGGGATCCTGCGTGAGCACGGGATGGCCGAGGCTGCCTTGGAAGTAGTACGCCGTGGCCGGCTCGCCCTGTTTGCACGCCGCCATCGGCAGCACGAACGTGCGCTCGGGCCCGCCGGGAAACGAGTAGCCGATCCACCGCCGACTCACACCGATGCCGCCACCGTCGACGCCACGCGGCGCCGGCACCGGATAGGTCGCCCACGCACCGGTCGGATCATCGGTGCGCGAAACCGAGACGTTCACGGGCTTCTGCTTCGCCTTGTCCCACGGGTTCCAGAGATCGAACCCGAACACGCGATTGTTGGGACAGAAGAAGACCTTCGGATCGATCCCACCGTTGAACCCGCGTTGTGACACGCCATCGATGAACTTGCCCGCCTTGTCGTAGAGGTGCAAACCGTGGTTCGTCGCATGCAACACGTGCCCGCCGCCGATCGCAACCTGCGGATCGACCTGCCGATTGCCGTCCATCGCGCCGTCGAAGACGAGCAGCCCATCGACCTGCCGCGGGCTGCCGCCCTGCCGCCGCTCCTTGGTCCGACCTTCGCGGTCGAACGACTTCATGAGCAGCGGTTCGATCGACTCCGACCGCACCGGCACCCGCGCGACCTCCGAGTCCTGAGCCAGGCCCGCCGTCACCAGAGCCACGACGACGAAGACGATGCGAACAGCGTTCATGACGCGTATCCCAGCCCGCCGGCCAGTCGAAGCAAAGTGCTTTCGATCGTGAGGCCACGAACTTGACGAGCCTCGGACATCCGGCGACGCGGACTCGGTAGACTGCCTGACGATCGAAGCACGACTCACCCCACGACCAACCCGAGAGCTCCGGCATGCAACGACTCCCCCTCCGCGGCTCGGCCGCCACCGTCCTCGCGCTCGCGACGATGACGCTGCCGATGGTGGCATTCGCCAATCCGACACTCGCACAGAGCGGGCAGGTCACACGGCCCAAACTCGCAGTCGACCTCAGCACGCCGTTCCGCGTCATGGCGGGCGACGCCGCGATCGACGTGACGACCGGCCACGCGGCGCCCTACCTCATCGACTGGGACGGCGATGGCGTGCGCGACCTGCTCGTGGGCGAGTTCGGCGACGGCAAGTTCCCGGCCGACGAACTGCCTGAGTGCCTCAATCCCGCATGGAAACAGCCGGGCAACTTCGCCAACGGCAAGATCAGGATCTACCGCAATGTCGGCACCAACGGCAAACCGCGGTTCGAGGACTTCCAGTTCGTGCAAAGCAACGGCAGCGACGCGACCGTACCGATCACTTGATGCCTGTCGTTCTGTCCACAGTTCGTGGACTACGACGGCGACGGCGACCTCGACCTGATCACGGGCTCGTACACCGGCGAGCTCTACCTGTTCCGGCGCGCGGAGAACGGTGATTTCAACGCCCGCGAATTGCTCACGGACGAGAGCGGTAAGACCATCATGCTGCCCGAGTACTCGGTCGTTCCCGAGCTCAGGGACATGGACGGCGACGGCGATCTGGACCTCGTCGTCGGTGCACGCACGGATCCCGTGCTCGTGATCGAGAACCGTGGTTCGGCGACGGCACCGCGCTGGTCCGACCAGCAGGAGCCCCTGCGCACGCGGTCCGGCGAGGTGATCAAGGGCAGCAACCCGCACCATGCCGACTGGGACGGCGACGGCCGTCGCGACCTCGTGATCGGCAGTGAGTGGGGCGAGGTCCTGTGGTACCGCAACACGGGCGCGGAGAACGCGCCGGTCTACGAGGCGGGCACGGTGCTCGTACCGAAGGGCAGCCATGGCCGGCAGCCCGAGGGCTCGACGCCGAAGGGGCCCGGCCAGCGCGTGAAGGTGCACGTCGGCGACTGGAACGACGACGGGCGCGTCGACCTGCTCGTCGGCGACGTCACGTGGCAGCAGACCCAGGGCGAACCCCTGACCGCGACCGAGAAGGCGGCCCAGAGCAAAGCCCAGCGCCGCATGAACGAGCTGCACCAGCTCGTGCAGCAGCTGAAGCGGGCCGAGGACAAGGACGCGGCCCGGCTCGCGCAGCTCGAGAAGGAGCTCGGCGCCGTGCGGAAGGAGTTCTGGTCCTACGACCGGACGGAGCTTCACACCCACGGTTGGGTCTGGGTCTACCTGCGTCAGCCGGGACCTGCGACCCCGAGCCGCGGCGAGCGCTAGCAGCCCGGTCGAACGTTCTCGGCGGACCGGGGAACGGCATTTTCGGTTCGGCTCCCGGCGGCGACTCCGGGGATCGGGACTCTGCGGATTGGCCCTGAGTCGCGCTTTACAGACTCGCCCCGGCCGCTACGTTCTCGGGCATGACCCACGTCATTGCGCAGCCCTGTGTCGACGTCAAGGACAAGGCGTGCGTCGACGTCTGCCCCGTGGACTGCATCCACGGCAACGACAACGACCCGCAGCTCTACATCAACCCGGATGACTGCATCGACTGCACGCTGTGCGTCGATGCCTGCCCGGTCACGGCGATCTTCGCCGAAGAGGACCTGCCGGCCGAGTGGACGAGCTTCACTCAGACGAACCGCGAGTATTTCGGCAACTGACCGGCTCCGCTGACGAGGTTGGCTCGAACGCGGCCGGCCCAGACGGTGCGGGCTCGCAGGGATCTGGCCCGGAACCCGTTCCCGGCGCCGATCAGGCCGCCGACTCGCCGGCAGGCGAGGCCGAGCGCGCCGTGCCCGCGGCCCAGGGCCGCTTCAGTCGGCAGGTCCGGGTGCCGCAGATCGGCGAATCCGGACAGGCGAAGCTCGCGCACGCCAAGGTTCTGATCGTCGGCGTCGGCGCGCTCGGCACGCATACGGCCGAAGCGCTCGGCCGCGCGGGTGTCGGGCAACTGCTGCTCGTCGACCGCGACATCGTCGAGCTGAGCAACCTGCAACGGCAGCACCTGTTCGAAGAAGGCGATGCCACCAACGGCACGCCCAAGGCCGTGGCCGCGGCGGCCCGCCTGGCCCGCCTCAATTCCGGGTGCGAAGTCCAGCCGCACGTCGCGGACTGCTCGGCTGCGTTCCTCGACGAGACGTTCCCGAGTGACGCCGCCAAACCCGATCTCGTGCTCGACGGCACGGACAACTTCCCGACGCGCTACCTGCTCAACGACTGGTGCGCCCGACACGACGTCCCTTGGATCTATGCCGGAGCCGTCGGCACCGAAGGCGCCGCGATGGTGATCCCACCACGCGGACCGTGCCTGCGCTGTATCTGGCCCGACCCCCCAGCCAACGCCGACGTCGCCAACTGCGAGACCGCGGGCATCCTCTCGCCGGCGATCGCCGCGGTGACGGCGTTCCAGGTCGCCGAAGCGCTCAAGCTCCTCACGGGCAACACCGAGGCCACCGCGGCCGGCATCTTCACGTGCGACGTCTGGCGCGGTAGCTACCAGCGCCAGGAACTCGCGACGACCCCGGCGCCCGACTGCCCGGTGTGCTCGCGGCAGGACTTTCCCGCGCTGTCCGCGCCGCCCACCGCGGCTGTCACTCTGTGCGGCCGAGACGCCGTGCAGGTCGATCCGCCGCGACGCGAACCGGTCGATCTCGCGACGCTCGCAACACGCCTGCAGGGCGCGGTCGAGGAACTCCGACGCACGCCGCACCTGCTGCGCTTCGTCGCGGACGGCTGCCGCTTCAGCGTGTTCCCTGGCGGCCGCGCACTCGTGTTCGGCGTGCGGGATCCGCTGCGCGCCCGCGCGCTCTACGATCGCTGGGTCGGGCTGGGCTGACACCCGGCGGCCGGCAGGACCAAGCCGGGATTGGCAAACAGACCGTCGCAGCCGAAGCTGGAACGCCCATGCGCTACCTCGACCACGCGGCGACGAGTCACCCCAAACCGGCCCCGGTCCTGGCCGCAATCAACGAGTGGTTCGAAGCGTTCGGGATCAGCGCCGACCGCGGCGACTCCCACCAGGCGGTCGAGGTCAACCAACGCGTCACCGCCGCCCGCCGCGGCCTGGGTGAGCTGATCGGGGTGCCCGGCGAGCGCGTCGCGTTCCACTCGGGCGCGACCGAGAGCCTCAACCTCGCGTTGCGCGCCGTCCTCCGCCCCGGCGATACCGTACTCACGACCGCGTTCGAGCACAGCTCGGTCGTTCGTCCGCTGCGCGCGCTCACCGAGGAACGCGGCATCGTCACGGAGATCCTGCCGCCCGATCCCGACTTCGGCCTGGCGCCAGCCCGCGTCGTTACGGCCCTCGAACGACTGCGCCCCCGGCTGTTCGTGTTCACGCACGCGAGCAACGTGACCGGCGCGCTGTTCGACGCCCGCGCATTTTGCGAAGCCGCCCGCGCCAACGAAACGCTTTCGTTGCTCGACGTCAGCCAGACTGCCGGCCTGTTCGACATTGACGTCGGCGCGGACCTCGTCGCCGGCTCCGCCCACAAGGGCTTGCACGCGCCGCCGGGCCTCGGGTTCCTCACCGCGCGTCCCGGCCTCGAACTGGCCCCACAGAAACAGGGCGGCACGGGCAGCGCCGTCGCACTCGCCGACCACCCGACCACCTGGCCCAGCGCTTTCGAGGCCGGCACCCCCAACACGCCCGCCATTCTGGGACTCGCCGCCGCGCTCGCCTGGCTCGTGGCCGAGGACCGCGATCAGCTCGCGGCCCGGGCACTCGCACGAACGCAGGATCTCGAGGACCGCCTGGCGGCGATTCCGGGCGTGCGGCTCGTCGGCACGCCCACGGGTCCGCGCACGCCGGTTACGAGCTTCGTCCACGATGACCTCGATCCCGCAGAACTCGGCGCCATGTTCGCAGCCGCCGACATCCATGTGCGGACCGGCTTCCACTGCGCGCCCTGGATCCACGGGCACCTCGGGACCGCCGCTGCCGGCACGGTCCGCATCTCGCCTGGCCCCGCGGTCAGCGCAGACGATATTGCGGCGGCAGCGGCAGTCGTGGCTGGCTGAAGTGCTCGTACACCGCGACCGCAATCTCGAAGAACTTCCGGGCATGTCCGATCCCGGTCGGCCGATAGCGATCCTCGGTTCGGATGGCCGGCACGTACTGCCCGCCCTCGTCGCTGCCGACGAGTAACAGGTCGCGCACGTACACCCGTTCGGCGTCATAGAGCCCGCGACCCGGGTGGCTGTCCCATCGCCATAAAGCCTCTTCGAGCGCCTGCCGCGCGGCCGTTCGCGGCAGGCGGCCAGCCGCGGCGAGCTCGGCCACCGCCGTCAGGGCCAGGTCCTCGCAACGCATCGCATCCGCCGGCAATCCCGCCGCCCAACGCACGAAGAACCACTCCGGCACACCGCCGCTGCCGGTCTCGCCCATGCCGACATCCTCGATCTTCGGCGACTCCTCACCGAGCAGCCGCCAGGCCAGCGCGACCGCGACGTGCGAGCTCACCCGGGGATCCCTGGACCATTGCTGCCGATCCGCCACGACCTCGGCCGGGTCACGGGACAGCACGTACGCGACCGCCAGCCGTTGGGGCCGATCGTCGCGCGGCTGGGGCGTCGGACCGAGCCACTTGCGCAACTTGCGCGCCGCTTCGGGACGGCTGACGAGCACCTCGAGCAGCTCGCGCTCCGGGCGGGCGCCGACCACCCTGACGTCACCGCGCCGCGCTTGCAACAGCGCCGCCGCTCGACGCGCCGCGGCGTACTCCTGGCCGGGCAGGTTGGCGATCGCGCGGGCGCGCGTGAGCAATTGGGACGCAACCGGGCGATTGTCGGTCTCGAGCCTCGCGGCGTGGAGCAGCGCCCCGCGCCAGAACAGGTCGGCGTGCGCGACAGGATCGCGGAGGTTCCAGCGACGATTCCAGATCGCGTTGCGGACCGGCAAACCGGCGAAGGCGGTCGCCCCCGCGAGGCCGGGTTCGTCGGACAGCAGAGTCGGAGCACCGATCGCCGAATCTGGTACCCGCGCCGCTGCGAGCCGAACGGCGATCGCCAGGATCTCGACCGGTGACTTGGTCGGTCCGAGACTGCGCGACCAGAAGTTCGGGATCGCCCGCATGCGCGGCGGTCCGAGTGCGATGGCGAGCGCCGCCATCGTGCGCTCTTCCTTGATCGCCTTCTGCTGCGACAGCCAACCATAAAGCCGCTCGTCCTCCGCCGGACCGCCCGCCAGGATCGCGGCAGCGAGCAGCGCATCGCGTCGGGTCACGTTCGACTTCTCGGCCCGGAGCATCTCCCAGAGCAGGGGCACCCCGGGCCGACCGATCGCCGCGGCCAGGGACAACCCGCCAGGGTAATCCCGGTCAGGCTCCGAGGTCAGCCACCGGCGAAAACGGCTCGAAAATGCATCGTCGCGGGTAGTGATCCAGCCCGGACCGACGGTGGCATCGGCGCCAGACGACTGGGCGCAAACGGGTTGAGCCCAGAGCCCCGGCAAACCGATACAGCCGATCCACAGGGAGATCACCGCGACCGCGCGGCGAACTCCGCCCGGCAGCCGCCGGAACCCGCGGGCTCGCATGACTGAATCTGGCAACATTCTGGACAACGCCGAGGTCGAGTTTCTGCTCGATGCCGAAGACGGACCGCAGCCGAACGACCATGCCGCGGAGAGCGATGAAGCGGCGGAACAGGCTGTCACGATGCGTGGCAACCTCGACCAGATCAACCTGTCGGACATCTTCCAGACCCTGGCGATGACCAAGATGGAGGGTGTGCTGCGAGTGCACAACCCCCTCGAGCAGCGGCACGTCTACTGCCAGAACGGGTTCCTGCGAATCCTCACGCCGCCACGGCTGATCCAGCGCCGCATCGGCCAGCGCCTAGTCCAAGCTGGCCTCATCACCCCGGACCAACTGCGGTCCGCGCTGATGCGCCAGCGCAAGGAGCGCCAGCCGATTGGCCAGATCCTCGTAGCGGACGGCGCGATCACGGACGAACAGATCGAGGACATCGCGAGCGTGCAGGTCGCCGAGGACCTGTTCACGCTGTTCACCTGGCGCCACGGTGCGTTCGAGTTCTACCGCGGCCCGGTGACCGACGAGGACATGCGCGAGCGCCTCGACGGCTGCCCCGAGTTCGAGGTCAGCAGCCTGCTGCTCGAGGTCGCGCGCCGAGACGACGAGTGGCAGACGATCCTGCAGACGATCGGCAACCTCGAAGAGCTGCCGGTACGCACAGCGGAAGAACCGCCGCGCGAACTCAACGAAACCGAGTACGCGCTGTTCCGGGCCGCGGACGGACGCTCCACCTATCGACAACTCGCCGAACAGACGACGCAGAGCCTGTTCGACGTTTCGCGCGTCGCCCGCGACCTCGTCAACGAGGGGTTGCTCGTCAACCTCGCCGACGACGCGATGGTCGAGGTCGCCGCGGGCTTCACGGACGAAGGCGCCAGCAAGCAGGCGATCATGATCCTGCAGACGCTGCGGGATCGCGCCCATGATCTCGAACTCGACGTCGTGCGCGGCATCGCGTCCGTCCTCGAGCGCGCCGGCGAACGCAAGCTCGCCGGTCTCACGCTGCTCGAGATCGCCGAACTGCAGAGCGACCCGGAGACCGCGCTCACCATGGCCCGCGAGGCCTGCGACTTCGCGCCCCACGACCCCGCGACGATCGGCTTCCTGCGAACGACACTGCTCGCACAGGCCGGCCCCGACGACCCCGAGGTCGAAGATGTCACGGGCCGACTCATCGACGCGATGCTCGCCGAGGATCAGGTCGACGAAGCGATCACGATCATCGAGGAGGCGCGTTCGACCGGCGAGATCGGGCCGGCGCTGCTGCTCCGCGAAGCGCGAGTTCGGCAGCGCAGCAAGGATACCGATGGCGCAATCACCGCGTTCGAAGAGGTTGCGGAGCTGTATCGCGATCTCGGGGAGACGGATCGCGTCAAGGAAGCGCTCGAGCAGATCCTGCGTCTCGACCGCGGCCGCCGCGACGTCCACAAGCAGCTCCGCAAGCTGCAGCAGACCCGCACGTCCGTTCTGATCCGCCTCGGAACCGCCGCCATTGCGCTGGTTCTCCTGGGCTCGATGGGCTGGGTCGTGTGGCAGCAGAACCGCTTCGAATCGGCCGTTCAAGAGGCCGGTCAGGAGATCAACAATCTCATCCAGACGGGCGACCGCTCGACGGCGCGCGAACGACTCGCGCACTGGAGCCACGTGCTCGGGCCGTGCGAAGAGGTCGACGATCTGCGGCGCCAGGTCGACTTCGCCGATGCCGCCGAGCTGCAGAAGCGCAACCGCGCCGCGCAGCAGCGCCTCAACGATCGACTGGTCGCGGCGGCCGAACTCCTCGACAAGGGGCAGTTGCGCTCCGCACTCGTGATCTATTCCGACCTGCGCAGCACACCCGATTACCAGGCCCGGGTCGACGAGGTGCTCAACACCCGCCTCAACGCGGTGCTGACCGACATCACCGCGACGGCCAAGACGATGGGCACCCGCCTGCCGGGCCCACCCACCCGTCTGATGGATCGTCGCGAACTCGGCAACCACCTCGCGGCGATTCAAGCGCTCTGCGAACCCGCGCTGTACGTGCTCGTCGACGACCTCGCGGATCTCAGTGATACGGGCGAGGTGCCGGCCTACCTGCCGGAGGGGCTGCGGAGCCGCGTCCAGGAGGTCCAGAACCACTCGCGCGAAGTCTTCGGCCGGGCCCGCAAGCTCGCGGAGGACTACGGCAACGCCGTCGAACTCGCGGACACCCAGCGCAAGTACGACCCAATGTTCAAAGCGGCGCTCGAGCGCGAGAAGTCCCACGACTTCGCAGGCGCCCTCGAGCTGTTCCGCAAGCTGCAGAAGTCAGAGGTCAACGACCCGGAGCTGCGCGCGCTGTTCCGCGACCGCGTGACGCGCAACGCCACCATCTGCAAGCTCACGGAGCAGCTCGGTAAGGCCACGGGCAACGGCGACCACAACGGCGCCCTGCAACAACTCAAGGCCCTGCGCCTCGCGTTCCCCGATGTGCCGTTCGAGCGCCTCGTGCGATTGCCGCTGCGAATCGAGAGCCGGCCCGCGGGCGCGACCGTGCGCTGCAACGGCACGGAGATCGGCCGGACGCCCTGCACCGTCGCCTACGTCCCCGCAGATCCGAACCAGTTCGTCATCGATCTTCAGGGCTTCCGACCGCAGGAGGCGACACTCGACGGCTCCGAGTCCGGCCGCCTCGACTTCGCACTCGTGCTGGAGCCGAGCCACGTCGTCGCGCACACCAATGCGGTTGATCAGGAGCCGTACCGCGATCCCGCGACCGGGATGCTCGTCATCACGGACCGCGGCGGCGACGCGTCGGCCGTCATGCCCGGCGAGCCGGCGCCGCACTGGACGTTCAAGACCGGCGATCTCTCGGGTTTGCTGTCGCAACCCTTCCGGTTCGAGAAGGACATCGTCTTCGCGTCGCTCGACGGCACGCTGCGCGCCCTGGCCCTGGCCGACGGCGCCCGCTCCTGGCAGCTACAGAACCTGCCGACGGAAACCGCGCCGATCCTCTTCGACCGCCACCTCGCGATCGCTACGACCGATGGTCGCCTCGCGCTCGTGGACCTCGCCGAACACAGCGTCAAGGACGTGCCGATCGACGCTACGCGCATGCGGCTGGTGCGGGCGGGCGACCAGCTCGTCGTCGCGACTCCGGAAGGCCTCAGCGCCCACGCAGTGCCCAGCCTCGAGCGCGTCTGGCAGCGCACGATCCAGAACCTCGTCGACCTGCACGTTGCCGCCACCGACACTGCGATCATCACCGTCGACGACCGCGGCGCGGTGCAGTGCCTCGAAGCCGCGACGGGCGAGCCCCGTTGGCAGGATCTCGTCAACGGTCGCGCCGTCGCGCCGCCGATGTTCGACGGCGATTTCGCCCTCGTCGTCAGCGAGCGGCAGATCACACGCATGCTGCTCACGGACGCGAGCCAGCGCCGGACGATTCCGGCCCCGCACGACGGCTGGCGCGGCCCGGCGCTCGTGATCGGCCAGCGCCTCCTGGCCGCCAACTCGCGCGGCGAGGTCGAGGTCCGCTCATCCGACACCGCCCAGCAGCTCTACACGATCGCCGGCAGCGAACGTGGCACGCGTCTGCTGCGCTACGGCAAGGGCGCGATCGTCGCCGGCATGGGCCGCGAGCTGCACCTGTTTCCGGCGCTGCGTTGACGAGCCTGGATCCGCAGCGCCGACTGACGTCTTTCCGACGCGACACCGTCGGATTTTCGGCACGGTCCGTTGCTGACGATCCTTCCGACCGCATTTCTTCGAACGCGTGGGAGTTTGTGCTCCGGCGCAAACTCGAATCCCCGTCGATCGGGGCGTAACCCGTCGGGGTTTTCGCACTAGCGCCGTTCACATCGCAGTCGAGAAGCCTCTCACTCGCCCGCGATTCCCGATTCGGGAACGCTCGACCCAGCCGACGTATCTCCGCTGTGACGGGCAAGTACTGAATCTGCTGCGAACATGCCCACTTCCTCGGAATCCAGCGCAACAACCGGCATGCCGATTGCTTGTTAGGTTTCCATGGCTCATCCGAGCCGCACCGTCACCATGCCCAACAAACTGCTCGCTTCCCTCCTGCTGATCCTGCCGATCGCAGCCTGCTCGAACAAGACGGGTTCGCTCGTCGTCGCCGACGGCCCGGCCGCGCCGATCAACGAACCCGATACGAACGTCATTGAACCGAACGGTGAAACCGGCGCCCCCGATCCGTCGGGTGGCAGCAATGGCAGCAACAACAGTGGCCTACCAGGAAGCGGCCTCCCCGGGAACAACGGCGGCACCGGCACCTCACAGAGCCAGAACGGCCAGCCCGGTTCGAACGGCTCGAACCCCGGTGGCGGCGTCGGCAACGGCAACGGCCAGGGCCCCGGCACCGGAGGTGGCCCAGGCACCGGCACCGGCGGCTCGCAGAGCGGTTCGCCCGTCCCCGAGCCCGGCACGCTGCTGCTGTTCGGCACCGGCCTCGCCGGCTTCGCGGGCTTCTCGCTCCGCCGCCGCAAGCGCGAGGACTGATCCGCCGGCCGGCGGCACCTCCCGGCCACCCCCTTCCGCCGGTGACCGACTCGCCGGCCGCGGCCCCGGCCATCTGATGGCCGCGCCGCCCGCTGGCGCGAACCCTCGCGCCGCGCTCTGATCGCCGGGCATGGCGGTCCCCCCCGACCCTTCTGATCGGCTCGAGCTGCGCTCACGCGTTCCTGCCGGGCTCGCTGATCAGCCGCTCGTCGAGTATCTCGCCGGGCGCTTCCCCTACCACTCGCCGACCGAGTGGCGACGCCAGATCGCGGCGGGCAAGGTGCGGATCGCCGATCGGCCCGTCGCCGCCGAACGACTCGTGCGCGCGGGCGAAGTCGTCGCGTGGCTGCGCAGCGATCGCGAGCCCGCCGTCGACCGCAACGTCCGCATGCTGCACGCCGAGGCCGCGTTCGTGGTCGTGGACAAGCCCGCGCATCTGCCGGTGCACGCCGACGGACCGTTCATCCGCAACACACTGGCCCATCTGCTGCGGCACGAACTCGGCCACGACCGCGCCCGTCTGGTGCATCGCCTCGACCGGGAGACCAGCGGCGTCGTCGTCGCCCCCTGCACCCGGAAGGCGCGGCAACGGCTCGCGGCACAGTTCGAAGCGGGCACGGTCAGCAAGCGCTACGTTGCCGTCGTTCGCGGCCAGGTAGAGCACGACTTCGTCGAAGACCGCCCGATCGGGCACTGCCCGACGAGTGCGATCGGGCTGCGCCGCCTGGCTTCCTCCGCGGCCAACGACGCGCGTACCGCGGTGACCCGCTTCGAGGTGCTCGAGCGCGGGCCCGCGAACACGATGGTCACGTGCATCCCGGAGACCGGCCGCACCCACCAGATCCGGGCGCATCTCGAGGCCGCCGGCCACGCGCTGCTCGGGGACCCGCTCTACGGTCGCCCAGACGCCGACTACCTGGCGTTCGTCGCGCGGGTCAAGGCGGGTGGCGATGCCCGCGACCGACCACCCGGAGAACCACGCCGCCAACTCCTGCACGCGGCGGAACTCGCGTTCGATCATCCGACCACCGGGCAGCGCGTCACGTTCGCCGCCGATCTGCCGGCCGAGTTCCGCGAGTGGCTACTCGCACCATCACGTTGATTGGGCGACGATCGCCGCATGTCCGAGACGTGCAGTTCCCCCTGGCGCTGGCCGCGCGGCGGCTTCGCGCTGCTGGTCTGTGGCCTCGCGTTCGCCTGCGCAGGTGGCCCGGCACCCCAGCCCGAGGAGCCGGTTGCGCCGGCCAACGAGACCGTCCGCGCCGACTGTGAGGCGCTGCTGAAGGCGCCACCGGGTGAGTGGGCCGCAAAGCTGGGACCGGCACACCGTCACGGCGACGCCGCGACGCCCGTGCTGCTCGAGTTGCTGGATCGCGACCCGGCTGCACCCGGCGCGCGCGCCGTCGTCGCGCTGGTCGGCAAGCTCGGCGACCCGCAAGCGGCCCCCGCGTTGATCGACCTGCTCGAGGACCGCGGCGATCTCGCCATCGAGGCCGCGCTCGCGCTCGGCTGGCTCGATCATTCGACGAGCCGCGAAGCTCTCGTTGCTACCGTGCGCGACCGCTTCGCCGACGCCACCATCCGGACCGCTGCCGCGTGCAGTGCGGTGCGACTCGGAGAGCGTGCTGTTGCCGCCGACCTGATCGCCGCGGTCCTCGTCGCGGGCACGCCGGCCGGGCAGGAGTCCAGCCGGCAGCTCGGGCTGCCGGTCAAGACGCGCTGGGCCTACGAGCGCTATCTGATCCTGCGCGTTCTGCGCGACGTCGCGCCCGAACTCGAGGGCTTCGACACCGACGCGCCTTGGTCCGATCTCGAGGCCGCTTCGCAGCGCGTGGCCGCCTGGCTGCGCCTGTAGTCCGGCCGCCGAGCGGCCGTGACGATCAGGGGAACATCGGCGCGACGCTCTTCAACGCGAGGTCGCGTACCCCGAAGTTGCGGACCTGGACCCGCCCCTTGATCGGCATCCCGCCCTGCTCACACTCGACCTGCACATCGGCGTCGCCGTGCTCGGTCACGCTCCCGAGATCCGTGAGCACCTCGACGTTGCGGTAGCCGAGCTGGAGCATGCGCGTCTCGACGAGCGCGAGCACGCGGGCCGCCGGCGACTCCGGTCCCGAAGCCGCGACGACCGCGGTCGCCGGCGCTTCGCCGCTCGACTCCTCGACCCGACTCGGCGGCGGCGGCGGAATCTGCACGATCGCCTCGCGCACGTTCCCGGTTGCTTCGCGCAGGTCCTCGAGATCGTCGTGGAGCCGGTCGAGATGGCCCTCGATGCGTTCGAACTTGAGCTTCTCGAGCGCGTCGCAGAGCACCTTGAGCCGGTCGTCCAGCGTCCGGATGCCAGCCAGCTTCTGCAGGTGTTCCTCGAAACGCACGAGCCGTACGTGCACGAGCACGTAGCCGACGAGCAGTGCGACGAAGAACAGGCTGAACTGCAGAACGGTCATCAGCCCGCCACTCTAGCCGCGCGTCCGCGCCAACGCCATCGCGGTAGCAGGCGACTGCGCCGTCGTCAGCCGCCCGCCGGGCGGTCGGGCGGGTCCCCCTCGGCCGATTCGGCCGGGTCCGCGGCTGCGGCCTCGTCTTCCACTTCGAGAGCGGGCTCCGTCACGGGCGCCATGGCGGTTGCGGCGGTATCGCCTTCGCTGATGTCGGCGCCCTCGCGCCCGGTGCGATGGCCGATGTGCCAGCCCCAGTAGTAGAGCACGCCTGTTGCGAGGATCGCGAGGCCGTAGAGGGCGTTCATCTGCTCGGCTTCGTCCAGGAGCAGTGCCACGACGAACGCGACGGACACGAGGATGAAGAGCGCCGGGGTCACGGGATAGCCCGTGCACCGGTACGGGCGTTCCGCGTCGGGGCGCAGGAAACGCAGGCGATAAACGCCCGCGACGGTCATCGCGTAGAACAAGAAGCCGGCGAACACCACGAACGACGTGATGTCGTGAAACTTCTGGAGGTAGAGCACGAGCCCGACCGCCCAGATCGCCTGCACCCAGATCGAGACCACGGGCGTCTTCCACTTCGGGCTGACCCGACTCAGGGCCCGAGGCACCATGCCGTCCTTGGCCATCGCGTAGAACGCCCGCGGCGACGACAGGAAGTTCGGGTTCGCCGCCCCCATCACCGAAATCGCGACGGCCACGGTCAGATAGTCCGCGACCTCGGGGCTGAAGATGCGAGCCACGGTGCGATAGGCCACCTGCTGATCCTCGCCCTCCTGCAGCGAACGCATCTCCGCGAACGGCACCATCTCGAGGTAGATCCAGTTCATCGCCGCGTAGACGACCACGAGAATGACCATGCCCAGGATCAGGCCGCGCGGCACATTGCGCTCCGGCCGTTTGATCTCCGCCGCGTTGAACGGCATCTGATACCAGCCCTCGTAGGCCCAGAAGATGCCGATGAAGGCGGTCACCAAGCCGGCCTGGGTCAGGCTGGCCTGCGCATCGGCGGCCGGCGTAAACGTCGAGGGATCCGGCACACGCGCGGCGAGCGCCGCAGGATCGTCGCCGAAGACGAGCATCGCGCCACCGACGATCAGCGTGCCGAGCGCGCCCACCTTCGCGAGCGTCGAGACGTTCTGCAGCAGCGCACCGAAGATCACGCCGACGTGGTTTACGACCGCGAGGAACAGGATCATCACCGTCGCCACCGCGGTGATGACGTAGGGGCTCGACAACTGCCCCGGCGTGAGGCCGAGGCCGAGGAGCCGATTCACCCCGGGTAACAGGTACTCGGCAAACGCCACGGCCAACGCCGCGACCGTGCCGCTGTTGATCACCCAGAAGAACACCCAGCCGTAGGTGAACCCGACACCGCGCCCCCACGCCTCGCGCAGGAACGCGTACTGTCCGCCGGCCTGCGGAAACATCGAACCGAGCTCGCCATAGGCGAACGCTCCGAACAGACAAATCACGCCGAGCCCGATCCACAGCGCGAAGATCCAACCGATCGCCGGCAGGGACTGCGAGACGATCAACGGCTTGAGGAAGATCCCGGAGCCAATGACGGCTCCGACGGTGATCGACGTCGCGCTGATGAGACCTAGACGTCGTTGCAGGTGGCCGGACTCCATGAGCGGGAGAGGCTACGCCTGCTCACCAGTGCACGCTACAAACGGGCCTGCCAATGCGCGGTCGCTTTCGATTCCTGCTCGCGTTCGGGTTCCTCGCGCTGTTCGCGCTGCTGCCCGCGCCCGATGCCGAGACGGGTCGACCGTATCTCGGCTACCTGCAGGTTCGTGCGTGGCTGCTCGATGCCGACAGCTCGCCGCTGGCAGGTTGGCTACAGGCTGGCAAGTTGCCCGAACTGCGGGTGGATCTCCGCACGAGTCCGCCGATCACCGACCCGCAGCTCGCGGCCGAACGCAGGAACGAGTTCGCACGGCTCGCGGACGAGTTCGCCGTCGTGAAGAACGCGGCCGTCGCACCCGAGCTCGGCGCGCTGCCGCTGGCCGTGATCATCGGCGAGTACGGCGTGCGCGCGAGTGCCCCGCGCCCGGACGGCTCACGCTGGACCGGCGAGCAGATGTTCCCGACCCGCGTGAGCCTGCTGCCCGCGGCGCTGACGATCACGGTCGCGCTGCTGTTCCGCCGGGTGCTGCTCGCGCTGCTGCTCGGCGGCCTCGCGGGTGCGATCGCCTACACCGGCGGCGCGGGCTCGGGCACGTGGCACTTCTTCGCGTCGGCGCTCGTCGAACGCTCGCTGCTGAGCAACTTCTATCTGCGCATCACGGCGTTCGTCGTGTTCCTGTTCATGACCGTCGGACTCGTGACCAAGAACGGCGGCGTGCATGGGTTCGTCGCGTGGCTGCAGCGGCGCGTGCGCGGCCCCGTGGGCGCCCAGTTCGCGACCTGGCTCACCGGCCTGTCGATCTTCTTCGACGACTACACCAACTGCATGGTCACGGGCACCGCGATGCGCCCGCTGTGCGACGCCGAGAAGATCTCGCGCGAGAAGCTGGCCTACATCGTCGACTCGACCGCCGCCCCGGTCGCCGGGGTGTCGCTGTTCTCGACGTGGATCACGTACGAAATCTCGCAGTTCCGCGGACCGCTCGCCCTCGTGACGGACTTCGACGGCCAGCCGTTCGTCGCCGACGATGCCTACGGCGTCTTCGTCGCGACGCTGCCGTTCCGGTTCTATTGCTTCCTCGCCCTGATCCTCGTGCCGCTCGTGATCCTCACGCGACGCGACTTCGGGCCGATGCTCGCGGCCGAACGGCAAGCGCGCGCCGGCCTTACCGACCCCGACGCTGGCCAGCCGGGCCTCGTGCGCGACGCCCGGAACGAGACTCCGGCGCCCGATGTGCCACGCCGCGCCCGCAACGCGATCCTGCCGATCGGCGTGCTGGTCGGCGGGGCTGCGACCGCGATGCTGGCGTTCGACATCGTCAGTGACGTCGCCTTGTTCGGCGCCTCGATCACGGCCTGGCTGCTCGCGATCGTGCTGTCGCTCGGCCAACGCCTGATGAGCCCGGGCGACATCGCCAGGACGTCGCTCGCAGCCACACGAGCACTCATCCCCGCGTTCGGCATCCTCTTCCTCGCCTGGTCCCTGGGCCACATCAGCGCCGATCTCGGCACACGCGACTTCCTCGCCGCCGGCGCCCGCGACGTGATCGCGCCGTGGCTGCTGCCGATCGCGCTGTTCCTGCTGTCCGCGATCATCGCGTTCGCCACGGGGACGAGCTTCGGCACGATGGCGATCCTGTTGCCGAACGTCGTGCTGCTCGCGCATCAACTCGGCACGGACGCGGCGTTCCTCGGCGATGCGATGACCGGCGGGCCGTGGCTCATGCTGCTCTCGATCGGCGCCGTGCTCGAAGGCGCGATCTTCGGCGATCATTGTTCGCCGATCAGCGACACGACCGTGCTGAGCTCCCTCGGCAGCCGCTGCGATCATCTCGCGCACGTCACGACACAGTTGCCGTACGCGCTGCTCACCGCGAGTGTCGCGATCGGGGCCGGCTACCTGCCGATGGTGACCCTGGGCCCGAGCTGGTGGCCGCTGAGCTACGCGCTCGCGATCGTAGCATTCGTGGCCGTGTTGCGTTTCGTCGGCCGCGACGCCAACGCCGAGGCGGCCGCGATGCCTACGTCCAGTTCCTGATCAGTCGACCCTCGCCGTCGCGGAAGCCGCCGCAGGCGATGACGATCCAGTCGACGAACGACCAGATCCCGCTAATGATGGCACCGACGAGCGTTACCGTCAGGACGAGCATCGCGATGCCCGAGCCGGTCTTGCCGACGTAGAAGCGATGAATGCCGAACGGGCCGAGGAAGAACGCGAGCAGGAAAGCGGGTAACGCCAGGCGGTCCGAAACGTTGTCGTCATGCCGACCGTGCGTCGCATGCCCCCCGGGTGGCGGCGCAGCCATGGCCGGTGCCGTCGCCTCGCCCTGCACGCCGGGGATCGTGTGCAGCTCCTGCCATTCGGGCGCGCCCTCGATCCACGCCAGACTGCGCGGCTGGACCCTTCCTGCGTCGAGCATCGAATTGAGCTCGGCCACGGTGTAGGGGCCGTAGTTGTCGTTCCCATGGCGGACGAGAACCCTGAGCGCGGTGGACATGCGGGGATCTTACGGACGACGTGCCGAGTACCCGGAAATCCTCCCGCAGATTCCCGGTTCGGACCGACGGATATCTCAGCGCAGCAGAGCCGCGAGCCGTTGCTCCCGGGCCGACGCCGCCCCCGTCCCGGCCGCGCCCGCCCCAGCGCCCCGCGCGCGATGCAGCCACAGGCGCGCCAACAGCGGCTGCCCGGCGTGTAGCGCTGCCAGCGCGAACTCGACGGCCTCGACCCGCGTCGAATCCACCGCCTCACTCGCGGTCCGCTCGACGGTCGGGAACCGCACGCGCCCGCCCGCCGCGACCCGGAGAGTCACCCGCCGGTCGTCGCACTCGACGACGGTTCCGACCAGTTCTTCCGCTCCGCGGTAGGCCCGCAGACGGCGTTCGACCGCGATCGGCGACGGGGTCGGCCAACTGGCCGCGGGCACCTTCGGTGCAGCAGACGGATCGCGGCCGAGGTCTGCCAAGGCAAACGCTGCACTCAGCTCGTGAGTGAACTCCTTCGAACCATCCTCCAGGCCCGCGGTCGCCCGGCGACCGGCGCGCACGACCGCTCCCTCGGCGGCGCTTCGCAGGATCGCACTCACGCGTTCGTGGACGGCGCCGAGCAGCTCCTTGGCGGCCGCGTTCACCGCGGCCGCCTGCGGCGCGACCAACGGCTCACGCTGCAGCACTGCCAGGTGCCGGCGCGCCGCCGCGAACTCACCCTGGGCAGCCCGACTGCGCACGAGCGACAACAGACTTTCGAACCGGTCGGGCTCGAACGTCGTCAGGTTCGGCGCACTTTCCGGGCCGGGCTCAGGTGCCCGAATCGGCGGTGGATCGCCGTTGGCAGGCGCCACCGATTCGTCGCTCGGCGACGGCCGGCCCGACGACGCAATGGCCGGCGCGCCAGGCGCCTTCGCGCCGCTGCCGCCACCGCTGCCGGCAAGTGCTCGGCGGGCGGGGGCTCGGCCATCAGAACGCCCGACAGCGGGGTCCCGCGGCGTCGACTCCGCGAGCCCGGCGGCCTCGGCTGGCCGAACGTCGGCCGACGGAGCCTGGCTCGGCGGGACTTGGTTCGACGGGGCTTGGGCCGCCGGAGTTCGGGCCTCTCGAGCCTGCCGCGCCGGCTCGCCATCCCCGTCGTCCGGTGCACCGGAGCCGCCCCCGATCCACTGGCTGTCGATGCCGACGAGCAACGCCGCCAGCGCCCCAGGCAACCACAGTCGACGCAGCCAACGCCCGCGCCGCCGGCCACCGCGCCGCCCCTCCGTGGTCCCGGCGTCCGACCTCGCATTGTCCTGCGCCGCGCTCACTCGGCCTCCGCGGAACGCTCCAGAATCGCGCGGGCCTTTGCATCGAGCCGCAGAACGCTCTCTTCGTCCGTGAGGCGCGGGATCTCGGCGAGCGGCACCCAGCGCAGATCGTTCGATTCGTCGGAGATCGTCAACGCCTGGCCGGCGGCCGCGCGCAGCAGGAACCGCACGTCCCAGTGGTCGTGGCGCGGCTCGGCACCGCGCGCCGGGATCGGATGGACGTCGAGGTCGAGCGGCACCAGCCCACCGGCCGCCCACTCCACGAACTCGAAGCGCGCCATACCGCTCTCCTCCTGGGCTTCGCGCAGCGCCGCACGTTCGACGTGCGCCTCACCATCGACGTGTCCACCGAGCTGCAGCCAACGATCGAGCTTGCGATGGTGCGTGAAGAGCGCGTGCTCACCCGCCGCATCGAGGATCCAGCACGACGCGGTGATGTGGCCCGGCACACAACTGCGCAGCAGGCAGTCGGGATGGCGGCCGAGGAAGTCGAGGAACCGTTCGACGAGCGCCTGATCCGCGCCCGTCGACCACAGCTGGCGGTAGCGCTCGAGCAGTTCGATCAGAGGAATCAGTGGCTGCCGGTCCACGCCGCGATCATCTGCCGCAGCGCGCCCTCGTCCACCTTGCCGTGCGGATTGCGTGGCATTTCGTCAACGACGAGGTAGCGCGCCGGCTGCATGTACGACGGCAGCCGGCCCCGGGCGATTCGCCGCAGGTCGCGTTCGAGCGCACCGTTCTCCGCGTCGCCAACGACGATGAGCACCAGCTCGTGTCCGGCCGCGCCGCCGTCGATTCCGACCACCGTCGGCATCGCGACATCGGGCACGGCCGCGAACACGGCGGCGACCTCGTCGGGCGAGATCCGGTGGCCCTGCACCTTCAACAGGCGATCGCGCCGGGCTACGAACCAATGGCGCCCGGCCGCGTCACGACGCACGAGATCACCCGAGTAGACCACCGTCGAAGGCTTACCGTCCGGCCCGCAAAGGCCCCGCGGATCCGGCCGAAATCGGTGTGCCGTCGCCGCTCGATTGCGCCAGTAGCCCATCGCGATCAGGTCGCCGGCGTGCACGAGTTCGCCCGTCGCCGGCCCCTCGAGCACCTCGTCCGTAGCAGGATCGACGACGAGGAGCTCCACGCCCGGGATCGCGAACCCGAACGACTCCGGGTGTTCTTCGATCTCGTCCGGCGGCAGGAACGCGCTGCGGAACGCCTCGGTGAGTCCATACATCGCGAACACAGAGACCCCGGGCCAGTGTTCACGCAGCGCCGCGCTGTCGCCCGCGCGCAGGATCCCACCGCTGTTCGTCACGTAGCGCAGAGCCGCGCCGTGTTCGCGGGACAGCGTGCCGTCGGTGAGCGCGCGCGCGACCTCGTGCCAGAGCCACGGCACGCCCGCGAGCCCGGTCGGCTGCACCCGCGCGAGCAGGTCGGCGAGCTCACCGACGCCGAGATGATCCGCCCCCGTGATCCGACAGCCGACGAGGAGCGCGGACAGCAGCTGATTGAGCCCGTAGTCGAAACTCGACGGCAATAGCGCGAGGACGTGGTCCGCCGCGGTGAGCCCGAGGAAGTCCCCCACGACCGCAGCGCCGCGCACGAGATTGCCGTGGGTCTGCACGACCCCCTTGCTGAGGCCGGTACTGCCGCTGGTGTAGAGGATCACCGCCGGGTCGTCCGGCGCGAGCGGCGGGCCGTCGCCCGCTGCGGGCGCGGCGCCAACTGCCAGCGGTGCGGCCACGAGCGGCGCCGGCAGGTCCGCTGATCCGCAGGTGAACAGCCGCTGCGCCCCGAGGACGGCCGCCGGATCACGCAGCGCGAGTAGCCGCAGGCTGCTCGTCACCACGGCGAACGGCTCGGCGTCCAGCAGGACGTGCGCGATCTGCGCGTCTTTGAGTTTGCCGTTGATCGGCACGGCAATGCCACCCGCGACCGCCGCCGCCAGCAGCGCGACAGCCTCGTCAACCGAGCGCTCGAGCAGCACGGCGACGCGGCCCCCGGGGGCGAGTCCCGCGGCCCGCAACCCGGCGGCGGCGGCCTCGACCCGGCCCCCGAACTCCGCGGCCGTCACGGCCTCCTCACCGACCGCGAAGAACGGCGAGCCATCGCAACGCGCGGCAGCCGCACGAACGAGCGTTCGTAGTTCGGGCTCGCGGCGGGGATCAGCAGTTCCGGCCATCGGGTGCAGTTGCCATCGGTTGCAGGCAACCGATCGGGGCATGAAAAAGGCACCCGTCGCAAGCTGCGACGGGTGCCTCGAAGGTGGTATCCCGTAGGGGATTTGAACCCCTGTTACCAGAATGAAAATCTGGGGTCCTAGGCCTGGCTAGACGAACGGGACCCGTTGCGGGCGGAGAGTGTAGTGAGCGCGCCGGCCAATGCAACCCAGATGGCAGGCAACCTGCGCCCCAACCCTCAGCCCAGGTTCTTCCATTCCTTGACGCTCGGCAGCTCCTGCAGCGAAGCCAGGCCGAAGCGTTCGAGGAACTGTTTGGTCGTGCCGTATTGCAACGGCCGCCCCGGCACATCGGCGCGACCGGTGACCCGAACGAGCTTGTGCTGCAGCAGGCTCCGCAGCATCGGTCCCGCCTTCACGCCGCGGATCGCCTCGATCTCGCTGCGCATCACGGGCTGGCGGTAGGCGACGACCGCGAGCGTCTCGAGCGCGGCCGGCGAGAGCTTCTCGAGCTTCTTCACCCCGCGCAGACGCTGCAGGTACGGGAACGTCGAGTCCTGTGCCAGCCATTTGACGGTGTCGCCGTTGCGCGCCAGCTCGACCGGCAGCCGCAGCTCCGTGAGCCGCTGCTGCAGAACGTCGAGGGCGGCTTCGACGAGCTTCTGGGTCGTATTGCACGCCTGCGCCAGGCGGAAGATCGTCAGGCCTTCGCGCGACGTCAGCATCAGCACGAAAACGACGTCCGCGACGGCCTCGGCGTCAGCGAGCTCCGGAACGTCCGGCAGCCCCTCTTCGGGCGCGCCGAGCTCCTCCTCGATCTCCGCCGTGCTGGCCTCGTCCTGCAACGCCGCCGCGAGCTTCGCCGCGTCGATGGAATCGTTCGCGTCCGCATCGACGGCGGCGTCGGCGTCGGCGTCGGCGTCGGCGGCGGTCGCAGGGAGAACGCCAGCGTCAGAACCCACGTCGGCGTCCGCTGCGTCCAGTTCCTCCGGACGTTCGTCCGACGCGCCGGGGTTGCGCGGGTCTACCACCAGATCGTCCTGCAGTTCCGAACGCTCGCGGGCGAGCAGCTCCCGCGAGCTCTCGGGCTGGGGGCCCTTCTCACGCGAGCTGTCGGCACCGGCCTGCCGCTGCGCTCCGCGATCGGGAGCGGATTCCGTGGAGTCGGGTAGCGGCTCACGCGAAATATCGTCCATGGACCAAGACTTCTATCCGACCGCATGGACGTTGTCATCGCCCGTTCTCCGCGCGATCGGCGCCGGGCCCGGCCGCGCGCTCGCTCTCGCCGCGCCAGCGCAGGGTGTAGGCCGACATCTCGAGCTGCGTCAGCGGCCGCTCCCGCAGGTCCCGGTCGAGCTCGTCGCGCACCTTCGAGAACGGCTCGTCGCGACCCGCGAACCGGTTGAGGCAATACACCACGAACCAACGTGACTCGCCGCCGATCTCGCGCTCGAACGGTTCACTGACCGCCCCCTTCTGCAGCGCGAACGCGGGCTCGGCGACGGGGTGCGGGAAACCGCGTCCGAACGCCGGCAACAACCCGCCGTCGCGCCGACCGTCCTCGGACCAGCGCAGCGCAAGCGTCGCGAAGTCGGCGCCATCGCGCACCTTCTCGCAGACCTCTTCGGCCACCTTGCGGTCGCGATGCATCAGGAAGCGCACGAGCACGCGATCCTCGCGCAGCGCGAGGTAGCGGATCACGTAGCCCTGATAGAGCCGCTGGGCCGTGCGCAGCCGCAGCGTTCGGCGCCAGGCCTCGAGCCGCATACCGAACATCGCGAACACGTAGGCCGGGAAGTCCATCTCCGACGCCAGCTCGCGCTCGACCTGCTGCTGCATGCGGCGCTCCTCGGCCAACGCCAGCTCTTCGACCGTCGCCGGCTCGACCCGGATCCCGTGCTGCTGCGCATGCCGGCCGACCAGCACGTCGAAAACGAGCAAGTCGACCGCGAGCCGGGCCAGTTTGGGATCCGCGACCATGAGCCGCGCAAACGCCTGGCTCTGACGCAGGGTGAGATCGCCAACCCGTGCGACGTCCTCGTCCGCCCCGCTGGCGGCCGGCAACAGGATCTCGGGTCCGAGGCCCGCGAGCGGCGCCGGTTCCTGGGGCACCACCTTGACGTCCGTCGCCTCGGCGACGGCTGCGGTGCCCGGGCCCGCGCCGGAGCTCGTACCCGAGGCGCCAATCGCCGGAGCGTTCGCCTGGCCGCTGACGCCGGCGTCGGGCATCGCGCACCCCGGCAGTGTCAGCAGCGCGACGGCGGCGATCGCAGCAATCGCGAGAACCTGCCGCGGCCCGATCGCGGGCCGGGGAATCAGTAGGCCTTGAAGCTGCGCATCCACTTGGTGTTGTGGCACAGGAAGCACGGAGTGCGGATCACCTTGCCATCCGGTCCCATGTCCGGCGTGGTGCCCTGACCATAACACGAGACGCACGGCGCAACCGAGGCATACGTGACCTTCAACTGGCCACCGAACTCGGCGTAGTAGGCCCGCAGCCAGCCGGCGCGTTCCTTGCTCTTGGCCTCGCGGAACCAGTCCTCGTCCGACTGTTCCTGGCGGGCACCACCCCCACCCTGGCTGGCGGCACGACGGCGCTCGAGCGCCTGCTTCAGCGCACGGGCCACGCGTTCGATCTCCCGGCTGTTCTTGTCCGCGGGCCGTTGGTTCTTCGGCTGCTGGCCCTTGGCCTTCTCGACATTCGTATCCTTCAGGATCGCCTTCTCGCCAAGTACCCAGGAGCCGAGCCCGTAGGCGAAGTGCTCGGTGCGCTTGCCAGCCGGGTACTTTTCGCGTTCGGACCAGAGCTTCTTGGCCTCCTCGATGTCGATGCGGAACTGCGCCGAGACCTTCTTGAAGAGATCCTCGGTCATCTCGTTCTCGGCGTAATCGCGCACGCTCTGCAGCGAGACGCCGGCTTCGCGCACCTTCTTCTCCGCTACCGAGCGGATCGCCCGGCGATAGTTGTCGGCGACCTGCTGCGTGAGGTAACGCTCACGCGCGCGCAGGAAGCGCTCCTTCTCGAGGTCGAACTCGGCCTTGAGCCGAGTGTTGGGAAAGTCGCTCTCGAACTTTTCGATGAAGCCCTGCCCCTTCTCGAACTGCGCCAGGGTGCCGCGGCTGCGGCAGGCCTGGATCTGATCGAGCAGCTCGCGCTCCTTGGCGGCGTCCTTGTAGCGCGACAGACGCGTCTCGAGGCTATCGAGGCGACCCGGATCGATCGTATTGCCGAGCTCGCGCGCCTTGCTCAGGTGCTCACCCGCATGCTGGTAGTCGCGGACCTTGATCAGGTCCTCGGCCATGAGCATGTGTTGATCGGCCTTGGCCGGATCCTCGAGCTGCGCCAGGCGGATCGCATACCACTCGTCCTTGGTGTAGATCTGCGCCACGGGCGCGTCGACCGCGCGCACGTTGCGGATCTCGGTCCGCGGGATGCGGAACGGCACGCCGCGCTGCTGCACGACGAACTGGTCACCGCGCTCGATGATCTTGCCGAGGATCGTCTGCTTGCGCCCACCGACGAGGTATTCGACCTCCTCGGCCCGCACGAGGATCTCGTCCTCGACGTCGCCCGCGAGGTCGAACTGACGCTTGATCGCCAGCGCCGACGACGGCGACAGTTGATCCCAGCGCAACTCGAGCGTGCCGCCGTTGTCGAGACGCTTGACGACGAGGCCCTCGCCGTCGGCCGACTCGACGTTCGCGAGGAGCAGGTTGCCCTCCGCAAGCTGCACCGTCTGCGCCGGGGCAATGCCCACGGCTCCGCCGATCGCGAGTCCGATCGTCAGAAGAAGTTGTGCGACTGATTTGCGCATAGTCATTCTCGTCTGGTAGGCGACCTGTGGGCGGCGCGGCCGAAGGCCGGCAAGGTCGGTATCAAAGGGGTGTTCGTTATCGGTAGTTCGCCGTTTGGGGAGCGGCTGCTTGGTTGGTCACTTCTGTTCCTCTCGGAAGCGCTGCACGCGTTGGCCGAGCGGCAGGTTGCGCGGCAGGATTCGCAGGAACTCCTCGCTCGCGTTCTCGCCCTCCTCGAGCCAGCGCACCTCGAGGCGCACGAGCCAGACCATCGGCCGGTTCTCGTCGACGACTGCCTCCGCGGACCAGGTCATGCCGTCGAATCCCGGCACCGTCTGGTCCTCGAGCTGGATGATCTCGAGATCGAGGTCCGAACCGGCATCCGCCGCGCGCCTGACGGACTCGTGCCGCACGCGGTGCAATGCGAGGTCGCAGACCTTGGCCGCGGTGAGCCGCGCGTCCGTCGTGCGGCGTTCGCCGACCGCGGCACCGAGCGCCCCGAGAAGCGAGACGACGCCGACCAGCAGGATCCCCAGCGCCGCGAGCATTTCCGCGAGCGTGAAGCCCGCATCCGCCGACGGTCGAGCATCGGAGCGATGATGGAACTCAGCCATTCCAGTCGTCCTTCTTGTGGGGAATCGGGATCACGAACTCAACCAGCTGCCCGACGTGAACGCGGACGCCGGCCGGATGTTCCGTGGCTTTGGTCCAGCGCTGGCCGCGACGCAGGCCCGTGAGCCGATCGCCCTCGACCTTGTTGTAGTAGATCCACTCACCGCGAACCTTCACGAAGCCGCCGTCCGACGCGCCGGGAAAACGGTCCGGATTGACGAGCCGCAGGCCCTTGTCCTCCGCGCTGATGCCGCCCGCGAGGATCCCCTCGGGCGGCAGGTCCGCTGGCTGTGCCGCTACGGCGACGACCCGGATCGCGTGCGGATGGATGTCGTCCTCGGGATCAGCGAAGCTGTCCGGCCCGCGATCGAACGCGAACTCACCACCCATCGCCTCGTCAACGAGCCAGCCGCCGCGCGCGCTGTCCCAGATGATCTCGGGCCGCGCGCCGCCGCTTTGGTTGCCGCTGTCGGGCGCATCGGCACGCCCCCACGATCGCGTGCGCTGCGACCAGAAGTGGAACTCGCAGTGCAGCAGATCGTCGAGCAACGGCTCGGTCACCTGCAACAAGGTCACGCCCGGCAGATCGGGCGAGCCGGGCAGCGGCACCGCGAACGGGTCGACCGAGCGATCGCGTACCGTCACGGTCTGTCCCGGCAGAAACCACGCGACGCGCAGTTCGAGCATCGCGTCATCCGCGTTCTCCTGACGCCACGGCAGCAGCAGCATGTTGCCGAGCCCGCGCAGTGGCTCGTTCTTGCGCAACTCGGCGACCTTGGTCGCGATCTCTTCACCCGACAGCTCGGGCTCCGCGTCGACGATCCGCATCGCGAGCATGCCGTCGACGAGCTGCAGTTCGCGCTCGGGCGGCAGCGATACCGCGGCGCGCACGACCTGCACGCGCGTCGCGCCGCGTTCGGCCTCGGGCGGCAATCCGATCGGCAGCAGCTGCACGAGCAGGCGATCGTCGGCGCGATCGCGATCGCGCCCGCTCGCACTGCCGCGCAGCAGTTCGAGTTCGGCGCGGATCCGGCGCTCGGCGCGGTTGCCGCGATCCGCGAGCATCTGGCCCGTCTCCCCCTCGGCAAACAGGTCGAGCCCGAGCCCGACGAGCTGCACGAGCATCACCAGGAACGCGCTCAGAATACCCATCACGATGACGAGCTCGAGCAGCGTGAAGCCGGACGCGCGGCCGTGGAGTTGCGCGGTCGACTTCATCGGGCCGTCACCTGTTCGTCGAAGATGCGCGGCTCGCCCTCGTACTCGACCCGCACGCGCGACACCCGCGCCGAGGTCTTCCAGGCGTGGGCCTGTTGCGTGACGAGATCGACCGCGCCCGCCTGGTACATCGTCGAGAACCGCACCTCGAGCCGGGCGCCCTGCGCACCGAGGATCCGCGGTGCGTCGTCGTCACCCGAGCGCGTGAACTCCCAGAGTCCGGGCGTCGTCGTCGCGTCCGCACTCCACGGCACGCGCGGATCCGTGCGCACCATGCACACGACGTCGACGAGCGGGTCGCGGATCTCCTCACGCCAACCGATCGACCGGAAGAACGCCGGCGCCGAGGTCGACGTGAGCTGCGAGTACGCGAGCTCGGGATCGTCCGAGAAGTCGGCGTGGCGGTCCCAGTAGCGGAACGGCCATTCGATCAACGCCTCACCGCTGCTGCCACCTCCGGGCTGCGTGCCGAAGCGACCGCGGAACAGCCCGCGCGCCAGCGACGAGGTGCCGGCCTGCCCCGAGGGGTACCAGCGCGGCATCTCGAGGGTCACGTTGTCACCCTGCACGCGCGTCCAGGTGTAGTGCAGGAGTTCCTGGTTGAGGCGCACCGTGCCCGCTCGCGGCAGGCTGCCGCGGGCCTGCACGCGGAGCACGTTGTCACGACCGGCGACCTGTGAGCCGAGGATCGCGACGGGGCGTTGCGTCAGGAACACGACGTGGGCCCCACGATCATGATCACGCGCCTCCGTGCCCAACAGGCCGCGACCGTTGATCGCCACCGTGAACTCGCCCAGCGTGCGCTGGCGGTAGGCGAGGATTTCGCCGTCGATCTGCACGAGCCCACCCGTCTCCGGCCAATTGTCTACCTGGCGGTTCGTGAAGACGATGTGACCGGCGGGGTCGAACGTCATGTACTCCTGCACCAGGAACGTGCCGGCCCCCGCCGTGAAGGCCTGGTCGACCACGAGCCCCGGCAGGTTGTGCTGGACGACCTCGACCTCATCCACGAAGCCCGTCACCGGCTGGGCGTTGCCGACGCCGGAGCCGATGTGCACGTTCTCGCACCATGCGCAGGGCAGCTCCCCGCTGGGAAACTTGACCATGCGGTCGAAGTTGCGCGGGTCCTGGTAGTTCTGGATGTTGCTCGGCGGGCCGATGTACTGGCTCTGCACACCGTTCTTGAACGCGACGAGCTGGAACGGCCATGGTCCGAGCAGCTCTGCGGGCGTGGCGTTGTTCGCGAGCTGATCATTGTCGAACCGTCGCGCTGCCCATGTCACCGTGTGCCACTCCACGTTCGGACGTTGGGTACCGGACGCAACCGAGCCCTGGATCAACGCCACGCGATCGTGGCGGCCCGGGCGACCGCGGAATGCGCCGAAGTTGCCCCACTGCAGACTCAGGCGTTGGCACTGCGTAACGATCGAGTTCGTGTGCGCATGGGACGACGTGCGGTTGGCGCCCTCCTGCGAGAAGTCGCGCATCATGTCGCCGCGGAAACCGAGCCAGGAGCGCGCCCGATGGATCTGCGGGTAGTCGGATTCGATCTGCGGCGTATAGCCGATGAACCCGGAGGTCGCGGTGACCTGGCCCCAGGGTTCGAGGTCGCCACCGGGGCCATTGCTCTGCCCCGTGTTGTTGATGCGGATGCGGTACACCCCGGTGGAACGCGTCAGCTCAAAGCGCGTCCGCTCCCAGGCGACCCGGTTGGCGCGCACGATGTTGTTCCCGCTGAGCGCGTCGTAGCGCACCCACTCGGTATCGTTGACGTCGCCGCCGTTGGGGTAGAGCTGCACCCACTCGCTGAAGCCGGTCTGCTGCGGATCCCATAGGACCTGCGTGCTGTTCACCGGCAGCGAGATCGGGATGACCCAAACGATCGCACGGGTCACGTCGAAGAACTCCGGCTCCGTCGCCGGCGGATCCCAGAGCAGCCCCGGTCGCCACCGCGTCACGAACCGGCGCGGCTGGCCGTCGTAGTCGGCCGTCGGCGTCGTGCGATCGTCACCCGGCAACTGCTGTGCGCGCTGGATGTTCGTCAGCCGGTGACCCTGCCGCGAGTCGTAGCGGATGACTTCCATGCCGCCCGTTTGCGTCGACCCCGTGACATTGCCCTGATCGAAGTCCCAGCCGAAGCCCATCTGGACCAGCAGCGCAAAACCGCCCGACGCCGGGAACGCGTCGATGATCGCCGCCTGACCCGCGGCGGGATCCTGGTCGCCGGTCTGGATCGGGTCGGCGAGTTCGAGATCGCCGGTCCAGTTCTCGTCGATGCCTTCGCCAACCGGGAACGAACCACCACTCGGTAGCGCAATCGCAAGCGGCCGCGCATTGCTCGACAGGAACCCGCGCGCCACCGCAAAGCCGCCGACCGAGCCACCGAGCGTGGTCTCACCCACCATCATCGGCGAGTCTGGAGTCAACAGGTTGGAGTAGCCGTAGAGTTCAACCCGCGCGCCGGCCGGATGCGACGGGAACACGTTCAGGTTGACGCCCTGCGCGGCGAGGTCCTTGATGTCGATCGTCGGGTTGCCGTCCTGATCGACCGGGATGGACGGCGCGTGCTCGCGCGCCACCTGACGGGAACCGCGGCCACCGATCGAGTCGTTCCAAACGCAGTCGAACGAGTTGCCGTTGATCGCGGTGTACTCGAACAACTCCGTGCCGATGCGCAGCACCCCGACGGGCGGGAAGCCCTCGGTGTCCTCGACCTGGATGTTGATGTAGCGCTGATTGCCGGCCTGCGGCGGCAGCGCCCCGCCGTTGCCGGCCTGCGTCGGATCGAAAGAATCGATCGGCGCGGTCAGGTAGGTAACGTATCGGGAGCGCCCGCGCGGCATCCCATCCACCTGCAACGCGACTTCGTGCGGCCGCCCGGCGTGCGCCGACGCGGAGATGTGGATCGGCGTGTCGGCCGGCAGGTTGATCTCGGGTAGTGGCACCTGCACCTCGAGCGCCGTGCGCTGCACACCCGACGGCGAATCACCCGGGTTGGGATCGATCCCCGCTTCGTCGATCATCTCGAGCACGAGGTTGCCGTCACGCGCGAGCACCGCAAAGCGGTTGCGTTCGGGGTCGCCATCGCTGTGGTCGAACAGCACCACGTTCTCGAGCGACTGCGGTTCGACCCAGAACCTGGTCGCGAACGGCTGCATGAACCCGAACTGCGCACTGAACGGAAAGCTGATCCGGTCGTGACGGTTGCCGCCCGGCGACGCCGTTCCGCCGCGGTCCTGAGGCCCGATGTTCTGCATCAAGTACGGGCCATCGCGCGCAATCTCGTGCCCGCGCGGGTGCAGCGCCAGCGCGAAGCTGTCGTAGCGCCGGAGTTCCTGAACCCAACGCTCGCGACTCCAATCGGCGCTTCGCATCCCTGCCGGCCCCGGCCTGATGCCCGCGTCGACATCGTCACGGGACGGGTAGCGCGGCGCGCCGAGCCCGAGGCCCGGGAATGCATGCGCGATGAGGTGCGGGTTGTAGCGCCCGGCGGGATCGTTGCCCGGCGAATTGGGCGGCACCGACCCGAGGTTGATCGGCGTGGTGATCCAGAACGGCGACCGCCGATCCAGACGCATCGCCTTCTCGAACTGCTCCTGCGTCATCCAGGAGTGATCGAGCGTGTAGCCCGGAACGGCAGCGGCGATGCCCGTGCGTTCGTGACGCGCGGCGACGCCGGGTGCCAGACGGCTGCGCTTCAGACTCGCGCCGGCGCGGTAACGCACCCACGGCCCGCTATCGAAGCAGATCGGCATCGTGCCCATCTCGACAGCCGAGTCGCGCGCCGTGCGCAGATTGCGATACAGGTAGACGTAACGCATTCGTTCGGCCTGACTGCCCTGCACCACCCGCGGCACGAACACCCGTTCGACGAGGTCCTGCCAGCTCTTGTAGGGCCCGTCGCCCTCACGGCTCGCGAGGATCTCGTCCGCGATCGTGCGCGCCTCGGAACGCGAGAACGGCCGCGGCGGCACTGTGCGCTGACGGCCCGCCGCGTGGACGCGCACGCCGGCTTCCCGGCGCACGTCCTCGATCAGGACCTGCAGCACCTCGCGACCCGCCGTGTTGATGTTCACGGGCGTCGGGATCAGCGGTTCGACAAGCGTCTCGTCGGCCGTGAAGTCCCTGGTCACGGGCCGCAGCAGCTCGAGTCGGAACACGGACGGCAGCAGCAGATCGCGCACCGCCCGCTCGTTCGATGCCCGCATCACGATCGAGTACTCGACCGCGCCAGTCGCCAGATCTCTCAGCCGCACCGTGCTACCCGAACCAATGTGCAGAGCCGACTTGACGCGGATCATCCGCGACTGACCCGCGACGAGGCCGTTGAAGACGCGCCCCGGCAGGCCCCATGTGCCCGCGCGCTGCGCCATGCTCGAGACGTTGAGCGTCGCCGTGAAACGATCCATCTCGGCCTGCGTGAAGCGACCGAGCCCGAGCTCCGCGATCTCGTTGAGCTCGGTCACCGATGAGTAGGGTCGGCGCTCCGCGAGGCTGTCGCTGCGGCCGAGGAACGGCCACGCCACCGCCAGCACACAGCGATAGTCGAGCACGAGCAGATGCTCGCCGTAGGGCTCCTTCGGCTCGACGAAGCCGAGGTCTTGGAACAGCCCGCGCTCGAGGTCGATCAGCCGGTTGCCGTCCTTGCCGCCGTAGCGGATCACTTCGTGCGCCACCCAGAGATAGCCTTCGTCGGGCAACGCGTCGGCCTGGTCGACGACCATCGCCGAAGCGTCGGGCTCGAGCGCCTCGGACAGCCGCACGGCGGTACCGAGCAGGTTCGCGAGCACCAGCGGCGAAACCGAATCGAGCGCGAGGTAGCGCTGCAGGTCCTCGACGCTGCCCCCGAGCTGCGTGCGTCCGCCGCCGGCAAGTTCCTGCATCGCCTCCGGCAGCTCGACGCCCTCGGGCCACTCGATGCGCGAGTCGTACTCCACGTCCTCATCGAACGCCGGATGCGAGATCGTCGCCTCCGAGAGCAACAGGTCGCGCACGCTCGCGGACGCCTGCGCCGCGCGCGCCGCATCGACCTCACGGGCAGCGGCGTCCGCGCCCGCCGACATCGAGACCGAGAACGGCAACGCGAGCAGCATCAGGAGCGTCAGCGCGAACAGCACCGCGAGCAAGGCGACACCGCACTCGGCCGATGCATTCACTGCCGGCGTAGTGACTGCCGGCGTACCGCGGCCGCTCCGAACGATTGAACACGTCATTGCTGTTCTTCCTCCAGGGTCAGCAGCTTGACCGCGGTCGATCCCACGGGCTCCCCACTCGCGTCGAACGCGATGCGATAGGGTCGATCGGGCTGCAGTTCCGTGGGCAGGTACTGGGTCGGGCCGAACGAGTAGGTGAAGACACGGACCTCGTCGAGGATGCCGGCTACCGGCGCGTCACCGGGCGAGACGACGAGCTCATCGGTGTCGGCCTGCAGCGGTTGACCTTCCGCCACCGCCCGGTCGAACTCACGGCCGTCGACGGACAGCCAGCATTCGCGACCGTCGCAGCCGAAGTCGATCGTCACCCACCGCCGCAACGGCAGCGCCACGGGACTGCGGACCGTCGCGACGGCCGAGGCCGCCGCGGTACCGCCCGTCAGTCGCAGACGCGCCCAGGGCTTGCTGTCGGGGTCGAGCCGAATGTCGACGACACCGCCGAACTGCAGCACCGTCGCGCCACCACGCTCCTCGAGGAACACGTCACAGCGCAGGGCAAAACCTTCTTCCAAGTCGATGAGTTCGGGCGGCGCGGCCCAGCGCAGCACGGGCGCCGTGCGGCCCTCGACGTTGCGGCGCGCGCGCCCGAAGCGCCCCGAGAGCACTTCCTCGCCGCCGATCGCCGGTTTCAGATCGTCGTCCAACGCCGGGTCGTCGGGTTCGAAATGGAACGACACGAACGGTTCGAGCAGGCGCGAACGTACGGTCGCGGGGTAGCCCTCGACCCCGGGGCGCACGACGACCTCGGTCGGCAACCCCGCGGCCCGCGCCGTCCACTGCGCCGCGCGCAGCTCACCACCGAGGACCGAATCGGCGACCGCCTGCGGGTCCGTACGCCCGAGGTAACCGATCGCGAGGCCCATCAGGACCGCGATCACGCCGCATACGATCATCAACTCCAGCAGCGTGAAGCCAGCGGCGGAGCGCGCCGGAGCCGGACGGTTCAGGTCCTCGGGATCAGTTGCCAAGCTCACATCCTGGTAGTGGTTCTGGGCAGGTCGGGGTTTGGGGAGATCGGGGGTTGGGGAGGTCGATTGTATCAGCTATCGCCAGGGCGGTTAGTTCTTCGGCCAGGCGAGGTCATCACCCGTCCCGAACGTGCCGTCCTTGCCGGCACTCAGGAACTGGTACTTCTTGGCCCCGAGATGCTTGCCGCCCTCACCGCGGGCCGCCGACGCCTCCATCGTTTCGCCGGTGAACGACACCATGGTCTGCGGCTTCTTCATCGTGAAGCGATCGAAGTACGCCATCGGCGTGCGCCAGGCATCCGCGATCTCGAGCCGCTCGGTGCGCCCGAGCAACGTCAGCTCCGCGCCGTGCTTGTCGTTGTCGGTGTTGCAGAGGTTGTCGCCGAGCACGCTGAGATCCGTGCCGCCGCGCCGATCCTGGCTCACGAACGCCACGAACGACTCGATGCCCGTGTTGCGACCGTTGTCGGGCTTCCACTTCTCGACTGCCTTGGCGAGCTTGCTGCCTTTGTCCGGCATCTTGAGGTTGGCGGGCGGGTAGATGCCGTGCCTGCGTTCGAATGAGCCGGCTGCGTGATCGAGCTGGATGAACATCGCCTCGGTGTCCGTCTCGTTGCTCGCGTCCTGGGCCCCGAGGATGTTGGGCAACAGGACAGCCGCGAGAAGACCGAGGATCGCGATCACGATCATCAACTCGATGAGCGTGAAGCCGGCGGCCGGCCGCCCACGGGAGTCATGCCAGCGAGAATCAGTATTGGTCGCCATCACGGAATGCCTCATCGTTCCTTCTTGCGTTCGAGCACGTAGTCGTCGAACTCGACATCGACCTGACCGCCGCGCGCATCCTGCACGAACAACACGGTCTTCAACTCGGTCTGCGTGGTGCCGCTCAGGCTCTTGAGCTCACGCTGGTGAATCACCTGCCCGTCCCACGAGACCTGCAACACGAAGACGTTGCCCGCCTGCGCACCCTGCGGCAGCACGCGGATCTCGAGTTCGTGCTCGCCGTCCAACGTGAAGTTGGCGACGCCGAGCACGTCGTTCTTGGCCCGCACGGGCTCTTCGCGCTGGCTGTCGCGAATGAACAGGTAGGGCTCGTGATCCCGCACGCCGAGATCGACCTGGAAGCGGTTGCGGCCGTTGCCACCCTGCTGCGCCTGGATACGCAGCCCGGTGAAGCTGCTCTTCTGATGGCTCGCGCCGACCTTCATCTTGACCTTCACGGCGAGGAAGTTCTTGCCGTTGCGGATTGCGGACGCTCGCGCGGCCCAGACCTCACCCTGACCACTCGTCGGCGCCTTGCCGCGGAACACGAGCTTGCCAGAGGCAGCCTTGGGACCGAGCCCGCCGTCGCGCTCGACCTGCCAGATGTCGCCGAGATCGTCGCGCTCGAAGCTATCGGCGAGCAGTTCCTTCTGCGCGTGGTCGTCGATCGCCTGGACCGTCTCGTCGGCCCAGACCTTGACCTGATCTTCCTTGGGCAGGTCCTCACTCAAACGCAGCAGCACGGCAACCGCATCGTCCGACCGCCCGAGCGCGTAGTCGACGACCGCCACCGCACCGCGCGCGAACAGTCGATCGGCATCGACCGTCGCGGACTCGCGCGCCCGCAAGAACGCGGCCTTCGCCTCGCGACGATCGCTGGCGGCGAAATGGCGCCGCCCCTGGAGCTCGAACAACTCCGAACGCTCGATCGGCGACAGGGCAACCGCGCGATCGCTGTAGCGCAGCGAACTGACGACCAATCGACCGGCGTCCTCGCCGAGTTCGATCGCAGCCTGCTCGCCGTGGAGCTTGGCGACCTCGGCGATGACGTGCACGAAGTCGTCGTGACGCGTCAGCGCGGCGGTGAATGATTCCTGCGCCTGGGCGAGCTGGCCCAGCAACCGCTGCGCGCGACCGCGCAGGTAGTAGGCGTAGGCATCGGTCGGATCGGCTTCGATCGCCCGATCCACCCACGTCAGCGCGGCTTCGTAGTCGCCGAGCTTCTGGTAGAGCAGCGACATACCACCCGCCGCACGATGCCGCAGCAGCGGCGCCTCCGCGTAGACGTAGACCAGCGCATCCGCGGCTTCCTGCCAGCGGCCGAGCCGCACCAGACACGCTGCCGCGCCGAGGCGCGCCTCGTTCTGCACCATGGCACCGAGCGCGCTCTGGCCCGCGGCGCTTTCGAACATACCGAGCGCCCCTTCGACGTCGCCCTCGGCATACGCGATGCAGCCATCGAGCGACCGCGGCACGATGCTCGCCGAAACCAGGGAACGCGCCCGCTTGGCGCCCTCGACATCACCGACGGCGAGCGCACTCGCGACGAGCACCCGCGCGACGCGCGCCTTGTCCGTGGCCTGCAGCAAGCTGCCGAACGTGCGCTCCGCCGCGGCGGCGATCGGCGCGGCTTCGCGGCTGCGTCCCTGCTTGAGCAGGAACTCGGCGAGCGCCGCATGCGGGCGCGCATCCTGTGGCCCGAGCTGCGCCGCCTGGCGTAGGTTCTGCTCCGCGTCGAGCAGCAGGCCGATCCGGGCCTGCAGTCGACCGAGGCCTTCGTACCGGAACGCGGTCTCGCGATGCCGGGCGTCGATGCGCTTCTCGAGTAGTTCGAACTCAGCCGCGAGATCACCCTTGGCCTGCAGCACGCGCTGCTCCCAGCGGTAGCCGTCGAGCGCGCCGCCACTGATCTTCGTGTAGCGCTTCGCCTCCGCGAGCGCGATCTCGTAGACCGTGATGTCGATCTTGGCCCACTCGAGCAGATCGACGATCAGCGTGCCGCGCTCGTCGAGGTGCGCCGCGTCTTCTGGGATCGCCCGCTGGCGGCGGATGATCGTGTTCTTGATGTTGTCCGCGAGCGCGATGCGATCGACCTGTTGCGTGCCTTGCCTGAACTCACGCACCTTGCCGAGCTTGCCGTCCCGGACGTCGTACATCCGCAGTTCGACGGTGTAGTCGCTGAGATCCTTGAGCTTCTCGGCGTCGAACTTGTCGATCACCTTGCCATCGGAGTCCTTGACCGCGACGAGGATCCCGTAGAACGGGTTCGAAAGGCCACCGGCCCAGATCCGGGCGTAGGTCTTGGCCGCCTGCGCCCGCAACTGCTCGATGTCGGGCGGGCCGCCCTGGCCACCATCTTCGCCCTCGCCAGTCGCCGCAGCTTCGGGCGTCGACTCCTGGACCTGCACGCCCTCGACGACGCTGCCATCCATCGCGAGCCGCACGAAGTTGCGGTAGTCGGGGCCGATCGGTAGCGGCAACGCCACGATCGACGCCGCCGACTGCGGCGGGAAATCGAGCTCACGCGGCGGCAACGGCAGGGTCTCGCGCGGCTGCGTGAACAGCGTGCGTCGACCCGAGAGATCCGGATCGCCCTCCACGAGTGGCAGGACCGGCACCTTCTCGACCTCCACCTCGCGGAACCTCGCGTTGAACAGATTACGGCCACCGCCGATCTCTCCGTAGGTGGTGTAGAGGTAGGCGCCGAGCACCAGCACCAGCAGCGCGAGGACCTGTTCCTTTCGCAAACTCACTGTTCCGACTCCGTCTCGGGCTTCTTGAAGGCGATTCCCGTCAGCACCCCCGTCACGACCACCGGCTCACCGATGCGTTCGGGCTGCTGCATCGTCACGCGCTCGACCACGAGCGTGCGGTCCGACTGGCGGCAGGCTTCGAAAAACGCGGTCAACGTCGGCGCATCCGCCTCGAACTTGAACGACAGTTTCTCCTGCTCGACGTAGTCGCGCAGGTCGACGGCGTCGCGTCCGCCCTGCCGATACGTGGGGCGCGACGACCGCTTCTCGGTCTCGGCCCGCAACTGCATGATCGATCGCAGGCCGACCGCGTCCTCGTCGCGCGCCTTCGTCGCGTCGTGAGCGGCGAACAAGCGCTCGACCGCCTCGTCGAGCAGCTCGAGGCCGAACAACACCCGCTTGATGTCCGCGACACCGGTCGGCACCGTCCACGCCACCGCGCTGTCACCGACGTCGATGTTGCGCTCGTCGGCGCGATCACGGATCTCGGTCTTCAGCTTGCGGCCGGCCTCGAACAGGAAACTGCCGGCGTCGGTGCCGGCCGTGACCTGGTATTCCGTGCCGCGCTTGAACGCCAGCGTCCGCTCGAGCCGTTCGCGCTGCGCGACCAGCTTCTCCTGCTCGTCGTAGAGGTCGTCGCGCTGGCTGGTGCCGTAGAGCTCCTTGGGCAGGCGCTGCACCTCGGCACGCAAGCCGGACATCGCCGACGACGGATCGTAGATGGAGCGGATCACCGCCCCGGCAATCAGGTAGACCACAAAGCCGATCGCACATCCGATCAGCCAGCGACGGTTCTCCTGCACGAATGCTCCGACGTCCATCAGTTCTCCTCCCCGCCGAACTGCACCCGGATCTCGAACGGCAACGTATTGCCGGCGCCCGGCTGCGATGGGATCGCGACCTTGGCCCCCGCGGCTTCGAGATCGGCCTGCAGCCGGTTCTTGAAGTCGAGGAACACCTGATTCACGTTCACTCCGTTGATCTCCTTGCCGACGCCCTTCACGGTGATCGTCGTGCCGCTGTTGCGACTGCCGCGGCTGCTGGAACGGCCACCCGTGATGTCGAGCTTCTCGATCCACAGCTGCGGCGGCAGATGTTTGGCGAGGCCACGTTGCACGAGCAGCAGGCCGTTGAGCGGCACCGACTGCCCGCCGAGATGGGTCACGACCGCGCGCGTGACCCGGTTCTCTTCGAGCAGTGCCTCGGCCTCGTTGTGCACCGAGCGCGCGCGCTGGATGTTGGTGCGTTCGCGCCTCGCCTTGCCGGTCGCGGCCTCGAGCACCTTCTTGTGGTGCATCGCCGAATAGCCGAGCAGCGCGACCGCGATCAGCACCGCGACGATGTTGAAGATCGTCCGCTGCTGGAAGCGCTGCTTGCGCCGCACGGACTCGGGCAGGATCTCGAGCGCGTAGAGCGTGTCGTCGAGCCGGCCAGCCGCGAGCCCGAGCGCGACCACGGCCTCGTGCCGCATCGTCTCGAGCTGCTCGGCGTCCTCGACGGGCAGCGCCGAGAGATCGAGGTTGGCGAACGGGTCGAACAGCTCGACCGGGCAACGCAGCGACTCGCGCAGCATGCCGCGCAGGCCCCGCAGCCGCGCGCCGCCACCGCACAGCAGCACGCGATCGAGCCGCAGGTCCTGAATCTTGGTCTGCGCCTTGCAGAACGTCAGCGAACTCTGGATCGCCGCGCTGATCGCCGTCGCCGCGCCGCCGACGGCCATCGTGACCTTCTCGGCCTGACCGCTGGCGTAGCGCCCGCGACTCTGCGGGTCGAGGTCGAGCAGGTCCTTCTTGAGCGCCTCGGCCTTGCGCGCACTGACGTTGAACGACGCGGCAATGGCGTCGTCGAGCGCCTTGGTGCCCGTCGTCAGATTGCGCGCGAACAGCAGGTCCGTGCCCTGCACGAGCGCGATGTCGATCGTCTCGTGACCGATGTTGGTCAGGCAGACGACCGTGTCGGGCTCGACGGGCCCACACTTGAGGTAGGCGTTGTAGAGCGCCGTGCAGTTCGGCACGAACGCAGCCACCGAGCCCTTCGCCTCCTGGATGTCGCCCTGCAACCGCTCGAGCGCGTCGTCCTTGGCGAGCGCGAGCAGGATCGTCTCGACCGCGCCTTCGGGATCCTCGACCGGCAGCAGGTTGTAGTCCGCGGACAGCGAACCACCGGACTGCTGCGACAGGTCCTGGATCTCGAGATCCATGAGGTTGCGCAGCTGCCAGTCCGGCGTCGGCGGCACCTGGCTGTAGCGCAGGGTCATGTCCTTGCCCGCGAGCCCGCAAACGGCGCCCGCGAGGGGCACGCCCGACTCGGCGAGCGACACCGGGTTCTCACCGCGCGGCAGGCCCGCGAAACGCGTGACCTTGAGGCCGTGCTTGCCGGCTTCGGCGACGAGCACCTTGGCCGAGTGATTGCCGATATCGACGGCGACTGATTTCTTGGCCATCGTCTCTTCCTACTTCCCCAGGTATCGCGCCGAGTAATCCTGCACGAGCTTGGCGAGGCCCTCGTGCCCAGCGCCGAGGAACGCCTTGCTCAGCGCCTCGAGCTGCTGCTTCTGATCGTCGCGTCGCTGGCCGTCGAGGGCCGCGAGGCGATCGCGCGACTTCGACCGCAGCTCCTTGGCCAGCGGTCGGGTCGCAAGGTTGTTCGCACCGTAGCGCGCCTCGAGCCCGTCGACCCCGGCGGCGACCCGGTCGAAGCCGCCGCGCGTATCGAAGAACTCCGCCTCGCCGAACTCACGCTGCAACGTCGCGAGCTCGTCGTCGAGGCCCGCCAGGATCTCCGAACGCTTCGTCGAAGCATCCGCGAGCACCTGACTCTGGTGCGGCGCCTGGCGTTGGAGCTCGCCCAGACGATCGAGGGCGTCGCCGAGCTTGCCGTCGCGACGCGCGGCCTCGGCCTGGCGCTGCAGTTCGCGGGCGCGCTGACCCTCGCTGCGGAACCCGAAGACCAGCTCCACCATCGCGGATGCGACATCGAGGCGGTAGAGGCCGTTGCCGACCTTGCCGGTGATCTTGGCACCAGCCGTGCCGTCCGCCTGCTGCGGGCGCAGCATCGCGCGCGTGACGGCCGAACCGAGCAGCAGCTCCACCACGTTCTGGTCCAACGCCGCGGCCACGGGCGCGAAGTCCCCGTCCGCTGCCACCCGCGCGAGCACCTGGCCGGCCGCGTCCGCCGGGAACACGAAGCGCAGTGCGTCGCAGCCCTTCGCACTCAGCGAGAGCCCGCGATCCCCTGGCGTCGCCTCGAGGCTCGCGCCGAGGTCGGACAGCACGCAGAGGTCCTCGCCGTGCAGGCCGGCGAACTCCGAACGAACGCTGCCCGGCACGATGGCGAGGAGCGTGGTCTCGGTCGAGCGTGCTGCGAGCGCCGAACCCGTGCCGAGCACGGTCTGGCCACCCTCTTCGATCTTGGCCTCGAGCGACTTGGCGCTGCCGGCCTCGACGACCGCAACGTCGTCGACCATCGCGACCGCATCATCGCCGGGCAGCACCGCGACGACCTCGACGAGCAGCTGATCGCAGCCGGGCGGCACCCCCGCTTCGAACGCTACGCGGGTCCACTCACCGGCCGACGCCGCGATCGCCGTGCCCGTGCGGAACCGGACCTGCCCGGGATCCTTCGAACTGGAGAACACGCCGCGCACCCCAGCCATGCCGCCGCCATCCGTCTGGATGTGCGCTGCGACCTCGACGGAGCGACCCGAGAACACCGTGACTTCCTTGGCCGGGGTCGCGATCGCAAAGTCGGTCGCATTACCCTCGACGCGCACCGCCTCGAGCCCGCCGCTGCCGGTGTGCGCGAGGCCACCCGGCTGGAACGCGACGCCGTGCGCCCCGAGCACCCAGCCGTCGTCCGATTCGCAGTTGGCGACCGAGTCGGCGAGCTTGTTGCCGCTCACCGTCATCGGCGGCGTCTGCTTGACCGGCCCGCCAGCGGTCGTGCCCTGCTGCTGCTGACCCGACCACCACAGATAACCGCCGACGCCACCACCAACGAGCACCAGCAAGCCGAGCAGCAGCATCGAACCACCGCCCTTCCGGGCACGCGAGGCGTCGATGCGATGCACCGCGAACTCGCCGCCGTCGCCCGCGCCCGCCGCGGCACTCTCGTCGCGGAAGCTGACGCGCAATCGGCCAACCGTGATGATGTCACCGGCACTCAGAACGACTTCGGTGACGCGCTTGCCGTCGATGAACGTGCCGTTCGTCGAGCCCAGATCGCGCAGCACGTGCCGGTCGCCTTCGAGGACGATCTCCGCGTGCACACCCGACGTCTTTTCGTCGGCGAGGACCAGATCGTTCGCGGGCTTCCTGCCGATGCGCAGCGCCCCGTCAGGAACGGATAGAACCTCGCCAGCGCGATCCCCATCGAGGATCTCGAGGACGTAATTGGCCATACTTTCAGAAGAGGGGTCACGTCCGGGCGGGCACGCAGGGCCGGAACGCCGGACGCCGGGATGGAATACCGGAGAGAGAAAGGGATTCGAGGGGCCGGACGCGCCGCAAGCGGCCGAGGGCGGCGGCAGAGTGCGGACCCGCACAAGGTAGCGGACGGTGAGCCCCTCGCAAGAGGACGACCGCACAGATGGGCGCAAAACACGCGGACAACGACCGTTCGGCCGACGGACGCCGCGGGCCCGGCGACTCCGCCCTCGCGCCCGGCCGCATGGCTGCTACAACCTGACGATGGCCCAGCGCTACTTCGTCGACCGCCTGCCGGACCCGGGCTCGTTCGAGCTCGATGGGGAGCTCGCCCATCACCTCGGGACCGTGCTGCGCAGCAAGCCCGGGACCGAGATCCGGCTCGCCGACGGTCGCGGCCGGACGGCGCCGGCCGGCATCGTCACCGTCGAACGCCGCCGGATCACGCTCGAGGTCGGCCCGGCGACCTACCGCGAACCGCCCGCGCGGAGCGTCCATCTGGCGTTCTCGCCGCCGCGCAAGCACCGCGCGGACTGGCTTTTCGAGCACGCGACGGAAGTCGGCGTGACGACGTTCTGGCCGGTCTGGACCCGCCGGACCAGACCGCAAGGCGAGCGCCCGGATCGCTGGGAACGCATGGCGCGCGCCGCCGCCGGCCAGTGCGACCGCGACTGGCTGCCCGAAGTTCGCCCGGCCCTCGAGCTCGACGAGTTCGTCGCGCACCGCGACCTGCCCGCGGCAAAATTGCTCGCGGACCGCGACGGCGAACCGCTGACCGGGGCGGGCGCGGGGGCAGTGCTGTTGTTCGTCGGCCCCGAGGGCGGCCTGGCCCCCGCCGAACGCGACCAACTGCTTGCGGCGGGCTTCGCGCCCCGACGGTTCGGAGAACATATTCTGCGCACCGAAACGGCCGCACTTCTCGGCGCGGGCCTGCTGGCCGCCGGCCTGCTCGACGCAGACCGGGCCCACGAACCGCCCGCGGATTGAGCGCCGCCGTATTGTTCGCTCGACCGCAATCGGTTCCTCGGCCTTGCGAGGCGCACCGATCCAACAGAGGCTCGGTCGATTCACCACTCGTTCGATCACTCGAAGCGCGGATGGGGCCATCCCGCGGCCTGATGGACGCGAGATCGGGATTCGGCGTCAGCTCCGGACCCCGGGATTCCGACGGAAGTTTCGCGGCCCGACGCCAGTTCCTCCGGTCCCGCCGGAACCCAGGCGCCGCTCCGAACGTCCAAATCCCGTAGACTCACAACGTTGCACATGCCCACCCCCCTCGTCTCCCGACTCGCGATCGCCACCTCCATCGCGGCTTTCGCCGGCGGCCTCGCCACTCCCGCGCGCACGCAGTCGCTGCCCTACGACAAAGCCATCGTCGTGGCCCGGACCGCCACCGGGGCGACCGCGGCGACCCAGGTCGACCTCCAGAACGGCAACACGGTCCCGCTTGCCACGTTCTCGACCGACGTCTACCCACCGCTCGCCGTGACCGCGGACCCGCTCGACGGCACGATCGTCGTTGCCCTCGACGCCGGCGGCAGTTCGCAGATCATGCGGCGCTCCTACGGCCCCCAACCCAGCGAACGCCTCGTGGCCACCGTGCCCGGCCGCGCCGCCGACGTGCTGATCGATCGCTTCGGTGACATCGTGGTGCTGACGACCGGCAGCAATGGCGCCCTGGAGCGCATCGACCGCGCCAGCGGCACGGTCGCCACCCTCCGCAGCACACCGTTCGCCACCGCCGCCGGCGCACCAGCCGATCTGGTCTACTCGGCCATCGTCGGCTTCTCGGGGCAGACCACGCCGGCGGTCGACCCCGGCGTCGGGCACCTGGACCTCGACACGGGCAACTGGCTGCTCGGCCCGAGCACGTTCCCGAACTACACCCCGCGCGGCATCGTCGGCCTCATCGACCTGCCGACCGCCGTGCCGCGTCAGATCCTCGCGCATGACGACGGCTCACTCGCATTGTTCGCATTCGGCATCGGCCACGTCCCGACCCCGCTCACCGCGGTGCCGGCGCTGCCCCCGGGCGGCATCACCGCGATGAAGGCCTACCCGGGCTCGGTCGGGCTGATCCTCGGTGGGGTGAACAATCCCTACATCTACTCGTTCGATCCGAACCAGGCGCTGAGCGGCACGTTCCCGCTCACGACGATCGCGGGACCGCTGACCGACACGCCGGTCGACTACGTCGTGTTGCCGCTCCGCGGCGCGCGCATGTCGACGTTCGGCCGGCCTTGCGGCGCCGCGGCGCAGATGCGCACCGGCTCGACGCCCGGCCCTGGCCCGCGCCTCGGCAACAGCGGCTTCGCGATCACCGTGAGCGGCGCTGAACCGTCACTCCTCGCGTGGCTCGTGTTCGGCTTCCACGAGACCGTGTTCCCGTTCCCCAACGGTTGCCAACTGCTCATCAGCGTCGACGCCCTCAACACCGCGTGGACCGACGGCAGCGGCAGCGCCACGATGCCCGTGCCGCTGCCGCCGAGCCCCGGCCTCGCCGGCGTGCGCTTCTTCACGCAATGGCTGCAGGCCGACAACGGCGCACCGTTCCTGACGAGTGACCTCGCTTCGATCCGACTCGGGATCTGAAACGGGCGAACTACCGGTCGTCGACAGTCGCTACTCGACCCGCGGTCGACAACGGCCGACGGCGGGGACGAGATCCGGCGGCGGATCGATCACGTCGAGATCGATGCGATCGAAGGTCAGTTCTCTCGCCAAGGCGACCTGCTGCGGCACGAGGCCGACGAGGTGGGAGGTCGCGCGCATGTCCGTCGTGACATCGGCGACGACCTCGGCACCGCGCCGCAAGCGCCAGCGGTAGACCAGACCGCCGGCGAGCTGCGTTGCGAGCGCCCGCGCCGACACGGGTTGCTGGAACGCGATCGCGAGGCCGCCCCGTGGCACGATCCGGATGCGCGCGTCGTCGAACCACAGCGGACCGAGGCCGGGGACCTGCCCCGCGATCGACTCCGCGAGACCCGTCGCCGCCACCGTCAGCCGTGGCGGGCTGCGGTACGGACCGTTCACGTAGCTCTGCAGATCCGCCGCGAAGCCGCCAGTCCAGAAGCGCCAGCAGACTTGCCAGCGCGCCGCCGAGAACACCGGCGCGCGCGTGATCGTCGCGAGTGCATCGTAGTAGCGCCGCAACCCCTCGTGTTGGATCCGATGGCCACCGAACGCGAGTTGCTCGAGGTAGCCTGTCGGCAGATCGCGCGGCACGTGACCGACACGCCACTTCTGCGTGGCACTCGCCGGCAAGCGCGCGAGCAGGACATCACAAAGCAGCGGGTCGAAGAAGCGCATGAGCTCGCCGCCCTCGAACGCGTAGACGCCGGCCTTGCCGTGCGTCGCGATGATGGGCCGGGTGCGCCCCATCGACCGCAGCATCGCGCTCGCGCCACCGGGCACGGGCACCTTCCGTTCGAGTGAGAACAAGCCGAGCTGACGGACGTAGGCGCTACGCTCGTCGAGCACACCGCGATGATGCCACGTCGGCTCGGTTTCGCTCGCGGGGCGCAACAGCCAGGCGGGCATCCCGCCGACGAAGCCGAGCGCGGGCGGTACGCTGATCGCGAGCATCGCGACGATCCGAGCTGGCTGCGCCGGCAGCGAACGCGCGAGGATCGCGACCGCTACGATCAACGGCGGCGTGAAGAATCTGCCGCCCATGAAATCGCCGCCGACCTTCACGATGTAGCCGAGGTAGAGCAGCGCGCCGATCGCGAGTGCGCGGTTGCCGGCGACACCGACGGTGAGGCCGACCACGATTCCGACCGTGATGATCAGGAGCGTGACCGGATCGTATTGCAGCATGAACACGAAATGCTGCAGGCCCTGCGACAGGATCGCACTCGTCGGCAAGCCGTGACCGAGCTTGGCCGCGGCGGTGATCGGCAGCGGTGAGCCGTAGTAGATCGTCGCAAACGTGAGCCATGCGATCAGTGGCAGAGCACCGAGTAGCCCACCGAGGAACCAGCGCCGCCAGCCGATCGCAGGCAGCGCCGCGAGGACGAGCGGGGCACCGACGAGCATCAGATCGAGGCGCGTGCAGGCGAGCAGTGCGACGACGAGAGCGACCGGCGCGACCCCGCGTTCGCGACCGTCGACGTTGCCACGCGGCCGCCCCGCGAACCAACACAACCACGCGAGCAGTGCGAACGTGAGCGGCGTCTCGAGGCCACACACCGCATACTCGGAGAACGACCGGGCCCAGATGAGTGACCAGACCACGACCGCAACGACTCGCACACCGCGCGTCAACCGCGCGAGCGTCACCACGGCGACGATCGCCAACAGACAGCTCAGCCCGATCGTTCCGAAGTAGCACTCGCCGGTGAACACCCGCGCCCCGACGAGCAGCAGCATCCAGAGCGGATGCGTGTAGCACTGCAACCGCTCCCCGGCATTCCAAACCAACCCCCGCCCCTGCACGAAGTTCTCGACCGTGCGCAGAGTGATGTAGGCGTCATCCCCGACCCATGCGAGGCGCAGCACGATCGCCACGAGGGCGAGGCCGAGCGCCACGGCGGCGGTGGTCCAGAGCGAGTTGCGCGGCATCCGAGACGGGGTGATACCTCCCCGACGCGCCGCGCTCCAGCGGGGAACTCCCCGCGGCGACGCGAGCCACCCCAGGAACCTGCTTGCGAAAGCACGGCAGCAACCGTTGAGTGCCGGGCAATGGACTCCGCCCACCGCGCCATTCTCGCTCGCCTCACCCCGTTGTTCGCGGCCGCCGCAGCGGCTCTCGGTCCGCTGGCCGCGCAGACCAAACTGTTGCGCCACCCCGACCTGCACGGCGACCGCGTCGTCTTCACCTACGGCGGCGATCTCTGGCTCGCGCCGCTCGCGGGCGGATCGGCCGCGCGCATCACGTCGGCGCCCGGCGTCGAGGTATTCGCGAAGTTCTCGCCCGACGGCCGCTGGCTCGCGTTCACGGGCCAGCTCGACGGCGACGAACAGGTGTTCGTGATGCCGACGGCCGGCGGACCACCGCGGCAGCTGACGCACTACCCCGCAACCGGCCCACTGCCCGATCGCTGGGGCTACGACAACCAGGTCTACGGCTGGGTACCCGACGGCACGGCGGTGCTGTTCCGCAGCATGCGCGATGCGTGGACGATCGCGGCCGGCAAGCTCTACACCGTCGCGCTGCCGAGCACGGCGCGCGCGCGCGGCGCCCTGCCCGTGGCGCTGCCGATGCCGACTGCGGGCGCGGGCGAGTTCTCGCCGGACGGCAACCGCGTGGTCTACTCGCCGCTGTTCCGCGACTTCCGCACGTGGAAACGTTACGAGGGCGGCTGGGCGCAGGACCTCTATGTGTTCGACCCCGCGACGAAGAAGGCGGAGAACATCACGAACCACCCGCGCACCGATCGCGACCCGATGTGGATCGGCAACCGCATCTGGTTCGCGAGCGATCGCAGCGGCACCCTGAACCTGTGGTCGTACGACTTGCGCGCGCGCACGGTCAACCAGGAGACCACGAGCCGCAAGTGGGATGTGCGCTGGCCGAGCAGCGGCGGCCCAGACGAAAACCGAATCGTCTACGAGAAGGGCGGCGAGCTGTACTGGTTCGACTGCGTCGCGCGCACGGAGACGAAGATCGAGATCCGCGTGCCCGACGAAGGCCGACTCGTGCGCCCCACTACCGTGGACGCGAGTTCGACGATCGAGTCGACCGGGCTGTCGCCGGGCGGCCGCCGCGCCGTGTTCGCTGCGCGCGGTGAAATCCTCACGGTGCCGCGCGAGCACGGCGACGTCCGCAACCTCACGCGCACCACCGGCGCACACGAGAAGCACCCGAGCTTCTCGCCGGACGGCAAGACGGTCGCGTTCGTGAGCGACCGAAACGGCGAGGAGCAGATCTGGCTCGTCGACCACCTGCGCCAGGAACCCGCGCGCCAGCTCACGAAGGGACTCTCGGCGATGCTCTACAATCTCGAGTGGTCGCCTGATGGCAAGTGGATCGCGTTCGGCGACAAGGACGGCATCATCCGCATTTGCGAAGTCGCGACCGGCGCCCTCACCGAGATTGCGAATGAACCGCGCGGGCAATGCCGCGACTACGTCTGGTCGCCGTGCTCCGGCCACCTGACGTTCTCGATGTCGGGCGACAGCGAACTGTCCGCGGTCATGATCTGGTCGCGCGCCGACGGCAAGCTGCGGCGGGTGTCGCGCCCGATGTCGAACGATCAGTCGCCGGTGTTCGGGCCGCGCGGCGAACGATTGTTCTTCCTCGGACTCCGGGGCTTCGCGCCCCGACTGCCCGGCGCCTACGAGTGGGATTTCCAGGTCGATCGCGCGTGGGGCATTTACGCGCTCGCGCTGCGCCGCGACGTCGGCCCGTGGCTGCCGCCCCGAAGCGACGAGGCGGCCGAGAACGACGACGAGAAGCCGGAGGCACCCGAGTTCGCGGAGCCGATCGTGATCGAGTTCGACGGCCTCGCCGAACGCGTCGAGGCACTGCCCGTGCCGCTCGACAACTACGCGGGCCTCGATCACGTCGACGGTGGCCTGACCTACGTCACACGTGGCGGCAGCTACTACGGCCGCGGCTCCGACAAGCCGATGACGCTGCACTTCTTCTCGCAGAAGAAGCGCAAGGCCGAGCAGCTCGCGAGCGGTGTTTCCGGTTACTCCATCGCACCCGATCGCAAACACCTGCTCGTGCGGCAGGGCAGCAGCTTCGCGATCCACGCGGCGGGCAGCAAGGACGGCAAGAAGGTCGACCTGCAGGGCCTGCCCGTGCGCAAGGTGCCGGCCGACGAGTATTGGCAGATCTTCCACGAGGTCTGGCGGCGCTACCGCGATTTCTTCTACGTCGCGAACATGCACGGCCACGACTGGGAGGCGTTGCGCGCGCGCTACGCGCCCCTGGTCTCGCACGTACGACATCGCAGTGACCTCAACTACGTGCTCGGCGAGATGATCGCGGAGCTCAACGTCGGTCACGCCTACATCAGCGGCGGCGACCTCGGCGCGCCGGAGCGCCCGAACGCAGCGCTCCCGGGGCTGCGCTTCCGCTTCGACGAGCCGAGCGGGCGTTATCGCATCGCGCAAATCCTGGCCGGCGAGAATGATGACGCGACGTATCGATCACCAGCGACGGCCGTGGGCGTCGAGCTGAACGAACGTGATTACGTGCTCGCGGTCGATGGCGAGCCGATCACTGCCGAGGTCAATCTCTACAGCCTGCTGCGCCGGAAACTCGGCCGCCGCGTAGAACTGCTCGTGAACACCTCGCCCAACCTCGACGGCGCGCGCACCGTGGCATTCACAGGCATCGGCAGCGAACAGAAGCTGCACTACCTCGCGTGGGTCGCGGGCAACCGCGCGAAGGTCGCCGCGAAGACCAACGGCCGCATCGGCTACATGCATCTGCCGGACATGGGGCCCAACGGCATCCGCGAGTTCATCAAGCAGTACTACCCGCAGCGCCACAAAGCCGCGCTCGTGGTCGACGATCGCGGCAACGGCGGCGGCAACGTCTCGCAGATGGTGTTGAACCGCCTCGCGCGCAAACTGCTCATGTGCACGTTCGGCCGCACGTCGGGCTACCGCCCCTACCCGAGCGCACTGTTCCACGGCCATCTGGTCTGCCTGCTCAACGAGTACTCCGCGAGTGACGGCGACATCTTCCCCGCGATGTTCCGCCGAGCCGGACTCGGCAAGCTGATCGGCAAGCGCTCCTGGGGCGGCATCATCGGTATCACCAACCGCGGCATGCTGCTCGATGGCGGCACGGTCAACGTGCCGGAGTTCGGCAACACCGAGCCGGGCCCCGAGTGGACGATCGAGGGCTACGGGGTCGACCCCGACATCGTCGTCGAGAACGACGTGGCCGCGCTGCTCGAAGGCCGCGATCCCCAACTCGAGAAGGGCATCGAGGTACTGCTCGAACAGCTCGCAAAGGACCCACGCCCGCAGCCCGTGGCACCACCCGCGCCGGTCAAGACAGGCCGCTGATCGGCCGCTGCACCGGCTTGCCCTGACCGACTGCTCGAACCTGCTCCGCAAACGATGGCGCTACCCGAAATCCGACTCAAGGTCCGCGCGACCGGCCGCCATCCGTGGTTCTACCGCAAGATGGTGCAGAAGCCCGGCAAGCCGCTGCCCGCCGGTAGCGCGGTGCGCGTGCGCGATCGCGAGGGCCACCTCGTCGGCACGGGCTTCTACAACTCGCGCGCCGAGCTCGCGGTCCGGATGTTCTCGGATCGCGCGCTCAAGGACGTACCGAAGCACTTCCTCGGCGCGTTCGAACGCGCCCTCGCGCTCCGTGAAGATCTGCTGTCACTGCCGAAGGTGACCGACGCCTACCGCGTCGTGCACGCCGAAGCCGACGGGTTCCCGGGTCTCGTACTCGACCGGCTCGGCGATGTGTTCGTCGCACAGGCCGCTTCGCTCGGCATGCTCGAGCAGCTCGAGCCGATCGGTGAGTGGCTGCTGCGTCGCAACAAGAAGACCCAGCTCATCCTACAGCTCGATCGCGAGTGGGCCGCGCGCGAAGGCATGCCCAAGCTGCCGCGTCCCAAGCCCGTGCGGACGACCGTTCGCGAACACGGCATCCGCTACGAGGTCCACGCGGGCACGGGCCACAAGACCGGGTTCTTCGCGGATCAACGCGACAACCGGCAGCGCGTTCGCGAACTCGCGCGCAATCGGCGAGTACTCGATTTGTGCTGCAACAGCGGCGGGTTTGCACTGAACGCGAGGAAGGGCGGGGCGAAGTCGGTGCGCGCGGCGGACCTCGACGAGGCGATGGTGGCCCAGGCAATCCGCAACGCCCGCAAGAACGACCTCGCGATCGACGCGGTCCATGCCGATGCGTTCGACCTGCTGCGCGACACCGAAGCGGAGCACTACGACCTCGTGATCCTCGATCCGCCCAAGTGGGTGCAGAGCAAGGACGACGTCGATGCCGGCCTGCGACGCTACGCCGACCTCAACCGCCTCGGCATGGAGAAGGTCGCGCGCGGCGGCATGATCGTGACGTGCTCGTGCTCGGGCTCCGTCAGCGAAGATCGCTTCCTTCGCATGCTGACTGGCGCGGCAGCGCTCGCCCGCCGTGACGTGCGCGTGCTCGAGGTCCGCGGGGCCGGCCCCGACCATCCCGTGGCGCTCGAATGCCCCGAGACGCGCTACCTCAAGGTCGCGGTGCTGCAGGTCAGGTAGGCGACCGACCCAAGCCCCTCAGCGACACGACAGCAGTAGCTCGAGGCCGTTGCTCAGACTCGCGGCACCGAGCATCGGCCCACCGGCCACGATGCGCGCGGCCTGCCAATAGAGCCGCAGGCCTTCGAGGACGGGATCATTCGGGATCGGAAACGGCGAGAGCGCAATGCCGTTGGGATCCGCTGCGAAGAACCCGTGCGTGATCAACACCGTCGATTCGAGGTGCTGCACGCAGCCGTTACCGAGCGGAATCGAATCGGCGCCGAGCGACACGAGCAGCAGGCCGGGCGCGTGCGGCACGGTCGCGACCTTCAGCGCGAATCCGGGTGTCGGCACTCGTGGCGGCCCGTTCGAGGACAACACCGGGTGCGGCGACCCGCAGCCGGCGCCGTAGAAGGTAATCCGCGCCGCGGGCGCGGGCACCGGCGCGGGCAGGCTCACTGCCAGGGCACCGGGCCCGATCCGGGCCTGATCGAGCGTGACCTCACCCGGGCTCGGCGGCACGTCGGTCTCGAACGAGAAACTGTAGAAGCTGTGCCAGTCGAGCGGGTTGGTCGGGCCGGCGAGGAACGCCAGCTCCGGCCCGACGCGGGCGTGGGTCCAATCGTCCAACGCGTTGGCGTTCGCATCACGGAACCGCACGTTGGCCAGACTCGCGCCGGCACACAGCGGAATCCGCAGCGCCGCGGCGCCGCGGGCGTTGTCGAAGTTCTGGGCTGCATAGTCGTAGCGCCACGTCGTCGGACCGAGCTGCGTCACGTGACTGGCGACGAAGAAGTGCCCGTCGTCCTCGCCATTCCGCGCAGTTTCGACAACCGCACCGTTCCAGTTCTCGAGCACGGAGCCCCGACGCCAGGCGCCGATCTCGGTCAACGTCCAGTTCGGCTCCGCCCAGTCCGCGGTGAACTCGCGATAGCCGAGGTTGTCGCGTCGCAGGTCGCCGTCCTCGCCGCGCACGACGATCTGGCAACAGAACCAGAGGCGGTCGGCGGCGACCAGATCGGCCTCACCCACTGCGAGTCGGTTCTGGACGGGGTCGGTCGGGAAGTTGGCGGAGTTCTGGAACAGACTGCGCTGACCGTCCGAGTTGCCGGGCAGGCCGACATCGGGATCACCGCGGTCGAAGTACGAACCCACGGGCTCCCAGATGCCGAGCCAGGGATCGACTTCCTGACGCGGCCCGAGAAAGAACCGGTTGCCGTTCGTGAACGCGTTGTAGACGTCACTGCAGTTCGGCCCGAGACCGAGTCCGGTCGGCTGACACGGACCGCCACAGCTGCTCGGCAGGCCAACACCGAATGCGTGTTTGACGAACGCGGCATCCGGGTCGGAGATCTGCTCGAGCCGTCCGTCGATTTCACGCACGATCGAGAACGCAAATACCGGGTGACGCGGCGCCATCGGTCCATCCCATTGGATGTTGGCCGTGCCGAGATTGCAGGTCGTCGTCGAGAACGCGATCGCGACCTCACCGCCTGGGTGACCCAGCCCTCGCCGACCGAGGATCCGGAGCCCGGACGCGTCGGTGAGAGCAGCGGTCAGTCCCGGCACGGTGTTCGCCTGCGCGGCGAGTGGTCGCGACATCGCGGCGATGAAACAGCCGGTCGCGAGCAGGAGAACGAGAACACGATGGATGTTCGGCCGGCGCAGATGCAGAGCGTCCGATTCGGAACAGGTGTTCGACGAGCAAGGGACAGACGGCATGGTGAATCCGGGTGGCGAGCGCGGGCCCACTCTACCGTTCTTCGCGCAACTCGCCCCAGGCTCGGACGAAGTCTTCGGGTTCGACCCCCAGCGCGTCCGCGATGCGGTTGATGTAGTTGAAGTAACCGACGACCTGCGTCGCATCGTGGATCGCAGGATCGCTGAACCCGGCAAGCCGCAGCGGCTCGAGGCTCGCCGCGGTCATCGCCCCCGAATCGCGGGTCACCTGCACCGCAAACTCGCACAGCGCCCGCTCCGCCGGCTCGAGTGCCGCGGTGCGCCAATCACGCACCAACGTATCGACGAACTCGTCGGCCCGCGCCGCGTCCAGCTGCATGGCATTCTCGACCTCGGCCCGGAGATCGTGGGCATGCGCCCGCAGTCAATACTCGCAGGCGTTCTCGCGACTGACAACGACCGCAAGCAACTCACGCTGGACCCGAGTGAGCTCCGAGCGGCCGTGCATGATCGCGCCATAGAGCTGCATCGACGCCCGCAGCACAGGCGGATTCGGCGTCATGATCCGCACGATGTTCCAGACTCGGCCAGCGCGCTGCCGCGCCGCGTCGAGTTCACGCTTGCACGAACCCGTCGCTTCCGAATCGCCGACCTGTCGGATGTAAGGCATGCGCTGCATAGTCTACGCGCCCCCATGAGCCCGCTCGATGATCTGCTGCGCCGTCGGCTCGACCCGATCCCGGGGAGCTGGCCCGAGTCTTCGCTGCGACACGCCGCGGTGCTCTGCCCGGTCGTCGAACGCGACGGAACGGACCAGTTGCTGTTCGCGGTGCGACCGGCCAATCTGCGCCGCCACGCCGGACAGGTCGGGTTTCCGGGCGGCATGCAGGATCCCGGCGAATCGCCGGTGCAGACCGCGTTGCGCGAATGCGAGGAAGAGATCGGCGCCCCGACGACCGCCGTCACCATGCTCGGCACGCTGCCGCCACGCGAGAGTTCGTCGCATATCATGGTCTCCTGCCTCGTCGCGCGGCTCCAGCCCGTCGAACTGACCCTCGCGCCCGCCGAGGTCGAGCGTGTGCTCTACGCCCCGGTCGCCGACCTCTGCGACGAGTCGCGGTGGCAGGAGCGTGCGCCGCTCGTGCGCGTCACGGGCACGCCGGCGCGCAAGAGCCCGCACTTCCCGCTCAGCGACGCCATGCTCTGGGGACTCACGGCCCGCTTCGTGCGCGACCTCGTCGCGCGACTATCGAACGACTGACGGCGGGACGCGTCAGCCGCGGAGTTCGGCGCCGATCCGGCTCGCCTGATCCCGGACCTTGGACAGGAACTTGCTCTCGTCCTTGTCCGCGAGCGTGCGATCGTCGGCGCCGAGTGTGACCGTGAAGTTCAGGCTCTTCTTGCCGGCCGGCAACCGCTCGCCGCGGTAGACCTCGAATAGCTGCACGTCGCGTACGAGCTTGCGACCGACAGTGCGCAGGAACTCACTGACCTCGGCGACCTTCACGCTCTCGTCGACGAGCAGCGCGACATCGACCGGCAACGGCGGGAACGTCGGCACCGGCGTGTAGGCACCGATCTGCCGACCCGCGACCAACAATGCGCGCACGTCGAGGCACGCGATCGCCGTGGTCGCCGGCAGCTCGAATGCGCGCGCGATGCCCGGATGCAGGTGGGCGACGTAGCCGACGGGCGAACCATCGCGATCGATCGCCACCGCGCGCGACGGGTGCACCCACGGCTGGTCCTTGCCGTGCCAGACGCGATCGAGCACCGCAGGGTAACCCGAGCGCAGCAGCAGGGACCCCATGGCTTCACGCAGCTCGGCGAACGGATGCTCGCCGTCACGCCGCGAGATCACGAACGCGAGTTCGCGCACCTCGTGCGGCAGCCCATCGTCGCCGCGCATCTCGGCGTGGTAACCCTTGCCGTGCTCGACGAGCCGCACTTCGGCCCGCTGGCGCAAGTTCTGCGGCACGCTCGCGAGCAGACTCGGCATCACATGACGGCGCATGCAGGTCTGCTCCGGCGCAACCGGGTTCTTGACGTGCACATAGGCGTGCTCCGCCGCCTCGGCCATCGCGAGCACCGAGTCCGCGACGAAGCTGTAGTTGTAGACCTCGTGGCAGCGCAGGTCGAAGACCGCACTCTCGAGGAGGCGACGTGACAGCGCGAGCTCTTCGTTCCGCACCGGCGGCTCGATCGTGCCCGTCAGCGGCTGCTCAGGGATGTTGTCATAGCGGAACATCCGGCCGACCTCCTCGATGAGATCGTCCTCCGCCTTGATGTCCTTGGTCGCCCGGAAGCTCGGCACCCGCACGGTGAAGCCCTTGTCGTGCACCTCGACCTCGAATTGCAGCGAGCTCAGGATCGCGACGACCTGATCGTCGCCGAGTTCGATCCCCAGCTTCTGGTGCAGGCGCGCACGCCGCAGCTCGACGGCCGGGGGCTCGAACGCGAAACCGGCGGGATCGACGAGCGGCCCCGCGGCGACGGCCGACGGACAGTGTTCCTGCAAGAGCGTGAGGAAGTGATGCACCGCGAGCTCCGCGTTGGCGGGATCCTGCGCCTTCTCGAACCGGGTGCTCGCGTCGGTGCGCAGCCCGAGACGCATGCTCGTGCGGCGAACGGTCGTGGCGTGGAAGTTCGCAGACTCGAGGAACAGGCTCGTGGTGCCGGCCTCGACCATCGTGCCTTCCCCGCCCATGACGCCCGCGAGCGCCTCGGGCTTGGCACCCGAACAGATCAGCAGATCGCTGTCCTGCAGATCACGCTCTTGACCATCCAGCGTCGTGATCTTCTCGCCCGCGCCGGCGAACCGCACGTGCACCGGGCCATCCCCGACGTGTCGGCGATCGAATGCGTGCATCGGCTGACCGAGATCGAGCATCACGAAGTTGGTGAGGTCGACGGGCAGGTTGATCGCACGCTGGCCGACCGCCGCGAGCTGCCAGCGCAGCTCGTTCGGCGCCGGTCCGGACTCGACACCATCGATCACGAGGCCGCAGTAACGCGGACACGCCGCGGCCGCGGCTTCATCGATCTCGATCGCGATCGTCTCGCCAGTCTCGGGGAGCCCCACCGGCGTCGCGGCGGGGCGCAGCTCGAGCCCGTAGATCGCCGCGAGCTCCCGCGCGAAACCGTAGTGACCCCAAAGGTCAGGCCGATGGTTGATCGACTTGTTGTCGATCTCGAAGACCCAGTCCTGCACGGCACAGACGTCCACGAAGCGCGCCCCGATCGGCGTGTCCGGCGGCAGCACGAGAATGCCGTCGTGTTCCTCGGACAGCCCGAGCTCGGCCTCCGAGCAGATCATGCCGTGCGATTCGATGCCGCGGATCTTGCCGACCTTGATCTTCAGAGCACCCTTGTTGCCCACCGGCGGCAGCACGTCGCCAGGCCGGATCACGACGACGCGTTGGCCGGCGTCGACGTTGGGCGCTCCGCACACGATCTGCACGACGCCACCGGCGTCCTGCAAATCGACCGTGCAGACCGAGAGCTTGTCGGCGTCCGGGTGTTTCTCGCGCTTTCGAACGTGACCGATGACGAGGCACTCGAGCCCTTCGCCGAAGCGCTCGAGCCCTTCGATCTCGGCCGTGCTCATGGTCAGGTCCGCGAGGATCTGTTTGGGCTCGACATGAGTGAGGTCGACGTGACGCTGGAGCCACCGCAGGGAGATCTTCATCGCGGCACCTCCGAGAACTGCTGCAGGAAGCGGATGTCGCCGCCCATGAACTGCCGGATGTCGTCGATGCCGTAGCGCAGCATCACGACGCGCTGCAGCCCCATGCCGAACGCGAACCCTGTGAACTCCTCGGGGTCGATACCGCCCTGCCGCAGCACGTGCGGGTGCACCATGCCGCACGGCAGGATCTCGATCCAACCCGACTGCTTGCAGACCGAGCAGCCCTTGCCGCCGCAGAATGGGCAGTTGACGTCGAGCTCGAACCCGGGTTCGACGAACGGGAAGAATCCCGGTCGCAACCGCACCTCGACATCACGCTCGAGGATCACCCGCAGGCACGTCTTCATCGTGTGGATCAGATTCGCGACGCTGACGTCGCGATCCACGACGAGTCCTTCCATCTGGTAGAACGAATGCTCGTGGGTCTTGTCGACGGTCTCGCAGCGGAAGCAACGGCCCGGCACGATCACGCGCAGCGGCGGCTCGAAGCCATCCTTCGTGAGCCGCTGCATCGTCCGCACCTGCACCGGCGAGGTGTGCGTGCGCAGCAGGTTGCCGTCGTCGAGCCAGAACGTGTCCTGGCTCTCACGCGCGGGATGGTCACCCGGAATGTTCAGGGCATCGAAGTTGTAGTACTCGCTCTCGATCTCAGGGCCGTCCTCCTGGCGGAAACCCATCGACTGGAACAGATCGACGAGCTCGTTCTGGACGATCGTGATCGGATGCAGCGTGCCACCCTGCCACGGTCGCCCGGGCTCGGTCGGATCGAAGTCCCCCGCCGTGAGCTCCCGCTTGAGCGCTTCGGCCTCGAACCGCTCCCGTGCCGTCGCGAGTGCCTGCTCGACCTCACGCTTGAGGAGATTCGCAGCCTTGCCGAACGCCGGGCGCTCCTCCTTGGGCAACGACGTGACCGAGCGCACCAGCTCGAGCACCTCGCCCTTCTGGCCGAACAACTGCCGGTCGACCGCCGCTAGGGCGTCCGCATCCGCGGCGCCGGCGATGAGCGCGAGCCACTGCTCCCGTTTTGCGCTGGTATCCATCAGGTCCTCGATCGGGTGAACCGCCCATACGAACAAGAAGCCGTACGAACAAAAGGCGCTGGCAACCGCCAGCGCCTCGCGAGACCGCAGCGGAGTGATCCGCTACGAGCAGTCAGGTGAAGCTCAGGCGACCGCGGCCTTGGCCTGCCCGCAGATCGCCTCGAACGTCGCGGGATCGTGGATCGCGATCTCGGACAGCTCCTTCCGGTTGAGCGTGATGCCGGCCTTCTGCACGCCGTGGATGAACACGGAGTAACGCAGACCGTGCTGCTTGACCGCGGCCGTGAGGCGCGTGATCCAGAGCGAGCGGAAGACCCGCTTCTTGGTGCGGCGATCGCGGAAGCCGAAGGCATCACCGCGAATGCCGGTGATGCTGGCCTGCTTGTAGAGATTGCCGCGGCCCTGGCGGAAGCCCTTGGCGCGCTTGAGGGCGCGGTTGCGGCGCTGACGCGTCGCGGGGCTGTTGGTTGCGCGTGACATTACGCACCTCCCAGCAGCATGCGGAGGTTCACACCGGTCTTACCGGGCACGATCGCGGCGCGGCGCAGGTGGCGCTTCCGCTTGGTGCTCCGGCGCACCATGATGTGCGACGTAAAGGCATGGTGGAACTTCACCTTGCCCGTCTTGGTCAGCTTCATCCGCTTGACCACGGCCTTTTTGGTCTTCTGCTTCGTCATCGCTAATCCAGGAAGGCGAAGGAACGTAGCGATCGCCCTGGCCCGCAGCAAGCGTCGGAGCGGAAAAGTCTCGCTTCCGCAAAAGTCGCTGGCTTCCCCGGCCGGGGCGGGTGAAAACCCTCCGCCCCGCACCCGTTGCGATCGCCCGCATGGATCTGCTCGTCGCCCTTCTCCAGTTTGCCGCCTTCCTCCTGCTCGGCCTCGGGCTCGCCCTGCCGGGCTGGCGCCGCGCCGCGATCGCGGCCCTCGGACTCGCCGCGGCCGTGAGCCTGGGCCACGGCCTCACGGGCCCCACGGAGCAGACCCTGACCACGGTCCACCACTACGCCGGCTTCGAGGGCGCTGCGCTCGAGGTCAGCATGGTCGCGTTCCCGACCGGCACCGTGACGGCACCGGGCTGGCAGTGGCCGCTGCCGTTCCTCGCCTTCGCGATCCTCTGGGGCGCCGTGCTCTGGACCCGCGGCCGGCGCGAACTCCGGAGTCCGTTCCTACTGCCCATGGCGATGGCGTGGAGCGCGGCCGCCACGTGGCTCGGCATGCAAACCCTCGCCGCACCTGCAGCGGTCGTGCAACCGATCGGGATCGACCGGTTCCTGTGGCCGGCCCTGCTCGCGCTCGCCATCCTCGTCGCCCGCCAGGCGTCGGGCATCCTGATGCTCATCGTCATGGTGAGCGCCTCGATGCTCGCCGCCCGTCTGCCGTTCGCGATGTTCAGCAAATGGGCGTCGGATCAGCGGCTCGGCACCTCGCTCGACATCAGCCAGGTGATCGACATCGTCAATCCGATGACGCACATGACGTTCGACCCGCGCATCGTGTCGGGCTCGGACGACCAGCAATTCTGGCTGATCTGGCTCGAGCACCTGATCATCTTCCCGGCGCTCTACACGACGAGCCTGTTCGGGATCGCGCTGGGCGTGCACCTCTGGCACAAGCACAGCGACGACCCCGAGTAGCCCCGGGGCGGCCGGCGCTACGAAGCAACTACTACTTCTTGCGCTCGAGCTCGTCGGCGAGCTTGCCGGCGCCGTAGATCTTGCGCAGCGACTCGATGATGATCGCCGGGTGCACCGACACGGAGCGCGACACCTCGTCGTCGAACACGTAGCGGTTGCCGAGCATTTCGATGTTGCCGTCGAAGATCAGGCCGACGACGTTGTGCTCCTTGTCGATCACGGGCGAACCCGAGTTGCCGCCGATGATGTCCGCCGTCGCGACGAAGTTGAACGGCGTCGACAGGTCGAGGTTCTTCTCGTTGTCGAGCCAGGCCTTCGGCAGATCGAACGGGTACTTGCCAGCGAACTCGTGGTGGCGTGCGAACAGGCCGTAGAGCGTCGTGATGTGCGGCGCCTTCGTGCCGTTGTACTCGTAGCCCTTGACGACGCCGTCGCTGAGACGCAGCGACATCGTGGCATCCGGCGGGATCTCGGTGCCGTAGACCGCGAAGCAGGCCTCACCGACCTTCTTGTTGAGCTTTTCCTCCTCGGCGGTCAGATCGCGCATCGCGCGACGATCACCGGCCGCCTCGACCTTCTGCTTCTGGATGTCCGCGATCTGGTCCCAGGTGTCGCCGTACTTGGCCTTGAGGTCGTCGTTCTTGTTGACCGCCGCCCGCAGCTCGGTCTCGGCCTTCTCCTTGACCGCCATGATGCGCGGATTGCGCAGGCCGTCGAGGTAGCCCTGGAACGCCTTGCGCGCATTCTCGATCTGCAGGATGCGCGAGGTCAGCTGCTTCTTGGCTTCGGCGCTCTGGCCGGCCTGCTCGTTGAGCCGGTCGAGCATGCCGTGGATGCGCTCGAGCATCTGCGGGTAATGGTGATCGCGGCGATACTCACACTGCGCGAGCGTCTGCAGCCGGCCGGTGCTGCCCGGGTTACCGGTCACGAAGACGGGTTCACCCTCGCCCGCACCCGTGGTCTTCCACGAGAAGCACATCTTGGCGCTGTCGACCGGGCGCCCATCGGCGCCGTAGGCGCGCAGGAACGTGAAGTCGAGTCCCCAGCGCGGGTAGCAGAAGTTGTCCGGGTCACCACCGAAGTGCGCGCTCTGCCCGTGCGGCGCGCAGACGAGGCGCAGGTCGTCGTAGACCTTGTGGCTGTAGAGCTGGTACATCCCGCCCTGGTAGAGCGCGACAACCTCGTGGTAGAGGTCCGGGTGCTTCTCCTTGGCCGCGGCGATCACAGCCTGCTCACCCTGCTCACGCACGGCTGCGGTGACATCGCTCTGCTCGACGAGCTGCGAGACGACGGCACCGGGGATCTTGATCTCGTTGTCGTACGAGCCGGCGTAGAACCCGTCCTTCTGCCAGTTGTTCTCGCCTTGGATGCCCGCGATGAAGTCGCGCGCACAGTGATGGTTGGTCATCACGAGGCCGTACGGAGTCACGAACGAGGCCGAGCAGAAGTACTGGTAGCCATCGCCGTTCTTGCGACCCAGGCGCAGCGAGCTCATGCGGGCATGGTCGAGCCACTCCTTGCTCGGCTGCCAGTCGTAGGCCTGCTGGAACCAGCCGAGCGGCGCATGCTCGAACGTCCACATGCGGCCGAGCTCTTTGCGGGCCTGCGCCGTCGTCGGCACTGCGAAGGCAGCCGCGAGCGCGGCGGTCGCCAGGAACGAGAACGACCGCCCGAAGCGGCCACGGAGGAACGAATTCTTCATGCTGGAACTGTCGTTGGGGTCGGCAGTCTACGCAGGCCGGCGATTCCCCGCGAAACGCAGTTGCCGTTTTCCGCGCTCGCGTGGCCATGCCCGCCCGATTCGCCCGATTCCCGGCGCCCGCTCGCGCCGCGCTCCTGGTCGCCGCGCTCGCGACTGGCTGCAGCAGCAAGGCACAACCCGGCGCGTCGGAAGTGCCCGCGCCAGGCCCCACGAACCCGGCCGCGGAACTCCCGCTGCTCGGCCCCGGCCAGCGAATCGGCCTCATCTACTCGGCACCACCGGTCACTGCGCGTGGGGCGATGGACGCCGCGTGGCAGGAGTCGCTCGCGCGCGGCGTCGACGGCTACGAACTCGCGATCCGTTGGACGGATATCGAAACCGCACCCGGCGTGTTCGATCTCACGCACCTCGACCACCTGCTCGCGACGACGTCCGCCGCCGCGCTCGCGCCCTACGTGGTGCTCCAGGTGATCGACACGACCGCGCTGACGTTGCCCGCCGACCTCGTGGACGCCGGATTCCCGAACGAACTCCGGGCCGGACTGACGTTCGATTCCCCGGCATTCTCGCAGCGCCTTGCTACCGTACTCGACGCGTTGGTGCCGCGACTCGTCGCCAACGGCGGCTTCTACCTCGCCATCGGCAACGAGGTCGACGTGTGGCTCGCGGCGCGCCCCCACCACGCTCCGGCCTACGCCGCGCTGCTCGCGGCGATGCGCGCCCACTCCCGCGCCCTGGATCCGCGACTCGCGATCGGCACGTCCGTGACCTTCACGGGATTCGAACGCCAACCCGCGCTCGTCGAACTGCTGAAGGCCGCGAGCGACACCGTCGCGTTCACCTACTACCCGCTCATGAGCAACTTCCACCCGCGGAGCCCCGACGTCGTCGCGGCGGACTTCGACACGATGCGGGCGGCGGTCGCCCCCACCCCGCTACTGCTCCAGGAAGTCGGCTACCCGGCCGGCTGGAGCTCCGGACCGACCAACGGCAGCAGCCACGAAGCCCAGCGGCGGTTCGTGCAGAACGTCTTCCTCGCACTGCGCTCGCGCCCCGACATCCGGTTCTGCTCGTTCCTCCATCTCGGGGACTGGGGCCCGAGCGAGCTCGATCGGTTCGAGAGCTACTACGGACTATCCGATCCGCGCTTTCGCGAGTTCCTCGGCACCCTGGGTATGCGCGAGCACGACGACGGCGCGGCCAAGCCGTCCTACACCGAGTTCCTGGTCGGGCTCGACCGCCGGTGAACGACGGCTCGACGGCGCTCAGCCCGCGACGACGAGCAGGTCGGAGACGAACGCCTCCGACATCTCGAGCGTGAAGTCGAGGTTCTCGTGGCGCACGACGATCCAGCCGTCGCCGACCACGACCTTGCGCCAATCGCGCTTCGGTTGCCCGATCGGCGTCAGCTCGATCGAGGCGATGTGCTGGCCGTAGCGCTGCAGCAGCTCACCGAGACCCCGATGCGCGACGACGGTCTCGCCGTCGCCCTGCGCGCGCTTGAAAACCATCGACGCGTTGTACTTCGGCGTGACGTCCTGACTCAGCCGGCCAAAGCACACTGCCTCGGCCCAGCCCGTGAACAAGTCGACGTCGTAGCCGTAGTTCATCGCGTGCACGAGCCGCGCGCCGGGCGGTCGACCGCCGATCTCACCGAAGACGGCCTCGCCGGCGCTCGTGCGGAACCACTCCATGTGCGTGAAGCCGACCTCGAAGCCGAGCGCCTGCAACACCTCGCGCCCGAGCTCGACCCCGGGCCGAGGAAACTCCGCGTGGATGTCCTTGAGCACGATGTTTTGCATCGAGATCCACTCGTTCTGCGCCAGGATCATCGGCTTGGGCCGGTACCACGACACGTTCTCGAACAGCACGCGCCCGCCCGCACACACGGTGTCGTAGGTCAGCTCCTCGCCCTCGACGTACTCCTCGACCGAGATCTCCTCGACGTGCCGGGTGCGCTGCAGGGCGGCCTCGAACTCGCTCGCATCGTTGCAGCGGAACGTGTTCTGGCTGCCGGCGCCGTCGATCGGCTTGAGGATTGCGGGGTAGCCGACCCGCTCGACGACGGACCAGGCCTCGTGCTGCGACCGCGCGCGACCGTGCCGCGGCACCCGCAGACCCGCGCCCTCGACCGCCTCCTTCATCCGCTCCTTGTCGCGCACGATCGCGGTCTGCTCGACCGTCATGCCGGGCACGCCGAAGGTCTGCCGCAACTGCGCCGCGAGGTACATCAGGCGCTCCCACGAGCACTCGACGCGGTCGATGCTGCGCCCGCGCAGCCAGGAGCGGATGCGTTCGACAGCCGCCGCCTCGTCCCCGAACGAGCACTGCAGGTAGTCGGTCAGAGCCGCGCGCGCATCATCGGGCAGCGCCGCGGCGGGCTGATCGCCCACGCCATAGACGTTGGCGCCGACCTGCGCGAGCCCGCGCGCGAACAACGGCATCTCGGCCGGAAAACCAGGACTGAGAAAGACGACGTTCATCTCGGGCACACCCTCCTCAGAGCCTACTCGGATCCGATCTCGACGCGCATGCGATTCAGGATGCGATCCGCCGCCGCGTGTACGACGGCCGTGTCGGGATGCCGGACGATGACGAACCCTTCGCCCTCGTAGCTCGAACTCCGGACCTGGCCGACCTCAGGCAGACGCGATTCGACGATCAACGGTCCGAACTCCCGCCGGATCTCCTCGACGCCGTGCACCGCAGTAACCCGGCCACCGGCCTCCGAACTGCCGCCCGACTCGCGGACGGACTGGCCGCGCAGGTAGACCGCACCGACCGCGTAGCGCCGCGCCGGCGGATCGAAGCGCTCGTGCACCATGAGCTCCGCGAACGCGGAGTACATGTCCCGGTCGTAGGCATGCGACATCAGCGACACGAATTGCGCACCGGGCGGCCGCGCCGCGACCTCGCCGATCGCGATCGAGCCGTCCTCGCGCCGGAACCACTCCATGTGCGTCATCCCCGTATACATCCCGAGCGCGCTGAGCGCCGCCGGACCGAACCGGTGGATATCCGCATACTCCGGCCCACTGATGTCGCGCGGCAGCACGACGCACCACTGGATCCACGGATTGTCCATGACCGTGAGCGGCGTCGGGTGGTAGCTCGAGACGCTGTGGAACACGTGCATGCCGTGCAGCGTGATCGAATCGAACGAGTACTCGCGGCCCTTCACGAACTCCTCGATCAGGACTTCCTGACCGGGCCGCGGGCGCGTCGCCGCCAGAAACCTACCGAGCTCCGCAGCAGTCGTGCACCGCGACGTAGACTTCGCACCGGCGCCCGCGGGCGGCTTGGCAACGAGCGGATAACCGATGGTCCTGGCGAACTCCTCGGCCTCGCGCGCCGTCGCGCAGAGCCGGTGCTTCGCGGTGTCGATGCCGTGCGCGCGCAGCACTTCCTTCATGCGCGCCTTGTCGCGGAAGTTCGCCGCCTCGCGCGAGTCCATGCCGCGGATCTGCAGTTCTTCGCGCACCTTGCCGAGCGGCTCCTGCAGCTGTTCGAGAATGCCGACCAGCCGTACGACCTCGCCGTGCTGTTGCGCGAGCCGACGGACCGCGCCGACCAGCCGGTCGGGCGCCAACGCGTCCGCGACCCGTTCGAAACCGGCAATCCGCTTCGCGAGTTCGGCAGGCAGCGCGCTGCGCTCCGTCTGCGAGATCAGGCTGACCTCGACCTCCGGTAGCTCGGCCACTGCGCGGGCGAATCGCAGCGAGCTGGCCATTGCGAAGGGCATGACGAAAACGACGTGCATCTGCGCCGCAGCTATAGCGGCCACCGCCATCGCCCGCCAGCGTGACCAACGGTTCTGTTGCCCCCCTGGACCGGCATGGACCGACCACGCCACAGCGGTCGGCTGTCGGCCGCGTTTTTCGATCGAGCATTTCTTGGCTGGGACTCGCACCCGCGACTGCCGCATGCGAGCATCGGCAAGCCATGCGTCCGCTGCGCGTCTGCCTCGCCGCCTCCGAAGTCTCCCCGTTCGCCAAGACCGGCGGTCTCGCCGACGTCGTCGCGGGCCTCGGCCGGTTCCTCGGCCGCGCGGGCCACGAGGTGCGCATCTTCGTCCCGCTCTACCAGCGTGTCGCCAAGAGTGACGTCGAAACGACACCCCTCGAAGGCGCGCAAGCCATCGACGTCAAGTTTCCCGGGCGCACGATCCGCTGCTCGATCCGCACGGCTCCGCTGCCGAACAGCGATGTGCTCGTGCATTTCGTTGACTGCCCTGAGCTCTACCATCGCGAGGGGCTCTACACGGACGACGGCGACGAATCGCTACGGTTCGCGATGCTGTGCCGCGCCGTCTTGGATACCTGCCAGCGGCTCAGCTGGTCGCCGGACGTCGTGCACTGCAACGACTGGCACACCTCGCTGATCCCGCTCTACCTGCGCACGACCTACCACTGGGATCGGCTGTTCAGCAACACGAAGACCCTGCTGACGATCCACAACATCGGCTACCAGGGCGTGTTCCCCGACAGCCAGCTCGCGGCGATCGGCCTCGACGACCAGCGCGCGCACCTGCACCACGGCGACCTGCGTGACAAGCGGTTCGCGTTCCTCAAGACCGGCGTGCTCCACGCCAACAAGCTGTCGACCGTCTCGGTGACGTACGCGCGGGAGATCCAGACCAGCGAATTCGGGATGGGCATGGAGGAGCTGCTGCAGACCCGCAGCAGCGACCTCGTCGGCATCGTCAACGGCGTCGACTACGGCGACTGGGACCCCGCCACCGATCCACTCATCCCGCACCACTACAGCGCCGACGATCCGAGCGGCAAGGCGAAGATGAAGGCCGCGCTGCTGCAGCGCATGGACCTGCCCCACAACCCGCGTGCGCCGGTGTTCGGCGTCGTCTCGCGCCTGACGTCGCAGAAGGGCTTCGAACTGTTCGCCGACTCGATTCCGGTGTTCCTGCAGCGCGAGGACATGCGCCTGTGCGTGCTCGGCTCCGGCGAATCGAAGCACGAGAGCTACTTCCAATGGCTGCGCGACACCTGGCCGCAGAAGGTCGGGCTGTACCGTGGCTTCCACAACGAACTCGCGCATTGGATCGAAGCCGGTAGCGACGTGTTCCTGATGCCGTCGCGCTTCGAGCCGTGTGGACTGAACCAGATGTACAGTCTGCGCTACGGCACCCCGCCGATCGTACGTCGCACGGGCGGCCTCGCGGACACTGTCCAGGCCTGGGACCCGACGACGCGCGAGGGCACCGGATTCCTGTTCGACGAGTTCAGCAGTCAGGCGCTCGCGGGCACGATCGACTGGTGTTTGCGCAACTGGCGCGACCGCCAAGGCTGGCAGCAGCTCGTCAAGAACGGGATGCAGCGCGACTTCTCCTGGGATCGCCAGGGTGCCGAATACGTCGCGCTCTACCGCGACCTCTGCGGCCTGTGAGCTCCACGACGGCGACCATCCACCGACCATGCACGTAGTTCTCATCGAACCGGCGTTCCCCAACAACCAGCGCGAGTTCCTGCGCGGCCTGCTCAGTACCGGCGCACGCATCTCCGCGATCAGCGAACGGCCCGCCGAGGCCCTGCCCGCGAATCTTCGCGAAGGGCTGTTCCAGTTCGAACGCGTCCGCTCCGTCGTCGACGAGCACGCGCTGGCCGAGGCCGTGAAGCGCCTGTCGCAACGCGCGCGCGTCGACCGCCTCGAGGCGACGATCGAAGCGCACGTCATGGCCGCCGCGCACGTGCGTGAACGGCTGGAGATCTCGGGCACGACGAGTCGCACCGCCTGGCTGTGTCGCGACAAGCCCGCGATGAAGGACGCGGTGCGCGAAGCCGGCATCGCGTGCGCGGCGAGCGCGCGTGTGACGAGCCCCGAGGACGCGCGGCAGTTTGCGAAGGACACCGGCTACCCGCTGATCCTCAAGCCGCTCGATGGCGCGGGCGCGGCTGGCACCCACCGCGTCGACGACGACGCGGGGCTCGAACGCGTGCTCGCCGAGCTCGGCGTGGACCGCGGACGAGAAGTCGCGATCGAGGAGTTCCTGACCGGGCACGAGGGCTTCTACGACACGCTCTCGGTGTGCGGCAAACCCGTGATCGACTTCGCGTGTCACTACTTCCCCAATGTGCTCGAAGCGATGCGCACGCGTTGGATCTCGCCGCAGATCGTTTGCACGAACCGGGTTGAACACGAGAACTACCGCGAGGTGCGCGAGCTCGGCCAGGCCGCGATCACCGCGCTCGGGATCTGGACGTCCCCGACGCACATGGAGTGGTTCTTCGGTGACAAGGGGCTGAAGTTCTCCGAGATCGGCTGCCGGCCGCCGGGCGTCGGCGTCTGGGACCTCTACTCCGCGGCCAACGAGTTCGATCTCTACGCCGCCTGGGGTCACGCCATCGTGCACGAGCAGGTGCCATTCCAGCCGTCACGCAAGTACGCGGCCGGCATGATCGCGCTGCGACCCGATCAGGACGGTACGATCCAGGCCTACGACGGCCTCGACGAAGTCCACAAGCGGTTCGGCGAGTGGATCATCGACGTCCACACCCCGCCGATCGGCTCGGGGACGCAAGGCGTCGAGGCCGGCTACATGGCCAACGCCTGGCTGCGCATGCGGCACCCGGACTACGACACACTGCGCGGTATGCTCGACTCGGTCGGTGAGCTCGTGCAGGTGCGGGCCAGTTAGACGACCTGAGCGCCGACGACCCTGAGCGCCGACGACCCGGCCGCCCATCAGGCGTCGAGAGTCAACTGGAAGCGCCTGACGGCGCGCTCCGCGGCCCGGATCGCGATCGCTGCGACGAAGTCCGGCCCGGGCGACACATCGAGCATCGCCCAACCCTCCGCACTCTCACCGACTCCACGGCACGCCAGCAGCCGCGGCTCCTCGTCGATGCTGACATCGAACGTGTCGAGCCCCATCGTCAGGCCCTCGCCGAGCGCTTTGATGTAGGCCTCCTTGCGCGTCCAGCAGCGGTAGAACGCGAGCAGGCGCGCGGTCTCGGTCAACGCCTCCAGTCGCGTGAACTCCTGCTCGGAGAAGTGCTTGCGCGCAATCTCGCGGAAGCTCTCCAGGTGCCGGAGCTTCTCGCAATCGACGCCGAGCTCGCTCGTCGCGATGCCGATCAAGGTCAGTTTGCCCGAATGCGACAAACTGAAGAACGGCCCCGCCCCGGCGGCCGAGCCGTCGAGGTAGGGCTTACCGCGCGGTCCGACACGAAACTGCAGTTCTGCCGGCGCCGTGCCAGTGTAGGCCGCGAGCACGTGGCGCAGCGCACCGTGGGTGATCTCGTAGCGCCGGCGATGATCGGCGAAATGGAACTTCGAAGCCCGCTCCCGTTCGGCCGCGGACAACGGCGCGAGGAACGGCTCGGGGTCGCCCGCGAGCGGCACCGCCCAGACGTGGAGTTCGTTCGCCGGCAGCCCACCAACGCCTGCCGCCGGGCCGACACCGGCGTCCCGAGGACTTCTGGGCTCGAATGCCGAATGCAGCGCGATGTCGTCCATCCGCGGCGGAGCGTATCAACTCAGCGTGGCGACGACAAACGGAACGGACCGGCAGGCAGGCCATGCTCGTTGAACAGCGTCGCCTCCGGCACCGCCGCCCACGCGTAGCGCACGTGGACGGGAGCATCGACATCGGGGTGGGACACGACGACCTCACGGCCCTCGACCCGGGCTCGTGCCGGGACGAAGCGCTCGTCCGCACCAGCGATCTCGAACCCACGCAGCTCGTCGTCCGGGCGCAAGCCACTGCGGCTCGGCTCGAACTCGATTCGCAAGGTCGGGCCGAAGGCGGCGGCCCGCCGGGCGATCGGCCCATCGGTGACCACGTTCTCGCCGTAGCAGGCCCGCCGCGCGTGCAGCGCGAGCCGGCGCCCGACATCCAGTTTGTTGCGCGGATGAATGTCGCGCGCATCGCCGATGTCCAGCGTCACGGCCATGCCGGTCCGCGGTAGTTCGAGCGCCTGAGCCTGCGCCCAACGCAGCTCGACGCCACCGAGCGCCTCGCCGCGGTAACCGAAGGGCGCGATCTGCACGAAATAGAACGGCAGCTCGCGCGCAAACACGCGCCGCCAGTCGCGGATCATCGCGGGGAACAGTTTCGCGTACTGCTCGGCCCGCAGGCGGTTCGACTCGCCCTGGTAGAACAGCGCGCCACGGAACGGGAACGGCACGAGCGGCGCAATCATCGCGTTGTAGAGCACCGCGGGGCGATTGGGTCGCGCGCCACCACCGCGTGGCCACGCCGGCAGGTCGGCCATCGCCGTGGCCCGCCGCCGTTGCCAGGCGCCAGCCAGCGGCACGCGCACGCCGCCGTCGACGCCCGTCAGCACCATGTCGGCCGGAGTCGACGTGAAGCCGCCCTCGCCGCCGGTGTCGACGACGCGCACGACGAGCTCGAGTCGCTCACGCCCGGTCGTCAACGCCGCGGGCACGGTGTAGCGCCGCTTGGTGGCCCAGCTGCCGGCGTCCTCCAGGCCTCCGACCTTCGTACCGTTGCACCACACGGTGTCCATGTCGTCGACCGCACCGAGCTCGAGGCGCAACGCCTGGCCACGCAGCGCGGGCGGCAGTTCGACCGCGCGGCGATAGAACGCGACCCCGTCGAAGCTGCTCCAGCCCGACTTCGACCACGGCGCCGGCAGCTCGACCGACTCCCAGGCCGCGCGGGCGAGTCCAACCGACTCGGGCACCTTGGCCCAGAACTGCCGCACGCGCTCCGCCCGCGGCACCTCGGGCTGCTGCGTCGCAGCGAGTGCGGATTCGAACTCGGGAAACTCCGCGAGCCCCGGCGCGCTGGTCCACGCCTCGCAAACCGTACCGCCCCACGACGAGACCACGAGGCCAATCGGCCCGTGGCCCGCCTCGATGAGGTCACGCCCGAAGAAGTACGCGACGGCGGAGAAGTCGCCGGCCGTGTCCGGGGAACAGACGTGCCACTCGCCCTCGAGCTCGAACTCAGGTGTCCCGCTGGTCGCGCGCTCGGTCGTGAAGACCCGCAGCTGCGGATGGTTGGCATTCAGTACTTCCTGCTGCCAGTTCTCGATGCCGAGCTTCCAGCCCCCGCGGTGACCGATCGGCATCTCCATGTTCGACTGGCCCGAGCAGAGCCACACGTCGCCAATGAGCACGTCCGCGAGTTCGATGCGCTCCGCGCCGCTGCGCAGTGTCACCTTCTGGACGCGACCGGCCGCGGGCGTCACGACCACCGCACGCCAGCGACCATCGTCCGCGATCGTGCACGCCGTCTCGAATCCCCACGACGTGTTGATCGCGACGCGCTGACCAGGCCCCCCCGTGCCGCGGACCAGCACGGCTTCCTCGGGCGGGAGCACCATGTGATCACCGAACAGCGGCATCACACGGAACTCCGGCGTCGCCACGAGGCGCGCAATTCGCCCGTCGCTGCCGGCCGCGAACACCGAGCCATCGTCGCCGCATCCGATCACATGGAACCCGACGTTGCCGAACGGTTCCCAGGTGCGACCGCGGTCAGCGGACCAGCTCGCGCCATCGGAACCGACCGCTAGCAGCCGATCGTCGTCGAGCCACACGACGCCCGAGCGATAGCCGCCCGCACTCGTGGCCTGCCACGTGCGACCGGCGTCCATCGTATGGGCCGCGGTGCCGTTGGCTTCGGCCGGCGCCTGGTAGTCACCACCGACCACGACGCCATGATTGCCGCGAAACGCGACACTGAACGCGCCCTTCGACGCCGCTCCCTGCGCGAGCGGCAAGCGGCGCGCGAACCAGTTGCGACCAGCGTCGGCACTCACGAAGCAGCGCGACGCGGTCCCGCCCGTGACGACGTAGCGGAACGCGCCCACCGCAGCGATGCAGGAGCCGCTCGCCGCGAACCCGGCCTCGCCCACGATCGGCATCGGCAGTGACTCGAGCCGCCGCCAGGATCGCCCGCCGTCGTCGGTCGCGGCGACGTAGGCCGCCGCGCCGAGGGGATCGCCGAACAGCAGCCCGTGCTCGCCCGCGAAGTGGATCGAATCGAAGAACGCCGCCGGGTCCGCTTCGGTGTGCACGACCTGCCACGAGACCCCACCATCCGTCGTGCGGTAGAGGCGCGCCGGTTGGCCGGCCACCATCGCGACGGCCTTGTCCCCGTCGAATGCGTGCAGGTCCCGGAAGTCCAGCTCGCCACTGTCGACCGGCGCGCGCGATTCGAACGTCGCCCCGCCGTCGGTCGAACGCAGGATCGTGCCGCCGCTACCGCCGGCCCAGATCGTCGAGTCGTCGACCACGGCGAGCGCGCGCAGACTCACTCCGGGACGTTCATGGATCAGCTGCCAGCGCGACCGGGCGAGGTCGCCCTGCGCCATCGCGCGGCCCGCGAGGGCCAGGGTGGCGAGGAGGCAGCACGCGAACACGGGTCGGATCCTTCGCATCGCGCTGGGTTTAGCCGATCCGCCGCAACTCCAGGAGGCTCCCCGTCGGGAAATCCCTGGCGGCGCGCAACCACTGTCGAACATGACCACACGGAAGACCTCGTGATTCGCAGCCACGTTTCGGTTCAGCGCGGGTCGCGAGTGGTCGAAAACCCATTGGCAGGGCATACCTCAGTTCCGCGCCACGATCCCATCCGCGATCTGCAGCCGCGGACTGGCATGGGGCCCTGGACCGCCGTTCGATTGGGCACACAGCAATGCAACCAAGCCGCGTCACACCGATCCTGTTTCTCTTCGCCGCGACCCTCGGATCCTGCATGTCGGGATCTCGACTCGAAGGCGCACCCGTCCGGGCCGAGAACCTCGCGACCTGGATCGAGAAGGTCCACATCGAGGCCAACCGTTCGCGCGATGCGATCTCGGACGGCTTCGAACGTCTGCACGCCCTGACCTCGGGGGACTACCCCCAGGGTGATGTGGCGATGGCATACGCGCAGCTCGTGCAGCGAATCGATGTCGCAGAACAACAGTCCCAGCGCTTCAACGAAGTCGTCGAGCCGATGGCCTCGGCCGCCGAACCGGTGTTCGAACAGTGGCAGCGCGACGTCACGACGATCGCGGACGAACGCCTGCGCACGCGGGGCCAGCTGCGCATGACGGTCGCGAAGGAACGCTTCGACGCGCTGCTGACCTCGGCGAACGACTCGCGCGAGCAGCTCTCAGCGTTCGTGCAATCCCTGCGCGACCACGCGAAGTTCCTCGCGCACGATCTCAACCCGAGCGCACTCGACGAGATCCAGGAGGACGTCAAGCGCGTGCGCGTCGCCGCCGAAAAACTCGACCAGGAACTCGATCGCACGCTCGCGGCTTCGCGGGCCTACATCGACCGCGGGACGGCCCCGTCCGAGGGCATGCCGGCCGGTCCCAACCGCTGACCGCCGCGCTCGCGGCGCGGACCGCCTCTCGCCGTGACCTGGACCCTCCTCGCGTGTCTGCTCGTCGTCCTGATGCTGGGCCTCGCGGTCGCGTTCCAGCGTCGGGCCGAGCTGCGCCGGCAGCGTGACGTGATCGGCGAACGCGCGGCGATGGCCGCGCGCCAGGTCGAGGCGACACCGCTGCAGGTGCCGCTCGTCGATCTGCAGAAGTGCCTCGGTTGCGGCACGTGCATCCGGGCGTGCCCTGAAGAAGGCGTGCTCGACCTCGTGCACGGCCAGGCGGCGGTTGTCAATCCGGCGCTCTGCGTCGGCCACGCGCGCTGCGTCGCGGAGTGCCCGGTCGGCGCCGTGACGCTCGGGCACGGGGATCTCAGCGAGCGCGACGACGTCCCGGTCCTCGATGACGAACTCGCGGTCCCCGGAACGGACGGGGTCTACCTCGTCGGTGAAATCACCGCGAAAGCGCTGATTCGACCGGCCACCGAACAGGGTGCGCGCGTAGCGGCGACCATCGGCGGGCGGCCGCGGGGGCATTCGCCGGACATTCTCGATCTCGTCATCGTCGGTGCCGGACCGGCGGGCCTGGCCTGTGCGCTGGGCGCGATCGAGCAGGGCCTCGAGTTCCTACTCATCGACCAGGAAGCAGTGATCGGCGGCACGGTGGCGAAGTATCCACGGCGCAAGCTCGTGCTCACCGAGCCGATCACGCTGCCACTGCGCGGCCGGCTGCCCGCGCGCGAGTACGCGAAGGAAGATCTCGTGTCGCTGTGGCAGGAGCTCGCCGACCGCCACGGCGTGCCGTTCCGCGGCGGCATCACGTTCGACCGCTGCGAGCCACACCCGGACGGCGGGTTCACGGTGCACACCGACGGCGACGCACTGCGCACCGACAACGTCGTGCTGGCACTCGGTCGGCGCGGGCAACCGCGACGCCTCGGCGTACCCGGTGAGGATCTGCCCCACGTCGCCTACGCGCTGCTCGACGCCCACAACTTCCAAGGCCTCGACATCGTAGTGGTCGGCGGCGGTGATTCCGCAGTCGAGGCCGCGATGGCGCTCGCCGAACAGGCCGGCAATCGCGTCACGATCGTGCATCGGCAGGACGAGTTCTTCCGTATCCGTCGCCGCAACCGCGACCGCCTCCAGGCGTGCTTCGCAGACGGTCGGATCTCGCCGGTCTACGAGCACGAGGTCGCGAGCATCGGTCCGGGCACGGTCGCGATCCGTCCAGCCGGCGACACGAGCGGCTCGCGGACCCGCGAACTCGCGGCCGACCAGGTGTTCGTCATGATCGGCGGCGTGCCGCCGTTCCAAAACCTGCGGCAGAGCGGCGTCTCGTTCGATCACCGCGAGGTCGCTCCCGCGCCTGACGACCGCGCGTCGACCGCCCCGGAATCCCAGGCGACGAGCGCCGGGCTGCTGCCCGTGCTCGGCAGCTCACTGGTCCTGACAATCGCGACGTTCGCATTCGCGCTGTGGCACCTCGACTACTACGAGAAACCCGCGGCCCTGCGCGCGGCCGATCCGACGCACGCACTGCTGCGCCCCGACCAGAGCCTGGGGTTGTGGTTCGGCATCGTCGCGGTGATCGCGCTGCTCGCCAACCTCGCCTACCTGCTGCGCCGCCGCCTGACCGTGCGCTTCGGATCGCTGACCGGCTGGATGTCTGTGCACATCGTCACGGGTGTCGCGGCACTCCTGCTCGCGGCGCTCCACGCCGCGCTCGCGCCGCGCTCGACGCCGGGCGGCCACGCGTTCTGGGCACTCGCCGCACTCGTCGTCACGGGTGCGATCGGACGCTGGTTCTACGCCTGGCTGCCGCGCGCTGCGAACGGTCGCGAACTCGAACTCACCGCGGTGAAACAGCGACTCGCGGAACTCACCGCTGACGACTCGTCCGAGTTCGCGAACCGGGCGCGCAGCGAGACCTCGGCCATGCTCGAACGGCGGCAGTGGCGTGGGTCGTTCTGCGGCCGCGTGCTGACGTTGATCGGCTTGTCGTGGGACCTCTGGTTCACGAACCGCCAACTCAAACGAATCGCTGCGACCGAGCAGGTTCCCGACGCCGAGCGTGCTGCCGTGATGGCGACCGTGCGAGCCGCGCACCGCACCGCCGTGGCAGCAGCGCACCTCGAGGATCTCCGCGCGGTGCTGTCCGCGTGGCGCTGGTTCCATCGCTGGCTCGCCCTGCTCCTCATGCTGCTCGTCGTCGTGCACGTCGTGATGGCGTGGTCCCATGGCGCCTTCGGAGGCAGCTGATGAAGCAGCCCGGTCGCCATCCGAAGAAGCACAGCCGCGCCGGTATCTGGGTCGGTATCGCGTCTCTGCTCGGCGTGCTGATGCTCGCATTCGTCAACCTCGACCGTGAGCCACCGGGCCCGGTTTCCGCCGTGCACGGCGCCATCGCCTCGATCGAAGGCGGTTCGAACTGCGCGGCCTGCCACGGCGGATGGTTCGGCGACATGCAAAAGGCGTGCAGTGAGTGCCACGAAGACGTCGCGACGCAGATCTCCGACGGCGCCGGGCTCCACGGCCGACTAGCGCCAGGAGTCGCCAACAACTGCTCGACCTGCCACGGCGAACATCACGGTACCGACTTCCGACTCGTGAACCGCCTCGCGTTCGCGCAGGCCGGCGTCGCCGACCCCGACGCGTTCGATCACACGCTGGTGGGCTTCGAGATGGCGGGCGCGCACGTCGAACTCGGTTGCCAGGACTGCCACGTCAACGCCGAGGCCGAAGTCCTGGCCGAGGGCCAGAAGCGGTTCCTCGGCCTGTCGCAGCGCTGCGACACGTGTCACGCAGATCCTCACGGCGGGCGGATGCAGCTGGCCTGCACGAGCTGCCACACCCAGGACACGTTCCAGACGCGATTCGTGCCTAACCACGACAACTGGCTCGCACTCGACGGCCCGCACGGCAACGCGACGTGTCGCGACTGCCACTCCGCGGACTCGCCGCGCGCGCTGGAGAGAATGTCGCCGCTCGATCGGCGCAGCAATCGGCAGTGCGGCGACTGCCACGACTCGCCGCACAGTGAGCAGTTCGTTGCCGGCAATGCCACGGCGCAGAACGTCACCGTCAACGCCAGTTGCGAGTCGTGCCACCCGCTCGACCTGCTGCACTTCGCCGATCCGAACGTCACCGTCGACGCGACGCAGCACGCGCACTCCGGCTTTCCGCTGGCGGCCCAGCATGCCGGCGTCACCTGCAACAAGTGTCACTCGCCGCCCCCGAACGGCAGCGCGGATTACGCCACGCGCCATCCGGGACGCACACCGACCGACTGCCGATCGTGCCACGAGGACCCGCACGCAGGCCAGTTCGATGTCGGCCCGTTCGCTGCGAAGGGTTGCGTGAGCTGTCACGCCGACACGCACTTCACACCCCACGAATTCGATCGGGACAAGCACGCGCTCTCGCGTTTCCCGCTCACGGGCGCCCACGACGATCTCGATTGCGACAGCTGCCATCGCGACCCGGAATCCGGCAACGCCCGTCAGTTCCACGACACCCCGCATCGCTGCGAGCAATGCCACGGCGACGCGCACCGCGGCGCGTTCGCTGCCCACGATGCGGAACTGCAGGCCAACCCGCAGGGCACGTGTGCGGAGTGCCACGGCACCGACTCGTTCCGCAACCTCGATCTCAGCGCGTTCCACCACGGCGAACGCACCGGCTTCGCGATCGATGGCGCGCACGATCAGATCGAGTGCACCGACTGCCACACACGGCAGCCACGAGCCGACGAGTACGGCCGCACGTTCGGGCGCATCCTCGGCGACAGCGCGGCGTTCGCCGGCTGCGCGAGCTGCCACCCGGATCCCCACCAGGGACAGTTCGATGGCGCTGGCGTGCCCGCGACGATCGACGGCCGCAACGGCTGCGCCCGTTGCCACGACACGGTCTCGTTCCGCACACTGCCCCACGGCTTCGCGCACGCCGAGTTCACGGGGTTCGCCCTCACGGGCCGCCACGCCGAGCTCGACTGCGTCGCCTGCCATGCACTGCGCGATGTCCCGGACAAGCACGGTCGCGAGACGATGCCGGCGAAGGGCCGCGAATGTGGCGATTGCCACAGTGACCCCCATCAGGGCCAGTTCGAACGCTTCGGGCGCACCAACTGCGGCAAGTGCCACAAGAGCCAGACCTCGTTTCGGCGGCTCTCGTTCCGTCACAATCTCGACTCGAGATTTCAGCTCGGAGACGCCCATCGCAAGGTGCCGTGCGCGAGCTGCCACAAACCGGAGCTGTTCGGGACGGCGACGAGCGTCCGATACAAGCCGCTGCCGACCAACTGCGTCGAGTGCCACGGCACCGACCGACCGCGGCGCAAAGGACGATGATGCTCCGGCCTGTTCCGAATCACCTGACGCTGCTCGCGATGCTTACGATCCCCGCGGTCGCCGTGCGGGCGCAGCAGCCGGTGTTCGAGAAACTCGAGATCCGAGTGACCGCCGCCCCCACCGCCGGCATCGTCACGATCGATCGCGGCGAGCGTGACCGTGTAGCCGCCGGGGACAAGGTCGTGTTGTTGCCGCGCAACGGCGACATCCTGCACGGCACGGTCACGAAAGTGGGCAGCCGCAGCGCCACCGTCGAACTCGTCGATCGCTCGGCGCAGCTGAGGCGCGGTGTCCGCGGTGAGGTGCTCGTCCCGCGGCAGCGCCGCCGCCCCGGCGCGAACGCTCCGGTGCCCGTTCCGGAAGGGCCGAAAGCCACGAAGCCGAAGCAACCCGCGACCGGGGCCGAAGCAGGCCAACCCACGACGAACCCGACGCGTCGCCGACCACGCCAAGGCCGCACACCTCGCGAGGACGGCTGGCGCCCCGGGATGCCGCTGCTCGCCGGCAGCCGCCCGCTCGAGCCGCGCGAACGCGCGTCGCGAACGACGGGCCGCATCTACACCGCCGGTGATCTGCGCCGCACGCTCGATTCATTCGATCAGTCGTTCGCGCGCCTCGGAACGGACTTCGAAGTCGAGAACCCGGTCGGCTACGGCGGTACGTTGCGCGTCCACGCCGAGTTCACCTACCTCACGGAAACGACGGGCAACACCGATCCCGACCTGCGCGTGTTCGAACTGGCCTACGAGATCGGCGGCACGCGCTACGACCCGATGCGCTGGCAGTTCGGACGCCTCTTGCCGCGCGACATGCCGGAGTTCGGCCTACTCGACGGCGTCGAGTGGGGCTACCGATTCGCGGACGGCCACCGCATCGGCGCGAGCTTCGGCGCGCTGCCCGAGCTCGACGAGGACCTCGACACGGGCGCGGACATGCAGCTCGCGGCCTGGTATCTCTGGCCCGACACGATCGCCGAACGCCTGACCTTCGGCGTCGGCTACCAGAAGACCTGGCACCATCTCCGTGCGGACCGCGACCTCGTGGTCGGCAAGGTGCGCTACCTGCCGAGCGACGGTTGGGATATCGCCGCGACGACCTGGGTCGACTTCTACTACGGCAGCGACACGAAGCGCGACGGCCCCGAACTCACGCGCGCTCGCGCCCACGCGACGCGGCGCTGGGACGGCGGCTCAGGCCTCGAGTTCACCTACGATCACGAGGAGTATCCGGACCAGCGCCGTACGGAGTTCCTGCAGACGATCCAGCCGGCCACGCTGCTCGATGCGCACCAGGATCGCTTCGGCGCACACGCGTTCACGACCAGCAGTAGCGGCACGCGCTGGTTCGCACGCGGCACCGCGTGGACCGATCAGGATCGCACCGGCGCGACCGCCGAAGCCGGCCTGCTCGCCGACGACCTGCTCGTGAACGACATGCGCTCGGGCCTGGCGGGCTTCCTGGTTCACGGCGCCCACAGCACGCTGCTCGGCGGCCGGATCGATCACGGCGGCCAAGCTTTCGACGGCCGGCTCGATGCGCTGCTCGAAATCGCTTTCGTGCACCACGAGGGCTTCCCCGACAACGCCGACGACTTGATCCAGTACCGCCTCGCGGGCCACTGGAGTCGCAATGTCGGTGAGCGCTGGAACCTGCTCTGTTACGGCGACGCCACACTCTGGGACACGGAGCTGTCGCTCGGTCTCGGCTTTTACCTTCAACGCACGTTCTGAGGTCCACCCCCATGGCATCCACACAACGTAAGATCCGCTGGACCAGCACGGCGCTCGTGTGCGGCTGGCTGCTCGCGATCGTCGCCTGCTCCGTCAGCTCGCCACAGGGCCGCGAGCTGCACCGCTGGTGGGCCGGTTTCGGCATGGTCGTCAAGCACGACTCGTTCCCGGCCGACTGCAAACTCTGCCACCTCGGCGAGAGCTGGAACGACATCGTCGAGACGTTCGAGTTCGACCACGAGAAATCGACTGGGGTCGCCCTCAACGGCGCGCACGGCCAGGCCAAGTGCCTACGTTGCCACAACGATCGCGGGCCAGTCGCGGTCTTCGCGAACAAGGGGTGCGCTGGCTGCCACGAGGACGTGCACTACGGTGAACTCGGCAAGGACTGTGCGTCGTGCCACGACGAGAACGCCTTCCACGTGCCCAACGCACGCGTGCGCCATCTACACGGTCGCTTCCCGTTGACGGGTGCCCACATGCAGGTGGCCTGCCATCGCTGCCACTCGGGCGCGTTCGTGCGCAACTTCCGCCCGACGGATCCCAACTGCGAGAGCTGCCACTTCAACGACGCTGCGGGCGTGAACAACCCACCCCACATCAACCTCGGCTGGGTCGACCGCTGCGATCGCTGCCACATCCCGACGAGCTGGCGTCCCGCGGTCGTCCGCTGACCCAGCCGCTCCCGTGCTTTGCGATTTCGGCCACGCCTCACCGGGAATCCCCCTGACTTCCCACCGCGCAGAACCCGCGATGACAACGCCATGACGATCGGACCCAGTCTCGCATCGAGACCCGTCAGCACATGTCCGGTCCCGAACTGACGATGCCACCCCCACTCGGAAGGTCCAACGGAGGACCGTCGCCATGAGAGTAATCCAACGCCGTCCGGTCGGTGCCTCGGCCGTAGCTTTCGCTCTGCTCGTCGTCGGCTTCACGCTGACGCCGGCCTGCGTCGACGAAACCGGCCGCGAGTCATCGATCGCGACCGCCGAGTCGTGCATGAAGTGCCACAACGGCTCGATTCACGACGACTACGCCGGTCCCGGACTCGAGAACCCGCATCCGTTCCCCGGCGCGGCCGAGATCCTGCGCTGCACGGCCTGCCATGGCGGCAACCCTGACGGCCTCGACGCAGCGACGAGCCACGTGCCGCCGCCGCCGTCGATCGGCGACCGCGACTTCCAGGATCGCAATGCCCAGGCCTACTTCAACAAGCTCACGCTGACCGGCATCGACAAGGTGCCGGACTACACGGTCGACGGCGTGACCTACACCGGGCTCGACTATCTGCAGTTCCTCAACCCGGGCGACCTGCGCGTCACGGAGGCGGCCCGCGGCTGTGGCGAATGTCACACGGATCACAGCGCCAGCATGACGCGGAGCCCGATCGGGCTGTCCATGGGCATCCTCAGCGGGGGCGCGTTCGCCAGCGGTCAGCTCAACCAAATCCCGGGGCACCAGGGCCTGTTCGAGGACACGGCCGCGGACATCGCATTCCGCGCGGTCAACGATCCGTCCCACGTGCATGACCCGAACGCGGTGGGCAAGATCGGCCAGCTGATCGAGGCGCCGGTCTGGGCGTCGCGTGAAGACGAGGGCCCCGACTTCCTGTTCGACAACGACGATTTCGTCGTCGCCAACCTCGTGAACGACGTGAACGCCGATGGCACGCTCAAGCCGAACTCACGCCTCGCGAAGATCTATCAGGAACAGATCATGTTTACGTGTGGCGACTGCCACGCGGGCAGCAGCGGCGCCAACAACCGCTACGGCGACTTCCGGCCATCGGGCTGCGCGTCCTGCCACATGCCCTACAGCCTCGACGGTCGCTCGCGCAGCCGCGATCCGAACGTGCCGAAGGACGAGCCCGCCGACCCCGACGACATCGACGATCCCGAACGCGCGCACGTGCGCGCGCACCGCATCCTGAGCGTCAAGCGGACGCTGCCGAACGGGCACGAGATCGAGGGCATCGATGACTACACGTGCGCCGGCTGCCACCAGGGCAGCAACCGCACCGTCATGCAGTACTGGGGCATCCGCCTCGACCAGAACCAGGACGTGCGTCGCGGGTTCCAATACCCGGCGAACCCCGACTCCTTCCAAACCACGCGTAACGACACGCGCCTGTTCGACCCCGAGGTCGGCAACCGCACGTTCAACGGGCGCAACCACAACCAGTACCTGTTGTTCGAGGACTACGACGGCGACGGCCGCGACGACACGCCAGCGGACGTGCACTACGAAGCCGGCATGGGCTGCGTCGACTGCCACGGCGGCACCGACCTGCACGGCGAGGTCAAACCCGGCGGCGGCGCGATCGTGAGCCGGATGAGTCACGCTGTCGCGATCCAGTGCGAGACCTGCCACGGCACGGCCGACAACTACGCGACGACCGTCGCGGGCACGAACTACGCGGGGCAGACCGCGACGGTCGCGGTCGACGAGAAGGGCACGCCGCTGCGCCACATCGAACTCGACGGCAACGGCAACCTCTGGCTGACGAGCAAGGTGACGGGCAACCGCCACTTCATCCGGCAGACCCGCGATGTCGTGGTCGACAGCGGCAAGACGAACCCGCTCACGAACGAACCGCTCTACTCCGCGATGGGCTCGTTCGCGATGGGCCGCGACGACGGCCTCGCGTCGACCGGCATCGGCCCGCAGCAGTTCGGTAGCGGCCACAGCGGCTTCCAACACACGGACAGCATGGACTGCGCTTCGTGCCACTCGTCGTGGACCAACACGTGCATCGGCTGCCACCTCGAGGGCGAGTACAACCGCGGCAACAACTTCAGCAACATCACGGGCGAGCGCATCTCGTTCCGCGAGCGCTTCGCCGAGTTCGTCTACCAGTCGCCGGTCAATTTCACGCTCGGTGTCGGCCCCGACAACAAGGTCACGAACACCGCAGCGAACACGAAGGTGTTCTTCCGCTACCTCGACATCGAAGGCAACCGCACTCCGGTGTTCGCGTTCAGCGATCGCAATGCCAATGGCGCGAACCCGGCACAGAACCCGACGCGGCCGCTACCCGCCCTCGGCCACAACGCGCTCATGGCGCACTCGATCCGCGGCAAGGTCAACCCGACCAACGAAGGGCCGCGCTACTGCGTCTCGTGCCACCTCACCGACACCGCGATCGCCAACCACGGCACCGCCTACGACACGTTCCGCTCGCAACTGCGCGGCAACGACTTCGGCAACCTCGACTTCGATCTGCTGAAGACGCACATCGGACGCAATCCGGGCAACCAACTCAACTCGCCCTGGTTCGTCCACATGGCGGCGGGCCTCGGCACCGGGCTCTACCTGTTCGACCAGGACGGTGCAGCACAGAACCCGCTGGACGACAACCCCAACCGCTACGGCGGCAACGGCGCGCCGAACACCTACTTCGACCCGCTCGACGTGAAGTACGATCTCGACCGCATCGTCGACGACGTCAGTGGCAACGCCAACGCGTCGAGCAGCGTGCCGATGAACCAGCCGATCCTCGGCCCGGTCCTGCGCGACGGACCAGTGAACCAGAACCTGACGGGACCGCTCGGTGTCACGCTCGCGAACCGCCTCGCCGACCCGGTCACGGGCATCGTTCTGACGACCTGGATCGACGCCGACGGCAACCCGAACGCCAACGCCACGACGATCATCAACAACTGAACCCGGCGGCCGCAGGTCAGCGGCCGCGGCGTTCGCCGTCGGGGCCGGACCGTCCGTCGCCCGCACCAGTCGGGCGCGGCAGCGATTCGAACAAGTCGCGCATGCGGCGCTCGAACTCTCGGGACGGCCGCGTGGCCGGCGCCCGACCAGACCCGCGCCGGCCCGATCCACGTCGGCCTTCGCGGCCGCCAGGGCCGCCCGCGCCATCGCGCGGTGGGCCACCCCGCATCGGCGGGTCGCCGCGTGGGCCCTCCCGCAAGCCGTCGGGCCCGGAGCGCTCACCGCCCGGGCCGGAGCGCCCGGAACCGCGCCCCGGCGGACGCCAACGCCAACCCTCGCCACGAAGGCGCTCGAACACTCGCCGCACCGCCGGAAAGACCCGATCGAGCTCGGCATCGGCTTCGGTGATCCGGCCCGAGCGTCGGAGCAGTGCGTCCAGCAGTCCGGCGGCCATCAGCGTGCGTCGCGGCAACAACTCGGGATCGCGGGTCGCATCGCGCAATTCGGCCTCCGCCTCCGTACGCAGCTCCGCGGCCGCTGCCGCGCCCGCAGGCTCCGACTCGTCGACGCGATCCGCGGCCCGCACCAGCTCGCCGCCGAGATCCGCTCCCACTCGCGCACGCAAAGACCGGTGATCGCGATCGGGCTGGTCACGTACCAACCGTTCCGCGTGATCGCGCGCCTCACGCATCAGCGTGAGGCGATCCGCGTCCCCGTCCCCGCTGCGTCGCATGCGGGCGCGGGCCACGCGATCGAGCAACGTCTCGCAGAGTTCGAACCGGACGTGAGTCGCGTCGGGGTTGTCCGCCGTGACCTCTCGCAGCAGTTCGATGCCCTCCTGCCCGAGCCGCGCCGCAGCCGCCGAATCGCGTTCGAACCGACTCGCCAGCAGCAGGCAACGCGCCTCGAACGCTCGCACGTCGAGCTTCTGCCGATAGGCGGTCGGCAGGCCCTCGAGGATCTCCTGGGCGTGCGCGAGGTGACGGCGCGAGGCTTCGAGGCGCTTCTGCTGCTCGGCCCGGCGCTCCTCGCGCGTCAGCCGATCGGGACGCGTCTCGCGATCAGGTCGCTCGCCCGGCCCCGGCCGGTCCCCGCGATCGCCGCGCGACCGTCGACCATCGCGGCGCGGCGCCCGCACGTTCCGCGCAATCAGGAAGTGCGCCTGCGCCCGTTCGAATCGCAATGCCATTGCATCACCCCCGCCCGGTTCGCGATCGAGCAGCTTGAGCGCGAGGCCGAACCGCTGGCCCGCGGCGTCCGGGTTCCAGCGGCGCTGCTCGAGCTGGCCGTACTCCAGATGGACCGCCGCGAGCTCGCGCGTCACATCGCGATCCGTGACGTCGCGGTAGCGCAGCAACGCCTGATCGTACGCCGCGGCCGCTTCATCGAGCTTGCCGAGCCGCGCGTGGATCACACCGACGCGACGGTACGCCCGCGCCGTCTCGAATCGCAGCGACTGACTCTCCGCGTTCTGGGCGGCGAAGTTGTCGTAGAACTCCAGCATCCCGGCGAGCAACGCGAGGTCCTGATCACTGACGTTGCGCTGAACGACGACGTACTCTTCGCCCGTATCGGGATCCGCCTCGAACAGGAGCAGCGGGTCCCGGCCGACGAGCGCATCGAACACACCTTCGAACGCGGACAGCGCGTGCCGCAGATTGGCCTCCGCGCGATGGCGCTGCGCCCGGGTCTGCTCGTTCGCGGTCTCGGCCGTCGACAGTGCGTCGCTCGTAACGACGTAGGCCGCCCAACCGGTGATGCCGGCGGCAACGACCGCGACCAGGGTCGCCGCGATGAGAGCCGCCACCGCGCGATTGCGGCGGCACCAGCGCACGACCTGCCCCATCGCACTCTGCCGACGCGCCGCGATCGGTCGATCCTCGAGGAACGCTTCGAGGTCCTGCTCCAGCGCATCGGCACTGACGTAACGATCGCCCGGATCGCTCGCGATCGACTTCTCGACGATCGTCACGAGATCGGCCGGCGCCTCCGGGCAGAGTCGACGGATCGAAGCCGGCCGCCCGTCCCGGATCGCAGCCATGAGCTCGCTCTTGCTCTGGCCGACGAACGCGGACTGCAGAGTCAGCAGTTCGTAGAGCGTGACGCCGAGCGCGTAGACCTCGCTGCGCGCGTCATAGAGCCCGGCGAACTGTTCGGGCGCCATGTACTGTAGCGTGCCGAGCAGGTCACCGGATTGTGTCAGCCCCTCGGCCTCGAGCGCCTTGGCGAGGCCGAAGTCCGTGACCCAGACGTGGTCGTTCTCGTCCAGCAGCAGGTTCGCGGGCTTGATGTCGCGATGCAGGGTGCCCTGCACGTGCGCATGGTGCAGCGCCGCCGCGACCTGGGCGCCGACCCGCGCCACGAAGCGGCCCCGGTCGCGCCACGCCGCCGTCCCCGTCGGCGCCGCGTCCTTGGCAGCCTCGTCCGCGCGCCACTGATCGAGCCCCCGGCCCTCGATGAACTGCATCGCATACCAGTGGTAGCCGTCGGTCTCGCCGCTGCCGAAGACCGGCACGATGTTGCTGTGGTGCAACTGCGCGGCGACCTGGGCCTCGCGCTGGAACCGCATCAGCTGGTTACCCGTGAGCAGCGTCGCCTGCGGCATCACCTTGAGCGCGACACGCCGCGAGAGCGATTCCTGAAACGCCTCGAACACGACGCCCATGCCGCCGCGCCCGACCTCGACGACGATACGAAAGTCGCCGAGCCGGTGCATCTCGGGCAATGACACGCGAGCCACGAGCCCGCCGGACGACTCACGTTCCCGCTTGACCTGCTCGAGCGACTGCAGCATCGGCAGCAGCCCGCGCAGCTCGGCCTCATGCGCGGGATGCGCCGCCGCGAACTCCTCGACATCGACCGCTTCTCCGGCGCGCAGCCGCTGCGTGAACTCTTCGACGAGCAGGTCCATCGGATCCCGTTCGCTGGCGAGATCCTCGCTGCCCAGATCCTCGCTACCGAGATCCTCGCTGCTGAGCTCTTCGTTGCCAGCGTCGCGATCAGGCATCAGCCCTCTCCAAGCTCGGTCAGCAAACCCTTCAGCCGACCGAGCGCGCGCACGTAGCGGTTGCTGGCCGCGTTCTCCTGAATTCCGAGCACCGTCGCGGCGTCCTTGTTCGAGAGTTCTTCGAAGTGGCGCAGCAGCAGCACTTCGCGATCGATCGCATCCATGCTGTCCAATGCGGTCTCGATCTTCTGCCGCAACTCCTCGCGCATCGCGGCGCGACTCGGCGACGTCACGTGGCCAACGAAGAAGCCACTGATCGCCTGACTCTGCGGGGACTGCACCTCGCGACCCGCGTTGCGCATCTTGGCACCGACGTGTTTGCGGTGCAGATCGATCATCGTCTGCTGCGTGATCAGGCGGATCCACAGGAAGAACGGCTTGTCGTCGCCACGAAACGCCGCCAGCCGCTTGCCGGCCTCGAGGTAGGTCTCCTGGACGACGTCTTCAGGATCGATGCGACCGATGAGCCGCGGGTCGAGGCGAAACTGCACCATGCGCAGAACGCGCTGCCGCTCCTGGTCGAACAGGCCCGCGAGCGCAGCGTCATCGCCGCCGCGGAGGGCGCGTTCGAGGTCGGAGTCGGACTCGGTCATGGGCAGCGACGATAGCCGATCGACGATCAGCGCAGAACCGAGCGCCGCAGCAGAGCGCCGAGCCGTGACAGGACGAGCCCGAGCGGCAACGCCCGTCCGCCACGAGCCCGCTCGGCCGCTGCCGGCAAAGCACCGTGCAGCGACCGCAGGATGCGATCGGGCGTGCCGGGCGGCGCGCGGAGTTCGAAGAACGACGGTTTCGGGCATGGCCGGGCCAGGATCTGCTGCAGGTCGAACGGCCGCTCGAGCGCAATCACCACCGCGGGATCCGCGGATTCCCGCGCGGTCGCGGGCTGGGACGCAACCGTGACACCGTAGCGCAGGGCCTCGGCCTCGACGGCCCCGCGGGTCGCCAGTTCGAAGCCCTGCAGATCGATGCCCCGAATCTCGTTGCCACCGAACTCCCAGACCAGCCGGACGAGTTGCATCGCCTGCGCGCCCGACCACGCGAGACTGCCGGCCCCCACGACGACGCGGCCACCTGGCGGCTGGTCGAACTCGAGCCGGCCCCGCGGGCAGCGCCAATCGGGCCACGTCCGCAGCACCTGCAGCGCGAGCGCCGCACCGTGTCGCAATGCGACCGCCGAGACCGCCCGAACCTCGAGGCGCTCGCCGAGCTCGAGTTCGATCGGCGCGCTGGCCGACGCGGCATCGACGAGCTCGAAGACGACATCGCCACCGCGCGCCTGACCGTGACCGGTGGGCAACTCGGGCCCGCCGACCGACGCCAACGCATGCGCCAGCAATCGCGCGGCGGGCAACGCCGCGGAGTCGGCCGCCCGCACGCGCGCGCCGGAACGCAACGCGAACTCGCCATCACGCCGCTGCTCCCGCCGCGCCGCGGGCAGCACGGCAAACGCCGAGAACGCGCCACGCTGCTGCTGCCGTTGATCCTGCGTGAACAACCAGGCCAACCCGCCCGTCTCGCCGTAGGCCGGTTTCCACGAGTCGTGCCGCACACCGGCAAGCTCGCGGTAGTCCACCGGCACCCCGAAACCCGCGAGCGTCTCGACCATCGTTCGCGATCGCGCCGGCGGCACGGTCTTGTCGTCCGCGCCGTGCCATACCTGCAGCGGCAGCCCCACGAGCCGGCCCACGACGCGCTCGTCGCCACCCCCGCAAACGGGGAGCACTGCGGCGAATAGATCCGGTTCACGCGCCGCGAGTTCCCAGCTGCCGTAGCCACCCATCGACAGCCCCGTCAGATAGACCCTGGCGCGATCGACCCGGTGCCGGCCGAGCACCTCGTCGGTCGCCGCCATCACGGCCCGCAGGGCGGGGCCAGGGCGCGCGGCCATCGGCTTGCTCGCCGTGTCACCCCACGGCACCTCGGTCCAGCGCTCACCCTTCGGACACTGTACGGCGAGCAGATGACACGGCAGCCGTTCACGGTTGTTCGGCCGCGCCATGACCGCGGGCAGCCAGGTGAGTTGACGCCGGTTGTCGTCGCCACGCTCACCCGCGCCGTGCAGGAACACGACCAGCGGCTGCGGCTCGTGCCGAGCGGCGGGCGGTGGCAGCATGAGTCGGTACGGGTAGCTGCGACCGTCGATCGTCACCTTGTCAGCAGTGAACAACTCGACCACCGCATCCGACTGCGCCGCCAACGCCCCGGTCAGGAGCGCCCCGGCAACGCCCGACAGCAGGATCCGGAACCAACCGCTCGACGACAAGACGCGCACGCCCCGCGTTCTAAGCCGCGCCGTCAGGAGACTCCAGCGAGGAACGCCCGGAGCTCACGAACCGGCAGGGATTGGCCGGTGAACAACCGGACCTGTTCCGCCGCCTGCGCGAGGAACATCTCGATTCCGGGCACCACGGTCGCGCCCGCAGCCCCCGCGTCCCGCAGGAAACGCGTGTCGCTCGGGCGGTAGACCATGTCCATCACCACCGTCTCCGGTGCCGGCCGCCAATCCGGCAACGGGCGCTCGTCGGCCGGCCGCCCCTCGCTGCCGAGCGGAGTCGCGTTGACGACGACGGCCGGAGTCAGGCCCTCGGGGAGATCGCGCGACAGGCTGCCGAGCCGGATCCCGTGGCGCTCGGCAAACGCCCGCACGCCGTCGAGCGTGCGGCCGAGCATCGTCACCTCGAAGCCGAGTTCGAGCAGCGCGCACGCGCCGGCCCGCGCCGCCCCGCCGGCGCCGAGCACGACCGCCGATCTGCCGCGCCCTTCGCCAACCCGTTCCGCGAGTGCCGCGCGCGTACCCTCGACATCCGTGTTGTGACCGACGAACTCGCCACCGCGCGGCACGAGGGTATTGACGACGCCCGTCGATTCGGCCGGCGCACTCCAGCTGCCGCAGAAATCCGCCATGCTCGCCTTGTGCGGCGCCGTGACCGACAGTCCCTGGACCCGCCCGGGCGGCAGCATCGCGACGACCTCGTCGGGCCGCGACGTCTCGAGCGGCAGATAGACGCCGTCGACCTCGAGCCGACGGAACGCGCGGTTGTGCAGCCACGGCCCGAGCGAGTGCAGCGCCGGGTTGCCGAGCAGCCCATAGACGGCGGTCTCCGTCGACAGCTCCTGCGCCCGATACAACCCGCGCAGCAGCGCCACCGGCACCTGCCCCGGCGCGGTCTCGGCCCCTTCCTCGAGCGCGCCGTAGAGCAGCGGCGCGCCATGGCAGAGCGCGAGCAGGCGCGTCGGCCAGGCGGTCCGCCCCATCGCGAACGCCACCGTCGGCGTCCGACTCTGATCGACCGCTTCGAGCAATCGCATGACGGGCGCGGCGTCGGCGAGATCGTGCGCCGTCACGACGATCTTCGCGACGGCCGAGCGCGCGACGCCGCCCGCATTGGCGATGAGCCGCGCGTGGATCTCGTCGAGTTCGCGCGGCACGCCCGTGAAGCTGTGGAACGACCTCACGAGCAGTTCGAGGCCCGTGCGCCCCGCGGGTGGCGCCCACGTCTCCGCGATGTCGAGATCGAGTCCGGAGGCGCCGGCCAGCAACGCGCGCGTCAGTAACTCACGCCGCTCGTTGAGCGTGCCGCGGAAGTGCCCGCCGTTCTCCGGCGTGTGACACGTCACGAGCACCGGCAGCCGCACCGCGCCGATCACGTCTTCGAGGCTCTGGTCGACCGGCCAGCGATCGAGCCGCAGTTCGAGCCAGTCGGCGCCCGCCATCGCCGCCTGGCCGGCGGCGTGCAGCACCTGGTCGCCCGATTCGGCGAAGACGCTGGCGATGATCTTTGGCATTGGGCGGTGGCAGCGTAGCAAGCGCGCGCGTCGGACGAACCCGCAACCCGGAGTCCGTCGAACTCAGTCGAGCAGTTCGGCGATCCGCGCCGCGGCTTCGGGCGCCAGCCCTCGCTGCTGCGCGAGTTCGAGCGCGACCGCCATCAGAGCGCGATATCCCGGCAGCGCGCCAGGCTGATCCGTCGCGAGTGCCTGCAGGTGCGCGGCCACCGTGGCCGCATCCCCCCGCAGCACCGGTCCGGAGAGCGCCGCCGCCGGGCCGAACCGATCGGTCGCCGCGAGCGAGTTCCGCATCAGGGCCGCGGAGAGCTCCCGGGCGTCGTCCGGTGCAAAACCGCCCGCGGCCCGCATCGACGAATCCGCGAGTTCGCGCAGCGCCACGAGGCCGTTCGCCGCCAGCGCACACGCGGCGTGGTAGAGCGCGCGCGAGCCAGCGCCGGCGACGATCGGCCGCATCGCGAGCCACTCGGCCAGGCGCCCCAACAGCCGCAGCGCGCGCGGGTCGCCCTGCAGCACGGCGGGCTGGTCCAGCATCGCGTCGTAGCCGGCTCCCGCGTCGGGAAACGGCGCGACCGGATGCAGCGAACCACGTCGGCCACCCGCGGCGGCAACCGCATCGAACACGGTCAGGTCGTGTCGCCCGCTCGTGTGCAGCCACAGACTGCACGATCGCGGCGCGGTGGCGTCGACGAGCGACTGTACCGCCGCCGCGAGTTCAGCGTCCCCGACCGCGAAGATCACGACGTGCGCACTCGTGTGATCGACGGGGGCGAGCACCCGTCCCCCCCGGGCGAACGAACACGCACGTTCCGCGCCCGCCACGCCGCGCCCGACGAAGCCGAGGAGTTCGGCGCGCGAGTCCACGAGCCGGCGACCGATCGCGCTGCCGACGCGCCCCGGTCCGACGATGACTACCCGCGCGGCCAGGTCACCCCCTCGCGCGTTTCCCGAGCCGTTCGGTGCGGCCGCCTACTCGGCCGCGCCGGACGCCAGCCCGTCGCTGCGACCGTCCGGAGTGCGGCGCCGCCGATCGCGCTCTTCCTGCCGCCGCTCGAGCTCTTCGATGTAGTCGTCGTCGACCATGTCGCTGAGCGCGTCGAGGTCGTCAAACGACTTGGGCTTGTACTGATCGCCGTCGCGCTGCGCCGCTTCGAACTCCTGGGCATAGGCCTGCACGATGGCCTTGTGCATCTCGATGCGCGTCGCGCTGTTGATCGGATGCGCCAGGTCGGCGTGCAGCTGCGACCGGCCCCGGGCGTCGCGGGGCGCGCGATCCGGGTCGAGGCCCGTACCGCACTGATTGCAGTACGCCGCCCGCAGGTGATTCTTGTGATGACACCGCGGGCAATGATCCGCGAGCTTGCGGCTCGGCATCGCGACGAAGGGGCCCTTGTTGCCATCGATGATCTTGAGGTCGCGCACGACGAACGCGTGATCGATCGTCACGCTGCAGTACGCCTTGAGCTTGTTGCGGGGATCGTCAGTGAGTTTGACGCGGATCTCGGTGATGCGAAACCGCGGCGAGTCGCCAGACTGCTGTCGTTCGTTGGTCACGAAGCGCCTCCCTGGCCCGCACGCGGGCTCGATGGACTGGTGCCGGACCGATGCGCCCGAATCCTGCCGCGGCCCTCACCGCGACAGCCCCCGACCACTCGGATTCCCCCCGCATGCCCCCCCGACCGCGGCCGCCTCCGTGGGCGGCATCGGCGGACCGGCGCTCTGCGTTCGAACGATCTCGACCCCATCCGCCGCGAGCGGCGCGAGGCGCTCACGAATCACCGCGGCATCGGCCGCCGTCCGGGACGCCAGGAACAGCGTCGACCCGCTGCCCGTGACGTGCGCCGGAACTCCGGCCAGTTCGCTGGCCCGCTGCCGTAGGGCAGCGAGCTCCGGCCGTACCGACTCGGCCGCCGCTGTGAGGTCGTTGCTGAACTCGATACGCAAAACGCTTTCCCTGGTGGTGGGTAGCGGCTGACTACCACTAGTACCTTGCGGTGCACCGTCGTTCCAGTGCGCTGCATGGTTTTTGTAGACCGCAACCGTCGGGCAATCGAACGGCGGCACGAGCAGCACGAAGTGCCAGCTCGGCGCGTCGACCGGGGTCAGCTCGTCGCCGATGCCGCAGCCCCAGGCGCTGCCGCCGAGCAAGAAGAACGGCACGTCCGCACCGAGCCCGACAGCGAGTTCGTGGAGTGTGGCAGCCGCGAGGGGGCGATCCAGGAGCGCGTTCCCGAGAGCCAGCGCCGTGGCGGCATCGCTGCTGCCGCCCCCGAGCCCACCCCCGACCGGGATCCGCTTGCGCAGATGGGCCTCGAACCCCGGCACTGCCCGACCCGAAGCGGAGTTCGACGCCGCCGCGCGCAGGCGCTCGAGCGCCCGCACGACGAGATTGTCCGCCGCGGCGACCGCGCTGCGCTCCCCGGCGCTCGCCACGGTGAGTGCGACGCCGGTCGCGGGCGCCGTCGCCCCGACCCACAGTTCGTCGGCGAGCGCAATCGGGTGGAACAACGACTCGAGCAGGTGATAGCCATCCGCGCGGCGACCGACGATGCGCAACACGAGGTTGAGCTTCGCCGGCGCGGTCTGGAACAGCACCGTCACGCGTCCGTCCCCGCCGCCGCGCTGTCGGAACCCGCTCCGACATCGGCGCCGGCGTCACCCGCGCAGCCGGCGCCGAGCCGCAGGTTGTCGAGCAGGCGAACGGGCCGCGGGCCGCGCGCGAACCGCACCGCCACGAGCATGCGCACGCCAGCCGCGGCGACGTCGGCCGCGATCGCGCCGGCCGGCAGCTCGGTGAGATCTGTTTCCGAGCGCAGTTCGACGTAGTCGATCACGCCACGCGGCTCCGTCGCAATCTCGTCGCGGGCAAGCTGCACGAGCGTGCCGTGATCGCGTTCGCCGGCAACGAACGCGGCATCGACCCGCCTCAGAGCGCGGCACAGCACCGTGCTCGCGACGCGATCGGCAGCGTCGAGATAGATGTTGCGGCTCGACATCGCGAGGCCGTCCGCCTCGCGGACGATCGCGCAGGGCACGACGGTGACGGGAAACCCGAGGTCGCGAACCAACCGGCGGATCACGGCAAGCTGCTGCGCGTCCTTCTCGCCGAAGTAGGCGCGGTCGGGTCGCGCGATCGCGAGCAGCTTGGCCACCACCGTCGCGACGCCCTCGAAGTGCTCGGGACGCTCGGCACCTTCCATCCCGCTTGCCGCGTGACCGACTCGGATCCGACTCGCGAACCCGGGGTCGTACATCGCCTCGGGACTCGGTGTGAACACCGCATCGGCACCGGCCTCGCGGCACAACGCGACATCGCGCTCGAGCCCCCGCGGATACGCCGCGAGATCCTCGCCGGCACCGAACTGCAGCGGGTTCACGAAGATCGTCACCGCGACGCGGTCGCACTCGCGCCGGGCGCGGTCGATCAACGACCGATGGCCGGCATGCAGCGCCCCCATCGTCGGCACCAGCCCGATCGAGCAGCCGCCCGTGCGCCAGTTGGTCGTCAACGCCGCGAGACCAGCCGCCGTGCCGAGCACCTGCGGCGGCTCCCAACGGCGCCACGTCGCGGTATCGACCCCGAGCTCGGCCAGCGGCGCGGTCACGAACTCGCGCCGGTGCCACTCGCGGTGCGGCACCGTGAGTTCGCGCGAGTCGATCGTCACACTGCCGTGCGCCAGCACGTCGAGGTCGAGCGGGCGCGGGTGGTTGCGCGCCGCCGGCAACGTGCGCCCGGCCGCGCGTTCGAGCTCCTTACAGATCGCGAGCAGCGCCACCGGTGCCAGCCGCGTCGCCAGCTCGGCGACGCCGTTCAGGAACGTACCCTGCGCGGGCCCGTCGCCGACGAGTTCGGTCTCGACCCAGGTCGAACGGCGCAGCAGCCGCACCCCCGGAGTCCGTTCGAGCGCAACCAGCGCCTGCTCGAGGGCCGCGGCTCGGTCGCCCTCATTGCTGCCGAGGCCGAGGTAGGCGATGGTCTCACCCGGTTCGATCTGCACCGCTTGCTGGCTCGTCAAGTTCGATCAGTTGTTGCTCGGCGTGTGGGTCGCGCGCGGATGCGGCAGACGCGGTTCGCCGGTCATGTCATCGCCGCGGCCATCCCCGCCACCATCGCCATCCTCACCGCCGTCGTCGTCGCCCTCGCCGTCGAACGAACGCCGGGTCAACAGCCGCCAACCAGCGAGCCCGACGCCGTAGAGCACGTAGCCACCGGTGACGACCGCGAGCGCAAACTGCCATTCGAGCGCGGCCACAACGATCAGCACGACGAGCCCCGCGAGGAACGGCATGCTGTGGCGCTTTTGCATGATCGTGTGCAGCGCGTGCGGGAACCGCACCGGGCTCACCATGAGCACACCGAGGACCACGAGCACCAGTGGCATCGACTGCACGATCCAGTCGAAGCGATCGCCGAAGATCATCCGGCCGAGTTCGGCCTGCGGATCGTGCTTGGTGCAGAACAGCGCGACGAGCGACACCACCACCGCCGCGGCGCCCGGCGTCGGCAACCCGCGGAAGCTCGAGTGGTCGTCGTCCTCGCCGCTCTCGACGTTGAATCGCGCCAGGCGCAACGCGGCGCAGAGCACGTAGACCGCAGCGGCCGAGTAGTAGAGCTTCGGACTCAAGGCCAGCAGGCTGTTGCCGTCGACCTGGGCATGCCAGTCGATCAGAACCTTGCCGAGGAACGCTGGCGCGAGGCCGAACGTCACCATGTCACACAGGCTGTCGAGCTGCGCGCCGAAGGCCGAGGTCTGCCCGGTCATGCGCGCGACCCGACCATCGAGCGCATCGAGCACCATCGCGACGAAGATCAGGATCGTGGCGGTCTCGAACAACCCGACCACGGACGTGAACGGTGCACCGGGCTGGGCAGTCTGCAGCGCATCGGCGACCTTCGCGATCGCGAGGAACCCGAAGAACAGGTTGCCCAGCGTCACGAGGCTCGGGGCGACCGGCACCTCCTTGAGCCGCCGCAACCCACGGCGACGACGCATCGTCGGAAAGTCCTCGAGCCGGGGGGCCGTCATCGCCCACCACTGTAACTGCAACCCTTTCCACATTCACCGCAGGTGCTATGGTCGCCTTGTGAGCGAGACGCCGATCCCGACCGCACCGGTGCCGATGTTCCCCCTGCCGGGGGTCTTCCTGTTCCCCCATCAGGTGCTGCCGCTACACGTCTTCGAGCCGCGCTACCGCGACCTCGTCGGCGACCTGCTCGATACCAGCGGACGCTTCGTGATCGCGACCGCCCTGCCGGAATCGCGCCTGCCGGATGATGGCGAGGGCGCTGCGAACCCGAACGACGTGGCCGACGCGCCGCCGGTCCTGCCCGTCGCGGGTTACGGCGAAATCGTGCGCCACGAGAAACTCGAGGACGGGCGTTTCCTGATCTGGGTCGTCGGCCTGCAGCGCGTGCGCATCCGCGAAGTCGCGGCGACGACGCGCTACCGCCAGGTGCACTGCACACCGTTCGTCGAGCAACAGCCCGGCGAGGACGAGGTCGAGGCGCTGACGCAGGAACTGCACGCCGCGACGAGCGCGCGCATCCAAGGCGAACTGCCGCTGCCCGAGACGGCATCGCCCGACTTGCTCGTCGACCTGCTGGTGCAGACCCTCGGCGCACCACAGGAAGTGCTCGAGCGCGTTTTCACCGAACCGTCGGTCAGCGAACGGGCCCGCATCGTACTCGCGGCCGCGGCGGACGCGGGCGACGCGCACGACGACGACGAGTCGGCCGCGAACGAGTTCGAGTAACGCCTTACCGGTCCACCGCGCCGAGCCGCGGGTCGGATCTCCGCGAAAATCGGCAGCTGGCCGCGCCGCGCTCTCCACACCACACCGGCCCGCCAAGCCAATGACTCCGCGAGGTGCAGCAAGCCTGTTCGTCGTTGTCCACACTCCTCACGTGCGGCGCGCGAGAAACGCACCTGCTTCGCAGCGAAAGTCCTGCTAGCTTCGCGTGAATGTTGCCGAACCGCCCGTCAACCGAACCGCTGCGCATCTACATGGTCGGTGCGCATGCCACGGGCAAGACGACGCTCGCCCGCTGGGTGCGTGACCGCTACGGCATCCCGATGATCGCCGAGGTCGCCCGCGGCGTGCTCGCCGAGATGGAGGCACGGCTCGAGACGCTCCGCACCGACATCGCACTCGTCAATCGCTACCAGCGCGAAGTGTTCGCCCGGCAGATCGAGGCCGAGCACAACGTCAAGGCGCCGTTCGTCAGCGACCGCGCGTTCTGCAACCTGGCGTACGCCGCCCATCACTCCACCATCCTCGGCGAGGTGTTCCGCGATCCGCGGCTGAAGGAGTACATGCACTGGGTCCGCGGCGGCGTGGTGTTCTACCTGCGCCCCCACCAGGAGCTGGTCGTGCCGGACGGCGTCCGCGCGGGCCTGACGTGGGAGGACGTCGTGCGCATCGACGGCATGGTCAAGCTCATGCTCGAGATGTTCGACGTGCCGTATATCCCCGTCGAGTCCCTCTCGATGCAGGAACGCGTTCGACTGGTCGAGCGCGTGCTCGGCCTGACCGAACTCGAGGCGACCGAACGCGGGGCGAGCGAATTGGGGGGAACCCAACCCGGGGCTGGCCGCGGCGGGAGTGCCCGGGCCGGCGAGCCCGACGGCCAAACCCACGACGCCGATTCCGGCCCGGATCGAACGGGAAACGGACGGACCAGCATGAGCCGGACCAACTGAACCCGGGGCGTTCCGAGGGGCTCGCGCCCGATGGGCCTCGGCGGTAGCTGTCCCCGAGCAGAGTTCTCCACAAGCGGATCCTTCACAGGTCTGTTCCCACAGAACTTTCCTCACCGGAAGTCCTGTTCCTGTGGGAACTCGCGTGTTCTCCGCGGACGGTTTTCCAGAATCTTCCACAGCCGCCGGAGCCAAGCCCCCGGCGCAACTTTCCACAATCCTCCACACCCACTACCGAAGTGGCTGATTCTCCTGCCAACGACAGCCAACGGGCCAGCAGTTCGTTCTCGGACGAACTGTGGCAGCTCGCGCGCCTCGCCGGGCCGATCGCGCTCGTGCAGTTCGGCACGACCGCACTGAGCTTCGTCGACGTCGCGATGCTTGGCCGGCACGAGCCGGCTGCGCTGCCGGCCATGGCGCTCGGCAACACGCTGGGCTGGGCCATGATGATGTTCGCGTTCGGGGTCCAGACCGCCGCCGATCCGTTGCTCTCCCAGGCGGTCGGCGCCCGTGATCACGAGGCCGTCCCACGACTGCTTGGCCGCACCCTGCTGCTCGGCGTCGCGCTGACGATCCCGTCGGCCCTGATGTTGCTCCCGAGCCGCCTCTGGCTGACCTGGTTCGGCCAGCCCGAAGCCCTCATCGGTGACGCCGCGACCTACGCCCAGCTGCAGGCACTCGGGGTTCTGCCTTTCCTGTGGTACTCGGCCGCCCGCGCCCTACTGTCCGCCCATGCCCGAATGGCACCTCAAGTGCTCACGATCGTGGCGGGGAACGCCGTCAACGTGGCGCTCGACTACTGGCTGATCTTCGGCGGCCTCGGCGTCCCCCCACTCGGTGCGACCGGCGCCGGCATCGCGACCGTCGCGGTGCGCTGGGCGATGCTGTTCGCTCTGGTCTGGTTCGGTCGCCACGAACTCTGGCCGCACCTGCTGCGGCTGCGGGAGGCCGCAGTGCGTCAGGCCGCGTTCGCGCTCGGCCCCCTGTTGCGACTCCTGCGACTTGGCACACCGGTCGGCGCCCAGTTCCTGCTCGAGATCGGCATCTTCGCCGCCGCGGGGCTGCTGATCGGCATTCTCGACGCGCAACACGGCGGCGCGGGCACCGACGGCCCGATGCTCGCCGGTCACCAGATCGCGCTCCAACTGGCCGCGATGAGCTTCATGATTCCACTCGGGATCGGCATCGCCGCCTCCGTCCGCGTCGGCTGGGCGGTCGGCCGCGGCGACCACGACGCGGTGCGCCGCAGCTGCCGCGCCGCACTCGTGGCCGGGGGCGCGACGATGACGCTGTTCATGATCGCGTTCCTGCTCTGGCCCGGGCCACTCGCCAGGCTGCTCGGCGAACACGAGAACGCCCTCGCGGTCGCGATCGCCCTGATCCCGATCGCCGGTGTGTTCCAGATCGGCGATGGCCTACAGGTCGTCGCGGTCGGCTGCCTGCGAGGCCTGGGCGACCTGCGCTCCGCCGTCGTGGCGAACGTGATCGGCTTCTGGGTACTCGGCCTGCCGCTCGGCTGCCTCTTCACGTTCGGGCTCGGCTTCGGCCCCGAGGGCCTGTGGTGGGGCCTCGTTCTCGGGCTCTCCGGCGTCGCGGCGATCCTGCTCGTGGTGCTGCGCTGGCGCACCCAGTCGCGCCGCGAACGACTCGCGGCCGATTGATCACGGTAGAGTGGCGCCACGACCGCGATGCCCACCCGCCGCCCGCTTCATCTGCACATCGGCCACGCCAAGGCCGCCAGCTCGACTCTGCAGTCCGCCCTCGCGAACGACATCGATGCGCTGCGGGCGGCCGGCTTCCTGGTCGCGGACGAACAGTTGCAGTTCCCCGCCACGGGTCGACTGGTCGGCGCGCCCGTGCACCGGATCGGCGAGCTGTGCGCGGCGCGCGAGGCGGGCCTGAAACGTCTGGTCGAGCAGCTCGGTGAACAGCTCGTCATGACGGGGGATGCCACTGCGCCGCAGCTCGTGATCTCCGCCGAGAGCCTGACGACACCCGGCGCCGAATACCTCGCCCAGGCGCTGCAGCACGCGTTCGAGATCCATGTCCTCTACTACGTGCGCCGTCAGGACGACTGGCTGCCCTCCGCCTGGAGCCAATGGGGTTGTCGGCAAGGGCTGACGCTGCCGCAGTACGTCGAGCGCGCGCTGGCGCAGGACCAGCCGAACTACCTGAAGTGCATCCGCCGTTGGCAGCCTTTCGCGGACACGGTGCGCGTCCGACCACTCAACCGGGCGGCGCTGACCGGCGGCGACATCGTGCCCGACTTCTATGCGGCGATCGGGGCGCCGCCCCCACCGCGCGCGGTGGCCCGACGCAACCAGGGTAGCGACCGGGCGCTGTTCGAGATCCTGGCGCAGAGCCCGTTCCTGTTCGAAGAGCTCGAGGACCATGCCGACGAACGGCATCAGAACCGCATCCGCCGCTGGCTCCTCGAACAGCTGCCCGCGAGCTACAGCGGGGAACGCACCCGACTCGAGAACACCGATCGGGAACGCGTCATGGCCCACTTCCGCGCCGCCAACGAAACACTGCATCGCGAGTTCTTCCCCGACGTCGACTTCGACGAAGCGTTCGGCGTCACAGCCGCAGACGATTCGCCGGAGTCCGACACGCCGAACGAACTCGCCGGTCTGCGACGCGTGCTCGGCCTGCAGTTCGGCATGATCCACTCGCTGCACGAACGCGTCGCGGAACTCGAAGCCCGCCTGCGCGAACGCGGCGGCAAACCGGACTGAAGCGGGCCTCCGCGCGGCTCGGCCGCAGCGCCCGCCGCCGACTCACCGCTCGGGCGTCGCGGCGCCGGGGTTCCAGCTCGCGATGCGCACACCGTTCTGGAATGCATCGAGCACGCCGAGGCCGCCGTGCGGCAGGTTGAGCGACACGCAACGTGACAAGCGCATGCCGAGCATCGCCGCGGCGAACCCGGTCAGCACGGATCCCGGCAACACGACGGCGATCGCGTTGCCCGCGACCTTGGGCATGGTTTCCGCCCACCATTCGAGGATGCGCTCGACGGCGTCGCCGAGACTCTCACCGTCGGGTGCCTTGCTGTCGCCGAACTCGGCGAAGAACGTCTGTACGCTGCCGCTCTCCTCGCGCATGACATCAGCCCATTCGCGCCCCTGCCAGCGGCCCATGTCCTGATCGCGCAATCGTGGATCGACCGCGACCTCGAGTTGTTTGCTGTCCGCGATCCCACGCGCGGGACTCTCGCACTGCGGCTGCGGGCTCGAGAAGACCTTCGTCAACGGCGCCGGCCGCAGCAGCTCCAACCACTGCAGCAGCTGCGTCCGACCGCGGCGCGAGAGGTCTGCCGGGCCGCCGCCGATCGCCCGCTCGGCGTGCGCCGGATCGAGCTCGGGATGACGCAGCAGGAACAGGCGGCAGAAGTCGGTGGGTTCGTCGAACACGAACGCATCTTGCAGCGGGCGCCGAACGAGTTCCATCCTCGGCGTGGCGACGGCCCTTCCCGGCAGCTACGGTGCCCGGGTGAGCTTCGCAACGCTGCGGACCGGAATCGACGGCCTCGATGGCATCCTCGGTGGCGGCATCCGGTATCCCGACGACTCGGCGGTCTTCCTGTGCCTCGCGGGCGGCCCCGGCACGGGCAAGACGCTGCTTGCGCTCGAGCTGGTCGTGCGCGCCTGGCTCGCGGCCGAGGACGGCGCGACGTTCCTCTACTATTCCGTCGAGCACACGCCCGAGAGCCTCGAGATGAAGCTCCGCGCGGACTTCGACTGGTTCGGCAGCGACGCAAAAATCACGGCGCTGCCGAAGGAGGTCCCGGGCCGACTCGTGCTCGAGGCCGAGAACAGCAACGGCACCACGCAGCTCACGGTCACGCAGGCGCGCCCGGCCTCGCTGCTGCAGAAGAGCGCGCGCGGCACGATGATCGACATCGAGTGGATCCTCGCGGAGATCGAGAACCATCACCGCGCGGCTCCCGTGTCGATGGTCGTGATCGACAACGTCGGCCTGCTGCTCACCGACCTCGAGTACTTCGAGAAGCGCACGGCGCTGCTCGAGACCCGCCGCCGCCTGCTGGAGAACTCCATCCACGGCATCTTCGTGATGGAGGAAGCGCATCCGCGCGACCTGCGCCTGCCGTCGGCCGAAGAGTTCTCGACCGACCTGATGATCTACCTGGCGTTCCGCGAAGAGGCAACGGACTTCAAGGCGCGCGCGATCGAGATCACGAAGGCCCGCCACCAGTACTACTACCGCGGCGTGCACCACTTCTCCGTCGCGGGCCGCGGCATCACGCGCGACGTCTACCTCGGCGCGCGCAACGAGCGCGGCCCGGGCATGCACGTGTATCCGTCGGTCGCCGCCCAGCTCTCGATGGCGCGGGACCAAGCGCGCTTCACCGTCCCGGCTCGCGGCACACAGACCATGGCGCTCGGCCATCCCGACCTCGATCGCGCATTCCTGCACGGCACGGGGCCGGCCGAACGCAGCTCGACGATGTTGCTCGCTGAGCCCGGCACCCATTCGACGTACCTCGCGCTGCGCTTCCTCGCCGCGGGACTGCGCCAGGGAGAGACCGTATTGTTCGTGTCCACGCTCGAGGACCGCGATGCGATCCGCCGACTCTGCGAACGGGAGGAGGCGCTGCGCACGGCCTGCCTGACCACGGACGGCAAGTTCGTGCCCAACTTTCGCGTCGTCTACCTGCACCCCGAGTTCATCGCGCCGGGCAAGTTCACCTGGGATCTCATGCGGCTGTGCCAGGGTGGGCACGCGGGCGGCCAGGCCCAGGCCGTCACACGCTTCGCGTTCGACAATATCCACAACCTCGAGGACCGCTTCCCGCTCATCAAGCACCAGCGATTCCTGATTGCCGCGCTGCTCGACATGCTGCGCTATCTCGGCGTCACGCCGCTCATGATCGACCTCGTGCCGCCACACCAAGGCCGACGCGCGACCGACTTCGACCCGTCGCCCTATCTCCTCGACTTCGACAACGTGCTGCACCTGTCGATCGAGGAACGCGATCAGGGCGCGCGGCCGTACGTGCGCGTGGTGAAATCCGTCGGCAACGACTACGCCCAGGAAGCGCTCTCCATCGACTGGCGCCGCGTCTGAGCGCCGCGACCCGGAAACGTCGACATGGCAACTCTTCGCACTCTCGGGCTGGCGACCGTCACCGCGGCGCTGGCTGGCGCCTGCGCCACACCCCCCGGCGTCCTGGTGTTCGCGTCGGCGCGCAGCGGCGCCGGCGACCTCTACGCCGAGGCCAAAGCCGGCGGCGAACTGCGACGACTCGTCGCGACGCCCGCAGCGGAGGGCAACCCACGATACGACGCCCATTCGGCGCGCCTGGTGCACTACCGCTTCGGCGACGACGACGCAGCGGTGCTCTACTCCGGCGCGGATCGCCTCGGCGACGACCCCGCCGGCGGCGCCGCGCCAGCCTGGTGTCCCACCCGCCCGCGAATCGCGTTCGCACGCTCGGCAGACGGCCGCGAAGATCTCTGGCTCATGGACTGGCCCGCCGGCACGCCACGTCGCGTCACGGACGACCCCGCCCTGGATCGCTACCCGAGCTGGTCACCCGATGGCGAGCGGCTCGTCTTCGCCCGCAAGGCGGCCCGCGGCGACGGGGGCTGGGATCTCTGGACGCTCGCGGTCGACGATCCGGCTGCGCAGCCCGAGCAGTTGACCCACGACGGCGTGTACGTCGGTCACCCGAGCTGGTCCCCGTGCGGTCGGTGGATCGCGTTCGATCGCCAGAACGGTGAAGAGACCGACATCGCCCGACTCGACCTGCGAACGGACCGCCTCGAGTTCGTCTGCCGGCGCCCAGGCAACGATCTCGTGCCCGCGTGGTCATTGGACGGCCGGCGGCTCGCATTCGGCGGCGTCGATCCGGCCACCGGCGACTGGGACCTCTACGAGCTGTCGCTGTCCGGCTTCTATCTGCGCCGCGTCACGAGCGCCGCCGGATTCGACGGCGCGCCGGCGTACGTGCCCGCCGGACTCATCGCGTCGCCCCCGACGCCGCACCAACGCTGAGAACCGTATCGGCGCGCCGGCTCCGGCGTCATGATGGCGCCATGCGCCCCCTCCTCTTGCCGCCGCTGCTCGCGCTCACGGCCGGGCTTCTCGCCGCGCTACCCGCGCAGGCGAGCCCCTATTCGGACGATTCCGAACATCCCGCCAACCGACTGTTCCGCGCGATCTACACGGTCGAGCTCGTGCCCACGAAGATCGGCGCGGCATTGGCGAGCGAACACGGCGACGACGAGGACTTCTTCGTGCCGAAGTGGTACTTCCGCACCCGCCCCGGGACCGCCGAGGACCGGAAAGTGTACGGCGGCGATGGTCGCCAGGTTCCCCGTGAACGATTCTCGGCACCCGAGGCGGATGCGGTTCACGACGCGCTCACGGCCCTCGATGGCACCGTGCTCGCCGACCTGCGGCAGCGTCCCCGACTCGCGGTCTACCTGCAGTACGACCTGTTCCGCCTCGCGCGGCGACTCGTCGACGCGAAAGCGAACCCGGATCTCCTGGCACCACTGCACGCCGCCGCAACCCGCCTCGCGTTGCCCGCCGCGACTCTGCGATCCGCTGAGCTGGCGACGTTCGAGCTGAAACAGATCACGCCGCACCTCAAGGACTGCAAGGCAAGTGACCTCGTCGAACTCGATCGCCGATCGACCAGGCTGTTCGACGCCGGCCGCACGGGACTGTGGTCAGAACTCTGGCTGACGGTTGCCGCGCGCCACCGCCTGACCGTTTCCGACCTGATCCAGAACGTGGTCGCCGACGAGGAGTTCGAGGTCCCGCTCGACACCACGGCCGTGCTCGTGCAGGGCATCGTTGCACTCGGTGACGACGGCAACGCCTACGCCACGCGAATCGTCACCGACGTGCGGCTGCAGCGGCTCACGAACTTGCAGCCGCTGGCTCGCGACAACCCCACAACCACCCACGATGGCGTCGATCTCGCGCAATGGCTGCTGCCGCGCGAGAAAGTCCGCAAGGCGGACAGCAAGCCGATCAGCTTCGCGTGGTTCGACTCGATTCCGATGACCCGACCCGAGTTGTTCCGCGACTACGGTTCGCTCAAGTACACGCCATACTTCGCGCAGTGCGCCCTGTGCCACCGGCGCACGAACACGCCTGACGGCAACCTCGGCGGATTCTCCGTGCTGCGCCGAAGTGCGCGACCGCAAATCACGCAGCCGGGGCATCGCCGCGAACTGGCGCAGCGTCAGTTCCTCGACTTCGTAGGCCAGCTGCCGCGCTAGCGCCGCGTCACGGCCTCGCGAACGAGCCGGAGCGCGACGTGCCGCTCGAGCGGCGTGCAATCGGTCCGAGCACGCCAACGGGCCGCGACCACCGCGGCATCGTCCGCGCGCTCCAGTTCGGCGGTAACCGACGCGGCGAGGCGCGCGCGTAGCTCGCCGATCTCGGCTCGAACGCGGGTAAGATCGCCCGCGGGCTGTCTATCCCAGACGCGGATCTTGCCGCTCCTGGTACCGGAGATGAGCCGCTGACCGCCTGCACCCCAGAGCAGAATCGTCGAATGGGTGTCCTGCTCGGAAAGCGTCAGCAACTTCGGGATGCCGGGCTGCGTCCTACGCAACGGCCAGGAGTTCGACTCCCAGTTGGCGCGGCACGCTGCCGCTCCCGCTACCGGGTATCCCAGCCCTGTCCGGCCTGCCGATCTACCAGCAGTGGGCCTGCCTCGACCCGACCGCCAACGCGGCCGGGTTGTCGTGGAGCGACGGGATGCGGCTCGAGACCTGCTACTGAGTCTCTCCAGCCAGCGCATGCAGTGTGGGGCGCCGATCGACTCTGATCAGAGCCGCCCCGCCACGAACCGCCGCCCCATCTGCAGCAGCCCGTCACTCGCAAAGTGGAGGCGATCGGGCAGCACACCGAAGCCCGTCGTCTCGAGCACGTCGCATTGCGCGAGCGTGCCGGCGACGGTGGTCTGGGCGGCGCGGACCACCGGCGTGCCGAGCAGACCGACCCGCACCAGTTCGCGATTCACGAGCCCGAGTCGGATCCAGGGCGGATCGTTGCCGCTCACACCGCGATCGTGCAGATCGAGCCGCAACCGTGTCAGCAGCTCTTCGATCCGCAGAAGGTAGCCATCAGCAAGTTCCATCACCGCCGCATCGGATTCGCCCTGCATCATGCAGATCAGCTTCACACGCGGCTGGTAACCCTGGCGCAGCAACACACCCGTGGCGTTGGTGATCCGCTGCAGCAGGCTGGCGTAGAGTTCGCCGGCCTGCACGCCCCACTCGTTGCCCGGCCCCGGATTCGGCCCGAGCGTCGACGGCGACCGCGCCTGTTTGATCAGAAAGAGCGGCGCCGAGCGATTCCCGAGACTGTCGGCCATGCCGATCTCGGCGCCGAAGAACGGCGCGTTCGGGGCCATGTTGGTGTTGACGCCGGCTTCGACCGGCTGCCATTGGCCGGCAGGTCCGTTCCAGATCCTCAGGCGCGGGTGCGGCCCGCGCAGATCCGGGCGCAGGTCCGCAACGCCGGCCCAGCCCTCGCAGTTGCTCTGACCGAAGAAGATGACGAGATCTGCCGGATCGCCCGGACTCGGCACCCGGCCCCGCATGACGGGCAGAACCCGCAGCGAACCGGCCTGTTCGAGCGGCACTCCGGGCACGTGGTAGACGACCTGAGCCAGGAACTCGAGACCGGCGCTGCTGCCGGCGGTGTGTGGAACCCGCAGGAACACGACCCCGTGCTCGTCGGCTACCGCACTCGGCGACATCGCGATCGGGACGATCTCGAGCACTGCGCCGCCCGGCAGCGGCGTGTCGCCGTTCTCGAACCCGAGTGCGAACGCCGCGGCGGCGCCCGGAGGCAGACCGGTGGCCCGGACTTCGGTGGCGTCAGGCAGAACCGTCAGATGCATCGCGGCGATGACAACGGCGCACCGGCCGGATGTTGCAGACATACTATTTTCGTCGCAACCCGGCCATCTGACGCGGCACGTCGCCTGACCTGAAACCGGGTTCTACGATTCGGCAACACCGGGCCGTAGCGCCCTTTCTCGAGCCCACTCGATCCAGACCCGAAATGACCCGCCGCACCATCGCTCTGTTCGCCGCCGCCACGAGCCTCGGCACCATCGCCACCGCGCAGGCCGCCTGGACCCAGCTGACCCCTGCCAATTCCCCCTCGCCCCGCGCCGGCCACGTCGGCGTCACGGATGGCGGGTCGATGTATCTGTTCGGCGGCAAGCCCGGCCCCACCAGCGAACTCAACGACATGTGGCAGTTCGATGGCGCCAACTGGACCGACATCACGCCGACGGCAGGACCGCTCCCGCAAACCCGCCACTTCTACGCCGGCACCTACGACACCAGCCGCGGCGTGTATGTGCTCTTCGGCGGCCGCTCGGGCTCGACGAATCTCGGCGACACCTGGGAGTTCGACGGCACGAGCTGGACCCAGCTTTCGCCAGCGACCTCGCCGTCGGCCCGGCGCTGGGCGTCGATGGCCTACGACGCCGTGCAAGGTGTCTGCATCCTGTTCGGCGGCAACGGTGCAGCGGGCTACAACAACGAGACCTGGAGCTGGAACGGCACCAACTGGACCCGGCTGACGCCGACCACGAGCCCCAGCATCCGCGGCCGCGGCCGGCTGTCGTTCGACATCACGCGCGGTGAAATGCTCTACTACGGCGGTCGCAACACCGCCGGCGCGCTCGGCGACACCTGGATCTGGGACGGCAGCGACTGGCGCCAGGTCACGACCACCACGACCGGCCCGGGATCGCTCGGCGTGCAGGGCTTGTTCGCCTACGGCGCGACCTACGACCTGGTTCGCGATCGCCACGTCGTGTTCGGCGGCACCCGCACGGGCGGCACCCTAGCCGGCTGCTGGGAATTCGACGGCACGGACTGGGAACAGCGCAACGGCGGCCCGCCGAGTCGCACGGGCTGCTCACTCGCGTTCATCCCGGGTCTCGGCAAGACCTTCCTGTTCGGCGGCTTCAGCACCACGCAGCTCGTCGACACCTGGGAGTACCAGACCAGCCCGCTCGCGCAGGCCTCCACGTTCGGCAGCGGCTGCCCCGGCGGCGGCACCGGCAACGTGACGCTGTCCCCGACCAACCTGCCGTGGACCGGCGACACGTTCGAAGCGGCGGCCAACGGGGTCGGCGCGACCAGTCTCGTGTTCAGCGTCGTTGGCCTGTCGAACTCCAACTGGGCTGGCGGATCACTGCCAACCGCGCTCAGCACGATCCACCCGGCCGGCGGTGCGGGCTGCAACCTGCTCGTGAGGAACGACGCGGTGCTGCTGCTCGGCAACCAGGGCGGCGTCGTCACAGTGCCGCTGCCGCTGCCGAACGACCCCGGATTCGCTGGACTGACGCTCTACCAGCAGGTCCTCGAAATCGAACTCGACCCGAGCTTCAACATCCAGTCCATCAACGCCAGCAACGGCGTGACGATCCTCGTCGGCGCGCGCTGATCGGCTCCCGGGCGATCAGCCCTGGAACGAGAGCCCCGACAGCAGTTCGGCGGCCTGCTCGGCACGATTTGCAGGCACGAAGAGATGGTCGTGGTGCACGCCCGCGATCACGTTGCACGGGATCGCGGCCTGCGCGAGCTGTCGCGCGAACGCGGCCGTGATGCCGACCGCATCCAGCGCGGTCGGCTGCATGAGCGTGATCCAGGCCATCTCGATCTCGAATGCCAGGCCGCGTGCCCGCGCCTGTTCGACGGGCAGCACGAGCGTGAGGCCCTCCGGCTCGCGCATCGTCGCGACCGGCTCGAGGCCGGTCAGGTCGGTGGCCGGATCGACGCAGACGAAAGCAAACGTGCCCGGCTGACGTTCTGGCTGCAGCTCGGCCACGCGCGCCCGTCCTCAGCTCTTGCCGGCCTTGTGACCGGCAACGATTTGCTCGACGACCGCGGGCTCCGCGAGCGTCGTGATGTCGCCGAGATCCTCGTAGTTGCTCTCTGCGATCTTGCGCAGGATGCGGCGCATGATCTTGCCGCTCCGGGTCTTCGGCAGACCGGGCACGACCTGCACGCGCTCGGGCGTCGCGATGCCGCCGATCGCGTCGCGCACGGCCTTGACGAGCTCCTGCTCGATCGTCGCGGGCTCGACGCCTTCCGCCCCCTGGCCCGGGATCACGTAGCAGTAGATGCTCTGGCCCTTGACCTCGTGCGGACATGCAACGACCGCGGCCTCGGCGCAGTAGTCGTGCGCGACGAGCGCGCTCTCGACCTCCGCCGTGCCCAGCCGGTGACCGGACACGTTGACCACGTCATCGACGCGGCCCGTGATCCAGTAGTAACCGTCGGCGTCACGCCGGCAGCCGTCACCCGTGAAGTACCTGCCCGGGTACGTCGTGAAGTAGGTCTGCCTGAAGCGTTCGTGGTCGCCGAGGATCGTGCGCGCCTGGCCGGGCCAGCTGCCCGTGATGCAGAGGTTGCCGGCGACGTCGTTGCCCGTGAGTTCCGTGCCCTGCTCGTCCACGAGCATGGGCCGGACGCCGGGCAGCGGGAACGTCGCCGATCCCGGCTTGCACGGCGTCGCGCCGGGCAGCGCTGAGATCAGGATGCCACCGGTTTCGGTCTGCCACCACGTATCGACGACGGCGCAGCGACCGCCACCGACGACGTCGTGGTACCACTGCCAGACCTCGGGATTGATCGGCTCGCCGACCGAGCCGAGCACGCGCAGTGATTCGCGGCCGTACTGTTTCACGGGCTCGTCGCCGAAACGGATCAGCGCGCGCAGCGCCGTTGGCGCGGTGTAGAAGATCGATGCCTGGACGTCGTCGACGACCTGCCAGTAGCGGCTGGCATCGGGATAGACCGGCGTCGACTCGAACATCACGGTCGTCGCGCCATTGCAGAGCGGACCGTAGACGATGTAGCTATGGCCGGTGATCCAACCGACGTCGGCCGCGCAGAAGTGCACGTCGCCGCGGTGCCAGTCGAACACGAGTTCGTGCGTGTACGACGCGTAGACCAGGTAGCCACCCGTCGTGTGCAGCTGCCCCTTGGGGCGCCCGGTCGAACCCGACGTGTAGAGCACGAACAGCGGATCCTCGCTGTCCATCCACTCGACGGGGCAGAACGCGCGCTGCTTGCTCATCTCCTCGTCGAAGTCGTAGTCGCGCCCGGCCTTCATCGGCGTGGGCGTGTCGGTGCGCTGCTTGACGATCACCGACCGCACCGGCAGCCCTTCGACCGCGGCGTCGACGGTCGCCTTCAGCGGAATGACCTTCCCGCCGCGCAGGCCTTCGTTCGCCGTGAGCACGACCTGGCAATCGGCGTCGTCGATCCGATCTCGCAGCGACTCGGCGGAGAACCCCGCAAACACGACCGAGTGGACCGCGCCGATGCGCGCACAAGCGAGCATCGCAAACGCAGCCTCGGGGATCATCGGCAGATAGATGCAGACCCGATCACCCTTCCTGACGCCGTGCGCGCGCAGGAGGTTCGCGAGCCGTCCGACGTTCTCGTGCAGCTCGTGAAAACTGATGTGGCGATACTCGCCGGGCTCGTCCGCGACCCAGATGATCGCGGTCTGCTCCGCACGATCCTCGAGCCAGCGATCGACACAGTTGTAGGCGGCGTTGAGTTTGCCGCCGAGATACCAAGCGACTTCCGCGTTGCCGAAGTCCTGGCGGCAGGTGCGCTCGAAGGGGTGGAACCAGTCGACGCGCGCCGCCCGTTCGCGCCAGAACGCCCGCGGGTCGCGCAGCGACGCGGCGTAGAGCTGCTCGTACTGCTCGAAGCTCGCGACGTGCGCACGCCGCGCGAGGTTCGACTTCGGATGGATGATCTGGTCGGCCATGAATCGTCGGTTCGGTTGCTGGAGCGCAGAAGGCGACCCCGCGCTCAGAGCGTGCGCGCCCAGTCGAGCAGGGTGCGCACGGCCGTGCCGGTGGCGCCACTCTTGTAGTAGTCCTTGGGCGTGCTGCCGTAGGCCGCGCCCGCGATGTCGAGGTGCACCCACGGCGTATCGCCCGCAAAGAACGACAGGAACGCGCCACCCGCGGTCGAGCCGTTGCCGAACTGCGGCCCGTTGAGGTTGGCCACGTCCGCGAACTTGCTGCGCACCTGATCGCGGTGGCACTCCCAGAGCGGCAGCTGCCACAGCGGCTCGTCCGAACGCTCGCCCGCCGCGATGAGTTCGTCGACGAGATCCTGGTCGTTGCCCATGATCCCCGCCATCTCGTGGCCCAGCGCCACGACGACCGCGCCAGTGAGCGTCGCGAGGTCGACGATCTTCTTCGGGTCGTAGAACTTCTTGGCGTAGCAGATCGCATCCGCGAGCACGAGCCGCCCTTCGGCGTCCGTGTTGAGGATCTCGATCGTCTGCCCATCCATGGCGCGCACGACGTCACCGGGCTTCTGCGCGCTGCCGTCAGGCATGTTCTCGGTCGCGGCGACGAGCCCGATGATGTTGCACTTCGGCTTGTGCTTGCCGAGCCCACCGTTCTTGAGCGCGTGGAAGAAGCCCATCACGGCACCGGCACCGCACATGTCGTAGCGCATCTCGTCCATCTTGGCGCCGGGCTTCAGGCTGATGCCGCCGCTGTCGAACGTGATGCCCTTGCCGACCACGCAGACGTTCTGCTTGGCGCCGGGGACGCGGTACTCCATGACGAGGAACTTCGGCGGCTCCGTGCTCCCGCGCGCCACACCGAGCATCGAGTGCATGCCCAGCTTCTCCATCGCCTTCTTGTCGAGCACCTTGGTCCGGATCGCCCCGCCCGCGAAGCTGCGGGCGTGCGATGCCAGCTTGCTGGGCGTCAGCAGGTTGCCGGGCAGGTTCTCGATATCACGGGCGAACGCGGTGGCTGCGGCACCGACGCCCCCGAGTCGCATGCCCTCCTTGAGCTTGCCCTCGGTCTTGCTCGGCCCGACGAACGCGATCTTGCAGTTGGTGCCATGCTTCTTGCCGGGCTTCTTCTGCCGCGGCGGATCGTAACGGTAGGCGCCGAGCGCGAGACCTTCGGCGATCGCGCGCCCAGCCGCTGCCGGATCGACATCCCCGAGCGCGCCCTTGGCGAGCACGAGCGAGAACCCGTCGAGTTCGAGCCCGGCTGCGAGCCCCTGCGCAACCGCCGCTGCCCGCCGCAGCCGTTCGGGGTCGAGGTCCCCGGCGCGACCGAGGCCGACGACGCCGAGGCGCTTGCAGGCCGACTTCTTGGGTTGGTGGAACACCGCGCTCTTGCGGTGGCCGAGCCGTAGGTCACCGGTCGCGCGCGCGGCTGCTAGCGCATCCGCGAGCGCAGGTCCAGCGTCGACCCGGGCGCCTTCAGGGGCGAGAACGATCACGAGTTCGCCGCGACTGATGGCCGCGACGGTGCCATGGCGAATCTTCATCGGCCCTCGTTGTAGCGGCGAGTCGCGCGTCACTCCACGGTCGATCGGCAGCCCGGTCGGACGTTCGCCAATCGGCGGGTGCCCGAGCGCCAGGCTTCTCGGTGATTTCCCCGACGAGTTCAGCCGAAGTGCAGCAGGCCTTCGGAAGGTTGGCGGGCGCCCTCCGTCAGCGAAGTCGCTCCAGTCGCTGCAGCAGATCCTGCCCGGCCTTGTTCGTGGTGGGGCGACTCGCCAGCCACCTGGCCGCCGCGACCGCACGCGCCCGCAGCTCTTCACTGGCGGCTCGGCGCCCCGCCTGCCGCTCGAGAACCATCAGCCCGTAGTACTGGCGGGCCATCTGCACCCGGGCCTTGTCATACCCGGGGCGCAGTGCAACGGCGCGCTCGAGGGCGTCGACGGCGGCCCGCGAATCCGCGAGGTCCGGGCGGCCGGCACGCATGCTGTAGACCCCGGCCAGGTTGAACCACGCGACGGCGTATCCCGGGCGTTCTCTCACCGCCTGTTGCAGGTGCCGTTCGGCCGCGGCCCATTCCCGACGCTCGAGATGGATCGTCGCGATCGTGTTGTGAGCGAGTCCCCTGCCCTCGGCATCTTCGTAGCGTTCGAGCGCCTGCACGAGTAGCGGCATCGCTTCCTCGAGTTCGCCGCGCTTGCGCAAGGTCATCCCGAGCTGATAGGTCGGCAGCGCAACACCGGGAGCCTTCGCCACCGTATCGCGCCAGAACGTGAGCGGATCCGAATACACCGCGGAGCGCCACGCGGTTGCCGCGCCCGCTGCCGTCACGACCACGAGGAAGGCGAGCCACACGACGCGAGCCGTGAAACGCTCGGCGAGCACGGCGACTCCCCAGCCGACCGACATCGCCAGCGCCACGGACGGCACGTACAAGAAGCGCTCCGCCACGAGTTGCTCCGACGCCTGCACGACGACGAGAGCGAGCACGGGCGCGAGCGTGGCGAGAAACCAGCAGTAGCCCACGGCGTGCAGCGGGTGAGCGTGGCGACCCCGCCATGCCAGCCAACCGAGCCCGACCAGAGCCAGCAGCGCGAGCGCTCCGAACGCCACGCCGGGCGTCGTCTCGAACGGCACGAACGCCGCCTGACCGATCGGCAGCAGCAGCATCTGCAGGTCGAACGCGAGCGCGCGTAGCACTCCCGTCACGGCCTCGCCGAACGCCTGCTCGCGCAGGCCGGCGCCCGCGAGCCCCGCCTGGGCCCGCAGCACGAAGTAGATGAGCGCCGTGACGCCGAAGGTGACACCGAATCGCAGCCACGCTTGACGCGAAGCGCGCAACAACCACAGCATGCCGGCCGCCGGCAACAGCACGACACCCGCGACCTCCTTGCTGAACAGGCCGGCGAGGAACGCGGCACCGGCGGCGAGCCATGGCCACCACCGATCCGGTAAGTCACGACCGCGCAGGACGAACAGCAACGCGGCCAGCGCGAACGCGGCAGCCATCGGGTCACACCGACCGGTGATCTGCGCGACCGACTCGACGTGCACCGGGTGCACCGCGAACAACACAGCGGCCGCCCAGCCAGACCGCTGTGCCAGAAGCCCGCCCGATCCGCCGGCCCGGAGCAATCGGGTCACGAGTTGACCGAGCCAGAAGCACGCCAATGCGTGATACCCGAACGACTGCAGGTGATGCCCGACGAACGAATCCCGCCCGAACAGCGCGTCATCGAGCATGTAGGACAACGTGACGAACGGCCGGTAGTACTTCTCACCGAGTTCGCCGACATCGGCCGGCGGGAAGAACGCGTCCCCGACCGAGCGAAAGCTCGGCAGGAACCGTTCCAGCACGATCTCATCGTCCCAGATCGGCAGCCCGGCGACGGCCGGCATGCAGACCAGGAAGCCGACCAGCGCCGCGACCAGGTAGCCGAGGTTCGCCTTGATCCAGCTCGGCGAATCAGAGGGCGCATCGGGGTCCGGCATGGGCGCGAATGGTAGCGGCCCCGGGCGCGGCGACCAAAGCGCCGGCCGTCAGTCGCCGAGCGTGAGCCGCAGCGCGCGCGAGAGCGCGAAGCCGAGCGGCGCCCCTTGGTCGAGCACCGCAGCCTGAACGTAGAGCACGACGCCGCGGAACGCGGCACTCGCCGGCACTGCGAGGCTCGTCCGCGCCAGTCGTTCGCAGTCGTGACTGCGGGCACGGCTGCGAACGGTGCGCCGAGCTCGAGATCGCAGCCGGCGCCGAGCGGCGTCGTCTGGTGCAGGAGTGACCAACCGAACGCGGCAACCTCGTTTGCCGGCGCACCGCTCAGCTCGACCTCGGCCGGACCACGGCCGAGCGCCGGTCGCGCAGCACCGAGTCGCGTTGGGCCGAGGCTGCCGGGGCAGCCGGCGCCGACTCCTGCGACGGTCGCGCGGTGACGGCCAGCCTCCCCAATCGGTGTATCCCGGGGGGCCCCGAACGTAGCACACGTCCACCCGGGCGAACTCGCCATCGCATCGGGTGCGTTACATTTTCAAGACGCCCCCTTGCCCCACCGCCGGGTTTCGGGGGACACTTTCCCGGGTCGCCTGCCCGAGCTGCCCCACAGCTTCTCCTTTCATGCACATCTCCCGCCTCTTTGGCGCCGTTGCGGCGACCACCCTCGCCTCGACCCTGCTCGCCCAACACCCGGACACCCGTACCCTGCTGCGTTGTGGCGTCGTCCACGGCGCCGGTCCGACCGGCGCTGGCATCGACAGTCCGGACTGCAACTTCAACAACACCAACCCGAGCGCGCAGTACGCGCCGACGACCCTGATGCGGATCCCCGTCGTCGTGCACGTCGTCCAGCGCACCAACGGCCAGGGCAACCTCAGCAACGCGCTGGTCCAGAGCCAGATCGACGTGCTCAACGAGGACTTCCGCGCCAGGGCCGGGACCCCGGGAGCCAACGGCGTCGACAGCAAGATCGAGTTCTTTCTCGCGACGACCGATCCCCAGAATCAGCCGACCAACGGCATCGTGCGCCACACCAACAACACGTGGTTCAACGACAGCGGCAACTACTGGAGTTCGACCGCCTGGGACACGTCGCGCTACCTCAACATCTACACGAACAACACGGGCGCGCTCGGTTACGTGCCCGACCTGCCGCAGGGCGGCGGCGTGCTCGGGACGACTGCGGATCGTGTGGTCTGCAACTACGCGTCGTTCGGCCGCCCGGCGATCGGCGGTCCGCCCTACAACACGGGCCGCACCGCCACGCACGAAGTCGGCCACTACCTCGGGTTGTTCCACACGTTCAATAGCGGGTGCGGTGGCGGCAACTGCTACACGTCGGGAGACCGCATCTGCGACACCCCCGCCGAGTCGCAGCCGCGCTACGGCTGCCCGGTCGGCATCAGCAGCTGCGGTACCACCGATCCGATCCGCAACTACATGGACTACACCGACGACACCTGCATGCAGGGCTTCACGCAGGAGCAGGTGCGCCGCATGCGCTGCACGCTCGGGTTCTACCGCTCGCAACTCGCACAACCCGCCGGCCCGCTCGCGAGCGCGACCGTGCGCAACGGCACCGGCAACCTCAACGGCAACTACACCGCGACCGCGCCCGTCCTCGGCCAGACCGCGAACCTGACCGTCATCACGCTGGGCACCGGCTTCACCGCGAGCGCAGTCTACGGCTACCTCGGCCAGGGCAGCACGCCGTTCAACGGCTACGAGATCCTCGTCGACTTCAACGCGCCGCTGATCCTGTCGTTCCCGTTCACGGTCAGCTCCATCGCCGCGGGCTGGACGTTCAACGTGCCGAACGACCAGTCGATCGCCGGCCTGCCGGTCGCGACGCAGGGTGTCCTGTTCGGCACGACCGTCGGGTTCACGAACGCGGTCGATCTGGTCTTGGGCAACTGAGCGGCGAGCCCACCGGGACCAGCTCCTCGCGCCGGCCGACGTCGCCCTCAGCGCACGTCAGCAGCAGACAACTCGAGCTCGACGCGAGTCGGGCCGTCGGCCTCGGACACCGCGATGATCCGCTTCGTCCGATCCGACAGGTCGCGCCGGCCCTCGCCGCGCAGCTCCCACCCGAGCTCGTATTCGCCCGGCGCCGGCACCCGGAACGCCGCACGACCGTCGCGGTCCAACCGCAGGTTCGGGCTCCACAACCACGAATGATGCTCGGGATACCACAACCGAGCTTCGCCACGCAGGTAGAGCCGGTGCCCGTTGCCCCAGGGCTCGGGATTCGGATCGGCCCGGTCGTAGCGCCGAAGGATTGGCTGCAGTTGTTGATCAGCTGCGGGGAAGCCGACGGGCAGCTTCACGCGGAGGTCGACGAGCAGCCCGCGCTGCATCCTCACCGTTACGTCCTGGCCGACGCCGCGCACGGTCCGCACGCGAAACCCCGGAGCCAGCACCTGCAGGTCGACCGGTAACCGGACCACCCGGATTCGACGCTCACCGAGTTCGGTCGGCAGCGCCGCGCGTGGCCGGTCGCCCAGAGCTGCCGGATCGACTACGAGGCTCGCGCGCTCGACCGGTCGACCTTCGTCGTCGACGACCCGCACGATCAAAGAGTGTAGCTCGGCGCCGAGGCGCTGTGCCGGCAGCTCGACGTTCTTGCCGTTGGCGATCTCGACATCACGTATTGCGACGAGCGGCGATGGACTGCCGATCATTCGAATCAGAAAGTCGTATCGACCTGACTTCAGCGCCCGCCAGTGCGCCACGTCGTCCTTCATCACGAAGTAGCTCACGACACTCTCGCTCGTGCGCCTGGCCGTGTCGACGTGACAGAACAGCAGGTCCGCGGGCGTCAGGCCCGCTTCGAACGTAACCCGCATGCTGGCGCTGCCCACCCGAGGCAGCACGTACTCGACGCCTTCGCTACCCGCGATGACCGGCATCATCGATCCGGTATTGCCACTCTGATCCGCACGCAGCAGCAGGCCGTTCCCGATGTGATGTGCCCGGATCACGAACCCACCGTCCTCACCGCTGAGATCATCCGAGTCGGGGAGACCACCGAGGGTCCAGACCTCCCCCGCCGGGTCACCTTGCAGCACCCGCACGCGCGCCCCGGCAACCGGATCGCCGGTATCGTCGACAATGCGACCCGCAACGAGGACCGGGGCGGCGCGCAAGACGACGTCACCGAGCTCGTTGCGGCCGTCGTGCAGACCGAGCCGCGCGAACTCGAGGAACGCCTGCTGCGTGCGATCCGTGATCGTGCGCTTGAATATCACGCCACGTTCCGACTTCTCGAGACCGCCGTGCAGCTCCGGGATCGCCGTATGGAATCGCCCATCGGACCCGGTCTCGAAGTACTGGTTGTGGTACCCGCGGCTCGTCTGGACATGGGTCGCGTGCCAGTAGCCCTTCTGAGGCACACCCTGGACGTCGACGAGCCGTCCGCTGAGCGTCGGGTTGCGCGAGACGGGCAACCGATGCTCGACCCGCTCCCCCCACTGCTTCGGCCCATCGAACTCGAGAACCCCGCGAACGTCCGGCGACGACAACTCGAGCCGAAAGCGCAGCCCCAAACCGACGTGCGCCAGGTCCAAGCGCGCCCCATCGAATCCTGACCGGAACCGCACCTCCGAATCGGGCTGCAGCTCGAACAGCCGGGCGTAGACGCGTTCCGTCAGATCACGAACGGCCTGGCCATCACGATCGACGAGCTCGATGTGGATCGAACCGGTACCCGGCAACTGCAACTCGTACGGCTCGGCAGCAACCGCTTCGAGGTTCACGGGCGCGAACACCGGCCGCCCGATCGGACTGCCGATCATCACGGCGCAATCCGAGCCCCAGTCCGGCCGCACCACCTGCTGCGCATGGTGAAACGTAGCGATGCCATCGGGCTCGGCCGTCTCGCGAAAGGCCAGACCCGAGTTCTTCTCCACGCCCGCCTCGTCGAGCAATACGACCCGCACTCCCGGCGCCGGCCGCCCCGATGGATCCGTCACTCTTGCACGAATCGTGACGTCCGGTCGGAGTCTCAGGTCGTGAACCTGCCCGACCGCCTTCAACGGTACGAAGCGAACGCCGAATCGTCCGTCGTCGCGGCCATACACCGTCCAGCTCATCACGTCGGTGACCGGGATCCGAACGTGACCGCGCTCGTCGCTACGCTCCGTCTCGCCGGCGAAGGCGAGGCTCTCGCGTTCGGTCGGGTCGCGACGGTAGTCCTCACCATCGCGAGCGACGTACCAACCCACCTCGGCCCCGGGAACGGGTTGCTCGGACTCGTCGATCACTCGAATCGTCAGGTGGCGCGGATCATCGGCGGCCGCTTCCGCCACCTGCGCCCGTTGTTCGACGCGTTCGCGGAAACTGGGCGATGCCCCCCCACCTTCCGGCCCGACAGGTGCCGAGGAACCGCGGACTGACGCGCGCCCATCGGCAACCGGCGACGGCGCCGCGACGTCACCGCCGGCACGGCAAATCCACCAACCGGCCGCTGCAACGAGCGCGACGAGTATCGTCACGACGGCGAGAGAGTTGGTCGACTTGGCTGCCATGGCAAACGGGTGGGCCGAAGGACACCGTGAGACGGACGAGTGTCAGATCGGAACGAGGTTTTTCGGCCACCGCACGCAGTGCGGCCGCTCGAATGGTTGGCAAGGACGGGGGCGGGCTACCCCCCCTGCTGCGGCAACTCACCGACCCAGCGCTCCCCGCCGTCGTCGGCGAGCAGTTCCTGTTTGAAGATCGGGACCTCGTTCTTCAGCCGGTCCATGAGGAAACGGCAGGCCTCGAACGCGGGCCCGCGGTGCGCGGACGCCACGACGACCACGACCGAGGCCTCGCCGATCGGGACGTCACCGAGGCGATGCACGACCCGGGCGCGCGTGATCGGGAAGCGCTTGATCGCCTCCTCGAACAGGCCGCACATCACCTTCTGCGCCATCTCGGGATAGGCCTCGTAGCGCAGCAGTTTCACCGCGGCGCCCTCGTTGTGGTTGCGCGTCACACCAGCGAACGTGACCAGTGCGCCATCGGCGTCCGTGCGACACTCCTGTTCGAAGCGACGGGGATCGATGACCTCGTCGGTGAGATCGAAGCGATAGAGGGCCTGCGCGCCGGCTCCCGCCCCCTCGGCCGCATCACTACCACCACTGATCGGCGGGATGAACGCGACCTCGTCGCCATCCTGCAGCACCGTGTCCTCCTGGGCATAGCCGCGATTCACGGCGAACGCGACCGGCAGCCGGCGCAGGGCGTCGGCGCGTTCTGCGAGCTGGGACAGCAGCTGCGCCAGCGTCGTACCCTCGGCGACGTCGAGCGCCAGATGATCGGTGCCAAGGGCCTCACGCACGCCGGCAAAACAGCGCACGGTTACCCGTAACCTCGTTTGGTCCATGGGACTATTCTGGGGCACGACTGGCCCGGTGCACCAGCCTCGTTGTAGTCTTCAGAAGGCCCCGACAAGGACCCGGGTTTCCGCGCCTGACCCGATCCGTCCCGATTTACACCTATGCGAACCCCATACATCGTCCTCGCTGCCCTGCTCACGGCTCCGGCTCTGCTCGCGCAGAACTGGGGTGAAGTCAACCCGTTCTTCGGCAAGCCGAGCCCCCGTCGCGCCGGCGCGATGGCCTACGACCCCGTTGGCGACCGCGCCGTGATGAACGGCGGCACGATCGCTTCACCGGGCCAGATCCTCAACGAGACCTGGGTCTTCGACGACGCCTCGAAGGCGCAGGGCAACAACAACTGGATCGAGCTAACCGCCACCGGCCCCGCCCGCTGGGGTCACCGCATGGTCGCCGATCTCGCGGGCAACCGCCTGATCACGTTCGGCGGCCGCTCGCCGACGATCAGCGGCCTCGCGAACGACACGTGGGAGTTCGTGAATGACGCCTGGGCACCGCTGACGCCGCCGACCTCGCCGCCGCCGCGCTTCGGCTACGGCATGGTCTACGACTCGGCGCGCGACCTCGTCGTCCTCTTCGGTGGCCGCGTGGCCCTCGGTGACACCAACGACACCTGGGAGTTCAACGGCATCACGTGGACCGAGGCGATGCCCGCGACGCAGCCGCCCCCGCGTGAGGACATGGTCATGGTCTACGACCGCGCGGTCGGCACGACCGTGCTGTTCGGCGGCCTCGACGCCGGCACCAACATGCTCCTCGGCGACACCTGGGAGTACAACGGCATCGACTGGCGCGAGGTGACGCCGGTCACGAGCCCATCCCCGCGCTATCGCTCCGCGGCCGTCTACGACACCCAGCGTCAGCGCATCGTGCTCTACGGCGGCTGGGACGGGGCGTTCAAGACCGACACCTTCGAGTATTCCGGCGCCGCCTGGGATGCGATCGCCGTCAGCCCGGGCTCGACCAACTCGACCGAGCAGTACGCGTGCTACGACTCGCAGCGCGGCGTCTTCAGGACGTTCGGCGGCGTCGGCACGGTGTTCAGCGACGACCAGTACGACTACACCGGCATCACGAACGGCGTGTTCGGCCCGTTCGGCATGGGTTGCCCACACTCGGCCGGCACCGCGACGATCACCGCAGCCGCGCCGCCGACCATCGGCCAGTCGCTCGACATGCAGGTGATCGACGTGCCGGATCTCGGACCGACGCAGGTCACGCTGATCGTCAACGGTTTCTCGTCGACGCTTGCGAACGTCGGCGCGCTGCCATTCGACCTGTCGGGCTTCGGCCTCACGGGTTGCTTCCTCGAAGTCCGCGACGACGGGGTGCTCGTCATCGGCAAGGACGGCAACGGCGACTTCACCTTCGGCTTCAACGTGCCGAACAACACGGCGCTCGTGAACCTCAACTACTACGTGCAGGCCTACGTGCCGGATCCGAACACGCCCAACGGCCTCGGTGGTGTCAGCCGCCCGAGCCGCGCGACGTTCGGCAACTGATCGCCGACCAGTTGCACGGGGGCCCCTGGCACGGGGCCCCCTGACACCGGGGCCCGGTAGCACTGGGATAGCGGCCCACGCGTCCACGGTGCGTGGGCCGTTTCCGTTGCCAGCCGGTGGACGGCGAGCAGCCGCCGCCCGATCATGCCCACCATGCGATGCCTCCTGCCCCTCGCCCTTGCCGCGTGCGCCGGAGTCGTGCCCGCGCAGCAGCGCGACGGCGGATCGCAGCAGGGGATCACCGTTGCCACGACGATCTCGCCCGCGACCACGGTTGAGCCGGCCCCAGGCGAACGCGAAGGCTCCCGCACGGAGCATCAGCTCACCGATCCTCGGCGCAGCGACCATTGGGCCTACCTCGCGCCGACCCGGCCGCAACTCACCGACGCGGCCGGCGCCCACCCGATCGATGCCCTGCTAGCGCGCCACCACTCCCGCGTCGGCCTGCAGCCAACACCCCGGGCGGATCGCGCCACGCTGATCCGCCGCGTGTCGCTCGACCTGATCGGCTTGCCGCCGACTCCGACCGAGATCGACGCGTTCGTGACGGATCCGCGGCCCGACGCCTACGAGCGGCTCGTCGACCGCCTGCTCGCCTCGCCGCATTACGGCGAGCGCTGGGCTCAGCTCTGGCTCGACCTCGCGCGCTACGGCGACACCAACGGCTTCAACTTCGACGGTAAGCGCTCGATCTGGCCCTACCGCGACTGGGTCATCGACGCGTTCAACCGCGACGTGCCCTACGACCGCTTCACCCTGCTGCAGCTCGCGGGCGACATGCTCGAGAACGCGACGGAGTCCGACCGCATCGCGACCGGCTTCCATCGCAACACGATGCTCAACAACGAGGGCGGCGTGGACCCGAAGGAAGCCCGCTGGGAACGCCTGCTCGATCGCGCGAGCACGACCGCCACGGTGTGGCTCGGCAGCACCATGCACTGCGCGCGCTGCCACGATCACAAGTACGACCCGATCCGACAGACGGAGTTCTACGGCCTCGTCGCGTTCTTCGAGACCCAGGACGAGGTCACCCTCACCCGCAAGGACGGCAGCAAGACGCTCGTTCTGAAGGAGCGCGCGGACGCGGAGCCCGTCACGAAGAACCACATCCGCGGCGCGTTCGATCAGCCCGCCGAAGAGGTCCGGGCCCACGTGCCCGCCGTGCTGCACGACTGGCCCGAAGGCGCGCCGCTCGACCGCCGCGGCCTGGCGACCTGGCTGACCGCGCCCGACAATCCGCTCGCCACGCGCGTGCACGTCAACCGGATCTGGGATGCGGTCTTCGGCACGCCGCTCGTGCGCTCGCCCGAGGACTTCGGCGTGCAGACCGAGCGGCCGCCGCTGCTCGATGTGCTCGACTGGCTCGCCACGGAGTTCCGGGCCCTCGGACTCAGCCAGAAGCGGCTACTGCGCACGCTCGTGCTGTCGGACACCTACCGCCGTGCCCCGCTCGCAGACGCGACCGCGCTGCAACGCGATCCGCAGAACACCTGGTTCGCCCGCGGCAGCCGTTTCCGCCTCGATGCCGAACGGATCCGGGACACCTGGCTGCTCGCCGCCGGGCTCTTGTCGCGCAGGCTCGGCGGCCCCAGCGTCTATCCGTTGCAGGCCGACACCAGCGGCGTCATCCCGATGAACAAGGTCAGCATGAAGTGGCCGGTGAGCAAGGGCGAGGATCGCTGGCGCCGCGGGCTCTACACGTTCTGGCGCCGCACCGCGCCGTTCGTGGCGTTCGATGCGTTCGACGCGCCGTCGCGCGAACAGTGCGAGGTGCGACGCCAACGCAGCAACACGCCGCTGCAGGCGCTCGTCGGGCTCAATGACCCGACGGCCGTAGCTGCCGCCGATGCGCTCGCGCAGGTCATGCGAGCCCACGACGGCAACGACCGTGACCGCCTCGCACTCGGCTTCCGCCGCTGCACCGGCCGGACGCCATCGCCGACGGAACTCGATCGACTGCTCCGCGCACTCGCCGCGGAGCCTGCAAACGTGCGCTGGCAGCGCCTCGCGATCGTGCTCCTGAACCTCGACGAGACCCTCTGCCGCGGCTGATCCGACCGACGACGATGGCCACCCGACGCGACTTCCTGCAACACGGTCTCACGGCCGGCGGTGCGCTTGCAGCCAGCGACCTCCTGCGCTCCACCTCGCTCGCCACCGCCACAGCCACCGGCGGCCGCGATCACGGCCGGCACCATGCGCCGCGTGCCAAACACGTCATCCAGCTGTTCATGGCCGGCGCGCCGTCGTCGATCGACCTGTTCGATGACAAGCCGATGCTCCGCAAGCACGACGGCGAACTCGTGCCCGAATCGCTGATCGCCGACCAGCGGTTCGCGTTCCTCAAGGGCCGCCCGAAGCTTCTCGGTTCGCCCTACCGCTTCCGGCAACACGGCGACAGCGGCGCGCTCGTCAGCGAACTGTTGCCGCACACCGCCGCGATCGTCGACCGCCTGTCATTCGTACGCTCCGTGCACCAGGAGCAGTTCAACCACGGCCCCGCCCAGGTCTTCGCGAACACCGGCCATGCGATCGTCGGCCGCCCGAGCCTCGGCGCCTGGCTGCTCTACGGCCTCGGCAGCCCCAACGCAAACCTGCCGGGCTTCGCCGTGCTGGTCTCGGGCAAGATCGATCCCGGTGCGGGTTCGGCGTGCTGGGGCGCGGGCTTCCTGCCGAGCCACCTGCAGGGGGTCGAGCTGCGCACGCGCGGCGACCTCGTGCCCTGCCTCAGCGACCCCGAAGGCATGGACCGTGGGGCGCGCCGCCGCGGCCTCGACCTGTTGCGCGACCTCAACGCCGAACGCCACCGCGTGCTCGGCGATCCCGAGATCACGGCGCGCACGGCGTCGTACGAACTCGCCTACCGGATGCAGGAGAGCGTTCCCGAACTCGCGGAACTCGACAAGGAACCCGAACACATCCATCGTCTCTACGGCAGCCGACCCGGCCGCCGTTCGTTCGCCAACAACTGCCTGCTCGCGCGCCGACTCGTCGAACGCGGCGTGCGCTGTGTCCAGGTCATCCACCGCGGCTGGGATCACCACGGCAGCAACAAGAGCGACGATCTGATCCACGGACTGCCGAACATGTGCCGTCAAACCGACCGCGCAGCCGCGGCGCTGATCCTCGATCTCGAGCAGCGCGGGCTGCTCGACGACACCCTCGTCGTGTGGGGCGGCGAGTTCGGCCGCACGCCGATGCGCGAGGTCCGCAACCAGACCCACCTCGGCCGCGACCACAACCCGCGCGCGTTCACGATGTGGTTCGCGGGCGGCGGCATCCAGCCGGGCCGCACGATCGGCGCGACCGACGAACTCGGCTACCAGGTCGTGCAGGATCCCGTGCACCTGCACGACGTGCACGCGACGATGCTGCACCTGGTCGGCATCGACCACGAACGGCAGACGTTCCGCTTCCAGGGGCGCGACTACCGGCTCACCGACGTCTTCGGCAAGGTCGTGGGTCAGCTGCTGTGACAGCGGCCGAACCATCAACACAGCCAACCCCGAAGGGAACCTGGGCGTGGATCCTCTACGACCCCGCCAACACCGTCTACCCGGCAACGCTGACGTTTCTGTTCACGCCCTGGATCGCGAAGACCTGGGAGGGCGGCGCGACCACGATCGGCATCGTCAACTTCGCCTCGATGGTGATCGCGGCACTGCTCGTGCCCGCGCTCGGTGCGCTCACCGACCACACCACCCGCACCCACCGCTACCTGGCCTACGCGACCCTGGCCTGCGTCGCCGCGCTCGCGGCCTGGGGGCTCGACTACGGCTTCGGCTGGCTGATGGTCTGGTTCTTCGTCGCGAACCTGACCTACAACCTCGGCATCCTGTTCTACAACGCGTTGCTGTCGTCGGTCGCACTCGACGAGCGTGCCGGCCGGGTGAGTGCGCGCGCGGTCGGCGTCGGTTACTTCGCGACGATCCTGATCCTGTTCACGCTGCTGCCGCTCAAGATACCGGCAACCCAGAAGTTTCCCGTGGCGGCCGGGCTGTTCCTGTTCTTTGCGCTGCCGTGCCTGATGTTCGTGCGCGACAACCGCCCCGCCCGGGCCGGCAACGCCGGCCAGGCGATGCGCGCCGCGCTGACTTCGCTCGGAACGACCCTGCGCGAACTGCCGCAGCATCCGGCACTGCTCTGGTTTCTGGTTGCGAACTTCTGCTTCGTCGACGTCCTGAACACAGCCGTGTTCTTCTTCTCCGACCTCACGCAGACGACCTTCCAGTCCCAGGCCGCGGCCGGTGAGGTGGCCCTCTTCGGCCTGGACTACAGCGGCGACGGCGGCCTCGACCTCCTCGTGATGGTGATGGCCGTGACCCTCAACACGCTCGCGCTGGTCTTCGGCCTGCTGATCGGCCCCTGGACCGATCGCGCCCCGCTTGCCGTGATCGCAACCAGCGGCATCGCGCTGCTCGGCGCGCTGCTCGGCGGCGCCCTGTTCGCGGGCGAGAGCGCAATCGGCTACCTGCTGACGCTGGTCGTGCTCGGCGCTTTCGGTCTGACCGGCATGTGGTCTGCCGGCCGCAAGGTCATCCTCCTGCTCGCACCGCGCGAACAGGTCGGCCAATACTTCGGCCTCTATGGAATCACGCTGAAACTGTCGGTGCTCGGCGGCGTAATCTACGGTCTCGTGCGCGACAACTTCGATTCCAAGGCCGCCCTGCTCAGCCAGAGCCCCCAGCTGATCCTGGGACTGATCTGCCTCGCGATGGTCCGGCTGCCGCGCCGCCCCGGTGATGCCGACGGCCCGGCACCCGACGCCCCGGCGGAGGCGGTCGCGCGATGACGGCCGCGGAAGCGTCGTCCGCTTCGCCCTCCGCGCCACCGGCGGAACCGAAAGAACGTCGCGACACCCGCCCTGACCCGCTGTGGCAGAGGGCGCTCGTCAGCGTGCTCGGCGGTCTCATCTGGCTGGTCGGCGTCGTGCCGCCCCGCCTCGGCTACCTCGCGTCCAATCTCCTCGCGATCCCGTGGTACCTGTACTGGCGATGCCACGACCCGCGCGGCGAACGCAGCAAGGGCTACTGGCGCAATACGCGGATCGCGTTCCGTCCCGGCGCGCCAGCCGGCGATGCGCGACCACCCGGCCACCTCTGGGCGTGGTCACGCCATATCGCACGGATCGTCGTCGACTTCTGCCAGATGCGGCGGCTCACCGCGGGCAACCTCGAGCGCTTCGTCGACATGTCGGAGTACCCACCGATCGCCGAACTCTACGCCGAGGGCAAAGGCGTGATCTTCGCTACGGGGCACGTCGGTACCTGGGACGTCGCAGGCGTCGGCGCGGGCCTCAAGGGCCTGCCGCTCACGTCCGTCTTCCGACCGAGCCCAATGCCCGCGCTCGATCGCCTGATCGCGAAGCTCCGCACCCGCACCGGGCAGCACGTCGTCGCCCGCAAGCGCGTGATGTGGACCCTCAAGAAGGTGCTGGCAGAACACGGTGCGATCGGCCTGCTCTGTGACGGCGGCGGCAAGCACAGCGCGATCGAGGCGCCGTTCCTCGGCACGGTCGCGCGCACCGTGGCGACCCCTGCCGTACTGCATCTGTCCACCGGCGCGCCGATCGTCGTCGTCACCGTGATCCGCACCGGCTGCATGCGCTTCAAACTACGCGTGCACGACATCATCCGGGTCACGGCCGGCCCCGACCGCGACCGCGACCTCTTGGCCATCATGACCCGCGTCAACGACGGGTTGTCCGAGGCGATCGCCGAAGCCCCGGACCAGTGGTTCTGGCAGGGGCGACGGTTTCGCCGCCGTCCGGAGGGCGAACAACCGGACGCGGACGGGCTGCCGCCCCTGGCCTCGACCTGACAGCCGGCCAGACGCCGCGAGGAATCGTGCGCATTCTGCTATGGTCGCACGCGATGACATCGAACGTGTTCCGAGCGCCGAGCCTCCGACTGCCCGTGTTGACCCTCGCACTCGGCTGCTGCGCTGGCGCACTTCTGGCGCCCGCGGGATCGGCCCAGGCAGCCGCGAACGGCAGCACGCAGGCGGGCACCGATCCGGTGCTCGCGCGCTACCGTTTCGACGGCAAGCCCGCGGTCGTGCTCCGCAGTGACGTTGCGATCGAGATGGGCCTGCACCTGCGCCACCAGGAGGTCGGTCGCCAGGCGTGCAAGGTGCTCGTCGATTCCGAACTGACCCGCCGCGAAGCCGAACGCCTGAAGCTGTTGCCGAAGCCGGCCGAGGTGCAGGCGTTCTGGGACAAGCTGCAAGCCCAGTTTCGCGCCGCGGGCCGCGATCCGTCGAAGTTCGCTGCCGTGCGCAACTCGACGACCGAGGAGTTCCTCCGGGACATCGCCACGCAGCTCGCTCAAGAACGCCTCGTGCGCCACGCGCTCGAGCTCGGTGAGACCGAGCCCGTCAGCGGGGACATGCTGCAGCTCTGGCTCGCGCAACATCGCAAACAGCGGACGATCGTCACCGACCCGACGCTGCTGCCGCCCGGGGTTGCCGCGCGCGTCGACGGCCGCGACCTGCCGATCCTCGAACTCGGGCTGCTGCTGCTCCGCACGAGCGAGAACGCGGAACGCGACCGCTACGTCCGCCAGGTCGTCTACCTCAACTCGATCGAACAACTCGGCCGCAAGCACGAGATCGAAGTCCATCCGTCGGACCTCGACCGGGCGATCGCGCAGCGCCGCAAGGACGCCCGCAGCGACCCGCGGTTCCGCGGCCTCAGCCTCGAGCAGCTGCTCGAGACGCAAGGCCTGACGGTCGCGACGCTGCGGCAGTCGCGCGTCTTCCGCGCGAAGGTGCTGCAGGATCTGCTCGCGAGCGCCCTGCACCCGAATGCAAAACTCGCGGCCGAGCTGGCCGACAACCGCGCCGCCGTGGTCGCGAAGGTCGGCGCCCGGCGCAAGCTCAGCGTGATCTACCGACGCGCACTCGAAGAGCCGAACGCGCTCGTGCCGCACGATTTCGCCGCCGCGACCGAATCGCTCGAGCGGGTCAGGAAGCGGCTCGAAAAGGAGCGCTTCGACGTCGTCGCCCGCATCGAGACCGATGACCCCGGCGGCAAACAGACCGGCGGCGACACGGGCTGGCACCACCAGGCCGGCCGCGGCCGGGTCAAGCTGCCCGCAGCGGTTCTCGACGCCGCGTTCGCAGCCGCGATGGGCGATGTCGTCGGCCCCGTTCGCGCCGACGACGGCTGCTATCTCGTCAAGGTGCTCGACGTGGAGCCCGACCTGCCGGACCAGGACCTGATCACCCGACTGCGCAAGGTGCACTCCGACGAACTCGCCAATCGCGTGCTCGAGGAGGCGGCGATCGAATGGGGCCCCGGCAAACCGGCGGGCTCCAAATAGGGCGACCGGCTACCAGACGACGGTCACGTCGGCCGCGACCGCTGCCTCGCCGCCATCAGCCGCCGCCAAACGCAACTGCGTCCCCGGCGCCTGGAAGTCCGGTGGCAGATAGCCGAGGCCGAAGCGCGCCGCCCCCGTCGGCGTCGGCACCGCATGCATCACGCGCCCGACGGGCAGGTCGTCCTCGACCTCGTGCAGCGCCTGCGGTTCCTGGATCACCGCGCCGGGCGCGAGCTTCAGGAAGCACAGCTTGCGGTTGGTGTGACCGTAGGTGTGAATCCGGGCCACGATCTCCTGCCCCGTGTAGCAACCCTTCGTGGTCGAGCAGTGATCCGCGAGATCGGCTTCGAGCGCCAGCGTCTTGGGCTCACTCTCCAGACCGACACGCACGAAGCCTGCGGCCATCCGCAGACACTCGCCGAGCTCATCCGCGAGCGCCTCACCCTGGGCAGTCGGCAGGTCCGCGGCCGGGCCGTGCCGGCGCACGAACCGGATCCCGCGGCGGGTGATCGCGAACTCCAGCCCGGGCGGCGCCGCGTTGCCGGAGGCATTCGCCGACGCCACCGTCTCCTGGCAGCTCCAGTCCGCGGGTGCCTCGAACGTGAGACGCTCGCTGAAGTGGTAGCGATCGAGCAGTTCGACCAGCCGATCGTGCTGCTCCGCGTGGGTCTCGAGCCAGATGGTTTCGGCTTCCGCAGGGTCGCGCTGCACCAGACAGGTGACGAGCAGCTTGCCCTTGCCGTCCAGGAACGCGGCGGGTACCGCAACGCCGGCCGCGAGCGCCACCACGTCCTGGGAACAGAGCCGCTGCAGGAAGTCGGCCGCGTCGGGGCCGCGGACCGCAAGCACCCGGAACGCCGCTGGCTGACGAACGAAGGGCCCCGCCGCGAGCAGGGCCGCGGTGTCGGGATCGGGAACGGCTGGGGCTTGGGGATCCGAATCGGCGGTCATCAGGCTTCTCGTTGCGTCCCATGACCGCAAACCGCCTTGGCAACGGCCAGAGCAACGTGCCTTGGCCATCGCATCGGGGCAGCGAACGCGGCCGAGATCGGGACGCCATGCAAATAAGCCTGGGATTGGGGCTTTTTCCAGCCGATCCATTTGAATGAGCCCCAAACTGGGTCTAGTTTTCTTTCGACGATGCTCCGAATCTCCAAGAAGGCCGACTACGCCGTATTCCTGCTGGGCGCGATCGCCCGGGAGGGCGCGTATCCGGGCGGCAATGCCGCAGATTCGGTCGTCAGTGCGCACGAGATCGCAAACCGCTGCGGGCTCAACAAGTCGGTCGTCGCCAATCTGCTCAAGGACTTCGCGCGCGCCGGTCTGCTCGACTCAACGCGCGGCCTGCGGGGCGGCTATCGCCTGGTCCGCGGCCCCGACGCGATCTCGCTGCGCGAGATCCTCGAGGTCGTCGAGGGCAAGTTCGAGCTCGTCGATTGCGTCTCGCACCAGAGCCAGGACGAGGAGTGTGCCCTGATCGACATCTGCCCGAGCAAGAACCCGATGCGCGTCGTACACGATCGCATCTCGAACCTGTTCGCGAGCATCCACCTCGACGAACTCTGCTGCCTCGGCCACACCGTGGGCCAGCACAGCCATCACCCGAGCCTGCCGATCGCGAACGCAAACGCGGGCGGCGGCCCGAACTCCGGATACCGACCGAATCCCGGCGACGGCTCCTGATACCGATTCTCGACGCCCACCTCCACCATACCGTGAAGACTCCGATCTACCTCGACTACAGCGCCACCACCCCCTGTGATCCACGGGTCGTGGAGCGCATGCTGCCGTTCTTCACCGACACGTTCGGCAACGCCGCGAGCCGCAGCCACGCGTTCGGCTGGACGGCCGAAGCCGCCGTGGACGAGGCCCGCAAGCAGGTCGCGCAGCTAATCGGCGCCCACCCCAAGGAGATTCTCTGGACGAGTGGCTCGACCGAGGCCAACAACCTCGCGATCAAGGGCGCCGCCGAGATGTATGCCAAGAAGGGCAACCACATCATCACGACGGCGACCGAGCACAAGGCCGTCGTGGACACTGTCAAGCACCTCGAGACCCAGGGGCACCGCGTGACGTGGTTGCCCGTCGACGGCAAGGGCCACATCGACCTGCAGGAACTCGAGGCCGCGATCACGGACGAGACGATCCTCGTGACGTTGATGACGGCCAACAACGAGACCGGCCTCGTGCACCCGATCGCGAAGATCGGCGAGATCTGCAAGCGCAAGGGCACGCTGTTCCACACGGACGCCACGCAGGCACCGGGGCGCATCGAGTTGGACGTCGAAGCGCAGAACGTCGACCTGATGTCGATCTCGGCGCACAAGATGTACGGCCCGAAGGGCATCGGCGCGCTCTATGTTCGCCGCCGCAACCCTCGCGTCCGACTCACCGCGCAGATCGACGGCGGCGGCCACGAGCGCGGCATGCGCTCGGGCACGCTCAACGTGACCGGCATCGTCGGCATGGGGCAAGCCGCGCGCCTCGCGCGTGAGGAGATGGCGACCGAGATTCCGAAGCTCGCCGCGCTGCGTGACCGCCTCGAGCAACGCGTCCTCGCGGCGCTGCCCGACGCGGTCATCAATGGCGACCCAGCGAGCCGGCTGCCGACACTCACGAACATCTCGTTCCCGTACGTCGAGGGCGAGAGCCTGATCATGGGCGTCAAGGAACTGGCGGTATCGTCCGGCTCGGCCTGCACCTCCGCGAGTCTCGAGCCCAGCTACGTGCTGAAGGCGCTCGGGCTCAACGACGAGCTCGCCCACAGCAGCATCCGCTTCTCCCTCGGTCGCTTCTCGACCGAGGAGGAGGTCGATTTCGCCGCCGATCGCATCGTGGCCGAGGTCACGCGGCTGCGCGAGATGTCCCCGCTATGGGAGATGGTCCAGGAAGGCGTGGATCTCTCCAAGGTCAAGTGGACGGTGCATTAGGCGCGCCGTCTCCACCCTCTACGAGCTACGATTCTTCAAGATTCCGATCGCCAACAACTAACGATGGCATACAGCGACAAGGTCCTCGATCACTACCAGAACCCGCGCAACGTCGGCTCGCTCGACAAGGACGACCCGAACGTGGGCACGGGCGTCGTCGGCGCACCGGAGTGCGGTGACGTGATGAAGCTCCAGATCCAGGTCGACAACGACGGCAAGATCTCGGACGCGAAGTTCAAGACGTACGGCTGCGGCTCGGCCATCGCCTCGTCATCGCTCGCGACGGAGTGGCTCAAGGGCGCAACCGTCGATTCCGCGGCCGAGATCAAGAACACGCAGATCGTCGAAGAGCTGTCGCTGCCGCCGGTGAAGATCCACTGCTCGGTGCTCGCGGAGGACGCGATCAAAGCGGCAATCGACGACTGGCGCGCGAAGAACGGCACCGCGAAGGATGACGCCGCCCCGCCGGCCAACGAATCGAAGACCGGCGAATCAAAGACCGGGCAGACCACGAGCTGAGACATGACCGACTCCGAACCGAAGACGGCCGAGCCAGAGAGCGGCACGCCGACGCCGACCACGCCGGCCGAGGGCCGCGGGATCCATCTGACCGAGCGCGCCGCGCAGGAGATTGGGCGCGTCATCAAGGAGCAGGGGTTCGGCGACGAGGCCTGGGTCCGGATCGGCGCCAAGGGTGGCGGCTGCTCCGGCTTCAGCTACGTACTCGACTTCGACCAGAGCGGACCGACCGAGTTCGATCTCGCGTTCGAGATGCACGGCGTGCGCTACTGCGTCGACAAGAAGAGCGAGTTCTTCATGGGCGGTACGACGCTGGACTTCAACGACGGTCT
>JANSXC010000053.1 GCA_024743115.1 bacterium | reverse complement strand
CCCACTGCGACTCGTGCTCCTGCATTCCTTCCCTCACCAGGCGAACGGCGCGCTCGCGCACCTCGCTCGGATACCGCTTCTGTTGGCCCATGGCTCCATCCTCTCAGGTCTTGGAGCCCCCGGGAAACCCGGGGCGGTTCACACCATCTTGCTCCGACGTGATGGCTTCCTGGTGAACCACAAACGGGTCTACCGGCTCTATCGCGAGCTCGGCCTTGCCGTCCGTCGCAAGTCGAGAAAGCGCGCGTCACAGGCGCCCCGAGCGACGCAGCCACGGAGCGATCAGCTCAACGACTGCTGGTCCATGGACTTCTTGAGTGACGCGTTGACCGACGGTCGAACCATGCGGGTCTTCGCTGCGGCCGACGACCATTCGCGACGCTGCGTTGCCCTCGACTTCGATGTCGCGCTGCCAGCGGAGCGCGTCACAAGGATCCTGGACCAAGCGATCGAGACGTACGGCAAGCCAGCCGCGATTCGCACGGACAACGGGCCCGAGTTCACAAGCAGGGCCTTCGACGCGTGGGCCTACCGGCACGGCATCGAGCATCACTTCATTCGCCCGGGCAAGCCGGTGGAGAACGCGTACGCGGAGAGCTTCAACGGTCGCCTACGTGACGAGCTCTTGAACCAGCACTGCTTCAGCGACCTGCGCCACGCTCGCGAACTCGGCGACGACTGGCGCAACGACTACAACTTCATCCGTCCTCACAGCGCCCTCGGCGGGCGCAGCCCGGAGGTCTTCTTGATGTCGGCAATCTCGACCAAGGGCTCGAGAGCAAGGCAGGGGAGCCCCGCTTACTCCGCCGCCATCGACTCCGGCCCAGCGGTGGTGAAACCGAAGCCGACGGCGACGGAGCAAGCGGGGCTGGGGGCGGCGCCGTAACAGCTGAGATTCCAGCTTCGCGTGGACCTAACTTGGGGGTTGCCTCACCGTTGTCCTTCAGAGTGTTCGCGATCGTCGAGGGGGCAACGCGGTGGCCGAGCTTGCGCAGTTCGCCCTGGATGCGGCAGTAGCCCCAGCTCGAGTTGTCGGTCGCCATGCGCACGATCAGCGCGCGGATTGACTGCATCAGGCCAGGTCGGCCGACCCGGTTTCGCGCGGGGTGCGTGTGCTTCGCCGCGATCAGCTGGCGGTGCCAGCGCAGGATCGTGTCGGGCGTGACGATCGTTGCTATGCGACCGAGGAGTCGGCGGCCGAGTGCCTTCCCCTTCGCTGCGAGGCGGCGCCGCTGGTCGTCGTTCAGTCGCGGGCGGCGCAGGCCGAGTAGTTCTCGAAGGACGCGGTTCTCCTCCCGGAGGTAGTCATTCTCCTGCGCCTGCAGCCGGTTGACCCAGCCAGCGAACGTGGCGAGAAGGAGTCGGAGTGGGGTGTGGTCGAACATCGGGCCGGGATCGTGGGCACGCACCAGCGTCGACGTAAGGCCCTTGTTCTGAGATCGGCCGAGTTCTCGGGCAGGGCGGGGTACGATGGGGGAATGAGTGGTTTCCGCGCCCGCGTCGAGAATGGTCGTTTGATCATCGATGAACCGACTTCCCTGCCGGAAGGGACCATCTTGGATCTGGTTTGCGACGAGGAAGGCGGCGACCTGACGGACGACGAGCGTCGCAGTCGAGACGCAGCCATTCTGGCTGGTTGGCAGCAAGCGCAGGCTGGAGAAGGTCGCCCGGCCAAGGCTGTGATCGACGAGCTTCGGCGGTGACGGCGGTCGTCGTCGTTCCGTTGGTCGCGATGCGGAACCGAGGGCGGCGCCCGGCGAGAAAGTCGAACGGCTGCACGCCGCGGCGCTGGCCCTGCTGAGTTCTCACGGCAAGACGATATGGGGTCGAACTCGGTTCGACTGCTACTCCCATCTTGCGTCTGCGGGGTTCCACTTTGCGTCAACAGTGTCGGCCGCGAGTGAGGGATCCGCGAAGGCGATGACTTCTTCGAGTAGGTCCGCGAAGGACTCTGGAACGAGCGCGTCGAGGCCGAGCCGGCGCCGCCACGTGGCCCACTTCGGTTGGGCGAGTTCCGCAAACCCGGCCAGGACCTGCCGCAGCGGTTGCAGCGTCACTTGCCGGTACTCGGCGACCGTGCGAATCGCTCGGCGTAGCTCGGCACCATCGATCGGGTGCCGCCGGGCGAGGCTCGCGATGTCCGCGAAGTCGCGCCAGCGCGAGTTCGCGGAGCCACGCTGAACGGCGGTGACGATCTTCTCGCTGAGCACCATGGTGACGGGGTAGCCGGTCACGCGTAGTGGTTCGCCACCGAGGATGCGCGGAAACGGGATGACCGAGGGGGCTGGTTCGATGGGGTCGCCGATGTTGACATCCGCGTGAAAGTCGAGCCGTGCGGTTTCGAGGCGGCACGGGATGGTCACGCGCACGCCACCGTAGATTTCGTCTTCTCGGATCGCGTGCGCTTGAACGGCGTTCAGGTCGAAGACGAGGCCGTCTTCGACTTCGATCTCCAGGACTTCGACGATGGCGGCGCGGACCGTCTCGGGATCGTTCGCCAGCCCGGCGGCTGCGAGGTCGATGTCTTTGGTCGGGCGTCTGGTGTCAAAAGCGGCGAGCAGGACGCCGCCCTTCAAGACGAACCGCCGAGCATGCCGGGTCTGAGGCAGTCGCGTCAGGAAGCCTTCGAGGGCATAGAGCTGCAGGAGCTCTGCGGTCGGGCGTCGCCGCTCGCGTGCCAGCTTGCGAAGATCCAGGTAGGCGCGGCCAGCTGCCGTGGCCCGCGTTGGTTGTTTCGTCACAGGAGGATCTCGAGAGCGGCGCGAATGGCTTTCTCGCTCGTTGGGAAGTGGCGGGCGACGGCGAGAAGCTGAGTTGGTTGGCTTCCTGGGCGTTTGAGCCAACGGCGGAGAGCCTCGATGGCGGTGTCCTGACCTTCGAGATGTCGAAGCCGAAACGTATCCACGATCGAGCGGGCCGGCCCATAGAGGCCGAGTCGAAGCCCGCTCGCGACTTCAAACTCTTCTCGGTCGATGGCGAACGTCTTCTGGTCGAACCGATGCCAGGTGACCGGCGCTGCCGTGCGGGGTTGTCGCCGGCTTCGCTCGCGCGCCACGTGAATGGTGTCGGGGATGTGGTCCGTCAGGTCGTGGCGGGCGAGCGCGCTGATTAGGCAGAGGGTGGCGTCAGGTGCCCTGGCGGCGATCTCGATCAGGTCGGGATCGCCTCGCGTTCCGGCCTTCATGAACAGGCCCCTGCCGAGCGGTTCGATCTGGCCGCTGTCGCGCCAAGCGTAGAGCTGGCGCTTGGAGACACCGGCCCGATCGGCGTCTGCGTGGGTGAAGACCTGCGGTAGGCGGTGGACAGTCGAGTCCGGGGGCATGTGACGAAGTGTAGCCAGGCTGTGGGGGTGTGGCTACGATTGTGTCCGGCGGGTAGATCATTGGGAGGGCGCGCGTGGTGGGGGCGGGGCGTCCCGACCGGTCGGCCGATCGAGATTGTCTTCGTCACGTACTCTGTGACGAAGAGCGTCCCGACTGCTCTACCATTTGACTAAGCCCGGAGAGGAAGCCGATACAAACGGTTGCCTCCTCGGGCTTTGTCTTTATCTGGGCGACGTAGCAGCCGACGAGTGCGCGGCGCTCTTCGAGGGTGCCGGAAGCGAGTAGCGCTTCCATCTGGTCGAACTCAGCGGTGATGCGCTGCTTCAGATCGGGTAGCGCTGGTAGCTCTGGCTCCGGTGCTTTGGCCGCTAGCAGCCCGTTGAATAACGTCGAGTCGACGAGCCACCTCGACCGCGCCGTACGTAGAAACGGTGCATGGCCCTCGGAAGACGACGTGACAAGTTCCAACAGGACCT
>JANSXC010000047.1 GCA_024743115.1 bacterium | reverse complement strand
GCCCGAGACCGACGCGATGGGCGTGGTCTTCCATGGCAATTACTTCACGTATCTCGAGGTCGGCCGCGTCGACTACTTGCTCAATCTCGGGCTGACCGAGGGCAATCGGCCGATCCGCGATTTCGAGAACGTGGTCGTGTCGGCGCACCTCGACTTCCGGGCGCCTTCGAGGCTGCACGACACGCTGAAGATCGAGGTGCGGGTCGCGGAGATCAAGACGGCGAGCATTCGGTTCGAGTTTCGCCTTCGCAATCGCCGGACCAACCAGCTCGTCGCCGAGGGTTACACCGTGCATTGTGCCATTGGCGATGATTTCCGTCCGATGCCGGTGCCGCCGTCGTTCCGTGAGACGATCGAGCAGTTCGAGAAGGGCGGCGCGGCCTGAACGAAATCGGCAACGTGACGCGGCGAAGGCCGTTGTGCCCCTGGAGCGGACGGCATGAGCGATACCCCACTGACGATCTACTGCAGCGGTACCAACTACGATTGGACCAACGAGGGTGAACTGGTCGCGGAGCTGTTCAAGGCGACCAAGAGCCCGGCATGGATCGTCGCCGGCCCCGGGAGCAAGAAGCGATCGGGGGGCTTCCTGAGCCGGATGATCGGCTTGCTGGACGGCGAATGGCACATGGACGGGGCGGTCAAGGCCGTGGTCGCCAAGCTTCGCGAGGCTCCGGGTCGGCCGTCACACCTCAACCTCGCGGGCTGGAGCCGAGGGGCGATTTCCTGCAACGCGATTGCCTTCCGGCTGCGGAACACGCCCGGCTGGGAGTCGATGCCGATCAACATCTTCGCGATCGACCCGGTCCCGGGGCCGACGAACTTCGAGCAGAAGTATCTGCGTATCGACGCCAACGTGCGCGATTACACCGCGGTGTACATGCAGAACGAGCTGCGCTCGATCATGACTCCGGGGGAGCCGCGGTTCTCGAGTTCGAGCACGAGGTATCGCTATCTCAACTTCCCGGGGCGTCACAGCACCGGCGTCGAGCCCAAGAAGGGCTTCGAGGAGGTCTTCGAAGTCGTGCGACATCTGGCCGAGGAGTTCGTCGTTGTGCGGGGGACGGAGCTCAACCCGGAACATCGGCTGTCGCGGGTCGAGCTCGTCGAGCGCTACGCCCAGATGGTGCTGAAGACCCGGCAGTACTTCGAGAACGCCAATCGTTTCGTTGGCAGCAAGTGGGCCATGCGCAGCGTCAAGGGGCTCGGGACGCGGAATACACTCGAGAACCACCTCTCACAGGGCAACGGCTACTTCGTGAACTCGCACCACCGGCACGAGTTCAGTCAGCTCTTCCCGCTCGTGCACGACTACTACTTCACCAACGCGGTGATCCGGTTGCCGGTTGCGGATCGTCAGCGCCATTTTCTGCACCGCGCCGATGCTGGCCGGCGGGGCCTGCTCGCTGGGCTGCGTCGGATGAACGATCGCTGTGTGCTCACCTACACGTCGCTCGGGTTGTATCAGGAGATCATGGACGGCCTGTCGGGGACCGCGAAGAAGAAGGCGGCGCCGTCGCTCGGCCGTGAGGCGATGAGCGTCGACCCGATCACCGTGCTCGAGAGCGCGCAATAGCGTCGCGTTGCGGTCATCATGGCCGCATGGATCGACCGCTGTCACTCTTCGTTCGCTCGGCGCTGGCGCTGCCGTTGCTCGCGTCCGCGTGTGCGAGCGCGCCGCGCGCACTGACGATCGGCGTGGTCGAGCGCATTGATTCGCAGGTGTTGGGTGAGGCTCGCGAGTTGAACGTCTGGTTGCCGCCGGGGTTTGTCGTGGGCGAATCGGAAGCGCCGGTCGTCTTCGTGCTCGATGGCGGTCTGGACGAGGACTTCCAACACCTCGCGGGGCTGGTGCACTTCCTCACGCTCTACGAACTCATGCCGCCGTCCATCGTCGTCGGGATCGTCAACGTCGATCGGTATCGCGACTTCACCCACGCGACGGACGTCGCAGAAGACCTCGATCGCCTGCCAACGGGCGGCGGGTCGGGTCCGTTCCTCGACTTCCTCGCGCGCGAGGTGATTCCGTTCGTCGGCGAACGCTACGGCGCTTCGGGGCGGCGCATGCTCGTCGGGCAGTCGATGGGAGGGCTGCTCGCGGCGGAGGCGCTGGTCGATCGGCCGCAGCTGTTCGACGACTACCTGATCGTGAGCCCGAGCCTGTGGTGGGGTGGCGAGGTGCTGGCGCAGCGGGCGGCTGGGGCGTTCGCTGCGGGTGACCGGACGGGCAAGCGGGTATTCGTGACGCTCGGCAAGGAGCATCCCGAGATGCACAGGCTGGCGGACGCCTTCGTTGCGGCGTTGCGAGGGCACGCGGAAGGAGTCGAAGTCGGTTACGAGACGCTGCCGGCAGAGACTCACGCGACCATCCTTCATCGCGGGGCCTACGCGGGGTTCGAGTGCTTCTACGGCAAGACGCACCAGGGGCTGTGATCCCCGGCGATCGCCACGCACGCGTCAGATGGCTTCGGGTTCGGCGTCGATGCGCCAGTCGGTCGGGCCCAGGGCCCGGACGCGCAGTACGTTGGGGCTGCAGCAGACAGGGCAGTCCTCGACGTAGCTCTGGTCTTCTCCGGCAGACGGATCGATCGGCACGACGATCGTCTCGCCGCAGAACGCGCACGTGTAATCGGCTTCGGGCAGCATGCGGTTTGCAGTCGCGCTACTTCACCCGCCGCATCGTGTTGGTGCAGCCCTGCGCCGGGCAGACGTAGCGATATTCGTCGCCGTCGATCGAGACGATCTTCTCGACGCTGACGTAGGGCAGTTCGACCGCCTCCAGGCCGGGGATGTCAGGAGCCTCCGCGACGACGTTGTGGATCGCGCCGTCCTTGACGGACCAGGTGCCGGAGTCGCGATAGTCGAACTCCTCTCCGTCGATCTCGATCTTGCCGTGCGAGAAAACGGTGCCGTCGGCGCGAAACGTGACGAAGACGCCGGGGATCGACTCAGCAGCCCATGTGCCGACGAGCTGCCGAGTCAGCGTCGTGTCGCGGTCCGTGGTCGTCGCGCACGCGGTCACGAGTGCGCACAGCGCGAGGGTTCCGAGGCGTCGTTGCATGGCGAGATCCTACAGCACCGTGCCGACTGCGAGCGTGAACGTGTCGGTTGCGGTGTAAGCCGGTTGCTGCGGTAACGCCCCGTTTCCCGAAATGTGGCTTGGGGCAACGCGATGCCCTAGCGCTTGCCGGCGCTGTCGACCAGGGCTTGGGCTTGCTGCGTGAGTGCGTGTTCCGACGTCAGAGATCGCGTCAGGTCGTCGCGGGCCTTGGTCGCAGCCGTGAGTGTCGCCGCGTTGTCCGAGGTGGTCGCAAGAGCCTGCGCGCGGAGCAGCCACGTGATCCCCACCGTGCCCGGCGGTAGCTGATCGGCGAGTTCGGGGTCCTGCTCGAGTGCTTCGACGAGCGGGTCGCTGGTCACGATTGCGGCGCTGGCGCGGTCCGATCCGAGTTGTGCCTGCATCAGGTTGTGCGCGGTCTGGAACGTGCGAGGGTGGGCGATGCCCTGCTGGCGGACCGCGGTCGTGAAGGCGCGTTCCATGTGCGCGACGGCCGTGGCAGAGTCGCCGCGCTGCATGAGCGCCGCCGCGAGCGCCTGCAGCACGTCGAGCGTGCGGTAGTCGTCGCGGCCGAACGTGCGCTCGCAGCGTGCGAGCAGATCGGTCGCGAGCTCTTCGAGTGCGTCGCGTTCGCCCTGCCGGTGCAGCACTTTGAGCAGGTGGTAGCCACAACCGATCGTGACGTGATGGTTGGGACCGACCAGGTCGGTGAATGCGGTCATCGCTGCACGATGCTTGCGTGCGGCGCGGTCGAGATTGCCGAGCGCGGCCCACGCCTCGGCCAGGTTGTCGGTGATCTGCCACGTCGAGGCCGGCGGGTGGCCGGAGCGCTCGGCGCGATCCACGGCGTCTACGAGCACGTCGCGCGCGGCCGCGGGGTCGCGCAGGCCTAGCAGCAGCGTGCCGAGGTTGTGCATCGTCACGATCGTGTCGAATGCTTCGGGGCCGAGCAGCCGTTCGCGATTGGCGAGCACTTCCCGGAACAGCGTCCCCGCATCGCGCAGTCGACCTTCGTGGCGCAGGAGGTAGGCGCGGTTGTGTTGCAGGCGCCACCAGCGGGGATCGTCCTGCCGCGCCGGCCCGAAGTTGGCAGTCATCGCATCGAGCAGGCGCCGGGCGTCTTCGACGCGGCCGGCTTCGCGGAGCGTCACGAGCAGGCCGTTGCCGACCTCGATCGCGCGCGGCGACTCCGGTCCCTCGAGTCGCACCCAGAGGTCGCGGGCTCGGACGAGGTGCGGTTCGGCCACGGCGGGCAGCGACAGGCTGCGGTACGTGTCGCCGACGAGTTCACGTAGCTCGGCTTCGATCTCGGGATCGTCGAACGTCTCGCCTTCGAGTTTCTCGGCCGCGACATCGAGCGCTTCGCGCACGGTGTAGTCGACGCCCTTCGTGCGCATCAGCGACGACTCGGCGAGGAAGTCCTTCGCGAACCGTGCCACGCGTTGCGAGACGCGTTCTTGGCGCGTCAGCTCGGCGTTCTGCGCGATTACGATCGTGAACGCGGCGATCGCGGTGAGCGCGATCGCAAGCAGCGCGGTCACGAGGCCGCGTCGACGGCGCGCGAACTTGCGCAGCTGATAGAAGGTGCTCGGTGCGCGCGCGCGGACCGGACGGTGGTCGAGGAACGCGCGCAGGTCGTCGGCGAGCTCTTTCACGGAGGCGTAGCGTTCCGCCGGATCGCGGCGCAGCGCCTTCTGAACGACGACTTCGAGGTCTCGGTCGATGCCGCGCACGAACTCGGAGAGGCGCGGTGCCTCGTTGCGTTCGATCGCTTCGGCGACGGCGACCGGTGTCGTCTCGTCGAACACGAACGGGCGGCGCCCGGCGATGAGTTCGTAGAGCACGACCCCGAGCGAGTAGATGTCGCTGCGCAGATCGACGTTGTGGCCGCGATGCTGCTCCGGGCTCATGTAGTGCAGCGTGCCGAGCACGATGCCGCCCTCGGTCAGGCCGCGGGCGTCCTCCGCCATGCTGCGCGCGATGCCGAAGTCGATGACCTTGGCGCGGCCCACCTCGTCGACGAGGATGTTCTGCGGCTTGAGGTCGCGGTGCACGACGCCCTGAAGATGACCGTGGTGCACGGCGTCGCAGACCTGCAGCACGAGGCGGATACGTGCACGCAGATCGCGCGCCGAGCGCGTCGCGAACGTGAGCAGGTCCGTCGCGTCCTGCACGAGTTCCATCGCGAACCACGGCAGCTCGATCTCACCGGCCTCGTGGACACCGGCTGCAAAGACCTGCGCGATGCCGGGGTGCTGCAGGCGCGCGAGGACCTCGGACTCCCAGCGAAAACGGCGCACGGCCTGGTCGCTCGCGAGCGCCAGGGACAGCACTTTGAGCGCGACGCGGCGGCGCGGTTCTTCCTGTTCGGCTTCATAGACCGTACCCATTCCGCCGCTGCCGAGGACCGTGACGAGTCGGTACTCGCCGATTCGTCCCCCGACGTTGACCGCGGAATCGCCGACGAACGGTTCGGCCCCGCGTTCGAGCAGGTCGACGAGACCGCTCTCCGCGGCGTCCGCCGCAAGCAGCTCCTCGACCTCCACGCGGACGCCGGTGTCCTTCGAATCCGGGCACTCGCGATCGAGGAAGGCCGCGCGCTCAGCAGCAGGCAACTCGACCGCTTCCTCGAACAGCTGGCGAATGCGCTGGAACGCGGTCGTCGCGGCGGAACTGCCGACGGATCCCGTCTCGCCAGGTTCTGCGGAGTCGTTGATCGAACGGCCGGCGGTCACGAGCTTCTGGTCTGTGGGTTGGCGGAGATCAGTGGCGAGCGGGAGTGCTCCAGCCGCATAGCGTAGACCATCGCTCCGGGCCGCCAAGATTTGTGGCCCTCGGCCCGGATTACCGCGACGATGGCGTCATGCGTTGGTTCGCAATCATTGTTCTCGGCTGGTTTCTGACGAGCTGCAGCTCGATCTCGTACGACCTGAGCAGTCTGCAGTTCCCGGTCAGCGCCAGCCCGGCGCCGTCCACGGTGTTGTGTGAGCCGTTCGAGATCCGGGACAAGGCCGTGCTCTGGGTGCATGGGCTGTTCGGCAGCGACCAGCCCGATGTTGCTGCACTTCTGCGCGAGGAGTGTGGCGAAGCGAGCGGGGTCTACGACTTTCGCGTGGACGTCGGCGCCACAGGGCACGACTGGTTCTTGACGCACCTGACGCTGACCCTGGTACGGCTCAAGACGGTGACGATTCGCGGCCGGGTCGCGCGTCGGGGGGTGTAGTGGTTCGCGCGCTCGCTCTCGTTCTGCTGTTGGGTCTGGCCGTGGTCGCACAGCGGCCCGTGAACTTCGTCGTTGTCGTCACCGACGATCAGCGATCGGATGCGGTCGGTCACGAGGGCCATCCGTATCTACGCACGCCCAACGTCGACGCGCTCGCTGCGAACGGGGAACGGTTCAGCAACAGCTTCGTCACGACCGCGATCTGCGCCGCGAGTCGCGCGAGCATCCTTACCGGTCAGTGGGAAGGCACCCACGGCTATACGTTCGGCACGCCGCCGCTCAGTGACGCGCAGCTGCGTAACGCCTGGCCGCGCTTGCTGCGCGATGCCGGCTACCGGACGGGATTCGTCGGCAAGTGGGGCGTGCGAAACTCCAAGGCTTCGCGTCAGGCGATGTGGGAGCAGTTCTCGCCGATGTCAGCGCCGTATCTGCGCAAGCGTGGCGAGGCGGTGCAGCATCAGACCGATCACGCGGCGGAGCGGGCCGTGAAGTTCCTGCGGGAGACGCCCGCGGATCGTCCGTTCTGCCTCTATCTCTGTTTCAACGCGCCGCACGCCGAGGATCCGAATCCCGATCAGTACATTCCGCCGGCGGATCTGGCCGAGCTCTACGCGGATGCCGAGGTCGGGTCGCCGGAGCTGTCCGATGCGGCGTTCTTCGCGGCGTTGCCGGAGTTTCAGCGGGACTCGCTCAACCGCGTGCGTTGGCACTGGCGGTTCGATACGCCGGCAAAGCACCGTCGGATGGTGCGCAACTACCACGCGATGATCACCGGCGTCGACCGTGCACTCGGCAACGTGCTCGCAGCGCTGCGCAACCTCGATCGTGCTGACGACACCGTTGTGATCTACACGAGCGACAACGGCTGCTTCCTCGGGGAGCGCGGCTTCGCTGGCAAGTGGACGATCCACGAGCGGTCGATCCGCGTGCCGCTGATCGTGCACGATCCGCGTCGGAAGCGGACCGGGGATGGCCAGCTGTCGCCGATGGCGTTGAACGTCGATCTCGCGCCGACGATCGTGGAACTCGCGGGGCTGCCCGTGCCCGACAGCTATCAGGGCCGGAGTCTGCTGCCGTGGTTGCGCGGCGAGGCGCCGGAGTGGCGTGACGACTTCTTCTACGAGCATCGCATGAAGCACGCGAAGATCCCGAAGAGCGAAGGCGTGCGCGGCGAACGCTGGGTCTACGCGCGCTACTACGAGCAGCAGCCGGTCTTCGAGGAGCTCTACGATCTCGTGAACGACCCTTTGCAGGCGCGCAACCTCGCCCTCGAGGACGAGTTCTCCGAACGGCTCGCTGCCATGCGAAAGCGGTGCGCCGCACTGCGCGAGACCCGCGTGCGGCCGCGGTAGTGTAGAGCCGCGGGTGTCGGCGGCGTAGAGTCACCGGCGCATGCGCGCCCTCGCCGTTCTGATCGCTCTTTCCCTTCTTCTCAGCCAGGAACGCGGCATCGCGCAGGTGCCGGAGCCGACGTCGCAGCCGCAGCCGGCGTTCGCGCCGGGCGTCGAATACGACCCGGCGATCCCGACGCTCGAGCAGGTCACGGGTCACGCGTTCGGCGCGGCGATCTCCGCGCACGCCGATGTCGAGAAGTATCTCCACGCGTTGGCTGCCGCGTCTTCGCGGGTGCGGCTCTTCGAGTTCGGGGAGAGCTGGCAGGGTCGCAAGCTGTGGTACGCCGTCGTCGGCACCGAGGAGCGGATCGCCGATCTCGAGACCATCCGCGCGGGCATGCAGCAGCTCGCCGATCCGCGCGGGCTCGGTGACGGTGAGGCGCGTCGCCTGCTCCGCGACCTGCCCGCGATCGGCTGGCTCGCCAACTGCGTTCATGGCGACGAGCCGTCCGGAACCGATGCCGCGCTGCTCGTGCTCTATCATCTGCTCGCCGCACGGAACGATCCGGTGGTCGACAAGGTGCTCGCCCAGTGCGTCGTGATCGTCGATCCGCTGCAGAACCCCGACGGCCGCGATCGCTTCGTGCACAGCACGCGCGATGCACGCGGGCGGTGGGCCGACGCGACGCCGGCCGGGGCCGAGCACAGTCAGCCGTGGCCGGGCGGGCGAGTCAATCACGCGCTGTTCGACATGAACCGGGACTGGTTCGCGATGTCGCAGCCGGAGACGCAGGCGCGGGTGCGGGCGTTCCTGGACTGGTGGCCGCTGTTCTACGTCGATTTGCACGAGATGGGCGGCAACTCGAGCTACTACTTCGCACCGCCCGCGAAGCCGATTCACGAAGAGATCACGGTGGGCCAGCGACGGTGGCTGGATCGCTACGGTCGCAACAACGCGCGCTGGTTCGATCGCTACGGCTTCGACTACTTCACGCGCGAAGCCTACGACTCGTTCTATCCCGGCTACGGCGAGGGCTGGCCGATGCTTCACGGCAGCATCGGCATGACGTTCGAGATGGCGAGCGCGCGTGGGCTGGTCTACCGCCGCCGTGACATGACGCTGCTGTTCTATCGCGACGGCGTGCAGCGGCACTTCGTGGCGTCGATGGGCACCCTCGAGACGCTTGCCGAGCATCGCAGCGAAGCGCTCGCCGCGTTCCTGGCCCATCGGCGCGCGGGCGTAGCGCGGGGGCAGAGCGGCTCGATTCGCGAGTATGTGTTGCCGGCACGCGGGGATCGCACGCGGCTCGCGCGCCTGTGCAACTTGCTCATGGCGCAGGGCATCGAGGTGCAGCGCGCGACCGCGGAACTATCGAGCGCCGCAGCGAGTCGGCTCGGAGAAGAGCAGGCTGCGGCGCAGACGTTTCCCGCTGGCAGCTACGTCGTATCGCTTGCCCAGCCGGCCAGCACACTCGCGCACGTGCTGATCCAGCCGCACTTCGACATGGAGCCCGAGTTCCTCGCGGAGCAGAAGCGACGCGAAGCGCGACGGCAGCGCACGGAGTTCTACGATCTGACCGCGTGGTCGCTGCCGATCCTGTTCGGCGTCGAGGCGTGGCAGACGCGCGAACCCGTGCGCGGCGCGCGCGACCTGCTCCGGGCGGGCGATGCCGATGCGGGTGCTGCGCCGTTGCGCGTCGACCTGCCCGCGGTCGCCTACGTCGTGGCGTGGGGCAGCAACGGCGCGGCTGCGATGCTCGCCGATGCGCTGCGTGCCGGTGTCAGGGCGCGGTGCATCGATCGCCCCTTCCGCCTCGATGCGATCGACTTCCCGGCCGGTTCGTGGATCGTCAAGACTGCGGGGCTGTCGGCTGCCGAACGCACGCTGCTTCACGGTCGGATGCGTGACCTCGCCGAGGCCCATGGCGTGTCGGTGCACTGCGCGGACAGTTCGTGGGTCGACGACGGGCCGAACTTCGGAACGAATCGATCGCTACAACTCGCCGCGCCGCACGTCGCGATGCTCTGGGATCGACCCGTGTCACGCTATTCGGCGGGCTGGGCGCGCTACCTGCTCGAACAGCGCTACGGCGTGCCCGTGTCGCCGATCCGTGTGCGCGACATCTCCCGCGTCGATCTCGATCGATTCACGGTGCTGCTCGTGCCGGAGGGCTACGGCTACGGCGAAGCGCTCGGCCAACGCGGCACCGGCGCGATCAAGGGCTTCGTCGAACGGGGCGGCGTGCTGGTGACGTTCGGCAGCGCGACGCGCTGGCTGACTGGCAAGTCGGTCGGGTTGCTGGCGTCCGAGGCCGAGAAGCGTGAGTCGTCGACGAAGATCAAGGCTGACAAGCAGGGGGCCAAGGACGCCGAGAAGGCCGAGAAGGCTGATCCTGACGCCGCGAAGAAAGAGCCGTTCGACTATGACCGCGCGATCCGGCCGAAGGAAGAGCGGCCGCCGTCGGTGCCGGGCGCGATCCTGCGCGTCGAGGTCGATCGTGAGCACTGGCTCGGTTTCGGCTATCCCGATGGCGCGGCGGTCGTGCACGATTCGTCGAACATCTTCACGCCGGTCAAACTCGACCGCGGTCGCAATGTCGCGATCTACGCCAAGGCGGAGCGCCTCGTGCGGGCCGGATTCGTCTGGGACGAGGCCCGGCGTCAGCTGCCGCAGAAGGCGTATCTCGTGCACCAGCCGTTCGGGCGCGGCCATGTGGTCGCGTTCGCCGAGGATCCCAACGTGCGCGCGTTCGCCGACGGGCTCAACCTTCTGTTCCTCAACGCCGTTCTGCTGACCAAGGGTCGATGAACTACCTCTCGAAGCTGTTGCTCGCCCTCTGTGGGGTCGCGTTCCCGTTCGCCGGCTGCGCGTCGCACCCCGTCCCCGACGACCCGCGCTGGCTGACCTATCGCGGTGGCGACGGTCCGGGTAGCGGCCGTCACATCGTGCTCGTGGCGGCCGAGCAGGAGTATCGCGCGGAGCAGGCGTTGCCGATGCTCGCCGACGTGCTCGCGACCCGTCACGGTTTCGACTGCACGGTACTGTTCCTGCAGAACGAGCAGGGGCTCGTCGATCCGACGTTACCCACGCGGCCGCAGGTGAAAGATATCTGGCACGACGTGCCCGGGCTCGAGCATCTGGCGTCGGCGGACCTGCTCGTATTGTTCTCGCGCTTCCTCACGTTGCGCGACGAGTCGGTTCGGCATGTGATCGACTACCTCGAATCGGGCAAACCCGTGATCGGGATTCGCACTGCGAACCACGGGTTCCGCGGCAACTTCCCGTATGAGATCGACGGCAAGCGCGTGCGGTTCGGTCTCGATGTCCTCGGCGGCACGTTCCGCGGCCACCACGGCGGTTGGCACCGCGAGTCGACGCTCGGGACGCCGGTCGCGGAGCACCGTGACCATCCGATTCTGCGCGGTGTCGACAAGGTCTGGGGGCCGTCCGACGTCTATCGAACGTATCCGAAGGACGGTGCGCTGCGCGCCGACTGCACGCCGCTCGTGATTGGGCAGCCGCTGAAGACGCTCGATCCCGATTCGGCGCCGACCCCGAAGAAGGTCCCGCTGCCGGTCGCATGGACGACGACGTGGCGCGGCTCCAGAGGGCTCGACGCGCGCGTGTTCCACACGACGATGGGCAGTGCGCAGGACTACCGGGATCCGGGCATGCGACGGCTCACCGTCAACGCTGTCTACTGGTGTCTCGGCCTGGAGGAGCGGATCGATCCGGCGCGCAGCGTCGCGCCGGTGACCGACTACGATCCGCTGAGGAGCGGTTTCAACTACGAGAAGCTCGGTGTCGTGCCGCGGCCGCCGGCGAGTTTCCGGTAAGCGCTATCCGCGGCGCCGTTTGCCCCAGACCTTCTGCAGTTCGCGATACCCGCGCTCGTCGTGGCGTTTCAGTTCGCTGCGGACGAACGGGAAGAAGTCGTTCGTGCCGAAGTAGGCCTCGGTTGCTTCGGCGAAGTACTCGCGCTCGTTGGTGAGCGCGTAGTGCTTGCGCTTTTTGCCGTTGATGTGCCACACCTCATCGTACGTGCCGGCTGCTTTGGCCGCGCCGTACGCCGCGCGAATGCCAGCGTGACCGTGGCCGAGCACCTGATGGTGGTAGCCGTGCGCCAGTTCGTGAAGCACCATCCATGGCTGCTCGAGGGTCCAGCTCAGGAAGTTCCTGGCGTTGGCGATCTCGATGCCGCGCGCGAGCACGACGGGGTAGTCATGGCCCTCGAGCCAGCGCGCGGACGGGTGGTAGAACATGCACTTGTGCTCGTGCCGTTCGTCCTCGAAGCCGACCCAGGTGCGGATCAGGCGGAGCTTGGCGAGCGCTGGTTCGGGCACGACGCGCGTGATGCGAAAGAGGTGATCGCCGAGGAGCGCCATCACCTGGTCGTGCAACGGGTGCTTGGCGAAGTCGTTCACGAGCCGGACTTCGAAGCCGTGCACCGTCCGAACCTCGTAGGCCGGAGTGATCTTGCGTTCGACCTTCTCCTGATCCTCGGTGTCGGCGGGCGTGCCGTCCTGCGCCGTTAGCAGCGGCAGCGCGAGGCAGAACGGCAAGCAGGACCAGGACAGCGCGCGGACGTTCATGCCCGCACTCTACCCGGTCCTGTGCGATCCGGTCGGGTGCTGCCGGCTGCTCAGTGCTTGCTGACGCCGACGGGGATCTCGAGGTCGCGGTGCTTGCCACGCCGGATCAGGTTGACCTCGACCTTGCCTTCGTAGCCGGCGGCTTCCTTGGCCTTGGACAGGTTGGCATCCGTGGCAGGCATGCCGTCGAACCCGGTCAGGATGTCGTAGCGCTTCAGGCCGGCACGCTCGGCGCCGCCGCCCTTGGTCAGCCCCGTGACGAGCAGGGTCTTGTTGCGGTCGATACCGAGCTGCGCTGCGAGCGCGCTGCTCGGGCGTTCGATGTTGACGCCGATGACGAGGCGGCCGGCCGGCCGCGCCGGCTTCGGCGGCATGAGCACGCGGTCGATCACGTGGACTACGCCGTTCTTCGCGTCGATGTCCGTGCCGACGATGTTCGTGCCCTCGACCTGCAGGCGGCCACCCGCGATCGAGAAGCGCACCGGGTCACCCGTGGCGGTCTTGGCGGCGCCGGCCGTGATCGCCTGGTCAGCGTAGATGCGACCCGGCACGACGTGATAGCTCAAGATTCGCGCGAGCTGACGGCGGTTCTCCGGACGCAGCAGGTTCTTCACGGTGCCCTTGGGCAGCTGCGCGAACGCGTCGTCGGTCGGTGCGAGCACGGTCAGCGGCCCCTTGCCGGAGAGCGTGTCGACGAGCTTCGCAGCCTTCGCGGCGGCGAGCAGCGTCTGGAACGAGCCGGCCGCCTTGGCGATTGCGGGAATCGTATCGCTGGCCGGCATCATGACCGTGTCGATCACGTGGATGATGCCGTTGCTGCAGCGAATGTCCGTGGCAACGAGGCCCGCGCCGCCGACCGTGACCGTGTCACCGTCCATCACGACCGGCAGGCGCTGGCCGTTGACGGTGTCGAGCGAGGTGCGACCCAGAACGTCGTTGGCCGCAAGCTTGCCGGGTACGACGTGGAACGTCAGGATGCCGCTGAGCGTGCCGCGGTTCTTGCGCTTCAGCAGGCCGCCCAGAACGTGCTGATCGAGCTTGGCGAAGGCGGCGTCGGTCGGTGCGAACACCGTGAATGGGCCGTCGCCCTGCAGAGTCGAGACGAGCTTCGCGGCCTTGACGGCGGTGACGAGCGTCTCGAAGTTGCCGGCCTTCACGGCCGTCGTAACGATGTCCTGTTGGGCCGTAACGCCCGGGGCGCCGATCGCTACCGTCAGCGTGGCGGTCAGTGCGGTGAGCTTGGACGTGAAAGGGATGTGCATCGGGTTCTCCTGGTGTGCTTCGGTCGGTTTTGTGGCGGTCGGGGTGCTCTCGAGACCCCGGGCGCCGCTCTCGGTCTCTCGTTTCGTTGCCGTTGGCGTGGCACACAGCCTTGCTCGCGGAACGCGGTGAAATTCGTCGCCGACTCGGATTCGGATGCACTCCTCTCGAAACCGCACCGCGCGTGGGCTTACTTCCCGAGTCGTGACGGACGGCGATTCGAAGCTGAAGACCTCGACGCAGATCGGCTACGCGTTCGCGGACGTCGGTCTCAACGCCGTTGAGACCGCGCTGCGCCTCTACCTGCTGATCTTCTATACCGATCGCGTCGGGCTCGAGTCGGAACTGGCGGGGCTCGCGCTCGCGCTCGGTCTCGTGTGGGATGCCGTGACGGACCCGCTGATGGGTGCCATCTCCGATCGTACGGCGCACGGTCGCCTCGGTCGTCGGGTCTACCTCTGGATCGGTGGCGCGTTGTTGTCGGGTGCAGTGCTGCTGCTGTTCATGCCGCCGGCTCTCGGTTCGCAATGGGGGCGGTTCGCATGGTTGCTCGGGTCCTACGCGTTCCTCAACACCGCGCTCACGGTCATCAACGTGCCGCACATGGCTATGGCTGGTGAGATGACGACCGACCCGCACGAGCGGTCGGTGTTGTTCGGTTGGCGCTTCGCGTGCATGAACGTCGGTGCGGTCGTTGCGGCGGCGCTGCCGCTGGCACTGCTCGAGGATGGTCAGCGCACGCCGGAGATTCTCGGTGAGTTCAGCGTCTGGATCGGCGGTGTCGTGCTGGTCTCCGCGCTGGTCACATGGTGGTCGACGCGCCCGGTGAACTTCCTCGTTGCGGCACCGCGGTCGCGATCGTTCTTCGGTGAGTTGCGCGATGCGTTCCAGAACGCGACGTTCAGACCGCTCGTCGTGATCTACGTGATCGCGACCATCGGCATCGGCGTGAACTCCGCGGTCGCGTTCTACTACTACGGGTACACGCTCGAACTCAGCGACAAGCAGATCAACACGATGGTCGCGGTGCTGCTCGTCGTGTTCACGCTGTCGATCATCGGCTGGGTCAAGCTATCGCAGCGCGTCGGGAAGGTGCGACCGATCGTGTTCGGCGCCTCGACGCTCGGAGTCGCGACGAGCGTGCTCTATCTGGTCCTGCCGCCCGGCAACTTCGTGCTGCCGTTGACGCTCGGGGCGGTCGGTCTCGGTCTGCTCATCGGCTGCATCGTGCTGATCGACTCCGTGCTGACCGACGTGATCGATCACGACTGCATCGCGACGGGCGTGAGACGATCGGGGGTGTTCTTCGGCGTTTGGCGGTTCGCGTCCAAAATCGCGCGTGCCGCAGCGATCGGTGGGGCCGGCCTCGTGCTCGACATCATCGGCTTCGAGCCCAATGTCGAGCAGCCCGAGACCGTCCGTAGCGCGTTGGCGTGGCTGTTCGGGCCCGGGGTCGGTGGATTCTTCCTCGCGGCCGGTCTGCTGCTCTGCGGCTACCGGTTCACGGCGGCGAAACAGCGCCAGGTGCAACGGATCCTCGCGCGCCGGACGGCGCGCCGGTCGTAGGGCTCGCGGTCAGCGATCCAGGGCGCGCAAGGTCGACTGTGCGAGCTTTGCGATGCGCGAGCCTTTGCGGCTCGCGAGTGCGAGCAGGGCAGCGCGGGCTTCGGGAGAGCGGATGTCGAGCGTGCTCACGGCCGCGATGCACTCGCGGAGAACGATCTCGTCGTCGCTCTTCAGGGCCGTGACCACGGCCTGCACAGCGGCCTCGCGATCCGCGGGTGCGATCGACAGCCGGCCGATCGCGCCGGCCGAGCGCCGTTGCTCGGCGCTGGTGCCGAACTGCAGCAGCAGCGCGTGTGAGCCAGCTGCTGCCGTCGTCGAGCCGGCGACGCGAACGAGCGACCGCGCGGCTGCGATCCGAATCTCGTGGTCGTAGTCCTGCCGGAAGCCGAATGTCCCGCTTGCCATGTCGTCGAGGTCCCACTCGACGTCGACCCGCTTGGGGTGCTCGGCGAGAACCGCTTCCTGGAGCGCCGTGATCGTGGCCGGCGAGTCGTCGGTTCGCAGCAACCGGGCCGCGAGTTCGCGTTCGAACGGACTGTCCGATGCGAGCCCCGCGACCAGATCGGTCGTCGGGCTCGCTGGTCCGAGACGCATGCGATGCAGCAACCGTGCGACGTCGCGCATCGAGTACGGGCGCGGCAGCGGTTTGCCGCCGACGGCAACCCCGGGGCCGCCGCCCGCGCCGGCGCCAGGCCCTGCGGCGGGACCGTCGACGAGGAACGAGGTGCGCAGCACGACCCGCTCCATGGCCTGCTGGTCCTCGGCGCTCGCGAATGGTGCGATCGTCGCGGCGAGCCGGAACGCCGGGCCGAGCAGAGGGTCGCGCTTCGGAAGGTTCGTGACGAACTCGGCGAGGTCACTCGCGAGCGGCGCGGCAGTGGCCTCCATGGCCTCCAGCAGGGCGAACAGCTCGGCGCGCGGCGCCTTGGCGTCGCCGAGCGCCTGGCGGATTGCCGGGATGGCCTGGCTGCCGAGTCGGCGAAGGTCACGCTGCGCGGCCGCGCGAACGTCGGGTTTCGCGAGTTCGCGGATCAGCTCTGCGGCGGGGCGGTCGGGGTCCTGGGCCTGCGGGGCGGGCATCTTCGGCGACTGGCTCGACGGTTCTGGACCCTGCGGCGCGACCGCTGGTGACCGATCCTCGTCGTGCCCCTGGGCGAACGCCACGGCCATCACCACGCCGATGCCGAGCATGGCCGCTGCGGCTGCGAGGAGGTGCGGGCGGCATGCAGTGGCCGAGCCCGATGTCGGTGCTATCGCCGGCTCACTGGCGGATCCGGCGTTCCGCAGGACCGCGAGCGTGCGCGCCTCGAGATCCGCAGGTGGGCCGTGGCTCGCCGAGGTCGCCTCGGCGAGCAGCAGTTCGAACTCCCGTTCCGCGAGTTCGCGGTCGAGGCGTTCGGTATCGCGGTCGGTGATGGCGTCGGGTTCCTCGGTCATGACATCTTCCGGGTCAGGCAGTCGCGAAGTGTGGTGCGGATGCGTTGCAGCGCCGTCTTCACGCCGGTTTCCTGCAGGCCGAGGGTGGTCGCGATGTCGCGACGTGAACGCTGCTCGGCGTAGAACAGTTCGACGATGCGTCGCGGGCGCTCCGATAGTTCGGCGAGGCATTGCCGCAGGGCGGCGACCTTGGCGTCCCCGTTGCTCGCACCCTGCTCCGCAGCCGCGCGATCCAGCAGTCGCTCCGTCCGTTGTGCCAGCAGTTGGGCGCGCCGGTGGTCACGCTGGCGCGTGCGCAAGAACAGGTGGCGGGCCGTGCGGCGTAAGAACGCTGCAACCTCGTGCGGGTTGCGATCGCCCGTGCCCTTCTGCAGCGCGACCACGAAGCTGTCCTGCGTCAGTTCGTCGGCTTCGTCAGCCGCGCAGCCGAGCAATCGCAGGAAGCGCCAGACGTCGCGGACGTGGCGCTGCACGAGTCGTTCCTGGGCCGCCTCTCGATCTGGCGGGGTACCCGCCGGCGTCGTGGCCGACTCGGCGGACTGCGCATTCGGATCGGGGGTCAGGGCCATGAGAGTCGTGGCAACGGGCATCGAGAACCTCTCTGCCGAACAGCGGCAGGGTATTCATCGAACTCGCAGAAAACGCGCGCCGGCGACGGCGGTTCCAGCCCGTGGTTCCTCCGCCTCGCCGGCTCTACGTTCTGTGGCATGCGTTCCCTTCTCGTTCTGATCGTGACGACGTCGTGCGCGCTCGTGGCCCAGGCTGGCGAGAAACCCGACTTTCGGGCTCATCGCGTGTTCACCGAGCTGGCCGCGGCGGCCAAGGACTCGACGCGGATCGTGGCGCACCGCGGCGCGGCTTCGACCCATCCCGAGAACACGCTGCCGGCGTTGCGTGCGGCAATCGCGGCGGGCGCGCCCGTTGTCGAGTTCGACGTCTATCAGACGCGCGACGGCCATTGGGTGTTGTTCCACGACAAGACGGTCGGGCGGACGACCGACGCGGCGAAGGTGCTCGGTCGTGGCGACGTGCGAATCGGGGATCTCACGCTCGCTGAAGTCGGTCAGCTGGACGCCGGGAGCTGGTTCGATGCGCGGTTCGCGAAGACGCGGGTGCCGACGCTCGCTGCGGCTCTGCAGGTCGTGCTGCCGGCCGCGGTCCCGATGATCGAGCGCAAGGGTGGGGACCCGGCCGCGTTCGTGGCCGAGCTACGACGGCTCGAGGTAGTCGATCGGGTGCTCGTCCAGGCCTTCGATTGGGACTTCTTGGCCGCCGCGCATCGGCTCGAGCCACGTCTCCTGATCGCGGCTCTCGGGGGCGGCGACCTGACCGCGGAGCGCCTCGCCGACCTGCGGCGAACCGGCGCTGCGATGGTGCATTGGGACCATCGGTCCTTGACCGTCGAAGGCGCTGCGGCCGTGCTCGCGAGCCGCCGTCTGCTTTGCGTCTATACGGTCAACCCGGACTGCGTGGCGCTCGGTGCCGCCGCGATGAGCTGCCATCTCGTCACGACGGATCGGCCGGCGCGATTGGTTGCTCTGCGCCAACGTGGCCGGCTGCGCCGGCGACCATGATCCCGGTTGCCCAGGGCTGGCCGGCGATTCCGCGGCCTTCCGTGGGCCGATGTGGCATGATGGAGATTCAGCGATGGCCAGCGACAAACCCGATCAGCCTGCGAACCCGCAGCAGCCAGCGACTCCCAAGCCGGACGAGACCGTCGTCGGCTCGGAGACCACGCATCTCGTGCGGCAGGCCAAGAGCGGGGACTCCACGCGGGCGTGGACGCCGCTGTCGGACAAGATCGTCTACTACCTGCGCACGCGTTTCGGCAACGCCGGCTTCCCACCGGGAACGGAGTTCGACGACTTCGTGAGCGACATGATGGCCCGCATCATGACGTCGATCGGCAACTTCGAGGATCGTGGCAACCAGTCGTTCTGGCGTTGGGTGCAGACGATCGGCGGCAACCTCTGGCGTGACATGTGGCGGCGTTTCGAGCGTGATCGCAAGCTCGGGATCGCGGGCCGTGGCGAGGTTCGCAGTGATGACGAGGAATCGTCGATCCATCTCGTCGATTCGGCGCCGGTCGTCGGCGATACCCCGACCGGGATCGTGCGCTTCCGCGAGCTCGAACAGGCTGAGCAGGAGTGCGTCGCGCGACTGCCGAAGACGCTGCGCGAGGTCTACATCGCGCGCCGGGTGCACGAGATGTCGTTTGCCGACATCTCGGCCAGTGGTGGTGGTGTCAATCACGCCACGCTGCGCAGCCATTACATGCGTGCGCGCGACTCGGTCCGCGATTGCCTGGCCCGTCGGATCGACGAACTCGGCAAGACGCTGACCGGCTGGCGCTGAGCGCCCGGTCAGAACGGCGCTCCCTGGGCGCCGATTACATGTTGCGACGGTACTGTCCGCCGACGCCGTAGAGCGCTCCGGACATCTGTCCGAGAGAGCACGACTTGGCGGCCGCCATCAGGCTCGCGAACACGTTGCCGCCAGCCAGGGCTTCCTCGCGCAAGTGGGTGATCGCGTCGCCGGATGCGGGCTCGTGGACGTCGTGAAACTGCGCCAGCCCGTCGATCTGCGCCTGCTTCTCGTCGTCCGTGCTCCGCATGACCTCCTGCACGAGCTGGATCGGCGAGCCGTCGCGGCCGAGGAACGTGTTGACGCCGATGATTGGCATCTCGCCACTGGCCTTGAGCGTCTCGTAGTAGAGCGACTCGTCCTGGATCTTGCCGCGTTGGTACATCGTCTCCATCGCGCCGAGTACGCCACCGCGTTCGGACAGGCGCTCGAACTCCGCGTAGACCGCTTCTTCGACGAGGTCTGTGAGCTCGTCGATGATGAAGCTGCCCTGCAGTGGGTTCTCGTTGTTCGCGAGGCCGAGCTCCTTGTTGATGATGAGCTGGATCGCCATCGCGCGCCGCACCGATTCCTCGGTCGGTGTGGTGATCGCCTCGTCGTAGGCGTTCGTGTGCAGCGAGTTGCAGTTGTCGTAGATCGCGTAGAGCGCCTGCAGCGTGGTCCGGATGTCGTTGAAGTCGATCTCCTGCGCGTGCAGCGATCGGCCCGACGTCTGGATGTGGTACTTCAGCATCTGGCTGCGCTCGTTGCCGCCATAGAGTCGCTTGATCGACTTGGCCCAGATCCGCCGCGCGACGCGGCCGATCACGGCGTATTCGGGATCGATGCCGTTGCTGAAGAAGAAGCTCAGGTTCGGCGCGAACTCGTCGATCTTCAGCCCGCGCGAGAGGTAGTACTCGACGTAGGTGAAGCCGTTGCTCAGCGTGAATGCGAGCTGCGTGATCGGGTTCGCGCCGGCCTCGGCGATGTGATAGCCAGAGATCGAGACCGAGTAGAAGTTGCGGACGTTGTTGCGGGAGAAGTACTCCTGCACGTCGCCCATCATCCGCAGCGCGAACTCGGTGCTGAAGATGCACGTGTTCTGCGCCTGGTCCTCCTTGAGGATGTCGGCCTGCACCGTGCCGCGGACGGTCGCGAGCGTATC
>JANSXC010000033.1 GCA_024743115.1 bacterium | reverse complement strand
TCCCTTTTCGGTCCCCATAGCGCCCCCGTCGGACCCATTGTCCGCGCTTTGTCGGTTTCCCGTCGGCATGTTTCGCCCCCGCCGGCCACTTGTCGGCCCTTGGTCACTTTCCCGCCGGTTTCCCGCCAGTGTCCCGTCGCCGCAGCCCCCCCCGTAGGTGTGTTCCCGTCGTCTTGTTGTTGCCTTTTTCTTTGGCCGGTCCGTTGGACGCCCGTCGGCTCCCAGTCGATTCCCGTTGGTGTTGTTGGCTCGTTGTCGGCACCCCATTGGCACCCCGTCGGCACCCAAGTGGCCCCCAGTTGTATTCCCCCGTTTTCATGGGCGGTACGACGCTGGACTTCAACGACGGTCTGCTGGACCGCGGCTTCGTGTTCAAGAACCCGCAGGCCAGCGGCACGTGTGGCTGCGGCACGTCGTTCTCGGCCTGACAGCCTGCGACCCGCCAACGCCGCGCCACAGCCCCTCTCTCGGCCGCCGTGATCCACATTCCTGCTCCGGACCCGTTCGCGGTCTTCTCGCTACCGCGTCAGCTCGAACTCGACGACACCGCCCTCGAACGGAAGTATCTCGAGCTGTCGCGCGACTGCCATCCCGATCACAACCGCGCCGCGGACACGGATGACTGCGCCGCCGTGCTCCAGCGCGCCGCCGAGATCAACGACGCATTCGCAGTGCTCAAGGATCCGTGGCAACGCGCGCGCGCCTTGATCGAAGCCGAGAGCCCCGGCGCGCTGGATCGCAACAAGAAGCTCGACCCGATGTTCCTGGCCGAAGCGCTCGAACTCGCGGAAGAGGTCGCGTTCGCCAAGGACGAGGCCATCGCCCCATTACGGGAGCGACTCGGCGCGGCACTCGCGCAGGACTTCGCGGCCGTGGCCGCGGCGATTGCTGCCGACGACTACGACGGCGCCGCGAGGCGCGTGCACGGCTCCCACTACCACCAGAAAGCCCTCGCGGACCTGGAGGCGCGAGCGTGACCGATTCCCCCGTGACGAAGGGCGACGACGCCCGTGAACCGCGCCTCGTGCTCGGCATCGACCTCGGCACCACGAACAGCCTGGCTGCGATCCGCGCCGGCAGTGAGGCCCGCGTGCTACGGAACCAACAGGGCGAAGCCCTGATTCCGTCGGTCGTCTGCTACCAGCCCGACGGCAAGACGTCGGTCGGGAGCGCCGCGAAGGCGCTGCGGCTCGAGCATCCCGACCGCACGGTGTCCTCGATCAAGCGACTGATCGGCAAGTCGTTCGCCGACGCGGAGCCGGACGTGGCGAAACTGCCGTTCGCGGTCGTCGCGAGCGAACGCAATCTGCCGCGCGTGGCGATCGGCGACGACCGCCACTCGCCCGAGGAAGTGTCGTCGCTCATCCTTCGCGAGGTTCGACGCACAGCCGAACTCGCGGTCGGCCGCTCGCTGCACGAAGCCGTGATCACGGTGCCGGCGTGGTTCGACGACACCGAGCGCCAGGCGACGAAGGACGCCGCCGCGCTGGCGGGCCTCGACTGCCTCCGCATCCTCAACGAGCCGACCGCGGCCGCACTGGCCTACGGCATCGATGGTGGCAAGGACGGCACGGTCCTGGTCTACGACCTCGGCGGTGGCACGTTCGACGTATCCGTGCTCCGGATCCAGGACGGCGTGTTCCGCGTGCTCTCGACGGCAGGCGACACCCACCTCGGCGGTGACGACTTCGACGCCCTGCTCGCGCAGCGGATCCTCGCGACCCTGCCCGAGCGCGCGCGCGACTCCGTCAACGAAGACCCCTACGTGCTGCAGGCCGTGAATCAGGCCGCGGAGAGCCTCAAGATCCGACTCAGCGAGGCCGAGTCCGCCGAACTCGAACTCGACCTCGGCGACCGCGGCATCGCCAAGGTCACGGTCACGCGACCCGAGTTCGAGGCCGCGATCGCGCCCCTCGTGCAGCGCACGCTCGACTGCGTGCAACGCGCCATCGCCGACGCGGGCGTCGGCCTCGACGCCGTCGGGGACATCGTGCTCGTCGGCGGCAGCACGCGCGTGCCGCTCGTGCGGTCGCGACTCGAATCGTTCTGCGGCAAGCCACCCCACACGCACGTCGATCCCGATCAGGCCGTCGCGCTTGGCGCCGCGATCCAGGCCGACGTGCTCGCCGGCAACGACCGCTCGCTGCTGTTGCTCGATGTGATCCCGCTGTCACTCGGCATCGAGACGCTCGGCGGTGCGGTGCAGAAGCTCATCCTGCGCAACAGCACGATCCCCACGAGCGTCACGGAGGAGTTCTCGACCGGCGTCGACGGCCAAACGTCGGTTGACCTGCGAATCTTCCAGGGCGAGCGCGAACTCGCGCAGAACTGCCGGCAGCTCGGCAACTTCCAGCTCGCGGGCATCCCGCCGATGCCGGCCGGCCTGCCGCGCATCGCGGTGACGTTCCTGGTCGACGCCGACGGCGTGCTACGCGTCACGGCTCGCGAACAGCGCACTGAGGTCCAGGCCGGGATCCAGGTCTCGCCCTCGTTCGGCCTCACGCGCGACGAAGTCCGCCGCATGATGCTCGAATCGCTCGAACACGCCCAGGACGACTTCCTCGCGCGCGAAGCGATCGAGCAGCGCCAGAAGGCCGAAGCCATGGTGCGCGGCACGCGCCAGGCGCTGGAGCTCGCCGAGCTCCCGCCGGACCAGATCTACTCGGTGCACAAGGCCGTCAAGGCGCTCGACCGCCTGCTTGCAGACAACGCCGACGCCAAGGCACTCAATGCCGGCTGCGAAGAACTGACGAAGGTGACCGCGACGATCGCCGACGACGTGATCAGTTCGGCCGTCACCAAGGCGCTCCGCGAGGAGCAGGAGAACTCATGACGGAGGATCTGAAGTCGGAGATTCGGATGGTCGTCGCCGGGCAGGAACGCACGTTCACGCTCGCGGTCGGCCAGACCGTTCTCGAAGCCGCGGAGGCCCAAGGCCTGGATCTCGACCACGCGTGCGGCGGCGTCTGCGCCTGCTCGACCTGCCACGTCAAGATCACTGCTGGCGCGGAGTGTTTCTCGCCCGCGACGGAGGACGAGGAGGACCAGCTCGACGAAGCCCGCGACGTCGGCCCGGAGTCACGCCTCGGCTGCCAGGCGCGGCTCGAGCGCGCGCCCGAGGATGGGCGCGTCGAGCTCGAGATTCCGGATTGGAACGTCAACGCCGTGCGTGAGGGCGGGCACTGAAGCACGCGCCGGGCCGATGGCAGATCGCGAACCGAAAGGACCCGGCCGCGCGCTCACGCCCTGGCTCGCGGGGTTCCTCGCGCTGACGGGCGCTGCCCTGGTCGCGTTCGGCGGCACACTGCTGCTGCAGTGCCAGATGGCAGTCCTCGCCAAGACCACCGGCGAACCAACGCCAGCACTGCTGCACTTCGTGCGCGAGCACATCGTCACGCCCCTGGCCCATGCCACCGGGCAGTCCGACCCGCCCCCCGGACGGGTCGCACTCGGCGCCCGCATCCTCGCGTGGCTCGGGATCGCGGTCGGCGGCTGGCTCGCGATCTTCAGCATTCGCGCGTTCCTGCGCCGGGACCGCACCGTGGAAAGTTCCTCAGTAGCGAGTGCAGAGATCGAACGGTGAGTTCCGCCCGGCCGGCCGCTAAGGTCCGGTCATGATGGTCCAGAGCCAAGACGTCACCGTCGTCGCGAACACGATCCGCGGCCTCTCGATCGACGCGATCCAACGTGCCAACTCGGGCCATCCGGGCATGCCAATGGGCATGGCCGAAGTCGCGACCGTGCTTTGGACCGAGTTCCTGCGCTGGACTCCGCAGGCCCCCGACTGGGCCGGGCGCGACCGCTTCGTGCTGTCGGGCGGCCACGGTTCGATGCTGCTCTACTCGGTGCTGCACCTCGCCGGCTACCCGGTCGACATCGACGATCTCAAGCAGTTCCGCCAGCTGCACAGCAAGACCCCGGGCCATCCCGAGTTCGGCGAGACCGTCGGTGTCGAGACCACGACCGGCCCGCTCGGACAAGGCTTCGCCAACGCGGTCGGCATGGCGATCGCTGCCGAGATGGCGGCCGCGCAGTTCGAGAATCCGCTGCTGCGATCGCGCGTGTTCGTCACGGTCGGCGACGGCGACCTGATGGAGGGCATCAGCGCGGAAGCCGCGGCACTGGCCGGCCACCTGCAGCTCGACAACCTGATCTGCCTGTTCGACGACAACCAGATCACGATCGAGGGCCGCACCGAGCTCGCCACGAGCGAAGACATTGCCGCGCGCTTCCAGGCTGCCGGCTGGGAAGTACAATCGATCGACGGCCACGATCCGGATGCGATCCGCGCCGCGCTCACCAAGGCGACCGGGGGTTCGGGCAAACCACAGCTGATCTGCTGCCGCACGACGATCGGTAAGGGCAGCCCCAACAAGGCCGACACGCACGGCGTGCACGGTGCGCCGCTGGGCACCGACGAGGTTACCGCGACCAAGGCCGCACTCGGGCTGCCGGCCGACGAGTTCTTCGTCGACGATCGCGCACGGGCGATCTTCCAGCAGGCCGCCGACCGCAACGAGCAGGAACGCCTGCGCTGGGTCGGAGAGCAGCAGGGCTGGGAAGCGCAGAACCCCGATGCCGCCAAGGCGTGGCAGGCGTTCTGTGACCGCACGGTGCCCGCGGATTTGCTCGCGCAGCTCGTCACCGCAGTCGGCGATGAGCCCGCCGCGACCCGCGCACTCTCGGGCAAGGTGATTCAGAAGCTCGCCGAACTGATGCCCGGCCTGGTCTCCGGCAGCGCCGACCTCGACCCGTCGACCAAGACTCGCATCAAGAGCAGCGGGTCGTTCTCGGCCGCAGATCGCACCGGTCGCACACTGCATTTCGGCGTTCGCGAACACGCGATGGGAGCCGTGATGAACGGCATCTCGCTGTTCGGCGGCTTCGTGCCGGCCGGCAGCACGTTCCTGGTCTTCGCCGACTACATGCGCACGCCGATCCGGCTCGCGTCGCTGATGAAGATCCCCGGCGTGTTCGTCTACACGCACGACAGCCTCATGGTCGGCGAGGACGGCCCGACCCATCAGCCCGTCGAGCATCTCGCGACGCTGCGAGCGATCCCCGGCCTACACGTGTTCCGCCCCGCCGACGGCCCCGAGGTCGCCGCGGCCTGGACCTGGGCGGCGTCGCGGCGCGACGGGCCGGTCGCGCTCGCCCTCACGCGCCAGGGCCTGCCTGCTCTGCCCCACGCCGACGGCTGGGATCCCGCGGACGTTCTGCGCGGCGGCTACGTCCTGCAGGACCAACCCAACGCCACCGCTACGATCGTCGCCACGGGCGCCGAGGTCGGACTTGCCGTCGCGGCCGCCGAGCAACTGACCGCGGGCGGCACCCCAACCCGCGTGGTCTCGATGCCGTGCCTCGAACTGTTCCTCGGTCAGGACGACGGCTACCAAAAGGCCGTACTCGGCGACGCCGCGATCTTCGCGGTCGAGATGGGGCGCCCGGAATGGTGGTGCCAGCTCACGGGCCGACTCGATCGCTGCATCGGCCATTCGGGCTTCGGCGCGAGTGCACCCTACAAGGTGCTCGCGGAGCACTTCGGCTTCACGCCGGAGAACGTCGCCGCGCGCGTGCGCGCGGCGCTGTGACGGCGAAGCCGTCCGCTTGGCCCAATCTTCCCTGTACCGGTTGGGGAACGCCCAGATCCTGCCCCAGTAGACTCAGCTCGGTCCGGCGGCCTGCCAGCGCCACCATGCCCCCGGAGTCTCAAACTCCTAGGCGGACCCGTACCTCGGCAGACAACCGCGTCCTGAAGACCAGCGGGCAGTCGATGCCATGAGCGCCACTACAGTAATCGTCGCGGAACGCGGCAGTCGGTCTCAGCGATCAGGATAACTCATGAACGACGACCTCATGCTCTTCGTCGGCGTTGACTGGGCAACCGAGGAACTCGAGGTGTACGCGTTGGATCCCAGCGGCGGCGAGGCCGGTGCCCGAGCTTTCAAACGCAGCGGAGGTGGCCTGGCCGAACTCCGTCCCTGGCTTCTCAAGAACGCCAGGAGGCCCTGGTTGCTTACCGCGACGCTGCGACCGCTGGAGTAACCCTGGTGACGCGCGGCGGGTCGCGACTATCTGTCATCGAGAAAGAACTGCCCTCTTTCGCTCGACGTCAGCGGCCTGATACCGAGCCCCTTCGCGTACGTGACCAGCTCGTCAGCGACACGAAACAACCCCGAGGATCGTCCGCCGTCGTAGGAGCCCACGAAGATGAACTTGCCGTCGGGCGTCCATGATGAGCTCGACGAGTTTCTGACTCCCTGCAGAAGGATCGGCTCACCAGTGCCATCCGAGTTCACGACGCGAATGAAACGCTCGCTGGTGTGCAACAAGACCCGACGACTGTCGGGACTCCAGGACGCGGCACGGATCTCGTTCGAGTTGTGGCCGGCCATGTCGGGTACACGCCACGCAATTGGCGACTCCTCACCATTTGCACGCCAGATCCAAGCAGTAGGTACGGTGTTGTGCTTGTTGACGGTGACCCCCAGGATCCGGGTGCTGTCGGGACTCCAGGCGAACGAGCGCAGGGTCTCGCCGGCGTGCTTCCACGTCACCGGCCGCTGGCTGCCATCGGCCGAGCGAACGACAACTTCGAAGTCGGCGTAATGGCGCCACGATAAAGACGCTTCCTTGGCATAAACGCAGGCGATGAGGCAGTTGTCGGGGCTCCACGCGACGAGGTGCAGGTCTTCGCCCGCAAAGCGCCTCTCGTCCTGCGCAGCCACGCCGTCCAGCGACCTGATCCTGGCGCCCGCGTTGTCCGTAACGGTAACGAGCCGGCGCCCGTCGGGACTCCAGGCGACGATGCGAAAGGCCCTGCCCTGGAACTCGCGATCCATGGCTCGGCCCTGGGCGTCCCAAATCCAAACGCTGCCACCTTCGCAGGTTGCCATGAGGCGGTCGCCGCCGGAGCGCCAGGCAAGTGAAGTGATCGGCGCCGACGGGCCTGTGAGTGCGATCGGCGGGCCCACACCGTCGAGGGCATGGATCTCGGCGGTCGCGGCTCCCGCCTGCGCAATCGCGATGCGCTGGCCCTCGGGACCGAACGCAGCGGCCTGCAACGTCTCGCCGTTGCCCGGTAACCGAACTGGCTCGCCCGCTCCGGTCAGAATCCAGGTGCGGGGCGAGGGGACGGGCTTCGAGAATGACGCTGGCTTGGGGCGGACAAGTAGGTGTTGGCCGTCCGCGCTCCACTCGAAGTCTCCGAGCTCGCGTCGCGGGCCGGCGACCTCGATCGGATCGGCTGCGCTGTTCAGGGGCCAGACCCGGACGGCGTGCTTGTCCCCATCGAGGTTGCCGGAGGTGACGAGCCGGCTGCCGTCCGGGCTGAAAGCCCACCGACGCGCACCTCCGAACCGTGGAAACGTCGGGCCCGTGCCTGCCGTGTTCCAGACCGCGGAGTGGCGGGTAGAAGTCGTGACCAAGCGGGCACCGTCGGAGCTGAATCGCCAGCCGCGCTTGTTGCCTCTCGTTGCCACCGGCGCGACGTCGCCAGCCCGCCCGTCCGCCGAGAAGATCTGAACCCGTTCGAAGGAGTGAGCCAAGACCCGTCGGCCGTCGGGGCTCCACTGCACACCGTAGACATCCCAGGCGCTTAGGGCGATTGGTTCACCGGTACCGTCACTGTTGCGGATACTCCCGTTCGTCAGGCTATCGCTACTGGCAACCGCGACCTGCGAGCCGTCCGGGCTCCACGCCACGTCCCTAACGGGGCCGAGTTCCACCGGCGGGATCGACTCGTCAAGACTCACGAGTTTCGCTGTCCAGGTTGCGTACAGCGAGGGCGGGGACGTGATGCAGACGCGGCGTCCATCTGGGCTCAATCCGCGGAAAATCTTGCCTTCGACGGCACGCAGCATGCGTGGTGGGCTGTCGCCGCCGACGTCCCAGACCCGGGCGCGCCCACCCCTACCGACGATCACTCTCTTGCCATTCGAGCTCCATGAAAGGTGGTACACGCCGGAGAGCCCACCGGGGAACTCGATCTCCGAGCCGTCGGCTTCGAGGATTCGGACCGTGGTGTCGCCCGGTGCCACGAGGAGTCGCGCACCTTGTGGGCTCCATGCGGCCGGATTGATGCCGGGCCAGACGACCGGCTGTGCCGCAACGCCGACCTGCCAAACCCGGGTGGCGGACTCGTCAACCGTGAGGATCCGGGTCCCATCGGCGCTCCACTCGACGCGCGAGTACCGGCGAGTGCTCGTGTCCAGCTCGACCGCCTGCCCATTTCCGTCCGTCGGCACGATCCGCAACCCCCCGATGCCCCAAACCAGGATGCGGCGGCCGTCCGGGCTCACCTCGGGTTGGCCTTCGATCTCCGCAACCACCTCGGGCGATCGACCGTTGCGATCCCACGCTTCGAGTTTGCCCTGGGAACACGTGTAGAGCCGCTTACCGTCTGGGCTCCAGTCGGCGAGCACGGCCCTGCGGTCGAGCTGTTCGGCCAACATCGATGGCGCGTCGACGCCGGCCACAAGCACCTCGTGCAATGCGGCCCATGCTGCTGCGAGCTCAGGCCGCTCTGGACTTCGTAGGTCGCGCGGCAGAGCCTCGAGCGCGAGCAAGATCGCCTGGCGCGAGTCGCCGGCATTCGAGCGTTGACGCGCCAGGTCGACCAGGAAACGCGACTGCGTTCGCAACGCGTTGTTGCGTTCATCCTCGGCACGATCCTTCTGCAGGTGCGCTTCGATCAGGTTAGCTTTGGCGCGCGCCGTGGCCTGGTTGGCGGTGGTCAGATTGGTCGAGGCTTCGCGCTCGGCGTAGTGTGCCTGGACGCCGAACCAACTCGCCGTCACTGCCAGTACCGTCATGACCGAGATCAGCAGGCGGGCCCGCCGGGCGCGCCGCCGTTGCTGTCGGTGAGCCATCTGGCTCGACAAATCGACGAAATCGACCACGCGCTGGCCGAGGTCCCCGCGGCGCGTCGCGACCAGTTCTTCGGCCTCGACCAGGGCGCGACCGACCGGCAGCAGCCGATCCTCATCGTGATCGTCCTCCTCCCATTGCGACGCCGCATTCTCGATCCGCGCTCGCGCGCGCAAGAACTCGCGATCCGCCTCGACCCAGCCCCGCAGAAGCTGCCAGCTGCGAATGAGCGCCTCGTGCGCGACCTCCGCGGTGTCATCGCCACGGGCGTCGTCCCGGCCGGTGACAACGAGTCGCGCACTCGCCAACTCGCGCAGGACAGCAGCAGTTTCCTCGTCCAAGGTTGGCGCGACGATCCGTCGGCGGGTGTCCTCGGTGCCTTCGCCCAGCCGCACCATCCGAATCAGAACGCGCCGGGCTGCGGCCTGTTCCGTCACCGACAGCTTGGCGAATACCTCATCGGCGCGATTAGCAATCGCACCTTCCACACCACCGATCTCCTCGTACGCGGCGTGGTGCATCGTGCCGGCTCGACGCCGCTCCCAGAGCGAGGTCAGCACGAACTCGAGCAGCGGCAGGTTACCCGGCTCGTTACCGACATCGTCCATCATCCGGTCGACGAGGCCCGACTCGAACTCGAGACCAACCCGGTCCGCCGGCCGTCGGATCGAGCGCTCGAGTTCTTCGCTCGTCATTGGGCCGAGATTAACGACATGGTCCTGTAGCGCGTCGGCGAGCCGGCGGTCGTGCAGCGCGTACCCGAAGAAGTCGCCGCGCATTGCGAGCACGACCGAAACCGGGCACGCTGTCGTTGCATCGAGAACGGCCTGCACGAACCGATCGCGCTCCGCATCGTTCGAGCAGAGCGTGTAGAGCTCCTCCCACTGATCGACGAACAGTAGCAGCCGGGTCGTGCCCGGCTGGACCTCCAGGAGGTCCGTCACCACTTCGGCGAGCGTCAGGCGGCCAGCCGCGAGGTGTTCGGCGAGCTTGTTGATCTCCGCGCGACGGTCGACCCGCGACATCTCGGGCTCGAGGACCGGCACCAGTGCCGCAGCGAGTGCCTTCAGCGGCTGATCACCGGGCACCACCTTCGCGATCTCCCAGATAGTGTCACCGGTGGCCCGCCGCAGTGCTGGAAACAAGCCAGCTCGTACGACGGACGACTTGCCGCTGCCCGATGCCCCGATGACCCCGACGAGCGGCGTTGCCAGGACGATCTCCACCAACCGTTCGGTGTACTCCTCGCGCCCGCAGAAGAACTCCGCGTCTTCCTCGCGGAAGGGCCGCAGGCCGCGATAGGGACAGATCGTGGCGCGTGCGCTCGCGAGCGCCTCACCGATCTCAGGTCCGATGGCCTCGCCGCGGGTCGCCGCGACGAGCACGTCGAGCTGTTGCTCATCGATGCCAACTTGCCGCAGGTCGACCCAGGTGTTGAGTCCGAGGAATCCGAGGCCGGGCTCTTCACTGCCGGGCAACAGCACGGGGACCACCGGAAACGACGGGTCAGCAGTCTGGCGATCGAGCGCCAGACTCCTCTCACGCTGTTGCCACGAACCAAACCCATGGGGTCCAACGAGCACCGCGACGGCGCGACAATTAGTGAGGGCCTGCTCCAAGGCACCGGGCCAGGCCTTGCCGGGAACGAGATACCACCGATCCAGGAAGGGCTCGATACCGCACTTCCGTAGCGCCCGGGCCAGCGAGTCAACGATCGCCCGGTCCAGCCAATGGTAGCTCAGGAAGACGTCGTAGCGTTTCGGCGAAGAGTGCATGCAAGCCGTCGGATTCGGTCCTCACAGGATCGCGAGTCGCGGGCGACTCCCCGCGCCGATCTTAAGGACGACTGCACGGTCAATCCACGATCACCGGCGCTTCGATGAGTGCCGTGGATCGAACTATCGCGCTCGACCCAAGCCACTTGCATCAGCGTCGCACTAGGGGATGAATCCCGCACGAGTCCGATGAAGGGGTCGAAGACCAGCCGGTCCCCATCAAGCCACAGTGTGATTCAACCATTGGCGCACACCGAGGTCATCGACAGCGTGTCGCCGCGCGCATCGAGCGCCATCGCCTATCCAATGCCCCGCAGGAGCCGGACCTTCGGCCCTAGGAGCTTAGCAGCTCAGCCCTGAGGCCCGGGCCCGGAGCTTTCAAACGCCGCTCGATCCAGCTCTGGCCATCGGGCGCGACAGGCCGCGCGCTACAGCATACCGACGACGTTGCCGTCGTCGTCGATGTCGATCTTGTGGCCGCCCGGCGACTTGCCGAGCCCCGGCATCGTCATGATCGCGCCCGCGAGCGGATAGACGAAACCGGCGCCCACCGCGACGCGCGCGTCGCGCACGACGAACCGGTAGCCGCTGGGCCGTCCGAGCAGCTTGGGATCGTGGCTCAGCGAGTATTGGGTCTTCGCCATGCAGATCGGGAAGTGGCCGTAGCCACGCTCCTCGAACAGCGCGAGCTGCTTGTCCGCTTCGGGCTCGTAGTCGACGCCGTCGGCGCCATAGATCTTAGTCGCGAGCGTTTCGATCTTCTCCTTCAGCGGCGCTTCGCTCGGGTAGAGGAAGCGGAACGAGCTCGGCTCGTCACACGCCGCCACGAGCGCGTGCGCAAGTTCTTCGCCGCCCTTGCCGCCGTCGGCGAACAGGGTCGAGACGTGAGCGGCACTCGCCCCCGCCGCCAGCGCGGCCTCCTTGACGAACGCGATCTCGGCCTCGCTGTCGGTCGGGAACTTGTTGATCGCCACGACGACCGGAATGCCGAACACGCGCACATTCTCGATCTGCTTCTGCAGGTTGCCGATGCCGGCCTCGAGCGCCCCGAGATCCTCGGTCGTGAGGCCTTCCGGCAGCGGCTTGCCGGGCTTGAGCTCGAACTTACCGCTGTGCGACTTGAGCGCCCGCACGGTCGCCACGAGCAGCGCCGCATCGGGCTTCAGACCCGAGGCGCGACACTTGATGTCGAAGAACTTCTCGGCGCCCATGTCGGCGCCGAAGCCCGCCTCCGTGACGACGAAGTCGAGTCCACGCAAGGCCACCTGGTCCGCAACGATCGAACTGTTGCCGTGCGCGATGTTGGCGAACGGTCCCGTGTGCACGAGCGCGGGCGTGCCTTCGAGCGTCTGCATCAGCGTCGGCTTGAGCGCGTCCTTGAGCAGCGCCGTCATCGAGCCCGCCGCCTTGAGATCCTCAGCGGTGACCGGCTTGCCGGCCTTGTCGTAGCCCACGACGATCGCACCGAGCCGCTGGCGCAGGTCCTTGATGTCCTTCGCAAGACCGAGGATCGCCATGATCTCGCTCGCCGACGTGATGTCGAAACCGGTCACGCGTGGCGTGCCGTTCTTCTCACCGCCGCGCGCGACCTCGACCTGCCGCAGCGCGCGGTCGTTCATGTCGAGCACGCGGCGCCACGTGATCTGGTCGGGGTCGATGTCGAGTTCGTTGCCGTGGAACAGATGCGCGTCGAGGAACGCCGCGCAGAGGTTGTGCGCCGCGGTCACCGCGTGGAAGTCGCCCGTGAGGTGAAGATTGAGTTCCTCGGGCGGCACGACCTGCGAGTAACCGCCCCCGGCAGCGCCACCCTTGATCCCGAACACCGGCCCCATCGAGGGCTGGCGAATCACGCAGCACGCGCGCTGACCGATACGGTTCAACGCCTGCGAGATGCCCACCGTGTGCACGGTCTTACCCTCGCCGAACGGGGTCGGTGAGATCGCCGTAACCACGACGTAGCGCGCCTTGTCGCGCACCTCCATCTTGTCGAGCACGTCGAGCGACACCTTGGCCTTGGCATGGCCGTAGGGCTCGAGATCGTCCGGGGACAGCCCCATGACGCGGGCGACTTCATTCAGCGGACGCAGCGGGATGGAACGGGCGATGGAGAGGTCGTCGGAGGACATGAGGGCGGAGCACGATAGCGATCCGGCTCCCATGATGCGACAGCAACCGCGTCCCGATCCGGGACCCCGCTGCGGCAGACGGCAAATACCGGCCGATAAGGCAGAGTCATGAGCCCTTCTCCTAGCGGTCCTCGCCCTGCTCACCTGGTGCTCACCTCGCTGGTCGCCCTGACCCTCGCTGCCTGCGGCAGCGGCGGCGGCGGCACCGAGAACTCGGGCGTCGACACCACGCCACCGGTCGCCGGCACGGTCAACGACGGCCCCGGCGCCGATATCGACACCCAGGCTTCCACCACCGAGATCGCGGCGAACTGGACCGGCTTCTGGGACGACTCGGGCACGATCGCGGGCTACACCTGGGCCATCGGCACCTCTCCGGGCGGCACCGAGGTCGCCGGCTGGGAGAGCACCGGAACCGCCACGACCGCGAGCCATTCGGGGCTCGTCCTGTCACCAGGACAGGACCTGTTCGTGAGCGTACGCGCGTCGGACCCTGCTGGTAATACCAGCGTCATCGCCGTGAGCAACGGCGTGCGTATCGAGAACACCGGCGGCGGTGGCGGCGGTGGCGGCGGCGGCGGCGGCGGCGGCGGCTCGCAGACCCTCGCAACGTCGATCTCCCAATGGGGCATCACCTGGCGCTTCGACGAACCCATGCCCGTCGGTCAGTTCTGCAACGGCGACTGGTGGGTCCTCGGCCCCGTGTCGATCGTCGACATCACGCCCGCAACGACGGTCGTATCCGGCCGCACGATCAACGGCTCGATGATCAACCCGGACACGACCGGCCTGCACGGCTACGACAGCGACCTCTTCGCCCCCTATCAGAACGGTCGCTACCAACCCGCACTCAACGTCGCCATCGGCGTCAGCGAAATCACGCCACTCGTCGTCCAGAACGACAGCAGCCTGATCTCGGTCATCAGTCAGATGACGCCCGCGTCGAACGGCTCGTTCTCACAGCTCAAGACCGCCGCGATCCTCACGGTGCTGGCGACCGAACCCGAGGCCGATGCGTTCCGCCCGCCCTACACCGGCACGGACAAGACCGTACGCTACCGCGAGGAGCAGCTGGACTACCACCGGCTCGCGAGCATTCCCGCGGCCGGCACGCCGCCGGACTTCGCGACGATGGCGCCGAAGTTCGAACGCGTCTGGCTCGAGCACATCTCGGGGTGGACCGGCCGCTACATGCACCCGGTCGACAACATGCTCGACTACTCGCGCGACTTCTGTTCCGAGTACGGCACCGGCGCCCTGCTCGCGCAGCTCGACGTGCCCGCCGCGCAGAAGCGCGACCTCGTCGTTGGCCTGACGCAGATCGGCATCGACTTCTATGCCAATGCCACGAACGGCGCCTGGTGGCCCGGCGAAGGCGGCCAGGGCAGCGGCCGCAAGTTCCCGATCCTCTTCGCGGGCGGCGTGCTCAACGACGCCACCCTGCTGTCGATCGGGCAGACGCATCCGTCCGGCTATTTCGGCCCGAGCCACCCGAACAACCGCAGTTCGTTCGGCGAGGACTGCCAGACGTTCTACGTCCAGGAGACCTCTCCCGGCATCTACAACTGGGGCTATGGCGGCTACAACGCGACCTACGCCAACCTGCCCGAGTGGGGCAATCGCCACACGCACCAGATCTCGGCCGACGATTCGAACTGGATGGGCGATCCCTATCGACGCTGTTGCACGGCCAACGCCTGGGTCGGGCAGACGCTGGCCGCGCGGTTCATGAACCTCGAAGGCGCCTGGAACCATCCAGCCTACTTCGACTACATGGACCGATTCATGCAGATCGAGTCTCCGGGTCAGTGGACCCGCTCGTGGAACCCGTGGCAGGAAGTCATGTGGGACACGTATCGCTCGCAGCTGTAGCCGCCGCGGTCCTTACAGAATCCGTTTTCCAAAGGCGCTGAGGATCACGTCCACAGCGACCTCACCCGACTGGTTCTTCACGTCCAGGATCGGGTTCAGTTCTGTCACCTCGAGGCTCAGCATCCGCTTCGTATCGCTGACCATCTCCATGAGCAGGTTGGCCTCGCGCCAGCTGATTCCACCCTTCACCGGAGTGCCCGTTCCTGGCACGTCGCGCGGATCCATGCCATCCAGGTCGTACGAGACGTGGAACCCGGCGGTGCCCGCGGTCACGAAGCCGATCGACTCCTCCATGATCGCACGCATGCCGCGCTCGTCGACGTCGCGCATCGTGTAGGCATGGATGCCCGAGCGCTTGACGATCTCGCGCTCCGTCGCGTCGATGTCACGGATGCCGATCAAACACACGTGCTGGGGTTCGACCTTGGGATGGAACCCACCCATCTCCACGAGCCGCGGGTGACCCTGTCCGAGCAACGTCGCGAGCGGCATGCCGTGCACGTTGCCGCTCGGCGAACTATCCGGCGTGTTCATGTCCGCGTGCGCATCGACCCAGATCAGTCCGATCTTGTGACCCTGGTTGCGGTAGTGCTCTGCAACGCCTGACACGGTGCCCATCGCGATGCTGTGATCCCCACCGAGCACTACGGGAACGTCGCCCGCCTCCAACGCGCGCCGCACGCGCAGCCGCAGGCGGTTGCAGACGTGGTAGATCGGGTCGAGGTAGCGCGCGTTCGTCGGTCCGGGATCCCGGGTTTCCGGCGCAGGCACGCCGACGTCGCCGTCGTCGGTCACCCCGTAGCCGAGCTTCTCCAGTGCGGCACGCACGCCCGCGATCCGAATCGCGGACGGGCCCATGTCGACCCCGCGCCGCCCGGCCCCGAGGTCCATCGGCACGCCCAACAGGCGCAGCATGGTCTTCGCAGTTTCGGATGGCGGAACGGCAGCGGACTCGGTCATGACCGCAGTTCTATCGTGGCACCGCGCTCGACACCCAGGGTTCTGGCGGCGTTGCCGCAGTTCTGCGCGATCTCGAGCAAACCGAACGAGCCGACGAGCGCGAGCAACTCACCCTCGGCGACCTCGCCGTAGGTCGCATGGATCGGGACCACGCGCCCACCGACGAACACGTTCCGCGCGCCTTCGATCGCCGCGCCGGCTACGTCCGTAACGAGATTGCCGAAGCCGTCGACATACACGATTCGGCCGTCGCCCACGCCGCCCGAGTCGGTCGGCATCACCGGGTCCTCGACGCGCGGCCCGAGCGCCGAGAAGCCGTAGCGTCCGGCAGCAAGCCACGCGGCAACGGGCCCGAAGACATCGCGCCCGTGGAAGGTCCGAGATTCCGGCGCGGTCCCGAGACGTTCGCAATCGATCTCGCGCACTTCGGCGACCGGTCCACCAGGAGAACCTGGCGTCGCGTTCGCGACCGTTGGCCCCAGAACCGTTCCGAGCAGACCGTTGTCCGGCCCGATCCAATAGCAACCGTGAACCGAAGCCGCGAGCATGCGTCGATGCGTGCCGACGCCCGGATCGACGACCCCGACATGCACGGTGCCATCGGGGAACCGGCCGATCGCCGCAGCCAAACCGAAGGCTCCGACCGCCACCTCTTGCGGCGGGATCGCGTGGCAGAGATCGACGATCGTGATCTTGGGCGACCGCTGCAGCAGCGCGCCCTTCATGATGCCGACGTAGGGATCCTTGACCCCGAAATCGGTCAGCAACGTGACGATGCCCGAGGGCCGTGGATGCATCGCCGCGTCAGACCGGCTGCCCGAGGATCGCGAACAGCTCCTGCTTCTTCTGTTCCATGAGCTCGGACGTGTCCGCCTCGAGGCACATGCGCAGGTACGGCTCCGTGTTGCTCGGGCGCACGTTGACCCACCAGTCGGAATAGGTCACGGTCACCCCGTCGAGCCAGTCAACCTCGCCATCGGCGAACGTCGATTCGACGAGCTTCATACGCTCCATCTTGTCCTCGACGCGGAAGTTGATCTCGCCCGTCGGGTAGTACTTGCGCAGCGCATCTGCCGCCGCCTTGAGCGTCGAGCCTTCCGCGCTGAGCTGGTTGAGGACGAGAATCGCCGCGAGCACGCCGCAGTCCGTGTAGAAGTTCTCGGCGAAGTAGAAGTGACCCGAGAGTTCGCCGCCCCCAATGCAGTCCTCCTTCCGCATCGTCTCCTTCATGAACGAGTGACCGACGCGCTCGCGCACGGGCCGGCCGCCGAGGCGTTCGATCTCCTCGCGGACGACCTTGCTCGACCGCAGGTCGTAGATGATGCCCTTGCCCGGATGCCGCTCCAACATGCCACGAGCGAGGATCACCGTGATGAGATCCGCGTGCACGGTCCGCCCCGCCTCGTCGACGAACGCGCAGCGATCCGCGTCGCCGTCGAACGACAGACCCATCGTCGCGCCGGTCTTGCTCACGAGCTCGCGCAGCTCGTCGAGGTTGCTCTCCTTGAGCGGATTGGCCTCGTGATTCGGGAACGTGCCGTCGAGTTCCGGGTAGAGCGACACGATCTCGAGCCCCGGGATCTTGTCGAAGATCGCAGGCGATTCATTGGCGCCCATGCCGTTGGCGTAGTCCACGGCGATCTTCATCGGCTCGATACCCTGTGCGAATCCCGCAATGTGCTCGACCCAGTCGTTCATGAGGTCGACGTGTTCGCGCTTGCCCGCGCGGGCGGCCGCCGGGAAGTCGTCGGCCTCGACGAGCTTCTGGATGTCCTTGATCCCGGTGTCGGCCGACATCGGCCGCGCCTCGGCACGACACAGCTTGAAACCGATGTATTCCTTCGGGTTGTGCGACGCCGTCACCGCCAGACCGCCGTCGCAGGGCTGCTTGCCGATGCCGTAGTAGACCATCGGCGTCGAGGCGAGTCCGATATCCACCACGTCGCAGCCCTGCGAGAGCATCCCGTCGATGACCGCGTCCTGGATCTCGGGCGCCATGGTACGCATGTCCCGACCGACGACGAGCCGCTTGGCGTCGAGGAAGCGCACCATGGCCGCGCCGATCTTCTTGGCGATCTCGGCATCGATCTGGTCGGGGTAGGTGCCACGAATGTCGTAGGCCTTGAAGATGCTCACGTTCTGGATCCTTGGGATACGGCGTCGCTGTTACGGAAGACGAGCGCAGTAGGGTAGCTGGCGGGCGGCTCGCGCCAACCGTTCAGCCGCCAAACTTCGCGCTGGCAGCCAGCGCGCGATCGACGTCGGCGTCGGTCAGGTCACGATGCAGGACGAAGCGGACGCGGAATGGCGTCGTCGGCGCCGCGAGCACGCCATGCTCTGCCAGGTGGGCAACGAACTCGGCGGCGGCCCGCACCGCGCCCCGACCACCCGCCGGCTCGTGCAGATCGAACATCACGATGTTCGTATCCGTAGTCGCGACGTCGACGCTGCCGAACGGCAACTCGGCCAAGCCAGTGGCGAGACGCCGGGCTCGCTCGTGATCGCCGACGAGAGCCGCCGGCCCATCGTTGAGGGCCAGGAGTCCGGCCGCCGCGATCACCCCGGCCTGACGCATCGCGCCGCCAAAAGCCTTCCGCGCGCGGCGCGCCTCGTAGACGAACTCCGCGGTGCCCGCGAGCAACGACCCGACGGGCGCCCCGAGCCCCTTACTGAGACAGAGTGTCGTGCTGTCGACCGCCGCCGTGAGTTCCGCCATCGAACAACCGAGCGCGACGGCCGCATTCGCCAGCCGCGCACCGTCGACGTGGACCTGCATGCCGTGGGCCTTCGCAACTTCGCTCCGCGCCGCCATCCCCGCCACATCGAGCACGCGCCCACCGGCCATGTTGTGCGTGTTCTCGAGCACGAGCAGTCGCGAGCGCGGGTAGTGCGGATCATCGCTGCGGACGGCCGCCGCGATCGCCGCGGGGTCGAGGAATCCGCTCGCGGCCTCGACCGTGCGAATCTGCGTGCCGGACAACCGCGCCACCGCGCCACCCTCGTAGAGGAAAACGTGACTGCGCGATTCGCAGATCAGCTCGTCGCCCGGTCGGCAGTGCACGTGGATCGCGAGCTGGTTCGCCATCGTGCCAGAAGGCGTGAACACGGCCGCCTCTTTGCCGAGCGCCCCTGCGCCCGCGCGCTCGAGCTCGGCAACCGTCGGATCCTCACCCCACACATCGTCGCCCACGTCCGCCGCCGACATCGCCGCCCGCATCGCCGGCGTCGGCACGGTCATCGTGTCACTGCGAAAGTCGGCGCGATCGGACATGGTCCGCGAGAATGCCGCAGGCCCGGGCCGATGCAAGCTGCAGGGCCGCAAGCCGCGAGGGAAGAGTGCTACAACAACCGGCTATCCCGGGTGCACCGCGTGGTCAGCCCCGCCACGCAGAATGCCGCGCGGCCGGTTGCTTCTCAGCCGAAGCAACCGACGCGGGAACGGCCTCCGCGCTTACAGGCGGGCCTGTACCACCTCGCCGCGCGGCAGGTGATACTCCGGCATCCAAGTCTGGCCGAAGAGCGGGATCGTCGCGCCCTGGACGTACATCTCGACGTCCGCGAGCGCGGGCGTGTTCGGCAGCGGGACCGACGTCGTGCTCTGGTAGATCGACATGCCCGGCAGGACGACGGCCGAGAGCGGGTTGCCGTAGAAGCGGACCGGCTCGATCGTCGTGGTCGGGCGCGAGTAGGACAGCGCGAAGATCCAGAACAGGCCGACGCCGGGCGGCAGGTCGGACGACAGATTGATCGTCGAACCGATCTGCGGGTCGAGCGGCGAGATCGTCGTGTCACCGAGCATGATGCCCGGCGCGACGTTGTTCTCGTTGACGTTGCCCGTCAGCGTGCCGCCGCTGCGGTAGCTGCCGTCGAGCGTGACCGAGGCGAACGCGGACTGACCGTCGATGTTCGTGTTGACGAACTCACTCTGGCGCACCGTGACCGGCGAGGTCGCGGTCGGCGGCACGATGAAGGTGCAGTTGGTGTAGCGGTTCCAGAGCAGGTTCGGCAACGCGCCTTCGACGTCGTAGCGGACGATGCCGTTCTTGTAGTCGTTGTTCTGCTGCCAGACGCGCTGGGTGAACGGGTTGCCCGCAACGTCGACGTCACCGTCGAACACCATCTCGCTGCCGTGGATATCGAACAGCGCCGTGCGCGGCCGGACCCAGAACGCCTTCTTGCCGGCGCCAGCGATCCAGTCACTGGTGTGGTGGTGCACCATCGTCAGGCCGTTGGCGCCGCCCTCGATGTCCACGACGTCGCCCGTGCAAGTCGCGCGCATGTGCGTGAACCGGAACATGAAGGACTGGCTACTGGCACTGCCGCGACGCTTCTTGGCGAGCGTGACGCCGTTCTGGAACGTGCTACGGAACATCATGAACATCGACAGGTTACCCGAGCCGTTCTCCATGAGGTCACAACCGACGTCGACGTTGTCGAGCGTCACCCACTCGAACGTCGACATGAAGCGACCACCCGAGGTCTGCTCGTCGATCATGATGCCGACCGGCATGTTGGTGAGCTGCGATCGCATCACCATGAGCATCGACTCTTCGCCGCCGGTGCAGTGCAGCTTGATGCCGGCCGTGGTCTGCCCGTCGAGCTCACACTGCATCACGCGCGCCATGATCATCGGTCCGGCCAGCGCGGGCATCGCGGCATCGACGGCAACCTGACCACCGACGATCCGGAAGCCCATGAGCATGACCTCGTGATCGCGAACGGCGAACGCGTGGGTTTCGCTGCCGGCCTGGATCACCGTCTTCTGCATGGCGCCCATCGGCATGCCCATGATCATCACCTCGCCGTTGCCCGAACCGACGATGTCGGTCAGCGGCGCCGAGAGCGTGATCGTCGGGATCATCATCGGGTTGACCATGATCCGTGTCACGGCCGGGCCGCTGCCGGTGATCTGAGCCTGCTCGAGGGCCGACAGCGCGGACTGGCTCAGTGTGCCGTTCGCGAGTTGGATCGCTTCGTCGAGCGACAGGCGAGCATCACCGACCTGACCGTGCGAAGCCGGGTCGTTGACCATGGCTTGCTGGCCCTGGGCGACGAGACCGGTGAGAGAACTGGCGGCGAGAACGGCGGCCATCGCGGCCGCAGAGGAGAATCGCGTCATGGTGGAGGATCGCTTCCGGGAGCTGGGGCTCGGGGGAGGCTGCCGAGGAGTATACCCCGGGCGCAAAACCGCGACAGGGCAGGCAACCCACGATGAGACGGTCTTAACAAAGCGCCGTTGCGATCGGCCGGAACGCGCGCCACGCTGACCCGCTTGCCGAAGCTCGACCGTGAACTCCGATTGCTGCGCGCCTATGGGCTCGTGACGTATCCGTTCGCGTGCGTGCCGTTCCTGTTCCTGTTCTTCGGGCAGCACGGCATGGACCAGAGTGCGTACGGCGAAATCGTCGCCGTCTACTACGTCGCGATGTTCGCCGCGGAGATCCCGACGGGCCTGCTCGCCGACCGCCTCGGTCCGCGTCGCATGCTGATCCTGGGCCCGGCGCTGCTGAGCCTCGGTTTCGGCATCCTGCTGCTGTGGCCGACCTATGCCGGGTTCCTGGTCGGCGAAGCGCTCCTCGGCTGCGGTCATGCCGCACTGTCAGGTCCGCCAGCCGTCATGCTCTACGAGTCGTTGCGCGAGGCCGGACAGAGCCATCGCTACCTGCGTGAAGAGGGCCGCGTCAACGCCCGCCGACTCTACGGCACCGGCACGGCGTTCCTGCTCGGCGGCCTTCTCGCACGGCACGGCAACGCGGAGGGCAACGCCTACGACCTGACGATCGTTCTGACCTGCGTACTGACCGGATCGGCCGCGGTACTCGCGACGCGCCTGACGCCGCGTGCAGGCCGCCCGGTCGACCGCGACTTCGCCCGGCACGCCGCGCGCGACCTGAAACGACCCGCGGTGCTCTGGCTGCTCGGCTACTGGATCGTTCTGTTCGCGCTGCTGCGGTACCCGTTCCACAACTACCAGCCCTACATGAAGGCGACGGCCGAGGTCGAACCGTGGCTGAGCGACCCGCTCGTGGTCGGCGGCCTGTTCGCTCTCATGAACCTCGTCGCGGCACCGCTGAGCGCCGCGGTGCCCCACCTCGTCGCCCGCTTCGGACGCCTCGCACTGTTCCTCGCGATGCCGCTCGCGCTCGCCGGCTCGCTCGTCGTCATGGGCTACGAACGCCATACTGCGACGGTCGGGGATTCGACCCGCCTGCTCGCCTGGCTCGGGGTCACGATGTTCTTCGTGCAGCAGGTGCCGTTCGGGCTTCACACTGCACTGCTACAGGAGTTCGTCAACCATCGCATCGACAGCACCGCCCGCACCACCGTGCTCTCCGTGCTGTCACTCGGCGCGCGACTCGTCTACGCCGGCTGCAACGTACTGCTGTTCCGCGCACAGGACGAACACGGCATGGCCACGACCATGTTCTGGGCCGGCGGCATCGGGGCGGGCGCAGCCATCGTGATGGTGCTGCTGGCACCCGCGTCCGCGCGCCTGCACGCCCGCCCCGGTGCCGGCGATACGAGTCGGCGTTAACGTCCCATGTCGACGAACTCGCCGCCGTTCTGACGGGCGAGGTCGCGCAGGAACGCCTTCTGGAAGTCGCCGATCGCGATCGTATGGAACGTCATCCGATACGCTTCGTTGAGTCGATTGACTTCCTTGAGGATCTCGTTGGTGTCGACCAACACACCCGTCGACGGTCGCCCGTCACTGAGGAAGTAGACGGTATCGATCTTCCACTTCATCGCGGTCTTGCCCGGCCCGGTCACCGCGGCCTTCGGCGCCGGCTTCTCGGGGTCGATGCCGAACGCGTACATCAGCGCCTTGAGCGTGTTGGTCTTGCCCGCGGCGAGGTTCGCCGCGCCGCCCAGACCCGACGCCGCGAGCGCCTGCGACTCGCTGCCGCCGAGCGGCTTCAGGCGTTGGATGAAGCGTTTCGCCGCCGACCGATTCACGACGTTGGCAGGTACGAGCCGCTTCTTCCAGACCTTGAGGTCCGTTGCGAACGCGACGATATCGAAGTTCGTGTCCTTGGTCAGCGTGTCGATCGTGTTCATCAGGTCCGTCTTCACGATCGTGAGCCGGCGCCGGTCGGCGTAGCCCTGGAACTTCTCGACCTCGATGACCATGTCGTCCATCGAGCCAGACTGGTCGATGATGAACAGCACGTTGGTCGAGGTGTTCGGGATGTCCCGGAACGGATTCCGGTCGCCCTCCTTCATCCCGTAGATCTCGTTGTACTTCTTGCGCGACTCGCGCGCCTTCTGCAGCTCCTCCTCGGTCGGGATGCGCCAGCCCTCGACGCGCATCAGGCTGTTCCAGTGATTCTGCCAACGCTCGGGGTCGGGCCCGAAGTCGAACGTCGTGATCAGGAACAGCGCGTTCGCGCATTCCATCTTGAGCCGACCCGGCTGCTTCATCAGGTCGATGAGCGGCTGCACCGCCGACTGCGGCCGGAGTTTGCCGAGCGCCGTGATCGCCGCGCTCTGCACCTGCCATTCCGAGTCGTTGATGAGCCGGATCAACGCCTCGGTGTGCGCTGCCAGCTTCAGATCGCCGACCGCGTCCGCGGCCGCCATGCGCACGGCGGCATCCGCATCCCCGAGCAACGTGCCGAGCAGCCCCGTCGTGCCCGCCTTGCCGATCCGGCGCAGCGCGCGTGCCGCCTCGTACTTGACCGTGGCGTTCGCCTTGGGCCCGCCTGCCGCGGCCTCGATCGCGGGGATGCCGGCCGCGACCTTCGACTGCCCGAGCAACAGCACGATCGTCGCGAGCTGCTGGGCGTCCTTCATTTTCGGCATCTCGTCGATCCAGGCCTGGAACGTCGCCGGCTCGCGATAGGTCGCGAGCACCCCGAGCGCGGTCTTGCGGACCCGCTCCGTCTTGTGCTTCAGCAGCTTGAAGAGTTCTTCGGCAGCGGGCCGACACTCGTTGCCCTCGAGCGTGATCACGGCCTCGACCTGCAGCGCCTCCTCGCGCGCCTTCTTCATGTAGATCTTGAACTCGCGCACGGCATCCAGCCGAGCCTCGAGGTCACCCTGCGCGGGCAGTGCGGCCAGGGTGACGAAGAGCGAGAAGAGCAGCAGCAGGGGTCGGGTCATCGGCATCGCGGCGTCGGATCGACGTCGGCAGGGGTCTACCCGCGATACCGTAACGCAACTACCCCTCGGGCGTCTCGTGCCACCAAGACAACCGCCGATCCCGCGCGAACTGGCGCGCGAGGGTCGCGAGATCGAGCTGCGCGCCGCGCGCGTCGCTCCCGGACAGCGGCGCGAGCACGAACGTCAGATGCCGCCCGCTCGTGACCGTGAGCCGCCACTCGGAGTGCAGTGCCGCGCCGCCGAGCTGCAGCGAGTTGGCGAGGTTCTCGAGTTCGCGCAGGGCCCCCGCGGACTTCGGGATCAGTTCGACGCGCGGCAGCTTACGGCGCTCGACGTCCCCGGGCTCGGCCCCATCGACGGCCAGCCCCGACAGCGACCGCAGCTCCTGCACGAGCGGCCACACCGGGCCGCCGTAGCCATGCTCGGCCGCCGCCTCGGCATCGCCGAGATCCGCAACGGCCCGCGCATCACCCGAACGAGCACCACAAAGCCCGCATTCGCGCGCCGCCGCACCGTCCACCATCACGACCTCGAAATCGCGACTGCCACATTCGGGGCACTCGTCCACGCCGTGGTTGTAGTTCGTTCGGCCGCTGCGGGAAACCCGCGGCGGGCGCTCGCGGGCTTCAACGACCTAGCACGACGACGAGACCCGAGCTCTCCCGCAAGGCTCGGCGGCTTGCCACGGCCGCGGCCCCGGGCCAGCCCGATCTACCGGCCGCTGCCACCGTCGGGCTTCGGGGTCGCCGCCCGCAGATCGCCGCCCTTGAGCTGCTGCTCCGACAGGCGCCGCAACCAGGCGTCTTCCTCGTTGGTCGTGCCGATGCGCACACCCGATTCGTTCGCCTGCTCGACGATCTTGCCCACCACCGACTTCGGCAGCATCACTCGGTTGCTGCGGGTCTGCAGAATGACGTGATCGTCGCGGATCCCTTCGAGGATCGAGCCGACGAGGCGGTTGTTGTTGGTCAACCGGATGAAGCCGGAGGTCGCGCGTTGCAACTCTTCGAAGTCGGCCGAGCCGAGCCCGGTGAGCTTGACGATCGAGTCCCGCGCGAGGCTGATCTCACCGTCACGCAGACGCAGCGTCAGGAAGCGGGTGTTCACCGCTTTGACGCTGCCGATGAAGTAGTTGCCGTTGTCGAGCTGGGCGAATGCCCGCGAACCCGGCAACACACCGTCAGCGGCCTGGCGCGAAGTCGGTTCATTCTGCGGACCGGCGAGCAGATTGTCGCCCATCGCGACGAGCTCTTCTTTGGGCGTCGAGGGCGGCTTTTCCGGGCCCTGCAGCACCGTCACCGGCCAATTCTCCTGCGTATCCGTATCCCCGGTAGCCGACGGCGCGATCGCGACCGGCGTCGACTCCCCTTCGCCGCCGGCGGTCGGATCGCCGCTGCTCGCTGTCGGGTCGCCCACCGTAGGCGAATCCGCTCCGGGGTCGCCAGCCGCGGGCAAGCCCGCGCCAGGGCCGCCGACCGGGTCGCCCGCAACCGGAGCACCGGTACCCGGAACGCCGGTCGAGGGATCCTGTCCAGCCGGCCCTGCGGTCCGCGGATCCGTTCCAGCAGGGTCGGGGTCGACGCCCGTGGGCGCCCCGGTCTCGTGGCCATTCGGCTCGCCCCCGCTTGGCTCGGACACGTTCGGATCGCTGCCGCTCGGATCGGCCCCGTTCGGATCGGCCCCGTTCGGATCGGTCCCGTTCGGATCGGTCCCGCCCGGAGTCGGGTCACCGCCGTTTGGGGCAGGATCGCCACTGGTCACCTTGGGCGGCTCCGCGACGCCCACATCCGGCCCCTCGAGTCCGGTCGCGGGCAGCGGCGGGGCCGCAATCTCGAGATCGACCCGCGGTCGCGGCAACTGCACCACCTCGACCTTCTCGGGCGCGAAGCGCAGGCCGATCAGCTCGGGCCGCAGAATCGCAATCGTTGCCCCCAGGCCGACGAACAGCAACGCCGCCACCGCCGTCAGCATGCCGAACAGCTTGTGGCGTTCCTGATAGCCGCCGACGACCTCGGGGTCCTCGTCGCCATCGGCATCGGCGTAGAGTTCGTCGTGTTCGCTCGCATCCGCGGTCGCCACCGCCTGCAACTGAGGCGCAGGCGCATAGCTGTCGCCACCCGCGGCCTCGTCGTCGACGGTTTCGACGCCATCGACCTCGGCCAGTTCATCCATCCGGGTTCCTGGCAGCGGCTCCCAGCCCTCGGCCTGGCCGGCCGACTCGGCGTTCGCGGCCTCCGACAACGAACCGATGAACTCGTAGTCCTCCGCGGACGTTTCGCCGGCATCGCCGAGGGCGGGCTCGACGTCCTCCCCGACGGCCTCGAGATCCGCCGACAGACTCGCGGGCTCGAGAACCTCGGGCGCCACATCCGCGCTCGCACCTTCGACGTCGTCCGCCGGCAGCGCAGCAGGCGCGCCGAGTTCGACTTCCTGCCAGTCGTTGTCCTCGATGACGAACGCCTCTTCGCCGGCCAGGCTGATCTCGTCGCCCCCCTGGTCACCGAGCGCCGAATCCTCGAACGCCGGCTCCGGCTCGCCAATCGTCTCGATCTCCGCAGCATGTTCAGCTGGCTGCTCGGGCACGGGCGTGCCAGCGACGGTGTCACCCCCGACGATCTCGAGCTCGCCCTCACTGTCGAGCGCGAACTCGTCCTCCTCCAACAACGAATCCAGCTCCGCATCGAGCGGGCGGTCGTCGCCGACGAACTCGGCAGTCGCGCCGAGCTCGACCGGAGTTCCGGCTTCGTCGTCCATCGGGATACCGCTCTCGAGCGCTGCGGGTTCCGACGGCGTACCGGCCACGGGGAAACCATCCTCCGAGTCCAGCTCGAGTTGCTCACCCTGCCAATCGCTCTCGTTGCCCTCGTCGAACTGCTGCTTGCGCACGAACGTCTCGGACGCCTCGATGCCTTGCGTATGGTCCTCGAAGAGCATGTCGTCTTCGTCGGGCCCGTCCGGCGCTGACGCCTCGTCACCCGGCGCCGGACTCGATCCGAACAATGGATCGTCGTCGAAGCTCGGCCCCGCCATCGCAGGATCGGCGGGCGCAGCCTCATCGGCAGAGGGTTCATCGGCAGAGGGTTCATCGGCAGAGGCGCCATCGCCAGGAAGCTCCTCGCCAAGCGACTCCGCCGCCTCGTTGTCGAACGGATCCTCGAGCGCGAACTCCTCGAGCGTTGGCAGATCCTCGTCGGTCGGCATCGGCAGATCGTCGTCACCGAGATCGTCGGCCGCATCCGCCGACTCCGCCGCCACCACGTCGTCGAAATCCGACCCGGGTCCCGCCACGTCGAAGTCCGGACTCACGTCGAAGCCATCGCTACCATCGCCCGACTCATCCGCGCTCGGGACCTCCGGATCGAAGTCGATCGGCCCGTCGGCCGCTTCGTCAGAATCTCCCGCCCCGGTGTCGTCGCCGGCCGGACCCGCGCCATCGTCGAGCGCGAAGTCGTCCAGGAAGTCGTCGTCGTAGTCGTCGTCGTGGTGGTCGCCCGTCATTCCCGTCTCCTGATCGTCGAGGTCACGATCCCCCTATCTATCGGCCGCATCGGGCACGGGACTGTTGCCGGGTCGGCGGGCCCGAACACCCCGTGACACCGACGAAATGATGTATTCCGCGACAGAATCCGGAGAACGCGCCCAGGGCAAACCCGCTGCGAGCGTGGCGCGACCGACCCTCTCGCCCCATCGGCCGAGCGCTTGCGCCGCCGGAATGCGAGCCACGAGGCCCAAGCTCCTAGGCGTCGCGCTCCGCGGCAAGCTCGCGACTCAGATCCGAGGACGGCAACAGCCGCCGCACCCCACCGCGCAGCACGGTGAGCCCGAGCGAATCGACATACTCGAGCAGCGGGATCAAGAACTTGCGACTGGTATCGAGGCCGTCCCGCAGTTCGGGGATGTCGAGTACCTCGTCGTGCGCGAGACAGTTGTCCCGGATGCGATGCAGCACCGTGCGGATCGTCGCGGCGGCGTAGAACGTCTCGCCGACCTTCTCGATCCGCCCTTCGTCCATCGCACGATCGAGCAACGACAGCAGCGAATCCCCGGCTGCACCGACCGCGGCACTGAGTTCGTTCGCCGTCGGCGGCCGGAACGCGCGCTCTTCGCAGGTCGCGATGATCCTGTCGAATGTCGCCTGGCGGTCGGACGGCAGCGGCTTGAGGCGATCCAGGAAGAGGATCTGCCCCTGACGCCCGGCGCGCACGCGGCCGCGCTCCTGCAAGCGCTCGATCACGAACTCCGCGAGCTGTTGCGGCAGCGACCGCGTCGTGCGCAGCGCCGAACGCTTGATCGACGCAGCGTCGGGACGGCGAGCGAGCATGCGTTCGACGGATTCGAGCAGCTCCTTCTCGCCGGCGGCGACGGCACTCGCGAGGAACGCACGCATCGCACGGTGATGCAACTCGACATCCTCGAGCCCGTCGACCAGGTCGACCACGTCCGAGTCGGTCTGCTCGAGCACGTGCGCGAGGTCGTCGATCGTGCGACCGTCCGCGCCAGCCTGTTCGAGTTCGTGGTGCACGCGCGCCTCGGGTTGATCGCCGGCAGCCAGGATGCCTTCGAGCTCCTGCCCGAGGTCCTTCCGGCGATAGCGACCCGTACGCGAGACCCGCAGCACCCGCCCGCCGCCCACCGTCACCGCCGGGTTCTGCAGCCGCAGCAGAAAGCGGTCGGTCGTCGCACAGGAGACATGCTCGTCGAGTTCGAGGCGCACCGATGTCTTGGCGCTCGCCTCGAGCTGATCGCGATCGAGCAACAGCAAGGTGCCACGCACCTCGACCGTGCCGGTATGGAATCGAATCGGATCGCGGTGCCGCAACCGCGGCGACCGCGGCGTGAGCTCGAGTTCCACGTCGACCGCGTCGCCCGACGTGAACAGCCCGGCCTCGGCACAGACCATCCCACGTCGCACCCCAGCCGTCTTGGCGTCCGGGACCGACAGCGCCGTACTGTGCCCGGCGACGGCCTCCTCGACCTTGCCGCCATAGGCATGGATACCGCGAACCTTGATCGTCTGCTCGATCGGCAGCACCTCGAGTTCCGTGCCCGGTCGCACCGAGCCCGTGATCGGAATGCCGGTCACCACCGTGCCGATGCCCGGCAGCGAGAACACCCGCTGGATCGGCATCCGGAACGGTCCACGGGACTGCCGCGGCTCGACCTTCAGCGCCAGCGCCTCGAGCCGGTCGCGCAGTTCGAGGATGCCGTCCCCGGTGACCGAGCTCACGCGCATGATCGGAGCATCCGCGAGCACCGTGCCCTGCACCGCCGCGCGAATCTCTTCTTCGGCGATCTCCGCGATGACTTCGTCGACCATATCGATCTTGGTCATCACGATGATCCCGTCGCGCACGCCGAGCAGATGCACGATGTCGAGGTGCTCGATCGTCTGCGGCATCACGCTGTCGTCGGCGGCAACCACGAGCATCACGAGGTCGAGCCCCGTGCAGCCTGCGACCATGTTGCGCACGAATCGCTCGTGTCCGGGCACGTCTACGAGCCCGAGCAGCCTCCCATCGCTGAGCTTGAGCCGCGCGAAACCGAGGTCGATCGTGAGCCCGCGCTCTTTCTCCTCCTTGAGGCGGTCGGGATCGATGCCCGTCAGCGCCTGGACCAGCGAACTCTTGCCGTGGTCGATGTGCCCGGCAGTCCCTACGACGACGGGGTGAATCGACCGCGCCATGGAGACCTCAGGCTTGCAGGTAGAGGATGCGTTGGCAGGAGCCGCAGGTGACGACCGACGATTTGCCCATGAGCTTGGCGATGTCGTTCATCGTGACCTTGTTGTAGCAACCCTGGCAGAAGTTGTCCTCCACCGGGCAGACCGCCATGCCGTCGCGCGTCTTGAACAGACCTTCGTAGGTCCCGAGCAGGTCCTCGGCGACACCCTCCGCGACGGCGTCGCGCCGGCCCTTCACCTCCGCGATCGAGTCGGCGCGCGAAGCCCGCAGCTGCTCCGCCTCGGCCAGGAACGCGTCGAAGACCTTCTGCTCCTCCGCCTCCGCCGCTTCGGCGGTTGCCAGCGTCGCCTTCTGCTCGTCGATGCCCTCGATCAGGGCCAAACACTCTTCCTGCGTCGCGTCGCGCTCCTTGCGCACCGCTTCGATCTGGAACAGCGTCGCCTGATACTCGGCGTTGTTGCGGACCGTGTTGAGCCGCTCGTTGAGCTTGGAGATATTGGCGTCGCTGCCGCGGATCGCGTTCTCGAGCGCGCGCGTGTCGAGTTCGGTCTTGTTGACCACCTCGCGCGCGGCTGTCGTCTGGGCGATCAACACATCGAGGTTCTTGCGCCGCTTGGCTTCCTCGGCAGGCAGACTGTCGATGTCCTTCGTAAGCGACCGCAGCTCTTGGTCAACCTTCTGAAGCTCGAGCAGCTTGGAGACGGATGGATGCAAAGTCTGGGAGGGTCAGGCGGGATTGCGGGCCGAAGATCCTAGCCCCCGATCCGGAGCAAGCAAGGACGAGAACCGCAGGAAGCGCGGCGGCCTCCCCGGTCGGGCGCGCGCCCGCCCGGAACTCACCCCCATTTCCCGACCAGGCTCGGAGCCAGCGGCCAGCCCGACCGGGATCGCCCGGCTCAGCAATCGCCCAATTCAGGGATCGCCCAATTCAGGGATCGCCCAGCTCGGGGATCGCCCAGCTCGGGGATCGCCCAGTTCAGCGCTCGCCAACCTCAGGGATCGCCAGGTTCCGCCGCATGGCCAATTCGCCCCCGGTCGCGCCAGCGACCGCCCGCGGCCGTCGCCAACCCCGCTGTTCCGCCGACCCCCTTGTTGATCCGGCCGCAAAAACAACACTTGCCTGGATGAGTCCAATCTTGGCCCGAAAGGGCCAAGATTAGACTCAGCCAGGCAACCCGACACTCGTGTCGAAGAACCCACCGAGCCGGCGGGCGCGGACCGGGTGCTGCAGCTTGCGCACGGCCTTGGCCTCGATCTGGCGAACACGCTCACGCGTAACGCGGAAGATTCGGCCGACCTCTTCGAGCGTGTAGGTGTACCCGTCGCCGATGCCGTAGCGCAGCTTGATGATCTCGCGCTCGCGGAACGTCAGGGTGCTGAGCACGTTCTCGATGCGCTCGCGGAGCATCTCGCGACTCGCGGACTGCACCGGGGACTCGACCGATTCGTCTTCGATGAAGTCACCGAAGTACGAGTCGTCCGAATCGCCGATCGGGCGGTCCAGCGAGATCGGATGCTTGCTGATCTTCATCACGCGCTTGGCCTCGTCCACCGAGACCTGCGCGGATTCGGCGACCTCCTCGATCGTCGGCTCGCGGCCCTTGAGCTGCGTGAGCTTCTTGGACACGTTGCGCAGCTTCGACATCGTCTCGATCATGTGGACCGGGATACGGATCGTGCGCGCCTGATCGGCGATCGAACGCGTGATGGCCTGGCGGATCCACCACGTCGCGTAGGTCGAGAACTTGTAGCCGCGGCGGTACTCGTACTTCTCCACCGCCTTCATCAGGCCGGTGTTGCCCTCCTGGATGAGGTCGAGGAACGACAGCCCGCGATTGCGGTACTTCTTCGCGATCGACACGACGAGACGCAGGTTGCCGGACGACAGCTTGCGCTTGGCCTCCTCGTAGTTGGCGTAGGCCTGCCGCACGAACTCGAGCCGCGAATGCAGACGATCGATCGTCTCGAGACCGTCGACCTGCATCTCGAAGATGCGCCGCTTGGTCTCGATCGCGTCCGGGTTGGTGAGCTGCGCACCGCGGTAGCGCTGTAGTCGCGCCGTCAGTCGCGTCATCTCGGCAATGCGGTTCTCGATCAGGTCGATCATCGGCCGCACCTTCTTGCCCTGGAGATTGAGCTCCTCCACGAGCGAGACGGCCTTGCGCCGACGCGAATAGATCCGCTTCTTGAGCACACCCGCGAGCTTGTCGGACAGCTTGTCCTCCATGAGCAGACGCGTGTCCTCACGCGCCGCGTCGTAGAGCTTTCGCAGCGTGTCGATGTTGCCCGGCAGTCGATCCGAGAGGTCGGCCTTGCCGATCTCGGGGTCCTGCTGGTTGACCTTGAGCGTGCGGTCGAACGCGAGCTCGCCGCGCAACACGTCCTCGAGGATCTCGATCGCGTTCTGCATGCCGAAGCCGGAAGACAGCACCTCCTTGCGGAACTGCTTGCGCGTCAGCTCGATCTTGCGAGCGAGCGAGATTTCCTCCTCGCGCGTCAGCAGCGGGATCTCACCCATCTGCGTCAGGTACATCCGCACCGGGTCGTCGATCTTCTCGGTGATGTCGACGACCGGCGTCGCGATCTCGGTCTCGGCGGGCTCGGCAATCTCGAGCTCCGGCGCGAGGTCGCCATCGTCCTCATCCTTCTTGCTCTTCTTGCCCTTGCCCTTGGCGTCGTCCTCGACGACCTCGAGGCCGGCCTCTTCGATCATCGCCATCGCGGACTCGATCAATTCGGGCGAACTGCTGTCCTCGGGCAGGACGCCGTTCAGCTGCGCGAGCGTCACGGTGCCGGCCTTGCGGTTCGACTTGATCAGAGCCTTGATCTTCTTCTGAAGGAGGTCGTTGGTTGCTGCCATAATTCGTTCTGTGCCGGTGGTGACGACCGTGGCCGTCGTCCGGTATCTGGGGGTCCGCTGTCTGGATGCCGTCTGGATGCTGTCTGAGGGTCTCCGCCGGTAGCCCGGTCAGGCGTCGCCTGGCGCCGGGCTCGACGGGTCGTCGGTTGAGGGATGTGGGGATTCCGTGGACTCGAACGCCGCCGATTCGTCGACGGACAACTCGGAGTCGGCCGGAGAATTGCCTGTGGGCGCCGAATTCGCCCCCGCGCCGGAACTCGAGGCCGCGCCAGAACTCGAGGCCGCACCGGTCGAAGCGGTTCCGGGTCGCCGCCGCAGGAACGCCGGCGCGTCGGCGTCCGCCGAGGAGACGCCGCTGTCCGTGAACTCGGGCTCGAGCACGCGCGGCGTGTCCTGCCGCTTGGTGGCGAGCAGCTGGGCCTGCAACGCTTCGGCGCGCGCCCGGTCGCCGGCTTCGAGGGCCTGCTTGAGCTCCTGGCGAAGGTCGCGCATTTCGGGCTCGCGGCGCATCTTGTCGCGCGCCTTCGTGAGCCCGGCCCAGAGAGCCACGACGTCGGGAATGGTCTCGGAACGCCGCGCCGCGCTCGCGAGCACGCCGCGCAGCGCCGGGGTCTCGGTCACCCGCGCGAACAGGTACTGGGCGAGGTCGTTGCTCGCCGTCCGTCCGAGCGCCAGGCCGTCGGCCGCCAACCCGAGCAGCTCCCGCACCGGCGCGAAGTCGAACCGCTCTTCCGTGATACCCGGCGCATCGCCGAGCAGCGTCGGCCGCGCCAGCACGCAGGCCAGCAACTCGACATCGGCACGCTCGCGCAGCGAACGGGCGACCGGGCTCGCGCCCCCTCCGGCGGCGTCACCGCCGCCACCGCCACCGGGACCGCCAGCCGCGCCGTGGAGCTCGATCGGCTCCCCGTCCGGGCCGACCTCGGGGACCATGACGCCTGCGCCATCCATCATGCCCTCGGGCACGATCTGGGCGTTGATCGCGTCGAAATCGGGCGCCTGACCCGCGGCCGAATTGCCGCCTTGCCGCTCACCACGACGCGGGATATCGGGCTGCGGCGGCTCGACGTAGCGGCGCTTGGGCGCCCGCGCCATCAGCCGCTCGAGCGTCGGTTCGGGCACCGCGAGATGGCTCGCCATCTCCTGACGCAGGGCCGCCTGCTTCACCGGGTTGTCGACGAGTTGCAGGATCTCCACGCACTCGCCGGCCGCCTTCTCGACGTTCGTCGCCTCGCGCAGATCGAGCCGGTCGCGGAGCAGCCGGAACCACACCGTCAGCGAGTCCTCGGCGCCGTCGATGATGTCCGCGAAGCGCACCCGCTGTTCGTCGACGAGTTCGGGATCGTCACCCGGCCGCGCGACCACGAGGTCAGCGGGGTCCTTGATGTCGTCGCCGGCGTCACTCATCACGGCCATGCGCACGCCGAGCCGGCTGTTGACCAGCTCGCGCATCGCGCGCGCCGCCGCGTTGCGTCCCGCGCGGTCGCCGTCGAACATCAAGACGAGCCCCTCGGTCGCATAGCGCTCCACGAGCCGCGCGTGATCGGTCGTGAACGCCGTGCCCAGCGTTGCGACCGCGCCATGGAAGCCCGCGAGATGGCAGGCGATCACGTCCGTGTAGCCCTCCATCACCAATAGCCGGCGCTCACCCGCGCGCTTGACGTGCGGCAGCCCGAACAGCACGCGCCGCTTGTTGAAGATCGGCGATTCCGGCGAGTTGAGATACTTCGGCGGCTTGAAGTCGCCGCTGCCCGCCGCGTGCCGACTGCCCGGCACGACGCGCCCACCGAACGCGACGATCCGGCCGCGCTCGTCCGCGATCGGGAAGATCACGCGCCCCGCGAATGCTTCCTTGCCGTTCTTGAACAGGCCGGCGTCCTCGACGACGCGCCGCGGCAGCTTGCGCTCCTTGCAGAACGCCACGAGCGCGCCGCGCTGCTCCGGGTGGTAGCCGATGCCCCACGGCTGGATCGCCGCCTCGAGCCCGCGGTCCACGAGGTATTCGTGCGCCTGGGCGCCGGCCGACTCGAGCAGCTGCTGGCCGAAGAAGCCCGCGATCTCGGCCAGCACGTCGTACGGGTTGGGCCCGCTCGGCCGCCGCCGCTCACCGCGCTCCTTGAACACGCCTTCGAGCGAGATACCCGTGCGCTCGGCGAGCACCTCCATCGCCTCGCGGAAGCTCAGCCCATCGCGCTCCATCAGCCAGGTGAACACGTCGCCGTGCGCGCCACAGCCGAAGCAGTGATAGAACTGCTTCTCGCGGCTCACCGAGAACGACGCAGTGTTCTCGGCGTGGAACGGACACCGCGCCATGTAGTCGCGCCCGCGCAGCTTGAGAGGCATGTAGCTCTCGATCAGGGCGACCAGATCGGTGGCCTCCTTGATGCGCAGCTTGGTCTCTTCGTAGCGGTCCACGGGCGCGGGAATCGGGCGTGCGGGGATGCGGGGGTGTCGGGAAGCGGGAGTCGGATAACGGATCGGCTGCCTCGGATGGAGTTCCGGGACAGCGCTGGAGATGGGGCCTGCCTGGACAGACTCCGTCGACCTGCCGAGGCAGGCCATGCAGACGTCGATGGATGGACGCGACTCGTCCGGGATCCCGTTCTGGGACACGGTGGAACGCAACTGCCGTTGCGACCGCACCCAGAAGGGTACCCTGGGAGCGGGCAGAGAGCGGAGCTGGCGGCTGGATCCTTGGTGAATCCGGGGGCAGCCGACACCGACCCACCCGCCGAGAGGCGCGTGCAAACCCCAACCTGCTCACCGCCCTAATGGGTCTGCTGCCCTTGCCAAGGGGCCCAGCCCGCGACCGGGTGCTCGATTTCGTATCCCGGGGCCGCTGCGAGTTGTCGAACCGTGTCTTGTAACATGAAGTTGGTATCCGTCAAGAGCTGATCCCCGGATTCTGCGATCCGGGCCGGGATGGTCCGCTACTCGGACGGCGAATCCACCGACAGTGCCCGAAACAGCCCGTGGATCGCCGTGGGCGCGAGCTGCTCGGCCCGTTGCCCGCCCAGCTCTTCGGCATGCGCGAACGGCCAGGTCGACGCCGAACCGGCCAGCCCAGTCGAACCGATCGCCGCCGCGGCGCGCGGCAGCGTCGTTCGCAGGACCTTCCGGCGTTGCTGGAACAAGGCCCGCACGAACGCGGCGAACCGCCGGCGCGCTGCGGCCGGGACGAGGCCGTCCGGGATCACGGCACGGCGATCGAGCTGGAGCACGGCCGAAGTGACCTTGGGTCGCGGCCGGAACACCTGCGGCGAGACATCGCGTAGCACCGTCGCCTCGAACACGACCTGCAGCAGCGCACTGAGGCCACCATAGTCCGGGGTGCCGGCCGCGGCGGCGACGCGCAGCGCGAGTTCCTTCTGAACCAGCAGGATCGCGCGCTGCGGCAGATCGGGCAGCGTCGCGATGCCGGCGAGCAGCGGGCCCGAGATCGAGTACGGCAGGTTTGCGACCAGGAGCCCCTGATGGCCCGCGGCCTGCGCACTGGCGATCGATTCGCCGATGACCGGCAGCAGCGAACGGTCGGGCCCACCCATCGCATCGCCGAGGACGAGCTCGACGTTGCCGGGCGCGGCATCGCCATCGCCGCCGCCACCGCCGCCGAGCTCGCGGCTGGCGAGCGTGAACAACCGTTCGTCGACCTCGATCCCGACGACCCGCCCCGCTCGCGTGGCGAGTTCGCGCGTCAGGAACCCGAGACCGACCCCAATCTCCACCACCGTGTCGTCGGCGGTCGCGCCGGCCTGATCCGCGAGCCAGGCGTGCAGCGTCGGGTCGAGCAGGAAGTTCTGACCTCGCTGACTGCTCGGCCTGAACCCGAGCGCCGCCATCGCCGCGCGATAGCGTTCGAACGCCGCGCGCTCGCTCACGGTCCGAGCTGCTGTTGCAGCCAGCTGCCGACCGGGCCCATGCCCCGGCGCTCGGCGGGCAGCTCGCGGAAAGCCCGCGCGAGCGCGGCGCGATGTCCGCGCCGGCGCACGAAGCGCACGAGCTGCTCGAGTTCGATCGCGGTCGGCGCGACCTCGACAGCGCACAGCGCGGCGACGAGCTCCGCCGGTTCGGCCACGATCCGAATCCCGGTGCGGTCCCGGCGGTCTCCCCCGAGCACGTGTTCGTCGGGCAGATAGACCTGGGTCTTGATGCGAAGCATCGGCGACTGGAAGTCGGCCCCCACGACGACGCGCGGCACGGCTGCGGATTGCGGCACGACCGCCGTCAATGCCGGCAACAACCCGGGCAGCGGCTGCCAGACTGCGAGCGCCGGCGAGGCCACAGCGAGCCGATGGCCGACGGAGTATTCGAGACTCAGCGAACTCGCGGTCCGGTCATCGGACATGCACCAGTCGACGGGCACGGTCTCGGTCCACTCGCTCACGTTGCCGACGAAATCGTACGGCTGTCCATGCCCGAGCGCGCGACGACCGGACTCGAACGTGCCGACGGGCGTCGGCGCAAACAGCCCGAGCTCGGCCGTGTTGGCACGGGTCGCATCCGCTTTGGCCCCCCACGGGAAGTTGTAGCGGCCGCGCGCGCTCGCGTGCCATTCCTCGGCGCGCGGCAGCCGGCCGAAGCGCCAGACCGCGAACTCCCGCGCCTGCCTCAGACTCACCAGCCCGACGGGCAGCGCGGCATCGCCGAACGTTGCGGCATGCTCCGCCTGGACCGCGCGCCCGGAGTCGGTCGCGGCAAACTCCCGCCAGTCCCCCCGCGTGACCTCGAAGCGATCGACGAACAGCGAACGCAGACTGCCGTCCGGTCGATCGAGCTCGAACAGGACGAAGTCGCGCAGCGTGCCATAGCGGCCCGCGCGCGGTGGCGTCGCGGTCGCATCGGTCGATTGGCCAGACGACGACGCATCTCTGCAGCCACCGAAGATTGCCGTCGCGACACCACACGCGACCACGAGACTCACGAACCGGCGCTCGGGCCGCACACATCCCGAGGAGGGCTCCGCGCGCCTGCGCTTCGCGGTCCGCCCCAACTCAGTCATGTTCCGGCTCAGTCATCTTCGGGCTCAGTCATCTGCCGGCTCAGAGCATATGCCGACTCAGCCGTCCAGCAGCAGGATCTCGACGCGACGGTTCTTCTGCCGCGCGGCATCCGTCCCCGCGGGGTCGGCGGGCCGGTACTCGCCGTAGCCCGCGACACTGATCTTGTCGGCGTCGAGCCCGGCACCCTTGGTCAGGTGATCCGCGACTGCCATCGCGCGCTCCATCGAAAGCCGCAGGTTGGTGCCCCAGCGGCTGCGCTGGATCGGAGTATCGTCGGTATGGCCCTCGATGCGGATCCGGCGACCTCGCAGCTCCGGCAGGATCTGCCCGAGCGCCTGGCGCCCGCTGTCCGACAGGTCGTTGCGACCCGGCGAGAACAACACGCCGCCCGCGACGCGGAACGCATAACCCTCGGGCGTCGAGACCAGCTCGACCCCATCGACGGGGTTCGGCGCGCCACTGCCGTACTTCTTCAGCAGCTCGGCGAGCTGCGCCTTCTTCTCCTTGACCCACTGCGCGTCGACCGCGTTCTTGCCGAGCTCGTCCACGCGTCGGCGCAGGCGATCGTTCTCGAGCGCGAGGTTCTTCTGGCTCTCGTGCATCTGCGCGAGCTGCGCCTGCAGCGCCGAGTTGGCGCCGACGACGCGACGGTGCGCTTCAGGACTCACGCAGGCGGCGAGCAGCAAGCTGCCGACGATCCATGCGGCACCACGCAGGCGGCGAACGGGTCGATCCGGGAGGGCGGCGCCGCGGACCTTCTGCGGCTCAGACGTGTGGCTGTCGTTCATCGATGTATCCCCCCGGCCCCGTAGCGAACCACCGCCGGGGCCAGGCAAGTCGAACGCTCAGAGCCGACCGGAGGCCATCAACGTTCGGCAGGCACGGTAACGCGCGGGATCGCCAAAAGCGAGCCGGCGGCGGGCACACCGGCCGCCGAAACGCTCGACGCGGACTTGCCGCGGAGCGCAACCGAAAGACGCAGCGGGGCGCGCGAACTCGGACTCGATCGACCCTGGCAGAACTACCGCCGACGACGTCGGTTCGGGGACTCCGGCCGGTCCGTCGGACCGCCGCCGAATGGCGACGCGTTCGATCCCGGGGGAACGGCAGCCCTGCTCCTGCTGGGCAGCCGCTACTGGACCGCCGCTACTGGACCGCCGCTACTGGACCGCCGCTACTGGACCTCCACTACTGGGAGACCCTACGGGGCCCTACTTCTTCTCGGCGGCGAACGCCGAGGTCAGCATGCTGTCCGCCGGGTCCGACTCCTGCGAGATGTTGTAGGCCACGAGGCAGCCCCAGATCATCACGACGAAACCGAGGACCGCGATCGCGGTCACCCAGGCCGGCTCCGGCTCGCTCGTGGGCGCACCCACGGCAACCGGCGCGGCAGCCGCGGCGCGACCCGAACGGCCACCACCATTGCGGCGGGCGCGAGGCGCCTCTTCGACCACGACGTCGTCGTCGGCGAGCAGGGTGTCCTCGTCGGACAGCTGCTCCGTCACCATGCCGGTGTCGTCCTCGAGCGAGTCGGCGAACGACAGCTCGGACTCACCTTCGGACTGCGACAGCAGCGCATCGACGTCTTCGGAACGGAACTTCATGGAGTCGCCGTCACGGAAGGCGCGAATCTCGCCTTCACTGACCAGCTTCTTGAGTTCCTCGCTGCGCATCTTCAGGTTGCGCAGCGCTTTTTCGAACGAAACGAAATCGTCGCTGTTGGACACGGACTAACCTCGTAGCAGATCCGGGCGAACGCCCGGTGAGAGGGAAGGGAATCAAAGGGGTGGGAGAGCCCGGCCAGCCCTTGGGGCCTGCCGAGGCTCAGTAGCTTACCGCGGGATCAAGGTTTGTGTAGCCCGAAGTTGCCGCCCAGCGGCCGCCGGACCTCAGCGGCCCGCGCCCGGCTCGAGGCCGGTTTTGGGCTCGTGGTCCTTCTTACCGCGCTTATCGAACATCTTCTGGAGGCGCACGTAGTCGAACTCGCTGTCGTCGTTGTAGCCCTCGATCTGCAGGTCCAGGTCGATCTTGCGGGCCCCCACCAGCACGATTCGGCGCTGCTCCGAGGAGCCGCCGCGGGCCTCGTAGACCGCCAGCTGACGCGAATTCGTGTCCAGGACGTAGAGCACGGAGGTGCCGACGCCGTAGCTGCCGGTCACGGCGACGAAGCCATTCGCCGTCGCGGAACCGCCGCTCGTTTCGGTGTAGACGATTTCGGGCTGGCCTGAAGCCTGAGTGATCTCGCGCTTGGGCGGCGGCGGATTGACCGGCCCACGGCCCTGGGCGTGGAGCGGCGCCGGTTCGGAGGCGAACAGACCCGCGAGATCGGGCAGAGCCTGACCGAGCAGGAACATGGCGCCGAAACCGGCGCCAAGGGCAAACAGGGCGAAGACGTGCTGTCGCGGGTTGGTCGGGGCTGCCATCGGGAGCGAGACTCTACCCGAACCCGGGCGCCCGCGCCTGCCCCGCGGCCGGGGAACCACGCCCGGCCGGCAGGCCGCCGCCTTTGAGAACTACGGCATGTCGTAGCGCAGGTAGCCGTAGTTGGGCGCGAGATCGCCAGTGCTGGCGTCCCGGAACAGCATCCGGATCCGTTTCGTGGACCCGCCCGCGGCGCGATCGAGCTCGGCCCGCGGGATCGCCAGTTCACACTGGACCACGTTCCGCCGCGGCTCGAACGCGAGCTGGGTCACCACACCCGCATTGCGCCCGCCGCGGCGCTGCGCAACGAGCTCGTCACCGAGCACCATGAGTTCGCTGCCGAGGTTGCTGATGCGGTAGCCCGAGAACGGATCGTCGTCGACGTCGAGGTAGATCTCGAACTGCGAACTCGAGTAACGCGGCGAGCCGTCGAGTTGGAACCGATCCCAGACCTGGGCCTGCACGTAGAGGTAGTCCTCGTCGTGGGCGACCTTGATCAACCGCCAGTCCGGCCCCGCCGACTGGCCACGCGTGCGCCAGTCGAAGATCCGCCACGGCACGTTGTCCCAGTCCCCGAAACTGCCGTCGATCCGGATCGCGAGCGGCGCCGCCCGCGTCACCGTCGACAGCACGACGCGGTTGTCGTCCGCGTTCCCGGCGCGGTCCACCGCGCGGATCGCGAACCAGTAGCGCGTGCTGGCCCGCAAGCCGGTGACCTGCCCCTCATACGGGTAGACGCCCGGCCCGACGCCGCCCGCGTAACCGGTTCCGATCGCCGGCTGCAGCCACTGCGTCGCCGCGCTCGAGAACCAGATGCTGCTGAACTGCGCCGAGTACGGCAGCGTCGAGTAGTAGAGCCGGTAGCGCACGGGGTTGAGATCGAGCGCGACGTCCCAGCGCACGGTGACCGCGCCGGACTCCGGCACGACGGCCTGGATCCCGACCCGCGGAGTCGGCGCGTTCGGCGGCGTCGGGTAGCCGGGTTGGTTGTCGTTGTACGTGCTCGTCCAGACCGGCGGCGTGGCGTCGGTGAAGTCGGCGTTGTCACGCACGAACTGGTTGATGATCCCGCCGCCCGCGTCGTGGAGGTAGTGCCGGTAGCCGGCGCGCTCCTGCGTCTCGACGATGTCCTCGAGCAGCGTCGCCAGCCCGGTGACCGAACTGCCCGTCAACGTACCGTGGTCGATGCCGGGCCCCTCGGCGTAGCCCAGCGAGAGGATCTGGAAGCCGTCCTCGCGGTAGGCCTCGGCCTGCAGCTTGGGCCCCCAGTTGAACTTGTTGTCCGCGAACGTGAACGCATCGAACTCGCGGCTCGCGAAGCTGTCGAGCCGGTAGCTCTCGAGCTTGACGAAATCGATGTTGCTGCGCGGCGACAGTTCGTAGTGCGGCAGGTCGGGGTGGAAGAAGAACAGCCCGCGGTTCTGCAGGATCAGCTTGTCCGGGTAGTCGCTCCTGAGACGCGACACGAAGCTCTCGTAGCCCGCGGCCGTCCACTCGAACTCGGCCTGATCGGGATCGCCTGGACCGGTCCACAGGTTCGGCGCGCACGTGTCGACGTTGTCGAGCATCACGCCATCGCAGCCGAGCCCGAGCCCGTAGCTGGTCGTCAAGAGCTCGCGGAAGCCGTTGCGACCGTCGACCGAGGCGCACTCCATGTTGTCGAGCACGTCGAACCACGCGGGGTCGCCCAGGTTGACGTAGCACGCGCCCGTGTAGCCGTTGCGGTCCGGGCGACCATCGCCGACGCCGTGGGTCTCGAGCGAGTTGTCGTCGAGGTAGAACGACGCGTAGCCGCCGCCAACCGACGGCAGGCCACGCGGGTCGAGGCCCATCAACGACTGACCCGCGGCGCCGCGGCCACGCGGATCGAGGCGGGGCCCGGTGCCGTCACCGACGAAGCGCTGATCGAGCAGCAGGTCCAGGTCGCTGACGCCGATCGTGCGTTCGTCCTCGCCGACGTTGACGTAGCCCAGCACGAGCACGTCGTCGCCCGGATCGTTCGCATCCACGCCGTCCTGGATCTCGGCCACGACTTCACGCGAGATCGACGGGTGACACGAGTAGAGGATCACGAGATCGTGGGTCTCGGCGATCGCGATCTTGCTCGCGTCCATCGGCCCGAAGTGGATCAGGTAGTGCTCGACACGTTCGCGAGCAGTCGGCAGGTTGGTCACCATGGCGCCGGCCACCGCGGGCACGCCATCCTCCTGCGTCACGGTATCGACGGGCCGAACCTCGACGAGGTAGTCGGTGCTCGCCCGCGCGCCGAGGTCGACCGCTGCGTCCCAGTAGAGCAGGTGCGTCGTGCCGGTCGGGGAACTCGCGAGGCCCGTCGTCGCCACCGCCACATCGTCGGCCGCCACCGTGCCACGCCGCCAGGTGACCCCCGCGTCGACGGAGAACCACAGCTCGACGTCGATCGGATCCGACTCCGGGTCGACGAGTTCGAACTCCACGGGCACGTGGCCGGTCGACTGTTCCGACAGCGCGATCCCGCGCACGGCGGCCGGCGTGTTGCCGCCGCCACTGCACGCCGCGAACGTGAGAACGAGGGTACCGGCAACCGCGCTCTGCAGCGCGGCCACCGACGCCGACGATCGGATCCCCGACAACATCCCCATGCGTCCGATCTCGACCACTCGCGCCGCGGTCTTGATGTTCGGATAGGGACAAATCCCTAGGGGAATGCCGCACGCTGCAACACCCGGGCAGCCTGGCCGCGATGCGATCGGCGGGTCAGCCGTCGCGACCGACGCGTAGCAGGCGTTCTGCCGGCGTCTCGAAACGACCGTACCGTAGCCAGGTGAGCACCTGCTCGACCGTCTCGGCCCGCGCGGTGATCGCCGTGTGGCCGAACGGCAGCAGCAGTCTGGGGACGCCAGGCAGACTGGCTTCCTCGACCCCCACCGTCCCGTCGTCCGGCCCGGGGATCGCCTGATGGTCGCGCTCGATGTCGCCCGCGATCACTGCCGAACGGTCCAGGTGCGGCGCCGGCCGGCCGTGGAACGCATCGCCCGGAGAAAGCTGCGTCGCGGCCTCGGTCCCCATCACCCAGCGGAACAGGAACCAGTGCTTGCGCAGGTCTGCGAGCATCGCACCGCGCTGGGGCGTCGCGATGTAGATGCAGGCGTGCGGCGGCGCCGCGTCTCGACCGAGCGTTCGCAGGTGCTCCTGAATCACGAGCCCGCCCATCGAGTGGCCGACGAACGACCATTCGTCGACGGGGCGCGAGCCAGCCGCTGCGAGCCGGGTGATCGCTGCCGTCAGGCGTGCCGCGTGCGCCTCGATCGGCGCGCTCGTACTCGGGTAGTCGAACGCGAGCACCTCGTAGCCGTGATCGCGCAGCGTGCGGGTCATTCGGCCGAACGCGTGCGACGAGCGCAGGATGCCGTGCACGAGCACGACGACGCGCCGCTTGCCATCGGCTGGCGGTCGCAGATCGGGGCGCGACGGCGCACCACCGAGATTGACCGGGAAGTCGTAGGGCCAGGCAAACGGCATGCCCGCGAGCACCGCGATGCCGTACACCATGCCGAGACCGAGGACGGCGATCGCGAATCGGCGCAGCCACCGACGCAACCGCGACCAGCGCCGCGGTGACGCGCCCGCCGCCTGCTCGGCCGCAGGCTCGGCCCCAGAATCGGATGCCCGCGTCACCCGACCCCGCTGTGCAAACGCGGCGCCCACGGCAACGCGCCGAGCACGCTGGCCTCGTGACGCGTCAGTGCCTGCCACCGTTCCGCGACGGTCGCCGCGTCCGTGAGCGCGACCGCGATGTCGCGATAGAGCTCCTCGTGCCGCGCTTCGGCCTCGACCAGATCCGCGTAGAAGTCGGCGAGTTCGCGATCGACATCGGCGAACTCACGCGCAAGGAGCCCCATGCGTTCACACGACCTCGCTTCGATGATCGCCGCGACCAGCAGCTCGTCGACGAGCCGCAGCGGCATGTCCTTGCCGATCCCGTCCTTCAGGCCCGCGGCGTAGCCGGTCTGGCGCTGCGGCGCGAACGTCAGGTCGCGGCGCTGCAGCAGACGCAGCGTGCGCTCGTAGTGCACGAGTTCTTCGCGCGCGAGCGTCGACAACCCACGCTGCCAGGTCGCCTCGTAGGGCACGCGGAACAAGAACGTCGTCGCACCCGCGGCCGCCTTCTTCTCGAGGTGCGCCTGATCGAGCAGCAGCTCGGCACGGCAACCGTCACTGCGCTGGCGGACAGCCCACTCGGGCGGTGTCGGGGCAGCGAGCGCATTCGTGCTGGCGGTCTCGGGCATGCGTAGATCTCAGGCGATGACGCAGCGGAAAGCAATCCGGTGCGCCGGCCGCACCCCGCCGATTGCCCCGATCAACGCGCACCGTGTTGGCGCAGGAGCGCGGCGACATCGTCGTGCCCCTTTTCCACCGCATACGCCAGCGCCGAGCGCCCGGCCTTGTCCCTGACGTTCGGGTCGGCGCCGGCCGCGAGCAGCCGCCGCACGAGCGCGATGTAGCCACGGCGCGACGCGTCCATCAGTGCCGTCGTGCCATCGTACGCCTGATGGTCGACCACGGCCCCGAGCTGGAGCGCGCGGGCAGCGACCCCATCGAGGCCGTTGAACGCGGCCCAGAGGAGGACGCCCTCGCCGTTCTTGTCGACGGCCGTGACGCTCGCGCCGCGATCGAGCAGCCGCAGCGCTGCGTCCTCCTGACCAGCTTCGATGGCAGCCAGCAACGGCGTCATCCCGCGGCGCGCCTTGCGCTCCAGGCGCGCGCCGCCCGTGAGCAGGGTGTCCATGTCGGCCAGCCGTCCGGCAATCGCGGCGGCCGCGAGCGGAGTCTGGCCATCCTCGTCACGGCGATTGAGATCGAGCCCGAGGGCGAGCAGGCGCACGATCTCACGTTCATCGCCGCCCGCGAGTGCGGCGTTGAGCCGGCCGATGAGTTCGCGTTCGGCCGTGGCGCGGTGAGAATCCGCCACATCCGGAGCGTTGCCGTCGACTGCCGCTTCGAGCGCCGCAACGCGTTGCGCGAGTGCCGCGAGAACGGTCGGCAAGGCGCCCGGCGATCCCGGGGCTGCGCGCCGGTCGGGCCCCTCAGCGTCTGCTGCGGCCCGGCCGGCGACGCGCCCCTCGGCGAAAGGCACGGCCACGCGCTGCTCGAGCCGCTCGAGCCGGGCGACCATGGCCGCGAGTGCCGGGTCAGGCTCCGGCGGCGGCCGGACCTCGATGTCGCGGCCGGCCCAGCCGATTACCTGCAGCGCGAGGAGCACGGCCACGGCGGCCCACAGCAGACGAACGTGCATGGTCGCGTTCATGCCAGTGCGAACCTCCTGGTGGCCGCCGCGTAAGGTCAGATCCCAGATTCTCCGCGGCGACGACTCGGCTCTCGCGGCGCTGTCATGCGATAGCCGCCATTCACCTGGCAACCGCGTCGCGTACGACCGTCTTCGCCGACGCAGCGGAGTCGACCGCAGTCGCCTGCCTGGATCGATCCAGGCGCAGGCGCCGCCCATCCCACACGAACTCGAGCACCTGCGCGCCACCTTCGCGACGCCCCACCGCAACCACGGCGCGCTCGCCGAGCACCGCGCTCGCCAGGATCGGCCGTCGCATGAGTTCGGCGTAGCCCTGTTCGCGATCGGTGACGAACGCCTGCAGGGTCGGGCCGTCCAACCGGCGTTCGACCGCCTCGAGCTGGCGCACGAGCCGGGCCTGATGGGCGGGCGTGACCGCCGCCTCGAAGGAGCCGATGTCTCCGCGCGCGCAGGCCGCGTCAACCCGCGCAGCCGCCATCTTCAAGCGATGCAACGAGTCCGACGACAACTCCGCGCCTTCCGGCAACGGACTGGGCCACTTGCCGGGCAGGAACGGAAACACGACGAGCGCGCTGCCGATTGCGACGAGCGCCGTGAGCCAGAGAGTGCGGTCAATTCGCATAGGTCACCTTCGTTGTTCCAGATCCGAAGCGCACGAGTGCGCCACCCGCCGCCGCGCGCTCCCGCATGGCCGCGTGCGCGTGCGGCAGTTCGGCTTCGTCGACGATCTCCCCGCCCGTGATCGCGGTCGGACGACCGCCGCGCAGGATCGCGGTGTAGGGCAAGCCAGCGGGCCGCGATGCTTGCACCGCGGTCACGATCTCGAGCGTGCGCGTGCCAGGGTCGAACGTGCAGCGCTCGATCGGGGCGCGGGAACACGCGACGCGCGGTGCCGCATCACCGGCATGCTGCCGCGCCTCGATCGCGTAGTCGCCGGGACGATCGGGCAGATAGACCGTGCGGCCATCGAACCAGCACCACGGCTGCCCGTTGACGGTCACTTCGGAGAAGTCACCCGCAAGCACGACCGCGGGCGGCCCCATGCGACTCCGGTGCAGCACGCGCGCCGTCACGGAACGGGCCTCGACGTCGCGCAGTGCGAGCACGTGCACCGAGCCGGGACCCGGCCGCGTGCGCGCCAGCACGCCGGGGCCACCGACGATCTCGACGACATCGCCGGGTAGTTGCCAGATCCGCAGGTAGTCCGCGCCGCCCTTGCCGGCCTGCGCTCCGCGCCAGGTCCACCAGCCGTTCTCCCGAACGACATACGGCGTGTTGCCGCGCGACTGCAGCCGCACGACGCGCGTCCACGGCACGTCGAGGTCGTTCACGAGCGTGCCGTGACCGCGATCGCCGAGCTCGAGCCCGAGTGGCTGATCGACCGCGCGCAGCACGGCCGGTGCGATCCGACGGCGATCGTTGCCCGCGCCGCGCTCTACGAACCAGAACCCGAGCCGGCTCTCCGCTCCCGCTTCGGGTAGCGAGTGGAACGTCAGTCGCCCGTTCTGGAAGCGAAAGTGCTCGAGGCGACCGAGCTGTAGCGGCGCGACGATCAGATCCGGCATTGCCGGCTCGCGCGAACGCAGCACGAACGGTCGCCGCAACCGGCTCGGCGCGTCGTCGTGCACAACGAGGCTGGTGTAGCCAGGCAACTCGAGCTGCCGTTCGATGCGCAGCCCGCGCACCGCGTGCTCACAGCGCATCCGCATGACGAAGCCGGGGAAGTCGCCGATGGTACGCAGCGCGACCCGATCCGCGTGATAGCTCGAGGCGGAACGTTCACCGAGTTCGGCGAGGTGACCGGCCGCGATGCGAACCTCGCCCTCGGCCGCGACATCGCCGCGCCGCACGAGCCGCAGGCGATCGAGCGCGACGGCCCCGCCCTCTTCGACCGCGAGTTCGACGGTGCGAACGCCCGAACGCGCGACGTGGACCGGCACCGTGGTCACGGTGCCGTTGACGAGCGAATCGAACGGTTCGCAGTGCAGCACGGTGCCATCGAGCGCGATAACGAGCACGCCGCGATGCCGATGCGCCCGCGGCTGGATTTCGAGTTCGTAGTAGCCGGTCTCGAGTTCGATCTCGAGGTGGACGCGTTGCGGCCAGCGCGGCTGGTCGTCGAACGCGAGCATCGCGGGCACCCGGCGGGACTGCCCCGGCTCCGAGCCGACGACCGCGACGCGGCCGTAGCCACCTTCCGAACCGCGACCGGTCTGCAGGAAGTCGCGGTCGAACGCGCGGATCGACCCGGTCGAAGGTCGCCCGCCAAACAGTCTCGTGTTGAGGAACCGCGGACTCAGGACCAGCGCCTGCCCCGGGCGAAAGCGCGCCTGGCCCGTCGGGTCGAACAACAACCCGCCACCGCTGCCGAGCAATCGGAACCGATTGTTCTGCAGCATGTGCACGGCGGCCGGCACCGGCAGGGCGTGACTGAAGCCTGCGGGCGCCGCGCCCGCGAGCGCCGCGACCGCAGCGCGATAACCGTTCTTGCCGGTGGCCGCGAACTGGGTCGCGACCGCCGCGCGCAACGGGTCGACCGACAACCCGAGCACGTAGTCGCGGCCGCGCGCTCCCAGGGTGTCTTCGTCGTGATCCCGCCACCACAGACTCGCGCCGCCGCCGAGCCGTTCACGGACGAAGTCGTTGAGCTGCGCGAGCAACCAATCGCCGTAGCTGCCGCCACCGAGCGTCGGTCCGCGCTGCGACGGTAGCGCGCGTTCGCAGCGCGCATCGAGGATGCCGAACGGATAGCGCGTCGCCGGAAACCCGTCGCGCCATTGCCGGGTCAGGCCCGTGGCCGCGAGCCCACGCAACGCGCCGTCCTCGGCGTCGATCGCCTGCTCGGCGGTCGCGATCCGTGGCGCCAGTTCGCCGGCGCGGTAGAGCGTTGCGGCTGGGTGGAGGTCCTGCACGATCGCGCGGCTGTAGCCGGTCGTGTCGTGGAACCACTGGCGCAAACCGAAGCCGTCGATCGCACGATTGCCCAGCCGGCGCCAGTCGGCGAGTTCGCGCGCGAAGAAGCGCAGCGCCGCGAGCCGTTCTCTCGCGCGGCCGCTGACCGGAGGCGGGTCGAAGAACGCCTGCAGCAGCATCGCGCGACCGTGCGCGGCGTCGGCCACGTTCCCGAAGGCTGCTGCTCCGAAGCGGCCGCCGAACGCGTCACCGCGGTAGCCCTCGGGACGCTGCAACGCGTCGTCCTCGGTCCAGGCCAGCGGCGAACCGTGATCCGGATCGGTCGCAACGAGCGCGAGCTGATCGGCCCCCGCCTGCCAACTCGGGCCGAGCACCTGCCCGACGACCTCTTCGACGGATCGTGCGATGCCGGGATCACTCGCGTTGTCGAGCCGCGCCGTCCAGCCCCAGTGGGACACCAGCGGCGCCATCGGGATGTCGGGATGCACCTGGCCCGGCGTCGCTCCCCGAGCCACCGCGCGCGGGTCGACGGGATCGATCGCGGCGTCCAGCTCGACCAGGAGCGCAGTCGCATCCGGTTTCGACGCGAGCATGTTCTGGAGCAGCCGCCGAGCATTGGTGCGCACGCGCTCGTCGTCGTGTTCGAACTCGGGCACGAACCCGAGGGCGAGCACGTCGCCGCCCCCGACCACCGGCCAGTGCACCAGCACGGGGGGCCCCGCGGGCGATGGCACGCCGTCAAATGCGGTCGCGAGCGTCGCAAGCACCGCGCCCTGTTGCGGGGCGCCGACGGACCACGCGCACAGCGGCGCCGAACACGGCGCGGCGCCGCCGAGCGAGAAAGTGAACTCCCCGCCGGCATCTGCCATCGCGGCACTCGCGCGTTCTTCACCCGCCACGCCCAGAACGCTCGCGAGCCCGGTGAACAGCTGTGGCATGCGCCCCGACACGACATGCATGCCGTAGGCGAGGTGGCCACGCACCGTGCGTGCATCGAAGCCCCAACGCAGCGCCATGGTCTCGGGGCGTTCGGCTTCGCAGCCGAGGTCGACAGCCAACGCAGCGGTATCGCCCAGCAGGACCAGGCGGCCGCCGCGCTTGACGAACTGCCGCAACCGCGCGAGCGCATCGGGCGGGAGATCCGGCGCCTCGCGAGCGGGCCGCGCCCCGGCGTTGCCGGGGACGTGACCAGGCAGCAGAGCGATCGCGTCGATGCCGGCGAGGTCGTCGGGCACCGAGTTGTCGCGGGTTGCGAGCACGCGCAGTTCGCCGGTGCTCGCGAGGTCGCGCAGCGCCGGCGGCACGTGGGCGACACCGAAACCCGTCGATGTGCTGCATGCGAGCAGCCCGAGCATGCCGGCCTGCGCCGTCCAGAGGCGCGCGGCCGTGGACCACGAGAATGAGGGCCGCGATCCCGACGATTCGGGGGCGCGGGCTTTCGTGAAGATTCCTGGGCGTCGTCCTGCCATCCTTGCCATGGCATGAATCGGCACGAACCCACCTCTGCACTTGAGCACCGTCTGTATTTTCGACAGTGGCTGGCCGGGCGGGACTTCGCCCAGGGGGATCCGATCGGCGCCCAGATGGCGAACTTCGTCTACGCCATCGGTGACTCTGAGTCCGGGGAGGCCGTGCTCGTGGACCCTTGCTACAAGGTCGACGAGCTCGTCGACCTCGTCGAAGCGGACGGCCTGAAGGTCACAGGCGCGCTCGCGACCCACTACCACCCCGACCACGTTGGTGGCGACCTGTTCGGCCATTCGCTCGAGGGCGCGCGCGAGCTGCTGTCGCGGTGCGCGTGCAAGATTCACGTCCAGCGCGACGAATCGGAGTGGGTCAAACGCACTACCGGCTGCAGCGACAGCGACTTGAAGCTGCACGACAGCGGCGACGTGCTGCACGTCGGCGAGATCCCGATCCAGCTCATCCACACGCCGGGGCACACCCCGGGCTCGCAGTGCTTCCTCGTGGCGAACCGACTCGTCGCCGGCGACACCTTGTTCCTCGAGGGTTGCGGCCGCACCGACCTACCGGGCGGCGACCCACGCCAGCTCTATCTGTCCCTGACGCAGAAGCTCGCGCACGTGCCCGACTCCGCGATCCTCTACCCGGGCCACCTCTACGCCCCGGACCCCCACCAGGAACTCGGCGAGACGCGGCGTTCGAACTACGTGTTCAAGCCGAAGTCCGAAGCCGAGTGGCTACAGATGTTCGGCGGCTGACGCGCAGCGGCGGCTCGGGGTCAGCGCGGCACGCGAATCACCGACCGCGCGAGCACGAGCCCCGTCCAGATGCGGAACTGTCGCTGCTCCGCGAGTTGTCGGACGAGCTTGCGCATGCGCAGGACCTCGACGTCGATGGGAGTGTCCCGAACGTGGCGGTCCGTGACCCGAGCCAGATAGACACCCGTCGGGGCGCGCCACGGTCCGACCAATTCGCCGAGCGGCGCCCGCTGCGGATCGAACAGCTTCGCCGCCGCCCCCTCGCGCACGAGCCCGAGGTATTCGTTCTCGCCGAGGTTCGACCGCAGCTGATTGATAGTCAGCCGCTTGCCCTTGCCGACGACCCGGTGCTCGGCCCCGTCCGGCAGCTCCGCACCGGCCGCGATGGCCGCGCGCGTGCGGGCGGCGAGCCGACCCGCCGCATCGAAGTCGCGCCGGCCATCGGGCCCGGCAACCGCCGGGTGGAACCACAGCTCGGCCGTCACCCCGTCCCCTCGCAGGTGCGCGCCGCTCGTCGGGTTGCTGACCTCGGCCTGCAACGCCTGCGGAGCAAACGCGCCCTTGCCGAGACTCGTGACGTAGGCATGCTGCACGCGCCACCGCTCGCGGTAGGTGTCGAGGTCCGGGTAGCCCTTGAACCGCGTCGCGATCACTTCCACGGAGAACGGCGTGTCGTCGTAGGGCTTGCAGTAGTCGGCCCAGGCGGCAGCGAACGCCTCGTCGTCGGGCCACTTGCCCTGCCGCACGAGATCGGCGCGCAAGGTATCGAGGATCAAGGACTCGAACGCGCACCACGCGATGTCACACGGCGCGAGATCGGGGTCCTCGTGCGGCCGGCGCAGCGCCCGCACCTCGTGCATCACACCGTTGAACTCGATCCGTTCGACGGTCGGGCCGCCGCCGAGCAGCGCGTCCTCGAGCTTCTGGAGCGTGCCCTCGGCGGGCGCCTTCGCGCCCGCGGCGGACTTCGCGGCCTTGATCACCCTGACGGGAACGGGCTCGACGGCCTGGCCCGGCTCACCGGCCTCGTTCTGGGCGGCGAGCGTACCGATCGACAGCCCAGTGCCGGCTACCAAGGAGAGCAGTGTTCGCATGGCCGAAGAACGCGAACCATCGGCAACAACTCCGCTACGGCCGTCGATTCCCCGGTCAGAAGGTCGCGACGCCGGCCGCCGCCAGGAGCGCCGCGAGGACGATCCAGCACAACCACATCACGAGCATTCGCCGCCCTTCCTGGGGGGGCGCGACGTCGTCGTCCCGCTGGCCTTCGGCAACCATCTGCCAACGACCATCGACCGATCGCGGATCAGCGCGTGAGCCGGAAATCCACGGGCGCGGCGCGATCGATGCGAATCTCGACAGTCACGGCCGCGACGCCGTCCTCGTCCGGCAGGGCCACGAGCCAGTCGCCGGCGTGCAGGCCGCGACAACGAAAACGCCCGTCGCGGTTCGTGAGGACCTCGGCGTCGGGTCGACCGCCGAGCGGCAGCCCCTCGCCATCGATCTGCTCGGGCGAGACGAGGCGAACCCGAACGCCCGGCATCGGCCGACCGTCCAACCCGACGACCTGCCCCTCGAGTGAGCCGCTCGGCACCGGCAACCAGCGTTTCGCGACCCGGGTCGCCCTTTCGGCCACCACGATCTCGGCGGTCGCGACACCGCCGTCGAACGCCACCGCTGCCAGCATGTACTCACCCGGGACGAGACCGCGCAGGTCGAACGCGCCGAGTCGATCCGTCAGCGACCGCACCGCGACGAACAGCGGTCGATCCGAAGGCGCGACGAACAACTCTCCGTGCGTGAAGCGATTGCCCAACGCATCACGCACCTCGCTGGCCACCGCCGTGCAACGCTCGACCCGCAGCGTGACGGGCCGCGGCTGCACCTCGGCATCGAACCACGAGTAGCCGCCCGATCGCAGGCCGTCCTCTTCGACCACGAACTGCCAGTCGCGCTGCGCGATTCCGAAGCAGCAGTAGCTGCCCTCCTGCAGCTCCACCGGGATGCGGAACGTGCCATCGACACCCGTCGTGCCGACGCCGACCCGGCCGTGCAGCCGATCCTCGACCACGAGTTCCGCTTCGATCACCGGCCGATCGTCCGGATCGACGAGCCGCCCCGTTAGCAGACAACCGACCGGTCGCTTCGCCACGGGGCGCACCGCGAAGACCAGTTCACCCGCACCCGTCGGAGTCACGAGCCAGCCGCTCGGCTCCGCATCGAACCCCGGCGCCCGCAGCCGCAGCAGGCTGGTTTCTCCGGGCAGGAACTCGGTCGTGCCGTCGACCCCGAGCGTGAGCCGCCCCGCCTGTCGCTGCACGACCATGTCCGTCGAGGTGACCTCGACGACCGCGGACGCCAACGCCTCGCGCGGCAGCCCCTCGACGCGGATCCGGCGCTGGCCGCTGCTGAACAGCGGCAGCTTCAGATCACATTCGACATCCCGCGTCGGCCACAGCGTGCGTTCGGCGAAGCTCTGACGGCCCCAGGCCCGCAGACTCACCCGCCGCATCGGTACCCCGGCGAGCTCGAAGCGCCCGGCATCATCCGTGACCGTACTGCATCGCGTCTCGCCACCAGCCAGCACGACGGTCACGCCTGCGACCGGCCGCCCCACCGCGTCGACGACGGCGCCGCGGATCGTACAACCGTCCTCGAGCACGAAGTTCTGCACCGGGCGCCACGCGCGCCCGCCGAACAGTCGCCGAACCGACGCCTTGCCGGCCGCGGCCACCCGCACGAACGCTCCGGACACGGCGGGTGCGCGCAACTGGTAGAGCCCTTCGGCGTCCGTAACGGCGCGACCGACCACCTGCTCGCCGTAGAGCACCTCGAGCGTCGCGGCCGGCAACGGATCGCCTAGAACGTCGACCACGCGACCTTGCTGCGTCCGCCGCAGCCGATCGCCGAGCGGGTTCTCCGCGGCCGGCTTCGCGCCGCCGCCGAGACGCACGACACGTTGCGCCAGCAGCGCATCCGGGCCGAGGACCAGCAGAGTTGCGAGTAGCAGAAGCGACCGCACGACCCCGGGAACGGGCCGGACCTTGCCGAACTCCCGTTTCGACTCCCGCAAAACCACCATCCGGGTGTCCCGCTTCATCTCCGGGTTCATCGACCGCCCCCACGGCGTTCCTCCAGTTCGGCCAGGGTCTTCGGCCAGTCCTTCTTCAACAGACCCGACAACCCGCGGTCTGCGAGCAGCTTGCCGTCGCACTGGCATACCGAACAGTAGTTGCACTCGTTGTCCGCGTAACGAATCCGCTGCACGGCGCTGCCGCACTCGGGGCAGGGTTTGCCGTAGCGGCCGTGGACCGCCATGCCGTCGCGGAACGCCGTCACCTTGTCGGGAAACCCGTCGCCGACCTCGCGCCGCAGCTCGTCGGTCCAGTGCGTCAACACGGCGACGGTCGCCGCGCGCAGCCGCTCGCCCTCCTCGGCCGAGAAGCGCGCGGTCAGTTTCGCGGGACTCAGCCGCGCGCGATGCAGGATCTCGTCGGAGTAGGCGTTGCCGATGCCCGAGAACAGCCGCGGGTCGCAGAGCGCGCGCTTGATCGTGCGGTTCTCCCGCTGCAGCGCCGCAAGAAACCCATCGCTGGTCGCGCTCATCACTTCGAGCCCGCCGCGGTCGAACGCAGCGAGCGCTTCGCGCCCCTGGACCACGTGCAGCGACGCGCGCTTCTTGCTGCCGGCCTCCGTGAGCACGATCGCCCCGACCGGGAAGTCGAACGCGGCGAGATCGATCCGGCCGCCAATCGCCTTGCCCACGGGATGCAATCGCAACCGCCCGGCAATCATCAGGTGGAGCACGACGAACAGCTCATCGTCGAACACGAACACCAACCGCTTGCCGAGCCGCTCGACCGCCCGCAGCACCTGACCGGCGACGGCGTCGAGCGGCGGCTCGACGGTGCGCAACAGAAACGGACTCCTGAGCCGAATGCCCGCGAGTTCGTCGCCGACGCAGTGGGCCGTCAGGCGTTCCTGGTAGACGGTGACATCGGGGAGTTCGGGCACGGTACGGCGTTCGGGTCAGTCCTTCTTCCGCTCGCGATCGACCACGCGCAACACGACGTCATCGAGCCAGATCTCGCCACCGAGAACGAGCAGGCACTGGATCGTTGCCCGCACAGCACTACCGCGTGCCATCCGGACCTGATGCCGCTGCCAGTCCGCCGTGCCGCGGAATCGCGCGACGTTGACGTCCTGGTTGCTGTTGCAAACCTTGCCTTCGCTGTCGTAGAGCCAGACCTTCAGCCAGGCGTTCTTGCAGTCAGCCGTGCGCGAGTCGACGGCGAACTCGATGACTTCCTCGGCCTTCGGGTCGCTCGCCAACGGCAGGTCGATGTCCTGCACGACCAGGTCGAGCGGCACCGCGCCCGTCTTGCTCAGGTGCAGCGACTGCTTGCCCTCGCGCTTGTGCTCCGTGTCGACCTCGACCATCAACCGACCGCTGTTGTCGATCGTCCGCCAACCCCGTTTGGCGCCGCGCTCGAAGCCGCCGTTGCGCACCAGATTGCCGTCGGCCGCGATCGGTTCCTCGCCGGCCGGCCACTCGGGTTCGCGGGCCTTCGCGTTCGAGAACAACCAGGCGAGCTGCCGCCGCAGCCGCGGAATCGGCCCGTCCTGCCAACCGTGCCCGCCCTCGTAGGTCGACAGCTGCACGATCGCACCCGCCTTTGCCAGTGCATGGAACGCCGTCCGCACGTGCGAGAACGCCGTGACCTGGTCCTCGGGCGATTGGTCGAGGACGAACCGCCGGCCCTTCGCGGCCTTCAACGCCCTGGCCGACTGCGGTCGCCACACCGACATCGCGACGTAGCCACGTGAGAACGGCGAGCGCTTCGCCGTCAGCAGGTGGTAGGCCACCGGCCCACTCGACGACCAGGCCAGCAGCGCGATCCGTCGTGGGTCGACACGGTGCTCC
>JANSXC010000007.1 GCA_024743115.1 bacterium | reverse complement strand
CCGGGTGAGCGCGGCAGCGCGCTCGTCGGCACCATCAGGTCCTGTTGGAACTTGTCACGTCGTCTTCCGAGGGCCATGCACCGTTTCTACGTACGGCGCGGTCGAGGTGGCTCGTCGACTCGACGTTATTCAACGGGCTGTTAGTCGATGCTCTATCGTCGGCTCGAGCTTGACGGGCTCCGGTAAGGGGGAGGTGGCGTTTTTTGGTCGGTGGTAGCCGACAGGCTTCGGTGCGGCGGAGAGCCGGCTGCGGGGAGCGCGCGAAGCGGCGCGACGAGCGGTCCGTCGGTCGCTGTGCACCCGGTCAGCGAATGCCGACCACGAAGCGGGCGGCGTTGGAGACCACCGCGCCGGCGGCGTTGACGCCGGGATCGAGTACGAGCACCTGCTGCGCCAGCTCGACGCCCGCGAAGGTCGGAGAGTTCGGGATCCTCAGGTCCCAGGTCGCGACCCCGGCTGACGACGCGATTCGGAACTGCGTCTCGAGGAGCGTGACGAACAGGTTGCAGCCCGGCATCCCGAAGGGATCGAGGGCGGTCGGGCTCACGGCTTCGAAGCCGGTGGCGAAGATCGTCGCGGCACTCGCTGGGGTCGACGTTACGGCGCTCTCGAAGACGTCGCCGACCCAAGGCAGCGAGAAACCGGCCCGTCGCAGTTCGGGTTGGCCCGAGCTGCCGGTGCAGCCTGGACCAGCGGTCTCAAAGCGAGCGGGCGTGGGGGTCGCGTAGGTCCAGGTGTCGCCGTACGACGGATAACCCTGAAGCCGGCCCGCGAACGAGATCGTTCGGCGTCGGGCTTCGTCATAGGCCAATGCATGACCGGATCGCGGTGACGGTGGCGTCAACGTGTGCATGTGCCAGTTCGATCCGTCCCACTCCCAGACCGCCGTGTCGAACCCGGATCCTCCCCACAGCACGATGCGTCCGCGGTCGAGGTCCGAAATCATCGCGGTCGTCGCCCGTGCGATTGGGGAGTTTCCCGGCTGAAGTTGCTGCCACGCTGCGCCGTTCCAGCGCCAGGTATCGGTGAACAGTGGCTGGTTGTTCGCGATACCGCCGAAGAGGATCAGGCCGCCCGCTGTCGGGTCGTATGCGAGTCCGCTGTTCCGTCGAGCGCCGGGAGCATTGGGCGATGAACGTGCCAGCCAGTCGCTGCCGTTCCACTCCCACGTATCATTCAGGGAGTTGCCGGCCTGGCCGCCGAACAGGACGCTGACTCCGCGGTCGTGGTCGTATGCCATTGCGTGACCGGTTCGGGGGCTCGGCTGCGACGTGGGATTCCGGCCGGCCCACGTGAAGCCGTTCCATTCCCAGGTGTCCGATCCACCCTGGTTCGAATTGCCGCCGAACAGCACGACGACTCCGCGTCCCCGGTCGAAGGCCATCGCGTGGGAGTAGCGCGGTGACGGCCGCGTGCCGACGAAGACTTGTTGCCACGCGTTGTTGCGGAACCGCCAGATGTCGTTGCGCCGACCCGTCGAGTCCTCGCCACCGAACAGCAGGATTCCACCGCCGGGTTCCGTGGCCATGGCGTGAAACTCGCGGGGGCTCGGAGTCTGCGCGGTGTAGAGCTGGGTCCAGTGGGCCTGCGCGGTCGTTGTGCCGACGACGAAAGCCAGAGTCAGGCCGAATCGCATCATGGTCATATTCTCGGTCTCCCGGGGTGCAGCCTGCGACTGGCTCATCGGTGCGTCAACCCCTCGGGTCGTGATGCCGGCGTGGGCGTTGGCACGGTTACCCTCGTCCGTCGACGGGTTCCGTGTCGGTGCGATCTCTGGGGCCGAGTATCCGATGAGATGGCCGCAATCGGGGACCGGTCGGGTGGGTTGAGCAGGCCGGTCGATGGAGGGCGAAGCGAGGAGCAGCCCGACCATGACCGATCTTGATACGCTGCCGAAGGCGACGCCCGCGTCCGATTCGACGAATGATCACGCCGTGGCGAATCACGGTGGATCGCCGCGAGCGAATGCGGTCTGGAGCGTGCCCAAGACGCAGAGCACCGGTGTTTTGCAGTTGCTGCTCGTCCGATTCGGAGGCATTGCGGCGGCGTTCGGGTGCTGTGCGCTCGCGGTCGAACTCGACGGCAGCTACGTGTTCCACACCGTGCTCGTCTCAGCGCTCCTGATCGTGATGTCGATGGCGTGGTTCGGCCTCGTCGCGAGCCACGGCTTCGGACTCGTCGGGCGGTTCTTCGCGGTGGTGGCCGGCCGCGCGGCGGCGAATGAAGCCGAGGCTGCGCAGCTTTGCGCGATGGCCCGGCGAGGACGCCGACTCTGCTACGCGGGTGGAGTGTTCGCCGCGCTCTCGGGCGTGATCCACGTTCTCTCCGTACTCGATCAGCCGGCGTTGATCGGGCCGGGTGCCGCCGTGGCGTTGATGGGGCCGGTCTACGGGTTGCTCCTCGCCGAATTGTTCTTTGGTGCGGCGGAGAGCTGGGTGCGCGTGCCGTCCGACGCGAACTGAGGCTCGTCGCGGGGAGCTTCCCCGCCGGAATGGCCCGCGCGGTCGTGAGCCACGGGATGCGCTATGCTCCGGATCAGAGGAGCTGCCATGCAACCGTTCCGGTCATCCATTCTGTCGACCATTGCTGCCCTGACCGTGCTGGCCGGCGACGGTTCGGCCCAGGCCAGATGGTCACGGCTCTACCCCGCGAACGCGCCATCACCGCGGTCGCGGACTTGCTTCGGCTTCTTCGGTGCAACAGGCGAACTGGTGATGCTGTTGGGTGAGCGAAGCGGCACCAATCTCACGGATGGTTGGTTGCTCGACGACAACACGTGGCGCCCGATGACAGGTCCGCTGCCGCCGTTCCGACGAGACCTGTCGATGGCGTACGACTCGGTGCGGGAGCGGCTGGTGATGTTCTCGGGGAGTATCCAGCTCTCGGACACCTGGGAGTGGGACGGGGTTTCGTGGCTTCAGCGCACGCCGGTGACCTCTCCGTTGCCAAGGTCGGACTACGCGATGGGATTCGATCCGTTGCGTGGTGTGACGGTTCTCTACGGTGGGCTTCGTGCTGGTGCGCTGCAAGATCTCTGGGAGTGGAACGGCACGAACTGGTTGCGGCGTTCGGTGCCGGGTGGGCCTGGTCCTCGCAGCTATTCTCTGATGGCCTTCGATGCGGAGAACGGTGACATGCTGTTGTTCGGAGGCTCGGACGGAGCTGCATGGTTCAACGACACGTGGTCGTGGAACGGAGTCGCGTGGCAGCAGCGGTTTCCGGCGACGCCACCGACTCACCGGATTCGCGGTCGCATGGTTGCGGATCTCGCGCGAAGGCGAGTCGTCCTGCACGGTGGCGACTTCCAGGCTGGGCCCTACGCGTGGGAATGGGACGGCGCCGAGTGGAACATGCTGCTGCAGGCTTCGCCCAGTCAGCGAATCTACGCTGCCATGGTCTACGATTCGGTGCGAAGTCGCGTAGTGGTGGTCGGAGGGCGGCTGCCTACGGGAGGAGACGTTGGTGATACGTGGTCTTTCGAGGTCGTGACCCCAGCGACAGCTACCGCTTATCAGAGTGGCTGCGCTGGTGCGGCAGGCGTTCCGGAGCTGGGGCCCGCGCAGTTTCGTCGGCCCTGGCTCGGCGACCTCCATACCAACGAGGTTCGGAATCTCGCCCCAACGAGTGGCGGAGTGTTCTTCGTCACGGGTTTTGATCCGACGGCGCCGATTTCGCTCGCCAAGGCTGGCATGCCTGGCTGTGAGCAGCACGTCAACCCGTTGGTCACCGAGTTCGTGCCCGCGACGAACGGCATGGCATCGTGGTCGCTCACGATCCCCAACGCGCCGGCGCTCGCGAACGTACGGCTCGTTCAGCAGGTCGTCGCGCTCGACGCTGGCGCGAACGCCGCCGGGCTGACGGTCAGCAACGGCCTCGAGATGACGGTCGGGATCCGCTGAGGCGCCCGCGACGGGAGTGCTGCGATCGTTCCGTTACGACTACCGGCGGCACGAAGACGGCAGCTTCGTGGTGGGGTTTGCCTGCGCGCCCTGCATGAGTTGGCGGTGTGGCGCCGACGGCAAGTGGCGTGAGTTCGACTAGTCGGTGCTGTCGGCAGGCGTAGCGTGGTGCGGGCCGCGCTACTTGCCGCCGCCGGGCTTGCCCTCGGGCTTCTTGTTCTTCAGGTAGGCCTCCCAGTACTTGCGGTACTTCTGCGGCACCTTGGGCGTCGAGCCGCGGTGCTTGAGGGAGTTGAGATAGGGCTGTAGGTCGCCCCATTGCTCGCGGCCGGTGCCGGGTTTGCCGGGGCCGACCTCGCCTTCCTGAGGGTTCTGGCCGGGGCGGTTCTGACCCGGGCTGTCAGTTTCGCGGCCGCCGCGTGGTTGGCCCTGGCCGGGTTGCTGCTGCTGGCCTTGCTGCTGGCCCTGTTGTTGGCCCTGCTGCTGTTCGCCTTGTTGCTGCTGGCCCTGTTGTTGCTGACCCTGCTGCTGGCCTTCCTGTTGCTCCTGCTGAACGAAGTCGGGGGTCTGGTTCTCGCGCCGGTTGCCCTGGCTCTGCTGACCCTGCTGCTGCTGGTCCTGCTGGCCTTGCTGTTGCTGCTGCTGTTGTTGCTGCTGCTGGTCCTGCTGATCGCTGCTACTGCTACTGCTGCTCGAACTGCTGTTCTTGAGCTCGGTGAGCTTCTCGATCAGTTCGTCGATGCTCTGCTGGGCTTCGGCGTTGCGGGTCTTGGATTGTTCGAGCAGTTCGACCGGCTTCGTGCGGGCCTGGCGCGCAGTGCTCGATTCGAGCAGCAGGCGATCGACCTCCTTGAGCTGTTCGCTGCACTTCTCCGCGAGCTCCTGGATCTCCTTCATCGGATCACCCTGCGCCGGGGCGCGACTGATCAGGCCGAGCGCCAGTGCTGCGAGCAGGGATGTGGTTCGAATCATGGGTTGCATCGTCGTTCTCCGATTTCGGTGTGTAGCGCCCTGCTCTCAGCGACCGCGGCCGCCTTCCTCTTCTTCGCCGCCGCCTTGCTGTTCTTCCATCGCCTGCATCGTCTCTTCGACGGCTGCTTTGATCTCGAGGAAGAGACGGGTGATCTCACCGTGGCGGTGGGCGAGGCGCTCGACGAGCGCCGCCTCCGACTCGGAGATGTTTTCGTCGCCGCGCGAACTGATCAGCAGATGCAGGTCGCGGTTGGCGCGGCCGGTGTCCTCGAGCAGCTGCTTCAGCATCTCGAGTTCGGCGATCAGGCTCACGAGGCGCTCGCGCTGCGGGTTGAACTTGTTCTCACCCTGCTGCTGTTGCTGCTGCTCCTGACGCTCCTGCTCGCGCCGCTTGCGCTCGCGCTCGAGCGCTGCTAGCAGGTTCTCCGAGCGCCGCACGACGTCGTCCTGCATCAGCGTCGTGAACGTGCCGACATCGGGCCGCCGGCCGCTGAGGCGATCGCTGATCTCCTTGAGATCGTCGAAGTTGCTCTGCAGCACCGTGCGGTAGACCTTGTTGCCCTCCTCGTCGAGCGCTTGCACGAGGAAGTCGATGCGGCTCGCGAGTTCGAGTTCCTCTTCGCCGAGCTGGTTGAGCTTGCGCCGCATCGGGCGTGACAGCCGGCCGTTCTCGGCGATCTTCTGCGCCTCGAGCGTCTTCTCGCTGATCGGGCGCTGCTTCTCGAGGAACGCGAGCAGCTCCTCCTTCATCTTGAAGAGCAGCTCTTCCTGGCGGAGGTCCTGGTAGCGATCGCGCTCCTCTTCGAGCTCCTCCGCGGCCTCCTTCAGCTTCTGACGCGCTTCTTCCTGTTGCTCGCGGGTTTCCTCCTGGTCGCCGCGCTCCATCGCCTGCTGCGCGCGCTGCGCGGCCTGCGCCGCCTCGTCGAGCTTCTGGCGCGCCCGCTGCTGTTCGCGGTCCTCGAGCATCTCCGCGAGTCGCACGATGTCCTCGGCGAGCTCCTGCTGCCGCTTGGCCTCCTCGGCGAGCGCGGCCTTCTGCTCTTCGGTGACGGGGCGGTTCTCCTGCAGCTGCTCCATGGCCTTCTCGAGCTGCTGCGCGGCCTGCTGCTGCGACTGCGAAGCCTGTGACTGCTGGCCGTTCTGCAGCTGCTTCGACGCCCGCTGCATGCTCTGTTGCGCCTGCTTCATCGCGCCGCTGGCCTGCTTGGCCTGCTCCTGCGTGAGCTGTCCGTTCTCGACGGCCTGCTGCATCGCTTCGGCTGCAGAACGCGCCTGCTGCGCGAGCTCGCTCTGGCGTTCGGCTGCGGCTGCCAGATCCTGCTGCCGCCCGTCGGTTGCCTGCGCGAGCGCCTTCTCGAGCGTGTCCTTGGCAGCTTCGAGTTGCTGGCGCGCGTCGCCGGCCGGCTGCTCCGAGTCCGGCTGCCCGCCGGTCTGGCGTGACTTGTTGACCTCTTCTTCCACGTTGCGCAGCGCTTCGGACGCGCGCTGCAGCGCGGCGTCCGCCTGCTGCTCGGCGTCCTCGGCTTGTGGCGAGTTGGCGAGCTCTTCACCCGTGGCGCGCGATTCGGCGGCCATCCGGGCGGCTTGTTCGGCGGCGTCGGGGTTGGCAGCGGCGTGTTGCGCCCGCGCCTGTTCGAGTGCGGAGACCGCGCGATCGGCCTGCTGGCGCGCCTTCTGCGTGTCGCCACTCTGCGCGGCTGCCTGCGCCGCTTCGAGTGCCTTCGCGGCCTGCTCGAGGGCCTTGCTGGCCTTGGTCGCTTTGCTCCCCTCTGGAGTGGTCGGTTTCGCGTTCGCGCCGGTGTCTGCCGCATCCTGCTGCAGGCGGTCCGCGAGCTTGCGGGCGTTCTCCGCGAGCTTGCCGCTGTTCTGCACGTTGCGATCGGTGGTTTCCTGACCGCGCTTGGTCGCGATCTCCGCGCCGCGCTCGGCGAGGTCCTTGAGCTCGCCACGCTCGGCCTCGGTCTCGCCGGCCGGCGCCTTGGTCAGATCCTCGGCGAGTTTGGCCCACTCGGGGTCCGTGGGCTTGCCCGCGACCGTCTCGGGCAGCTTCGGCGCATCGTGCGCCAGCGCCTCGAAGCGGCTCTTGGCCTGCTGGACCGCCTGCGTGTCGTTGCCCTCGGCCTGCTTGCCGAGCTCGGCCGCGGCGTCGCCGAGCTCCTGCTGGCGACCCTGGCCGCGCACGTCGCGCGCCAGGTCACGCGCCTGCTGGATCATCTCGCCGAGATCGAACTGCCGTTGCTGCCGCGTCGACTGGCGGGCGCCCGTCTCTTCTTCGAGCGCGCGGTCGAGACGGTTGCTCTGGCGCAGCAGTTCGTTGACCCGAGCCAGGGCGGATTCCAGGAACGGACGGCGCTGCCCGGACTCGCGCAGGTTGCGTTGGGCCTCTCGGCGCTCCGCGTTCGCCAGATCGTTGATCTCGTTGAGCAGGTCCTGCTCGGTCGCATTGGGCTCGCTCTGCAGCGCTTCGGCCGTCGCCTGTTGCAGCTCCTGCTGGCGGCGCTCGAGTTCACGCGCTGCGAGCGCGCGCTCGGCCGCGGCCTTCTCGAGCTCCGTGAGGCTCTCGACCGAGCGGCGGTCGAGCAGGATGTTGAGCAGCTTCTCGAGGTTCTCGACGACGTTGCGCTGCTTGCGTACCGCCTCGCTGAGCGCGGTCGCGCTGAGATCGTCGCGGATGCTCGCGGCGTCGCGCAGCAGCTGGGCTTCCTTGATGTGCTCCAGCCCGGCGTTGAGCAGGTCGACCTGCTCCTTCTTGCCCTCACGCTGGTAGCGCTCGCGCAGCCGCTCCATCAATGCCTTGAGGCGTTCGGTCTTGCGCAGGATCTCCTGTTGCTCCTTCTGCAGACGCGCGAGCTGCTGACGTTTCGCGTCCTCTTCGCTCTGGGCGGTGAGGTCCGCGGTGAAGGTCACACCCGTCACTGCCGGCAACAGCAGCGCGAAGGTCATGGCTACGGCGCGGGAGAAGCCGGACTCGGATCGCAGGATCATTTCTTGCCTCGCAGTTCTTCGGTGCGCATCTGAAGGTCACGCTGCCGGTCGCGCAGTGCGCGCGCCTCCTGCACCGTGTCCTGGTAGTCGTTCCACTCTTCCAATCGGTCGAGCAGTTGTTGCAGCGTCAGGGCGATCTGCTGCTGTTCGGTCTGCGCGCGCTCGAGCAGGCCGGCGCGCTCGGACGCGACGGCGACCTGCGCCTCGGCGAGTGTGCGCGCCGCCGCGGGAACCTTGGTCGTCGCCAGGTCGTCGGCGAGCGCGATCATCTGCAGGATGGGATCGAGCGCGGTCTCCATGCCGCCGAGCGTGCCGGCCTTACGCCGCGCGATCAGGTCGCGGTAGAACTCGGGGGCGCGCGCGAGCGGCTCGGCGAGCGTCGCGCTGAACGCACGGTAGAGGTCCACGGCGAGCAACGCGTTGGGGCTCGGATCGAGCCGGTTCCAGAGGTGGATGTCGAACGCGTTCATCAGGCCGTCGTGCAGTCGCTCGCAGCTGCTCAGCACGCGACTCTGGCCGACCTCGACGGCGCTCAGCGTCTGCGCGAACTCGACGTTGGAAACGTTTTCCTGCTCCGCGAGTTCCTGAAGTCGCAGCCGGCGGTCGATTTGGATGTCCAGCGCCTGGGTGGTCTCTTCGCGCAGCCGCCGGAACGATTTGGTGATCGCTTCGGCGAGCTGCTGGCCGTCGACGATCTGCACGATGCGGCGCGGCAGTTCCACGGTGCCCGCCTCGGGTGCGCGGTTGTCCGTGACCTGGAGGGCGAGCGACAGCCCGTCCCCGCCCGTGCTGCCGAGCAGGTCCTTGACCTCGAACAGCTCGGTGACGACGGCGTTCTTGGGGCGCGCGCGGTCGCCGTTCGCGGGCGCTGTCAGCAGTTCGGCTTCGCGGACCGTGTCGCCGGCGCGGTCGATCCGCAGGGTCACGCGTTCGAGGCCGAAGTCATCGCGGACCTCGGTGCGAACGCAGAGCAGCGCGTCCTTGACGAGCAGCGTGGCGCCGCTGCCGGGCAGGAGCCAACGTCCAACGGGCGCGTAGTCCTTGAGGGCACTGATCGGGTATGTGCCCGGATCCGGATTCTCGAGATCATTGCCGCCGCGTAGTTCGATCTGGTAGCGGTCGGGGCCTTGCACGACGAAGCGCGTGCGCAACGCCTGGGTCGCGCCGCTGTCGTCCTGGATGGTCGTCGGTTCGAGGTCGAGTCGACGGCCGCTCTCGAGGAATGCCATGGTCGCGCTCTGCACCGCTGCGGTGGTCGTCACGAAGAGCTCGACCTCACTGCCGATCAGCGCTTCGACCGCGCCGCCCGTCTGCTCGACCTGGTCGACGCCGGTGTAGGCGGGGGGCGTGATGTTGGCGCGGATCGTCGCGACCTGCGGTGGCCGCACGGTGCGCACGCGCACGATCAGATCGCCGTTCTCGTCGTCGCCGCCACGCGCGTGGAACTCGAACGCGCCCGAGAGCTTGCGGAAGACGTGCCGGAAGCGATCGTTCGGCCGCGGCGTCATCGGCACGCTGCGACGGCCCGTGCGGCGATCGTTGCCGCTCTCGTCCGAGCGCAGCGACGTGAGGTCGAGGAACACTTCCTTCGGCACGACGCCGTTCACGCTGACGACGACGTGTAGTTCGCCGCCGGCCGGCAGGAGCAGCTCCGCGACGCCGTCCGCGTTGCCGTCGGTGTCGACGCGGTGCAGCTTGGCGCTCTCTGCCGGCAGCTGCACCGACAGGTAGGTCTGGCGCGGATACTCCGCGTGGAAACCGAGCTGGCGCAGCAGGAACGTGCGCGCGGTGGTCGGGGCCATTACCGCGCCCGTGAGCAGGGCCGCGATCGCGACCGTCGCCGCACCGCCGACCCGCCGAATCCGGCGGCCGTCGAAGAAGCGTTCGAACGGCAGTTGGTTCGCCGCTGCGGCGGCTTCGGTGACGACGCGATCGATCATCGCGCTCGACTGGTTCCGCAGGTCGACATCGCCGCGCTGCTGCAGTTGGACCGCGGAGACGAGGCGTTGGTGCAGTTCGGGGAACGCGCGCTCGAGCGCCTGCGCGACGTCGAGCGTCGAGAACCGCTGCGACAGCGGATACACGACGAACCGCGCGATTGCGTAGCCTGCGATCGCTAGCACGGCCGCGGTGTGCAGCAGCCGGACCGCGACCGGCAGGCGCAGCGAGTGGTCGAGCGCGAAGAACAGCCCGATTGCGAGTGCGGGCAGCAGCAGCACGTAGCCGAGCCCGTGGAACAGGTAGCGGCGCCGCAGGCGGTCGAGCTGGCGGCCGAGCAGGGGCTCGATCGCGCGGGCGAACGTTTGCCGGGCTTCGTCCGGGCTGGACGGCGTGGCGGTCGAGGGTTCGGAACTCACGTGGATCTGGCTGTCGCTTTGAGCGCCCTGGCGGGGCGCGCCCGCCAGCGGCGGGTGGGAGAGGGGGAGCCGCTACGCATCAGCGTTGGAAGATCGGCAGGTACTGCATCGGGATCTGCAGGATCAGCGTGGCGACGGCCGTGCTGAACGCGCGTCCCGGGCCGGCGCGGCACGGCCAGCTGCCGTCGGGCCGCTGCATGCGCAGCAGGCGCGCCTTGATCTCGCGGAAGTAGCGCGTCCATTTCGGGTCGCCCGTGATGTAGTAGGCCTGCACGGCGTAGTAGTGGCCGTAGTAGAAGAAGTAGTGGCCTTCCCAGTCGTCGCTGAACGCGGCGTAGCGGCGATCGAGATAGTCGAGCGCATCGCGGATGATCTTGCTGTCGTACTCGCCGGCAGCGTAGAGCGTCGTGATGCCCGCGGCCGTGAGCGGGAACGTCGCGCGCGTCTGGTCGCGGTTCTGGTAGCGGAAGCTGCCGCCCTCGTCGCCGTAGCGGCCGCGGCCGTAGAAGTGGTAGGTGCGGTCGTTGCTGCGCACCGCGGAGCGGTAGACGTAGTTCTGCGCGTTGCGGATCGTCGTGATCGGCACGTGGATGCCGACGTTGCGCGCCGAGCGCAGCGCGAGCACCTGGCAGACCGTGATCGACATGTCCGACTCGCGCGCGAACGGTCGGTAACGCCAACCACCTTCGGCGTTCTGCGAGTCGACGATGAGGTCGACCGCGCGCTGCAGGCGCCGCTTCACCTCGGGGCGGTCGACCATGCCGTAGATCTCCGCGAGGAACAGCGTCGCGAACGCATGGCTGTACATGCGCGTGCCGTTCTCGGTGATCTGGCCGTCGTCCTTGGCGCACGACAGCACGAAGTCGAGACCCGAGCGTACCGTCGTACCGTACTCGCCGCGGTTCGGCAGGTGGCCGCCCGCGAGGAAGCTCATGAGCGCCAGCGCGCTGACGCCGACGTGCGGCATCGGGTTGGGATCGAGCGTCTCGTAGTCGGTGTTGAGCTTGTAGCCGACGAGCTCGGGCCAGTAGCCGTCCTTGTGCTGGTTGGCCTGCAGCCAGTCGAGGCCGCGCTTGACCGCGTCGCGCAGCCGCTGATCGATCAGTGCGTCGTTGCTGGAGCCGCGGCGCAGGATCTCCTGGGCCCGCGCGGCCGGGCCGCCGACGAGGGTCACGAGCGTGGCCAGCAGCAACAGGGCCGCGGCGAACGGGCGGATCTGGGAAAGGATCTTGGGCAAGTTCATCGGCTCAGGTTCAACGGTTGGTGTCCTCGGGGCCCAATACGACCAGATACTCGGCGCAACAGATCACAGTGTAAGGCCCTACGGCACTCAGCGCATAGGTCGCGTCGAGTCGCAGCGGACGGTATTTCTGGCCATCGGGCAATGCGCCCCGGCGCTTGTCCAATTCGAGCGAATAGAGCCGGAACGGGCCGCCGCGGTTGGGCCGCACGCCGAACGTGACGAAGTTCTCGCCGAACTGCGGTCGGCGCTCGACTTCGTCGAGGCCGGCGCTCAGCGATTCGACGAAGCTCGGCATGCCTGCCGCGATACCGATGCAGTAGAAGCGCCGTTCGCGGCCGTCGGGGCTGCTGAGATCGGAGAGCAGCAGGGCCGGCGGGGCCGGAGTCGCCGTGAAGCTGCGCTGCCAGTTGAGCACATCGATGTCGTACCCGAGCGGCAGGTTGCGCAGGTTCTCGCCCGTGCTCGCGCGCAGGATCGTGACCCAGCCTTCCTGCGTGTCGGCACCCTGGACGATCACGATGCGATCGTCGAGCAGCGCGGCCATGAGCAGGCGGCGCCCGCTCTTGCCGGACCAGCTCCATGCGGTCTCGCCACGGTTGTCGACCGCGACGAGTTTCGGCTGGTCGCCGGAGTCGATCGGCAGGTAGATGCGCTGCTCGTCGCCGAGCACGCCCTGCGGATAGATGCGCGTCGCGATGCCGCGCGCTTCGGGGAACTGCTGCTTCGGCGTGATCGTTCGCAAGGTCTTGCCCGACAGCGGGTCGAGGCGCAGCAGTTGCAGGTTGCTCTCGGCGTCGGCCTGGATGACGAGCAATTGATCGCCGATCGGTTTCGGCACCGGGCGCAGGCGATCGCCGGGCAGCGTGCGCGAGAACAGAACCCGGCCGCTCGAAGGCTCGATGCCGTAGAAGCGCGCCGCACCCTCGCCGTTGCCGGGTTGCGCCGCGACGTGGAACACGCCTTGCTGCACCCCGAGACCGTCGAGCAGCTGACCGTCGGTCTCTTCGAGCTGCCAGCGCAGCGCGCCGGTGCGGTAGTCGATCGCGAACACGCGTTCGAGGTCGGGGACGATCAGCGTCGTGCCGCAGAGCACGATGTGTTCGAGGAACTGCACCGGGTGCGAGAACAGGATCGGCTTGCTGCCCGGCTGATGCACGTCGATCGCGAGCAGGTCGGCGCCGGCGACCGCGAACAGCGGCGTGTCCGCGGGGCGCGTGAAGCCCTCGGCCGCGATCGTCGCGACGAGGCGGAACGATTCCCGTGGTGTGCGCGGTTTGATGCGCGCGATCTCGTGCAGCGGCAGGCCGAGACGGTTGCGGCTCGGTGACGGCTGCAGCTTCGGCGCGAGTTCCGCGAGCACGGCGCCGTACGTGCGACCACCGTCCTCCGGCCAGTCGGAGGTCACGTCGGCGTGGGCCGCGAGCATGTCGGCGAGCGCTCGGGCGAGGCCGAGGTTGCCGCGCTTCTGCGCGGCCACGAGCACGCGCCGCAGGATGCGCGGCTGCTGCGCGTCGCGCGCGAGGTCCTGGGCCAGCACGTCGCAAGCGATGCCGAGTTCGCCGCGCGCGACCGAGCGGTCCAGCATGCGCGTGCGCGCCGTCGTCGCCGCCTGACTGTTGGGGTAGCGCGTGCTCACGGCCCGGAGCGCTTCGGGATCGTCCCCGGCGTCGCTGAGGGCTGCGCTGGCGCGGGTGGCGATCGCGGCGTAGCAGGACTCGCCGTGGCGCCGGATCAGATCCGCGATTGCTCGGGTCGCATGATCGCGGGCGCTCGTGCCGGCGAACGTCGCGTCGGCGTAGTTCTCGAGCAGGTCCTGCCAGTGCGCCACGGCCTGCGGGGGTTCGGTGCCGGCCAGGCGGGCGCGGCGGTAGAGCACGTAGGCGCGTACGGGCTGTGGACCGCCCGGCAGCGGCAGCAGCTCACCCGCGGCTTCGCGTTCGAGGCGGTCGAGTTCGGTCCTGAGCTTGCGTGGGTAGGTCGCGCACTGCGCCAGCACGAGCTGTTGCATCGCGATCCACTTCGTGATGTCGGGTGCGGTCTCGCGGGCTTCGGCGAGCAGCTCGAGTGCGTCGCGGGTGCCGCGACGGACGGCGGCGCGCGCGGCGGCGCTGGCCTGATCGTAGAGTTCGCGTTGCAGTGCGCGACGCACCGGATGCGTGCGCGCGAGGCCGCGACGCTGGCATGCCACGAGGCCCTCGCGGTAGAGGTCGGTGACCGTGTTACGTTCGGTCGGCGTCGCGCTGTCGGGCAGCAGTGCGGCCTTGAGCGTCGCGTAGCGCAGGATCGCCGCCGGATCGTCGGGGGCGCGGCGATAGCGGTCTTCGACATCCGACAGCACGGCGCTGCGGTCGTAGAACATCTCGAACCCGCCGTAACGCAGCGAGGTCACGAGCCCGTCGACGAAGACGAGGTTGCCGCCGGTGTATTCGTTGTCGGTGATCTCCTGCCCGCGCGCGATCGGGTTGCCGGCGCGGTCGAACGCGGTGATGACCCCGCGACGACCGACCCAGAGATGTTCGTTGGTGATTGCCGGGCGACCCGCGGTGCCTTCGGCGCGGCCGCGGCGGAACATCTCCGGCGAGACGAGCTGGCGGACCACCGCGCGCTGGTTGAGCGTGCCTTCCGGCCGGGCCTTGACCGCGATCGCGCCGCGGCCCGTCAGGATGAACTCGTCGTCGAGTGCGCCCGCGAGCCAGCGCAAGTCGTGCTCATGGCCGTTGATCGGCGCCTGATAGCGCACGCGCCACAGCATCCGGCCAGTCTCCGCGTCGATGCCGAGCACGTGTGGTGAGTCGAGCGGCGTCATGCACACGACGCCCGCGTTGACGACCGGCGCGTTGTTCATGAAGTAGACCGTGCGTTCCTGCTGGCCGCGCAGGCTGGCGGCGGGCATCTCGACGACGTCGTGCGACGTCACCCAGCGCGTCTGGCCGTCCGCGGCGTCGACGGCGAATGCGACACCGAGGTTGCTCGCGCCGTAGAGCACGCCGTCGCTGATCGCGAGCGGCGACGCCGCGAACTCCATCCGCGCGTTGCCGAACATGTTGACCTCCTGCTGACTGCTGCAGACGAGGCGCCGCCACTTCGGGTCGCCGGTCCGCAGGTCGTAGGCCGCGATCGAGAACGCGATCGCACCCGAGCGATCGTGGATCGGCACGTAGATCGTGTCCTCGACGATCAGCGGCGGGCCGCACGCGTCGTGGCCGCGGAAGCGCCGCGTGAGCGGGCCGTCGAGGCCGTCGAAGTGGCCCCAGGCGATCTTGCCGGTCGTGCGCGAGAACGCGAACAGGCGGCGCCGGGGGATCTTCGACAGGATCCGGAAGTTGTTGTGGAAGTCGACGTTCGCCGAGCGTTCGGGGACCTGCACCGCCGCGACGACGAGATCGCGGCTGGTCGCGGCCGCGAGCACCATGTCGTGGTTGATGCCGCTCGAGCTCGGTCGCCGGCGGCTGCGCCAGCCGCGGCGCCGGCCGCGGTACTGCGGCGTGTCGTCCTCGTCGCCGACGAACGGCACCGTCGCCCAGGTCTTTTCGTTCCGCAGCGGGTCGAAGGCGAGCACCTGGCGGCCGGTGTTGACGTAGAGCCCATCGAGGTCGCCGACGACGTGCATCGCGAACGTGCCGCTGTCATGGTTCTGGAAGCCGTTGGCGTAGACTGCCTCGGCGCCGCGGCGCACGGGGCGACCGGCGGGCGAGCTCATCGGCGTGCGGCCGTCACTGCCGCCGCCGATTGCGGTGTGACCGGTCGGGTCGCCGCTCGGGGGCAGGACGTCCAGGACCGCGCTCGCGGCACTCTCGAGGCGGGCTTCGCCGGCCGCGGCGCGCGCCGTGCGCGGGTCGATGAGCGTGCGGGCCGCGAGCATGCGATCGACGACCGTGCGTTCGGCGGTCGAGCCGATCGCGCACGCGTCGAGCGCGCGCCGATAGTGACCGATCGCGGCGGCGCCGTTGCCCGTCTCGAGCGCGACGTCGCCGAGATGGATGCGCGCAGAGCGCCCACTCCGCGAAGTCGGATAGCGCGTGGCCAGCAGCTCGAGCTGCTCGGGCATCAATTCGTGCAGTTGCCGCTCGGCCAGGTAGCCGGCCTCACGGGCGACGAGCTGCTCGTAGGCCTGCTGCGCTTTAGGTGACATGTTCGCGAGCGTCGTCACGATCGCGAGCCGCATGCCCTGGAAGCGCCCGGGTGCGATCGGAGCGACGCCGCCGAACTCGTTCTGCAGCAGCTTGTGCAGGCGTTCGACCGCGGACGCGAACTCACCGTCGGCGAGCTCCTGCTGACTGCGCTTCCACTGATGGATGTCCTCCTGCGACCGCCGCAGCGAGTACAGGTTGTCATCCTGGCCGGTGGCGAACTCCATCGGCCGCGTGAGTTCGCGAACCGGCGCCTGGGCGCGGGCCGTGGGGGTGGCGATCGTGGCGACGGTCGCGAGTATGGCGACGAGTCCGAGTTGGACAGTAAGCCCGATTTGGACAGGGGTTTGCATCATCACGGTTGCAGGATCTTCGGTATCATCGGCGGGATCGGCCCGCGACCTGCGCGGTCCGTAACGTTAGGCCAGCAGCGCCGTTTCGGGGAGCGCCGAGCCCGCTCGTGACACGGTTACGACACTCGGTTCTAGATACGGTAGGAACGGGCGTTACGAGGGTTCGGCTCGGATCCTTCCCGGGACGTTCACCCTGGCATCGCCCGCCGGCCCGCGGGCCTCAGATCAGCCGCGCGCGCTTCCGTAGCAGCCACTCGATGCCCAGGAGCAGCAGCACGATGAGCAGGCTCCAGCCGCTGTCCCAGATCGGTTCGGTCTTCGTGTCTTCCCGGCTCTCGAACGCCTTGCGCGAACGGAAGTCCTCGACCAGCGTGTCGACGTCCCCGAGGAACACGTACCGGCCCGTGCCGTCGGCGCTGCGGCTGGCCTCGGCGATGCGTTCGAGGGCCTCGCGATCCTGGCTCGACTGCGACATCTCCTGGTCGGGCACCTTGACGAGCACGTCCTCACGCGCGAGCACGGTGTCGGCGGGGTTGTCGTTCGCGAAAATCACGAAGCTGTAGGCCCCGGACTCGGCCATCGTGAAGCTGCCCTGGTAGCTGCCGGGCTCACCCGGCACGGCGCGTAGCACGCGCTTCTCGGTCTGGTTCTGCTGATCGCGCAGGTAGATCGGCTGCTCGCTCGAGACCGCGGGCTGCAGCTCGGCATCGAGCATGCGCAGCTGTACGCGGACCTTGTCACCGGTCTCGATCGTGAGCTTGTCGAGCGTCAGTTCGAGCAGGTCGTTGCGGCGCTGCAGGCGACCCTGTGCGAGGTAGCGCACGATGTTGCGCCAGAACGCGTCCTGGTAGACCTCGCCGTAGGGCGCGCGCCAGCGGAAGGTCTCGTCCGTCGCGAAGAAGAACGTCATGCCGCGCGGATAGGGACTCACGACCGCGAGCGGGCGCTTGCCGTAGGCGTTCTCGTCGAACGGGTGCCGCAGCAGCACGGAGGCTCCCGGCTTGGCGCGCTGCACGGGGTGGTAGACCTGGAAGCCGGCCATGCCTTCCTGCCAGAGCCGGCGATTCAGGCTCGCGTCGCGTTGCAGCATCAGCATCTCGTGCGGCTGCAGCGGGTTGTCGAGTAGCGGCCGGAACGCGGGCTTCGGTTCGCGGCGCTGCGCCATCAGCCACACCGGATCCTCGAGCACGACGGGCAGCAGATCCTGCAGCGGCGTGTTGCGATAGCGCTCGGGCATCGACACCTGGCTGAAGCCGTCCGGATGGAAGCCTGCGAGGAAGCCGACGCCACCGCCGAACTCGACGAACTTCACGAGCATGTCGAGCCACTGGCGGATGCCCTCTTCGGTGCTCGCGATCTTCTCGGGCGGCACTTCGCCGAGCAGGATCACGTGATACTGCAGCAGCTCCTTTTCCGTGCGCGGGAGGCGTTGCAGTGGCTCGAGCTCGTCGCTCGATTCGTGGATGAACAGTGGGCTGGCATCGAGCAGGAGCGCCTGCATCTGGATGCTCGGGTCGACGCGCTTCAGGCCGTTCTTGACGTAGCGGTAGCGGTAGTTCGGCAGGTCCTCGATGTAGAGCACGCGGATGCGCTCGTCGTTGACGCGCAGGAACCGCACGTCCTCGTTGTCGTCGAGTTGGCTCTCGTCCTCCTGCGGCGCGAGCTTGAACTTGAGCGTCCAGTCGCCGGCTTCGCGGAACGCATGGAATACGCGCACCCGGCGGCCCTCGCCGTTCTCGGGCAGGTCGCTCATCTGCGTCGCGAGCGGCTGGAACGGCCCGCCGTCGCGGGAGCCGAGCAGCTCGATGCGAGCGCTCTTGCCCTCGAGGCCTTCGGCGCGCAGCGTGATGTCGAAGCCGACCTCTTCTTCGCGGAGGGCTTCCTTGGGGCCGGGTGGGCCGATGATCCACGCGTTGCGCGGCGGTTCGGGATCGCCGACGCCAACGGTGTAGATCGGAATGCCGCGCATCGCGAAGTTCTGCGCGACTTCGACCGGGTCGAGGCCCGAGTTGTTGCGGCCGTCGCTGACCAGCACGACGCCCTCGAGGTTCTGATTGCCCGCGCTCGTGAGATGCAGGTCGAGCGGGTCACCGAGGCTCGTGCGGTTGCCGCGCGAGGTCATCTGTGACAGCGCGCGGATCGGTACCGGCTTGCGCTGCACGCGGAACAGCCGCACGTCGTGCGTCTCGGCCAGGCCGGTGAGCACGCCGTTCTCGCGTTCGAGCGCGGCTGCGACGAGCTCCTGGCGGGTGCGTGTGCCGATCTCCGATTCGCCCGTCAGCTCGGTCAGCGCGCTACGCTGGGTTTCGTCGGGGTAGCGATCCTTGCGCTGCATACTCGCGCTGTCGTCGACGAGCACGTGCACCTGGTGGCGCGTCTTGCGATAGGTCGTGAGTTCGAACGCGGGTTCGAAGACGAGCAACAGGCAGACGGCGATCGCTAGCCAGCGCAGGATCGACAGCGTGACGCGGACCGGGCGTTCGAGACGGGTCAGGCCGCTGTAGCTCCAGTAGGCGAACGCGACCGTCAGCGGCAGGATCACGAGGATCGTGACCCAGAGCGGTGGTGCGTTGAGCAGCCGGAACGTTTCTTCGACGTGGGTCGCGGACTCGGGCGTATTCGTTGCCGTGGACGGGTCCTGCCAGAGCAGGGTCGCTGCGAGCGAGGTCATGGAAGACAGCACTGCGTCAGCTCCTCCGGATCGAGACGTAGCGTGCCATGGCGGCTTCACCGAGCACGAACAGGAGGGTCAGGAGTAACAGCGACGGGCCGAGGTCGCTGCGGTCGGGGTCGTCGATCGCTTCGGCGATCACGGGCAGGCCCGTGTTGACGCGTTCGAGGCCCGCATTCTCGCGCGCTTCGCTGTGGGGCAGGTACCGCAGCTCGCCCTCGTCGGGCAGGACGTTCACCGCGAACTGCTGACTCGCGGGTTCGCGGCCGCTCTCGCGGTCGAGCACGAAGTCGAACGTGTAGAAGCCCGCGAAGCGCGTGTCCGACAGCGGCGGCAGCAGGAAGCGACCACCGGTGAGCGGGCGAGCCTCCTCCGCGATCGGCGACTTGCCGGTGCCGTCGCGCTCGGGTTTTTGGACCTCGACATCGAGCGGGCGCGCGGGCAGCGAACACGTCAGTTCGGCGCCGACCTCGACGTGGAACGGATCGAGTGCCGGCAACGCCAGCCACTTGGCCAGGCCGTGCACGACGAAGAATGCGATCGGCAGTTCGTGCAGCAGGTTCCAGCGGTCCGGGCGGTACTCCGACGCGGGCGCCGAGGTCACGAACGCGATCTTGCCCTCGCGGAACGTGTTCGCGATCACGAGCGGGGTGCGCGACGCGTCGGTGAGGCGCGCGGCGACGACCGCATCCTCGGCGAGGGAATCGCGCACGATGCCGTGCCAGCGCCACACCGGGACGGCCTGGAAGATCTCGCGGTAGATGTCTTCTTCGAACTCGGCGAAGACCGGGTGATCCGCGGCCGTGATCACGGGTTTGCGCGGCACGGAGGAGCCGACGGGGCCGCCGCGCTGGCCGAGCAGTCGGAACGGCTGTGGCCCCTGACCGGCGGCATGCAGGTGCAGGTTGTAGCTCTCGGTGTCCGTGTTGGGGCCGTAGGTGACGAGCACGCCACGACCGGCCGCGAGCGCATCGTCGATCAGCTTCGCGGCGCGCGCGTTGACCCGGTCGACGTCCGCGAGCACCGTGACGTCGAAGTCCGCCGGCTTGCACTGTCCGCTGAGCAACGTCAGCGTGTCGACGATGCTCACCGAGAACGTCGGCAGGGTCAGCGGATCGGGGTCGAGAACCAGGCTGTAGAGGTGGCCGTACGACTGCAGCGGGTCCGAGCCCGGGTCGCCGTCGATCACGAGTACCTTGACGCGGTCGCGCACCTCGATCGCGAGGAAGCGTTCATCGTCGGCGGCGAGGCCGTCGTTCTGCACACCGACGCGCACCCGTCGCCAGCCCGGCTCGCGGAACGTCACGAGGAACTCGGCTTCCGCCTCGGTGCCGGCCGGCACGGTGACGATCCGGCGCATGGGTTCGCTGCCGTCGATGTCGAGCGTGACCTCGGCGTTCTCGTCGATGTCGCTGCGGTTCTTGAGCGTCGCGGTGACGCGTACCGGCGTGCGTGCGACGGCGACGGGATCCGCGAGTTCGAGTGCGGTGATCTGCGTGTTGCCGATGCGGCCACCCTCCTTGCCGCTCGCGAATGGCCCGACGTCGATCCAGTGCAGCGTTGCACGTTCGTGTTGCTGCAGGCGTTCGATCGCGTCGCGCACCGTGTCCTGGAGTTCGGGACTGGCATCGTCACCGCCCGCGGGGTTCGGGTTGCCGGGATCCTGGCTGCGGGGACTCGGGACCGTGGGCGGGGCGCTCGGCTCCCGGCTGCCGCTGGAGCTGCCGGTGCCGGCGTCGACGGCCGCCATGGCCTCGCCGAACGACCGTCGCTGCAGATCCGAGAAGACGTAGACCTGCACGTCCGGGTCGACGCTCTCGTCGATGAAGTCGGCGACCTGTGACAGCGCGGCCGTGAGATCGGTCGCGACGTCGTCCGGTCGCGTCATTCCGAACCATTGGCTGCGCGCCAGGCCGAGGTCGAGGTCGCCGCGCACCAGGAAGCGGGGGCGCGCACCGGCGAACACGAGAGTGAACTTGCCGCCGTTACCGCCGTCGCCCTCGAGCCGGTCGAGCAGCCGGCCGACCATGCTACGCGCGCGTTCGAACGGGCTCTGCTCGCCGTCCCGCGACAGGCCCATGCTGTAGGTGCCGTCCATCACCACGAGGTGGTGGACCGGGCCGCTGCCGAGCGCGAGGCCCGCGAGGCTGTCGAAGATCGGTCGCGCGAGCGCGAGCGCGAGCAGGATCGGAATCAAGCAGCGCAGCAGCAGGAGCAGCAGGTTCTCGTTGCGGAGCCGGTTGCGCTGCTTCTTGTAGGCGCGGAGCAGGAACTCCATCGCCGCCCATTGCCGGCGCTTGTGACGCTGGCGGTTGAGCAGATGGATGATCAGCGGCACCGCGAACAACGCGGCGCCGGCGAGCAGGGCTGGATTGAAGAACTGCAAGGAGGGGAGACTCCGGGGGCGGGCGGCTACGGCTTCGGGCCGCTGCGATGGGCTGCTGCGACTGCCGCTGCTACTTGCGGCGCTTGGCGCGCGCGGCGCGCGCGCTGAGATAGGACGTGAGCACGACGTCGAGCGGCGTGTCGTTCTGAACGCGGACGTAGTCGATTCGCTGGGCGAGGCAGCCCTTGCGGACGGCTTCGGCGAAGCCCTCGATCTCTTCGAGATACGCTTCGCGCAGCGCCTTCGGATCGCAGAGCAGTTCGGGCAGCTGCTCCAGTCCTTCGAACAACGTCATCCGTTCGAACGGGAACTCGACCTCGTCGCGGTCGAGGATGTGGAATACCACGATGTCGTGGTTGCGGCCGCGCAGTTCGCGCAAGCCGCGGAGCACTTCTTCCGGCTCGTCGAACAGGTCGCTGAAGATCATCACGAGGCCGCGCTGGCGCAGGTGCGTGGACAGTTCGCGCAGCACCCCGCCGACCTTGGTCTTTTGTTCGCGCACCTTGGCCTGTTCCAGCGCCCCGAAGATGTTCGCCAGGCTCGCGCGCGTGTTCGACGGCGGCACCTGCTTGACGATCGACTCGTCGAACAGCGTCAGCCCGACCGCGTCCGCCTGCTGCTGGATCATGTAGGCGAGCGCGGCGCAACCCGTCGCGGCGTAGTCGAACTTCGACATGCCGCCGTCGTGCGCGTAGTTCATCGACTCGCTCTGGTCGAGGAACAGATGCGCCCGCAGGTTGGTCTCCTCCTCGTACTGCTTGATCACGTAGCGATCGGCCTTCGCGAAGATCTTCCAGTCGAGGTGCCGCAGGTCGTCGCCGGGCACGTACTCCCGGTGCTGCGCGAACTCGACCGAGAACCCGCGATACGGCGACTTGTGCATCCCGGTCACGAAGCCCTCGACCACGAGCCGCGCCCGCAACTCGAGCCGCGCGACCTTGTCGAGCACATGCGGATCCAGATAGTTGGTAGGAATCTCAGTCATCGATCCACTCCATGGGGAGCAGCCCCGCAGGGCAGAGTCACAGTCGCACGCACGAGCTCACACCGTGGAAAAGGCGATTGTCGCGAAGCCGCTGTCGAACGCGAGAATCGCCGCGACTTCGCACCCGCGCGCCCCTGGCGCGCGCCCGCGAAGCCCCCGACGATCGAGTGCCGGCTAGATGTGTATTTTGCCGTCAACGCCATCGGCCCGATCGGCGGACAATCCGAGAACGTGATCGCGGACGGTCCTGCCGATCCGCGGCTGGTCAGTCCGCGATCACGTTCGGCAGCTTGCCGTCCGCCGCGATCGCGCTCGTGTTGGGATCGACCTCTTCGAGCAGGCGCTCGACGACCTTGTCGGTCGTGATGCCGTCCGCTTCGGCCGCGAAGCTCGTGATCAGGCGGTGGCGCAGCACCGGCTTGGCCACGGCCTTGATGTCGTCGGCCGACACGTAGAACTGGCCGCTGTCCTTGGCGCGCAGCAGCGCGTGGGCCTTGGCGCCGAGCACGAGGTTCTGGCTCGCGCGCGGGCCGGCGCCCCATTGCAGCCATTCCTTGACCCAGTCCGGCGCCTCGCCCGTGGTGAGGCGGGTCTGGCGCACGAGGCGCAGCGCGTAGTCGAGCACCGAGTCGCTGATGGGCACGCGGCGCACGATGTTCTGGAGCTCGAAGATCTCCTCGGCGCTCAGCACCGGCTTGATGTCCGTGTCGCGGTCCTCGGTCGTGCGACGCAGGATCTCGCGCTCTTCGTCGGCCGACGGGTAGTCGACCTTGACCATGAACATGAAGCGGTCGAGCTGTGCTTCGGGCAGCGGGTAGGTGCCTTCCTGCTCGATCGGGTTCTGGGTCGCGAGCACGAAGAACGGCTTCTCCAGCACGCGGCGCTCACCGCCGACCGTCACCTGGTACTCCTGCATCGACTCGAGCAGCGCGGCCTGCGTCTTCGGCGGCGTACGGTTGATCTCGTCGGCGAGGATGACGTTCGCGAAGATCGGGCCCGGCAGGAACTTGAACTCGCGTTTGCCGCTCGTCTTGTCCTCCTGGATGACCTCGGTGCCCGTGATGTCGCTCGGCATCAGGTCGGGCGTGAACTGGATGCGGTTGAAGGACAGCGACAGGACCTTCGACAGCGTCGAGATGAGCAGGGTCTTCGCGAGCCCCGGGACGCCGATGAGCAGGCAGTGGCCCCGGCAGAACAGCGCCATGAAAAGCTCGTCGACGACGTGATCCTGGCCGACGATGACCTTCTGGATCTCCGTCTTCATCGCCGTGTAGGCCGTGCGCAGCTTCTCGACCTGCTGCAGATCGTTCGGGTCGGTGGATTCCTGGCTCATGTCGTCTTCTTCGGGGTCTGTGGTCTACCGGGGATGCGGAGTGAAACGGACGATAGCGCACATACGTTCGCCAGGGGGCGAGGGTTGGTGTCGCAAATCCGGCTTTTTGACCGCTCTCGGACGTCCCTGTAGGGGAAAACTTCTGGGGGAAACTTCTCGATTCGGCGCGGTGAGCGGCTCGTCAGCGGCCGGTCGGGCCGGCCGTGGCGGGCTCCGCGTCGCCCTTTGACGCGTGCGCGGCGCAGAACTCCGCGACCGTGTAGCCCTTCTGGTCGATCGCCACGAACAGGCTCTGCAGATCGAGTTCGGGCGCCGAGTCGCCGCGTGCTCCGGCGAGGCGCGCGAGCTGGATGGCTTCGGCGTAGCGCCGGTGCAGGGTCGCGAGGTCGGTCTCGACATGGTCGAGCTCACGCCGTTCTTCGAGCGCCGGCAGCGTGTTGCCGAATACCAGGAACGTCGCGGCCACGCAGCACGCCACGGCCACCCAGAGGGGCAGCGTGGAAGAGGATTGGGTGTCGGGGTCCGCCATCGACTTCGGTGCGGCGCATGCTAGCCGCGTTTCGAGCCGCAAGGTAGTGCGTTTCGGACGCGAGGTTGGCCCGGAGTTCGTCGCCCAGTGACGGAACTGATCGAATGAGTGGGAAGCGATACTGACGGTGGAGTTGGCGCGCCGACCGCAAGTTCGTGTGACCGCGCGCCAAGCGTCGCGGCGAGCGGAACCTGACACATGCATGCCTGCTCGAGCGCGTTCGGCGGCCGATCGGGGTCGGTCGGGCCACGGCCGTCGTGCCAGGTCCGGGTGGGAGCTGGCGGCCGCAACCAATGAGGCCTCGCGCGCCTCCGGCGTTTGGCGGAAGTCCTGGGAAAGGGTGTAACGAGACCCTCTCGCGGTGGCCTCCCAGTGACCCCGGGTCTGTTCCCACTCAATCGATCAGTCCCTCGGAGGGGTTGATAGCCCGCGGTGTCGGCTCGGGCACTTTGCCCGAACTGACGTTCCTGCTGAGGTTTGGGGGTTGACGAGTCGAATACTACCTAGGTAGTACTAATCAGGTAGTAATCGCTCCGACCGACACTTCCGATGACGCCCGCCAAACCCCGCAAGAACCCCGGCGACCTGCAGCTCGCCATCCTCGATCACATCTGGCAGCACCGCGAGGCGACCGTCGCGGCGGTGCACCGCGCGCTCTGGGACGAGCGGCAGCTCGCGCCGACGACCATCGCCACGATGCTCACGAAGATGGAGAAGCGCGGGCTGGTCACCCACCGCACCGAAGGGCGGACCTACATCTACCGGGCGCTCGTCGAGCGCACGGAGGTGTGCTTCGACATGGTGACCGACGTCGTCGATCGCGCGTTCGAAGGGCGCGCGGCCGACATGGTCAGCATGCTGTTGCGCGAGGGTGAGTTCGATCCGGACGAGCTGGACTCCCTGCGGTCGTTGCTGGCCGAGCGTCTCGCCCAGCGTGACACCGGGGACACCGGCGCGGCGGCCGACGATCCGGAGGGCGAATCGTGAGCGTCCTCGTCGCGGTGAGTGGTGGGTTGCTGACCTACCTGCTGCACAGCACGGTGTTGCTGCTGGTCGCGCTGTCGATCCTGCGAATCGCCGGCCGCTTGAGTGTACCTGCGCGTGAGCTCGTGCTGCGGGTGGCGGTGTTCGGCGGCTTCGTCACGACGGCGTTGCAGAGCGCTTTCGGTTGCTCGCCGCTCTCGCCCTGGGCCGCGGCAGCCTGGCGCGGTCTCGCGACCACGGCTGCCGCGCCGGACTCGGTGACCGCGGGCGCTGCCGCGTCAGCGGACCCGGTTGCGACCGGCGCAGCGAGTCCGGCCGCTGCGGGCGGCGCCAGCGCGCTTGCCGCTGGCGCGGACGCGTTCGCGATCGCGATGCTCTGGCCGGGGCTGCTCGTTGCCGTCTGGCTGATCGGCGCGGTCTGGTTCGCGTTCGGCTGCTTGGGCGCAAGCCGGCAGTTGCGAGCGGCGTTGGCGGGCCGCCGGCTCCTGGCGGCGGGCGAACTGCGTGAGCTGCTGGATCAGAACGGCGGTCGTGGCGTGCGCCTCAGTCTGTCGGACCGCGTGTGGAGCCCGTTCGCTTTCGGGGTGTGGCGGCCGGAAATCTGCCTGCCGGCCCACGGAATCGAGGGCCTCGCTCGCCGGGAACGCCGCTGCGTGCTGCTGCACGAACTCGCGCACGTGCGCGGGGCGGATCCGTTGTGGCTGCCGCTCTACCACTACGTCGGTGCGTTGGTCTGGTTCCAGCCACTGCATCGTGTCGCCGTGCGGCGGCTGACTGAACTCGCCGAGTATCGCTGCGACGACGCGGCCATCCGCCACGGCGGCACCGAGACGGCGCTTGCGAGTGCGCTGCTCGCGGTTGCGCAGTGGCGGCCGGCGCGGGCGGGCGAGCGTGACCTCGCGATGGCCAGTTCGATGGCCGCGCGCCCGTCGCTGCTCGCGAGTCGAGTACGGCGGGCGCTTGCGCCGCAACAGCACGCGCGGCGCGGATGGTCCCGTGCGGCGGTCACAGTGTTCGCGCTTCCGGCGTGGACGACGATGGCGTGGTTGCTGCCGGCGCCGGTCGTGCCGGGCGTCGGCGCCGCGGTGCCCGTCGCGCTCGATTGGCGAGCGCCGGAATCCCCGACTGCGGCCGCGAACCCGGTCGTTGCGAGCACCAGCGAACTCGCCGCCCTGCAGGAGGGGTTGACGGTGTTGCTGGCCGCCGCCGACGAAGTCGCACTCGATGCGGAGAGTACGGCGCTCGTCGCCGAGATCCGTTCGCGGCTCGAGCACGCCGAACGGCTGCACCGACAGATCACAGCATCCCAGGTTCCGGGTTCGGAGCCACAACCGAGGAAGACGCCATGAAGTTCGAAGTCATCATCACGTTCTTGTCGGCCTGCACGCTGCTCGGCAGCGCGGAAGCTCAGAGCCGGCGTGTCCTGCGGCCCGTTGCCGCCGAGCCGGTCGAGGCCGAGGCTGCGCCCAGAGGCGTGGCCGCTCGAGCGGTGCAGGAACCCGAGCCCGCGACAGGGGCGCAAGAACCGGTGCGCCGTCGCGCGCGCGCCGGGTTCCGGCTGCTGCCCCGGAGCGGCGGCGTTGCCGGCGGACGCGGCAAGCCGCGCAGCAGGAACGGTGGTGCGGCAAGTGGTGGGGCCGGTGTGCCGGCGCCGCGGCGCCGCTTTCGATTGCTCGAAGTGAGCGGGGCCGAGGCGGAGCCAGTGCGCGAGCGTGCTCCCGCTCGCCAGGAGCCCGAACCCGAACCGCGTCCGCGCCTGCGGCGTTTCCTCGGCGGGGCGCCGGTTCGCGGGCTGCAGCTGAGTGGCCAGGAGCCTGCGGGCGCCCGTGAACGCGCGCCGCGTGCTGGCGGTGCGTTCGGGATCTCGGGCGGTGGAATCGCCGGGGGGCTGGCTCCCAAGGCCCGGAGCCCCAAGGCCGGGGGCCGCATGATCGGCGTCCGGGGTGTCGGGGGCACCGAGGCCGGTGCCCCAGGGGCCGGCATCTCGGGATTCGGGGGGCCGGTTTCCGGCGGGGCGCCGGGAGCCAGGGTACGGGTGCTCGAACTCGCCGAGGCCGATGGGCAACCGATGGCCGGCGTGCGGGCGCGCGCGCCGAAGCAGGGCGGTCGGTCCGTCGCCGGCGGCCAGCCGCGTCGGCTCCTCGGGTTCGGTGGAGCGCCGGTCGCGGGCGGTCGTCGGCCGGGCATCGCGGGTGGCAAGCCCGTACGCTCGTTCGAAGCAGTGAAGGGCGCCACGCCGCCGGAGGCGGTTCCGCCGCAGGCCGCTCGGTCCGAGCCGGGGCGCACGAAGCAGCCCGCGGGTGGCCGCGGCGCGGCCGGTCTGCGATCGGACATGCACAATCTGCGACGCGAGTTGCGCGACATCCGGCGCCTCATGAAGCGACTCGAATCGCGCCTGAAGCGCACCGAGCAGAAGCAGCGCAAGGGGCGGCGGTGATGGCCGGGGCCAGATCCTGGCGGTGGCGTGCCAACGCGGGAAGCCTCGCGTTCGTGGTGCTCGTGATGGGCGGGGCCGAGGCGCTGGCGCAAGACGTCGGAGCCGAGGCGGCGTCGGAGGCGCGGTCGGCGAAGGCGATCCTCGCCGACTTTGCGCGGGTGCCCATGCCGTCGTTCTCGCGGGGCAACTCGCCAGCGGCGATCAAGAAGTTCCGCGATGCGATCGAGAACGGCGCGCGCCGGCAGGCCGATCTCGCGCACGAACTCTACGTCACGCATCCGGAGCATTCGCAGGTACCGCGGTTGCTCGGGTTGCGTTGGGCGTTGATGACCAACACGCTCGAGTTCTCGCAGCACGTGCTCAGTGAGACCCAGGACATCGTGCAGAGCAGCGACCGCGCCGAGCTCGTCGCGGCCGCGCACCTTGCGGCCTCGTGGGCCAGCATGCACGTCGATGGCATCGAAGAGCGCGAGCGGTTGCAACTCGTCGAACTCGCGATCGAGCACAACCCCGAGTCGGAACTCGTCGCGGGGCACGTCGCCGCGCTCGTGACGCGACACCTCGACGATCCCGAGCGCATGCGGGCGATCGTCGATCGCGGGCTCGCGCAATGGGCCGACAACCGTTGGGGCGGTCGTGACCTCAAGCGGGTGAAACGCGTGCTCGGCCAACTCGGCAAACCGCTCGGGCAGTCGTTCGGCACCAGCGATGCGAACGCGGATGCGGCAGCTGCCGACCTGTGCCACGACGAGGAGTCCGGCTGCACGGTCGTTTGGATGACGTCTTGGTTACGCGACGACGCGAAGGCGCGCGTTGCCGCGCTGAAGGCGATGCGCGAGCGGGTGCCGCACCTGCAGGTGCGCACCGTGCGCCTGCACAGCGGGGATGCCGATCGTGAGGAACTCGCGGCCGAGCTGGCGGAACTCGGAGTCGACTGGCCCGTGCACTATGAGGCGTCGACGTATCCGGTGCCGAAGGACTCGTGGCAGCGGTTCGTGCAGCTCGGGTACGTGCTGCTCGACGCCGAGGGGCGGCTCGTTGGCTTCAGCGAACGCCTGGGCACGCTGGCGCGGCGGCTCGCGGCGTTGCGAAAGCCCGCGGTCGTGCGATAGCCCGGCCCGGCGACCGGGCGGGCTGCGCTCGCCGGTCGGTCGGGGTGGACACAGGGCGTCGGTGCCGCGGGTTCTTGGTGAAACCGGCGCTGTTCGTTCCACCTCGGTACCATGCAACCATGGCGTCGAGCGTGTCCCGACCGACCTTCAGAGCGTCGTCGACCAGCGACCCTCGTGCCGTTTCGTCTGCAAGTTCGAGGAGGCCGACGACTACACGCCGACCGTCGTCGAGTGGGTTGATCCGTTGCCCATCACGCGGCCGGAGCGCCTCGAGTCGTAGCGCACGATGTGGTCAGCGTCCGGCGCCGGTTCGCGAACGATCGCGACGCTGCCGGTCGGCGATTGCCGCGGCGGCGGCCGTCGCGCGGCGGGCGAGTTGGGGATCGTTCGAATCCTGCAGCTGCTCGAGGGCTCGGTTCACGGCCGGCGAACCGACGCCGATCTGACCGAGCGCGGTGATCGCGTCACCGGCGAGCCCGCGCCCCTTGCCGGTGGCCGCGTGCACGAGGACCGCGAGCGCGCGTTCGAGGGTCGCCGGGTTCTGTCGCTGTCGCTGCGTCAGCCACTGGCCGAGTTCGAGTGCGGCGCGGCGGCGTTCGAGTGGCAGCAGCGTGGCACTCTCGATGCGGTGCGCGAGCGCCGCTGCGACTGCGAGGCTCCGTGGTCGCCAGCGCAACAGGATCGTCGCCGCGCGGTCGCGCAGCTCGTTCTGCAGATCGAACTCGCACTTTCGTAACGTGCCGTCGGCCGTCCACTCGGCGCCGTCGAACGGCGGTTGGTCCGTGAGCAGGATGGCTTCGACGGCGGTCACGAGCTGGTCGGGCAGCGCGGGGGCGCGGAGCAACACGTCGAGCGCGCCTTCGCGTTCGAATGCGGAGCCCTGCAGGCGCTCACCGAGCGCGGAGATCGAGCCGTCCTCGCCGACCGCGGCGCGCTCGCGCAGGCGGCACGAGGCGCGGTAGAGCAGACTCGCCGTGCGAGGGTCGGGGATGTCCTTGTGTTCGCCGTCGATGTCCATCGTTGTCGAACTCATGCCGCGCTGGTCGACGCGGATCTCCGTCCACGCGGCGATGGTGCCGAACGTGTGCATGAGTTCGACGCACGGGCGCGCGGGCCAGATGCGCAGTCGATCGAGCAGGGCGCCGATGTCCTCGATTGCGCACGGGCCCAGTCGGTCGAGCGCGCGCAGGGCGCCGCGAGTGGTGGCGGCGGCGTTCGATGGGTCGTCGACCCGACGCAGCCAGTCCACGAGGAATGCGGCCGTGGTCGCGTCGCCGTGGCCGAGGCCGGCGATGGCCGTCTCGCGTTTGCCCGGGTCGGCAAGATCGCGCAGCCATTGGTTGCATTGGGTCAGACTCGGCGAACCGGTCCGGGGATCCTGTCCATCGGCCCCGTTTGGGGCCTGCGGCGCGAGCGGGTCCCGCGCGCTACCCGCGTCGGCAGTGTTCTCCCGAGCGAGAACCACGAGGGTCGCGAGCACGGCGAGTGCGGCTGCGGCAACGAGGCCACGCCAGAGTCGCACGGGGCCCGGGCGCTCCGGCCGTGGGTCGTGTCGTGCCGCCGGCGGTTGGCCGGGCATCGTTGTGATGCCGGTGGCCTCGGCATCGGCCGCGCGTGGCTCGCTCAGCAGGGCTCGCAGCTTGGCGTCGAAGAGTTCGGCTTGGAGTTCGGGCATCGCGATTCGGGTCGGAGTTGGTCGGGGTCGTTCGAATCGGGTTCGTTCGATTGGGCGTGGTGCGGCTCATCCATGCGGGCGCGCAGGCAGCGTTCGAGAACCTGGCGGGCGCGTTGCAACGCCGTCTTGACGCCGGCCTCGGTCATGCCGAGTTCGTCGGCGATGTCGCGGCGCGACCGATCCTCGGCGTAGAACAGCGCGACGATGCGCGCGGCCCGAGGGGCCAGTTCATCGACGCAGTCGCGCGCCGCCTGGCGCCACTCGTCCTCGGCTTCGGTGGCGAGGCAGTGCGCGAGGTCGGTCTCGACGGCTGCGGTCCACGCGACGTCGACGGCACGCCCGCGGGCGCGGCAGCGATCGATGAACAGGTGTCGCGCCACGGTGAAGAGCCACGCCCGCCGCGCGACGAAGTCGCGGCCGCGGCGACGGGCTTCCTGCACCGCGCGCAGCAGTGTCTCCTGGGTCAGTTCGTCGGCCGTCGCATGATCGCAACCGAGTCCGCGCAACAGGCGCCAGGTCGCTTCCCGGTCGCCCTGGGCAAGTGCGAGTTCGTTGGATCGTGTGGCTGGCGAACGTGGCATGGCTCCAGCTGACGGAACGCCGGGGTCGACCCAGGGTATTCACGTTCTCCGACAAAGTGGGTGGCGAGCGAGGAATCGGTGCCCCCGTCGTGCGCAACCTCCGTGCGACTCACCGAACTCAAGGGTCTCGTCGATGGTCAGCCGTTCCGCTCGTTCCGGATCTACATGTCCGACGGGGCCGTTCACGACATCGACAACCCCAACCTCATCTTCCTGAGCCGCAACAATGTCGTGATCGGCGAGCTGAGCGACGATGACGAGTCCCCGCAGATCACGCACTACGGCGATCCCGTTCACATCGTGCGGGTCGAAGTCGCGTAGCTCGGGCTGGACCGGTTTCGTCGCGTCGCGCCGCGTCGTGTCGTGGCGTGGTGGCGAGGGCGACGCCTACGGTTTCAGCGTCAGGGCGACCGGCACCACGGCGCCCGCGGTCACGGCGACGATTTTGCTGCCGGCGTGCGGTTTGCCGCCGATCGTGCCTTCGACCCGGAGCTCGTGGTTGCCGGGAAACACGGGCTTGAGCGTCGCGGTGGTGTTGGTGATCGTCTGCATCGGCACGCCGTCGAGCAGCACGCGCACGCCCGCTTCCGCGTCGCCCGCGTTGTCTACCGTCAGTTCGATACCGCCCGGTCGTTGCTCCTTGAGGCCGGCTTCGACCTTCTTGTCGATCTCCGAGATCGTGCTGCGGTACTCGCTCGCCCAGGTCTTGGTCTCACCTTCGACGGTCGCGCGCACGAACGCCAGCAGCGCCTGCAGGCGATTGAGCAGTGGCGTGACGCTTTCCGTGGTGAGCTGGGCGCCGCCGAGGTTGGCGCGCAGCTGGGCCCATTCCATGTGGAACTTCATCAAGCCCGTTTCGAGGTCGGTCGCCGTCGTGACGTAGCGGATCCATGCCGACGAGTGACCGAAGAAGCGATCGAGTGCGAGTGCCGCGCCTGCCGCCGCGAGGCAGACGTAGCCCCACTGTTGGCCGAGCCAGTCGATGCCCGCGCCGATCAACAGTGGCACCAGGCCGCCGCACGTCGTCAGCAGGATCGCGAGCACGCGCAGCAATCGACCTTTCCAGCGGTCCTTCTTCGCGTGTCGCCAGTACCAACCGATCGAGGATTCGGCCTGGGCCACGGCGTAGGCATGCAGCTGGGCGACCGAGTCGGCGCGCGCATCGTCGGACCAGTCGAGGTTGCGCGGGAGATCGCCGGGCTTCGGCGGCTGGTTGGCTGGATCCGTCATGCTTCTCGGCGACTCGGGCCCTTCTTGGGGGTGCACTTCTCGGCGACTCTCGACCGCGGCACCATAGCCGCGGGTCGAGTGCCGGCCAAGCGCTCGTGCCCGGTCGCTCGTGCCCGGTCGTTCGTGCCGCTACCGCAGCGGCAGGCCGCTGGGCACGCGGGTCGGGATCGTGGTCCCGAGCGTCGTGGTCGAGTCGGCCGTGAGCGCGCCGAGGAACGTGACGACCGCGTCGACGTCGAACGGTCGCGGACCCGCGAGTCGCGGGCTCAGGTTGGCGAGCACCGCCGCCTCGTTGTCGATCTGCGTTCCGAGCAGCGCGGTATCGGCGACCTGGGCCGCGAGATCGTACTCCCGCAGGCGGCGCGCCGGGTCCGTGTAGTGGCGCACCATCGCGGTCAGGCCTGCGTACTGGCCGGCGTGCCCGTAGGGTGCCGTGAGGGCGATGTTGAGCAGCGTCGGCGTGCGGAAGCGGTAGCGGTCGCCGGCATTGCCGGTTACCCGCTCGCGGCCGAAGTCGTCGGCGCCATTGGCGCCGTCACCCTTCCCGGGACCGAACTGCGGCAGGCCGATGTTGTGGAACGCGTGATCCGTGAACGCGCTGCCGGCGTGACAGCGGGCGCAACCGGCATTGCCGAAGAACTCGCGGCCGCCTTCGACCTCCGCCGCGGTCAGGGCCTGGTCGTCGCCGTTGACGAAGCGCTCGAACGGGCTGTCCGTACGGGTGAACGCACGCACCTCGAAAGCGGCGATCGCGTTCGCTGCGTGTTCGAATCCGAGTTCGTTGAGTGAGCCCACGCCCGGGTAGGCCGCGAGGAAGAGCTGTTGGTACTCGGTGAACGCGAGCAGCCGGGAGCGCAGGCCATTCCAGATGCCGGCGAAGTCACCGTCGCCGAGGTTCGCGAGTTCGTTGCTGCCGGTGGTGCCGCGCATCTCGTCGCGCGAGGTCACCGGGAACATGGCCTGGGCGGCGAGCAGCTCCCAGCGCGGATCGAAGGCCGCCCGCATGGCCGCCGTGAGCGCCGTGCCTGCGGGCGTGCGGAGGTTGTTGCCGACGTGCTCGACGCGCCCGTCATGGAAGACCTCGTCGAAGAGCACGGCGTTGAGGGCGGCCGGGCTGTTGCGCGGCACGATTGCGCCGAACGAACGCGTGCTGCCGAGGCCGACGCCGCCGACGCCGCGGGGCAGCGCCCGGTCATCGGCCGTGCCGAGTTCGGGCCAGTGGCACGTCGCGCAGGAAACGTCGCGATTGCCGGACAGCTCCTTGTCGAAGAACAGCGCCTGGCCGAGCGCGAACAGCTCATCGCTGACGCCGGGCGCAGCGGGCAGCGCAGTGATGCCCTCGTTTGCGAGCGTCGCGCGCAGTTCGGCGGCACCCGGGATGGGGGCAACGGGGTTGGTGGGATCGCCGGTCTCGCCGGCCGGATCGCCGCTGCCGCTCTGGCTGCACGCGGCGAGGAACAGGAGCGCCAGAACGGTCGCTCTGCCACGCAGTGTCGGGTTCATGTTGTCTCTCTCTGCCGAGGACAACGGGCGCGGTTGTACCGAATACACAAGTCTGGGACACGGCTGCGACGATTGCGGCCCCGCTGGCTTGCCCTGATGGCCGGGTTCGGCGTTCGCAACGGGCGTTTCGACAGCTCGTGTAAGCGTCAGGCGCGGAGATCGAACTCGCAGCGCCCGAACGACTCGCCGTTCACGAGCAGCTCCACCGCGTGCTTCCCCGGGTAGTAGCGGCGGGTCGTCACCGGTCGGAGCGAGTGGCGTTTCGTGAGCGTGAACTCTTCGCCCTTGCCGAGTTCGCGAGTGCTCCACTTGAACACCTTAGGGGACAGCGTGCCGTTCTGGCGGCGATGGTGGACCGCGTAGTCGATCACGAGTCGCTGCCTCTTGCCGGCCTTGGATCGCAACGTGATCTTCAGCTCGATTGCACCACCGATCGTGGCGCGACGCGGCGTCAGCTTCAGGTCGGCTTCGAGCCTTGGCGCCGCGATGCCGAGCGCTCGAAGCGCGGGCACATACCCCTGCTTGACGAGCGTGCGCAGCGCGTGCCGCACGAGCCGTTCGCGCGTTTGCTGACCGTCGCGTAGCCATGCCTTCGCGAGGTCGACGACGAGTTCCGGGTGGCCCTTGCTGATGTCGTTGAGGTGGTTGGCGACGGAGCGGCGCACGTACTCTTCGGGGTCGTCGCGCAGTCGGTCGAGCAACGGTATGACAGGGGCTGGGTCCTTCTGCAGCGCGGTCAACCGGCGACCCCACGGCAACAGGGGGCGGGTGCCCTCGCTCACGAGTCGGCGAACGTGCAGGCTCGGGTCTTCGACCCAGCGGTGCAGGCGCGCGAACGTCCGCTCGGAGTGTGATTCGATGTATGGCCGGATCGCGAACTCGCAGCTGAAGCGCTGGGTCAGGGCGTGCATCGCGTCGAGTGCGAGCTCCGGCTCGTCGAGGCCGAACTCTTCGACGTACTGACAGAGCGGCCACAGCCAGAAGCCGCTCGCGACGCCTTCGGCGGATGGCAGTGCCGATGGCAGGCCGTCGACGAGCTGGGCGACCGCCGTGCCGAAGTCCGCCGGGAGATGTTCGTGCAGGGCCGCCGCGATGTGACGCACGCGCGCCTTCAGTTCGAGTTCGTCGAGTCCTCGCCGCGCCGCGCGCACGAACGCGCGGCCGAGGCCCGCCGCCTTCGCGATCCGCGCCACGGCCTGGTCGCCGATCTGTTCTTTGAACGCTTCCGCCATAGGGGGCGTGTGGCCGCGCGCGCAGCGGTCCCGGCGGACTCGCGATCAGATCCCGTAGATCGCGGCTTCGCCGAGGATCTCCTCGATGCGCAGCAGCTGGTTGTACTTCGCGACGCGGTCGCTGCGGCACGGCGCGCCGGTCTTGATCTGACCGGTGCACGCGCCGACTGCGAGGTCGGCGATCGTGTTGTCCTCGGTCTCGCCCGAGCGGTGTGACATCACGGAGTTCATGCCGGCGCGGCCGGCCATCTGGATCGCCTCGAGCGTTTCGCTCAGCGTGCCGATCTGGTTGACCTTGATCAGGATCGCATTCGCGGCCTTCTCCTCGATGCCGCGCGCGAGCCGTTCCGTGTTGGTGACGAACAAGTCGTCGCCGACGAGCTGTACCTTGTCGCCGATCGCCGCGTTGAGCTTGGTCCAACCGGCCCAGTCGTCCTCGTCGAGGCCGTCCTCGATCGAGAAGATCGGGAAGTCCGAACTCCACTGCCGGTAGAGCTCGACCATGCCGTCGTTGTCGAGCGTCTTGCCTTCGCCGGCGAGCGTGTACTTGCCGTCCTTGTGGATCTCGGTCGCGGCGGCGTCGAGCGCGAGTACCAGGTCGCTGCCGGGCTGGTAACCGGCCTGCTTGATCGAGTCGACGATGATCTCGAACGCGGCGGCGTTGCTCTCGAGATTCGGCGCGAAGCCACCTTCGTCACCGACTGCCGTCGCGAGCTTGCGCTTCTTGAGTTCGGCCTTGAGGGCGTGGAAGACCTCGACGCCCATTCGCAACCCTTCGCGAAAGCTGTCGGCGCCGATCGGCATCACCATGAACTCCTGGAAGTCGACGTTGTTGTCCGCGTGCGCGCCGCCGTTGAGGATGTTCATCATCGGCACGGGCAGTCGGGTTGCCATCGCGCCGCCCACGTAGCGGAACAGCGGCAGGCGGGCTTCCATCGCGGCGGCCTTGGCGGTCGCGAGCGAGACGCCGAGAATCGCGTTGGCGCCGAGCTTGCTCTTGTTGGGGGTGCCGTCCACTTCGCACAGCAGCGCGTCGATCAGCTGTTGGTCTTCGGCAGGCTGACCGAGCAGCACCTCGCAGATCTCACCGTCGACGTTGTCGACGGCCTGCTGCACGCCTTTGCCGAGGTAGCGTTCTGGTTCGCCGTCGCGCAGCTCGCACGCTTCGTGCGCGCCGGTCGACGCGCCCGACGGAACCATCGCGCGGCCGTTCGCGCCGGTTTCGAGTTCGACTTCACATTCGACGGTGGGATTGCCGCGCGAGTCGAGAACTTCGCGGGCCTGGACATGGACGATGGCGCTCATTCTGCGCCAGGGATAACGCGGCTCGCGGTCGCGGCAAAGCAACGTTTGCCACGGCCGCGAGCCCGTCTGACCGCAATTCCGTCGGGAAACCGTGACAGGGGCGGCGAGATGTCGTCTTGCGTGCGACTCGGGAAGAAGAGTTGGCACACCCTGGTGAGACCGCCGTCGACCCCGGCCCGTAGCTCGTGCGATTGTCGTGCTGGCTCGTTTCGTGGAAGGGCCGAGCCTGCACAAGAGGCTCCGGGCCGACGGTCGCGGCGGTCCCGCCTTCTTGCGGTGCACCGCTAAATCGGTTCGGGAACGGGACTTCGGCGTCGCGTCGAGCGGCCCGGCTGGTAATTTTCTCCGCGATTGTGTGACACGGCACGAGCCATGGCGTCCCCCTCGCGTTCGCTGCAATCGCACAACCAACCTTCCAAACCGAATGCGCACCCTTCCGCTTGTTCTCGCCCTCGCCGGCGTTGCGTCCTGTCTTTCTGCCCAGTCCGGAGCCGAAATCGCTCTCGAGATCGATACCTCGCCGCCGAATGTCGGTGAAGGGGACGATCCAGCGGGCGATTGGCGTCCGGCTCAGGGTCTAGCCGGGGAGCCCGGTGACATCTGGAGCAACTTCCGCATCCGGATGCGTGGGACCGAGGGCGGTTGGTGGCGACCGACCGTCGATGTCGTGGTCCTCAACGAGGGCTGGTTCGAGGGTCACGAGTGGGTCTACGGCGGCCAGTCCAGACTCGCGAGTCAGCTTGCCTGGCACGGCGCGGAACTGGTGCCCGGTGACGACGATTTCTTGATCTACCGTGGCGACACGGCGCAACGGTGGGTCGACCTCGCCATGCTCGGTGGCGCACCGCAGACGCAGGTGGATGCGGTCAAGGCCTGGTGCCAGCCGTTCCTTACGCAGTCGCCGGCTCCCGGTCTCAACGAGTCGGTTCGCATGTGGGGCGTGGACGCCCCGCTCTGGGCCGCTTCTCCGGCAGGCCAGGTGCATCGATCGTTCTGGGAGACCATCCTCCGAGACCGCGAAGCCGGTCTCCAAGGGCGGAGTTTCACGACGTTGTCCACCGGCATGGCCCTGCATTTCGCGTTGGTTCAACAGTCCATCGTTCGACTGGGGTCGCCCGCCTTCGCGAACGCGTTGGTGAACACCCCGACCTGGACCCAGGCAGTCCAGGATGGGCACGTCGCGCTCGGGATCCAGGGCGTCGCGATCCGAGCCTTCAACCTCCCCGTTCTGCCAGGCGACCCGAACTGGCAGTTCGACGAGGAAGTACCGGACCTCGGCGGGGTCAGCCCTGCGCCCAAGCTCGGTTCTTCGCGGTCCTCGAAGTGGATCGTCAACTTCTCGCAAGAGGCGGGCGAAGGCGTGGAGGACCTCACCGGCAGGATCTTGCAGCCCGGACGGCGCTGCTTCATCGATGTCCCCGAGGGCACGTACCCGGTGAAAGTCAAGTTCTCAGCCGCCGGCGGGGGCGAGGTGGAGGCCGATGCGGTCCCGTTCTTCGACTACTTCCACCCCGCTCGGTGGGCCTTCTTCGTGCCGCAAACTGCGATCACCGGTTCCGTGGCCATCAGCACCGGTCACGCGCCGATCTTCGACGACATCGGAACGGTTACGATCGACCAGCCGACCAATGCTGGCAACTGAGGTCCGCTGCGGCGCCACGCGTACTGGCGTGGCGCGGGTCACGGCCGGCTGACTAGCGAAACTTGCCGTCGATCCAATCCAGGAACGTGGCGAAGTCCGCATGCTCGTCGGGCGCGGCGGCGAGCAGCTCGCGAGCCTGCGCCAGGGCGTCATCAAGATCCCGTTCGAGACTCGGATCGTCGTCTTTCAATCGTCTCGCGGCCGCGGCGAGCGCCGCCGCCAGAGCCCAGCCTTCTACGTGCGCTGGTCGACCTAGGAACCGCTGGCGCTTCGGCATCGTCGTGAGTGCCTTGAGGAGTCGCGTGCGAGCGGCCTGCACGTGCTCGAGTCGGCGCAAGCCAAAGCCGGGCCCCGCCGCGCGCTCGGTGTCCTTCTGCCAGGCGGACATGGGCGCAGCCGTCAGGACCTCGATCCGGGTCCACGCCTGACGCGCGAACTCCAGCGCGAACTCGGGTGCGTCAGCGGTGTCAGGGTTGGCTGCGCCGAGCGCCGTCTGAGCGCCCTCGCTGTCCCCGGCGGCGAGCGCCGCTCGGGCCGCGATGACGCGGGCGGCGATTGCCTGTTCGGGCGACGAGGCTTCGGAACTGGCGATCTCCAGGGCGAGCTCGGAGATCACGAACAAGTCCGCCTCCGTCACGGCGTCGGGTTCGTTCGCCCAGGGCGTCCAGAACTCGGCGATGGCCGCCGCCCGCGTGTAGAGCAGGTTGAGCTTGGACTCGAGCCGTTGCTCCGGCGTGCGGGCGTACCCAATGCTCGCGGTGAGCAGCTTGCTGGACTTGGCGCTCGCGGTCGCGCGATGGTGACGCGCGGCGAGGACCGTGATCAGCCAGCTGTCCGGCCACTTCGACCGGGCCCAGGCCAGCAAGTCGGAGGCGGGGCGTTCGAGCCAGTAGTAGGCGTCCAGAACCGTGCCCGTGTCCACCGCGGTCCACTGATCGCGGGGGAACTCGCGTTCGAACGTGGCGAGCTGCGTGGCGGCCGCGTCGAGGCGTTCCGTCTGGATCGCCTCCCGGATCTGGAGTCGTCGCACGATGCGCGGGTAGCGGCCTTCACGCAACAGGCCTTCGAGCGCCGCTGTCGCGAGCTCGTGTCTCCCCTCGTTGATCCGCTGGATTGCGAGCTGCAGTCGCAGGCGCCAGTCGGTGTCGTTGACGCTGCGGCCGGCCTCGATCTCGGCGCGGCGCTCGGGAAGCGGTCGGACGGCGAGCCGCATCGCGAGTGCTGTGAACAGATGTTCGATGGGCGCTTCGGAGGCAGGCAGCTGCCATTCCTCGGTGCGGTTCTCGAGGGCGAACAGCAAGGCGGTGCGGGCTCGGCCGGGTTTCAGGCGTTCGGCGGCCGCCCTGGCCTGCTGCCGTTCGCCCGCGAGCGCCAGTGCCATCGGGCGCGCGAGGGCGAGGGCCAGCTTGCGGTTCGGGGGCACGGTGGCTCCGTCGAGCGCCTCGGCGGTCGCGAGGAGGTCGCCGACGTGAAGGTCTTCGGGTTGGCTCTGCAGGCCGTCGAGCAGCACCTCGAGGCGTTCGCAGGCCGACAGGGTCATGGTCAGGCGAGCGACGCGGTCGCGGTCGGGATCCGTGGCGAATGGCTCGAGCAGAGTGCGCGCCATGCGCAGATTGCCGGCGTCGATCTCTTCGCCGACGCGATCGAGCCGGGCTTCCTCCGCGAGCCAGTTCTGCCGCATCGTCCAGCCGGGTGACCCTGCAAGCACGATCGCGGTCAGCGTGGCGGCGCCGATCAGCGACGTGGCGACGCGGTGGCGGCGCGCGAGCTTGAAGGTCCGGGTTGCCAGGCCGCTGCGGCGAGAGAGGATCGGCTCCCCTGCGAGCCAGCGTTCGAGGTCCTCGGCGAAGAGCAGCGCGCTGTCGAAGCGGCGTTCGCGTTCCTTCTCCATCGCGCGGAGAACGATCGTCGCAAGGTCGCGCTCGACATCGAGCGGCGCGGGCTCGCGATTGAGGATCTGCTCCATGACCCGCGCCGGATTGTCGTCGGCGAACGGTGGTACGCCGGCCAGCAGTTCGTAGAGCGTGGCGCCGAGCGAGTAGATGTCGGTGCGGGCATCGAGGATCGTCGACGAACCGCCGGACCGCAGCTGTTCGGGCGACATGTAGAGCAGCGTGCCCGCGACGTGGCCTGCGATCGTCGTGCGCACCGTCTGGTCCGCGTCGCGCGCGAGGCCGAAGTCTACGAGGCACGGCGATTCGTCGTCGAGCACGATGTTCGACGGCTTGATGTCGCGGTGGATGATGCCTGCTGCGTGCGCCTCGTGCAGCGCGCGCGCCGCGTCCGCGACCACCTTGGCTGCGCGCTGTGGGGGCAGCGGTTCGCTGAGTCCGTCGAGCGCCGGACCCGTGAGCCATTTCATTGCGATCCATGCGCGTTCGTCGTCCTCGCCGACGCCGTAGATCGGAACGATGCCGGGATGCTCGAGCGACGCCGCGACCTCGGCCTCGCGCCGCAGCCGGGCGCGGCCGCGTTCGGAGCTGCTGCGCTTCAGCACCTTGAGAGCGACGAGTCGCTGCAGCGAGGTCTGGCGCGCGAGGTAGACCTCGCCGACGCCGCCGCTGCCGATCGGCGAGAGGATGTCGAACTCTCCGAGCCGGTCGGGAATCGGGCCACCGTCTTCGAGCGACGGATTGGTCTTCGCGTCGGTCTCGACCACATGGTGGTGCGGCGTCAGCATCGCATCGAGGTCGCTGCTGCGGCCGATCAGGCGCCGGAAGTCGGGCAGCAGGTCGGGCCGGTCGGCGCAGATTACCTCGGGTTCCGGTTGCTCACCGTTCTCGACCGCGAGGAACCACTGTTCGAGCAGTTCTCCCAGCGCGTCGCGGTCCTCGGGTGCCAACGACATCAGACTCCGGCTCGGTAGGTCAGGCCTCGTCGCCGCCGACGGCGTCGTCGAGGCGCAGCGTGAGCGCCGCGCGGGCGCGTGACATCAGCATGCGCAGCGCGCCCGGAGAACGGCCGGTCGCCGCGGCGATATCTTCGTAATCGCGCTCTTCGATCAGGCGCATGCGAATGATTTCGCGTTGATCCTCGGGTAGCGACGCGATGGCCTTGCCGACCGCGGCGAGGCTCTCGAGCTGCATCGCTTCGAAGCTCGGGGTCGATCCACCGGGCACCGCGTCGGGCGGCGAGTCCGCGGCCTGGTCTCCCTTGCGGCGTTGCCGGCCGAAGAACCGCGCCCGATCGCGCAGGTTGTTTTCCATGATGCGGGCGATCCATGCCACGAACGTGTCGGGGTCGTCGCCGCGGAACTCGGTGATCGAGCGCACGACGTCCACGTAGGTCGTCTGCAGCAGGTCCGACGTGCCCATGCGCGCTCGCAGTTGGCCGCCGAGACGGCTCGCTGCGGCGGCGCGCAGCCGCGATTGCAGCGCGGTCAGAACCCGGTCCAAGGCGTCGCGGTCACGGCGCCGCGCGCGCGCGATGTCAGCACGTATATCTTCGTCGCTCACGAGGTCAGTCTACGCTTTCTGCCGGGTTCGCCCACTCGCTCGCGGGTGGTTTCGTGGATCGTTGCACGCCGACGTCGGGCCGTGGCCCTACACCCAACTGTTGGTCAGCAGCTCGCCCATACCGCCGGCGCCCGGCACGATGTAATCGATGTCGGTGAGGCCACGCTCTTCGTCCGGGAACGTGCCGGGCTCGCTCGCGAGCGCGCGTTCTGACGACAGGCCGCGATCGAGGCGCGCTGCGTAGATCCTGACGTCGGGATGCATCGCCGTGATGCGGCGGATCGCTTCGGGCGTGATCATCAGATGCAGGGCCGCGTAGGCGCGGGCCTTGCCACCCGGCAGATCGTCGTAGACCTCGACGGCGCGGCAGACCGTGCCGCCGGTCGCGCCCATCGGGTCGGGAATCAGAACGAGCGCGTCCTCGACGTCGCCGCCGATCTTGCTGCCGTCGAGGCGCACGCCCGTGACCCGGTTGTCCTCGTCGGTGATGCGCGACATGTTGAGGAAGTCGAGGCGCACGTTCTCGGGTGCGAGGACTTCGACCGCCGCCTCGAAGCAGGCCTGTGCCGGCAGGATCCCGGCGCGGATCACCGAGCAGAGCACGAGCCGCGCGTCGCGCCGCAGGACCGGCCCTTCGTAGAACGCCCGTGGTTCGACGGCGGTCATGCGGGTCGCCACGCGCTGGTTCTGCGCCGGGAACTCGTGGGCGAGCACGTCCTGCAGCAGGCGGCGATACGCCGTGCGGACGAGGCTCGGCAGCTGCGTCGGGCCGACGTCGGGGCTGCCGATGCGCGCGAGCAGCGACAGCAGGAACCGATCGCCGAAGAGGTGGACGTTGGGGCCGTAGCGGTGGGCGAGCATGGTGCGGCGCGCAGGATACCGCGGCGCGCCGCTCTGGGCATCGATCAGTTGCCGATCGTGATCGTGCCCTTCTCCGACACGCTGAATCCGGTGGGTTGGATCTGCGCAGCCTGCACGAAGATCCGAACGCCGACGAAGCCGGTGTCGTTCGGGATCGGGAAGATGAACTGGGCGGTCGGGACGCCGGTCGGTAGGGGCGCGACGGCGTCGACGCTCACCTGCACGAGGCAGCTCGGGTCGGCTCCGGGCAACAGGCTGGCCAGCGAGACCGGCAGCGGGGTGGGGCCCCAGTTCTGGTCGCTGAGTCCGAGCACCACGTACTGCAGGTTGCCGGCCAGGTTGCCGAAGTCGATGACGAAGGACGTGCCGATGCGCGGCGGGTTCGCGGCGGTCAGCGTCGGCAGGCCGACCGAGCTGTTGCAGCCGCTGCCCGAGACCGTGAACGTGCCGAGCACACCGTTGAAGAATCGCGCCTCGAACCGGGCGTCGACGTCGTTCGGGTGCTTGGCGATGTTCGCGATCAGGCCGGCACCGCCGGCGTAGGCGTTGGGGCTCGGGATCGTGCGGTTGGCGGTCTCGAGCGAGACCTCGGCAGGGTCGACCGAGTTCATCGTCGCCGTCGTCGTCATCACGGCCCAGTACTCCGTCGTCAGCAACAGCGGAATCTGCGGGAACGTCCAGGTCATGAGCGTCCGGAACGTCAAGTTGGTCGTGTCGACCGAGTTGGTCGAGATCGCAATCAGGTTGCCGCCGTTCTGTGGGTCGGCGTCGTAGATCTTGAGCCAGGTCGTCGCGGACGGATTGGCCGACGCGAAGTTGCCGTGGTAGAGGTCGATCTCGGTCAGCAGCAACACGCCCTGCCCGCTCGGGTTCGGCACGACGCCCATGCCGGGGGTGAACGTCTGGCCGGTCGATCGTGCGCCGAACGTGTCGTTGCCGCTCGGTTGACTGATCGTGAACGCCTGGGCGGCGAGCGTGTCGGTCAGTGCCACGCCACCGAGAAGGCTGCCGAGCAGGGCGGCCAGCAGCGTGCTGCAGTAGGGCCGGAGGGGCGAAGCGTGAATCATCATCGAGACGGGGGTCCGGGGTGGTGGCAAGGCGCGGCGCGTGTTCGCCACGATTCGACGGCATCGAAGATAACCCATGGCGGCGAAATGTGGTTACGATGCGGCAAAGACCCCTTGCCCGCCGTTACTCCGACACTCGGCTGGGCTACCGCAACTGACGGTTCATGTCCGAAGGCCCATTCCTCCTTGTCGTAACCCGGGACGAGAAGTCCGAGACCCACGCGTTTCATCAGGACGTGGTGACCATCGGCCGCTCGCGCGAGTGCGATCTCTACCTGCCGGATCGGCTCGTGTCGCGGCAACACTGCCGCGTCGAGCGCATCGATGGGGTCTACGCGCTTGTCGATGCCGGGGCCCAGAATCCGGCGAAGATGCGCGGGCGACCCGTGCTGCGCACGGAGCTCAAGGTCGGCGAGAAGTTCGTGCTCGGCGAGTACGAGGTCGAACTGCAGTTGCCCGCGGTCGAAAACGCCTCGGTCGACGAGACCAAGCCCGGTGCCGAGGCGCGCGGCGGTCACGACATCATTGCGTTCCTCGAGATCGCGCGCGCGCTCAACGAGGAGAAGGACCTCACGCGGCTGCTGACGCAGATCGTCGATTCTGCGATCCAGATGTGCGGCGCGGAGCGCGGGTTCCTGATCCTCGGTCGCGATGCCGAGCACTCGGTCGAAGTTGCGCGCAACTTTGCACAGGAGGAAGTGCTGTCGCCCGAGTTCAAGATCTCGCGCACGATCGCGACGCGCGTGATGGACACCGGTATCCCGGAACTCACGACCAATGCGCAGGAGGACGATCGCTTCCGCGATCTGCAGTCGGTCGCCGATCTGCGCCTGCGCAGCGTGCTCTGCATCCCGATCCGCTGTCGCGGCGAGATCTCGGGCGTGCTCTACGTCGACAACCGGCTCCAGCAGCAGGTGTTTCAGGAACGCGAGAAGACCCTGCTGCTGTCGCTCGCCGACCACGCGGGCACGGCGATCGTGAACGCGCGATCGCTCGACGAGCTACGCAGCAAACAGGTCGAGCTCACGGCAGCGCTCGAGCGGGTCGACCAGCTCAACGCCGCGCTCAAGGGCCAGCTCGCCGAGAAGACCAGCGAGCTGACGCAGATCAAGGAGGAGATCAGCACCCAGACCCGCGCTCACAAGTCGAAGTACGACTACAAGCAGATCGTCGGCACCGGTCGCGCGATGCGGAACGTGTTCGGCCTGCTCGACAAGTACATCGACGCGGACGACCCCGTGCTCGTCACCGGCGAGTCAGGCACGGGCAAGGAGCTCGTCGCGCGCGCGGTGCACGCCAATAGCAAGCGTGGCAGCCGCGCGTTCGTGAGCGAGAACTGTGCGGCATTGCCCGAGGCGCTGCTCGAGAGCGAGCTGTTCGGTTACGTCAAGGGTGCGTTCACGGGCGCCACGACCAACAAGAAGGGGCTGCTCGAAGCCGCTGACGAGGGCGTTCTGTTCCTCGACGAGATCGGCGATCTGCACCTCGATCTGCAGACCAAGCTGCTGCGCGTGCTGCAGGAGGGCGAGGTGCGCCCGCTCGGCGGCCGCGAGACGGTCAAGGTCGACGTGCGGCTGATCTGTGCGACCAACAAGAACCTCGAGGCGATGGTGCGCGACGGTGAGTTCCGCGAGGACCTCTACTACCGACTCGCGGTGTTGCCCGTGCTGCTGCCGCCGTTGCGCGATCGGCGCGAGGACGTCGCACACCTCGTGAAGCGCTTCCTCGTCGACCTCACGGACGACACCGGTGCGCGCGTTCGTATCAGCCCGGATGCGATGGAGCGGCTCGTGCAGTACCAGTGGCCCGGCAACGTGCGCGAGCTGCAGAACGAGATCCGGCGCGCCTCTGTTCTCTGTGACGGCGTGATCCTCGAGTCACACCTGAGCCAGCACGTGCGCGAAGGCCGCACCGGGCCCGGACTCGGCCTGCTCGACGACGGTATGCTGCCGAGCGAGCGTGGCACGACCCTGCCCGACATGGTGCGCGACCTCGAGATCCGAGAGATCCAGAAGGCGTTCGAGCGCGCGCAGTCGAACAAGAGCCGAGCCGCGGAGCTGCTCGGTCTGTCGCGCTTCGCCCTGCAGCGGAAGATCGACAAGTACGAACTCGACCAGAACGGGCGCCCGGTCGCCGCCGCAGCCGAGTCCGCTCCCGAAGAGAGCGACGACACCGCCGGTTCATGACGTTCGCCCAGCCGTTCCACGACTACGAGATTCTCGATCGCGTCGGTGCGGGCGCGATGGGGACCGTCTTCAAGGCGCGGCACAAGAAGCTCGGGCGCATCGTTGCGCTCAAGGTGCTCAAGCCGTCGCTCGCGCGCGACAGCCGCTACGTCAACCGGTTGCGGCGCGAGGCACGGATCGTTGCGGCGCTCAACCATCCGCACATCGTCACGGGCTACGACCTCGGCGAAGAGGGCGGCTACCACTTCTTCGTGATGGAGTTCGTCGAGGGCAAGAGCCTGCGCGGACTCCTCGCGGAGTGGGGGATGTTCGCGGAGGAGTACGTGCTCGAGATCGCGAAGCAGATCGCGCTCGCACTCGATCACGCGTTCCAGAACAAGATCATCCACCGCGACATCAAGCCCGGCAACGTGCTCATCGACGAGCACGGCAAGGTCAAGCTGACCGACATGGGGCTCGCGAAGGGCCCCGCGGACCTCACGCTCACGCGCGACGGCGCGACGGTCGGCACGCCGCAATACATCTCCCCGGAGCAGGCCCGGAACCCGCAGGACGTCGACGTCCGAAGCGACCTCTATTCGCTCGGCGCGACGCTTTACCACATGGCCACGGGTGTCCCGCCGTTCACCGGTGACACGATGGCCGAGTTGATCACGAAGGTGCTGCAGGACCCGCCGGTGCCGCCCAACGAGCTGAACCCCGCTCTGAGTTCGGGACTCTCGCTCGTCGTGCGGAAGCTGCTCGCCAAGGATCTGCGCGTGCGGTACCAGACGCCGCGCGAACTGCTCGACGATCTCGAGCGGCTCGAGTCGGAGCTGCCGCCGCAAGTCGACGAAGAGCGGCTCGCGCAGGGCGAGAGTGAACGGCGCTTCGCAGTGCCGATGCGCTTCCTGGTCGCGGTCCTACTGGCCGTGGCCCTCGCGGGCGCCGTCTGGGTCGGCATGCAGCTGCGCGGGGAGAGCGCAACCGTCGCGAGCGAGGATCCGTTCCTCATCGAACTCGACGAGACGCTTGCCGGTATGGCGACGCCGGGTGAGCGACTGCTGCACCTGCGTGCGGTCGCAAAGGAACCGCCGCGCGGCCGGGAGATCGAGTTGCTGCGGCGCGAGAACCTCGCGTTCCGTGCGGTGCAGGCGGCGCTCGACGCCACCGCGGCGGGCTTCACGGGACCCGGCTGGCAGGACCTCGCCGCCTGGCTGCGGCATCCGGGTGAGTGGCCGGGGCGGGCGCGGTTCGAGAAGGAACGGCTGGCGCGTCGCGTCGTCGAGGCGACCGGCATGCTGCCGCGACAGTTGCCTTCGACGATCAATACCGCAGGCATCGTCGAGCTGCGGTCCGCGGTCGACGAGGAGATCTCGCGCCGCGACACCGAGTTCATCCGCCGGCTCGAAACCTACGTCGCGACCGCACTGCCGGATCGCGTGCACGAACGGCTACTCGCGGGTGACTACGCCGGCGCACAGCGACTCTGGGAGAAGGCGCTCGAGAGTTTCTGTGACGGGGTGCGCGAGCCTGCGCGCGAGCGGCTTGCGGAGGCGACGCTGCGGCAGGCGCGCGATCGTTGTGACCAGGCCTGGCAGATCGCGCGACCCGCGATCGACACCGCCGAAACGGCGGTCGCGGACGAGATGCGGCGTGCGGTCGCGAACGTGGTCGGCTACTTCGACGAGCAGGTCGCGGAGGGTGCCGATCCGGCCGACCTCGCGGCGCGCATCACCGAGTTCCGCCAGAGCCTGCTGCAGGACTGGCCGGCGTCGTCGCGCTTTCGACCGGATCGCGACCCGTGGCGCGAGATCGATCGCATGATTGGTGAGGTGCGCCAGCGCACCGCGCTCGCGGCCGCGGCCGCGGCCGACGAGCGCTTCGAACACCGTAGCGATCTGGCATGGCGGGCGCTCTGCCACGGCGACACCGCCGCGGCGCAGGCGATCTTCGAGGACATCGTCGCGCCATCCGAGTCCGCGCTCGCGCGGCTCGCGCAGCATCGGCGCGCGCTCGCCGACGCGGCCGCCGTCGAAGCCCGGCTGCTCGCCGTCCTCGTGAAGTCGGAGCGCGTCGTCAAGGCGTTCCCCCGGCGCGGCAATGGCCTCGCGGTCGACGTCCGGGCAACCGCCGAGGGCGGGCAACCGACACTCCTGGCGCAAGGGCTCGGCGAGTCGGCGCGGCCGGCGGCGGTCAGTGACTTCCGATTCTCGGACTTGCTGCGCGAGATCGAGCGGTTCGAGGGGCAGCCGTTCGCAGGTCTGCCTGCCGAGCAGGTGGCGCGCGGCAAGCTGGTGTTCCGGCTCGTCGCCGACGACTTCACGGGGATCGATCGGCTGCTCAGAACGGCGAACGACGCGTTCTTGGTCGAACAGATCGCGCCACGGATCCAGCGCGTGCGCGATACCGCCAGCGAGGTGATCGTCGATCGCGCGGGTGTGATGCAGCGCGTTCGCGAGGCGTTGGCAAAGGCGCGGCAGAGCTTGCGGTTGCGCGAGCTCGAGAGCGCGATCGTGAGCTTCGAGTTGCGCGTCAAGGACAACGATCGCACCGAGCTGGAGCGCCGCGAGCTGCGGCAGGCCAAGACCTGGCTGAAGCTCGCCCGGCGGCGTGCGGACGTGCAGAATGACATTGCGGCGGAATGGGCCAGCGGGGCCGACATCCAGGTCGACGTCGACGAGGCCGAGCGCGAGATCGCTGCGACCTTGACCGTCCGTGGCGAGCAGCTGATGCGCGGCGCATTTGACGGTTGGGAGCTGCAGAACGGCCGGCTGACGTTCGTCACCGGCGCGCGCCCGTGGAGTGAGGTGCACCTGCAACGCCTCGAGTGTGACACGGGGCTGCCCGTTCGCAGCTCGGGGCGCACGCGCACGGCGCTCGAGCTCGATTTCGTGCTGCCGTCGCCCGCAGTGGAGCCACGGTTCTACATCGTGCAGTTCCGTGGGATCGCGATTGCGCTCGTGCTCACGCGGGACAACGCGGTGCATGCGGCGTTCCTCGAGGGTGATCCGCGCCGCCAGGAGCATGCGAAGAAGGCATTCGAACGCGCGATGCGTGGCGTGCTCGATCGGGTCCGCGCGGTGGCCGTGCCCGGCGCGGTACACCGCCTCACCATCGACGTCACCGCGTCGTGGGGGCGGACGCAGGCGACGGTCAGCGTGCGGTTCGAGGGCCGTGAACTCATGCGTGGGCAGCGCCGGCTCGATCCCGAGTCCGAAGCGCTCATGGTCCTCTATCCGCGGCAGGAGCTGCAGGTGGAGCGCCTGCGCGTTCGCGGCCGCGGACTGTAGTCGCCGTCCGTCGGCAACGAGGGGCCGCGCGTCACCGTGGCGGCGCGGCCGCGGGCAGCGCTTCGATGCCCTGCCGCGACAGATACTGCGGATCGAGCGCGAGCGCGCGTTCGACGAGGTCGGCGAGGCCCTGTGCCTGCAGCTCGAGGATCGCGAGCTTCTCGCCGTGGCCGAAGCGGTCGTGCTCGCGCAGCAGTAGCGCCGCGGCGAACGCGGAGTCGGCGTTGTCGGCGCGGCGGTGCAGCTGCCACAGCAGGTGGTAGTCGTGGGCCGGCGACCGCGCCTTGCGCGCCGCCGTTTGCTGCAGCGCGCGGGCGGCGGCGAGATCGCCGCGGCCGATCCGCTCCTTCGCCGAACTGCGCGCGGCCCGAGCGGAGCCGGGCATCTCGAGGTCGGCGGCAAGGCGGGCGCGCTGTACCGGGTCCTCGCAGGCGAGCAACGCGTGGTCGCGGTGGTGGCGCGCGCGGAGCAGGTCGCCGGCGCTCGCGAACTCGCGGGCCAGGTTTGCGGCGCGCTCGGCCGGACCCGGTGCAGAGCGTGCAACGAGTGCGCTCGTGAGCATGGCCTCGAAACGCGAGCCAGCCGCGCGCGGCAGCGAGCCGGTGAGAACGGCGCGCGCCGACCCGGCGGCAGTGACGCGGAGGCGGATCTTCGCTACGGCGCGAACGCCGTAGCCCGGCAGTTCGTCCGTTGCCTGTAGGAGCACGCCGCGACCGGGTCCGCGATCGACGAGGCGGTGTCGCGCCGCGGGCAGCCACTGCGCGCCGCGGCGGTCGTAGCCGATCTCGAACGACTCGGCATCGAGCCTGGTCGCGGGCGCGCCGCCCGCGTAGGGCATGGGATCGGCGAGTCGCAGCGTCAGCCGGAGCGCGTGCGCGGTGAGGCATGCGGCTTCGTCGACGGGCAACGCGAGCACCCGCTGCAGTTCGATTGCGACCGTGCCGTCGCCGTCGCGAGCGCGACTGTCGGCCGGCGTGGGTGCCAGCGCGCAGGCGCCGAGGCCGGCGCAGGCAGCCGGGGCGAGGATCCATCGGATGGCCACGCGGGGTTCATCGACGCGGATTCACCGCGCCTGCATCAGAGCCCCTGGGGGTGTCCCGGATCGGGATCGTTCCGGGGTGGGTGCGGCTACGTCTCCGCGATCGCGAACGCCGTGGCGACGTTGCCATCGTGCGTCAGGCTGAGGTGCACGCGCTGCACTCCGAGTTTCTGCGCGCGCTCGGCTGCCGCGCCGTGCAGTCGCACCGTGACCTGGCCGTCCGATGCGCGTTCGACCTCGATCGAACGGAACGTGAGTCCCGCGGTCCAGCCCGTGCCGAGGCACTTCATCACGGCTTCCTTGGCGCAGAACCGCGCGGCCAGCGATTCGCCGGGGCGGTGGCGGGCGAGGCAGTAGTCGCGTTCGCCTGCGGTGTAGACCCGCGCGAGGAATCGTTCGCTCCCGCGGCGCCACAGCGCCTCGATGCGCTCGATTTCAACGGTGTCGACTCCGATGCCCGCGATCATGACGCCAGCTTCGCCAACAACGGGTGTCGCGTGCAAGGGACGAATGGTCGGGTCGAGAACGCCGTCACGATGAAACGACCTCACAGGGTTCGCTGCCGGAGGCGCGAACGCGCCCGCCCCAGAACCCGGTGACTCGCGGTGAGCGCTCGCCCGCGGCTCGACGCACGCCGACGATGAGGTGCACGCAGTCACGCCACAGCTCACGCAGGTCGGTCGGTGACGGTGCGGCGCGGCCGTCGGGATGGCTGTGCACGAATCCCACGAATTCGCGGTTGGCGGTCCCCCCGACGCGCACCTCGGTGCGCGCCAGGGTCGCGGCGAAGTCGGCCGGTTCGACCGTGAACTGCGCGCCGGCACCGGCCTCGTTCTGCAGCTCGGCGAAGTCCGTGATCTCGTCAGCGGAGCCGACCAACAGCCCGACCATTTCCGTCGGCCACGCCGCGACCGCGGCGCGCTCGATCCGCGCGCGCACGGCGCACGGGACGACGAGAGTCGGGGGCGGGGTCATGATGCGATTGTCCTGCACGATTGTCCGCATGGTAGCGGGCTGCGGGTTGCGCGATGATGCCGCGCATGTCCGAACCGCTCTACGGCACGCCTCGCGAATCTCGTCCGCCGCTCGGTCCGCTGTCGCCGCTGCTCGATCGTAGCAGTACCGCGGCGCAACCCGATGCCGACACGTTGCGCGCGGTCGGCGAGGCGCGGACGGCGGGGGCGTTCTATCAGCGGATGGGGCATCCGAACCTGCGGGAGTTCGAGAGCCTCGTGGCAGAACGTGAGGGCACCGACGGTGCGGTCGGGTTCGCGAGCGGCATGGCCGCGATCAGCGCGACGTTGTCGGCGCACCTGTCCGCGGGCGATCGCGTTCTCGTCGCCGAGGAGATCTATGGCGGCACGCAGGCGTTCTCGACGCACGATCTGCCGCGCTTCGGCGTCACGGTCGAACGCTTCTCGTCGCTGAAACTCGACCAGCTGCGGGCGGCGCTCGCCACGGACGGGCCGGGGATCAAGATGGTCGTGTTCGAGTCGCCGATCAATCCGACGCTGCGGCTCTGCGACATCCGGGCGATCACGGCGTTGGCGCGGGAGCACGGTGCGACGACGTTGTTCGACTGCACGTTCGCGCCGCCGCCGATCCAGCGCGTGGCCGATCTCGGGGTCGACCTGATCGCACATTCGGCGACGAAATTCTTCGGCGGCCACTCGGACGTGCTGGCCGGCGTCGTCGCGGGGCCCCACGCGCTGCTCGAACCGATCGAGATCTTCCGTCGGCATACCGGTGGCGTGCTGGCGCCGGATCCGGCGTGGCTGCTGCTGCGCAGCTTCCTGACGCTGGATCTGCGGCTCACGGCGCAGCAGCAGAATGCCGCGGCCGTCGCGGCCGGGCTCGCGGAGCTCGTCGCGGCGGGCGAGATCGCCTCTGTGACCTATCCTGGCCTGCCCGATCACCCCGATCGCGAGCTGTTCGAAGCCCAGATGACGGGTGGTGGGGCCATGCTCGCGTTCGAGGTCCACGGCGGGGTCGAGCGCGCCCGAGCCGTGCTCGACGGACTGCAGGTGATCGCGCGCGCGGCCAGCCTCGGCGGGGTCGAGACCCTCGCGACGATTCCGGCCTTCACGACCCATGTGACGCTGACGCCCGAGCAACGCGCCGCGGCCGGCATTCCCGAGGGCCTGGTGCGCGTGGCGGTCGGGCTGGAAGAGCCGGGGCGATTGCTCGAGGATCTCTTGGCGGCGATCCGTCGCACCGCGTGAGCCGGTCCGTCGCGCAGGGGTGGGCGTAATCGAACGGCTTCAGCGCGCTCCAGCTTGGCCTTCCGTCGGCCTTTGGGCTAACGTGCTGCGCCCAATGGCCAAACTTCGCTGTAGCTTCCTCCTCCTGGCCGCGGCGGCCGCACTGGCGGGCGCCCCGCAGTTGTCGGCGCAGACTCCAACCACGAAGCCGGCTCCAACCACGAAGCCGGTCGCGACCACGATCGCGGTGGTCGATCTGGAGACGGCGATCGACAACTACGGTGTCGCGATCAAGGAACGCGAGCGGCTGCAGAAGATGTCGAGTCAGTTCAGCGACCAGCTCGATGCGATCACGAAGAACATCGAGGAGCTGCGCGCGCAGTTGACGTTGCTCAGGCCTGGCACGAACGACTACGCGAACAAGGAGTTCGAGCTCCAGAGCCTGGCGCGCCGGCGCGACGACACCGCCCAGTTCATGAAGCGGCAGTTCGACACCGAGCTCGAGGCATTCGAGCTGCGGGTCTACGAAGACCTCGAGTTCGCGATCGCGAAGGTTGCCCGCGACCGTGGCGTCGCGATCGTGCTGCGCAAGCAGGAGACGCTCGATCTCGCGCCCGAAGAGGCCGGCAGCTCCGGTCTGCAGCAGGCGCGCCATCGCCAGTTCACGCGCCGGACCGTCTGGTTCACGGACGAGTCGGTCGATCTGACGCCGGCGCTCGTGAAGTATCTTCAGGTGTTCGACCCGCGCGCCGAGCGGCTCGCGGCGGCCAAGAAGAACGCCCAGAAGAACCCAATGGGCCAACCCAAGGGTGCGGCTGCCAAGCCGACTCGTCAGCCCGGCAAATAGGGGAGCGCGTGGTAACCAACGAACCAGCGGCGCCGCCGGCCCGGCCGCAGCGCACCCTCAAGAGCCCGGTCGAGTTCCGGGGCGTCGGCCTGCATTCGGGCAAGGACACGCGCGTCGTCGTGCGGCCTGCGGAGGCCGGGACGGGCGTCACGTTCGTGCGCACGGACATCGAGGACCATCCGGTCGTGCGGGCCGACGGCGCGAACATGAAGGCGCGTCAGCGTCGAACGTGCATCCAGGACGGCAAGGCCGAGGTCTACACCTGCGAACATCTGCTCGCCGCGCTCTATGCGCTCGGCATCGACAACGTCACGGTCGAGATCGACGGCGAGGAGGTGCCGGGGCTCGATGGCGCGGCCGCCGAGTTCATGAATGGCCTGCGCGAGAGCGGTACGGTCGATCTCAAGTCGCCGCGCGCCGTCTACTCCGTGCAGCAGCCGATCTACGTGCGTGAGGGCACGGCCAGTCTCGTCGCGCTGCCGTCGTCGGGCAGCAGCTCCGATACGGGTGGCAAGGACGGGGCCCTGCGTGCCGGTGGCCTGTCGGTCGAGTATCACCTCGACTACGAGGCCAAGAACGGCACGACGCGCAGCACGCGGCAGATCGCGATGTTCGAGCTGTCGGCCGAGAGCTTCGAACGCGAGATCGCGCGGGCCCGGACGTTCGTGTTCGAGCACGAGGTCGAGCCGCTGCGCGCGGCGGGCCTCGGCAAGGGCGCCAACCAGCAGAACACGCTCGTGATGGGGCCCGACGGGCCGCAGGAGAACTCGCTGCACTGGGACGACGAGCTCGCGCGGCACAAGATCCTCGATCTCGTCGGTGACCTGTCGAACGTCGGCTGCGACATCGACGCTCACATCATCGCGACGCGGTCCGGCCACAGCCTCAACATGGCGCTCGTCAAGCGTATCCAGGAGGAGCGCGAGCGTGAGCAGGAGCAGGGCGAGGCGCCGGCCGTATCAGGCCTCGACATCCGGCAGATCTTCAACCTACTGCCGCATCGCTACCCGTTCTTGATGATCGATCGCGTGATCGAGCTCGAAGGGTTCCAGCGCGCGGCGGCGATCAAGAACGTCACGATCAACGAGCCGTTCTTCCAGGGTCACTGGCCCGAGCAGCCGATCATGCCAGGTGTGCTGCAGCTCGAGGCGATGGCGCAGCTCGCGGGCCTGCTGCTGCTGCGCAAGCTCGACAACACGGGCAAGCTGGCGGTGCTCTGGAGCATCGACAAGGTCAAGTTGCGCGGTGCCGTCGTGCCCGGCGACCAGCTGCGCATCGAGGTCGAGACGATCCGCGCCAAGCCGCAGGTCGGTCACGTGCGAGGGCGCTGCAAGGTTGGCGGTCGACTCGTCGCGGAGGCCGAGCTCAAGTTCACCCTGGTCGACGCGTGAGCGAGCGGTTGCGAGTCGGCGTGGTCGGTGTCGGGCATCTCGGCCGGCACCACGCGCGTTTGTTCGGGGAACTGGAGGAGCAGTGCGAGCTCGTGGCCGTGGCTGACACGGACGACAAGGCGCTGGCGCTCGCGGCGGACACGTACGGTTGCGCGACGCATCGCGACTATCGTGAGCTGGCCGGCGCCGTCGACGCGGTGTCGGTCGTCGTGCCGACGAGGATCCATCGCGAGGTCGGCACGTTCTTTCTCGAGAACGGCATCGACGTGCTCATGGAGAAGCCGATCGCTCGCACGGTCGCCGACGGCCAGGCGCTCGTCGACGTTGCGAAGAAGCACGATCGGGTGCTGCAGGTCGGGCACGTCGAGCGCTTCAACCCCGCCCTCGAGGGTATTGCGCCGATCGGGCGCGAGGCGCGCTACATCGAGTCGCAGCGGCTCGCGCCATTTTCGTTCCGGAGCACGGACATCGGTGTCGTGCTCGATCTCATGATCCACGACCTCGATCTCGTGCTCGCGCTCGTCGACAGCCCGATCAAGTCCGTCGAGGCATTCGGGGGCGCGGTATTCACGCCGGCCGAGGACATGGCCTCCGCGATCATCCGCTTCGAGAACGGCGCCGTCGCACACCTCACGGCCAACCGTGTCGCGCTCAAGCCGATGCGCAAGATGCGCGTCTTCAGCAAGTCGGGTTATGCGAGTCTCGATTTCCAGACTCAGCAGGGGATGGTCGTCGAGAAGACGGCTGGCTGGGACTTCGAGAAGCTGGATCTCGACAGCATCGACCGCGCTGAGGTCGGTGACCTGTGGAAGTTCGTGTTCGACGGCCTGCTCAAGGTCAAGAACCTCGAACTCAGCGCCGGCAATCCGCTCCGCGCCGAACTGGAAGACTTCGTGCAATGCGTGCGCCAGCGGTCGCGGCCGCGGGTCAGCGGCGAGGACGGGGTCGCGGCCGTCGCGGCCGCCGAGCAGGTGATGGCCTCGATCGGCCAGAATCGCTGGGAGTAGGCGCTCCCACGGACCGGCGATGCGGTCGGGGCGGCCGGGCTGTTGAGAGCTCTCCAGGGTTGGTTCCCAGAGTCGTTCACTGAGTCGGTTGAAACCCCGCATTCGCAATGCGATAGGACGGCTGCGTCCAGCGCCGCGCGGGCCTTCCCCGTGTAGCATTGGCTCGCGGTCGAGGTAGACTCGATCAACCTGTCGAAGGCTTCGCACTGCGGTTCTCGTTGTTGTGCCGGGGTCAAAAAGTTGAACCGATGAACACGCGCAGGGATCCGACCTTGTGAGTGCACCACGGGAGCGGGAGGCCTTGCCGGCCCGCGCCCAAGCACTTGCGGGGGGAGCCCACCTGAGCACCAGGGTTCAACCGACCTCCGCCGACGGTTCGGCGCGGTGCGGAGCCTCTCGATTTCATCGCCCGATCCGCTACCGTCGAACGTGGAGGCGGTGGTTATGCGACAAATACTGGTACTCGGATTGCTCGCGGCAATCGGGTGGTGGATCTACGACGGCTGGTTCGTTACGCCCGCGCAGGCGGGGCCCGGTGGTTCGGGCGTGGTGGCGAGCGGCGGCAATGGCAATGGCAATGGCAATGGCAATGGCGGCGGTGGCGGTCAGGCGCCGGCGCCCTCGTTGCGCGATCTCGTTGGCAGCGGTAGCGGCACAGGTAACGGTAACGGCGGCGGTCAGGCCGCTCCGGCCGAGCCTGCGCCCAACGCGGCCCGCGCCGCGCTCGATGCCGACGGTCAGAAGGCGCTCGACGAGCTGTCGAACCGCATCCAGCAGAACGACGCGGCAGCGATCGCGCAGGGTTGGGTCGCGATCAACAGCCGGCGGCTGCAGGCCGGGGTCGAGCGCCGCATTCTCGATGCTTTGCGCACGGGGTTGAGCAACGAGACCGATTTCCGAACCGCGTTCGCGCGACTCGGCTCGCACAACACGTTCCTGCACCACGCGGAGGGCCGCCAGCTCGGAGATCTCGCGTTTGCCGCCGCAATGCGGCTGCCGGATGCCGACGCCGTCGCGGCCGGCACGCGCTACCTGGACCTGTGTCTGCGGGGTCACATCAAGAAGGGTGATGCCGCGGCGCGGGCCGCCGTGGACCGGGCGTTCGCCACCTATCGCGTGCGCGCCGACCGCTGGCTCTGCGATCCGCAGAACGTCGCGGGGGCGCGGAGCTACACGGTCAAGAGCGGCGACAGTCTCAACCGCATCGCGCGCCGTTTCCGGCGCGAAGGTGTGCTCGTCGACGAGGGCACGATCGCGGCGCTCAACCGGATCCACAACAAGAACGCGATCCAGGTCGGGCAGCGGCTCAAAGTGCCGGCCGATCCGATCCACTGCGTCGTCGAGAAGCGCAGTTTCTCGCTCGGGGTGTACGTGGGCGCGAACCTGTTGCGGCTCTACTGGGTCGGGCTCGGCGCGAACGACAAGACGCCGGTCACGACGTTCGAGGTGATCGAGAAGCAACCACGACCCGAATGGACCGCGCCCGACGGTCGGGTGCTGCCGTATGGCCACCACGAGAACATTCTCGGCGAGTACTTCGTCAAGTTCCGTCACCCGTCCTACACGGGCTTCGGCGCGCACGGTACGCCGATGCCGGAGACGATCTGCACGATGTCGTCGATGGGCTGCATTCGGATGTATGCTCCCGACATTGCCGAACTGTTCGACATCCTGCCGCGCGGTGCGACCGTCGAAATCCGCGCCAGCGAAGCGCCCTGATGCCGCGGCCCGCCCGGGCGCCGCGCGCGCGTCCGGGCTCGCGAGGATCGCATGACGGCGCTCTGGGTGGGTCTCGCGGTGGTGGCCGGCTTCGGGCTGCTACTCGCCGTCTGGGTCGTTGTCCCGCAGCTCGCTCTACGTCGCAACCGTCGTGAGCTGCAGTCGCGGTGCTCGGCTGGGCGTGCGATCGCGATCACGTTCGATGATGGCCCGGGTCGTGACCTCACGCCGCGGGTGCTCGAGCGACTGCACGCGCACGGCGTGACCGCCACGTTCTTCGTGTTGGGTCGGCACGCCCGCGAAAACCCCGACCTGCTCGCCGCGATTCGCGCGGCCGGTCACGAGCTCGGCTGTCATGGCGATGCGCACGTGCATCACCTGAAGTCGCCGCCCGCGGCCGGTCGCAACGACACCGTAGCGGCGTGGCAGGCGCTGCGCGCGGATCATGGCCTTGACGGCGCGGCGCTCCCGTTCCGGCCGCCCTACGGCAAGCTGAACTTGTGGTCGTGGTGGTTCGTGCGGCGCCATCGCGCTCCGATCGCGATGTGGACGCATGACGGTTGGGACACCCGACCCGACATCGACCGTGGTGCTGCAGCGCTGGTGACCGACCTGCGCGCGAGCCGGGGCGGCGTCGTGCTGCTGCACGACTTCGATCGCACGACCGAGGGGGACGTCTGTGAACGTTCGGCGGCCGACGTGATCGTGCGGCTCGACGCCGTGCTGGCCCTCGCGGCGGAGGGCTATGAATTCGTCACGATCTCCGAGCTGCTGGCGGGGCCGACGATTGCCTGACGAGCGAGGTGGAGGTGCTCGGACCGTGAAGTTCGATCCGGAGACCGTGACGCTCGAAGAACTCGCGGACGTCGCGTGGCAGGAACTCGTGCGGGCCGTCGATGCGCCCGCGCACGGCTTTCACTGGCCAGTCTTCGGTACGGTCGATGCGGCCGGTCGGCCGCAGGCGCGGGTCGTCGTGCTGCGCCGGGTCGACCGCCGGACTGCGGAGTTCGCATTCCATACCGACCGCCGGTCGCCGAAGATCGCGGAGGTGCTCGCCAATCCGGTGGTGGCGCTGACGTTCCACGATTCCGGCACCAGGCTGCAGCTCCGTATCGGTGGCCGGGCGGCCGTCGAGACCGACACCGGGTTGGTGGACGCCGCGTGGCAGAGCGTGGGGCTCGGCAGCCGGCGCTGCTACCTGGCACCGGCGGCGCCGTCGACTGTCGCCGCGGCTCCGAGTCCCAACCTGCCGCTCGATCTACGCGGGCGGCTGCCGGACGCGGAGCGTGTCGCGGCGGGACGCGGCAACTTCGCCGTCGTGCGTTGCTGCGTCGATCGGATCGACATGCTGTGCGTGCAGCACGCGGGTCACGTAAGGGCGGCATTCGAATTTGCCGATGGGGTGCAGGTCGGCGCGCACTGGCTCGAGCCGTGAGCTCGCGGCGGGCTACGATCGCCGTCGAAGGCGCAGTCGGATCGGCCCGCGCGCAGTGGAGGGTTCGACGACCTGGCCACGCTGCGTGATCTCGAGTCGGCCCGCAGCAACGAGGCGGCGAGCCGCGCTTCGCACCGGTTCCATCAGCGCGCGCCAGTCGCCATCGTCGCTGCGCAGCGATCTTGCAACCTCGGACGGGCAGACTGTTCCGCCTTGCTGGCGTTGTTCGAGCAGTTCGACGATGCAGCGTTCGATCGCGGCCTCGCGGTCGCCCGGCCGCTGCTTGCGACAGCGGTCACTGCAGTAGCGGACCTGATCCCAGCAGCGTTGCCACTTCTTGCGCCATGTGATCGTTCGACCACAGGCGGCGCATGGTTTGATCGGTAGATGAGGCACGTTCGCTCGAGAAGATCTGCTGTACTCGGGATTCAATTCGTGCACGGGCCGTCTTCGAAGGGAGTGGTATCGAGGGTTCGAAATGCGGGGTTGGGCATTGCTGTGAATCGAGCTACGATGCCGACCTGGGTGCCGCTGCGGATGCAACGCGGCAGTGCAGCAGTTCGCCGGTAGCGGAGGAGATCCAGCGCATGGAGGACGCAAGTATCAACCTTCACCACCTGATGTACTTCAAGTGCCTCGTGGACGAAGGGTCGGTCAGCGGTGCAGCCAGCAGATTGGGGCGACAACAACCGACGGTCTCCGCTCAGGTGCGGCAGCTCCAAGAGACGCTTGGCCACAAGCTCTATTCATTTCGGAAGCGTAGTCTGATGCTGACGCCGGAAGGAAAGCGGGTTTACCACTATGCCAAGAAGATCCATTCACTGAGTCGTGAGCTCGGGGACTCGCTTCGTGATGGTGCTTTGCTCGAGCCTGGCCGACTGACTGTGGGCATTGCGGACATCGTGCCGAAGCAGGTCGCCTATTGGCTGTTGCGGCCGGTGCTCACGGGGAACATGCGTGTCGTTTGTCTTGAGGAGAAGGCAGGGATCCTCGAGCGAATGCTCGAACAAGAAGAGCTAGACATTGCGATCTCTGATTCCCCTCTGCCACGGGCTTTTGATTCGAAGATGTTCAGCAGTCGTTTGGCGACCTCGGAGGTGACCATCTTCGGTGCGCCTAAGCGAGTTCGTGAACTCGAGGGCGAGTTTCCGGCGTCCCTTGTTGATGCACCCCTGCTGCTTCCGACTCCGAACACGGGGTTGAGGCAGCGGCTGGATGTCTGGTTAGACGAACATTCCGTGCAGCCTCGCGTTCAGGGTGAGTTCGCCGACAGCGCGTTGCTGTATGTCTTCGGTCAGGAGGGGCGAGGCTTTTTCCCGGGGCCCGAGATCATCGCGACCGAGATCACGGAGCGATTCCAAGTGGCTCCGGTAGGAACAACCGGGGTCCGGGTCGAGTTCTACGCCAATGGCCTCATGCGTGAGCTTCAGCACCCCGGAGTAGCCGCGATCCTGGGTGTGGCGCAGGGAGTGAAATAGACCAAAGCTATCGAGTGAATCGGTATTATCTCGTGTTTCCTATGCTTGAGGCGAGCTAGATACGACAGGTGACGGTCTGACACTCGGAGTCGGGCGGATAGGACGACCAACTGCTCTGGCAGATCGTCGGTCCTCGCGCCACGGGCGCGCCGAGCCCTTGGTCTCGACCGTCACGATTAACGGAAACGAGGAAAGTCAACATGCGCAGGATGTTCCCCTTGCTCGTCGCACTTGCGATCTTCATGGCGGTCGGCCTCACCGGTTGCGGTGGTGGAGGTGGAGATCGCCCGGACTTCGCGCTGGTGTACAAGGAGCCCCATCCGGTCATCAACGCGATCGTCGACGCCTTCCGGCAGAAGGTCCGCGAGGAGATGCCGAACGCGGTGGTGACCACCCATCACGCGCAGGGTTCCGACGCAGAGATCCGGGTCGCGGTGCGGACTGCGCTGGATCAAAACCCTCGGGTCCTGGTTCCGATCACGACGCCGGTGAGCATCGAAGCGGCAAGGCAGGTGCGGGCGAAGGCCGCCCAAGATCCGGAGACGCCGCCACTCGTGTTCCTTGGGGTTACGGACCCGGTTGGTGCTGGGCTCGTGGAGGCCTTCGCCGCGGGCGGGGAGTTCTGCACAGGGGTGAGCGACAACCCACCGATGGATCGGGTGGTAGGCCTCGCCAAAGAGCTCCTGCCGGATCTTCGTTCGATGGGCATGCTCTACGACCCGAGGGATCAGCCGGCCGTCGTATCGGCTGAGCGAGTGCGGGCTGCTTGTAAGGCGCAAGGAGTCACCCTGGAGCTGAAGAAGGTCTCATCCGAGAGCGAGATTCGCGCTGCGACTCGAGCCCTGTGTGGGGCCGTGGACGCGCTGGTCATCGGCATGGACAACCTCATGATGAAGAACGCCGGCCTGATCGCTCGGACGGCGAGTCCGTTGGGCAAGCCGCTCTTCGCGGCAGACTCCGAGGCGGTATCGATGGGAGCGGTCGCCGGTGTCGGTGTGGACTACCGAGATGTCGGGCGACTCGGCGCGGAACTCGCGATTTCGATTACGCGCGATGGAAGGGTTCCTTCCGAGCTCCCCGTTCGCCAACTGTCGACGGGCAGCCTCCATTACAATGACACTGCGCTGAGAGCGCTGGGGATCGCCAGCCCAGAGTCGAAGTCGGCAGCACCCGCCAAGCGAAAATAGCGCCGTGATCCTGGATTCCGTCTACGACGCGCTACCGCTGGTTCCGCTGGTCCTCGCTCTCGTCTGGACGCTGCGATACCAACGGTTTGCCGACTTCTCGCTTGCGGCCTCGTTCGCTCTCGGTGGAGCCCTGTTTGCCGTGCTGGTGTCAGCTGGCTTGCCCGTGGTACTAGCCTCCGTGGTGGGTTTGGCCGCCGGTTGCCTCCTGGGCAGCCTGGTCGGAAGGACGATTAACACCGGCGGGTTGGATCCCCTGATGGCTGGATTGGTATGGGTGTTCATCGGCTTGGCGGTCACGCTCGCGATCACCGAAGGAACGATCCGGTTGCCGCAGGGGGCTGACCTCGCGAGTCTTGCGGAGGGCTTGCAGGAGTTCGGTCTGCCTTCGGACGGAGCGCAGGCCGTGCTGCTGTCAATGGTCGCCGTTACATTGGTCGGTCTCACCCGGGTCGTGCTGCGGTCGGAGTGGGGCGCTGCCTACCGGTGCCTTTCCGATACGCGGGGAGGCCGCTCCTTCCTCGAAGTGAGCGGACAGTCGCCAAGGCGGTTCAGCAACCGGGGATTCGTGATCGCTGGCGGCTTGGCCGCGATGAGCGGCATCCTCGTGTGTACTCGTGATGGGCAGATCACGTCCAGCGCCGGATTGGACTACTTGATCGAAGCGATCGCGGGTTACCTGCTCGGATCGGCTTTCCTCGAGCGATTCGCACGAGCTCGGTCGCCGGCGTCCTCGGGCTCCATCCGCCTCCTGGAGCGCATTGGGGGTTGGGTCGGACGGCCGGAGGTTGCAGCGTCGTTCGGCATTGTGTTCCTGTTCTTCGTGATCAACTCGAGTCACCGCTTGCTCGGGCTGCCATGGATTCCTCGAGTCTTGACCGGTTTGACGATTCTCGTGGTGCTGGCCTGGCCCGCGATCGTTGCTCGTCGACGCGGTTTGCGCCGGGCGTCGGAGACGACGTCGGCCGCTGCGGATTCTCCGCTGGTCCTGCGCGACGTGACCGTGAGCTACGGCGAACGCAACGTTCTCGAGGATGTCACGTTGGAGGCATCGCCCGGTGAGGTTCTCCTGATCGAGGGCGACAACGGTAGCGGCAAGTCGACACTCATGGCTGCCATCGTGGGCCGAGTCGAGGCCACTGGCAGCTTCTCGATCCCTGGCGCCGGCGGTCCGGCCTCACCTCCGCAGCGCTCCGTAGCATATCTCCCGCAGCACGCCGATCGGGTGTCGAGCGCGGAGGTATCGGTCGCCGAACACGTTGTGGTTGCGCGCACCGAGCGATTGTCGGTCTTGCGTCCTTGGCGATCGGCGTGGTGCCGTGCCGAAGGGATCAACTTGCCAAACGGCGTGGTCAACGCCGAGGCGGCGGTGGGTTCGCTGAGCGGCGGTCAGCGGCAGGCGCTCCTCGTGTCGATCGTCGCTGAGCGGCCGAGTTCCCAGGTCTTCGTCTTCGACGAGCCGTACTCCGCGTTGGACCGGGAGATGCGGGAATCCGTCAAGGCCACGATCGAGCGCCTTGCCGAATCAGGCAAGGTCGTGCTCGTTGCGGACCACAATGGTCAGCACACAGCCTGCCGCGCTGTGAGGGCTCCGTTCAGGAGCGCGGCAGCGTTCCGTTCTCAGCGGGAGGTGGGGTAAACATGAGGAGGTTGGCCAATCGGGACGAAGGTGACTTTCTCGCCCACGCGAAGGCGATGGGGTTGACATGCGATGTGCGCACGATGCCCGAGTCGACCCACTCGGCAGCGGATGCGGCTCGGGCGATCGGATGTGAAGTTCACGAGATTGCGAAATCGATCGTTCTGTTAAGCGTGTCGCAGCAGGTGATTCTCGCGGTCCTGCAGGGCACCAAGCGCGCGTCCCTGCCCCGCATCGCCGAGCTGCTGGGCGAAGACGTGAAGATGGCGAGTGCGAAACAGGTCCGCCGACTCACCGGCTACGTAATCGGGGGCGTCCCGCCGTTTGGGCACGATGCCGCGGTGGTCTCGCTGCTGGATACCGACGTGTTGGAGCTCCCTATCGTGTGGGCTGCTGCGGGTTCGCAGCGAGCTGTGTTCTCGGTGAATCCAAGCTCGCTCGTGGACGCTATGCAGGCTCGAGTCGCTTCCCTGGGGTAGAAGAATGAACAACGAAGATCAACGCGAGGCAAGATCTGTCGAAGAGCAGCAGGCGCGGGTTCCAGTAATCGCGAACACGGGCTTGGGTTCCGGGTCCGCCGAGCGGGGGCCATCCGGGTTCCGTCGTTGGGTTCCCGTTGTGGTTCCAGCCGTTGTTGCCGTGTTGGGCGGCTTTTTCACGCTCGGCTACCTTTATCTCCACGGTCAGGCTCAGCTCCTGAGGACTGAGCTAAGGCAGGACGTTGAAGGGCTATTCCAAAAGCACTTCGGGGACGTGCCCGTCTTGACGGGCGAACTCGCCGACCTAAAGGAGCAGATCGGCGTGGTTCGCGACGCATCGAGTTCCGTCGGCAGAGACATCGCGAGTGTGAAGGACGCCGTGGGCCGGCTGGCGCCGGAACCGACGAAGAAGAATGCTGTCTTCCTCGTCATGCCTAACCCTCGTGATCGAAACCAAGCAACTGCCGGACCGATGATCGAGGGCTTTGTGAGCGCCTTTGGAGCTAGCCATCGAGTACCGTTTGACAGGGGTTGCGATTTCTGGCTCTCATTCGGTCCTCCTGGCAGGGCTGTCAACCAGCAGAGGGTCGAGATCGTGTATGTCGAGGATCGAGAGGATCCTGGCCGAACCGTGACTGAGCTGCGTTCGAAGCTAGCCGACTACAACTGCCTTCTCGTCGTCGGTCACAACGATAGTACTGCCGCCATGCATGTGGCAGGGTCGTTCTACTATGAGAATCGGATTCCTGTGATCTTGCTGGGGCCGACCAACCCGGACCTCACCGCGAATGCACCGGGCGACAAGACGACGATTCTCCGACTGTTGCCGACCGATAGAGTGCAGGTTGCTCGTTTGGTCAGTGTCGTGAATGGTGTTGGGCGGTACTCGAGAGTCCTGATCATGCAAGACGGGACCAACAGTCGCTACTCCAAGTACATCGCAGACGAGCTGCAGATGGCGCTTACGGCTCGCCGCGCTACCTCGAGGGTCGTCAAGGTAGCTGACGAGATCGATATGCGCTTGTTGCGCGTCGAAGTGCAGTTCGAGCAGTTCAAGCCGGATCTGTTGATCTGCGTAGGCCTTCACCCGACGACGCGGCTGTACCTCGAAAAGATCCAGAAGGCGTCGCGGAAATTGAAGTCGCAGGGCCACGAAGTCGACATGGTGTTCACGGACGGATGTACGGCGAAGGACTTCGCCAGGTTCATGGCGTCCTACACGGGATTCAGGAGGGCTCTCTTGTTTTCGCCGATGCCTCCTGCACCAAACGGTCACATTGATGGCGGGATCGACGCGGTCGACTACAGGCCCCTTGGGGTCGTTGCTGGAAGCCTGACGTACCTCATTCTGGAAGAAGCGAACTGTTTCCCGAAGCTCGACAAGGACTCAGTTGTCGAAGCGATGCGGAAGTTCATCCGACGCCCATACTCGCTCAATTTGCCGCCGTTCGCCGATCGGAGCGCCGTGAAGGTGCCGGCTGAGCTGATGACCGTGAACTTTCGCGGTGGGCCGGACACGGTTGTCGGTGACAACCAGCACTGGCGGTACTACATCTACGGCATCGATTCAGGAAACGAGGATCCAACCACCGTTCTCAGGCCTCAGAAGACCCTCGGCGATGCGGTCGAATACCTCAGGTAACTCTGATCGTGTCGCGACGAAGTTCAGATACTGCAGCAAGGCGTGTCGTGCTCGTGCAGACGCCGATCATCGGTTCCGATGCGTTCGAGCTGTCGCCTCCGCTTGGCCTACTGAGGCTCGCGCACTACTGCCGCGCATGGGACGTTGCGGTCCTCGACCTCAACTTGTTGTGGCAGACGAGTGGCTCGGGGTGGCGCCAACGCTGGCCGACTTCCGCCGTGGAGCAGATCCTGGAAAGCGACCCGAGTGTGGTCGGCTTCACTTCCATGGCCGTCGATTCCCACGTGGCGCTGGTCCTCGCCCGGGAAGTCAAAGCGTTGGCGCCGCACGTGACGGTCGTGGTTGGGGGGCCGCACTTCGGACAGATCGGTGAGGAGGTTCTCACACGCTTCGACTGGGTGGACCTGGTCGTACAAGGTGAGGGAGAAGCTGTGCTCGCGGGTCTTCTGGAGCAGCCCGATAGGATCGATGTTGCGAATGTTCGAGCGCTTCCGATCGCGGGTCGGGTGTTACGTGGTCGCCCGCTTACGGGCGAGGAGTTCGGTGTCCTCGATTCGTCGGCGGGGATCGATCCGGCGGCCTACTGGGCGGTCAACTCGAGTCGTTTGATCAACTTGGAGTTCGGACGTGGGTGTCGATACGCGTGTGCATATTGCTACTCTCCCGCACACTTTGGCAACGGGTTTCGGTTGCGCGACGCGGAAGAGATTGCGACGGAGTTTGCGTCTGCGGCCGAGGTGGGTTGGCGCGAGGCCTTCGTTGTCGATGACAATCTGGGCAACGACGTCGATTGGTTGGTGGGCGTCTGCCAGGCGATCAAGCGGGTCGATGCGGACTTGCTCTGGCGCTGCTATCTGACGGTCCGGGACGTGCATCCGCACGTCATGAAGGAGCTTCGAGCTGCTGGTTGCCGTATGGTGTACCTCGGCGTCGATGCGGTTGAGCAGCGGCAGCGGCGTGATTTCTCGAAGTCCTTCTTCTCCACCTGGGGTGACGCACGGAAGAAGATCGAGTGCGTTCGGGATGCCGGAGTCGTGCCGGAATGCGCGTTCCTTATCCGTGCAGTGGACGGTGATGCGATCGCGACGGAGGCGAACCTCGTCGCGGCTCTGGACGTCTGCGGTCGAGGTCTCGGTCTGTCGCGATTGAATGCACTGTCGACGTACAACGGTGCGAGGCTCGATGTCACTCGCGCGTTGGAGCCGACGACCGCGAAAGTCGAGCTGTTGCAGGATACCGCGCCGCCCAACCTGGAGAACCCGTTCGCCGAGGAGGCCCCCGAGCTGTTCCCGTTGCACAGCTGCGATGCGGATCGCGACCGTGGGGTCGACCTTATCCACTTCGTGGCGGCGGCGAGTTTCCTGTATCGGTGGTACAGATTGACCCTGCTGGGCCTCTTGGCTGAACGGGAAACGGAAACGCCTTTGACGCGGCTGCTGGCGGACGAGGTCGGGTGTCGGGCGGGTCCGGAGGGGTGCGCGGCGCGGCTAAGTAATTGCGTTGCCAGGGCTTCGAATCTGGGGCCGCAGATTCTGTTTCGGATCGAGGACGGCGTGAGGGTGCTCGCGGGATTCGACTTCCGAGGGGTCGTTCAGCTTGGGGCGAAAAACCGTGGGCGACGGGTTCGCCAGCTGCCGATGGTTGAAATAGCGGGCTTGACGGAAGCGTTCGTAAAGTCCCACGTCGAACTTCGGGGGCTCCTTGTCACGGGTGTGTCAGGGCCCTGTCGTTGGTTCGTAACGATTTTTTCCGATTGTGTTTACGGTGACTCTGGCGTGGAACGGGTAGCTTTACTTCGATTGCCGAAAGCGGTCGCCCTGACTACATTGGGCGGGCTCCATGAAACCACTGTGGTTGGTTTCGCAGATGGATCGAACTTGAGCGCCGACCTGTTGGGGTCGCTTGATGAACACAACATCCTCTCAATTCAGCGAGGGCCAGTGCCGTGAGTGAACGCGAAGCAAGTGACAAGCGCAGCGGCGCGTCATCCGACGTCTTGGTTTCTGGCTACGGTGAGGGCGGAGTGCTCTCGTTCGTCAGTCGATCGTCGGGCGGCGCTGTTCAGACCATTCACATCGATCGTACTCATGCGCTGAGTCGGATCGCGTTCGAGCGTGAGAAGACGCTTGATCGGAGCGGCGACTAGTTCGCAGTCATGCTTGCGCGGGCCCAAGCTCGCGCGGACTTGGTCGGTTTAGTCTGCTTGCGTCGCGCGACGGCCCGATCGTCCGCAAACTCAGCCGCCGTCCATGAACTCGGGGTCCTCGACGACGAGGTCCGAGTCGGCGCAGGTCAGGAACCCCTGCGGCAGCGCGACCGTCTGTGTGCGGCCGCCCTTGCAGCGCCGTGCTCGCAGTGCGCTCGCGGGGTAGGGCAGATCGCGCGGGATCGCGGCGACGCCCGCTTCGAGCTCGGAGTAGCTCTTCACGAGGTGGAGCGCGGGCAGATGGCGCTTCGCGCCGGGGAAGCCCTTGAGGTACCAGCCCGTGAACTTGCGGATCTGCTGCATGCCGTTCTTCTCGCCGAAGAAGTCGACGAGCAGGCGGGCGTGTTCGAGCAGCGTGTCGACGACCTGCCCCGAGTGAGGTGGCTGCGGCGGTTGCTCGCTGGTGAGGACGGCGCAGAGTTCGCCGAACAGCCACGGTCGGCCGAGGCATCCGCGACCGACGACGACGCCATCGCAGCCGGTCTGGCGCATCATCCGCAGGGCGTCCCAGCACTCGAAGATGTCGCCGTTGCCGAGCACGGGGATGGTCGTGACCGCCTGCTTGAGCGCGGTGATCGCGTGCCAGTCGGCGTCGCCCGAGTAGAGCTGCGCTGCCGTGCGGGCGTGGAGCGCGACGGCGCGCACACCTTCCTCTTCGCCGATCCGTCCCGCGTCCAGGAACGTGAGCAGGTCGTCGTCGATGCCCTTGCGGAACTTGATCGTGACGGGCACGTCGCCGGCGGCTTTCACCACACTCTGCACGATGCGCCGCAGCAGGCTCGGGCGCGCCGGGATCGCAGCACCGCCACCGTTGCCCGTGACTTTTCGGACCGGGCAGCCGAAGTTCATGTCGATGTGATGCACGCCCCAGTCGTCGACGAGGACGCGCGTGGCTTCGGCGAGCGTGCGCGGGTCGGTGCCGTAGAGCTGGATGCTCTTCTTGGTTTGCTCGTCGTTGCCGAACGAGGCGAGCTTGAGTGTGCGGGCGTGGCCGGCCACGAACGCCCGCGCGGTGATCATCTCGCTGACGTAGAGACAGCGGTCGGCCGAGAACCGCCGGCACAGCGACCGAAATGGCGCGTTCGTGACCCCGGCCATCGGCGCGAGCACGACGGGTGGATCGACGACGAGATCGCCGATGCGGAGCGGTGCGAATTCGCCGGGAGTTGCCAGCGGGACGTCGCGGTTGAGTTCGCTCTTCAGCAGTTCGGTCACGGCGGAGAAAGGGGGCGACCGCTGCGAGCGACACCCGCTGTCACAGCGGGCCGGCTGCAGTGCAGGCTTGCAGCGAGAACGCGCCGCGAGCAATTCCCTGCCGCGGCGATGAGTGGTGCCCAGGAGAGGACTTGAACCTCCACGGGGTGTTAACCCCACTAGGACCTGAACCTAGCGCGTCTGCCAATTCCGCCACCTGGGCCCAGGTGAGGGGCCGAGGAAACTAGCCGTCACGCCGCATGATGCAAGGGGGAAGCTTGCCATTCCCTGGTCCTTGCTTCAGTTTGCACGGAACGATGGCCAAGGGCGGCAAGAGCAAACAGAAGGCGGCGGCCAAGGCGCCCGCTGCGGGAAAGGAGATCCTGGTGGGGGAGAACCGCAAGGCGCGGTTCCACTACGAGATCGAGGAGCGCTACGAGTGCGGGCTCGTGCTGCGTGGCACCGAGGTCAAGAGTCTGCGGCAGGGCAAAGTCAGCCTCGACGAGGCCTACGCCCGGCTCGAGGGCGACGAACTCTGGCTGGTCGGCGCCAACATCCCCGAGTACAGCCACGGCAACCTGCAGAACCACGAGCCGACGCGGCGCCGCAAGTGCCTGCTCAAGAAGAGCGAGATCAAGAAGCTCAAGCAGAAGGCGTTGCTCAAGGGCTACACGCTGGTGCCGTTGCGGGTCTACTTCGGCGTCAAAGGCTACGCCAAGATCTCGGTCGGCGTGGGGCGCGGCCGCAAGACGCAGGACAAGCGCCAGCACCTGCGCGAGAAGGAAGATCGCGATCTGATGCGTGGTCGGTGACGCGCTTCGGGGCATTGTCCGCCTCGTTGGCCGCTTCGTTGCCCGCCTCAGTGCCCGCCTTGCGGGTAGCGTTGTCGTCGTGGTGCGGCCCTGCCATCGGCCGTCATGCCTCGCTCGTTCCCGCACTAGCGTCGACGCAATCCTCCAAGAACACGCGGTGGTTGTGCGAGTTGGGCGCCTTCTCCAGCAGGTAGCGATCGTCCTCGGGGTAGTACTTTGCCTCGTCGGGTCTTGCACCCGCGAACTCACGGACCGCGTCCAGTGAGGACCACAGCGTCACGAGCAGGAAGTGTGAGACGTTCTCGTCGTCCCGCCGGGTGAAGTACAGCTGCTGGAGGCCGCGGATGCGTCGATAGTCCGGTGCCGCCCGGTCGATCATGAACGCCTCGTAGGCGTCCCCATCCGACCGCTTCGTGCGCCCGTGCCAGGTTCTCAGGATCATTGGATCGATTGTCGCATGTCTCGACGAGGATGTCCGCCGGATGATGTTGCGATCTGTCGCGCTGGGCGAATGCGCGGTAGAACCGATCCCGGGATGGTCGACGTCTATTACAAGTACCGCTCTCTCGACAACTGGAGGTTCCTGCTCGACATCCTGCTCGAGAAGCGGCTCTACGCCGCCTCGTTCCGTGATCTCAATGATCCGATGGAGGGGCGATACCACTATCAGGGCGATAGCGTTACGCGAGCGTTCCGCAGTGCGATTCGCGCGAGCAAGGACGAGTGGCGGATCTGCTCATTGTCTGAGCATCCGAAGAGCACGCTGATGTGGTCGTACTACGCCGGTGGCCACACCGGCGTCGTGCTCGGCGTGAACGTCAAGCGGCGGACCGGGCAAAGGGTGCGGCCGATCCTCTACGACCAGACGATGCACGTCGGGAGCAGTCGCAAGTCGCCGAGCGATGTCGCGCTCGAGATCCTCTCGCAGAAGCAAATGAGCTGGAGCCACGAGCACGAGGTACGCGTGTTCTCGCGCGCGCCGTTCGTGCCGGTCGAGATCCGCGAAGTCTTGCTCGGCTGCCAGACGGCGGATGCCGACCGCGAACTCGTCAAGAAGCTGGTGCGCGAAACGAATCCGGGTGTAACCGTTCGCCAGCTTCGGCGCCGCGACCTGGATTCACCGCTGCAGAACTTCCGTCACGCCTAGTCCTGGTCGTTGAACGGGCGACCGGCGCCTCGCGAAAGCGGAGAATGGTCGTCACCTGGCCGCTGCACGCGATACGACAGGCGCATGGCATCTGCTGAACCGAGCCCTGCGGCCCTGGCCCGCCGGCTGCTGCGATCGAGCGAGTCCGGTGTCTTGTCGACGATGTCGATGGAACACCCTGGCTATCCATTCGGCTCCGTGACGCCGTTCGTGTTGTTGCCGACCGGTCACCTCGCGATCTACGTCAGCGACATCGCGCAGCACACCGCCAACATGCGGGGCGATCCCAGGGTTTGCCTCACCGTCGCGCAGTCGGGCGACGGTTCCTCGCAGGAGCTCGGGCGGGCTAGCGTGCTGGCGGATGCCAGCCCCGTGCCCGACGACCGGGTCGCTGCGGTTGCGGAGTCGTACTACGGATTCTTCCCCGCGGCCCGGCGGTATGGCCAGGCTCACGACTTCGCGTTGTGGTGGCTGCAGCCGCTGCGGGTGCGCTACATCGCCGGGTTCGGGCGGATTCACTGGGTCGAGGCCGCGGATTGGGTTCCGCCGGCACCCGAGTGGCGCGGTGACGAGGCGTCGATCCTCGAACACATGAACGCGGATCACGCGGACGCGGTCGCTTCGATCGCCAACAACCTCGGCGGACTCGCGGCCGATGCGACGGAGATGGTCGCGCTCGATGCGGAGGGTTGCCACATCCGCGGCGACGATCGGCTCTGCTACGTACCGTTTGCCAACCGCGCACGGACGAGTGCGCAGATTCGTGGCGCCATGGTCGCCCTGACCCGGACGAGTCGGGGCGAGGCCTGATCCCGTGGCGTGAGGCCCCGGCCCGGCTGGGGGCTGGCGGCCTGAGGTGGTCATGCCGGCACTTGTTTGCTCCCGGCGAGTGCGGAAATCCGCCGCGATCGGGATCCGTTGACGGTGCCGGTCGTAGCGCGAGAATCGACGTTTCTCGACGGGAGTCCTGACCATGCAACGACGCACGTTCCTCCGTGGTCTCGTCGCCGGCAGCGCGGCGGCGGGCGCATCCTCCGCGGCCTGCAGCTCCTAGACTGTCGCCAGGGCGCGAGCGCGGCTCGCGCAGTCGCCCGCCGAGGCGGAGCGCGACCTGTCGCGGCTGGCCGACGAGATCCTCGCGACGGACGCGGATGCGATCGGTGACCAGGCGCTCGATTGGCTTGCGGGCGGTCTCAGCGAACGCGATGTGCTCTCGGCGGCCTATCTCGCCGGGTTGCGCGAGATCGACCCGAGTCCGATCGGCGGGCAGGTCCACGCGCTGATGATGGTCGCTTCCGCGGCTGTCGTCGCCGGGGCTCTGCCGCGTGCCGACCGCGCGCTGCCCGTGCTGTTCCATTTGCAGCGCATCAAGCGCAGCGTCGCGCGTGACGCCCGCGGCGAGGACTGGACGATGCCCGCGGCTCCCGCGGTCGAGCCGGCGCCGCGGGCCGAGCACGTGCGTGTTTTCCGCGCGGCGATGGGCTCCTGGGACGAACCGGCCGGCGACCGCGCGGCTGTCGCCCTTCACCGCGAGCTGTCGCTGCGTGAGTTCTTCGAAGAACTCTGGCCGTGGGCGGCGCGCGACTTCCGCATCATCGGCCACAAGATGATCTTCGCGACCCAGACGTTTCGCGCAGTCGAGGATCTCGGTTGGCGTCTGGCCCGCGATGCGGTGCGCGCGGTGGTGCGCGGCGTGCTCGACCAGAACCCGTATGACGCGTTCGCCGCGGATGACAGCAAGGCGATCTTCGCCGCGCACGAAGCCAACCTCGAGCGCCTCGGCCGCTTGCCGGCGAACTGGCGCGCGGGGCGCGACGATCCGGAGGCGAGTTTCGAGCTGCTCGCGAAGCTGCGCGAGTCGACCCTGGAGAACGCGGGAGATCTCGTGATCGCTGCCGCGACGCGTGGAGTCGGTGAGCGCTCCATCTGGGATGGTCTGCGCCTGGCTGCGTTCGAGTTGTCGCTGCGACACCCCGATATCGCGGGCATGCATCCCGTGACATCTGTCAACGCGCTGTATCGCGGCAGTCGGATCACCGATCGTGAGGCGACCCGCCGACTCTGCGTGCTGCAGGCCGCGGATTGGATGGTGCTGTTCCGCGACTTCCTCGCGCCGCGCGGGCCGCGGGATCTGCGACTCGACGCGCTACGGTCCGCGCAGCAGAAGGGCGCGCCGGCGGACCCGTTCGGCGCCGGGAGCGAGTCGGAGGCATGGTCTCTCGCCTACGATTTCGCCGCAGATCCCGTCGCATTCGGTCGCCGGGCCTACGACGTGCTCGCCGTGAAGGCGCAGCACGATCACGACTACAAGTTCACGGTGGCTGCCGTCGAAGAACTGAGTGCCGCGCATCCCCGGTGTCGACCGGCCCTTGCCGCCGCGAGTATGGCGGACCTGCGCCGCGTCGGTGATCCGGACAACGACGCGATCGAGTTGCTGCGTCGGCGACGTTTGCGCTGACCTGCGCGCGGCCCGCCGTAACGCGAGGTGACAGATCTGGCCGATCGCGCGGCCCCCGAGGCCACGCCAGTGGGTGGGGTGGCCGACACGAGCGCGGGATCGGAGCTACAATGCTGGACCCGCACTGCCGGGCCCCATCTACCCGTCCGTAGCCCTACCCGCTCCCAATCATGCGAACGTTGCCAGGTCTGGCCGCTTCTCTCGTCGCGTCCGTTGCCGCTGCCCAGTGCATCCAGGCGCCGGGCACGCCGGTGACCGTGACGCAAGACTCGATCTCTCCCGCGATCGCCATCGGCTTCGCGTTTCCGTTCGAGGGCAGCACCTACACCGACATCCATATCTCGGATCACGGCATCTGCTTCCTGTCGAACGGCGGCACGCCGATGCCGCCCGCCGCGACGCCGCTCGTCTACAGTCCGGAGGCGTCGAGCCTCGTCGCCAACGGTCCCGTCATCTGTCCGTTCTGGTCCGATACGGTGCCCACGAACTCGACCTCGACGAACACCGCTGGGTTCTTCGTGGACTCGCAGGCAACGACCTGCACCGTCACGTGGCGCGGCGTCGAGAGTTTCGGATTCCCGGCGCCTGGGACGTCGCCGATGTCGTTCCAGTTGCGGCTGTTCGACAACGGCAACCTCGAGTTCGTCTACGGCCCGAACGTGACCAACAACTCGACGTTCGGCGGGGCGTCCGCGCAGGGCGTGATCGGGTTGTCGCCGGGGCAGCCGGCGACCCTGCCGGCCGAGGTCGACTTGTCGATGGGGCCCTCGACGACGGAGGGCACGGTGTTCGAGGAGTTTGCGGCCGCGTTCGAGATGGACATGGCGTTGGGCTCCCTGCTGTTCCAGCCGGCTTCGCCGGGTTGGGACGTGACCTTTATCGCCGATGGTGCAGGCTGTGCTCGGAGCGAGGTTTTCGGCGTCGGCTGCGATGGCCTCACGCTCACGACGACCGACGAGCCGAACCTCGGCACCACCTGGGAGCTCACGACGAGCGGCGTCTCGTCGTCGGCGATCGCGATCACCTATTTCGCGCTCGGCCGCTCGGACCCGCCGGTTCCGCTGACATCGCTCAACTACCCGGCGCCCGGTTGTGACGTGAATCTGCTGCTGACGGCCGTGTTCACCAACCTCCTGGGCACGGTCAACGCCGGCCAGACCAGCGTGTCGATCGCCGTTCCCAACCTGCAGGCGTTCGTGAACGTGACGATCACGGCGCAGAGCATCGCGTTCTCGAACGCGAACGCGGCGGGGTTCGCGACCTCGAACGGCGCTGCGGGCATCTTCGGTCGCTGATCGACCGGATACCTGGGGCGCCGAGCGCGCGGCCCGCGATCGTTACGCGCGTTCGAGGACGTCGATCAGGCAATCGATGTCGGTTGTCGTGTTCGCGACGTTGGGTGAGACTCGCACGAGGGTGCCGTCGCGGCGCGGGAACAACCGCACGACGACGCCCGCCGCGTCGAGCTGGGGTCGCAGTTGCTCGGCGTCCGCGCCGACGTGCAGCCCGAACAGGGAGCTGCTGCACTGCTCACCGCGCGGGGAGCGAAACGTGATTGCGTCGTGCGCAGCGGAACGGGCGATGACGTGGCTGCGCAGCTTCGCCAGACGTGCGGCGCGGGCGGCGGCCGGCGTTGCCGAATGGAATCGAACCGCGTCTCCCAGCGCGAGCAGCTCGGGCAGGTTGCGGGTGCCGTAGTCCTCGAACACGCGCGCTGTCCCCGCCCAGCGCTGCTGTCCCCAGGTGACCCACATCGGTTCGAGTTGGTCGAGCAACCGCTTGCGCACGACGAGCATGCCGAGCCCCTTGGGAGCCTGGAGCCACTTGTGAGGGCTGCCTGCGTAGAAGTCGACGCCCAGGTCGTGCACGTCGACGTCGAGCATGCCGACGGCCTGCGCGCCGTCCGCCGCGATGAACTCGACGCCGCGCGCCCGCAAAGCGGCTGTCAGTTCGCGCAGGGGCGTGCGGCAGCCGACGAGGTTGTCGACGTGCGGCAGCACCGCGACGCGCGTGCGGTCGGTGCACTGCGCGATGTGGCGTTCGATCAACTCGGCCGGGGTCATGTCGCGCGCGCTCGCGACCGGGAGTTCGAAGCGTCTGACCGTGAAGCCACGGCGCTCGCCGGCGTGCTGCCAGCAGATCGATGCGCCCGGATGGTTCCACGAACTGAACAGCACCTCGTCGTCGGCGGTGAGCGGCAGTCCCTGAGCGAGCAGGTTGAAGCCTTCGGTCGTGTTGTGCGTGATTGCGAGTTCGGCGGCCTCACAACCCACGAACTGCGCCAGTTGCCTACGGGCGTTCTCCCGCAGCTCCTGCCACGGCTCGTCCCACATGTAGTGCGCCGGGTTCTGCTCGCAGACTTCGAGGTAGCGTTGCCGGGCCTGCTGCACGAGCCGCGGAATCGTGCCGATCGAACCGTGGTTGAGGTAGGCGATCGTCGGATCGAGCGTGTAATCGGCTGCCGTCGGAAGTCCGCGCGGCAACGCTCCAATCGCATCGTCGGTCGCGCGGCAAGCGGCGAACAGCGCGCCCGTGGCGCCGGCGGCGGAGGCAGCAAGGAACGTGCGGCGATTCGGCATGCGGCCAGCGTAGCCCCGCCGACGCGTGGCTCAGTATCCGATCCGGATCTCGAGTGCCGTAGTCATCGCGAAGCCCGCCGGCGCAGCAACATCGAGCGCCGCAGCCTGCGCGGTGAACGTGTGACCGCTCAGCGCCCGCGGAATCGCCGCCGCGATGCTCGCGAAGCCGTTGGTGTTCGCGAGTTTGAACTCGGCCTGCGCCGGGTTCGGCAGCCACGAACTGCAGCCATGCCCCAACGCGACGGGTGCCGCGCGTTGGCCGAGCAGGACGAGGCACGGCGCGGTCGCGGGGACGCGGTCGAGGTCGAGCGTGAACGCCGGCGCACCGGGTTCGGGGGCGGCGGCGGTGAGTCGCGGGTGTTGCGTGGCATTGCCGCAGCTGGTACCAAACGTGGTCGTGGAGCCGGCCGGAGCGTCGTCGAGGGCCCAAACGTCCGCGAGGGAGATCTCGGCACCGCTGAACTCACGGGACCAGCCACCGACGAGCAGGAGCTGTCGGCGGGCATGGTCGAATACCAGGTGTCCGCCTTCGCGGGCGGCCGGCTGGTGTGCGGTCTTGCGGCGGCGCCAATCGGTGCCGTCCCACTCCCACGTGTCGCCGTGGAAGCGATAGAAGTCCCACGAGGCCGGGCCGCGAATCGGATCCAAGCCGCCGAACATCACCATTCGCTTGCGATTCTCGTCGTAACCGAAACTGGCACCCTGTCGCACGGGATGGGGGTTGGTTCGGGCCACGCGGGTCTGCCATCCCGAAGACGTCCACGTCGGTACGTCGAGACTGCCATTCGACGCGAGGTGTGGCGCCAAGAGTTCGCCGCTTGCGCGATCCCAGACCAGCGCGGAAGCGAAGAGTGGGCCACCGCCGCTGCGGGGAACGGACTGCCAGCTCGAACCGTCCCACTCGGCCAGCTTGCCCTGGCCTCGCAGCGTGACGAGGCGCCCTCGCCCGCCGTGCCACGTCAGATGGCTCCGCTTGCTGAACGACCAATGCGCCGGGAGCACAGTGGGTATGGACCACCCGCTCTGGTCCCGTTCGATCATCACGGTCTGGTGGTCCGAGTCCCAGGCCGCCATGACGAGGCAGCCGCGGACTTCGTCGAAGGCGATACAGCAGACTTGGGCGAGACTTGGCGGGAGCGGAGCCTCGTGCCACTCTCTGCCATCCCACTCGAGTGCATAGGGCAGCGGTTCGTAGAAAGGCGTCTTGGGTATCGTGACAACGCGTTGGCGCGAGCCGTCCCAAGTAGCTAGTTGGGGGGCGAAGTCGAGTGTGCGGGTGGATTCTTGCCATGTGGCGCCGTCCCAGGCGACTGTCACGGGCAGCTTCCAGTAGGGGGGGCCGCCGGCCACGATCAAGGTGTTCGTCGTCGGGTCGATCGCGATGTCGTGACGGGCTCGAGGAGGAGCCGCCGGGGTCGGAAGGAGGCTCCATTGCGCTCCGTTCCACTCCCAGAGCTCTTCGTTGAAAGCGCCGGGGACGCCGCCACCGTGCGCGATCACCGTTGAGCGTCCCGCGTGCCATGTCATGGCCCGGCCTCCGATCGTGGGCTGCAGTCCGATCGCGGCGATGCGCTGCCAGCTGCTGCCGCGCCAAGCGTACATTCGGTTGGTGTACCCTGGGCCCGCATTCCAGCTGCCAAGGACGACCACTTCGCTGCGAACGGGATCCGAGGCGATCGCGACATCTCGCGCGTAGAACGGCGTAGTCGAACGCCAGGTCCAGGTGCTGCCGTCATAGTGCCAAGCGTCCCGATGATCGGGGCTGCCACCGCACAGCAACATCTGGCCGGCAGCGGGATCGAACACGAGGTGGCTTTGATACTGAGCTGGCGGTGACACCGTCGGGTGCCGGTGTTGCCAATCGATGCCGTCGTACTCCCAGGTGTCGTCGAGCCGCTCACCGGGAGCGTGGCGCATGAAGTAGTTCTCAGTGCCACCGAACAGCACCAGCCGCCCACGCGCCGGGTCGTAGCCCGTCGCGAACCCCTGGCGCGGGGTCGGCGAGTGCTTCGGTGCGCGTAGTGACCAGGTGCCATCGATTCGCTCGAACGTTCGAAACAGCTCGTTCTGTTCGAGAGTCTGTACCAGCACGAGCCGCTGTCGGCGCGTGTCGTACTCGATCTGGGTCTCGGCACCGGTCAGGCCCCCGACCCGATGCCAGCCGGGCGATTGCGCGTCGGCCCGTGGTAGCAGGCAGGCGAGGGCGCCGAGCAGGAAGGGGCCGCCGGCGACGCTGCAGATTGGGGACATGCCGCCCGATAGCCCGGTCGGCGGGTGACGTTACACGCCCCCGCCGGCCGTTGGCATCGCGGTCAACCCGCCTTGAACACCAGCACCGGGCGTAGCTTGCGCTCGATCCGCACGAGGTCGCGCTGGGCTCGCATGACGCGGTCGATGTCCTTGTAGGCCAGTGGGGCTTCGTCGCGCAGGCCGTGGGCGCGGTCCGTCTCGAAGTGCACGCCACGCAGTTGGCGCGTGAGTTCTCGGGCTGAGAAGCGGCGCGCTGCGATGCCGCGCCGGAGTGCGCGGCCGGCACCGTGCGAGCTCGATCCGAGTGCGGCGGGCAGGCCGCGGCCGGTGACGTGATACGTCGCCGTGCCCATCGAGCCCGGGATCACGGCCGGCTGGCCGACCGCTGCGGGGTTCGCGCCCTTGCGGTGCACCCAGAGCTCGCGACCGTCGTGGGTCTCGCGAGACACTGTGTCGTGCGCGGTCTCGAACCACGTGTCGCGCGCGAGTCGCACGCCGAGCACGGCGAGCAAGGCGGCCTCGACCGCGTCGGCGATCGCGCGGCGGTTGCGCGCTGCGTACTCGACTGCCAGCCCGGCATCGTGCACGTAATCCGAACCCGCGCCGGGCACCGGCAGGCCGACGAGGCCCCGCGGTCGTTCTTCCGCGCCGCCACGCGCGAGGTGGTGATCGCGCACCGCCGGCCCGAGCCCCCGCGATCCAGTATGGACGGTGAGCCACAGGGCCCCGCTCTCGTCGCGCTGTAGCTCGACGAAGTGGTTGCCGCGGCCGAGCGTGCCGAGCTGGACACGCGCGTCGCGTTCGACATGGCGCGCGAGCTTCGCATCCGACAGCGGCTGCGGCGGCGCGTCGCGCGCGCGCCGATGCCGGATGGCGGGCACGCGGTGACGCAGCTCCGCGAACAGTGCACCCGCCGCCGCGCGATCGATGGCCACGGCCGGCGCGTCGATTCGAACGGCCGCCACGCCGCAGCCGATGTCACCGCCCGCGGCCTGCGGATACACGTAGTCGTTCGTGCCCAGCACCGTGCCGACGCAGACGTCGGTGGCGAGGTGCACGTCGGGCATCACCGCGATGTGCTCGACTCCGGGGGCCGCGGCGAGCCGTTCGATGGCTCGCGCGACCTCCGGCGGGGTTGGCTCGCTGAGCCATTGCTCGACGCAGGTCACATGGCACCTCCGTCGTTGTCGAACCCGTCGTCGGGATCGAATCGGGGTTCGACCGTGAACGACAGTCGGGGTGCCTTGCTGCGGTGAATGCTCGCGGCGACGGCCGTACGCAGGAATCCCCGCGCGCGGTCGAGCGCTTCGAGCGTGGCCACGAGGCCGTGCCGCGGCGGAGAGTCCACGACGACGAGCAGGTGGCGTTGGTCCGGCATCGGTTCGACGCGCACCAGCGTCAGGTCGAGCAGGACGGGATCGGTGGTATCGCCCAGCGCGAACGCGAGCGCGTCCGCAGCCTGGGCACAGAGTTGGAGGGTTTTTTGGGACGGTCGTCCTCCGCGACCGTGAGAATCGGTTGTCATCTTCGCGACTGACGCACGCCGGGAGGGCGTGCTGGATGGGTCCGGCTGAATTGCTCGAAGCGATGGCCTCGAACAGGGCGGTCACGCTCGCGGTCGGCGAGGGACTGCACGGATGGCCCCAACGCCAATCGTGGCGTCGAAGCCTGGCTGAGAACCGGCCGCCGCGAACGGGCTACGCGCGCGAGGACCGGCCAGCGGACACAGCGAAGAAGGATCGCATCGTTGGTCTCCGGTAGTCGGGGCGAGGAAACTAGCGTGACGCCGCGGACCTGGCAACTGGGTCGGGCGCGGTCGCGTTACGATCGCGTCATGGATCGGCGGCTCGTGGGTGGCGTGACGGTGATGCTCATCGCGGCGGCCTTGCTGTGGCTGGCCGTGCGTGGTTGTGTGGGAGACGAGCCCGGGTTGCCGCTCGCACCCCGGCCGAACGGCGCGGAGGGCGTCGCGCCGGCAGTGGCAGTGAGTAAGGCTGCCGCGGAACCTGAGGCTGGTTCCGCGTCCGACCAGGCTGTCGCTGGTGAACTCTCGCGCGAGGCGTTGCCCGGCGCGCCCGAACCCGACCCCACGACCGGATCGCTGCTAGTTCGGCTCGTCTGGGCCGACGATGAGTCGCCGGTCATCGGCATCGAGGTGCAGGCGAGTCGCGGCTGGTCCGACAACCGTGTCGATGTTCCGAGCGGCGTGACCGACGCGCGGGGTGAGGTGCTCTTCGAGGGGCTGCTGCCTGGGATCGTGCGCCCGCGTTGGACGCCCGGCACTCGGCGCTACGGCTCGCCGGTGGAGATCAAGGCGGGTGAACGCGCGGAGTCGCGGTTCGTCGTGCCTGTGGGGTTGACCGCTCGCGGTCGAGTTGTGGATGGTCAGGGGCAGCCGGTTCCCGCGGCCGACATCGTTGTTTCGGCTCGTCACTCAGCCAGTCAATCGGTAGCCCGCTCGGCAGCGGATGGCAGCTTCTCGGTGCGCGGGCTGCCGGCGCAGTGTTACCTCGGTGCGCGCAAGGCCGGGTTTGCGCCGAGCCCGATGCGCGAGTTCACGACGAACCGCGAGGTCGCGGTGCAGGTCACGATCGAGCTGCGTCATCGGGGTGGCGCGCTTGCAGGGCGCGTTCTCGGGCCTGAGGGAACTCCTGTGGTCGGAGCGCGTGTCCGTGTCGGGCGCCGGAGCATGAAGCTACAGCGCTTGCCGGACGGGGGGCGGGCTCTAGCGCCACAACCGATCATGCTGACAAGTGACGACCAAGGCCGGTTCACGGCTGACGGGCTGTCACCGGGCACGATCGAACTCGACGCGCGTGCGCCCAGGCTCGCGCCGACTAGGAAACGGGTCGAGGTCGAAGCCGGCCGGATGGCCTCGGTGACTCTGCATTTCCCGCGTGCCGCGGCGCTCGAAGCGCTGGTGACGGATCGCACTGGTGAACCGGTCGCGGGCGCGGTCGTTCGGGTGCGGACCGGAATACGCGGGCATTCGTGGGCTGCGTCCACGAATAGCGTCGGTCGTTGCGCGTTCGATGATCTCTTGCCCGGCGAGCTCGTGCTGGCGGCGGATCACGATTCGCACGGCCGCGCGGAGCAGCGCGTTGACTTGCTTGTCGGCGAGCGATTTCAGTGGCGAGCAACCCTTGGCGGAGGGCTCGAGCTGACAGGAATCGTGCTCGATGGCGCTGGCGAGCCGGTGCAGGGCGCGAGCGTTCGCGGACGACTCGATCCCTGGGTCAAAGGCACGGACTGGTATCCGTCCGTTCGGACCGATCAACGCGGGCGGTTCGTGTTCAACGACTGCGTGCCGGATCGGACCGTGCGACTCGAGGCCCAGCGGCCGAACGTCTTGATGCGTGAGGTCGTCGTGCGCGGTATCACGCCAGGTCAGGGCGAGGTTGAGCTCCGGTTGCCGCCCGGCGGGCCGGGCTATGCGACTGGCATCGTTCGTGGGCCGGGCGACCGCATCTTGCCCAACGTTCGTTGCACGCCACGCCTGATCGGAGACAACTCGGCGCGGCCCAAGCTCGCGGTCGACTCGAGGACGGGGGACTTCCGCTTCGGTGGCTTCCCATCGGGGCAATACCAACTCACCTTCGCTACGGATGGGTTCCCGCCGCAGCGGGTCACGGGTGAGGTCCGCGCCGGTGAGACCTGGGAGGTCGGGACCGTTCGATTCGCTGCTGGCGGTCGCGTCGTGGTCCAACTCGGCGGCACAGCATCGCCACCCGCGAAGCTACGAGTCATGCTGAGTGACGAACGCGGCGACTTCGTGCGATGGCTCACCGTCGAGAACGGGCGCGGTGAGTGGGGGCCGCTCGCCGTCGGCGAGTATCGCGTCGCGGTGTTCGGCCAGGATTACGCCGCGACCGCCGCGGCCTTCGAGATCACGGCCGACGTGACGACCAACACGACACTGGCGCTCGCTGCGGGGGTGCCGGTCACGCTGCGGGCCGCGACGCCCCAGGGTGCCGAGCTCGACGGTCCGGTGGATCTGCGCGTTCGTGACGGTGCTGGCCAGCTCGTGCATCGTTCGGAGGTGTACGTGCTTCGTGGGCAAAAGGAACGCGCGGTCCGGTTGCGATCCGGAACCTACCAGGTCGAGGCCAGCTGGCATCATCACACGGCGACCCGGTCGATCACCGTGGGTTCCGAGCCCGAGGTGTTCGAGGTCGTGCTGCGCTGACCAACAGACGCTACTTCCGCCCTTCGCCCCGTTCGAGTCGCGCGGCCTGCCACGAGAACAGCGGCGCCGCGACGTTGCGACGACCGTCGGGCAGAGTCGCGTCGGGTTCGACTCCGGGTAGGAACGTGGCGTTCGGCGGCAGGAACGTCACGCCGCCGTCGGCGTGGATCGTGGTCGCGGTCTTGCGGCCGCGCCCGACGTGCTTGCCGCCGTGGATCACCGGCGGCAGCACGAGCAGCGCGAGCAGGACCCAGCGGAGGCGGCGACGTTCCAGCGTCGCTGCGCCCGCGATCGCGAGTGCGCCGATCATGAGCGCCGCGAAACCGACGAACCGATCCCCGGGCAGGTCGGCGACGCGCGCCACGAAGAACATCGTGAGCAGCAGGGTGAGTGCCGCGACCGCGTACGCGACCGCGTCGCGCTGCCGACGCCGCAGGCAGAACAACGCCACGAAGAACGTCACGATGCCGACCGGGAACGGGCCGAGGTTGCGGCCGACGTGCTTCGTTGCGTGCCACAGCAGGTGCCACGCTCCGTGCTCGTTGGCGAACCACTCCTGGCTGCCGGACTGCCCGAGAATCTGTCGGGACGTCCACCAGGCGACGATGCCCGTCGCCGTGGCGAGGACGCCGGCGATCAGGCCGGATCGTGCGAGCCCGTGCTGCGAGGTCGATGACGAGGAGCTGGCGCGCAATCCGTCGGGCAATGGCAGGCACAGCGGCACGACGAGCGCAGCGGACAAAGCCAGGCCGACGTGATGCGTGAGGCAACATGCAGCCGCGAGGAACGCGATGACCGCGCTCCAGAGCCACTGCGTCGCGCTGGTTCTGGCCGCCCGCAGCGCGTCGACGGTGAGCAGGGTGGAGGCGAGCAGCGCGAGCATCAGGCCATGCCACGCGATCCCGCGGGTGAGCAGCAGCAGGAATGCGACGACGAACGCCGCGGCCGGCCAGCGCGGAGCGGACGGTGTCGGCGCAACCCGGCGCAGTGCCCAGAACGTGAAGCCGAACGCCGCGATCGCGAGCGTCGTCGCGTCTGCCAGGCGCACGCTTGCGATCGACACGCCGAGTGCCGACTGCACGAGTGCGAGCCACGCCGGATAGAGCGGCGGCCAGTCCACGACCGGCAGGCCATGCGCGTCGACGTAGCCGTGGCCGTGGGCCATCGCCGAGGACGCCGTCCAGTAGGTCCAGGCATCGGGGCCGAGCGCGATGCCGTGACGCAGCATCACGAGGACGAGAACGAAGCCGATGCCGCCCGCGCCCAGCGCGATCCAGCCGTCCGCCGGTCGACGGCGGTCTGGTGTCGCGCCATGCGGGGCATCGTTCGGAGTATCTTCCTGCGGCGACATCGAGCGCCCGGCAGGCTACTGCGGTCGATCGAGTTCTCCGAGCAACTGCTGCGCACGTTTCCGAGACCACCAGAAGCGATTCTGTGAGAGTCGCTCGAGCAGGGGACGGATGTCGGTCGCCGGGAACTTCGCTGCTGGCCAGCGTGCGAGTACGACGGCAGCGGCGAGCGCCGTCTCATCGGCGGGCGAGAGCTGGTAGGTGCCGTCGAGCTCTTCGTCGCGGAGCGTGTCGAGGTGGGATCGGAAGACGTCGCGCCGTGGGGTCAGTAAGTCGAGGTCGCGCCGAGCGGCCGCGATTCGCACGAGGGCGATCGGGGCGGCGTCTCGATGGGGATCGTCCGGGCGCGCGGCTAGCTCCGTGAGCTTGCGAATCGCGCGATCGGTGCCGATGCCGCGGGGCGACCGCGCGACCAATCGGGCGAGTGCGCTGGGCGCGTTCGGCCGATGGACTTTGCGCCACGACTCGAGGTTCGCGAGGAGCAGTTCAATCGCGGTCGCGATCGCTTCGGGTTCACGGGCATGTTTGGCCAGGGCCAAGATCGCATCGTGCCGCGCGGTTGCATAGGTGGCCGTTGCATGGAAGTCGCCCAGCGCTGCGAATGCGCCTGGGTCGATCTCGTCGAACATGTCGATGGCCATGAGTGCGAATTGGCGGACCGTCTGGTCTGGATCGGCGAGATACTTCGCAACCAATCGACTTGTTGGCAGGCGATCGCTCTCCGTGCTCACGCTCTGGAGCGCCAACAACAGCAGCGGCTGCGCGCCATCCGGTGGCTTCTCCTCCAACGCCTGGACGAGGTCGTCCCGCAGGTCGTTCATGGCGGGGCCGATCGCCCGGAGAATCACTGCGGCGCTTGCGCGCCGCTTGTGGTCTTGCGCTCGCAAAGCCCATCGGAGGATCCCTGCAGTGCCGACCGGAAGCTCGCTCCGTGCGAGTCGGCGCGGCCCCCAGTCGATGGCGAGGCTTGCGAGCGCCGCGAGCTGAAGTCGTTCGTCCGGGTCTTCGACCAGCGCACTGAGTGTCGTGCGGATCTCGTCGATCTGCACCTCGTTCAGCTCGTCGAAGGGCCGGATGGGCCGGATCGAATACAGGAATCCGCTGAGCGCGCGAGCCGCTAGATGGCGATGTGCAAAGGACTCGTCGCGGGCCAGTTCGAGCAGCTGCGCTGCTACTGCCGGGTGTCGACGGCGGCCGAGTTCTTCCATGGTGGAAGTCTTCTCGTCGGGGCTGCCGGACTCCGACCGCTCCAGCAACTCCGACACCGTCATCGTTCCGTAGTCCGGTTCGCGGCTGCAGGCGCCCAGCGCGAGTGCGATCCCCAAGGCGCTCCAAGCCCGAGCCCGTTCGATCCGACGCTCCACGCCGTGAGCGTGGGCGGCAACCTGCGCTTCGTCAAGCGGGTGACCGTTCGAGAACGGCTTCGTCAGGACAGTTCGGTGAGCTTCTGCTGCAGCTTGGCTCGGGCGCGGCTGACTCGCGTGCGGGCCGCCTCAGGACTCGCGAGGTCGAGGGCCTCGGCGATCTCGGCCGCGCTCATCGCCTGGAAGCCGCGCATCGAGATTGCTTCGCGGTCCTCGGCGGACAGCTTCAGCAACGCGCGTTCGGTGCGTTCCCAGTCTTCGCGCGACGCGGCGCGCGACAGCGGCTGGCGCATGCGGTGGTCGGAGCGTTTGCCGAGCAGCGTCGTGCGCAGGGGCTGCACGCGCTGGCGTACCTTGGCCCGCCGAAGGTGGTCCCGCATGTTGTTGAACGTCAGGGTGACGAGCCAGCGCCGGAACCGTCCCTCGGTTGCGGGCGTTGCCGTCTCGAGGTCGGCGTAGGCTTCGAGCAGCGAGTCCTGCACGATGTCCTCGACCTCGGCGCGACATGCGCGCGTCGGGCGGCCGAGCTGACAGGCGACGATGCGGAGCAGTAGTTCGTGGTAGTAGTCGAACAGGTCGCTCTGCGCCGCCGACTCGCCGGCCCGTGCCGCGAGCAGCAGGGTCGTGCCGGGGCGGGGCGGCGGTTGGTCGCGTTCGAATCCGGGGAGAGCCATCGGGTCTGACCGAGTCTACTTCACACCGCAGGCTGACACGATCACCTGCTCGTCCACCTCGTCGGGGCGGAGGCGCGGATCGAGGTGCTTGCCGAGGAACGTGACGAGGTCGCGGATCAGAACGGCGACGCCCAGCCGATTGGGGTGCACCCGGGCGAGCTGGAACGCCGCGTCCTCGGCGACGACGCGAGCGTCTTCACCGACGGTGAGTCGGACCTCGCCGCTGCGCAATCGGTCGAGTGCCTTCGAGAGTTCGAAGACGTGCACCTGCTTGCGCTCGGTGGCCCAATCGGCGAGGCGGTCGTTGAGTTCCTGCCGTTCTTCGGTCGTCGGGATCATGTTCTTCTGGATCATCAGTGGCACCGCGCCCGTGAGGTCGGGGTAGTCGCCGAGAACGAACGTGGTCTGCGGGTGGGCCTGGCAGAACTTGTCAAGCAGCGCGAAGCCGCGGGTCTGACGATCGAGGCGCCACTCCCGCGCCTCGGGTGAACCTGCCGCGTGACCCTGCGGCTTGCCGTAGCCGAACCAGAACATCAGGTCGATTCCGACAACGAGGTCGAGTTCGTTCCGGAACGCCTTGGTCAGCACCGCGCGAGCCTTCGACTCCGGGCTGACGAACAGGAACGTGTCGGCAAACGTGTCGACCTCGCTGCGATAGACCTTCGCGAGCACGTCGCCAGGTCGCACGCTGTCGACGCCGTCGCGATACTCGGTGGGCGACAGCTTGCGGCCGAGCAGCTTGCCGGCGTGTTCGTGCGGATTCTTGGTGTCGACGCTCAAGAAGTCGGACAACCGGAACCCGGCCGTGACCGACGCGCCGACGGCGGCGATGCGCGGCGGCTCGGCGGTCGTGTCACGGTGGCACTGGGTCGTGGCGGAGGCGAGGACACAGACGCAGGCGAGTGGGAGAACGTAGTGATAACCCGACATGTTGGGACTCCTGGCGTGTTGACGGAGCAGCGCGATCTGGCTGCGACATCCCGGCTGGCGTCCGAGTCGCAGGAGCGTTTCGGGAATCGGGTCGGTTTTTCGGCCGCGTCGCGGCTTGCCGGCCCCGGCGGTGGCCCCAGTGGGCTCAGCGCGGCACCAGCCAGGTGCCCGCCAGCCGGTCCTGCCACTCGCGGCGGTCGACGCGGTAATGCAGGAATGGATAGCCGAGGACCCCGCAGACGAGCCCGAGGGCGAGGGTTTCGCCGACGAACTGCAGCGCGCCGCCGGCGTGGATCAACAGCTCGGCGAGCCCGACCAGCAGTGCCAGCCCGATGCCCGGGGCGCTCGAGCGCAGCGCCGCGCGCCAGCGCGGGGCCGGTTGGCCGTCCGGGGTCACCACGGCGATCCCCGTGACCCCCAGCCCGAGGCCGCCGCGTGACGCGAACGCGAGCAGGGCGCAGGCCAGGAGTGCGCCGAGCGCGATCCCCAGGCGATATCGCCTGCCCTCGGCGCGAATCTGCGCGTCGCGCTCGAGTTCGAACGGGTCGCCGCTCCGCGCGATGAACGCACGCTCGCGTTCGACGAGCTGTTCCTGCTGGGTCGCCTGGGTGTTCAGTTCGACGTGGAGCGTCTCGTTCGGGTTGCGACGCAGCACCTTTGGCCAGAGCTCGACCGGGTCGAGGAACCCCAGATGGCTCCACATGCGCGAGATCGGTTGGACTGCGGTGCTTGGCAGGATGACGGTGGTCAGCGCCCGGCTCGAGCCCGACGCGATCAACACTGGCGACGAATCGGCGCGGTCTTCGATCCGAGCCTGCAGCGTCGTGGCTGCGGCGGCGAGTCGATCGTGTTCGGGGCTTCCTGTGGCGACCGCGTCCGCGGCGGCGAGTCGCAGTTCGAGATGGCCGAGCGCCCGCGCGATCGGGAGTTCGATCTCGTTGGCGAGATGCGCCGTGAGCGTGGACGCGGCGAAGATGAGAAAGAACACGATGCCCGCGAGGGACAGCAGTCGCTGGCGCGGTTCGAGGTCGGCGCGCCGCTCGGCGATCGCGCGAAGCTCGCGGCGCGCGGTGTCGAGATCCGGCATGGTCCGGAGGGTGCGCACGAACGTGTCGGCGTGCCGCGGCACCGGCCTGTTGGGCGTTGCTTTACCGGTGAGGCATCGGTCGGCCACATGGGCCACGAATCGGACACAGTCGTCCTCGGACCGACCGTCGAACGTGGGGCCCGCTTCGGGTTGCCACGGCATGAACTGGAGTCGGGCCTGGGGGCCGACGAACACCTGGGAGCTGGCGAGGTGTGCTGGCAACGTGCCCTCGTCGCGGGCCGCGAGCAGTTCGTCGAGGAGCTGGGCAAGCACGCGCCGGGTCCAGCGCCAGTCGATCCGTTCGTGCTGCAGGTGTCGCAGCAGTGGCACGCCCGCGGGCTGTGCCAGGACCGCGAACGCATCGGAGTCCGAGCGGGTGATGCTGATCTGTCGGACGCGGGTGACGCGTGGAGCTGCACCGGGGCTCACGCCGGGCAGATCGTCAGAGACGCGACTGAGGAACACCCGCCGTTGCAGTGCGGGCGCCGTGGCGCCGTAGCAGTCTGCGATCCCGGCGATCGGATGGAGGTCGACGTAGGAGTGGAACACCGGGAGCGGCGTCTCACGTGCGGCTGCCGTTGGCGTTTCGGTCTCGATCGGCTGCTCGCCACGCTGGCGGGAGCCGCGGTGGGAGACCGTTCTGGTGCCGCTCACCAGTTCGTGAAGGCCGCGCAACGCGGTGCGCCCCGTTTGCCGGTGGCGCAGCAGCGCGGGGGCGAAGAGGACGGCGCCAACCGTGAGCACCGACAGGAAGTCGGCGAAGAACGGCACGAGCCCGGTTGCGATCCAGAGTCCGGCGACGAGGACCGGCGCCGCGAAGTACTGGCCCGTGCACAGCACGAGGTTGCGGAGCAACAGGCGGTGGAGCCCCGGGCGCTCGAGCGAGTCTTGTTGCATGACCCGTAGTCCGAGCACGCGTTGGCCGATGCTGCCACCAAGGAGTCGTGTCGACACGGTGTGGTAGGGGATCCATCCGAGCAGCAGGGTCGCGGCGTGGTTGCCCCAGGAAGGCCAGTCCAGGTTGATCGCGAGTGCGAAGCCGAAACTGAACGTCCGGCACCACGGATCGGGCAGGAGCAGGTGTGCGGCGACCCCGAGCAACAACGTGCCAATCCAGGTCAGTGCGACATCGGCGAAGAAGGCGACGATGCGTTCGAACGGGTGCGCGGGTTGCTGGTTCTCGGGTAGCAGGCCCTCGAGTTCGGCGCGCATCGTGCGCAGATCGGCGGGGCGATCGGAGGGCGAATTGGCGAGGCAGCGCCGCAGCCATTGCTCGAGGCGAGCCGGCAGCCCGAGTGCCGGGTCGAGCGGCGCGACCCGGCCTGCGAAGGTCGACTCGAGCACCGCGCCGGTCGTATTGCCGGCGAACGCGCGTTGGCCCGTGAGCAGCAGGTAGAGCGTCGCCGCGCAGCTGAACACGTCGGCGCGAAAGTCGAGCGGGTCGCCGCGCAGCTGTTCGGGTGACGCGTAGCCCGGCGTGCCGAGTTGCGCATTCTCGGCCGTGAGCGCGAGCGATGAGTCGAGTGCCTTCGACAGGCCGAAGTCCGCGACCTTCACGCGGCTGTCGGCGGTCAGCAGGCAGTTGCCGGGCTTGACGTCGCGGTGCAGGATGCCGAGGTCGTGGGCGGCCGTCAGGCCATCCAGGATGTCGAGCGTGTGCCGGATCGCGGTCCCGAGTGGCAGTGGCCCGTGCTCGGCGACGAACGTCTCGAGATCGGGGCCGGGCAGGCGTTCCATCACGAAGAACGGTTGCCCCTCGAACACGCCGCTGTCGTAGACGAACACGCAATTGGGGTGCGTGAGCGCGGCGTTGAGTCGGGCCTCGCGTTCGAAGCGCTCGAGCATCGCGGCGGGCAGGCCGCGTTGCGCGAGCATGCACTTGATCGCGACCGGTTGCGCCGTGGCCCCATGCTCGCCGGCATAGACCACGCCCATGCCGCCGCGCCCGAGTTCGCCCACCACCCGATAGTCGCCGATCTGCGTCGGCAGCGCGTCACGACGCTCGGCGCGGTCGAACGCTGAGCGCAACGAGTCCGTCAGCTCAGGGTTCTGGGTGCAAAGGCGCTCGAGCTGCTGCGAACGCGCGCGCGAATCCTCGAGGCCGAGGAGTTCGGCGAACTCGTTCGCGATCCGCTGATCCCACGCGCTGTCGGGGGAGGCATCGGGGTCTTCCGGGTCTGCTGCCGCCATGTCGCTGCGATGGCACTGTATCGGCGGTGCCAGAGCCTGGCGATTCTGCGCCGGCAATCCGAGCGGGCTCGGTGGCGCCCGGTAGGCTGGGCGACTATGTCGCAATCACGGCGCTCGGCGGCCCTGGTAGTACGACGAGAGCTATCATCAGGTGGGTTACCTGTTGGTCGGCGACCTGCTCTTCTGGCCGTTCGATGCGATCTTGTCGTTGCACTGGGGATTCGCTGCGATGCTCGACCGTGATCTGGCGATCCGTGGTGGCCCGTTTGGTTTGCTGGCGGCGATGGTGTTGCCGTGCTGCACTGCGCACGGGGGCGAGCAGGGACGCCGGCTCGTGCGGGGAAAGTCGCGTCTCGCCAACCCGTCGATTCTGGCCGTCAGCGAGCAGGATCTCGATGACTACCTCGCGGGAGCGCTCGCGCTCGAAGACCTGAGCGTCCGGGGGCTGGGCGCGGCGTATCGGGCCGTCGTGAGGCGGGCGCACGGCGTCGGCTTCGCGGCGGCCGAAGACGTTCTGGTGCGGGTGCGTGATGGCGAGATTGCCGTGACGCGGGCGGGTGGTGTGGTCGCACGGTCGCCGTGACATCGGTCGGGTGACTTTCCAGGGATCCGGCTCGGAGATTTCCGCCGCGATTCGATAACGCGCGGGTTCGGCCGGCAACCATGTCGTGATGACCGGCGAATCCCCAGGAGGCCTCGACGTGGCCAGGGTCGACGAGCTGCTGCAGCACGAGGACTGGCTGCGGCGGTTCGTGACGCGGCTCGTGCAGGATCCGGGGGCCGCGGCGGACGTGGCGCAGGAGACCATGCTCGTTGCGCTGCGACAGGGGCCGCGGCCCGGACGGATGCGCGGGTTCCTGGCGGGGGTCGCGAGTCGGCTCGTGCGGATGGACTGGCGCGCCCAGAGTCGCCGTCGGCGTCACGAGGCCCGGGTTGGCGAGCGGAGTGCGAAAGCCGTGCCATCGACCAGCGAGATGCTGGATCGGCTCGAGACGCGGCAGCTGGTCAGTCGCGCCGTGGCCGAGCTGCCCGAACCCGATCGCACCACCGTGCTCCTGCGTTACGTCGAGGGGCTGTCGCCGACCGAGATCGCGCACCGGTTGCACGTCGCGCCCGGCACGATCCGGCAGCGTTGCCATCGCGGCCTGCAGCGGGTCCGGGACCGCCTGCAGCACGAACTCGGCTCGGACTGGCGCAGTCATGCGGGGCTGCTCGCGCTGCTCGGCCCGCGCCTTCCCGCCCCGATCGTGCGGCCACGGCCGCCGCTGGAACCTGTCGGATTGCTGCTCGGAACACTCATGAACCAAGCTCGTTGGATCGTCGTCGCTGGCCTCGTGATCGGCGCCGGTATCGCCATCTCCGCCATGATCGGTTCGGATACCGTCACGCCGAACGACCCGGTCGAACAGGACGTCGCCGCGGACGGTGCGCCGGCGGTCGCCGATCGACCTGCGAACGGACCCGTGGATGCCGCGGCCGAGCTGCGGCGTGAGGGCGTGGCGAGTCCGCCGGATGGGCCCGCGGCCGCCGGCTCGGTCGTCGCCCGGGTCGAAGCGTTCTGGCGCGACGGCAGTCCCGCGGCAGGAATCGCCATCGGCCTGGTCGAGGGGCCGGTCGAGTCGTCGACGCGACCCGTCGCGGCCCCGCAGGGAGCCGTGACGCCGCTCGGCACGACCGATCGCGCAGGTGCGATCGAGTGCACGCTGCCGGCCGTCGCTGGACGGTTGGTCGCGGTCGCGCCGGAGTACGCGCTGTCTCACACTTCTGGCGTGGATGGCGGTCGCTCGCCTCGGCGGCCGCTGCGCGTCGTCGTCGGGCGGACGCGTGCGGTACGAGGCATCGTGGTCGATCCGCAGTTGCGGCCGCTGTCCGGGGTGGAGATCGGGGTGGAGATCGGGCCCCTGCTGGAGTTCCCCAAGCCGCTCGAAGACTCGATCCAGGTCCGTGGCGAGCGCACGGTCACCAACGAACTCGGCGTGTTCGAGGTCGCGGCTCTCGCCGCGGGCGCGCGGTTGCGGTTCGAGCTCGCCGGGTATCGGCCCCGCATCCTGCCCGTCGACGCCGCGCTGCCCTCCGAGGTCGTTTTGCAGCCGCTCGGCACCGGCGTGCGGCTGATCACCGGGGTCGTCACCGATCAGCGCCTGTCGCCCGTCGTCGGCGCGCGCGTGGAGCTGCTGCACGGACCGAGCACGAAGTCCGACGCCTATGGCGCCTTCGAACTCGACGTCAGTCGCGCGCAACTCAATGGCTCGTCGCGGCTCTATGCGGCGTTCCCGGGTTACCGGCCCGTGGTGGTCGAGGACGTTGCGGATCGTCTCGCGGAGCCCGGCGGCGGCCGGATCGAACTCATGCTCGGACTGCCCGCGGTGACGCTGAAGGGTCGGTTGCTGGAGGCCGATGGCTCACCCGCGCCCGCCGGGCTGGTGCTCTACCCGTGGGATCGCCCCGCCGTTGGCTGGGCGCAGACGCACGACGAGCTCGCCGTCGATCCGGCGCGCGAGCCACTGAAACTCGCGGGGCCTGAGCTGCGCTCGTTCGGGCGCACCAACGAGCGTGGCGAATTCGAGATCCCCGGGCTGGAACGGGACGCGGACTACCAGCTGCGCGTGTTCGACCGCTCCAGGTTCTTCGGTTGGACCTCGCCCACGATTCGCGTCGGGGATCAGCCGGTCGAGCTGCGCCTGCCGGCGGCGCGGTTCCGCGAACGACTCGAGGGGGTTGTCGTCGATCGATCGGGACAGGGCATCGCCGGTGTCAAAGTCGGCCTCTCGGTCGAGGTCATGCGTTCTGACGGCAGCACCAACTGGATGGGCGACTCGCTCGCGAAGACCGATTCGAAGGGGCGTTTCGTCGTCGAAGGCGTGCCGCGAACGGGCCTGCGGTTGACGGTTTCGGGTCGCGACATCGTGGGCACGGGGATCGACGTGCCGCCGGAACACCCTGCCAAGGGCGTCCGCATGCAGGTCGCGCGGCGCTGTTACCTGCGCGTCATCGCGGCGGAAGGCAGCGAGCTCGATGCGTTCTCCGTGCTCGACGACGAAGGCAAGCGGCTGAGTCTGACGATCAAGCGCAGCGGCGTCTCAACCAGCACGACCCGCACGAGCCTCCAGGCAGGCCGCAGCATCGTGTTAGCGGTCGCCGAAACCGGCACGACGGCGGTGTTCTTCGGTCCGGACGGTAAGGAAGCGTCGCGGTTGCCGGTGCGGCTGGTGCCCGGCGAGGTGGTCGAGGTGCGGCCGTAGCCAAGGTCGAAGCCAGCGAGAGGCGAGCCAATGACAGCGCCGACGCTAGACGTCGCCTGCCGCATCCTGACGGATCAGGACGCAGCAGGCGGAATGGTGGAGGCGGCGGGAATCGAACCCGCACAAGGAAGCGAGCGAAGTCTGCGCTGGTAAGGAGGCTAGCGCGATCGCGCAAGCGGCCTGAGACCCCGATGAGTGCTTGCGTCGGCGAACGACGATTCGGGCACCATCGCACAGCATGGGGCACGTTGGGGAGGTCAGACCGGTGGGGGCATTCCGGCGTACATGACACCGCCCGTCGCTGCTTCTTGGGGAAGAGGCTGCAGCGGCGGGCGGTGAAGACTGACGTGGGCAACCGAGCAGGAGGCCCGCATGGACGGTAACCCGGCGCCAGGCGCCCCGCAACGAGGCGGAGAACCGTTCCGAACGCTGTGCGTCGTGCATGACCCCGAGTGCTCCGCGGACGCAACGTTGGTCCTTGCGGCGCGCGCGGCGTTCGCCGGCCTGCGAGTTGATGGCACAGCGATGGACAACCCGCACCCGCGCGTTCCCTCAATGCGCGAGGTCGCAATCGAGCTCGGGCTGTCCTCGGAGTCAGTCAGCCGCGGCGACGCGGAACTGCGCGCTCGTGGCGAGCTCAGCAGCGCGCTCGAGGTCGACGCGGAGTCGCTCGCTGCCCGATGGCAGCGCGACAGCCGACACCGTCGCGTGATTCGCCTGCCGGCAGCCGTACGCCGGCTCGGGCTCCGATCGAGGCCGCTGCTCGTGACGGGCCTCGTGCACGGCCAGGTGGACGAACGCGGCCGCCTGGTCTTGGGGTTGGGGTTCCTCGGCGAACGGACCGGCCTGGCCCGACGCACCCTCCAGCGTGCACTGCAGTCGGCGGAGGCTCGCGGCGCGCTTCACCGCTGGGTGGCACCAATGGGCAGGGGGCAGCTGGTGCTCGCGCCGGGCCCCTCGGAAACCGGCGCACGAGAAGCACCGCAAAGCGGCGCACGAGAAACACCACCACTCGAACAGCGACGGGAACCGGAGCCGCCGGGAATCTGCGCACGAGAAGCGCCGCAAACAGGCGCACGAGAGGGCGCGTCATCCACAGCCAAGCCCGCGAACTGCAAAGAGGCGCGGGTCGGCACCGCAAACAGGCGCACCTGTGACCGCAAAGAGGCGCACCCCCCATTGCAAACAGGCGCACGACACCCGGATTGCCTTCCGGAGTACGTACGGAGTATCACCCGGAGCGCGCGCGCGCGGTGAACCAACCTCGCCCGAGCGCAGCAGCAAGCAGCAGCGACCAGCAGCCGAAGTGATCGACGAGTTCGCGGCCGCGTTCGCTCGGAAGGGCGTCGAGCGATTCGATGCCAGCCACGTTGCGGACGTCGTTGGACTGATCGACCAGCTGGGCCCGCGACCGAAGGTGCTCCGGCGCAGCATGGCATTCCGCGCGGAGCGCCGCCGACTCGCGGAGCGCATCATCGCGTGGTGCCCAAGCCCCGAACGCCTCGCCCGCTGGCTCGTGCGGGTGAGCCAGCGCTTCGGGGTCGACAACCTGGCCGGCTATCTCCGGCGCGCCGCGGCAAAGGGCGATCCTGGCACGGTGCTGGACAGCGTGACGGCACCGCCGGCCGAGCTATCTCCAGCGACAGAGAAGGCCCTGGAAGGCCCGAAGATGGCCGATTCCGCCCGAACACTGGCGGCAGCAGCGCTCGCCGCGGACGCCGGCCTGACGAGCGGTGCGCAGGCGCGGATGCAGCAGGATCTGCGCCGACTCTGGGCGCTGGGCCAGCGCGATGGCGCCCGCCACACGCTGCTCGAGCTGCTCGGCGACGAACGCGACGACGACGCGTTGCGAGCGGCGGTCGGAGATGCCATGCCGCTCGCAGCCGCGCGCAAGCTGCTGGAGGTCGCATGATCGTAGACCCCGAGGAGTTGCGCGAACGGCGAGCCGCGCAGAAGGCCACCCACCAGTCCGGCGAAGGTGCACACATCGCGCGCGCGTGCGCGCGCGCGAGGGGCGAGGAGCTTCGTTCGGACGTCCGCGTGCGCCGGAAGTGGCTCGCTCTGCGGCGCTCTGAGGGCTGGACCATCGCCGCGATCGCCAAACTCGATCGCGTCGACGCAGCGAGCGTTCGCGCGGGCATCGAACGGCAGCTGACCTCCGAGCGGCAATGCACCGCGAAGCCAGGTGCAGAATCCCAATCATGCAGTATAGTGCATGCTCAAGCGAGCCCGGGCGACACGCCCACGACTGACGGAGACCCTTCACAATGAGCACGACCGATTCGTTTGTCGACGACATCGCACAGCACCGGCAGAAGCCTCGCCAGGACGAAGCGAATGCGATGCGCGAAGCTCACCGCGTCTATGCGACCGCAGTGCGAGCAGCGGCCGGCATTGCTGGCGTCGAACGCCCCACAGCCGAAGCACTCGCCGACGCGCTGCAGCGCCTTCGGCGACCGCTCGACCAGGTCCGCGCCGAAGCGTGGAAGCTCGACCGACTCCGCAAGCTGCGCGGCGATGCGTTCGATGCGGCGGTTGCGCGACAGCGCTGCGACGAAGCGCGGCGCCGCACATCGCTTCGCCTCGAGGCCGCGCAAACCGCGCTGCGTCAGGCCGAGGAGGAGCTCGCCGAAGCGAAGGCGGCCGTGGCCGCTGTGACCGCCGAGGGCGGCGAGCAGCAGCACCTGGCCCGATGTCAGACGGACTACCCTGCCGAGCGTTTCAAGCTCGCGCAGGAGCTCGTGACGTGCGGCATCGTCGAGCCCGAACTCGGCGACGAAGCCGTGCGCGAGGGCGTGCGCCAGCAGCTGCAGCAGCGAGGCATTCTCGATGCCGAGGAGGAGGCGAAGTGACTGGCATTCCCGCGCCGAACGCTGCGTCGGAGGCCGCCCGCGAGTATGCCAATTCGGCCGGAGGCGCCGGGCAGGAAGCTCCGGTTGCGGCCCCCGAGGTCGACGAGCCCGCGCTCGATGAGGAGGCGCCCCCGAGCGAGTCACACGAGGACGAGATCGAACCCGAGCAGCTGGACGACGAGCCGACCGCCGAGGAAGCGGCGGACGAGGAGCCGCAGTCCGAGTTCGATGCCGAACTGAAGCGCCGCACGCAAGAGATCGGGAAGACGTTCCGATCGCAGCTGCGGGACAAGTACGGCGACGAGCTGCCTGGCGTGATGAACGACGCGAATCGCGCGCTGCACCGGTTCGCTTCTCCAGAGCTTCGCCAGGCGCTGAAGCAAAACCCGGCCCTGGCTGCGCCCGGGTTCGTCGAGCTACTCGCGAACGTCGGACGCTTCCTGAAGGCCAACAAGCAGGCGGCGCCGCCGGCGGATGCGGACGACCCCACGAGCGGCTACGGCTACGGCCCCGGCGCGATTCCGCAGGATCTGCCCGGAGAGGACGGGCGCATTCGAACCGGGCACGCGTCGAACGATCCGGTGTCGAACGCGACGGCCGAGTACGAAGACCTTGATCGCGCGCGCCGTCGCAAGATGAGAGCGGACGCGGCCGCGGAGGAAGAGAACCACGCGTTCCAACGCTCGCTGCGCCGACCGAGGCGACCGGGTTTCTGATGCTCCACACTCGTTCAGCACCTGAAGCAACGGCGGGCAGCATCCGAGTCATCTCGGCCGCCGAACTGATGGAGCTCGGGCGGGAGCTTTTCGAAGAGCACGCTGCGGAGGTCTCCCGCACGTTGCACCTGGCGCCGGTCAACTTCGACCGGAAGCGATACGAGCGGCTCGAAGAGATCGGCGCGCTTCTCGTGCTCGCCGCGTGGTCGCATTCGGGTGAGCTGGTCGGCTACTCGGTGAACACGATCTCGCCACACCTGCACTACCGCGACCTGATCGTTGCGCAAAACGACGTGCTGTTCGTTCGCAGAAACGCGCGCGCGAGCAAGATCGGGCTGCACTTGATCCAACGCACCGAGGAGCTCGCACGCGAGCGCGGTGCTCGCATGTGCCTGTGGCACGCCAAAGAGGACACCGCGCTCGAGCGCCTGTTGCCGCGGCTCGGCTACGACACGCACGAAATCACGTTTGCGAAGGAGCTCTGATCCGAATGGGATTCGCAGCAGCATCACTCGTCACCGCCGTGGCGTCGACGACGTACAGCATCTACTCAGGCGAGCGCGCTGCGAGTGAGCAGCGCAAGGGGCGCCGTCGAACGCAGCGCTCCGAAGCGATTGCGCAGTCGAACGCGGCTCGGCAGCAGCGCGAAAACGAGCGACAGACGGCCCGCGCTCGGGCAGATAGGCCCGACATCTCGAAGCTGTTGGCAGGCGAGGAGCAGCCGGTCGGAGGCCTTGGCATCCCGACGGGTCAGCTGCTGCTGGGCAACCGCAAGCTGGGGCTCTGACCATGCCAGTCGCCGCCGCCGACACGCGCGAACTGCGCCGCCACATCGTCGCCCGAATGCGGAGCCTCGACGATCGTCGCAGGCCCTGGATCGACGGGTGCAAGCAGGTCGCCCGGGAGCTGCTGCCATCGAGGTTGCCCTTCCTGCTGGATGCGACCCATCGGGAGCGTGCCGGCGAGCACAACAGCCACATCGTCGACTCGGTGGGTAACCAGTCGCTGCTGACCGCGGCCGCCGGCATTGCGTCGGGCTCCTGGCCTGCGAGCAGCGAGTTCTACGATCTGACGGTCCGCAACGAGTTCGGGCCTGATGACGACGCACGCGGGTTCCTGCAGGCGAGTCGCCGCAACATCCGCACGCTCCACAACCAGAGCAACGCGAACACCGAGCTCGACATGTTCGCAATCGAGCTCGTCGCGTTCGGGACCGCGGTGTCGCTGATCCTGCCGGACAACCTCGACGTGTTCCGGTTCGAGACGCTGTCGGTTGGCGAGTACTGGCTGGCAGAGGATCACCGCGCGCAGGTCGACACGATCTATCGCAAGCTCGCGATGACGGTCGGCCAGCTCGAGCAGCAGTTCGGGCGCGATGCGCTATCGACGCGCACGCTCAACCTTCTCGACAAGCGCGAGTTCGACGAGGTGGTTTCCGTCGTGCACGCGATCGAGCCAGACAGCGATGGGCTCAACCCGGAGGGAAGCAACCCGGAGATGCCCTGGCGGAGTGTCTACTACGAGGAAGAGTCGAGCAGCGACGACGGCGTGCTCGGGGTCCGCGGATTCGCGCGGTTCCCGGCGATGGTCACCCGGTGGACCAAGCTGCCGGGCTCGCCGTATGGCACAGGTCGCGGGCTCGACACGCTGCCGCACCTGATTCGTCTGCGTCGGATGATCTACCGCTACGGCCAGGCGATGGCGCTGAAGGCCGATCCGCCGCTGCAGCTGCCGCCCGGCGTGCAGGCGCACGAGGTTCGCGCGCTGCCCGGTTCGAAGAGCAGCAACAACGGCAGCCAGTCGATCGAGCCGCTCTACAAGCACATGCTCGACCTGCGCGAGCTCGACAAGGCGATTGAGTTGACTCGCCAGGAGATCCGCGACTCGCTCGGCGCGACGTTGGTTTCGAGCCTGCGGTCGCTGACCCACCAGATGACCGCGCGGGAGGTCGACGAACGGCGTTCGCAAGACCTGGCCGAGTTCCTGCCGGCGCTGTCGCGCCTCCACAAGGAGGGCCTCGAGGCGATGATCGAACTGGAGTGGCTCTACACCGCGGAGGCCGGCTTGCTGCCGCCTCCGCCCGAGTCGCTGCCGGATGACATCGACATCGAGTTCAACTCGCCGCTGGCACGGAAACAGCGCCAGGCCGAAGTCGACGCGATCGTGCGGACGTTCACGATCGGCGGGGAGATGGCTCAAGGTTTCGGGGACGTACTCGACAACCTAAACGCCGACGGTGCGATCCGGCGCATCGCGGAGATCGAGGGAATGCCGATCGAAGCCCTCGAACCGATGGCGAAGGTGCACGAGCTCCGGACCGAGCGACAGGAAGTGCAGCGACGCCAGGCGCAGGCTGCAGCCGCGCAGCAGAGCGTCGAGTTCGCGCGCCAGGTCGGTGAGGCACAGCAGGCGAACGGGCCGGTCGCCGTCGTCAACTGAAGCAGTCGAACGAGAGGAACAGAGCGATGAAGAAGGCAGCGAAGAAGCGTCCGGCAGCCAAGAAACCGGCGACCACGAAACGCAAGGCGGCCGCCACGCGATCGCGGCGACCGTCGGTGCCGCGGTTTACGGACCGGGCGCCCGCAGCGGTGACGGAGGAGATCGTGCGGTGGCTGGAGGACGGCAAGCTGCTCGAGGACTACTGCGCGCAGGTGGGCAAGCCGAGCAAGCGCACCGTGCACAACTGGCGGAGGAAGGACGCCGAGTTCGCTGAGAGGTTCGCTGTGGCGCGCGAGGTGTGGACCGACACGTTGCTCGAGCGGTGCATTCGCATCGCCGAGACGCCGGAGGTTGGCGAGGTCGTCACCGAAGAGTTGGAGCCGGTCGCGGTGGACGATGGCGCGAAGGGCCGGAGAGCGGCAAAGAAGGGCGGACGGAGCGTGATCAGGACGAAGGTCGTGCGCGAGGACATGCTCGGGCATCGGCGGCTGCAGATTCACACGCTACTGCAGGTGGTCGACCGGTATCGGGCGCGGAAGGTCGACGTCGGGATCTCGGGCGGGGTGACGCTCGAGGCGATGATTTCGGCGAGTTGGGACGAAGGCAGTAACGTTGAGGACTCGTCACCCTCTGCGAGCTGACCGGACAGTTTCCGCGCGCGAAACCTGCGTCGGGGGGTGCGGGTTGCTATGCTCTGGCGTACCCGCTTTCTGTCAGAAGCGGTCACTCTCGGTCAGCTTCGGTCATGTCTCCGCATCCCCCTGCCCTCCGCCCGGAGGAGGTTCTCGGCCCCCTCAACGACGCCGAGCGCAAAGCCGCGCCACGTGAACTCTTCTGCGTGGGCGATCGCTCGTTGCTTCGAAACCACCTGCGCGTCGCGATCATCGGCTCACGCAGCGCGACGCCGGCACACCTGAAGCTCGCGGCGGATCTCGCCGCGGAGCTTGTGCGGCATGACGTGGTGGTTGTCAGTGGGCTCGCCGCAGGCATTGACACGGCCGCGCATCGTGCTGCGATTGACGCGGGGGGGCGCACGATCGCGGTTCTCGGCACCCCGGTCGACAAGGTCTACCCGGTGTCCAATCGCGACCTGCAGATTCGCATCGGGCGCGAACACTTGGTGGTGTCGCAGTTCCGGACGTCGATTGGCGCCAAGGCGTTCCCGATGCGGAACCGCACCATGGCCCTCGCGAGTCACGCGTCGGTGGTGATCGCTGCAGGCGAAAAGAGCGGGACTCGGCATCAGGCATGGGAGGCCGTGCGCATGAATCGGCCACTGCTGCTGTCCGAGCAGGTGATCGACGCGGGTTTGACCTGGGTCGAAGAGGTCCTCGACTACGGTGCTCTGCCGATGAAGTCGGCGGAGGACGTGCTCGAGGTGCTGCCGTCGCGCGTCTCCCTGAAGCACCAGTTTGCGTAGCGTTGCACGCGTTCCAGTCAGCGTCGATCGGGTGCTACGTGCCGCGGCAGACTGGCACCAAAGCGCTGCTTCGAGCAACCAGATGGCGTGATTGGCTCAAGACCGACAAGGTCCTGACGCGAAAGTCGAACAACGAGGCCATGCCTGCGAGCAAGTGGCTCGCCCGATTCGTCATCGAGGAGTCACTGCTGCAGGAGTTCTTCGCGAAGACACGTGAGGCCATCGTTGTCCCGGTGCCTCCGTCGCGACTGCTGCGCCCCGATGCGCTGAACGTCCCCAGCAACCTCGCGAACGCACTGAGCGACGCTGAACTGTGTGGGCCGGTCGAGCCGTTCTTGGAGCGCACCGAAGCGTTGCGGCAGAGCCACATGGCGCACCAGCACGGCAGGAAACGCAACAACGTGGCGGACCATCTGGGCACGATGCGGTGCACACAGCTCATCCCGGGCGGAACGATCCTCGTGGTTGACGATTTCGTGACCACGGGTTCGCAGCTGATGGCTGCCGCGCTCAAGCTGCGCGAGGCGAACGATTCTTGCGAAATCCTGACGCTGGCAGGCATGCGGGTGCTGTTTCCGGATCAACAGCGCGAGTTCGTCAAGTTCCGCGACCCCGAGCTCGCCACGATCAAGTGGTCGGGCAATCCGGAGAAGTGCGCGTGGCGCGAGAGCAACCGACCGCGTCCGCATCCGTTCACCAACCTGGACGAGTGAGTGACGATGGGGAAGATCGCTTTGGCCGTGGGCGCGCTGGCGCTGGTCCTGTGGGCGCTGACAGTGCCCGCGCTCTCGTGGCTCTACGATGACCCGGCGGAGCGCGGTCAGTTCGGGGATGCCTTCGGTGCGATCAATGCGCTGTTCTCAGGCATCGCGCTCGGTGGCGTGGTGTTCGCGATTCTGATGCAGCGGGAGGAGTTGCAGCTCCAGCGGAATGAGCTGGCGGAGACGCGGGCGGAGTTGGCGAGGCAGGCCGCGGCCGCCGAGGATCAGCGACGCGCTCAGTTGCTTTCAGCGGTTATCACTGGCCTCGCCGCACGCTACCGGGCGCAAGTTGACCGAAGCAACTCGTCAGAGCGGGTGGGACTCGGCCGAATCGGCGACTCCGTCGCGCAGGAGCTCGCGACGCAACTCAATCAGGCGATTGGGAGCGCAGTCGACGAACTCCACAACCTTGGCGTCAAATGGGACCGAGACGAAGAGCTGGACAACGCAGGGCCGGCCGCTCGCTGACCTCAAGGAGCCGACGGGCGAGGACGACTTGACGGAATGGCCTCGCAATCCAGCAGCAGACTCCGCTCTAGCCGAACGTCGAGCGTAGCACGCTCCAGAGCCCTGTCAGCACGACGACTCCAGTGCAGAGATATCCGATCGCGTAGAAGATGAAGCACCACAATCGGGTTGTGGGATAGCGCTCATCACTCACGCGATGTGCAGCCCAGAACACGGCCCGACTCAGGTCGCTGCCTTCCGCAGGTCGGTCTTGTATTCGCTTCGATGCCTTCAGCAGGGCCTCTCGCGTTCTCCGACGGATCGCGGCAAAGTCATCCTCGATCTGCTTCTGCCGGTCGAAAGACACCGTCGCCGAGACAGCCCCGACGATTTGCTTCTCGACCAGTATCTCGTAGCTCCGCCGCTCCTTCGACCAACCGGGCACGAAGTCGGGGATCAAGGCCTTGATCTCGAGGTAGCCCCGTCCGCTACGAGCGAACTCGTCGAAGTTCCTGTAGTCAGAGACCAGCGCCGGGCACCGCAGTCGGATCAGGTTGCCGACAGCGAACCCAAGCGCACCGAAGAACAAGGCTCTCCAGGAGAACGGAAGGTCAAACTTCGGGACCGATAACGACCCCAGGGCGATGGGATCAGGCAGCGACATCACCAGCTTCGCAGCCAGCGGAGTCGCAACGAGCCAAAAGACCGAGTGCTTCGCCAGCCCACCGCGCGACATCAGGATTAGGCGGGTCCAGTTCGGCCACCATGTTCGGTTCCTTCCGACCACTGGAAGCGGAAAACTGCTCTGCGCGGCGAGCTCCTGAACGAGACGCGACCGGGCGTCGCGGTCAGAGTCGGGCCCATCAGATTGTTCTTTCTTCGGATCCATTCCGGAAGGCGCGGTTGCCACCTATCGCCTCTTCCGTTGGGCTGCCCGGATCCTTCGCCGCAGCGACCGGTAATCCGCGCTGGAAAGTAGGCTCGCCCGTATGGGGACGGGGAAGGACCACTCCTCTTCTGCGACGAACTTGCCTGCCCCATCGGACAGAATCACGTCGACGAGATTCTGGTCGATCAACCAAGTGTTCGGCGCAAGGCCGGCTGGGTGGTCGGTGATGCCGAGGAGGTAGTCGCTGGAAACCTCATGGAACGCCGCGAGCTTCACAACAGCCTCGGCGAGCGGCATGGCGTCTCCGCGTTCCCACTTGCTGTAGGAACTCAAGGGAACACCCGACCCGTCCGAAATCACTCGCTGGTCCCTGCTTCCCCGGAGGAGTCGTAGTCGTTCGGCGAGCACCTTCAGCATGGCGGCGCGCCGAACGTAGCGCCAAGCCGACGCGCCTCCCAACATGCCAACGGCGGTTCCCTAGAAGGGTTGACATTCCCGAGTTCGAGAATACAACCAGTGGCCTCACCATTGGACACGGAGACCACGAATGACCAGGCACCGGAGCATTCCGCCGCGCACAGCCGACCTGGCTGGCGTCCGGCACAGTCGCAATCGCTCGATGGAAAACGGGGTGGCTGGGCCGAGAGCAGCCGCCACGTGGTCGTCTGATGGTGAGATATCGGTAGCCACCGTCGGGCAGGGGCAGCTCAGGAGTCGCCGCGTCTCGCGCCAACGCGACACCACCCCTCGGAACGCCGGTAGCCCGCGGCTCGCCGTCGTGCGTGCCCGGGCAACCTCTTCCCTGTTGCGCCAGCAGCGGATCGACGAGGGTTTGCCAACGATCACCCGATGGGCCGAGTCACGTCGCTACCAGCTCGCCGCCGAGCGCTGCGCGTTCGCCGCGGTCGCCGCGATCGTGCTGGCATCCGCGCTCGGCCTGCTGGATGGCGTGATGCTCTGGCTGCTGGGGGCGCTCGATGTCTGAGCCCGCGCTGCAGAGCTCGACGACCTACCTCACCCTCACAGAGGTAGCAGCAGAACTGCGCATGGACGAGGCTCAGCTGCTGCGCCTATCGCGCCAGGGTCGATTCCCGACGATGCTCGCAATCCCCGGCACTGAGGACGCCCGCATGCTGCGCGCCGACTTCGAGAGCTGGCGCGAACGCAACCAGACCGCGCCCGGCGCTCGATCGAAGCCGTGGAGTCGTGCGCAGCTGCCCACTCGTCACGAGGCGCCGCCGCTCGCCGGCAGTGGCGCGGACCCGGTCGAGCAAGGCATTCCGATGCAGGTCAGCGCGGGCGACTACACGCTCGAATGCCAGCTGGTGAACGGCATCGTGCGGCCCGCACCGTGGGACGGTCCCGTGGTCCCGCGGTGGCTCATCACGCTCACGAAGCGCGCGCGGTCGTTAGTGAGTCGGGATCACGTCGACGTGCTGCGCGTGCTGGATTGGGTGCTCGAGCACCAACCGGAGGAGCGCAATGGCTGAATCGATCTATGACGTGTTGGCCGCCTCGTATCGGGTGTGCCCGTTCTGCGGTTCTGGTGACATCCAGCCGCAGGAGGTCGGTTCTGCGATCGCCTTCGGCTGCCAGCGCTGCGGCGCCACCGCCGGCCAGGCGGAGACGCGGGCCAAGGCGCTCGCGCTCTGGAGCCGCCGCGGGAGCCGCCCGGATCCTGAGCATGCCGCTGCCCGCGAGTCGGCCGCCGCCGAGTGCCTGCAGCAGACGCGAGAAGCTCTCCGCGTACCCCACGGGGTCGAAATCAGCAGCTACGCGCGCGAGGTCGAGCGGCAGAACGACCGCCTCCGATCGACCGTCGTGCAGCTCGTCGACTGGCTGCTCGAGCCATACCCCGAACACGTGCGGCAGCTGCTCTCGCTGTCGCATCCCCGAAAAGGAAACGGGTTGCGTCGGTGCTTCGAACCACCGTCGCAACCCTCGTGACCCCCCTGAAGTAGCAGGAGACCCACATGACTGCATCCGTATCCGTTCGTCGCCGCGTCAACAACCACGCTCCGAAGGCGATCGCTCAATCCGCGGTGTTCCAGCTGGTTGCCGCCCGAGTCGCATCGCCGGACGCCATCGAGACGGTGTTGCGCACCGAGTTCGACGGCCCGCTCGACGTGGCCAAGCGACGAATTACCGCCATCGCCCGCAACGTCGCTGAGCGCGGCAGCACGCCCGTGCTGGCCGAAGTGCTCGACAGCGACAATGCCCTTCTCTTCACCGCAGAGGTGCAACCATGCCCAGCCCGATGAGCCTGGATGAGGTCGTTAGCCGGGTCAGTCCGGCCGAGTTCGAATCTGCTGTTGACCGTGCACGCACGTTGCTCGAGCGCCTCAAGCTCTGGCTCCAGAAGAACAGCCACGACGCGGACCCGATCGCCGCGGCCCACGTTCGCCTGATCGAGAACTACCTGACCAACCCGTTCGATCAGGAGCCAGACCCGCTTCTGGCGCTCTTGGACTCGCGCGCGACCGCGGCCGCCGCGGAGATCGAAGCAGAGAGCGCGCTCGCTGTCGCTCGCGAACAGGTCGAGCGGGCCAGCTCGGCACTGTGCGGTCTGGTCGGGTCACTAGAACCGAGGAGGAGCCATGCCGTCGCCTAGCCCGCATCTCGAACGCAACGAGTCGCGTGGCGCCAGCCGTCCACGTCGCGCCGGCGGACCTGCAGGCATCTTCCCGTGTGGCCCGCACGCAGAGCCTGCCCGGCGAAGGGCGCCGGACCCAGGGTTCTTCCCGCTGCCAAGCGAGGACGGTCGCGGGACTCCGCGGCTAACCGCCTCGCGCATGTTCCTGCTATCCATCACCGCGGTCGCCGCACTCGTCGGCGCCGCGGTTGGCATCACCGTCACGCTGACCTGTTCGGTGTGACTCCAACCACGGTGTGAGCTTCCGCGGGCTCGTCGCACGCGGGAGAGTGCGGGTCGGAGCAGTTCAACCCACTTGCGCACACTTACACCGTTCGCTAGCGTCGACGGTCCGGGAGTTCGACAACTCCCATCCGATTGCCCGACGAGCTTTCGGACGACTTGAACGCTTCCGGCGTCTTTTCCGGGGTGGTAGGGCCTGCCGAGCCGCGCGCGTCTTGACGCGCGAGACCCTTGGAGACGCTCCACGCGAGCGCGAGTTCGAAGAACGAACGACGCGCTCCAACGTCAGGAGGGCCGAGTGCCCGAAGCCAGCAGTCGAGAGCCCCTGGCCACACTTGTGGCCGAAGGGCTGGTTCCCGTCCCCGAGGCCGCACTCCGCGCAGTCGGGTTCGCCATCAACCGCCGCACGGCACGCGCCTACAGCCTGCACGGCAAGAACGGTGTTCGCCTCGAGGTGGTGATCGGCAAGCGCGGCCAGCGGATGACCAGCGTCGCCGAGTTTCGGCGGTTCTGGGTCGCCGCGACGGCGCCGCACAGCGAGGACGCGGCATGAGCGGCTCCACCGCACCGAGCCACGTTCCGCTCAACGAGAAGATCGCTTGGTCGTACACCGAGGTCTGCCAGGTGGTGGGTCTCGGTCGCTCAACGGTTGCGAAGATGGTGTCCACCGGCGCATTCCCGAAGCCGCGGGTTCGAGGGGGGCGCCGCCTCTTCGTGGCCGAAGAGGTGCGGCGCTGGCTCACGAAAGACGACAAGGGGGCGGCGTAGCCATGGCTGCTCGCAAATCGCGCGATTCGCTGATTGCAGACCTCGCGGACGCTGCCCGTCCGGAGCTCCGTCTCGATTCGCTGGACGACGACCGTTGGAACGCCTGGCGTCGCAACACGCTTCAGGTGTTTGCGGCCTACTGCGGGCTGCGTCACGCCGAGTGCCGGCGCCTCCGCTGGCGTGACCTCGAGCTTGGCGATCATCCCTCGGTGCAGGTGGGCAAGGACGCTGTTTCGCTCGCTGCTGCCTTGGCTCTCCGCCTACTGCAGCAGCAGGGGGAGGCCGCGCGCCGCGCCGGCGGGTCAGTTGGGTCGGACACGCCCGTGTTCGAAGGCCTCTTCGACGACGGCAAGGGGGCGGCATAGCCATGGCGCGTCGTCGATCCCATGGTTCCGTGTTTCGGCGTCGCTTGCCTGACGGCAAGCGGTCGAAGGTCTGGACCATCCAGTACACCGCCGCCGGCAAACGCCAGCGCGAGCAGGCCTACACAGACAAGAAGGCCTCCGAGCAGCTGCTCGCGCAGCGTCAGCGCGAAGCAGCACGCGACGAGGTCGGCCTTGGTGATCCCTACCGCGTGCATCGCGCGCGCCCGCTCACCGAGCACGTCGAAGACTTCCTCGCCGGCATCGGTTCGCGCAACCGCACCGAGAAGCACCGCAAGCTCATGCGGTCGCGGTTGCTCAAGGCGTTCCGGGAGATGAAGGCGAGCTCGATCTCGGACCTCGACCTTGCTGCAGCCGAGGTGTTTCTCGGCCGGCTCATGGACGAGGCCGGGCTGGCAGTGACGACCCGCGACCACTATGCGACCGCCCTCGGACAGTTTGGGACGTGGCTCTACGATCTCGATCGCCTGCCCAAGGACCCGTTTCGGCGCCTCAAAGCGGTCGGCAAGCCCAGCGACGCGGTGCTTGAGCGCATGGCGCTCACCGCCGAGCAGGTCAAGCAACTCGTCGCCGCCGCCGAGTCACGCGGCCGCGATCGCTACCACGGCGCCAACCCGGACGCGCGCCCCGAGACGCTCGATCACTTCGCCTGGAAGGGTTGGCGTCGCGGCACGCTCTACCTGTTCGTGGCGCTCACCGGCCTGCGCAAGGTCGAGTGCCGCGGCATCCGCTGGTGCGACCTCGAGCTCGGCGAGGATCCATGGGTGACGCCGCGGCCGCAGACCACGAAGGCGAAGCGCAAGGATCCGATCCCGCTCGATCCGATGCTCGCCGACCGCCTGCGTCAGCAGCGCCGGGAGATCGGCCGGCGTACCGGCCGGCTGCCCGCGAAGCAGGCGGCGGTGTTCGAGGTGCCCAACAACATCGCCGAGCGCGTGCGCTCCGATGCGGCCCACGCTGGCATTCCGGTCGTCGACGACGAGGGCCGGCGCCTGGACTTCCACGCGCTCCGTTCCACCTTCGCGACGCTCGTGGCACGCGCCGGCGTGCCGATGCAGATCGCGCGGCGACTCATCCGCCACGTCGATCCGAAGCTGACCGCCAAGCACTACGAGAAGCTGGGCGGTGACGACCTCCGTACGGGCAGCCAGCTCGTGTCGGCCAGCTTCTGGGGCGTCGCAGCAACGGCTGGGGACTCCGAGTCTCTCGACGATCGGGAGAACGCCGAATGAGGACCCAGATGTCACCTACACGCTCGCACAACCTGGGACAGCAGGACACAGCGACCACCAACACGAAACCGAATAGGACGGATCCGAAGGCATGATACGCAGGGCAATTGGGACAACCTGGGACACCGAGCCACTTCCCGGAGCGAATCCGGGAAGTGGTGGAGGCGGCGGGAATCGAACCCGCGTCCCAAGATGCTTCGAACAGAGCCTCTACGCGCGTAGTTCGCCGTTGGATCTCACTCCCGATGTCCCGGCGAACAGGGGCATCGGCAGCCAGCTCGACTAAATCTCGTCAGCGGTGGGCCGAGCAGCCACCGCAAACCAGCCTGCTGTGTGTCGTCTCAGGCCCCCGCAGGCGAAGGGCCTTCGACGCTCGTGCCGTTGTTTTAGGCAGCGAGGGAGTACTGCGTGTTGGCAGTTAATGGTTTCCGGAGTGATTAACGAGGTGCACCGGACCTCGGCGCGCCACCCTGAACGAGTCGACATCCGGTCGAAGCCGATCGCCCCCGTTGGTGAACAAATGCCTTATCGGCGATTCCCCCTGACAGAACAAGGGCCTCCCGGCTCCATGAACGGGAAAGGGCCGTATCATCTGGCGGCCCCCTCGGACTGATTCCGCCGCCCGGACCTTGCCCACGACCCCTCAGCTACCGCTCTTGCACGCGCTCCTGCGTGTGCTCGTGCCTGCCTTGCTCCTCACCGCTGCGTCGACACGGGCGCAGGGGGAGGCGCCGACGCCCGAGATCAGGACTGCGGTGGCCCAGGCGATTCGCGCGTGGGTCACGGATTTCGAATCGGGGCGGCTCGGCGCGCGGGGGATGGTGCGCGGGGGAGTCGGGCTGCAGCCGCGATACATGCGGCATGCGCGTAGCGCCGGGCTCGTGGCGGAGCGCGATTCGGATCGCATCACGCACTTCGACATGCTCGGCAAATGCCTGATCTTTGCCGAGGAGCATCCTTCGACCGAACTCGGGGAGGCGCTGCTCTCGGTGGCATCGGCCGGGTTCGACCGGGCGTTCCTCGATCGGCTCGCGCTCGAGGTTCGCGAAGCGGGGCACTGGGCACTGATGCGCACGGAGCATCGAGGAGTCTGGTTCATGCTGCTGCGGGCCGCGGCCGGCGAGGAGGTGCTCGTGTTCTCGGCGGAGCGCGAGGCCGACAACGGCAAGAGTAGTGAGGGTGTCGTGGCCGGGCCGGCGCGTCGCGTCGCAGCGCTGCGATTGCTCGGGATGAAGAACAAGCCGGTGTTCCGTAGCACGATCGAAGCGTGTCTCTGGGACACCGATCCGCGGGTGCGGCTCGCGGCGGCCGAAGCACTCGATTTCCAGCGGCGCGGGCGTTCGTTGCGCAAGGTCGTCGAGCGCGTGCAGCTCGAACGCCATCCGGTGGTCTCGCAGGCGCTCGTGCGGCTGTTGCAGGTGCTGGTCAAGACGCCGGGCGACGAGCCGACCGCGTCGGATCGACGACTCGCCGTACGGGTCGCACTGAAGCAGTTCGGGCTGTCAGGCTGGCGCACCGACATGGAGCTGCTCGATCTCGTCGAGCAGTATCCGGCGCGCGAACAGATCCCGCTGCTGATCAAGGCGCTCGAGCGCGCGGCGAACGAGCCGGACAAGCTCGTCGCGACGGTGAACGAGCGGGCCTCGCGGCAGCTCCAGCAGCGCGCGGGCGACTTGCTGCGCGCAATGACGGGGGCGCTGATCCCGGCGAATGAGCCGGCGCAGTGGCAGCAGTTCTGGGACGCCGAGAAGGACAAGATCGAAGTGCCCAAGTCGCTCGATCGCGGCAAGAAGTTCGGTACGACGGCTGAGTTCTTCGGCGTGCCGGTTACGGGTTCGTCGATTGCGTTCCTGATCGACACGAGCGGCAGCATGGACGAGGAGGTCGCCGGCACGTCGGGCGGCGGCCGGACGTCGGCTGGCAACCGGCGTGGCAAGGCGATGACGCGGCTGCGCGCGGCCAAGGAGCAGATCGTGCTGGCGGTGCAGGCGATGGATCCGCAGTCGCGCTACCAGTTGCTGACCTTCGCGAGCGAAGCGCGCACCTGGACACGGCGGCCGGTCAAGCCGGGCCGGCGCTCGACGCGATCGCTGACGGAAGTGCTGAGCCGGATGCGCGCCAACGGCGGGACCAATCTCTTCGACGGCCTCGTGCAGTCGCTGCAACTCGACGAGATCGGCTACGGCGAGCAGCACAAGACGGAGATCGATGAGTTGTTCGTGCTCAGCGACGGCCGACCGACGAGTGGAGCGGTGACCGAGGCGGATGACATGCTCGCGCTCGTACGCGAGGCCAACAAGTATGCCCGCGTGCGCATCCACTGCGTGTTCACGGGGACGGGCGACGGCGCGGATCTGCTGAAGCGGCTCGCCGAAGAGAACGACGGCGTTTTCGTCCAGCGCTGAGCCGGCGACTCGGCCTCGGTGCCCACACCGAGGCCGAGCGTGATTGGTGTGACCGCACGTCGTATTCTCTGCGCTTGACCAACCGCCTGGGATCCTGGCTCGGACTCGCGTCGTTCTACGCGACCTCGTTCACCGTCCTCGCGGTGTTCATGGCCTTCTTCCCGCTCTGGCTCGAGAACGATCGCGGCATCGGCGAGCAGGAGGTCGCTTGGGTCTGGTCGTCGCAGACGATCGCGCGCATGGTCGCCGGGCCGCTGTGGTCGCAACGGGTCGATCGCTCCGGGCGGCCGCGGCAGACGATCTTGTGGTTGTCACTGCTGAGCGTCGCGGCGTTCTCGCTGTTCTGGTTCGTCGACTCGGTGCCGGCGTTGATCGCGTGCGGGTTCGTGTTCGGCTGCTGCTATCCGCCGGTCCATTCGATCCAGGACGCGCTCGCGATGCGAACGGCGCGAGTGCAGGGCTTTTCGTTCAGTCGGGTGCGGGCAGTCGGTTCGACCGCGTTCCTCATCGTCGTGCTGGCCGTCGGATACTGGCTCGACGTCGCGGGAGCGGCGGCGGTGTATCCGATCCTGGCCGTCGGGCTGCTCGTGATGGTGCTCGGCGCCGTCGCCCTGCCGCGCGACGACGAGGTCCGCGCGCCGGTGGGGCGCAGCGAGACCGCCGCCGGCGAGACTGTCACCAGCGAGGCGGCCGCGAGCCCGCTGCGCGCGTTGTTCCGCTCGCGCCCGTTCCTACTGCTGCTTCTGAGCTCGGGGCTGATCCAGGGCAGTCACGCCGTTTACTACAACTACTCCGCGATCCACTGGCAGAACCTCGGGCTCGCGGAGAGCACGACCGGACAGCTCTGGGCCGAAGGGGTGCTCGCCGAGATCGTGCTCTTCCTGTGGGCGAGGGGCAGCGTCGAGCGCGCGCGGCCGACGACGTTGCTCATGATCGGTGGAGTGCTCGCGGCGGTACGTTGGTGCGCGCTCGGGGCCACGGCGAGTGTGCCGATGCTGTTCGCGGCCAATTGGCTGCACGCTTGCTCGTTCGGCTGCACGTTCCTCGGGGCGCTGCGAGCGATCGAGGCGCGGGTGCCGGTCGCGCAGCGCAGCACGGCGCAGGGGCTGCACGGTGCCGCGGCGATGGGCGGCGGCGTCGTCGTCGCGGCACTCGTCGGCGGGTTCCTCTTCGAGCGATCGCCGGCGCTCGCGTTCTATGCGATGGGCGGCTTCGCCCTGCTCGGCGTGGTTTGCGCCCTTTGCCTGCGGCGGCGCAGCAGCACGATGGCGACGACGCCCCAGCAGCCGGCGGCGCAGACGCCGGAGTAACGCGCGGTTTCGCTGAGGTCGCGAGGCGGAAACTCGAAGCCGTTGAGGGCGATGGCGACGAGGTCACGGCTGGCGTCGACCTCGCCGAGCGGTCGCGCCCCCGCAAGCATCGGATGTGGCGCTTCGTAGCGGTGCAGGACCTGCAGCGCCGGGGCTGCGAACGCGAGGATCGCGACGGCCGCCAGCACGTTCTTGAAGCGCAGGATCCCGAGGTGACGCCACAGAACGAGCAGGATCGGGATGAGGACGAGGCCGAGCGCGAGCGGCCATTCGCTCTTGGGCGCAACCGCGAACGCGACCAGTGCCGGGGCTCCGGCGAGCGCAGCGACCAGCAGCACTCGCAGGCAGGTCGAGTAGCGCAGCGGCTTCTCGAGGAAGTCGTCGAGCCCCGCGGCGCCGAGCACGAGGACCGCGAGCAGCGTGGTCCACCAGCTCGCGGCAGCGATGGCGTCGATCAACGGCCAGGTCGAGCGCAGTTCGCCGAACTCGGGCCAGCACATCAACAACGCCAGTGGGGTCGCGCCGACGCAGGCGATCAGAAGCCACCCGGGGGTACTCGCGCGGCGCTGCGAACGCAGGACGCCCGCGATCGCGAACAGCAGGAAGAGCGGGCCTGGCAGGCGCACGAACGCGGCGGGGTCGAGGCCGCCGACCGGCGTGCGGTGGGCGGCCAGCACGGCGACCGTGGACGGGGTCGCGGACTCGCCGAACCACGGCGCGCCGATGTCGAACGCGAGTAGCGAGAACGCGGTGGCGGTCGCGGCGAGGGCCGCGCCGACGACGCCGAGGATGCGCTTCGGGCGATCGTCGGAATCGACCTCCACGACAGCGCGGCCGAGCTGCACGAAAGCCAGCACGACAGCGAGACAGGCGACGGTCGTGAGGCCGGCGAGGAACGGCGCGCCGACGAGCACACCGGCCCACGGCAGCCACCGGCGCCATTGATCCGGGCGGCCGGCGCGGTTGCAGGCCTCGAGTGCGAGCGGCGCGAGCGCGGCGGCCGCCTGTTCGCGTGGTAGCCAGGCCATGACCTGGAACCACGGCGCGAGCGCGTAGCCGGCGCCCGCGAGGAACGCTGTGAATCGGCTCAGCGCGAGTGCCCGCATGAAGCGGTAGAACAGCGCACCGCCGATCGCACCGAAGGCGGCCGGCATCGCCGCGCGCTGCCAGTCGAAGGCCGCGATGCCGTGGGTCGCGACCTCGTCGAGGGCGTGCACGGCCGCGACGATCACACCGAGGACGACGACCGCGAGCACGCCTTCGCGGCGGCCAGAACCATAGAGGCTCATCGGTCAGTTCGCCGCGCGGTGCGGCGCTCGCGGAACAGCTGGCTCACTCCGCTGTTTCGTCACGCACGGTGACGGCGCTTGAGGCGCGCCGGGTCATGGCGACGAACAACAGCAGGAAAAGCCCACAGCCGAACAGGGTGAACCCGGTCGGCAAGAACGGCGTGGTGTAGTCGAATCGTACACGACAGGCCTCGGGCGGTAGCCGCACGAGGCGTTGGCAGTGGTTGCAACGTTCGATCGGAGTGGGCTCGCCGTCGATCGTGGCGGTCCAGCCGGGATAATAGGTATCGCCGAGCACCAGCCATGGATCGCTACCGGCCGCGATGTCGATTTCGACGACGGTCGGATCGTCGGTCACGAACTGCACGGATCTCGGGGAAGCGCCGGGGGCGGATGGTGCGGTCGGGCTGCCGGGTGGTGGGGTCGTGACCAGCGCCGAGCGGTCGTAGGTCGTGGTGCGATCGGCCAGGTGGCGCAGCACGCCGGCGTCACCGCCGCACGCTTCGAGTCGCTCGACGGTGAACGCGCGCGGTCGCGCCGACCGTCGTTCGTAGACGTAGAACTCCCCGCCGTTCGGCCCGCGTAGATGCGGCCCCACCCGCGCCCCGAGGTCGGGGAACGGCTCGGTCGCGAGCAGGAAGCGCACGCCGAACAGGTCGAACAACGGATGGGTCGCCTCCGCGGGCTGCAGCGTCCGGGCGAGATAGCTGCGGCCTGGTTGCACCGAGTTCGATCCGAGGGCTGCGCGCACCGCCTCGATCCAGCGCTTGTCGCCGTGGCTGTAGAACTGCAGGTCGCGAATACCTGGTGCTAGCAGCTGGCCGGGCGGCAGCTGCACGGGGATCGAGGGGCCGTTGCTGACGCGTGCGATGGTGAAGCCACCGGCCGGATCGGCCGCGGCGCGGGCGCGCAGGAACTCGTGCACCGCCGTCGCGTCGGGTGGTTGGGCCAACGGGTGGCCGACGACGAGCGGCGCGCCGTGGAGGGTCAGTTGCACGATCGTGACCAGAGGCAGGGCCAATCGGGCGGTCTCGCGCAGCCGGTCGTTCCGCAGCGTTCCGTAGGCCAGCAGCAGGCCGCCGGCGAGCAGCAGCCACCAGCCGGCCTCGGTGCCGGCCGCCGCGAAGCGTTCGAGCGCGACTGCGAAGCGATCGGTCGCACCGGCGCCGGCCTGCAGATGATCGATCGCACCTTGCAAGGGCACCTGATACCGCGCCGCGATCGTGCTCGCGGGCCAGGTCGGATCGTCCGCGTGCCAGCTCGCCGGCAGCCCCGGCAGCCAGAACGCCAGCCCGGCGAGTCCGAAAGCGAGCAGCGCCAGGCGCACGACGCTGGCGCGCTCGACCACGCGCAGGCGATCGAAGCCGATCGCCGCGAGCCACGCGCCGAGCATCGTCGCGATCGTGAGCCAGCGCATCGCGAATACGCTCTTGACCAGCGGTAGGAGATAGAACCAGCGGATGATCGGCAGGAACAAGGCCAGGCCGAGCAGCAGACCGAGCACGGGCAGCACGAACCAGCGCAGGTTGCCGCGGCCGCGCACCGCTCCGTGGAGCGCGAGCAGTACGCCCGCGGTGCCGAAGAAGATCGAGTACTCGGTGTAGTTGTAGTTCGGCGTCAGCGCCTTGCCGTCGTCGCCGAAGCGGTCGCACCACAGGTAGGTCAGTGGCGACTGCGCGTACGGCACCGCCTTGCCGTCGATCGGGTGGCCGAAGGCATCCGGCATCAGCCAGCCGAGCAGGCCGTACGGGTCGAAGCGGGTCGAGGCCAGCACGCTGAGATCCGGGTTGGCGGTGCGAGCCGATTCGAAGGAGAAGAACCAGAACGAGGGCAGGAGCTGGGGCGCCGCGAGCAGCAGGCCCACGCCGATGCCGAAGCCGAGGCGGACGGCCAGGGCGCGGCCGGCGTAGAGGCCGTCGCGGGCCAGGCGTTCGAGCACGAGGCGCGCCGCCATCAGGCCGGCGAGCAGGAAGCCGGCGGCGGCGTACGGCGGGAACCCGGCCAGCCACGGCATGGCGATGGCGGTGGCGCAGGCGAGCAATGGGGTCGGTCGCAACCGGTTGCCCTCGGCCAGTCGCATCAGCGCCCACAGGATCGCGGGCAACCAGATCAAAGACGCCAGGCGCATCCAGAAGAACGCGTTGACGGCCAGTGTGCCCGACAGTTGGAACGAGGCCGCGCCGAAGAAGGCGGCGGCGTGCGACAGCTTGACCTCGCGCAGCAGGCCGGCGAGGAAGATGCCGGCCAATGCGAGGCTGAGCCAGCATTGCCAGACCAGCAGGTCGCGGGGCTCGTCGACGAACAGCGCGAGCCGCTGGGGTGGATAGAGCAGGCTGTCGAGCCCGACCTCGGCGATCGGAGCACCGGTGCGGGCGTGTGGGTTCCAGGTCGAGAACTGCCAGGGACCCTGGCGGCGTTGCACGAGTTCGACCTCGGGCAGGAACCACGGCCAGACCTCGGTGACATCGAGGTTGGCGTCGCGGCGCGCCTCCGCGAGTTGCTCGGTGGTCAGCGTCATCGAGGCCGGCGGGAACTGCGCCGGGTCGAACGGCACGAATGTCCGGCCGCCGAACGCGCTCGGCCACAGCCAGACCACGGGCAGCAGTGCCAGGGTGCCGTAGAGCAGCCAGTTCTTGAGTCGGTCGGTCATGCGCGACGTCGCGGCCAGCCGGTGTAGAGGAGCAACGCGGCCAGCAGGGCAGCAAGGCTGACCCAGCGCGGCCAGCGCACCGTGAGGCGGTCGTAGGTGAAGACTACTTCGTGTTGTCCCGCCGGCACGTAGACCGCCCGGAGGTAGTGATCGGCAGCGTAGACCGGCACGGTCGTGCCATCGAGCGTGGCACGCCAGCCGGGGTCATAGGGATCGGCGAGCCGAACGTAGCCGTCGTGCGGGGCGTCCACCAAAAGGACCACGCGTTCGTCGGTGTGGCTCGCGACGGTGACTCGTACGGGGTCGGCGCCGCTCACGACCGGGGAGGGTTCGGGGGCGTCAGGGTCTTCGAGGATCAGCCGATGGCGGCAGTCGCGGTCGCGTCGTGCGAGTTCGGTCAGACGCTCTCTGCGGTCGGGCACGCGATCGACCGTCCTGACGAAAGTCGCGCGCGGCAGTGTCGTCGTGCGTTCGAGCAGCCGGAACGTGCCGGTGCCGGGCGGCGTGCGATCGACGAGCGTTGGGCCGGTCGGGATCTTTCGGCGCGTGATCACGAACCGGATTCCGAACAGGTCGCAGAGCGGATGCGACAGCGAGCTCACGTCGTGGAACGCGCCGACGCCCGAGCCCTTGAACGCGACGTTGGCTTTGGCGGGAGGCCAGACCTTGTCGGGGTGCTGTCGCCGCTGCTCTTTCGTGGGCGGCACGACGTCCGCTTCGATCGCCTCGAAGAAGTCCTCGAACCGGCGAGCCGGGAGCGGGTTGTAGCCCGTGGCATCCTCGATGCCGTGGAAGCCCGGCAGGTTGCCGGGATACCACGACGCGATGCGACCCTCGGTGCGGCCGGCCAGGCGCGCGAGTCGCGGGCGGACACCGCGTTCGTCAGGCTGATCCGCCGCGTAGCTGGCGAGCACGGGCGCCATGATCGCCGGCGGCGTCGTGATGCGTGCGGCGGGCACCGTCTGCACCGGGCCGCGACCCGCGTGCCAGAGTTCGAGTCCGGTGAGCAGCACGAGCGCGAACATCGCGAGGCCACCGCGGCGCGTGCGAACGAGCAGCATGCCGACCAGGCCGAACGCGGCGACGAGCAGCGCGCGCCAGGCCGTCGTCGCGAGGGCGGTGCGGTTGTTCGCGAGTTCGCCGGGCGCCGTATTGCTGCGGATCCACGCGTCGATGAACTCGACTCTGCCGTTGGCGCGCTGCACGTCGGGGTGATCCGCGTCGGCCGCGATGAGCTCGGCAGTCGTGCGTACGAACTCGTCGTCCGATCCCGGCAGGATGCCGAACACGAGAACGAGCGAACCGAGCGCCCCGAGTGCGAGTACGACGAACGCGGGCCAGCGACTGCCGCCGCGCAGCAGGCGGTCGGCGCCGAGCCCCGTGAGCACGACGCCGGCCATCGCGACCGTGAACAGCAGGCGCCGCAGGTCCGCGGCGCCGATGCCCGGCACGAATCGCGCGAGGGACAACAGTGGCTCGTCGGCGAGGGCGAAGCCGAACGCGAGGGCGCCCGCGGCGGCGAAGAACGCGGCGAGTGCGAGCCGCTGCCGATCGAACAGCGCGATGGCGACACACGCGAACGGGATCGTGCCGATCGCGAACGACGTCTCGACCCAGCTCTGGAACGCGCCGCCCGTCACCGCGCTTCGGGGAGACGCCAGCAGCACGAGCTGCGACCACGGCATGCGCGTGATGTCGGCGGGGCCCTGCTGCGGATCGGGGTAGAATGCGTCGCTGGCCCAGGTCAGCAGGTCGGGCCACAGCGCGGTCAGTGCGTGGTCCCATTCGAGGCCGTGCGCCGCGAGGAACTCCGGATTCCACGCCGAGTCGCGCGCCGAGACCATCGAGGCTTGCAGCACGGGCACCATGTGCGCGAGCGACAGCACGCCTCCGAGCAGCATGCCGGTGCCGGCACCGAGCAACAGCTGCAGGCGTCGGCCGCGTTCTTGCCGGAACGTGAGCAGCAGCGCAAAGCCGACGACCAGATAGCTGACCTGCAGGCTCACGACCGCGAACCCCGACAGCCACGACACACCGGTCCAGAGTGCCAGCCAGGCGATGCTGCGGCGGCGACGCCAGGGCTGCGGGGCGTCGGGCTGGCGATGCGCGAGATCCCAGACCGCGGACAGCATCGGCCACAGGGGCAGCGCGGCCGTGAGGATCACGTTGTGGTGGACCTTGCACTGGGTCCAGAGCCCTAGGCACGCGGTGACGAGGCCGAGCAGCGCCGCGAGGTGGGTGATGCCGAGGCGGCGGAGGAACAGGTAGCAGAAGAATCCGAACAGCACCTGGTGCAGCAGGAACCAGATGCCGTACCACTCGACGCTCGGCCAGGCGAGCAGCAGCAGGTTGATCGGCTCGTAGACCTGCGCCATCTGCGGCACGAACGGTGCACCACCGACGACGTCGCGGGTCCAGAGCGGCACTTCGCCCGTCGCGAAGCGGTCCGCCATGATGCGATCCCACGCCAGTGACTGCAGATACTTGTCACCGCCGCTGGTGTTGCCGCGGCGGGCGTCCGCGAGATCGAGCGTGCCGTTGGCCCGTGTCTCGGCGCGCTGCACGTCGAACTGCTCGGGCGGATACGGCACGAGTGCTCTGCCCGGGATCAGCGCGTCCTGGAGGAACAGCACCGCGCAGCCGAGCGCCAGCAGGAACGCGTGCAGGCGATGGGTTCGGGTCGGCGCCGGCTCACTCGGGCTCACGGACTCCACGATGCCGGAGCGAACGTGTTGCAACAAGCCCGGTTCGACTATGTTGCGGCACTCGCGATGGCAGAGACCGCCGGTCAGAGCAGCCCAGATCCCCGTTCGACGCCTGACTCGAAGGTCGGGTTGCTCGGTCGGAGTGGCTGGCAATCCGCCGCGGCACCGGGCGGTCCCTGGTCACGTTGGGAACTCCTCCTCGTGATCGGCATCACACTGCTCGCCGCGGGGGTACGGTTCTTCGGCGTCGAGGTCTGGTCCATGTCGGCCGCCGAGGCGATGACGTGGCGACACGCCACGGTGGCGGCAACCGAGAGCTGGCGGCTGTCCGACCTGCTGGTGCGGGTGTTCTGGGAGAGCGGTTTGCTGCCGTCACACGGGGAGGGTTGGCTGCGGCTGCCGTTCTTGTTCGTCGCGACCCTCGCGGTGCCGCTGCTCGCGCTCGTCGGCGAGGTTCTCGTGCCGCGGCGGGTGGCGCTGCTCGCGGCCGGGCTGCTCGCGGTGCACCCGTGGCACGTCGAAGTCTGTCAGCTCGCGACGGGCCACGGCGCGGCGCTCACGGTGGCGATGTTTGCGCTGGCCACGGTTGCCGCGGTGCGGCGGCGGCACGAGAACGACGACGCTCCTGACTCCGAGCCTGCGACGGTCGTCGAGCGGGCCGGACTCGCGGGTTTGCTGGTGCTGGCAGGTTGGATTCATCCGATCGGGTGGCTGGCCCTGCTCGCCGTGGTCGCGAGCCGCCAACGCGAGCTCGTCATGGCCGAGAACCGCCGCGACCGACCGCGGCGTTATCTCGCGTGGACCGTGGTTGGCGTCGCGGTCGTCGTGGTGACGTTCTTTGCGCGGGCCGCAGGTGAGAGTGGTGCACCCCTGGCGCTGCTCGCGAACTTGCAGCTGCAGCTGGCGGCGATCGGGCTGCCGGTGCTGTTGTTCGCGGGCCTTCTACCGTGGCTCCCGCCGCGTGCCGAGTCAGTCGGCACAGTGGTTCGCCAGCGCACACGCCGCGAACTCGCGACGGCCGCGCTGGTCGTCGGCATCGCCCCGGCCGTTCTCGGGTTGTTCGTCGTGACCCCGGCACGCGAGCACGCCCTGCTCGTGCTGCCGTTCCTGCTGCTGCTGGCCGCGGGCTGCGCGATCGAGCTGTCAGAACACTTGCGCGCCGCGGTGGTCCGCAAAGTGCCGGTGGCCGACGGGTCGCGTGCTGGCCGCGCGGGGTCCAGGCTGATCGTCACGTTGCCGGCGCTCGCGCTCGTGCTCGACCTGCTGATCGGCACGTTCCTCTACACCACCGCACGTCGCGGCAGCCGCCCGGACTGGCGCGGTGTGCGCGACATCGTCGTGTCACACGTGCACAAGCGCCATCTCGACGTGGTCGTCGGTGCCGGGCACGACAGCATGATCTATTATCTGCGTCCGAACCACTGGCGCGAGGTCGCGATCGATCCGCACCCCGAAGTGCAGGTCGTGCCGCTGCCCGCGACGCCGGTGGGGCTCGCGGAACTCGTCGATCTCATGGCGCCGCGCCGCGCTGCGAACGAAGGACCGGACGAGCCGCCGGGTCAGGAGCGGGGTGACTCGGAGACCGATCTGTTCGTCGTCACGCTGCGCGACGAGCGTGCCGAGCTCCGGGTCGATCCTGACGTGCGCGCGCTGCTCGACACGGCGTTCGAACTGTTCGCCGTGCTGCCGTGCGCCGGCACGCAGCGCGACGAGACGGTGTTCGTGCATCGTTGGGTGGGGGCGCGGTAGCTGCGGCTCGGCATGCGCACTCGATCGACTCGTCGACGAGCGCGGTGGCCCGCTGGCCGATTGGTGGCTCGGGCACGATGGCGCGTCGAGGGGAGCGAAGACGGCCGAGGCTGGACGCTTCCACCTCACGACCCACACGTTGCTTGGGCGGCTCGTCGAGGGCGATGGCGGCGGTGTTGTGAACGCCAAGGTGCAGGGGCGGCAGGGGCCGATGCCCGTCGTGGCGAGAGGTGGCGCGGTCCGAACGGATGTTCCCCGGCACCTACGACCCTCGTGGTCACGATCGGCGACCGCGTCGCGCACGAGGCCTCGATCGAGCTGCGATCCGCCGACGAACGTTCGCTCCGTGTCGCGATCGAGTAGATACGCTCACGCAGGTCGGGTTGCCGTGGCGCGATCCCAGTTTCAGTCGGTCTGGATCCGACCCGAGGTCCTGTTGCTGACAACCCGTCGCCCATCGACCTCGATGACGAGTGTTGCACCGGGACACGATGCGACGTTGCCGAGGTCGAACGCGCCGTTCCCATCGCAGTTGCCGCTCGGTTCGGGTCCGAACTGCACGTCGCCAGCGAGAGCCAGCCGCCAGGGCACCTCGCGCGGCAGGCGGTAGGACACGAGTGCGCCGGCCAACGCGTTCCCGAATCGGTCGACCACGATTCCCGCGCACGAGTGCGACTTCGCTGCGACCAGAGTGAACGTCTGTGGTTCGGTGGCAGGGCCGACGCGATGCGCACACACCAGCGCGTGCATGCCGTCCAATGGCTCAGGATGGCTCGTCATGCTCGGCCACGGCATTTCGACCAGGCCGGAGTTCGAGCCGAACTCGCCGGCCAGCCCGCGCCAACCCACGCGGGAGAGGTCGAGCCGTTCGCCGTTCGGGTCGAGAGTCCGAACCCAGGCGAACCGCGGCCTGCGTTCCGACGCGTGCGAGCGGTCGTTCCCGGCCACCGAGAGCCACCAACCCAACGCCGCCACGATCGGGAGCAACAACAGCCACGGCCGCAGCCACGTGCGATCGTCGAGCGCGGTCATCCACGCGCGCCGGGGGTGCAGTTCGTCGAGGCGGCCGCGAAGTGTTGCCAGGCCGCGTCGAATCCGGCTGCGAACGGCTTCGGTCGGCAGTCGGAGGCGATCCGAGATCTGGCCCGGGCGAAGCCCTTCCCAGAATCGCATGACGAGCGCTTGGCGGTTGTCGCCCGGGAGGTCGCGGATGGCTTCGGCGATCCGCCGTTCGAGGTCCGTGCGTTCGACGAGCGAACTCGCCGGTTCGGTAGTTCCGCCGGTCGCGCCAACAGCTTCCCGTCGAAGACGTCGCGCGTTCGCGCGGCGGCGATTTGCGGCCAGGCGGCGCATGGTTCCGAGCAGCCAGGCGGCTGGCCGTCCCCGGATCGCAGGGCGTGCCCCGAGTGCGGCTGCGGTGGCGTCCTGGACCAGGTCGTCGACGTCGTCCTGACGCACCAGGCTGCGTGCCAGCGAGCGCAGCCATCGTCGGTCCGCCAGCAGTGCGTCCAGATCGGGAACGGAATCCATCTCCGGCATGTGGTCGCCCCCCGCGAAAACGGGTCGCAAAATTGCCAGCTGCCGGCGAAGAGGGCGAATCTGACCGGAAATGGGCTCGGCGACCACTCATCGGGCATGAACCGAACCATCGTCGTGATCTTCTTCTCCTTCTTCCTGGCGCAGGTCCTGCTGTCAGGCCTGGTAGCGCAGGTCGAAGTCGTCTCGGGGGTGTTCCCGCGGTCGACGGCGACGGCGATCTGGTTCAACCGGGCCGAGAAGCGGACCCTGTGCCGGGCCTCGCTCGAGCATGGCGCGCCGCTGTGGCAGCCACGTTATCGGCTCCAGGGTTTTCGCGGCAAGCGGTTGCGGTTCGGTGCCGGTTCGTTCGCCGAGCTTCACCTGACGGCGTCACTGAAGCTCGGCAACGTGACGGTGGGAGCGGGTCGGTACGCGTTGGCGTTCGACTGCTCCGATTCCGGCGCCTGGTCGATCGTCCTGCTCGACAAGGCCATCCTGGCAAGCAAGAAGATCGCAGCGAGCGCACCGGGGCGAACGGCCGGGCTCGGGGTTCTGGTCCCGGTTGCGATCGCAGGATCGGATGCGATCGCAGACCGGTTGGCCGTGGCGTTCGAGACGGGAGAGCCGGGGACGAAGCTGGTCGTGCGCTGGGGGCCGCACGTGCTCAGGACGGACGTTGCCCCCGCCGATGGTCAGGCGGCATCGGGGCGGTGATTGGTGGGTCGGCCGTGTTCTGGTGGAACCCGGCGTCCTCACCCGCGCGGATGCAGATCCTTGTGCACCTTGCGCAACCGTTCGTGATCGACCGCGGTGTAGATCTGCGTCGTTTGCAGCGACGCATGACCGAGCATCTCCTGCACGGAGCGCAGGTCGGCGCCGCCGGCCACGAGGTGGGTGGCGAAGGAATGGCGCAACGCGTGCGGTGAACACGCGACCGGCAGCTCGGCGCGTTCACACGCCTTGGCCGTGATCTGGTAGACCCGCACGCGATCGAGCGGGCGGCCGGTGCGCGAGAGGAAGAGCACATCGCCCGGATCGCTCTTGCTGCGGGCACGCAGTTGTGGGCGGACCTCGTCGCGGTAGCGTGACAGCCACGCTAGCGCGGAGTCGGCGATCGGCACGAGGCGTTCCTTGTTGCCCTTGCCGTAGGCGCGCAGCAGGCGGTGTTCGGCGATCACACTGGCGAGTCGCAGCGTGACGACCTCACCGACGCGGCAGCCGGTGGCATAGAGCACGTGCAGGATCGCGAGGTCGCGGATGCCGAGCAGGTCATCGGGGTCCGGGGCGTGATCGAGCAGGCGTTCGACGGCGCGGCGGCTGAGCGCCTTCGGCAACTTCTGCTCGAGTTTGGGGCCGAGCAGGCCGTCGGTGACGTCGTCCGCGGCCAGGCCCTCGGCATGCAGGAAGCGGTAGAACCCGCGGATCGCCGCCGCAGCGCGCGCGACGGAGCTGGCGGCGTGGGTGCGCAACAGTTCGCCGAGGTGGCGGTCGATGTGGGCGCGGCTCGGCAGATCGCCCGACTCGCGGACGGCGGGATCCTGCAGCAGGCGGCCGAGATCGCGGCGATAGGCGGCGACGGTGTGGGGCGAGACCTGCAGTTCCGCTCCCAGGTAAACCAGGAAGTCCGCCAGCAGCCGCTGGTTGGGGGAGCCTGACCGTGCCGTCACCCCGGCACTCTAACGCTCGGATTCGCCCCACGGCACCGGTGCGTCGCATCCTTGCCGGTGCCTTTCGCCAGGCCCTGAGACGGCTTGACCGTTCTCGCTGGCGCTCGTATGGTCCCCGCCCGCTCACGCTGGGGTAACCTGCATCACACGGGTCTCAGAGAGCGCGGAAGCCGTTGGTCACGGCGACGGTCGACTTGCTCGGCCGGCGGTTCGGGGCCCGTGGCAGCCAGTAGTGGCACCCAGAATCACCTGCCAGAAGCAGCCAGAGAGCAGACGTTTATGCCGAAGCCTACGAAGACGGACCTGGCGAAGTACAAGACCATTCTCCAGAACCAGCTCGCCAGCCTGCGGGGCGACGTCGGTTCGATGCGTGACGAGGCGCTGCGCGCGTCCGAGCAGGACGCTTCGGTCGACCATCTCGCCGATCAGGGCACGGACAACTACGACCAGGGCTTCATGCTCGGCCTGATCGAGAACGAAGAGGAAACGATCAAGCTGATCGAGGAGGCGCTCGAGCGCATCGACGGCGAGGGCGACTGGGACTTCGGTATGTGTCCCATGTGCGCCGAGGAGATCGCCGAAGCCAAGGCCAAGAACGCAGCCAAGCCCAAGACCGCCAAGAAGGCCAAGAAGGCCAAGGCGACGAAGAAGGCGCCCGACGCGTGGATTCCCAAGGCGCGTCTCGAGTACCTGCCCTGGGCGCGCTACTGCGTGCGGCATCAGGAAGCCGAAGAGCGCAACCGCGAGATCGCGTGACGGATCGCGAGCGCTCGGGCGGAGATCGCGAAGTGGGCTCCCCCGAGCCCGCGACCGGACTGAGCGGCAAACTCTGGTTCTGGCTGCCGTGGCCGGTGCTCGTAGCGGCGGATCTCTGGAGCAAGCACTACGTCTTCGGCTTCCTCGACGCGGATTACGCGGCGATCCCCGAGCCGATGCGGGCGCACAACGTGTTTCAGACGGACCTGCTGCGGTTCGACCTCGTGCAATGGCGCAACACGGGCACGATCTGGGGGCTGTTCCAGGACGGCACCGTCGCGCTGATGGTGCTGCGCTGTTTCGCGGTGGTCGGACTGTTGTGGTTCGTCAGTCGCACCGCGCGGACCGCGAAACTGCAGCTCGCCGTGCTGTCGCTGATCTTCGCGGGTGCGCTCGGCAACCTCTACGACAACTTCTTCTGCCTGAAGCGGGCGGTGCGCGACTTCCTTTACTTCACCGGCAAGTGGCCGATGGAGTGGACCTTCCCGGCGTTCAACGTCGCCGACAGCTGCATCACGGTCGGTGCGATCGTGCTCTTCGTGCTGCTGTGGCGGGAGGACCGCCGGGCGGCTGCGGGGCCGGATGCCGCGGCGACGCAGGAATCGCAGGCGCCGTCCGAGTAGACTGTTCCCACTGTGCTGGCGACCCGACTCGGAACACTGCAGCTGACCAACCCGGTCCTCAGTGCGTCCGGCACCTTCGGGTCCGGCTGGGAAGGGCGCGAGTTCTCGGATCTGTCGCGCGTCGGCGGACTCGTTAGCAAGACGGTCACGGTCAAGCCGCGCCCCGGCAACCCGCCGCCGCGCATCCTCGAGACGCCGGCGGGGATGCTGAACTCGATCGGCCTCGAGAACAAAGGCGCCGATTACTTCATCCCCGAGAGCCTGCCGAAGATGAAGCAGCTGGTCGGGGAACACGGCCGCGTGATCGTGAACATCGGCGGCGAGTCGATCGACGAGTTCGTCGAGCTGGCCGAGCGCTTCACGGCGGCGGGCGTCGACGCTCTCGAGGTCAATCTGTCCTGTCCCAACGTGCAGGAAGGGCGGCTGCTGTTCTCGACCTCGCCACAGATGTGTGAACGGGCGGTCGCAGCGGTCAAGGCAGTGACGGATGTGCCAGTGTTCGCGAAGCTGTCGCCGAACGTCACCGATGTCGTCGAGATCGCGCGGGCGGCTGCGGCTGGCGGCGCGGACGGTCTGACCGCGATCAACACGCTGATCGGGATGGCGATCGACTGGCGGCGGCAGCGCCCCGTGCTCGGTCGCGGCATCGGTGGCTTGTCCGGTCCTGCGATCCGGCCGGTCGCCGTGCGCATGGTCTACGAGATCACGCGCGCGGTCGACGTCCCCGTGATCGGCGTCGGTGGCATCCAGAGCGCGAGTGACGTGCTCGAGTTCCTGTGCGCGGGGGCGGCGGCCGTGCAGGTCGGCACGGCGCAGTTCGCCGACCCGGCGTTGATGGTGCGGCTCGTCGAAGATCTCGAACGCGAACTCGCGGGGCTCGGTCGCAGCGTGGGTGAGTTGATCGGCAGCGCCCATCCGGAGGCGGGGCCGGCGACGCCTGGTCAGCCAGCCGCGGCGGGGGCGTCGGCGCAGGAGCGCCGATGAGGCTCGACGCGCTCACGGCCGAGAAGCTCGAGCAGGCGATCGCGATCTATCAGGACCTCGCCTACGGCAAGAGTGGGCGCAACAAGCGCGGCAAGGTCGACGTGCCAGCGGCCGGGGACTCGGACACGCTGCTCGGGATGTTCCACAAGGAGGTCGTCGAGACGGTGCCGGGTCACCCGTGTCATCGCTACTCGCTGCGGCTCGGCAACCGCAACTACCCGTTCATGAAGCTCGTGCTCCAGGAACACCTGGTGGTCGGCGAGTTCTACTTCGCGGTCGATTCGCACGACCAGATGGACATCAAGCCGGATTTTCCGGACTACGACGCGTGGATGGCGCTGCGCAACTTCAATCGCGAGTTGAAGACGCGCATCGAAGGGGAGTTCGCCGAAGCGGGGCTCGAGACCTGTGCGGTCGTGCGGCAGCAGCTCGTCGCGCGCGGTGGCGGCGAAGAACCGTGCCGTGGCCTCGTGCTCATCGTCGATGACGAGGAGGATCTCGCGGCGGCGGTCGAAGCGCTGCTTTCGCGGCGCGGTTTCAGGACCTACAAGGTACACGACGGGGAGGCCGCGATCACCGCGACCGCCGAACTCCTCCCGGATCTCGTGATTCTCGACTATGAACTGCCAGAACTCGATGGCTTGCAAGTGATTGCGCGCCTGCGAGCCGACCCTGCCACCGCCACTGTGCCGATTCTTCTGAATAGCGCGGCCAGGGTGTCGATGGTGGACATCAAGAAAGCCGATGGCTTCCTGAGCAAGCCGTTCCCCGAGACGCTGCTCTACGAGATGATGGATCGCGTGTTGAAGACCCCGGACAGCCCCAAAGCCCCGGCCCCTGAGGCGGGCGAGCGTAGTTCGCCGCCGGAGGATGGCCGATGATCGGTTGGTTCGGACCAGCGCTGTTGCTCGTGCTGTTGGCCGGTTCGCCCGGTAGCCACGGAGCGTCCGCCGGGGCGGACACGGTCGCGGCCGTGCTCGCGGAAGAGCAGGCCGGGCGCGCACCGCAGGTCGTAGTCGTCGAGGCCACGGCGGCCGCGACGCCGGCAGCCCGCGCGACGGTCACCGCGCCGCGGCCTCTGCCGCGCACCCGCTCGGTGCGGGGCCATGGCCTGCCCGCGCCGCGCGCTCCGAGTCGCGCATGATCTGCTGGTGACCCGCGGGGTGCCGTCACGGCAACCCGATCGTGGTCCCGCACCCTTCGAGGCGGACCGGCGTTCGGTTGCCGTCCTCGATTCCGCATCGGTTCGGAGTCGGCACTGCGCCGGGCCCGGGCACTCGCGGCGTGTGGCCTGTTCTCGGCACCGTCGCTTCTCGTTCGCACACAACCAACCAAGAATCCACTGTCATGAAACTCGACTTCGGTGCCATCCCGGCACGTATCGGCAAGGCCCTGCAGGGCATGTTCGGGTCGGCCAACAAGCGCGCACTCTCCGCGTATGAGCCGATCGTCAAGCAGACCAACGAACTCACGGACTGGGCGAAAGCCCTGTCGGCGGACCAGGTCAAAGAAGAGGTCCAGAAGCTCCGCGACGCGGTGCAGGCCGGCAAACAGACGCTCGACGACGTGATGGGGACGATGTTCGCGCTCACGCGCGAAGCCAGCGACCGCACGCTGAAGATGCGCCACTTCGATGTGCAGCTGATCGGCGGTGCCGTGCTGCACCAGGGCAAGATCGCCGAGATGTCGACCGGTGAGGGCAAGACCCTCATGGCGACCTTGCCCGCCGCGCTCAACGCGCTCTCGGGCAAGGGCGTCTACATCGTGACCGTCAACGACTACCTCGCCAAGCGTGACTGCGAGTGGATGCGGCCGATCTACGAGTATCTCGGCCTGACCGCGCACTCGATCCAGTCGAGCATGCCGCCGCACGAGCGCCATCCGGTCTACGCGTGCGACATCATCTACGGCACGAACAACGAGTTCGGCTTCGACTATCTCCGCGACAACATGAAGTGGAATACCGAAGAACAGGTGCAGACGAGCCTGAACTTCGCGATCGTCGACGAGGTCGACTCCATTCTGATCGACGAGGCCCGGACGCCACTGATCATCTCGGGAGAGTCCGAGGGCTCGGCCGAGCGCTTCGTGATGGCGGATCGCATTGCGCGCCAGCTCGAGAAGGACAAGCACTTCGAGGTCAAGGAGAAGGAGCGCCAGTGTCTGCTCAACGAGGCGGGCATCGAGCGTGCCGAGAAGCTCGTCGGTGTCGACAGCTTCTACAGCGACCCGCAATACATGGAGTGGCCGCACCTGCTCGAGACCGCGCTCAAGGCGCATCACATCTTCGAGAAGGACAAGAGCTACGTCGTCGTCGAGCGCAAGGTGCCCGAGGGCCAGCCTGATCCGCATGGCGGTGACGGTCAGCCCGAGGTCGTCATCGTCGACGAGTTCACCGGTCGTCTGATGCCCGGCCGCCGCTGGAGTGACGGCCTGCACCAGGCCGTCGAGGTCAAGGAAGGCCTGACCCCGCGCGAGGAGAACCGCACGCTCGCGACGATCACGCTGCAGAACTACTTCCGCATGTTCGGCAAGCTCGCCGGCATGACGGGCACGGCGATGACCGAGGCCGCCGAGTTCTCGCGCATCTATGACCTCGACGTCGTGGTGATTCCGACCAACCGGCCCAACCAGCGCGACGACCAGAACGACCAGGTCTACATCGACGAGGCGAGCAAGATCCTTGCGATCACGGACGAGATCCGTGGCGAGACCGAGAAGGGCCGACCGGTGCTGGTCGGCACGACGTCGATCGCGAAGTCGGAGGCGATCTCCGAGAGTCTGACCAAGGCCGGCATCAAGCACGACGTGCTCAACGCCAAGCAGCACGAGCGCGAGGCCGAGATCGTCACGCAGGCCGGACGCCGCGCCGCGGTGACGGTGGCGACCAACATGGCCGGCCGCGGCACGGACATCGTGCTCGGTGGCAACCCCGAGGCGCTCTGGAAGCACGAGCTCGAGAAGCAGGGGCTCGACCCCGAGAGCGAGCAGAGCAAGCAGCGGCTCGAAGAGCTCACGGCCGAGTGCACGAAGGAGCACGACGAGATCATCGAACTCGGCGGGCTCTACGTGCTCGGCACCGAGCGCCACGAGGCACGGCGCATCGACAACCAGCTGCGTGGTCGTTGTGGTCGTCAGGGTGATCCGGGGCAGACCAAGTTCTTCCTGAGCTTCGACGACGATCTCATGCGCATCTTCGCGCGCGACTGGGTGCGCACGATGATGGAGAAGATGGGTCTCAAGCCCGGCGAGGTCATCGACAGCCCGATGGTCACGCGCGGCATCGCCAAGGCGCAGCGTAAGGTCGAGGCGCGCAACTTCGACATCCGCAAGCACCTCATCGAATACGACGAGGTGATGGACAAGCAGCGCAAGTTCATCTACGCGCAGCGGCAGGAGGCGATCGAGCACAAGGGCATCCGCGAGAAGCTCATCGGGATGTTCGAGGAGGTTCTCGAGCCGATCCTCGAGACGCACGCGGGCAACAAGGACGAGCCGGTCGAGTTCGACGAGATCAAGCAGTGGCTGTCCCACCGCTGTGGTGACGACCTCAGCCTGGCGGGGATCGAGCAGGTCGAGCGTGAACAGCTGTTCTCCTGGATCATGGAGCGCGTGGAAGCGCTGCACGCGGCGCGCGGGGAGACCTATGGCGAGGACTGGGAGAAGATCCAGCGCTTCCTCATCGTCGACACGATCGACAACAAGTGGAAGGACCACCTCTACGCGATGGAGGTGCTCAAGAACGGCGTCGGGCTGCGCGGTTACGCGCAGGTCGATCCGAAGAACGAGTACAAGAAAGAGGGCTTCGAGAAGTTCCAGATGCTCAAGTCCGAGGTCGCGGACCACGTCACCGGCTTCGCGTTCAAGCAGGAGGCGACGGACACGATTCGTGACATCGTGACCGGCAAGGTTCAGCGCGCGCAGCCGCAGCAGCCGCGCATGCCGCAGACGCCCGAGGAGATGCAGGCGTTGTTCGAGCAGCTCGTTGCGGCGGGCAAGGTGCCGCAGGAGGTGCTCGATCGCATGGCCAAGGGCGAGCGGTTCACGCTGCGCGCGACGCCCGAGGGGCTCGCGCTCGCGCCGGCCGAGCCCGCGCCGGGAGAAGCACCAGCTGGCGACGCCGGCGGTGAAGGCGGTGCATCTGCGCCGCCGCAGCCCGCACAGCCGCCACAGCCCCAGCGGCTCGCCATGATGCCGCAGCAGGGCATGCGTCCGATGGGTATGGGTGCGAAGCCGCAGGGCCAGCCGCAGGGTGCTGGCCGGCCGCAGGGCGCGGCGTTGAAGCCCAAGGGGCCGAAGCCGGGTCGCAACAGTCCGTGTCCTTGCGGTTCGGGCATCAAGTACAAGAAGTGCTGCGCGCCCGCGTTCGACTAGTCGCGTAGTTCAACTAGCCGCGTAGACCTGGGCGAACCGCGCGCCGTCCTTCGGCGGCGCCGGTTCGCCGGTTCGAGGATCGAAGACCGTGCCGACGCGCATGCCGCTGCTCCGCGGCTGGCTCACGATGGGGATCTACCAGCCGTTGTTCGTGCTGGCGTTCCTGGTCTACAGCCCGCTGCTGCTCTGGCGACTCCTCTGGGATCGCCGCTACCGCCGTGGGCTCAAGGAGCGCATGGGCGGTGTGCCGCGTCTTCAGACCGATCGTGACATCGTGTGGATCCACGGCGTGTCGGTCGGCGAGGTCAAGGCCGCGCGCAACTTCATCGCGCTGTTGCGCGAACGCCGGCCGGATCTCCAGCTCGTGATCTCGTCGACGACGCCGAACGGGCATCTCGTAGCTCGGCAAGAGCACCCGGATCTGCCGGTGATCTTCTATCCGCTCGACCTCGGGCCGTTCCCGGCGCGCGCATTGCGGCGCATCCGGCCGCGCTGCGTGCTCCTCATGGAGCTCGAGATCTGGCCAAACTTCCTGCAGGGGGCCAACCGCCGCGGCGTGCCGGTCGCGATCATCAACGGCCGGATCAGCGAGCGAACGTTCAAGGGCTACCGGGTCGCGCGTGGGCTGTTGCCGCAGCTCGATCTGATCCGCGAGTTCTGCGTGCAGGATCGTTCCTACCAGCGGCGCCTGCTCGATCTCGGGGTCGATCCCGATCACGTTCACGTCACGGGCAACATGAAGTACGACAGTGTCGTCATGGGGGAGCACGCCGACGCCTCGTCGCCATTGCGGCGGTGGCTTTCGCCTGCCGGCGAACTCGTGCTCGTCGCAGGGTCGACCCACGCCGACGAAGAGCTTTGGGTGCTCGAGGCCGTGCGCCGTGCGAGCGACCTTTCCGGGGTCGCGATCCGTGTGGTCCTCGTGCCACGCCATCCCGAGCGCTCGGCTTCGGTGTGCGATCAGCTGGCAGCGGCGGGCCATCGGCCGGTGCGCTGGAGCGCGCTCGGTCAGGAAGTCGACGACGCCAGCCCGGCTCTGCCGGACGCGGGTGTCGTGCTCGTCGACGTGATCGGTCAGCTGCAGCGGTTCTACGCGGTCAGCGACATCGCGTTCGTGGGGGGCAGCCTGATCCCGCACGGTGGGCAGAACATGCTCGAGCCTGCTGCGCTCGGCGTCGCGACGGTCTTCGGGCCGCACACGACGAACTTCCGCCGCGACGTCGAGGAGCTGTTGCAGGGTGATGCGGCGGTGCAGGTGCCGGACCGCGAGGCTCTCGCGACGGCCCTCGCTGCTCTGTGTGGCGATCGGGCGTGGCGCGCCCAGCTCGGCGAGAACGCGCGCGCCGTCATTCGCGAGAACCAGGGCGCGACGGCGCGCACGCTGGAGCTGATCGAGCCGCTGCTGCGGTGAGCTGCGTCATGCTGGCGGATGACCCCGACGGCATCACGGCCAAGGCACCGTCAACGGCCAGCGCCTGATCCTGGTGTCGGCTCGACGGTTTCGAGCTGGGTGATGGGCAGTAAGGCGCACTGATGAACCGTTTGCGGCAGGCCCTCGCGGTCGTCAGCGCCCGAATGTCTGCGCCTTGATCGCACCATTACGTGGCATGGCCACAGCGTCATCCGGCCGAAAATCGGCGGCAACTGGTCCGGTCGAGATTCGGTCAAGCGATATCCCCGGCTTGTCGCGATCCTGGACCCAGAGCTGCGGGCGGCTTGGCCATCTGCCCGGGCGCATCTAGACTGTCTTGGCTACCTGCCCACCTTCTCCTCGCTGGCCGGCAACGGCCGGAACCCACTCCCTATGCGTATTTCCCACACGCTCCTGGCGGCGGCCACCGTTCTGGCCGCGCCTATCGCGGCCCAAGGCGTCAACTGCGCCCTGCTCGGCACGTTCAACAACCACGGCCCGTTCAACGACATCTGGGGCTACGTCGCGCCCAACGGCGACGAGTACGCCCTGCTCTGCACGACGACCGGCACGGTCGTCGTCGACGTCACCAACCCGGCCAGCCCGGTCGAACGCGGGTGGTTCCCGTGGGGCAACTCGTCATGGCGCGACGCGCGCACCTATGGCAACTACGCCTACATCGTCACCGAGTCGACCGCGGGCTTCCAGGTCATCGACCTCAGCAACCCGAACAGCCCGACGTTGGTCGGCACGCGCGGTACCGGCAACTCGAACAACGCGCACAACGTCTGCGTCGATCTCGGAACCGGCCGGCTCTACCTCGTCGGCTGCAACACGGGCACCCCGGTCTACGACCTGACGAGCAACCCGTCCAACCCGTCGTTCCTCGGCTTCGGCCTGCCCGGCGGTAACAGCAACTACTTCCACGACCTCTGCGTCGAGAACGGCTACGCCTACGGCTCGATGATCTACAACGGCGTGTTGCGGATCATCGATCCCGCCTCGCCGTTCCCGTGGGCTGCGCTGAGCAACCGCACGACGCCGAACTCGTTTACGCACAACGCGTGGCCGAACGCGGCTGGCACCGTCTGCGTCACGACCGACGAGCAGACCGGTGGTGTGGTCAAGTTCTGGGACATCTCGAACAAGAGCAACCCGCAGTCGCTCGGCCAGTACACGCCGAACCCGTCCTCGATCCCGCACAACGCGTTCATCGTCGGCGACAAGTGCCACGTGAGCTGGTACACGGAGGGCTACCGCTGCATCGACATCAGCGACCCCAACAACCCGGTCGAGGTCGCGTCGTACGACACGTGGCCGGGTGCGTCGGGTGGCTTCAGCGGCTGCTGGGGCGTCTACCCGTTCCTGCCGTCGGGCAACATCCTGGTGTCCGATCGTTCCACGGGGCTCTACATCGTGCGTCCGACGCAGGCCTCGTTCTCGAACTACGGCCAGGGTTGCGCGGGTTCGGTCCCGGCGCCGGCGACCTGCGCATCGCTGAACCCCAATGGCGGCACGCTGAGCAATAGTACCAACCAGTATGAGTACAGCTACCGCGTCAGCAACTCGGGCAACACGCTGCAGGTGTCGAGCGTCGACATCTACACGCGGTCACAGAACGGCACGCTGACGCGGCCGGCGCACATCTACCAGTTTGCCGGGAACGTGCCGTCGCAGACGCCGCTGGCGTCGACGACGATTACGGTCGGCACCACCGCGGGCTTCTACACGGCGACGTTCAACCCGCCGGTGACCGTCACGGGTGACTTCTGCGTCGGCTACGAGAACTCGCCGGACGGCGTGATCTCGAACCTGAACGGCGGCAGCAGCGGCACGGGCTACTACCGCAACGCCGGCTCCGGCTCCTGGCAGCAGTCGCAGCTCGTTCAGAGTCCGAGCTACCGCATCTTCTGCGCGGGTGGCAGCCAGAACTTCCTGACGCCCGAGCTCGGCAACGCCGGCGCGCCCGTAATCGGCGGTTCTTACGACGTCACGCTCGCGGACGCCGTAGCCAGCTCGGCGGCGTTCATCGTTACCGGCTTCTCGGATCAGGTCTTCAACGGCACCCAGTTGCCGGCCGCGATCCCGGGCGCACCCGGTTGTGACATCTACGCGGCGCCGCAGGCGACCCTGCTGACGTTCACGAACGGTGCGGGTGAAGGCAACGCGTCGTTCAACGTGCCGAACTCGGGTGCCTACGCCGGGCTCGAGATGTTCCACCAGTGGGCGATCCTCGATCCGACCGTGAACTCGATCGGCATCGTGGTCTCCGACGCCGGCAAGGCGACGATCGACTTCTAGTAGCCGTCGCCAGCCAGCTTCGAAAGGCGCCCGGACGCATTGATGCGTTCGGGCGTGTTCGGTTTTGCCCGGGTCATTCGCACGCAGGGCACCGGTGTGCCTTGGCGCTTACGTGCTGCGGACCTACACTGAGGCGCCCTTGCTGCCAATCGCGCGGCGGCCTCCATGCCCCGCAAGCTTCTCATGCACATCCTCCGCTCGGCGTTCGTCGCCGTTGGTGTCGCCGCGTCCCTCGCGGCGCAGGGCACCAACTGCAATCTCCTCGGTCAGTTCAACAACCACGGTCCCTTCAATGACGTCTGGGGCTACGTGGCGCCGAATGGCGACGAGTACGCGCTGCTCGGCACGACGACGGGCACGGTGGTCGTCGACGTCACGGATCCCGCGAACCCGGTCGAACGCGGCTTCTTCCCGTGGGCGTCGTCGGGCTGGCGCGACATCCGCACCTACGGTCAGTACGCCTACGTCGGCTCCGAGGGCGGGCAAGGCTTCCAGATCCTGAGCCTCACCAGCCCGAACGCCCCGTCCGTGGTGGGGGTCTTCGGCACGAACGACTTCAGCAACTCGCACAACGTCTGCATCGACGAAGGCGCCGGTCGGCTCTACCTCGTGGGCTGCAACACGGGCACGCCCGTCTACGACCTCACGGCCAACCCGACGAATCCGCCGCTCCTCGGTTTCGCCTACGGCAGTGGCTCGAGCAACTACTACCACGACCTCTGTGTCGAGAACGGCTACGGCTACGGCTCGATGATCTACAACGGCGACCTGCGCGTCATGGACGTGACGACGTTCCCGCCGACCACCCTCAGCGACTCGAACACGCCGGGCAGCTTCACCCACAACGCATGGCCGAACGCCGCGGGCACGGTCTGCGTTACGACCGACGAGGTCTCGGGCGGCGTCGTGAAGTTCTGGGACATCAGCAACAAGAACAACCCGCAGGGGCTCGGTCAGTTCACGCCGAACCCCGGCTCCATCCCGCACAACGCCTACATCATCGGTAATCTGTGCCATGTCAGCTGGTACACCGAGGGCTACCGCTGCATCGACATCAGCAATCCCAACAACCCGATCGAGGTCGCGTCCTACGACACGTGGCCGGGTGGTTCGGGTGGCTTCAACGGCTGCTGGGGCTGCTACCCGTTCCTGCCGTCGGGGCACATTCTGCTCTCCGATCGTTCGACCGGGCTCTACATCGTCGAGCCGACGCTGACCACGCTGGCGGTCGCGCACACCGCGCTGCCGAACACGAGCAACGAGGACGGGCCCTACACCGTCGATGCGACCGTGACGACGAACCAGACGCTGACGTCGGCGACCGTGCACTGGCGCATCGGCAGCAGCGGTCCGTTCACGGCGACGTCGATGACGCCAACCGGTCAGCCCGATCAGTACGCCGCGGACCTCCCGGGGCAGAACGCGGTGACGGAGATTCAATACTACGTCGAGGCGATCGACGCCTACGGCACGCGCACGAGCCCGGCGAACGGCGTGCACGCGTTCCTGATCGGTACGGTCAACGAGCTGTTCTACGACGACTTCGAGACCGACCAGGGCTGGACCAGTGGCGGCTCGAACGACGACTGGGAACGCGGTGCGCCGGGTGGCCAGAGCGGCACGTCGGGCGGCACGGCGTGGCAGGATCCGTCACAGGCGTTCCAGGGCGCGTTCGTGATCGGCAACGATCTCGGGACCGGTACGAATGGCTCGTACGCGAACAACTCGTCCAACTGGATTCGTTCGCCGATCATTCCGACGAACAACCTGCAGAACCTGCGCCTGCAGTTCCGGCGCTGGCTCGAGGTCTACCCGGGTGACATCGCGACCGTGCGCGTCAACGGCGCGATCGTCTACGCGATGACGATCGGCAACAACGATTCGTCGTGGGTGCCCGTCGATCTCGACATCTCGAACATCACCAACTCCGCCAACCAGGTGCAGATCAGCTTCGAACTGCAGACCAACGGCAGCGGAATCTCGGGCGGGTGGACGATCGACGAAGTGCGCCTGACGCAGACCTCGGACTCGTCGCCGCCGCAGCTCTACGGTCCGGCGACCGCGGGCACCAACGGCGATCCGGTGATCGGGCTGTCACGGCCGGCGTGCATCAACACGACGACGCAGATCCAGGGTTCCAATATCCTGGCGAACGCGCCGACGTTCATGGTGCTCAATCTCGCGGACGCGAACACGTCCGTGTTCGGGATCACCTCGCTCGTCGCGCCCGGGGCGCCGACCTTCTTCGCCGCGGCGTCAGCGACGGGTGACGTCGACTTCCCGTTCTCGGTGCCGAACGATCCCTCGTTCGACAACCTCTACATCTACTCGCAGATCGTGCCGGTCGATGCCGGTGGGCCGATGGGCCTGGCCGCGACGCAGGGCATGCGCTTCCGCATCTGCTTGCAGTAGCCTCGGCCGGGCTCGGCTGCCGTCGGGATTACTCCTGCGGCAGCTGCAGCCCGGAGACCTTCCAGAGCCGGACGAGCCCGACGCGCTCGATCGTGGCGAGCGGGATCGCGTCGAGGCCCTCGTGTTCGAACTCGAACGGTTCGAACACGAAGCGCGACACGTCGAACTCGGGGTCTTCCACCCCGACGACTCGCGCCGCCGCGTTCCATGACGCGAGCTGTTCCCTGGCGTTGCCCGGGGTGCCGTCCGGGCGGCGATATTGCAGTTCGCGAAAGGACTCGCGGACGAGGTCGATGCGCAGCGTGCGACCTTCGACGTCGAGTTCGAACGTCGCGCCGTTGTCGGCGATTCGCACCGGCTCGGTGATCTCGGCGTAGCCCGCGAGGTGCAGCCCCGGCGTCTGTTCGCGCAGCAGCTGCCAGCCGACGGCGCCGGAGACGCTGTCGAGCTTGTTGGCGCGCCGGAAGCCGGCTGAAAGGCAACGGTAGATGACGCCCGGCTCATCACGCTTGATCGCCTCGAGCAGTGTGGCGACGGTCTTCTTCGGGGTCTCGTAGGACTCCTGAACCCAGCCGCTCTTGTCGGGGCCGCAGAACAGTCGCGCCATCGTGCAGCAGCCGCTGAGCGTGAGGCCGGGGGCGAGAGCGAGCAGGGCGAGCAGGGCACGGCGATGGCTCATGACGGCATGTTGCCGATTCGGCGCGGGGAATCCCAGCATCGGAGCCGCCTGCGCACTGCGAGGGGGGGCTGTGCGGTCCAACTTCGCATGGGATCGGCGATTCCCATCGTGGGAAGCCCGCGTGCCGTGCGGGAGTTTTTCGGCGGACGATCGGTATACTGGTTGGTCATTTCGCCGCCCAACCAGCCGGCCGCCTCCAACTCACGGCATCGTGCCATGATACGGACGGGCCGGAACACTGACGAACCCGCTATGAAATCGCATTATCGCATCGCTTCCCTTGCCGCCGTCGCGGCCGCCTGTGTGACGTTGCTGCCCGCCCAAGGCAAGGTCCCGCCGGCCAAGAATCCCGCCGGGAGCGATGCGACGGCTGCCGGCGGCCGGGTCACCCCGGCGAGGCCACCTGTTCGCCAGGGGAGCAGCGCCATCCGCAAGCAGCCCAAGCTGCCGCCGAACTCTTGGTTCCCGGTCACGGAGCTCGACCTCGGCACGTTCTTCGGGTCGCAGAAGGCGGTCGGTCGGTTCGAGTTCGAGAACCCGACCGGTGAGGAGATCTTGTGGCGCGGCCTGCAGGGCAGCTGCACGTGCGCCAAAGCCGTCATCCGGATCGGCGATCGGACCTACGAACTGACGTCGAAGCCGCGGCCGAACGAGTTGGTCCGGATCAACAAGTCGGGCACGGGTCCGGAGCGCGAGCGGGTGCGCCAGATCGCGATCGGCCCCAACGAGAAGGGTGAGGTCGAGGTCCACCTCGAGATCCCCAACGTTCCGGGGCCGCGCCAGGCGCACCTCGACGTGCACACGACGGACGACAACCTGTCGCAGTTCAAGCTGCGGTGGAGCGGCAAGTCGGCCAAGCTGTTCATGATCACGCCGTCGGAGATCAACCTCAACAAGATGACGTGGAACGAGACGCGTGAGTTCACGGTGAACGTGACCTCGCCGCTCAACCCGGACTTCAACATCACCGGCATGACCGGTGGCAGCGAGGCCTTCGACGTCAAGTGGGACAAGAAGCTCGAGAACGGCCGCGCGACCTGGACGATCCACGGCAAGTACGGCCCGGTCGGCACCGACGTTGCCGGCGGCGGCGTGCTCAAGTTCTCGACCGACGTGCGCGGTGCGACGCAGTTCTCGGTGCGGGTCATGGCACTCGTGCAGGGGCCGCTCGAGATCAAGCCCGGTGGCTTCGTGCCGCTCGGTATGATCCGCCGCGGCAAGGCCGCGACGAAGCAAGTCGTGTTTCAGCCCAACGACGGCACGAAGATCGAAGCCAGCAAGCTGACGTTCGAGAAGCTGACGATCGGCGCGGAGTTCGTGAAGGCGAGCTGCCGCAACGACGGCAACAACCTCGTCGTCGAGATCGCGATCGCCGACTCAGCGCCGCGCGGCCTGCTCAAGGGCGACCTCGTGGTCGACCTGAAGCACCCGATCGTCAAGCAGAAGCGCATCATGTTCAACGGCTTCGTCCGCTGAGACGAGGCCGGCCGTCGCCGTCGTGCTCCGAACGGCGAACGGCGATCGGCAGGCGGTGCGGAGCCTTGCCGGCCGCGCATCCTCCCTCGTCACGTTGCCGTGACCTGGGCAATTGGTGATCGTGGGCGGCCGCCCTGTTGGGCCGTCACCGACGCGGTGGTCGCGACCTTGTTCGCACCCTGGTCGTAGCTGACGGCCGGCGTCCCGGCAGCGCCCGTGTCGATGCTGTCCCTTGACCGCGCGGTTCTCTTCGTCGGCGACGTGGAACGTGCTGTGGGCGAAGCGTTGCGTGGTTGCCGCACACAGTCTCTGTGGCCCACTGCAGGTCGATCGCGTCCGGTTCCGTGGCGACGCCGGCTCAACGCGGAACCCGGGAATCCGCGGCGCCGTCCTCGCGAACGCGCTACCGAAACTCGTCGGCGCGAAAGCCTGCCGTTGCTGGTATCTTCCGATCAACCTCGGAGTTGCAGCGACCATGGGCCGACACGATCTCCCCAGCGATTACACGGACGAAGAGCTCCGTGACTACATGAAGGCGATCCTCGCCGACTTCCACGCGCTCGAGCGGATGCTGGACGAGGATCGGTTCGAGACCGGCGTGCGGCGGATCGGAGCCGAACAGGAGATGTTCCTCATCGACCGTTCGGGCCGGGCCTGGTGCGGCGCCGACGCGATGATGAAGCGGCTCGCGCATCCGCAGTTCACCTACGAACTGGCGCAGTACAACCTCGAGTGCAACCTGTCGCCGCTCGTGTTCGGGGGCGATTGTCTCTCGAAGCTCGAGACCGAGACGCGCGACCTGCTGCACAAGGCGCGTGACGCCGCGACCGAGCTCGGTGGCGCGATCGTGATCTCGGGCATCCTGCCGACGCTGCGGCGGTCGGACCTGACGCTGGCGTCGATGGTGCAGAACCCGCGCTACCTGGCGCTCAACAACGCGATGGCCCAGCTGCGCGGCGGGGAGTTCAACTTCCGCATCAAGGGTGTCGACGAGTTCGAGATGCTGCACGACAACGTGATGCTCGAGTCGTGCAACACGAGCTTTCAGATCCACTTTCAGGTTGGTCCGAGCGAATTCGCCAAGCTCTACAACGTCGCGCAGGCGATCACCGCGCCGGTGCTCGCCAGCGCGGTCAACTCGCCGCTGCTGCTCGGCCGGCGACTCTGGCGCGAGACGCGCGTCGCGTTGTTTCAGCAGTCGGTCGATTCGCGCTCGGCGGTGCACCAGATGCGTGGCCGGCGCCCGCGGGTCAGCTTCGGTGACGCGTGGATGCGCGAGTCGGTGCTCGAGATCTTCCGCGAGGACATCGCGCGCTTCCGCGTCATGCTCGCAGCCGAACAGGACGAATCGCCCGAGGCCGTGCTCGATCGCGGCGGCGTACCGAACCTGTCGGCGCTGCGCCTGCACAACGGCACGGTCTATCGCTGGAACCGGCCGTGCTACGGCATCGGCGATGGCGTCCCGCATCTGCGGATCGAAGCGCGTGCGTTCCCGGCCGGACCGACGGTCGTCGATGAGGTGGCGAACGCTGCGTTCTTCTTCGGACTCATGTCGGCGGTCAGCAACGAGTTCGAGGACGTCTCGCGCGTCATGCAGTTCGACGACGCGGCCGGCAACTTCGTCGCGGCGGCGCGCCTGGGGATGCAGGCCAACCTGACGTGGTTCCACGGCAAGGAGTACGCCGCGCACGAGCTCATCAGCGACGTTCTGATTCCTGCGGCCCGCGCCGGGCTCGAGCACCAGAAGCTCGACAGTGCGGATATCGATCGCTACCTCGGGATCATCGGCGAACGCGTCAAGCGTGGCCGCACCGGCGCGCGCTGGATGCTCGACTCGCTCACGGCGATGGGTGACAAGGGCACGAAAGAGCAGCGCATGCACGCGCTCGTTCGGGCACTGGTCTCCCGTCAGCAGAAGGGCGACCCCGTCCATACGTGGGATCTCGCGGATACCGGCGAGTTCGACGGCTGGAAGGAGAGCTATCTGCAGGTCGGGCAGTTCATGACTACGGACCTGTTCACCGTGCACCCCGAAGACGTCGTGGACCTGGCGGCGAGCCTCATGGACTGGCGTCACATCCGCCACGTGCCGGTCGAGGACAACGAGGGCCGGCTCGTCGGGGTCGTGTCGCACAGGTCGCTGCTGCGGCTGGTCGGGCAGGGCATGCGCCGTTCGGATCGCAAGCCGGTCGCGGTCAAGGACATCATGCGCACGAATCCGGTCACGGTGATGCCCAACACGCCGACGCTCGAGGCGATCGAGAAGATGCGCGAGCACAAGGTCGGCAGCCTGCCGGTCGTCGAGGCCGGCGATCGCCTCGTCGGGATCATCACCGAGCGTGATCTGATCCGGGTCGCGGCGATGCTGTTCGAAAAACACCTGCGCGAGGCGTCGGCCGAATGACCGAGGCGGGCCTCATGGCGGATGCGCCGCTCGAGTCGATCGCGCGCCAGTTGGGGGAGTGGGATTGTGGTCGTCCGGGCCCGACCCTCCTCGTGATCGCCGGCATGCACGGCAACGAGCCCGGCGGGGTCCACGCGGTGCGACGGGTTCTCGGCCGGCTACAGGAGCTCGAAGCGGCGACCGCCGGGCGGCTGGTTGCGTTGGCCGGAAACACGGCGGCTCTCGCGGTCGGGCGGCGTTTCCTCGACCGCGATCTCAACCGCGGTTGGAGTGCTGCAGCCATCGCGGGTCTGCGGGAGCGGGCGGCTGCGGGTGCCGGTGGTGCCGGGCTCGATGCGCTCGATGCCGAGGACGAGCAACAGTTACTGCTGCTAGAGGAGTTCGAGCGGGTTCTGGCGACGGCGTCGGGGCCCGTTGTCGTGCTCGACCTGCACTCCAGCTCGGCGTTCGGCTCGCCGTTCCTGTTGTTTGCCGACACGATCGACAATCGCCGGCTCGGGTTGTCGACGGGCGTGCCGATGATCCTCGGTATCGAGGAGACGATCGACGGAGCGTCGCTCGAGTGGTTCGCCGAACGCGGGGTCATGGCGCTCGCGATCGAGGGTGGGCAGCACGACGATCCCGCGACGATCGACTGCCATGAAGCCGTTCTGTGGCGCGCGCTCGACTACCTCGGCATGCTCGCGCCCGCGCAAGCGGCCGGCCATGACTTCGGGTTGTCCGAGCAGGCCGAGCGGCTGCGGCGTGCAGTTGGAGACGCGCCGTCGATCGTCGAGATCATCGAACGGCGCGCGATCACGCCGGCCGACGAGTTCGAGATGGCACCCGGGTTCTCGAACTTCCATGCCGTCGCCAAGGGCACGTTGCTCGCGAAGGATCGTTCGGGAGAGCTCCGTGCACCGCGGGCTGCAATCGTGCTGTTGCCGCTCTATCAGTCGCAGGGCGAGGACGGCTACTTCCTGGCTCGGCCGGTCCGGGCGTTCTGGTTGCACCTCGCCGCGGGCTTGCGCGCGATGCGCTGCGATCGGCTGGTCTCCGTGTTGCCAGGGGTTCGTCGGGATCCGGATGACTCGCGGACGATCCTCGTAAATCGCCAGGTCGCGCGCTGGTTCGTGACCGAGGTCTTCCACCTGCTCGGGTTCCGCAAGCGCCGGCCGCGCGGCGACCGTCTGGCGTTCACGCGCCGGTTCTCGCTGCCCGAGAACCGGCGGCTTGCGCGCTGAGTCGAGCCGGCCTGGGGCGTCGGCGTGCCCGGTGGGTCAGTCGTTCTGCAGGCCGTACCAGTCCGCGTCGGCGACGGTGGGGCACAGCTCGGGCGGCAGCAGCAGGGTGCGCGCCGCCCAGATCTCCGTGAAAACGCGGTAGCTCAGTGCGGTCTGATCGAGGTAGGCGACACCGTCGCTGCCGCCTGTGCCGACGCGGCGGCCGATCACGCGTTCGACCATGCGCGCGTGGCGCTGACGGAACGTGAGCATCGCCTGCTCGCACTCGATGAGCGTGTCGATGACCTGGCCAGGCCAGCTCAGCAGCGGCAGCCGTCGGTTGCTGTCGACGAACAGGATCGCGGCGCGCAGTCGCCGTACGAAAGCGCGGCGCTCTCCGGGCACGTCGGCGGCCTCGAGATGTCGCTGGGCGCCTTCGAGCTGGCCGCGGTAGCGGGCGCGCAGGCGGTCTTCGTCGGCGGGCGCCAGTGCCTGCATCGCGACGGCCTGCGCGATGGCGCGGTCGTAGAGCGCGCGGTGCCCCGCGAGGTATTGCTCGACGAACCGGTCCACGACCGCTTCGTCGTCGGCGTCGCCCGGAAAGCTGCCGTCGATCGGCGTCCGGTGCAGCCAGGTGTCGACGGCCTGCTTCAGGGTCGGCGTGTCCAGTTTGCGGCGTTCGACCTGCTCGAGCGCCGAGGACCGCGAGCCGTCGGCCTCGCGCAGGGCGTCGAGATAGCTGCCCTCGTTGCCGAGCGGGATGCGAGCGTCGTCGGCGAGGCCGAGCAGCACCTCGATCTCACGCATCTGAGCGGACTGAAAACCACTCGCCGGGTTGAGCTTGTCGCGGAACCGCAGGTAGTCCTGCGTGCTCATCGTCTCCATCAGCCGGAAGTGCTGCGCCGCGAGCTCGAAACAGATCGTGACCCGGCGGAGCCGGGCCACCGCGCCGGCGACCTCGTCGTCGGGCACGTCCTCCTGCGCGAACAGATTGCGCGCCGTGACCAGCTCGCGCAGCACGAGCTTGAACCACAGCTCGTCCACCTGGTGGATGACGATGAAGCGGACCTCATCGTCGCTGAGCTCGGCCTCCGTGGCCGCGACCCCCTGCTGGAGGTCGAGCAGCCGGTCGACCTTGATGTAGTCCCAATAGCTGGCGGGGCGCGGGCGGTCGGGAGCCGGGGGGGGAGAGTCGAAAGTCGGGTCGGTCATTTGCGAGTCGCGGGCGATCAGCGACTCGGCAGATCGAAGTTGATCTTCATCCGATCCTGGCCGGGCCGCAGGGTCACGATCCTCTCGGTCTCGCGCATGTCGAGCAAGATCATGAACGGGTTCTGTTGCTCACCGCTCGAGCGCGCCGCCACGATCTTGTAGGTGCCCGGCGGCACGCGCTTGGGCAGGCGGTAGCGGCCGTCGTTCTCGCTGACGACCGAGGCGGAGAACATCTGGCCCATGCTCACCGGCGTGCCGCCTTCCTGGCCTTCGCGGACCGCAGCGTTCTGCTGCTCCGGCGGGATGGAGAGCGTGATCTTGACCTGGCCGGCGGCCTGGCCCGTGATCGAAGTGAATCCCTCGATGATCGTGCCGCGGTTGAGCTGGATCGTGCCGACGTCGACGACCTGCCCCTCCTCGGTGAGCTTGATGTCGAGCTGCCGCCCTTCGCAGAAGTCGGGGTGGCCGACGCGCACCATGTATTCGGCGAACGCGAGCTTGTCGAAGCGGAACTGTCCGGACTTGTTCGTCCGGACCTGCTTCTTGCTGTGGCGTTCGGGAATCATCGAGCGGAACAGCTCGAAGATGCCGCCGTCGCCCTGGAACGCGTTGTTCATGTCCGTGTTGACGTAGGCGCCACGGACCGGCTGGCCGCGGTCGTCGACGACGACGCCCACGATGGCCGCGCCGAGGGTCATCTGCGCAGTGACCTCGACCGGCTCCATCGCATCGCGCACGGTGAACGGTTGCGACAGCGACTTGGCGTGCACGCGGTCCTTGATCTGGAACACGAACTCACCGGTCGGTACGCCGCGCACGATGGCCCAGTCGCGGCCGAACTCGGCGGGGTAGTCCGATGGGTTGATGCTGCGGTCGTTGAACTCGGGCACGTTGCCGATGCCGAGCGGGTTGTTGGGGAAGTAGCGCTTGAGGCTGATGCGGTAGTTCTTCACCGGTTTGCCGTCGGCGCCCGTGACGCGCAGCTTGACCCAGGGCCGCTGCACCAACACGAGCTTGGCCTCGAGGTCGCCGGTCATCACCGGCGGCGAGGTCGTCTCCGCATGCGCGTTCGAACTGGCGCGCAGCGTGTAGGGGCCTTCGCGCAGGCTCGGGAACTGGAACACGCCCTGCGCATCCGAGGTGGTCTTCTCGGTCTGCGGCGTCTTCTGGCTGAGGCCTTGCGCGGTGATCGGGACGTTCGGCAGCGGCTTGCCCTCGGTGTCGACGACGATGCCTGCGATCGGCCGACCCTTGGAGATCTCGACCGTGAAGTCGGTCTTCTCCTCGACCCGCTGGTTGTCGAGGCGTGCCGACGCGTAGCCGGGCGCCTCCGCGAGCAGGTTGACCGACCCCTTGGCCGGTGCGTTGTCGAAGAAGAACGCACCCGAGTTGTCCGTGATCGCGACGATGCCGCGTTCGCGGCCCGGGGTCGGCAGCATCGTGTGGGCCTGGTTGCTGTTCGTCAGGTAGATCGTGGCGCCGGCGATCCCGACGTTCGTCACCTCGTCGAGCACGCGGCCCGTCAGGCGCAGGCCGTTCGACAGCTTGAGATCGCCCGTGTCGAACCAGTCGTCTTCGCGGACCTTGGTGACCTGGTAGTTGAGTTCCGGGTTGATGTCGCTGGCGACGCGCAGATCGTAGCCCTTGTTGGCCTCGCGCACGCCGAGCGCGAACGTGCCGTCCTCGGCCGTCTGCCCGAACGACACCGGGGGTGGCGTGCGACCGCTCTTGCTCATGAGGAACGCCTTGATCGGGTCGTTCATCATGCTTTCGATCAGGAAGATCGGGACGTTCGCCGCCGGCTGGCCCGTCGGCAGCATGATGCGGCCCTTGACCCCCTGCGGTGCATCGTCGTTCGTGTTGTCCGCGACGGCCTCGACGCGAGTCGGTTCCTCGACCGGGTTCTCGATCGGCGGGGTTGCCTTGGCGACTTCGGGGGGCGGGGCGACCGGCTTGTTGGGCCCGGTGGGGTCTTCGTTCCGCTGGGGGTCGGTCGGGGCCGGCGAGATGTCGCTCGCGGACTGGGAATAGAACCAGTACCCCGCGGCTGCGAGGCCGGCGAGGATCAGCAGGGGAACGAGAATGCGGCTGGGATTCACGGTGAACTCAGGCGGTCGAAAGGTCGGAAAGTAAGAATTCGGATACGGTCAGGGTCGGTCAGCGGACCGGCAAGGCAAAGTCGAGCTTCAGGTGATCCTGCCCGGCGCGGATGGTGATCGTGCGCTCGGTTTCCCGGATATCGAACAGGGCGTTGAAGAGATTGGAACTCTCGCCCGGTCGCTGGGCGTGGATTTTGTATTCCCCGGGTGGGACGCGCTCGAGAAGCCGGTAGCGCCCGTCGTTGGCGCTGATCGCCGTGGCGGCGAAGATGGCTCTCGGATCGAGACGGCGGTCCTTGTGCGGCTCACCGACCGGCTCGGTGTTGCTCGACAGCACGACCTTGATCTGTCCGGCCGCTGCGCCGGCGATCGTCGTGAAGCCCTCGATGGTGGTGCCGCGCACGAGCTCGATAGCGCCGAGATCGATCGTCTGATTCGCCTCGCGGATGCTGATGTCCATCGCCTTGCCGACGCAGAAGTCGGGGTGCGACGTGCGGACCATGTACTCGGCGAACGCGAGCTTGGTCAGCTTGAAGCGGCCGAGCTTGTCGGTCCGCACCTGCGCCTTGCTGTGCTGCGCGGGGATCATCTGCTTGAGGAACGGCAGCAGTGCGCCGCCGCTGCCGGCGAGCGCGTTGTTCATGTCGGTCACGACGACGGCGCCTCGCACGGGTTGGCCGCGATCGTCGACGACCGTGCCAACGATCGTGCCGCCCATGGTCAGGGTCGCTTCGACCTCCGCGGGCTCCTGATCCGCGCGCACGACGAACGAGGCCGACAGCGACTTGGCGTGGTTGCGTTCGCGGATCTGGAACACGAACTCGCCGGGCGGCAGGCCACGGATCACGGCCCATTCGCCGCCGAACTCGCTGGGGTAGTCGGACGGGTTGATGCTGCGGTCCGAGAACTCGGGCACGTTGCCGATCGACAGCGGCTGGTTCGGGAAGTAGCGCTTGAGCGAGATGCGATACGCCTTGATCGGCTTGCCGCGCGCCGTGAATACCTTGAGCTTGACCCACGGTCGCGGCTGCAGCACGAGCTTGACGTCGAGTTCGCCCGCGAGTGTCGGCGGCGACTTGGCCTCGCCGAAACCCGCGCTGAGTGTCCGCAGCTCGTACGGGCCGTCGCGGAGCGACGGGAAGTGGAACGTTCCGTCCTGCCCCGTCGTGATCTTGTCCGTCTGCGGCGCCTTGACGCTGAGACCCTGCGCCGTGACCTGCACACCGGGCAGCGGGTCACCGTTGGTATCGACGACGATGCCCGCGAGCGGCCGCCCGCGCGCGATCTCGAGCGTGAACACCTGGCTGCCCGACTGGGGCAGCGTCTGGTTGCTCAGGATCGCAGCCGCGAAGCCCTCGGCCTCGGCGGTCAGGGTCACGAGGCCCTGTGGCGCACCGTTGTCGAACACGAACCCGCCGTCCGCGTCGGTCGTCGCGACGCTGCCGCGTTCGTTGCCGGGGGTCGGCAGCAGGCGGTGGGTCTGCCGGGCATCCTCGAGATAGACGACCGCACCCGGAATCCCGGCGCGCGTCACTTCGTCGATCACGCGCCCGGTGACGCGGATGCCGGCCTGGAGTCGCAGGTCGCCCGTGTCGTACCAGTCGTCTTCGCCGAGCTCGATGCCATCGTGCACGAGCTGCGGATGCAGTTCACTGACCACGCGCAGGTCGTAGGTCTTGCCGGGTTCGTGCGCCCCGAGCGCGAACGTGCCGTCGGCAGCCGTGACCCCCGAGGCGACGGGGGGCGTGACGCGACCGGCTCGTCGGGTCAGGAAGACCTTGATCGGGTCGTCGATCATGTTCGGCATCAGGAAGACCGGCACATCGCCGGCCGGGTCGCCATTGGGACCGAGCACGCGGCCCTTGATGCCCTGCGGCGCATCCGTCTGGCTGTTGTCGACGCTGACGCGTTCGCGCGACTCGGGCGGCGGCGGTTCGTTGCCCTCACCTTGCCCGGGGGGTGTCGACGCGGGCGTGACCGGGGCCGGTTCTTCGTTCGCTTGGCCGCTCGGCGTCGACGCGCTCTGGCGCTCGGGTGCGGTGCCGTTCGGGGTCACGGAATCGCCGCCGCCGCCGAGGAACCAGTAACCGAGCAGGGCGGCTGCTACGACGAGCAGCAGAAGAGCGAGAATGCGAAGGTGGGAAGGCACGAATCGATCAGCCGTCGGAGGCGATGTTGAGGTGTTGTTCGGCGGCGCGCTGGCCGGGGCGGATGGTCAACCGGGTGGCCGACCGGGCCATCTGCAACATGTGCTGGAAGACCTGGCCGTCGGGATTGGAAGCGTCGATTGCGGCTGCGCGCAGTTCGTACTCGCCCGGCGGCACCCGCCGCGGCAGCGTAAACGCGCCGGTGCTGTCGGTGACGGTCTCGAGCCGCAGCGCATCGGTGGGTTGGGTCTTGGCCGTGCGATCGACGTAGGTCGTGAGGACGATCTTGACCTGACCGGTCGTGCGACCGTTCGTGGTGGCACGGCCGAACACCAGCGCGCCGGCTCGCAGCCGGACGTCGCCGAGTTCGAGCGGTTCCGAGGTGCGCAGGTAAAGGTGCTCGGCGAACTCGCGGCAGGCCTGCTGATGTTTGATCTCGAGCTGGTAGTCGCCGAACGCGAGGTGGCGGAACTCGAACGTGCCGCCTGGGCCCGTCGTCGCGGTGCGCGCCGTGATCCGGTCGGGCGCGGCCGGGGCGATCAGGCGATAGAACGGATTGTCGGGACGCGCGCCGTCGGCCTGCGTTGCGACCGTCGCGCCGGCGAGCGGCACGCCGTTCGCGTCGACCACGCGGCCGCGCAGCGTGGCGCCGCGCGTCAGCTGCACGTCGACGTCGATCGCGCCGCTCGTCGGTTCGACGGTGAACGGTTCGGACACGGTCTTCGCGAATCCCGGCGCCATCACCTGGGCGACGTACTCTCCCGGCGGCACGCCGCGGATCTCGAACCGGTCGTTACCCGCGACGAGGCGCGCCCGGCGATCGGGCAGATCCCGGACCCGCCCGATCTGCCCCAGTGGCGCCGGCCGCGGCGCCGCATCGCCGGTGGCCGCGGTGGTGCGCGCGGCGTGGTACCGGCGTAGACCGAGGCGGAAGGATCGCAGCACCTGGTCGTCGCCGAGTGCCCGTACCCGCACCGTGGCGCGCGGCTGCAGCCGCAGTTCGAGTTCGCGTTCGCCGGCCGCGACATCGTCGACCTCGAGACCCTGATGGGTCCGACTCAGCACGCGGACGCGGTGGGGTTCGGCACGCAGACCGTCGATCTCGAACGCGCCATCGGCCCGACTGGTGGTGGCGCAGGGCGGCGTCGAACTGGCCTTGGCCCAGGCCTCGATGCGCGCGCCGGGAACGGCGGCGCCGCGATCGTCGAGCACGCGACCTGCGATCGAGACCCCTGGCGGCAGTGCGAAGTGCACCTCGACCGATCGGCTCTTGGACAGGTCGATCTCGGGCTTGATCACGCGCGCGAAGCCGGGGGCAGTCGCGCTGACCGTGACGACCGCGTTCTCGGGGGCGTGCTCGAGTCGATAGGAGCCGTCGGCCCCGGTGACTGCGTGCAGGCCGTGCTCGCGCCCGGGGATCGCCGCGAGCACCGCATCGTCGAACGACGTCGGTGCGGCGACCGTGACGACCGCGCCACGCACCGGCATCGCGGTGCCGGCGATCGTGACCTGACCGGTCAGCGTCGTGCCGCGGCGGAGCGTGACGCGGCCGACGTCGTGCCATTCCGATGGCAGGATGCGGAGGTCGGCGACCCGCGCGTCGGCCCAGCCGGGGGCCAGGAAGCGCAGTTCGTAGAGCTTGTCGGTCGGTAGCGCGAGGCCGATCGCGAACGCGCCGTCCGCGGCTGTGCGGGTGGTGGCGACCGGCCCCATGAGCAAACCCTGCGCGCGCATCGACGGCAGCGCCAACGGGTCGTTCTTGGGACTCTCGACGAGGTACACGTCGACGCCGGGAACGGCTTGGGAATGGCGGTCGAGCACGCGGCCCTCGAGGCCCTGCGGGTAGTCCGCGCGGCGCATGGCCGGGGGGGTGTCCTGTGGCGGGATCGCGGGTTCGCGGTCGAGGCCGGTCGGCGCGTCGGGCGCGGTCGCTGCTGGCTTCGCGTCGCCGCCTGGTCGTGTCGTCGGCGTCGCGGTCGGGTTGTCCTCCGGTTGCTCGGCGGGAATCGGCGTCGGCGGCGTCGCCGGATCCTCACCGCCGAGCCAGAGCAGCAGGCCGGTCACCACGACGGCCATCGCTGCCAACGTCATCGCGAGCGCAGCGCGACCGGTCACGAGGTCCTCGTGTTTCTGGTCGACAGCATTGTCATTGCGATGAACCGCGGCATCGGAAGGGTCACAGTAGCGGCCGACGATACGGCCTGAGCGGCGAGGGAGTGCCGTTGTTGGATCTCTTCGACGGTTCGGCGGCCGAGTTCTTCCCATTCTCGTATCTCGTTCGCGGTCGCCGCGAACCTCGCGATGGCGTCGGCGTTTCAGGGAATCCACTGAATAGCGAAGCCGGTGTCTGGGAGGCCTGCGTAGAGGCGCGGAAAGATGCGCCAATCCTCCATGCTATCGATTCGTTTCGCTCTCGCAGCTTTGCCCGGCACGGGGCTCTTGCTGACGGGATTGCTGCTTGCCGGTGGGGCAGGCGCGCAGGAACGCTCTCATCTTCCGGCCGGGGTGGTCGAACTGGGATCGGGTTGCGGAGTGCACGGTCAGTTGTCGGCGCTCGAGCTCGACCGCGGACTGCGGCTCGGCGGCAGCGCCAATCTGACGCTGAACGGGCTGCTGCCGCAAACGGTCGCCACGCTCTGGACCGGCTGGTCGACGGAGTATTGGCAGAGCACGCCGCTGCCGTTCGACCTCTCGGGTCACGGCATGCCGGGCTGCGAGCTGCTCGTCGCGCCGCAGGCGCCGATCGGCTTCGCGACCGGCGGCGGTCGCCAGGTCACGGGCATCGGTGTGCCGATGTCGACGGTGATTCTCGGCCGCCATCTCGGCCTGCAGGCGGTGTTTCACGACAGCACGGCGAATGCTGCGGGGCTGTCGTGGACGCACGCGCTCGAGGCACGGATCGGGCCCGCGCCCGCGCCGACGCGGTACGTGAACTCGATCACGCAGTTCGGCGTCACGTTCCAGTTCGCGAACCCGGTGGAGGCCGGGCGTTTCGTCAACGGCGACTGGTTCGTCGTCGGCCCCGTCGACGTGATCGGTATGTCGCCGCCATGCACCACGCAGGGTGGTCGGGTGCTGCACGGTGCGATGATCAACCCGGCGGCGGATTCGAAGGACCAGGGCTACGACAGTGCGATGTATGGCCCCGGCAACGTCCATCACTACCTGCCGTCGCTCAACGTCGCGCTGGGCGTGTCCGCGAGCAACCCACTGCAGTTGCGGCCCGACCAGAGCCTGATCAAGGCGATCAGCAACACGGACCCGAACGTCATTCCCGATCTGAAGACGTGTGCGGTCCTGACCTGCGTGCCGACCGTTCCGAACCATCAGTCGTTCCGTCCGCCGTACGCGGGCGATGATCACACCGTGCGGTTCGACGTGTCGATGCTCGACTGGAGCGCGCTCTCGGCGTTGCAGCCGGCGGCGAACATGCCGGTCCTCGCGACCGAGGCCATGCAGTTCGAGCGGCCGTGGCTCGACCACTGTCCCGGCTGGCCGAGCCGCCTGATGCATCCGGCCGACAACATGCCCGATTACGGTCGCGACTTCGCGGCGGCCTACAACCAGGCGTCGCTGCTCTGCAACCTGGCGCTGCCGCAGCAGGACCGGGAGTTGCTGGTGATCCGGCTCGTGCAGATCGGCCTCGATTTCTGGGGCAACGTCCAGGCTGGCGGCTACTGGGAAGGCGTCGGCGGGCACGGTTCGGGCCGCAAGTGGCCGATCCTGTTCGCGGGTCGGCTGCTGCAGGATTCGGCCATGCTCGGGGTCGGGCAGACCCACCGCACGTTTCGCAACCTCGACGGCACCTACGAGGTCCACTTCGGCGAGGACGCCCAGACGTTCTACGTCCAGGAGACCGCGCCCAACGTCTTCAACTGGGGTCATGGTGGCTACTCCCGCCAGCACGTCGGGCTGCCGGAGTTCGGGTTCTCGCACGTGCACCGCCCGCAGGCCGACAACCATTCCTGGGGGCACGATCCCTACCGCCGTTGTTGCACGGCGAACGCGTGGATCGGCGGCGTGCTCTGTGTGCATGTGATGGGGCTCGTGCAGGAGTGGAACCATCCGGCGCTGTTCGACTACATGGACCGCTTCGCGGTGACCGAACCGCAGGGTTGGACCCGCCAGTGGGCGCCGTGGACCGGTCGCATGTGGGATCTGCACCGCAGCAGCTACTGAAGGCATCGGCCGCAGGGCGGCGGCTGACCGGATTCGCATTCGGGCTGATTCGCGATTGCAGCGCATTCGCGGATTAATCCGGGGCCTGCTAACGTCCGTTGGCGCAAGATGCGTCGTCGGGTGTTGATCGTTCTCAGCGTGGTTGCCGCGAGTTGGCTCGGGCTCGTGGTGCTGTTGTGGCTGGCTCAGGACGCGCTGGTGTTCCCGGGGGCGCGCCACGGCGTGCGACCGATCCAGGTTGCCGGCGTCCGGCACTTCACGTTGCAGGGCGCCGGGGGACCGTTCCGGGTCGCGGAGTCCGTGCCGGCGAACCCGCGCGCGGTTTTGGTGTTCTTCGTCGGCAACGGCGAAGACCTCGTGAGCGCGACCTGGCGGGCCGCCGGGTTCGCGCGGCACGGCGTCGCGGTCGTGGTGCCGGAGTATCCGGGGTATGGCGGCAGCGCGGGGCGTCCGGGGGTCGACGCGCTGCACGAGTGTGCCCGGGTGACCGCGTTGCACGCGGCGGCGCTCGCGGGGCAGCACGACGTGCCGTTGGTCGCCGGCGGCATCTCGCTCGGCACGTTCTGCGCGGCGCACGTCGCGGCGCAGTCGAACGCCGTTGCGTCATCGAGTTCAGCTGGGACAGCGGCCGAGACCGCGCCGGTCGTCGCGCGCCTGTTCCTGGCCGCGCCGCCGTCGACGTTGGCCGCGGCGGCGCGTTCGCGGTTCTGGTTCGTGCCCGTCGGGTTGTTCTTACGACACCGGTTCGACAGTCTCGCGGTCGCGGACGACGTCCGCTGCCCGGCGCTCGTGGTGCATGGCGAGCAGGATCGCATCGTGCCGCTCGAACTCGGCGAGCAGCTCGCCGGTGCGCTCGCGGGTCCGACCGAGTTCGTGCGGGTGCCCGGCGTCGGTCACAACGACCTGCCGCTGCTGCCCGATACCGCGCTCGGCCAGCGCATCGGCAGATTCTTGCGCGGCGAATGAACGGCCGCGCTCGAGGCTCGGCACGCGCCGCACTCGGCATCGTCGCGGTGCTCGGGGCGGTCGCGTTCGCGGTCACCGGCCTGGTGAACGGTATTGCTCTGGCGCCCGACGAGACCGATCGGCTGCGCGACGACGCGTTCTACGAGTTCGCCTGGGCCGCGAACCTGGCGGCCGGACGCGGCCCGGTGGTGAGCGACGGCGTGACGACGAGCGGCGTGCAGTTGCTGTGGTCGCTGCTGCTCGTGCCCGTCGCGTGGATTGGCGGCGCGGCGGCGTTGCCGGCCGTCGCGCCGTGGCTCGGTTGCGGTTGCCACTTGCTCGCCGCCGCGCTGCTCGCCCTGCGCGGCGGCGGTGGCGGCCGTTCCGGTGCTGCGGCGCGCTACGTCGCGGCCCTGCTCTGGCTCGGTAATCCGCTGCTGCTCCGCGAGTGCCAGAATGGCCAGGAGACCGCGCTCGCCGCGCTGTTGCTCGTCGGCTTGTGGCAGGCGCGGCGCTCGGCGGCGTTACCGTTCGCGATCCTGCTGCTGCTCGCCACGTCGGCCCGCACGGACCTGTTGGCGTTCGGGTTGCTGCTCCTCCTCTGGCGCGTGCAGAACGGTCGCGAGTCCGCGCGTCGTGCGGGCGTCACCGCGGCGGCGATTGCCGGCTGCTTCGTCGCCTGGAACCTGCTGCTCGGAGGCGGTCCGCTGCCGGATTCGGGGGCGCCGATGGCCTGGCTGTTCCACGCCAATCATGCCGCGACCGAACCGGCCGCGGGTGAGACGCTGGCGACGGCATGGTGGTACGCGCGGCCGGTGTTGTGCGGCGGACCATGGCACCTCGCGGCCGGCGCGCTCGGTGGCGTGTTCCTCGGCGCACTCGCGCGACCGCACTGTCCGCGGACGTTGCGGTGGGTGCCGCTCGCCGCAGTCGCTCTTGCCTGGGGGCTCGGTGCGAGCGACCTGCTCGTGCCGCTCGTCATGGCAGGCTGGCTGCTGCTCTGGCCCCGACCCGCGGCTCGTCGTCGCGCGCCTGCAGCGTGGTGGCCGCTCGCGCTCGCGGCGTTCGCGATGCTCGCGCTGCACTGGGCCGTGCGCTGGTATCCGCGCGACTACTACGCGGCGCCGCTCGCGATCCTGCCAGTGATCGTCGTGCTTCGATACGGGCGGCTGGGCTGGCTGTTGCCCGCGTTTCTAATGTTGCAGTGGCTGACCCTGCCCACCGTCGCCCCGGAGCCGCTCGTGGGGCAGCGCGCGATGGCGCTCGCGGGGCGGTTCCTCGCGCGGGTCGTACCCGCCGGCGAACGGGTCGGCTGCTTCAACTCGGGACTCGTGACGTTTCAGGCTGATGTGCTGCGGGGTGATTCCCCGGCACGGCGCGGGATCGTGAACCTCGACGGCGTCGTCCACCCTGCGGCGCTCGCCGCGCTGCAGGAACGCCGGCTCGACGCCGCGCTGGACGAGCTCGAGGTCCGGTTCCTCGTCGACAGTCCACGCCAGTTCGCGCTCGACCCCGCGTTGCCGCACGCGAACGGGCGATGGTTTGGCGCGGCGTTCGACCCGGCGCGGGATCTCGTCGAACTCGCGCGCTTCGTCACCCCGGGCCACCCGGACTTCCGCTGTTACTGGCGGGCGCGACGCGGTCGGCTGCCGGACTTGCCTCTCGCACCGCGTGATCTCGGGCCGGTGCGGGGCGGTCGCGCGGTCTGGTGGCCCGCGGGGGCCGACGAAACGCTCGAGATCGAACAGGCCGACGGCCGCCGTGTGCTGCTCGCCGCCGTCGAGCGGACGACGCACGTCGTGCTGTTCGTGCCGGCAGAACACCATGGCACGGGGCGGTTGTTCGTGCGTGGCCGGCCCGACGTGCTATTGCAGCTGCCAAGGTTGTGACCGTGCCGCCTCGGCGCTCCAATCGCGGTTCCGATCGACGCTCCCTCCGTCCTCGAACGCCATGAGTACCAGCCGCCTCACTCTCAGCGAACAGTTCTTCCGCGATCAGGCCGACGCCCAAGCCACCGGCGGTCTGTCGACCGTTCTCAACCGCTTCAGTCTCGTCGGGCGCATGCTCGCGAGCGAGATCATGCGCGCCGGCTTCGTCGGCAAGCTCGGCTACACCGGCACGACCAACGTGCAGGACGAGGACGTGCGGGCGCTCGACATCATCAGCAACGATGCGGTGCTCGAGGCGTTCGAGTCCATTCCGATGGTCGCGGGCATCGCGAGTGAGGAGATGGAGGACGTCTGGATCTCGAAGGACGGCGAGCAGGGCAAATACGTGATTGCCACGGACCCGCTCGACGGCTCGGGCAACGTCGACGTTGCCGGTCAGATGGGCACGATCTTCGGTATCTATCGGCGGAGCACGACCGGCAAGCCGACGCTCGACGACTTCCTGCAGCCGGGCCGCAACCTCGTCGCCGCGGGTTACGTGCTCTACGGCCCGTGCACGATGCTGGTCTACTCGGCGGGCGGGCCGGTCAACGGCTTCACGCTCGATCGTTCGATCGGCACGTTCTTCCTCACGCATCCGGATATCCGCATCCCGGAGCAGTCGGGGGCGTATGCGATCAACGAGGCCAACGAAGGCAAGTGGGACGACAAGACGCGTGCCATGGTCGCCGCATTCCGCCGGCAGGAGACCGCGGTCGGCAAGCGCGCCGCGCGCTACTCGGGTGCGCTCGTCGGCGACTTCCATCGCACGCTGCTGAAGGGCGGCATCTACATGTATCCGGGCGAGGCCAAGAAGCCGCAGGGCAAGCTGCGCCTGCTCTACGAGAACGCGCCGCTGACGTTCCTCTGCGAGAAGGCCGGTGGCCTCGGTAGCGACGGCAAACAGCCGATCCTCGACATCGTGCCGACCGAGCTGCACCAGCGGACGCCGCTGTTCCTCGGCAGCAAGGGCGACGTCGAGGAGGCCGTCGGCCGGCTCGCCTGATCGGACACAGTCGGCCGGGGCTTCCCGGCCGGTCGAACTTTCACTCGCGTCCGGCCGCCATCGCGGCGAGCATCGCGAGTATGAAAACTATCGAAATCATGAGCACGGCACCGCGCGCGGTGCGTGTGATCGAGGGCCTCGACGGGGCCGCTCGGGTGCTGTGGGACCATGACTGCGGCATCGCGCCCGTAGTCGATGCGGCGGGCACGCTGGTCGGAGTCGTGACCGACCGCGATCTCTGCATGGCGGCCTACACGCAGGGTTGCGCGCTCAGCGAGATCCCGGTCGCTGCGGTCATGTCGCGCGCGGTGGCGACCTGTCGGCCCGACGATCCCGTCACCGACGTGATGCGCACGATGCAGGAACTGCGCGTGCACCGGTTGCCCGTGGTGAACTCCGCTGGCGAACTCGTCGGCATGGTCGGCACCAACGATCTGGTGCGGGCCTCGCACGCGCGGCCCGTCGCCGTGGACCCGACAGCCGTGATCCGCACGCTCGCGGCGATCGGTGCGCCGCGTTCGGTGGTGGACGAGGAGGTGGCTTCGGACGCTGAACGGTCGGCGGCTGCTGCTGCCGAGCCGCGAATCGTCGAAGCCCGCCTTGCCGAGGCTCGACCTGCCGAACTCGAAGCCGAAGCGGAAGCCGATGGGGCGGCGCCGGGCACGGCGCCCGTGCGCCGCAAACCCGCCGCCAAGCCTCGCGCCACCCGCTCGACGCCGGCGAAGAAGACGGTGAAGAAGACGGCCAAGAAGGTCGCCAAGAAGGGGTCGGCGCGGTCGCCGAAGTCTCCGGCGAAGAAGACGACGCGTAAGAAGAGCTGAGCCGCATCCGAGGGCCTTCGCGGCCTTCGGCGTTCGACTCAGAGCCGCGGCAGCAGCAGTTCGCGCAGTGGCGCGGGCAGGTTGCTGCCGCCAGCCGGTAGCTGGTCCAGCACCATCGCGCGTCGCCACGCGACCAGCGCCGTCTGTAGCGCGGCGGTCTCGGTCTTCGGGTTGGCCAGCGTCTGCAGCAGGCGGCGCATGGCTTCGGGGTGGGAGGCCGCGAGCAGAGCGCACCAGTGGCCACCGAGGCCGGTCAGCGCGGCCGGCTCGGGCAACAGGCGCGACAGCGGCGGCAGTGGCGAAGCGTGCGCGACCAGCGTGCGTGACAACGTGCGCAGGTAGTCGTTCTGGTTGGTGCTGCGGACGAGATCGCGCAGCACGGGACTGGCGCGGCGCTGGTCCGCGCGCGACAGCGTGGTCGCGGCGGCGACCCGCAGCTCGAGCGGCTGCTCGCGATCGGTTGCCAGCTTGGCGCACTGATCGAGCAGTTCTCGGGTCGGCGGGGCGGCCCACGACCGCAGCATCGCGGCCTTGAGGCGCGGCGACTCGGTTTCGCGAACGTGGCGATCGAGTGCCAGGCGCATGCTCGAGCCGCCGATCGACAGCGCCGAACGCATGCCCTGTTCGACCTCGACCGCGTGGCGCGAGCGCAGCGCGCTCACGGCGAGTTCGATCGCGGGCGGGTGGCGCAGGCGGCTGAGGACGGCCAGCGCCGCGGCGCGGACCTCGGCCTGCGGCGCTTTGCGTTGGATGCGGGCGATTGGCTTGACCAGCGCCGCGTCGAACTTCGTCGTCGTCGAAGCGAGCCAGCGCAGCAGCGCGAGTCGTTCGGCCGTCGAGGACTGGTCGAGTCGTTCGAGGGTGGTTTCCTGATCCGGCGTGCTGGTCGCGAGGATCAGCTCCAGCAACAATGCGCGGAGCTCGGGGTCGCGGTTGGCGCGAACGTCGAAGAGTTGCTCGAGCGCTGCGCCCTGGCCGTGGTCCTCGTGGCGCGCGAGGCCGCAGAGCATTGCGGTCAGCACGGGGCCCTGGCGCTTCCAGTTGGAGTCGGCAAAGCTCGTGAGAACGCGCGACGTCACGCCGGGCGCGTGTTCCGGCGGCAGGCTGCCGAGCGCGAACGCGGCGCACAGGCCGTCGAGCTCGGTGCGCCGGCTCTGGCTGGCGAGGATCTCCTCGAGCTCGATCGCAACCCCGGCCGTGGCCTGGAACCCGAGCGCGAGCAGGCCGCGGCGACGGGCTTCGGGATGGCGGTCGCGGGCGATCTCGAGGAGTCGCCGGTGGTGGTGCACCCGGCTCGCCGTCGCCACCACGAGGGCCGCCTCGCCGCGCACGATCGGATCTTCGTGATGCAGCCATCTCGCGGTGTCGTTGGCCACGAGGCGGTGGACCGCATCGATCTGGGAGGCGCCCGGAATCGGGGCCTGGGCGACCGCGTTGGTGCCGAGGCCGGCGAGGGCGGTCAGGGCGAACCCCAGCGCCGCGACGCCGATTCTTTTGGGGCCGATTCCGTATTGGCCGGTTCGGTGGGCGAAAGCGCGCCACGAGGAGCCCGTTGCCGCGCCCGAACGCGTGCCGTTTGGCGCGTCGAAGCGTGCGACCTCGCGCACTTCACCGTTCGGCGAGCGGCGGGGCGGGGTCTGGCGTTGGCTGTGGCTGAACACGGGTTTGGCTCCAGGTCCCACGATATGGCAGAAGTGCGGCACTTTTCGCGATTTGACGTTCGCGGCGACGTCGGGAGCAACGCGTCGCCGGGTGAAGCGTTGCAAAGCCCGTTCCATCGCACCGTTTGCGGGGGGGCAATCGTCCTGATTTGATTCCTCCCGATGCGAATTGGCGTTCTAGACGGCTGGTCCGGAGTGGCCGGGGACATGTGGGTGGGTGCCGCTATCGGCGCCGGGGCGGATCTTGCGGCGCTGCAGGCGGCGGTCCGGTCGCTGGGGCTGCCTGGCGTCACGATTGCCGCGGAGCCCGCGGTCCGGGCACATCTGGCCGGCACCCGGTTCCGCGTGCTGGATGGCGGGCACGATGCCGACGCGCCCGCCGCGACGGCGCACCACGAGCATCGCGGGCTGGCCGAGGTCACGGCGATCGTCGAGCGCGCCGAATTGCCCGCCGCGGTGCGGGGCGATTGCCTGGCGGTCTACCGCGCGATCGCGGAGGTCGAGGCGGCGGCTCATGCGACGACGGTGGAGCGCGTGCACTTTCATGAGGTCGGGGCGGTCGACGCGATCGTCGATGTCGTTTGCGCGTGCCTCGCGAAACACCTGCTCGGCATCGAGCGCCTGGTCGCCAACGGCATCGCGGTCGGGTCGGGAACGGTCGGTGCGGCGCACGGCGTCCTGCCCGTGCCGGCGCCGGCGACGGCGGCGCTGCTGCGCGGCATTCCGGTGCGTGTCGGCGGCCTGGCCGGCGAGCGTACCACGCCGACCGGCGCCGCGCTGCTGCGCGTGCTCGCCGATGCGTTCGACGAACCGGTGAGTTTCACGCCCGAAGCCATCGGCTACGGGGCCGGCACACGTGACGATCCGCAGGTGCCCAACCTGTTGCGGCTCACGGTCGGCACGTCGCGCGACGCGACCTCGGCGACCGCGATCGTCGAGTTGTCGTGCCACCTCGATACCGCGGGCGGCGAACTCGTCGGCTGGTTGCTCGACGAACTGCATTCGCGCGGTGCGATCGATGCATTCGCGAGCGCGATCCAGATGAAGAAGGGGCGGCCCGGCCTGCTGCTCACGGTCCATGCGGACGAAGCGCGCGCGTCGCTGCTCGAGGAACTGCTGCTCGAGGAGTCGACGAGTCTCGGCGTGCGGCGGACGCGGCTCGAGCGCACCGTGCTCGAGCGCTGGCAGGAACAGCGCGAGACCGCATACGGATCGGTGCGCTACAAGTGCGCGCGGTTACCGAGCGGTGCGATCCTGGCCAGGCCCGAGGACGACGAGGTGCGGCGGCTCTGTCGGGAGACCGGTCGCGGTCGCGCCGAGCTGTTGCGGCGCCTGCTCGGCACCGCCGACCGAAGCGCCGACTGATCGCCGCTAGGCGCGGCTGATGAAGTCGCCGGTCTCGGTGTTGATCTTGACCTTGTCGCCGTTCTTGATGTGCGACGGGACCTTGATCTCGAGACCGGTGTTGAGCTTGGCCGGCTTCTGCACGTTGCTCACCGTGTCACCGCGGGCCGAGGGCTCGGTATCGACGACCTCGAGCTCCACGGACGCCGGCAGCTGGACCGTGAGCGCCTCGCCCTCGACGAACACGACGGTCGCCGAGTCGTTCTCCGAGATGTAGAGCATCGCGTCGCCGCACACTTCGGCATTCAGCACGAACTGCTCGTAGTTCTCGTTGTCCATGAACGTGTAACCCAGCGAGTCCTTGAACAAGTACTGCGCTTCGCGTGAGTCGAGGAACACCGTCTCGAGCTGGTCCGAAGTCTTGCAGCGCATTTCTTTCTGGCGGCCGTTCTTCAGGTTCTTGAGATTGAGGTGGTGGATGGCCCGCAGGTTGCCCGGCGTGAGGTGCTCGTACTTGACAATCTGGTAGAGCTCGCCGTCGAGGCGGATGACCATGCCGCGCTTGGCTTCGGTGACACGAATCGCCATGGATCGATCGATTGGGGGGTCGCAGTAGTTCGGAAGGGTTGAGCGAGCGCTGCGGCTCGGAAATCGCGCGAGCAGGATAGCCACAGTGGCGATCGATCGCGAGGGTTGCCTGCAAGGGTTGCCTCGATGGGGGTCGCACTCTCCAATGCCCGCACCATGGGCACTTCTGATCCGAGCTCGCTCGAGCGTCGTCGTTTTCTCGGGGTCGCGGGCGCCGCGGCAGCCGCTCCGCTGCTCGCGAGTGCGCCGATGTCGGCGTGTTCGATGTTGGGCGACCCCGGTCCGCTGTTCCGGATCAGCCTCGCCGAGTGGTCGCTGCACAAGGCGTTATTCAGCAAGAAGCTCGACAACCTTGCCTTTCCGCAGAAGGCGCGGCAACTCGGCATCGACGCGATCGAGTACGTGAAAGCGTTCTTCAAGGACAAGGCGCGCGACTCGGAATATCTCGCGGAGCTCAACAAGCGTTGCCTCGGTGAAGGCGTGCAGAGCCTGCTCATCATGTGCGACGGCGAGGGTGCGCTCGGCGACCCGGACAGCAAAAAGCGCGCGCAGGCGGTGACGAATCATCACAAGTGGGTCGAGGCCGCCAAGGTGCTCGGTTGCCACTCGATCCGGGTCAACGCACAGAGTCGCGGTAGTTTCGAAGAACAGCAGAAGCTCGCAGCAGACGGTCTGCGGCAGCTCTGCGAGTATGGCGATGGCCTCGGTATCAACGTGATCGTCGAGAACCACGGCGGACTGTCGTCGAACGGCAAGTGGCTCAGTGGGACGTTGAAGATGGTCGAGCACCCGCGCGTCGGTTCGCTGCCAGACTTCGGGAACTTCCGGGTGCGGAAGGGCGAGATGTACGATCGCTACCAGGGCACCGACGAGCTCATGCCGTTCGCCAAGGGAGTCAGCGCCAAGTCGCACGACTTCGACGAGGCGGGCAACGAGATCCACACCGACTACCGCCGCATGCTCGACGTCGTCGTGCAGCAGCACGGTTGGCGCGGCTACATCGGCATCGAGTACGAGGGCAAGAAACTCGACGAAGACGCCGGCATTCTCGCGACGAAGGCATTGCTCGAAACCGTGCGTTCCGAGATGGAGCAGAAGACGTGAACGAACGCCTGGCCAATCAGCCACCGTACCCGATGGTGCGGCTCGAGGAGTGGCGACAAGAGATCGCGGAACGCGGGGTCCAGCTCTACGATTTCGGCACGGGAGATCCGCGCGAGCCGACCCCCGCGCTGCTCCGGCAGGCGATGATCGACGCGGTGCCCGAGGTCAGTCAGTACCCGGCGAGCGTCGGTGTCCCCGCGCTGCGTGAGGCCGCCGCGGGTTACCTGCAGCGCCGCTTCGGTGTCGAGATCGATCCCGCGACCGAGGTGTTGCCGACCTTCGGTAGCAAGGAGGCGATCTTCCATCTGCCGATGACTTTCGTGCAGATCCCGGGCGACGGGGCCGCCAGCGCAAAGGACACCGTGGTCTACGGCGAACCGGCGTATCCCGTCTACGAGATCGGCGCGCTGTTCGCCGGGGCGAAGACCCACGCCGTGACACTCGGTGTCGACAACGGCTACGCGATGGATCCAGACGGGCTGCCGGACTCCCTGCTGCAGCGGGCCGCGATCGTCTACCTCAACTACCCGCACAACCCGACCGGCTTCCTGCTCGCGCCGAAGATGTACGAGAAGTGGGTCACGGCGCGCGAGCGGTTCGGCTTCGTGCTCGTCAGCGACGAGTGCTACGTCGACCTGCACTACGAGGGTGACGCTCCACGGTCTCTGCTAGAGTTCGGCCGCGAAGGCTGCCTCGTACTGCACTCGCTGAGCAAGCGGTCGGGCATGACGGGTTACCGGTCGGGTTTCCTCGCGGGCGATGCGAAGCTCGTGTCGACGTACCGGCGCTTCCGCGCGAGCATGGGCACGACGCCGCAGGAGTTCGTGCAGGCGGCGGCGGCGGTCGCGTGGACCGATACCGAGCACGTCGAGGCGCGGCGCGCGGTGTTCGTGAAGAAGCGCGAGGTTCTCCTCGCGGCACTCGTCGAACGTGGCTTGCGCGTGCATGGCAGCACCGCGGGACTCTACCTCTGGGTCGAGGTGCCTGACGATACGACGGACACCGACTACGCCGCGCGCCTGCGCGAAGTCGGCATTCTGGTCGCGCCCGGCAGTTTCTTCGGCGAGGGCCAGGAGCGCTTCGTGCGGCTCGCGCTCGTGCCGACCGTCGAGGAATGCCGCGAGGTCGCGGCGGCCTGGCCGCGGCGCTGAGCGACCCGTGATCCTGACACGCCATTTCGTCTTCGTGCACATCCCGAAGACCGGCGGCAACTTCGTCCGCCGGATCCTCGAGGAGCATGCGGCGCCGGACTGGCAAGTGCAGCGGCTTGACGATCACTTGACCTACGCGGATGTGCCGGCGAGCCATCGCGAGCTGCCACGCCTCGCGTTCGTGCGCAATCCGTTCGCGTGGTACGTGTCGTGGTACTACTTCCAGAAGAAGACGCGCGACGACTTCTTCCTGCAGGTCAGTGACAACGGCGCACTCGGTTTTGCGGCGACGATGCGAAACACGTTCCGAGCGCGGCCGGCGCTCGAGCATGGCGAGGGGCCGTTCCTGCAGACGCTGTGGCACATGCTGGGGCCTGGGCTCGAGGGTTCGCGGGTCGGGAGGATGGAGGCGCTGCGCCAGGATCTGTCGCGTCTGATGCAGGAGTGCTGCGAGGTACCGGCCGCGATGCAGTGCGCGATCGATTCACTGCCGAGTCAGAACACGAGCAAGCACGGGCACTACTCGCAGTACTACGACGATGAGCTGCGCGACCTCGTGCTGGCCAAAGACCGTGCGATCTTCGATCACTTCGGCTATCGCTGGGAGTCAGCGGGCGCGAACTGACGGCGGCCGGGCGCGGTCATTGCTCGATCGGCAGCCCTTTACCGACCCAGTGCGCCAGGCCACCGCGCAGGTTGCTGAGCTTCGAGAAGCCGTTCTGCGCCAGGAACTCACACGCGTAGACGCTGCGTTGCCCATGAGCGCAGACCACGAGCCAGTCGGTGTCGGGATCCAGCTCGCCGATGCGAAGATGCAGCTCCTGCACGGGCACGAGCGTGGCGTCGGGCAGGCGGTGGGAGGCGTGCTCCTCGGGAGTCCGCACGTCGAGCACCCGCAGGCCGGAAGAGCCTGCGAGTTCCTGCTGCGCGGTTTCGGGGTCGAGATCGCGAAAGTTCATCGTCTGCGGTTAGGACGCACGGCGCGGAACGCCAGCATCGAATCGCCAGCATGGAATCCGCTGCATCGAACCAACCGCTGCGGGTGCGATCAACGCCGATGCTCGAACGTTGAAAGCGGCCGGTGGGCCGGGGACGATGTCGCCGTGGTCGACGTGCGCGTAGTTCCGGACTTTGCTGCCGGCGAAGAGCTGGTTCGTCGCGGGCTCGACAGCAGCCAGGTCGTCGTGCTCGCGGGGCAGTCCGAGGGGATCGCGCGCGATGCGGCCGCGGAGGGCCTCCTCGCGGGCCGTGGGCCGCTGCCATCGCAGCCGCACCAGCTGCCTTGGCGTACGCTCGTCGTCATCCCGACCTACAACGAGAAGGACAACGTCGAGCCGATCGTGCGGGCGATCCACGCCTATCTCGATTGCGACGTGCTCATCGTCGACGATGGTTCGCCGGATGGCACGGGCGACATCGCGGATCGGCTCGCAGCCGACGACTCACGCGTGCACGTCCTGCATCGGCAGGGCAAGCAAGGGCTGGGCACCGCGTACCTCGCGGGGTTCGCGTTCGCGATCGACCGCGGCTACGAGCGCGTCTGTGAGATGGACGCCGACTTCAGCCACGCGCCGTGGGACCTGCCGCGGCTGGTCGCCGCATCGGCCGATGCCGAACTCGTGATCGGCAGCCGTTACGTCGAGGGTGGCTGCACCGTCGGTTGGGACTTCAAGCGCCGTTTGTTGTCGCGCGGGGCCAACCTGTATGCGCGGTTCTGGCTCGCCACCGGAATTCGCGACAACACCGCCGGCTATCGCTGTTTCGACACCAGTGCGCTTCAGCAACTCGACCTCGAGAAGGTCGCGGCGCATGGCTACGCGTTCCAGATCGAGATGGCCTACCGCATGAAGCGTGCGGGCTTCCGGATCCGCGAATTGCCGATCCACTTCGTCGATCGCCAGGTCGGCGCTTCGAAGATGGACGGCCGTGTGGCGCGCGAGGCGCTGTTGCTCGTGCCGCGGTTGCGGGGGCGGGTGCGGCGTAGCTCTGCTGGCTGATGCGAGCAGGCTAGTGTCGTGCGTCAGGCGTTGCGCCGCCTCGCTGGCAAGGACCCAGCGGTTTGACGCACCACGCTAGCGCAACACGAGTTCGACCGATTCGTCGATTCGCCAAGCAGCCACTGCCGTGCCCTCGGGCTGCACCCAGGCGTAGAGGTTGGGGATCGTGCGCGGTACACGGGCGCGGAAGTTGCCGTCCGGATCGCAGCGCGCGAGCATGCGCAGTCGGGTCAGGGGGCGCCCGCCCTCGTCTGCCGGCAGCAGGTTGGCATAGGGCACGCCTTGGCCTTGGCCGTCGAGCACCCGGCCGGTGACCGTCACGAAGCCGTGTCGGCGGGCGTCGACCTCGAGGCTGGTGTCGTGATCGATGCGGCCGTATCGCAGCGCGATGGGATCGCCGTCCCGCAGCACGAGCAGGTAGTCGATCGGGCGGCGGGACCAGAGCAGGAACGAGCCATCCTTGCGCGCCGGACGCTCGAGTCGCACGTGCTGCTGTGAGGCGGCGTGGATCCAGGCGTTCGTGATCGGTGAGCCGTTCTTGTCGAGCGCGCGGCCCGCGATGCTGAAAAAGTCGCCGCCGACGTTGCGCAGATCGATGTCGATCGTGCCCGATCCGCCGACCTCACGCGGTTCGGCCCACGCCAGGCCCATCGGGTCGACCACGAGCGACCAGATGCCGCGGTCGATCCGCGCGACATAGCGGCCGTTCGCGTCCGTCGTCACGTTGACGAGTGTCTCGTCGAACTCGCCGCGCAGGAGCACGTCCGTCGCGTGCATCGGCAGCCCGCCGGGATCGAGGATGCGGCCCCGCATCGTGAAGTGCGGCACGTCTTCGAACGAGACGCGGAGGCGCTCCGGGTCGGTCGATCCGGTGAACTCGACCTTGACCCGGACTCCTTCGTCTTGCACCTGCAGGTGGCCGATCGCGCCTTTTGACCGGTAGTCGAACCGCCCGAGTTCCGTCGTGACGAACTCGGTGGTCCGGCGGCCCTCGGTGTCGAACACCGTCACGGTCGCGAAGTCGGCGGGGCGGCCGTCGAAGGACAGCACCTGGCCCGCGGCCCGCGTGGTGGGATCGTTCTTGGCGGGTAACTGTGACGTCGCGAGGGGCGTCAGCAGCGCGATCGCCGCCAGGGTCGTCGTCAGCCGGGAGCCGAGCATGGGAGTATCTTACGACTGTCGGGCGCGGTTGTTGCGGGGATGGTGGTCAGGTGCGCCCGTGCGCCGCTGCTGGCTCACGATTCGGCGCTCGGCGCCGCCGGTACTCCGAGAAACCGCCGGATGATACCGGCGGTGCGTGCGCTCGCGCCGCCGCTGCCGAGTCGTTGCCGAACGCCCTGCAGGCCGGCGATCATCGTGTCGCGCGGTTCGCCTTCGGGCCACAGGCGCCGCACGCTGTCCTGCACGCCGCGCCAGCCTTCATCGCCCGTGAAGCAGTGTTCGGGCACGACCTCGCGGCCCGCGATCAGGTTGGCGGCCGCGATCCATGGCACGCTGAGGATGTTGTGGTAGCCGAGCGCGCTGAGGAAGCCCGCGAGCTGGTAGACCACGACCGTGGGGGCGCCGCGCAGGCACGAGGCCAGGGAGCCGGTGCCGGACTTGGCGACGACGAGTCGCGCGCGCTCGAGCCACGGTGCGAGTGGGCCGATGTGGTGCTCCACGTAGTCCACGTTCGCGGCGGCGAGCAGTTCGCGGAGCAGTTCGGCCCGCCGCGGATTTTCGTGCGGCACCACGACCCGGAGTCCGGGGTGGTCTCGACGTAGCGCTGCTGCCGTCCGCAGCATGCCGGGCAGGTTGCGGCGGATGTCGTGGCGCCGGCTGCCGGGCAGCAGCACGAGCGTGTCGGCATCGCGCTCCCTGGCCGCTTTCGTGTCGCGCACTTCCTGTTGTTCGTGGGGTTCTTCCGGTTCGTCGAGCAGTGGGTGCCCGACGTAGGCCGCCGGGATCCTAAAGCGTTCGAAGAACGCGGTCTCGAACGGCAGGATCGTGAGAGTTGCGTCGACCGCGCGGCGATACCGCCGCATGCGCCACGGACCCCACGCCCAGTACTGTGGCGCCACGTAGTGCAGCACCGGGATGCCGCGGCGTTTCGCGAGCTTGGCCATCACGACGTGCAAGCCCGGGAAGTCGACGAGCACGACGAGGTCGGGTGGGTCGTCGCGCAGGAGCCGCAGGTAGGAAGCGACCGCGCGCAGGATCAGCGGCAGCTGCTTGAGTACACCGACGATTCCCATGACCGCGTGCTCGGTGAGGCCAAACCGCAGTTCGGCGCCCGCCTGCTGCAACCGGCTACCGCCGAACGCCGTGCAGCGCACCGCGTCGCCGAGTTCATGCAGCAGGCGTTCGGCATGGTTTTCGCCGCTGGCCTCGCCGGCCGACAGGAACAGGTGCGGCCGTGCGCCGCGCGGCGGGCGGGCCTTGGCGAAGAACGCCGCGAGGGCCACGTGCGGATCGGCAGTCGTGTCGGTCCGTTCCTGCGCGACGCCGTCGAGCACTTCGCGGGCGACGCGACGCCAGTGGTGACGCCTGGGCAGATAGCACAGCAGTCGGATCGGCACGACGAGCGCGCGCACGATCTCGCGGAGCAGCGTGGCGAGGACTTCGAGCCAGATCACGGGTTCGATCGGCTCAGGGTTCGAGGCGACGAAGCGCGCGCCATGCGAGGAAGTAGAACAGTGCGGTAGCGAGCAGCACCCACGTCGTGAAGCCGATGCCGTTGATCGGATCGAACATCTGCCACGGCTTGAGGTGCCCGGCGAGGATCGGGCCGTACCACTCGAAGTCGGACAGCCGGAACAGGCTGTAGGGCCGGATGCGCTGGGTCATGTAGAGCCCGAGCTGCACGATCGTGATGCCGCCGACCCAGAACGCGACGTGGGCCTGCGTGCGGCAGCGCACCGACATCCAGGTCGTGAACGCGAGGAACATCCAGACGAACGCGGCGCCGTGCACGCTGGCCCAGGTGATCTCTGCGAACTTCAGTTCGCGGTCGATGAGCTGGCTCCAGTAGATCGCCGACCAATTGACCAGGAAGATCGGGACCAGGACCGCGAGCGTCGTCGGCCAGGTCTTCTGCCAGAGGATGCTGAGCCGTGAGACCGGCCGTGCGAGCAGGAACTCGAGCGTTCGAGTTTCGCGTTCACGCGCGAACAGGGCTGTACCGAACAGCACCGCGCCCGCGATGCCGACCAGGTTGACGCTGCGGAAGTAGAGCATCGCCGCTGCCCAGTTGGTGAAGGCGATCTCCTCGTTCTTGTCGGAGACGCCCTCGAAGATCCGCTTGAGCGAGTGGACGGGGAAATTCTTGAACAGCGTCGAGCGCTGGAAGTCGTCGTAGAGATCCGGCCAGAGCAGCAGGACCGGGATCGCGAGCAGCTCGAAGATCAGCAGGTAGATCAGTGTCATCCAGCGGATCTCGCGCCACGTCTTGCCGGCGATCATGACGTCGCCTCCGCGGGTTGATGCAGGAGCAGCTGATAGAGATCCTCGAGCCGAACGACTCCGACCTCGGCGCTCTCGACGTCCGCGGGTGCGAGCTGCTGGAGCCAGGCCAGCGGATCGCCGGCGGTTTCGACGACGAGCGTGCCGTCGGGTTCGCGTTCGATGAGCTGCGCGCCCGCGGGCAGCTCGACCTGATCGCGCAGGCGCAGGCGCGGGCGGCGGCGCAGCACCTCGCGTGCGCGCGTGACCGCCTCGGTCGGCACGAGTCGGCCGTCGATGAGGAACTCGAGCCGGTGGGCGAGGGTCTCGACCTCACTGAGGTGGTGCGAGCAGAGAATGATCGTCTTGCCAGCGGACTCGAGGATGCGCAGCACGTCGCGCAGGAAGAACCGTACCTTGGCGTCGAGTGCGCGATCGGGTTCGTCGAGCACATAGAGCTCGACGTCGGGGATCAACGTCGCCATGAGCGCGAGCTTCTGCTTCATGCCCGCGCTGTAGTTGCGGACCTTCTCGGCGAGTGGCAGAGCGAACTCGGCGGCGAGGTGGTCGTGCAGCTCGCGGTTCTGCCGCGGATAGAACCCGAGCGCGAAGTGCAGGAATGCGGCGCCCGTCATCTGCTGGTAGACGCCGGTCTCGCCGGGCAGGTAGCTCGTGCGCTGTCGGATTGCGAGGCTGGCCGTGCGCGGATCGTGGCCGAGCACGGCGACGTTGCCGGCATCGCGCGGCACGAGCCCGATCAAGGTGCGCAGCAGCGTCGACTTGCCGGCGCCGTTGGGGCCGACGAGCCCGAGCAGCCCGCCGGGTTCGAGTTCGAACGAGACGCCGCGCAACGTCGGCCGGTCGCCGAACCGCTTGTCGAGGTTCCGTACCGAAATCGCGGTCATTGGTCGACGGCCTCGGGCGCGGTCGGGATCAGGGTCAGGAAGTTCTGGAGCATCGCGGTGCCGTGCGGCGAACGGAAAGACTCGGGATGGAATTGCACGCCCCAGGTCGGGTGCTCGCGATGCCGCACGGCCATGATCTCGCCGGTTCGGGTGTGCGCCATGGCCGTGAGCTCGGCCGGCAGCTCGCGGGCGACGTAGAGCGCGTGGTAACGGCACATCTCGACCGGGTTCGGCAGGCCGCGGAATGGTCCGGTACCGTCGTGATGGATGGCGCTGGTTCGGCCGTGGACCGGTTCGCCGCGCTCGATCGTGGCGCCGAACGCCGCGGCGATCGCCTGGTGGCCGAGGCAGACACCCAGCACCGGAATGCGGCCCGACGCGCGCTGCACGGCCTGGATCGCGATTCCGGCGTGCTCCGGCCGACCGGGGCCCGGGGAGACGACGAGCGCGCTCGCGGCGTCGACCGTGGTGAGATCCGCGGCATCGCTGCGCACGACGTCGGTGCGGGCGCCGAGCCCGCGCAGGGCCTGCGCGAGGTTCCAAACGAACGAGTCCTTGTTGTCCAGAAGGAGGATCAACGCCGCAAAAACAGTATCGTCCGCAACCCTGATGAACATCCTGATCGTCGGCCTCGGCGAGGTTGGTTCCTACCTCGCCAAGGTGCTGTCCACGGAGGGCCACTCGATCACGGTCATCGACCCGGATCTGCAGCGCATGCGGCGGGTCGCCGACCTGCTCGACGTCCAGGCCGTCAGTGGTGATGGTTCGCGTCCCGACGTGCTCGATCGGGCCGAGGCCCACAGTGCCGATCTGCTGCTCGCGGTGTCCAGCGACGACCGCGTCAACATGCTCACGTGTCTGTTCGGCAAGCGCATGGGTGCCAAGAAGACCGTGCTGCGCCTGCGCGACAGCTCGGCCGTGCGGCGCAGCAAGACGTTCTTCAAGAAGAACCTGGCGCATGACCTCTTGCTGTCGCTCGACGATCTCGCGGCCGAGGAGATCGTCAAGACCGTGCGTCAGAGCAAGGCGCTCGGGGTCGAGAACTTCGCGGAGGGCCGCGTGCAGATGCGACGGTTTCGCATTCCCGAGTCCGGGCCCTACACCGGCAAGTTGGTCAAGGATCTCAAGATCCCGAGCGGCATGCTGATCACCGCGATCGATCGCGATCACGAGGTCATCGTGCCGGGTGGCTCCGACGAGCTGCGCGCGGACGACGAGATCTTCGCGCTCGGCGAGCCGAAGGCCATCTCCACGTTCGAGAAGAAGATCGGCGGCTCGCGCCTCGGCGCGCCGCGCAACGTCGTCGTGTTCGGTGGCGCGCGGATCTCCCAGCAGGTCTGTCAGGCGCTCCAGCGCGAGCACGTCAACGTCAAGATCATCGTCGAGGATCGCAAGGACGCCGAGCGCATGTCCGAGACGCTCGAGGATGTCGTCGTGCTGCACGGCAGCGCGACCGATATCAATCTGCTGCAGGAAGAGCACGTCGGCGACAGCGACGCGTTTCTCGGGATCTCCGTCCACGACGAGCGCAATCTGATGTCGTGCCAGCTCGCGCGCGACCTCGGCACGCGCCGCACCGTGGCGTTGGTGCACAAGCCCGACTACGTGTCGCTCTACCAGCACCTCGGAATCGACGTTGCGGTGTCACCGCGCCTGCTCTGCGCCAACCGCATCCTCGCGTTCGTGCGCAGCCGCAGCATCTCCACGATCGCCACGATCGAGGAGGGCAAGGCCGAGGTGCTCGAGATCGAGATCCAGGCCGGCAGCAAGGTCGCCGGCAAGAAGGTCAAGGATGCCGGCTTCCCGCGCGGCTGCGTCGTCGCCGCGATCACGCGCGAGGATGGCAGCGTCGTGATCCCTGGCGGCGACGACGAGCTCGCCGCGGGTGAACAGGCCGTGCTATTCGTGCTCGAGAAGGTCGTGGACGACGTGCTCGGGCTCGCCGGGATTCGGCGGGAGTAGCGCGGCGCGAAGCGTGTCGCTACTTCGCGATCGGCACGTTGAGGCGCTCGGTCGATCGCAGTGTGGCGTTGCCGGGCAGCAGGTACCAGTCCTGAAAGTGCAGCGTCAGGTTCGGCAGTGCGGTGGGCAGCGGGAAGTTCCAGCGCGCATCCGTACCGTTCTGCACCAGCAGCTGGTTCCAGGTCGGCTGCACGAGCAGCCAGCAGCCGTTGGCGACGCCGCCCGTGCCGGTGAGGTCGAGCACTTGCGTGCCGAACGAATAGAGCAGGAAGTGCAGCGTGCCGGTCGGGGTGCCCGTGACCTGGACCTGGGTGAAATCGTGGCCGATCTGTTGGTCGAAGCGCGCGCCATTGCGACCGAACTGGGTGGTCCATTCGATATTGGCCGTGCCGCATGTCGGCCCCGTCCAGTCACGCAGCGGCGGGGTCGGATTCTCGAACACGCGACCCGTCACCGGTCCCGGGAACGCGAAGGGGGCCTGGGCATGGCATGACAGAGTGACGAACTGCCCAGCGCCCATGAAGTCGATGCCACCCGGGTAGAAGTAGTTGGTGACGTTCGGCGGGAACGACGCGAACTCGAGCTCGACGCCCGAGCGATCGACGCGGTGCAATCCGCTCGTCGTCGAGACGAGCCAGTGTGAGCGCGTCTTCAGATCTGCGGCGACATCGCCGATCCAGGAATCGAAGGCGGCGCCGGTTGCAGGCGAGAGTTGGCTCTGGCCCCAGGAAGCGGTCGGCCACTGCGCTCCGACGGGCCACGTGAGGCCCTCGAACGCGCTGACGAAGCCACCACCCGATACCGGTCGTTCGATGAACGCGACTCCGTACTGGTTGTAGCCGTCGACGGCGCCAGGACGCCCGGCCAGTCGCGGTGCGCGACGGTGGTGGGTAAGCGGGTACGTCTGGCTCGGCGTCCAGTAACCCGTGCTGTGCGTGCCGTTCACCGAGACCTGGCGGGCGACGATGTAGTCGACGTCGAGCACGCCGCTCGTGCCCGTGATCTGACGTTCCTGAAAAGCGACGAGCCACGAATCGGGCTGACTCGCAGTGCGCGAGTGTTTCGTGATCGACGGCCGCGAAGTCCGGAAGAAGGCGAATGACGTGCCGAAGCCGGCTGAGCGGATCGGGAACGGCGCTCCCAGCACCGGCGTGGATCCGGAGATGTCGAGCGCGGCAGCCGTGACGCCTTCGATCGCGAGTTGCGTCGGGTCTCGGCGTTCGAACACCAGCATCACGTGGGTGCCCGACGCGCGCATGCCCCCGATGTCGACGCGGAAGTCGTACAGGCCGGCCGGTCGTGGCACGAAGCCGACCACGCCGTTGAACGACAAGGAGGCGCCCGGTCGCACGTTGTAGGCCACGGCCGAGTCCTGGTTGCCGTACGAGCGGACGAGCGCGGTGACGATCTTGATGGGGTTCGTGGCCGAGCTGACCGAACCTTCGGTGGTGCTCCAGCTCGTCGCCATGTCCGCGAAGACGGTCGTGGCCGTGCCCGTGAAGTGCTGGTCCATCGCGATGACGAACAGGTCGCCGTCGCCCGAGGATGCGCGTCGGATCAGCGTCATGAAGACGCGGTTGTTCTGTTCGTCGACGACGATGTCGAGTGCCCGTGTCGTCGCTGCGTACGAGCCGCTCGGGATCGCGACGTTGGCAATCACGGGGTCGATCACGAGGGGGTAGGTCGAGTGTTCGAGGATCGCCGCGGGCACCCGCAGCCTGATGCGTTCGCCGTCGAACGACGACTCGATCGGTTGCTTCGCGCCGCTGTCGCGCAGGGCGAAGGCGACGCCGTACTCGAGCACCGCGCGTCCGTTCTCGTCCGAGAAGGCGATCGGTCGATGGTCGGCTTCGTGCTGCCTCGCGGTGACGTTGCCGCGAACCCGGCCGCACAGCACGAGGTCGCCGGCGCGCTCCGGGCGGCGCGTGATGACGAACGTCTGTTCGAGGCCGTGCTCGCGCACATCGTAGGCCTCGACGATCGCGTCCCGATCGAACTCGTAGCGGAAGGAGTCGTGGCGCGGCTGCGGGTCGCGGGTGACCGAGCGCCATGGTTGGCCGGCGACCGTTACCGATTCGAGTTCGAACCCGAACTCGCGATTCGTCGATTCGGTCGGGCCGAGATACGGGACGAAGCGGATGCCACGCTCCTGGAACTCGACCTTGTAGTCGGCGCCCCCGGCCCACGTGCCGTAGTCGCCGCCGATCGGATCAGCCGCGGCGGTGTGGATCGGCACGCGGGCGACCTTCACGTTGCCGTGGACTTCGGCCATGGGCTCAGGCCGGCTCTGTGCCAGGGCGGTCGTGGTGAGTGCCAGGCCGGCGAGAACGAGAGTCGGGATACGCAGCATTCGGGTTCCTCGTGGGGCGCGGCCACGCGCGTGGGCGTGGCTCGTCCGGCGCAGTGCCGCACGAGGTTGGTCCGAACAAGATTCTCGGGAATCGACCGCGGTTCGGAGCCGGCCCGGTCTGCTCAGCGGTTGCCGTTGCCGGAACCCGTGCCTGCAGCTTCGGGTTCGGCGTTCGGGTCTGTGGTCGAGCTAGGGTCGGCTGACGCATCCGGCGCCGGCTTCGGGGGCACGGGCTTCATCACCACGATGCCGTCGGGGCGGTACTTCGGTTCGAGCTGGATCGGGTAGCGCTCGGGGATCGCGAGCATCTCGCGGACGCGGTCGACGCCCTGGTAGACGTAGACCGTGTCGTCGTCTGCCGCGCTGGTGCCGCCTTCGAACGTGGCGCGGCCGGCGACCAGGCCGACGAACTCGTAGTCGTGCAGGTCGTCCTCGGTGCAGCGCAGGATCGTCGCGCCGGGTGGCAGGGGTTCGCCCGGGTCGCGCAGCACGTCGCCGGTTACGCGCGGATCGTCGGCGAGTTCGACGCGCAGGGCGCGCACGGTGACGCCATCGGGCGTCCACATCGCGACGAGTTCGTCGGTCGGTCGTGGCGGACGCGCCAGCACGCGCACGGCCTGGTGTTTGAGGTCGATCTCGGCGCGAGTGAACGTGGCGCCGGTGGCCCGGAGTTCCCCGTCTTCGACGAGCGGCGATGGGCCCGTGAAATAGCGCACGCGGCACGGCCCTTCGGTTGCCGTGCGGCCCAGGGTCAGGATCCCGTATTCCGTCGTCGCGCCCAGTTCGATCCCGCCCGTCGTCTCGACGAACGCGACCGGGCGCGAGCGGTTCGCGTAGTCCTCACCGGAGAAGAACCAGCCAACGCAGCTGGCGGAGGGCAGGAGCAGCGCGAACGTCGCGAGGGCAAGAAGTCGCCGCATGGTCAGGAGCTTACCGGTTTGCATTCCAAAGTGCAGTGCTCCATCGGCAGGGGTGACGGCCTGACTGTGGCCCGAAGCAGCAGCTAGTCGGTGCTGTCCGATTCCTTCGGAGTGCTCTTGGGAGCGCTACCCGATTTCGGAGCGCTCTCCGTCGCGGGCTTTGCGGCGCCGTCACCACCGCCATCGGAGTTGTCACTGCCGCCATCGGCATCCTTCTTGGCCTCCGACGCGTAGGAGCCGCCGCGATAGTCGGTCTCGTAGAACCCCGAACCCTTGAAGATCACGCCCGCGCCGGTGCCGATCAGGCGCTCGAGCTTGTTCTTCCGGCACTTCGGGCACTTCCGGAGCTCCTTCGCCGTCATGCTCTGGAACTCCTCGAAACGATGGCCGCAGGCGTGGCAGACGTAGTCGTAGGTCGGCATCGTGGCGATGGTCTGGTCGTTCGCGCGACGGGCTAGCTGTCGGACGATTTCTTCGCGTCGCCACCGTCCTCGGCGGGGGGATTGCCGGAGACGACGACGCGGCTGTGTCGCACGACGCGGTCGCCGAGCAGGTAGCCCGTGAGCATGGCGCGGATGATCTGGCCCTCCGGCACGTCGTTACTGGGCTCCATCGCGATGGCCTCGTGGTGGTTGGGATCGAACGCACCCGTCGAGCTGATCTCGCGCAGGCCGTGACGTTCGAGCACGCCGGTCAGCATCGTCTTGACCATGCGCACGCCTTCGACCAGCGCCTTGGGATCGTTTTGCCCGTCGCCTTCAGTCTGGTTGTCGTAGGCCATCAGCGCCATGCCGAACGTGTCGAGCACGGGCAGGATCTCCTGCGTCAGGCCCTCGAGCGTGCGCAGGCGGCTGTCCGCGACCTCCTGACGATGGCGGCGCCGCATGTTCGCGAGGTCGGCCATGGCGTACTGGAGCTTGTTGTCGAGTTCGTCGCGTTCGCGTTCGAGCTGCTCGACGCGGGTCGGCGCGGAGTCCTCGCCGCCGGCTTCTGCGTTCGGCGTCGGATCGCCGGCCGCGGGATCGCCGGCCGTGGGATCGCCAGGAGAGGAATCGGGAACCTCGGTGTCGTTCTGGGTTTCGTCGTTCACGAGAAGATGTCCTTCACCTTTTCGAAGATCGTCTTCTTGGCGTTCTTCTTGCCGCGTTTGCCGTTCTCGAGCTCATCGAAGCGCTCGAGCAGCTCGCGTTGTTCCGTGTTGAGTTTCTTGGGCACGTCGACCTGCACCTGAACGATCAGGCTGCCGCGGCCGTAGCCGTCGGCCCGGGGCAGGCCGTGGTTCTTGATGCGCAGTCGTTCGCCGGGCTGCGTGCCGGCCGGGATCTTCATCGTGACGCTCTCACGAGTGATCGTCGGGATCTCGATCTCGTCGCCGAGCGCGGCCTGGCGGAAGCTGACGCGCGTCTGCATGAGCAGGTCGTCACGAAAGCGCGTGAAGACTTCGTGCTCGATGACGTGGAGCACGACGACGAGGTCACCGGGCGGGCCGCCGCCTTCGCCGGGTTCGCCCTGACCAGGGATGCGCTCCGTGTGGCCGGACTCGATGCCGGCCGGAATGCTGATGCTCACCGGAGCTTCCTTGCCGATCGCGCCGCGGCCGCGGCACTTGGGGCACGGATCGGAGATCGTCTCGCCCTGGCCGTGGCAAGTCGGGCACGTCTGCCGCAACTGGAAGAAGCCCTGCGAGCGCACGACCTGGCCGTGGCCGTTGCACGTGCCGCACGTGGTCTTCTCGGTGCCGGGTTTGGCCCCGGAGCCACTGCAGTTGTCGCAGGTCTCGTGGCGCTTGAGCTGGATCGTCTTCTTGACGCCAGTGGCAACCTCTTCGAGCGTGAGCTCGAGGTCGACCTTGAGGCTGGCGCCGCGACGACCGCGTCCGCGGCGGCCACCGCCGCCGCCGAAGAACTGTTCGAAGAAGCCGCCGCCACCACCTCCGCCGCCGAACAGGTCGCCGAACGCGGAAAAGATGTCCTCGGCCGATTGGAAGCCACCGCCACCGCCGGCACCTTCGACGCCGGCGTGGCCGAACTGGTCGTAGCGCTGCCGCTTCTGCTCGTCGCCGAGCACGTCGTAGGCCTCGGCAGCTTCCTTGAAGCGCTTTTCGGCCTCGGCGTCGCCGGGGTTGCGGTCCGGGTGGTTCGCGAGCGCGAGCTTGCGATACGCCTTCTTGAGCGTCTCGGCATCGGCGCCGCGGTCGACGCCGAGAACCTCGTAGTAGTCGCGCTTCTGAGCCATGAAATCGATTGCCCGCGGAATCGGCGGGCGCAGTGGGGGCGGGGTGAGCCGAGGGCTCACCCGCGGCGCGCCAGGATCAGCTCGTGGCGCCGGTGACGGCGTCCTTGTCGTCCTGGATCGAGGTGACCATCGTGTTCGTGGTCAGCATGAGGCCCGAGATGCTGGCCGCGTTCTGCAGCGCGCACCGCACGACCTTGGTCGGATCGACGATCCCGGCCTTGAACATGTCGACCCACTCGCCGCTCAGTGCGTTGAAGCCCTCGTTGGCCTTCTTCTCCGTTGCTTCGTCGACGACGACCGAGCCGTCCTCGCCCGCGTTCTCCGCGATCTGCCACATCGGGGCCTGGCAGGCCTGGCGGATGATCTCGACGCCGAAGCGCTTGTCACCCTTGACCCTGACGTCATCGAGGGCCGAGCTCGCACGCAGCAGCGCGACGCCGCCACCCGGAACGATGCCTTCTTCGACCGCGGCCTTCGTGGCGTTCAACGCATCTTCGATGCGCTGCTTCTTCTGCTTCATGTCGGCTTCGGTCATCGCGCCTGCGCGGATGATCGCGACGCCGCCGGTCAGCTTGGCGAGGCGCTCCTGGAGCTTTTCACGATCGTAGTCCGAGGTCGTGCGTTCGATCTGCGCGCGGATCGCGTCCGCGCGTGCGGTGATGTCCGACTTCTTGCCGGCGCCGCCGATGATCGTCGTGGCTTCCTTGCCGACGCGGATCTTCTGCGCGGTGCCGAGCTGCTTGAGCTCGACGCTCTCGAGCTTGATGCCGAGATCCTCGCTGATGCAGGTCGCGCCCGTGAGCACCGCGATGTCCTCGAGCATCGCCTTGCGGCGATCGCCGAAACCCGGCGCCTTGACCGCGCAGACGTTCAGCACGCCCTTGAGGCGGTTCACGACGAGCGCGGCGAGCGCTTCGGACTCGACGTCCTCGGCGATCATGAGCAGCGGCTTGCCGGCGCGCGAGACGGCTTCGAGCAGCGGCACGAGCTCACGCACGTTGCTGATCTTCTTCTCGTGAACGAGCACGAGCGCGTCGTCGAACGCGGTCTCCATCGTCTTGGGGTCGGTGATGAAGTACGGCGACACGTAGCCCTTGTCGAACTGCATGCCGTCGACGTGCTCGAGCTCCGTCGTCGAGGTCTTGCCCTCTTCAACGGTCACGACGCCTTCCTTGCCGACCTGCAGCATCGCGTCCGCGAGCAGCGCACCGATCTCGGAATCGTTGTTGGCCGAGATGGCGCCGACCTGGGCGATCTGGTCGCGGCTCTTGTTGTCGACCTTCTTGGCCATCGCCGCGAGCTTGGTCGTGACCGCATCGACTGCCGCGTCGATGCCGGCGCGGAGGTCGTTGGGGTCGACGCCCGAGGTCAGGTAGCGCTGGCCAACCGTGAGGATCGATTCGGCGAGGACCGTGGCCGTCGTGGTGCCGTCACCGGCGACGTCGTTGGTCTTGCTGGCGACCTCGCGCACGAGCTTGGCGCCCATGTTCTCGAACGGATCTTCGAGCTCGATCTCCTTGGCGACGGTGACGCCGTCCTTGGTGACCTGCGGGCCGCCGAACGACTTCTCGATGATGACGTTCTTACCGGCCGCGCCGAGCGTGACCTTGACCGCCTTGGCGAGCTTCGTGACGCCTTCGACCGCCTTCCGGCGCGCGACGTCGTCGTACATGATCTGCTTGCCCATCGGGATCAGCCCTCCACCTTGGCGAGGATCTCGTTCTCGCGCAGGATCTTGTAGTCCTTGCCATCGACGGCGACGTCGCTGCCGGCGTACTTGCCGAACAGGACCACGTCGCCCTTCTTGACGTCGAGCGCCAGGCGGTTGCCGTCCTTGCCGAGCTTGCCGGCGCCGACCGCGGTGACCTTGCCGCGCTGCGGCTTCTCCTTGGCGGAATCCGGCAGCACGATGCCGCCGGCGGTGGTTTCTTCGGCGTCGAGCACTTGCAGCACGACGCGGTCATCGAGGGGTCGAAGGGTTGCCATAGTAATAGTCTCCTGAAGAATGCTTGGGTTGTGGGGTGGTGGGGCGAGGCGCGTGCATCACCGACGAGCGGTCGGTCGGTCGGACGCGCCGCGCGGCGCTACATCTCGCCGTGTTCGCCCTCGCCGTCGTCGTCGGACGGGCTGTCCGTGATCAGGCAGTCCGTCGTGAGCAGCAGGCTGGCGACCGAGGTCGCGTTCTGCAGCGCGGAGCGCGTGACCTTCGTGGGATCGACGACGCCGAACTCGATCATGTCGCCGTAGTCACCCTTGAGGGCGTTGTAGCCGAAGGTCGCCGAACGGTTGGCGACGACCTTGCGGGCGACGACGGCACCGTCGATGCCGGCGTTCTCCGCGATCTGGCGCACGGGCTTTTGCACCACGTGCTTCATGAGGTCGACGCCGAACTGCTGGTCGCCCTTCAGTTCGAGCTTGTCGAGGACCTTGCCGGCCTTGAGCAGCGCGGTGCCGCCGCCGGGCAGGATGCCCTCTTCGATCGCCGCGCGCGTGGCGTGCAACGCGTCCTCGACGAGGTCCTTGCGCTCCTTCATCTCGGTCTCGGTGTGCGCGCCGACGCGGATCTCGGCGATGCCGCCGGTGAGCTTGGCGAGGCGCTCCTGCAGCTTCTCGCGGTCGTAGTCCGAGGTGGTGGCCTCGATCTCGCGGCGGATCTGTTCGGCGCGGGCCTTGAGGTCGGCCGACTTGCCCTTGCCCTCGACGATTGTCGTGTTGTCGCCGTCGATGACGACCTTCTTCGCGATGCCGAGCTGCCGCAGCTGGATCTTCTCGAGGTCCATGCCGAGGTCCTTGAAGATCGCTTCGCCGCCACAAAGGATCGCGATGTCCTGCAGCATGGCCTTGCGGCGATCGCCGTAGCCCGGCGCCTTGACCGCGCAGACCTTGATGATGCCGCGCAGCTTGTTGACGACGAGAGTCGCGAGGGCTTCACCCTCGATGTCCTCGGCGATGACCAGGAGCGGCTTGTTGCTCTCCTTGATCTTCTCGAGCAGGGGCAGCAGCGGGCGGATCGAGCTCAGCTTGTCCTCGTGCACGAGCACGTAGGCGTCGCGGAAGTCGACCGTCATGTCTTCGTTGTCCGTGACGAAGTGGGGCGACAGGTAGCCACGGTCGAACTGCATGCCCTCGACGACCTGCACCTCGGTCTCGAGGCCCTTGCCTTCTTCGACCGTGATGACGCCATCCTGGCCGACCTTCTTCATCGCGTCCGCGATGATCTTGCCGATCTCGGGGTCGTTGTTCGCGGCGATCGAAGCGACCTGCATGATCGCCTTCTGATCGTTGCCCGGAACGTTCTTCTTGACGCGGTGCAGTTCGTCGACGAGCGCGGCGGTCGCGGCCTTGATGCCCTTGATCAGATCGGCGTGGTTGGTGCCCGCCGTCAGGTACTTCATGCCCTCTTCGCAGATCGCGCGCGCCAGCAGGGTCGCCGTCGTCGTGCCGTCACCGGCGCTGTCCGACGTCTTGCTCGCGGCTTCGCGCACGAGCTTGGCACCCATATTCTCGTAGGCGTCGTCGAGTTCGATCTCCTCGGCCACAGTGACGCCGTCCTTGGTGACGGTCGGTCCGCCCCAGCCCTTGTCGAGCACGGCGTTGCGGCCGCGCGGACCCAGAGTGGATACCACGGCTTTCGCGAGTTTGGTGACGCCACGGAGTACTGCCTCACGGGCGTCGTTTTCGAACACGAGTTGTTTGACCATCACAACCTCGAAGGGGAATCTCGATAGTTAGTTGTCAGGGCCACGCGAAGGCGGATTCGTCTCGCGTGACCGGGGCTTGCTTCGTTGCTGGTACGGCCATGCGGCCGCACCGGGGACGCTCGCGGTTTGCAAACCGGGTGCCGTCCTCGGCCCGGTGACCGGTCCGATTGGCTCCGTGAGTGCAAATGACGTCATACAAAGTGGTTCGGGCATCTGAGATTGTCAGCCTCGCGGCTCGGAACGAATCCGGCCCGTGTCAACTTGGCAGCCCCAGCCGCGCGCCTCGGGCGGGTGGGTGTCAGAATGGCACGCTACCCCGCGTCGCGATCCGGCGGATTGCGTCCTGGCTCGCCGTTGCCAGTGGGTTGTTCGGTGCGACCACGGTCGCGCCCGCCCAGGCCGGCGGCCGGGACTCGGCACCAACTTTCGAGCTGGCGCTGCGGCAAGGGCGGACCCTGGTCGCGACGGCGGTGACGGGCGGACCCGGCAAGGGCTGGGAGGTCACGATCGGCGGGCGCCGCCAGCAGCTGCCCGGTCGTGATGTGCTCGCCGTTTCCGGGGTCGCGGTGCAGCCGCTCGAGCTGTCGGCGGCGTGGCTCCCGGAGCAGGAGGTCGTGCGCGGCTCGCTGACCGGCGGCGACGCCAGCGGCGACACACTCACGATCGTCTCCCCCGTGCTCGGCGCGGTGGAGCTCGAGGTCGACCGGCTCGCGGCGTTCGTGCCGCGCGCGACGACGAGCCTCACCCCCGCGACGCTGCGGTTGCCCGACGGCGTCGATGAAGCGCTGTACGTGCGCGCCCGCATCGGCTACGACCTGCTCGCCGGCAGTCTGCATCGCTTCGACCCACTCGGTGTGCGCTTCGCGACCGACGACGAGGAGAAGCCGGCGCTCTACCGACCGAAGACGTTCCTCGCGTTGCGTATCGCGGATCCCGCGCCACGCGAGCGTGCGCCGATCGCGACGTTGCTGACGCGGACCGGGGATCGGGTCGGCGTCGATGCCGTCACCTTCGAAGCGGAGCACGTGCGCGTGCAGCTCGAGGACGAATCCGAGGTGCGCGTCCGTCTCGCAGACCTCGCGGCGCTGAGCTTTCACGGTCACTGCACCTACCTCTCGGATCTCGAACCCAGCGACGCGGTCGAGGTCGGCTTCGACGGTCCGGTCGTGCATCCATTCCGCCGCGATACCGCATGCCTCGGCAGTCCGCTCGTCGCCGGCGATCGCACGCATGGCAAAGGGCTAGGGGTGCACAGTCGCAGTCGCCTGAGCTACGTCGTGCCCGATGGCACAGCGTTGTTCTGGACCCGCGTGGCGTTCGACGACACGGCCGCCGGACTGCCGCTGCGCGCGCATGCGACGGTGCGGGTCTACCGCGCCGGCAAGGTCGTGTTCGAAGAACTCGAACTGCAGGCCGGCATGCCGCCGCGTGACACGGGGCCGCTCCCGGTCGAACCCGGCGAGACGATCCTGCTCGAGGTCGACTTCGGCAAGGGCCGCGATCTCGGCGATCGCGTCGACTGGCTCACGCCCGTGTTCCTGCCGGCGCCGACGCGTTGATGCGGGCGATTCTGCGATTGCTGACGCTCGCGGCGCTGCTCGCGTTCGCGATCGGGATCGCGGATCCGGTCGAGGTCACGTTCGTGCCGGTTGCGGCCACGGAGCAGGGAACGGGTGGTGTGCCCGGCACAGCGCTCGAGCTCGACCCGGCGAGTGCGCAAGCAACGGTCGCGCAGGCCGCGCTCGCGGTTGCGGCGCGCGCGGGGCCGCGCGCGGCGGATCTCGAGCTGCGCGCGAGCCAGCCGGGAGTCGATTGGCCGCGGGGGCCGCTCGGTGCGCGCGCCGTCTCGTCGAACGCGCCGCTGCCGGCCGATCCGGAAGCGTTCACGGCGCGCGTGCTGCGCCGTCCGGCCGCCGGCCGTCCGACGCCGTTCGAGATCGCCTATGACGGGCCTGGTGAGGTCGCGGTCACGGTCACGCTGCGCGATGCGACGGGCGAGAAGCATCGGGAGCGCGCGACGATGACGGCCGCTGGCCCGTTCGAACTCGATTGGACCCCGCCGCGCGCCGGGCGTTGGGTGTTGGTGCTGCGTGCCCGCTTTGCCGGTGCTCCCTTCGATGGGGGTGAAGTCGTGCGCGAAGCGTCGTTCGAGGTCGCCGAACCGCAGCGGGTCCTGGTGTACGAACCGAGCGGCGTAGCCGCCGCGGCGCTGGCTGCGCAGGGGATACCCGTCGATCGCGTGCCCGACGTCGCGCTCGATGTCACGCGTCACGCCGCAGTCGTGGTCGGCGCGGCGCTCGTGCCGGCGGTTCAGGAAGAACTCGCGGCGGCGATCGACGCCGGACTCGGTGCGTTCGTGCTCGCGCCGGGCTTCGGGCGCCCGGGCGAGTCGTTGCACGAACTGCTGCCGCTCCTGCCCGAGCCGGTGCCCGAGGACGATGGCAGCGGCACGGGGCCCGAGGTGGCGGTCGAGTCGGAGCCCGTCGCGCCGCCGCCAGCGCCCGACGACCCGCCGCCGACGGGCGAGATCGAGGACCCGGGCAAGGTTTCCCCGGAGCCGGTCGAGGTCGACAAGCGCGCGATTGCGCTCGTGCTCGTCGTCGATCGTTCGGGCAGCATGGGCACGATCGTCAGCGCGAGCGGGCGGTCCCGGATGAGCTACGCCAAGACCAGCGCGCTGCAGAGTGCGCGCGCTCTCGCCGAGGGCGACCGCGTCGGCATCGTGACGTTCGGCAACAAGGGGCTCGGGCGGGTCGAGCTGCCCATGACCGATGCGGCCGATCAGGGCGCGATCGCCGCCGGCGTCGGCAAGCTCGCGCACGGGCCGGAGGGCACGTTCTTGTTGTCCGGTCTGCGCCAGGCCGATCGGCTGCTCGAGCCGGTGACCGCGGCGGTGAAGCACGTCGTGGTCGTCACCGATGGCGAGTTCCACACCAGCGAGACGCTGGCGATGCGCGCGCTGGCCTATCGGATGTTTGCCGAGCGGCAGACGTCCGTCACGATCCTGTCGATCGTCAGCAGCGAGTTGTCGTCGGGCTTTCGGCGCGATGCGGAGGAGATCACCCGCGACGGTGGCGGTTCGTTCTACTCCCTGCCCGCTGCGGAGAGCGTGCCCGTGTTCGTCAGTGCCGAGGTGCGACGGTCGCTCGAGCGCGCGGGGCGATCGACAGGCGATGGGCCGGGCGAGACCGAGGTGCCGCCCGAGCCGGAGAAGCCGGAGCCCGAACCGGAGCCGGAGCCAGAACCCGAGCCCGAGCCGGAGCCCGCAGAAGAACCGCCGGCCCGACTCGTCGTGCGGGCGGTCGCGTCGTCGCCGGTGCTCGCGCCCGAGCCGGGCGGTGCCTGGCCGACGCTGGGCAGTGCGGTGCCGACGACCGCGCCGCTCGATGCGCAGGTTCTGCTGGTGGCCGGTGACGAAGGCTGGCCCTTGCTGTGTTACGCCAATCGCGGTCTCGGCCGCGTTGGCGCATTCGCCGCGGATGTCGCGGGACCGGCTGGCACCGAGTGGCGGAGCGAAGCCGCGTTCCCCGCGCGGCTCGCGCTCTGGGTGCAGCACGTGATGCGCGCCGAACCGCGCGGCGAACCCCGGCTACTCGCACTCGTGACGACGGCGACGCCACCCGTGCCGACGCCGGCCACGCTCGCAGCCTTCGCCCGCCTCGCCGGCGCGACCCCGGAGCTCACGAGTCAGCCCGTCGATGCGCCGCTCGAGCGCCGGGTCCGCTCACGCGTGCCCGACTGGGCGTTCGTCGCGTTGGGGCTGGTGGTGCTGCTCGCGTTCTGGGAGCGGCTCGCGGTGCTGCGCGGCAAGCACGTCGCGTGAGTGGTGGCCGGTCGCCAGCGTTTCGACTACTTGCGGAGCCGTAGTTCGATGCTCGGTGGGGTGTCGCGGCCGACGAGGAAGTCGTCGCTGTCGAGGTAGTGTTCGCCGCGCGCGGTGACCACGGCACGCACGGAATACTCCAGGCCCGGGAACAGCGGCAGCGAGAACTGGCCCGCGGCGTCGGTGCGTGGTTTGAGGGTCTGGATGGCTCGCGCGAGTGGCAGCAATTCCGGCGTCTGCGTGCGGACGTAGTACTGCACCGTCGCGTTCGGCACGGGTGTGTCGTTGGCCGTGCGAACTTCGCCGCCGACCGAGTCGATTGGCTGCAGCGTGAGCGCGAGTTCGACCTTGCCTGCTGCCTGGACGTTGCGTGCGATCGCGAAGCCGTGGTCGGTCCAGGCGACGATGTGCAAGGGCAGGTCGGGCGGCACGAGGATCGCGATGCGGCCCGTGCGATCGGTGACGATGTCATTGAGGGCGCGGCGCATCGGACCGCTGCCGGGCAACACAACCGCGAGCCTGGCGTGGGGCATGGGCACGCCACCGAGGTCGACGCGGCACGACAGTCGGCGAAGGTTGTCGAGTTGCCAGGTCAGGCGTTCGTGGTTTTCGTCACTGGCGATTCGGCCGAGCAAGGCGATCGGGTGGAGCGGTGCCGGCCGCTGCTCTGACGATGGCGATGGTGCCAGGTCGGCCGTCGCGCCGACGAGCAGCACGGGATCGTTCGCGAGGCGGCGGATCGTCAGCTCCCCGTTCTGGGCGGGCCGCCTGATCGTCGAACCGTCGCCGTAGCTGACGAATTCGCCCCCCGAACTCGTCGTGCGCTGCGCGACCGAGACCGGCGCGGCGAATGGTTCGCTGCCGCGCCGAAGGACCAGGGCATGGCTGGTGCCGGCGGTCAGCGTCGCCGTGATCGCCGCGTCCTTGCCCGCGGGGTCGTGATCCTTCGGCACGAGAACGGTCGAGACGTTCGCGAGCGGGGCAAAGCCCTTGGCCGAGATGCCGAATGCGTAGTTGTGCCAGTGAAACTTGCGGTCGCGAGGGATCGGCAGCACGACCGTGGCCGCGCCGGCGCTGTCCGTCTGGCCGATGGTCGCATCGTGGACGCGGGCGCCACCGGCCGGGTCGATCGTGCGCAACGAGAGCGTCGCGTTCGCGACGGGTTGCGCCTTGTCGTCCTGCACGCGCACTTTCACGGCGCGGCCGCGGCGCACGCGAATCGGCCGGGGCTGCTCGCTGCGAAGATCGATCGGGCGCGGCCATTGCTGCAGCGGCATCTCGCCGCAGGCGAGTTCGAGGTGCCCGCCGCGGCCGGGCAGCGCCGGCAGTAGCCATTCGTCGCCCGTCAGCACCGTCTCGACGACGACACTCGGCACGGTCGTCGTGAGGACCCGGGCGACGACTTCGCCGCGTGCTCGCCACGAATCGAGACCTTCGAACCTGAGCTTGCGGCGCGCGATCTCGCCGTCGAGCTCGAGCGTTAGCGGTTGCCCGGCGAGCACCTGCTCGGCCGGTCGCGAGATGCGGAGGCGGTCGCCGTCGATGGGCTCGACGGCCCAGGCGAGGTAACTGCGACCGACGAGCAGTTGTGCTGTGAACCGGCCCTTCGCGTCGGTCCGAATCTGCAGTTCATCCGGTTTGCCGATGCGTTCGTCGAGCGCGAGCGGGCGCGACAGCAGGTGCACGGTCGCGCCCGCCCACGGCGCGCCATCCTGGAGCTCGACGCTGCCGCGGATCGGTTCACGGCGGTCTTGCGCGGTGAGGTTCGGCGCCGTCGAGGTGGCGATCGCCAGCACGAGAGGAACGACGGTCCGTGCGTAGGTTCTCACGTGTACGAGGCTACCATGCCCGCATGTCTTCGTCGCCGACCCCGACCGCGACCCCGATCACGACCGAAGTGCAGCGCGCCAACGCGCGCTACTGGCGTCGCAACCTGTTCCTGACGCTTGCGCTGCTCGTCGGTTGGTTTCTTGCCGGACTCGGCTGTGGCGTGCTGTTCGCCGAGCCGTTGAACGAGCATCGTCTCGGCGGCTTCCCGCTCGGGTTCTGGTTCGCGCAGCAGGGCGCCATCATCGCGTTCGTCGTGCTGATCCTGATCTACGCGGTCGTGATGGGGCGGCTAGATCGTGCGCACCGTCGCCAAGTGGCGCGGTTGCTCGCCGAGGATGCGGATGCGTCGTCGGCGTCGTCGGCGACGGAGGGTGACGCGTGACGGTCCAGGCCTGGACGTTCCTGTTCGTTGGCTTGACGTTCAGTCTCTACCTGTTCCTTGCGTGGCGCGCGCGCGTGCGCGACACCCAGGGCTTCTACGTCGCGGGTCGCGGCGTGCCGGCGCTCGCGAACGGCATGGCGACCGCGGCCGACTGGATGTCCGCGGCGTCGTTCCTGTCGATGGCGGGGCTGATCTCCTTCCTCGGCTATGCCGGCGGCGTCTACCTGATCGGCTGGACCGGCGGCTTCGTCCTGCTCGCGCTGTTGCTCGCACCCTACCTGCGGAAGTGCGGCCACTACACCGTGCCGGACTTCGTCGGCGATCGCTACGAGTCGTCGGCGGCGCGGTTGACGGCGTTGCTCTGCGCGCTGTTCGTGAGCTTCTGCTACGTCGCGGGTCAGATGCGCGGCGTCGGCATCGTGTTTGCCCGCTTCCTCGAGGTCGACGTCGACGTCGGTGTCGCGATCGGCATGGCGCTCGTGTTCGTCTACGCGACGCTCGGCGGAATGAAGGGAATCACGTGGACGCAGGTTGCGCAGTACTGGGTGCTGATCGCCGCGTTCGTGATCCCCGCGGTCGCGATCAGCTGGCAGCTCACGGGTGAGCCCGTGCCGCAGGTCGGCATGGGCAGCGAGCTGTCGAGCGGCGTGCCCGTGCTCGACAAGCTCGATCAGATCCATCGCGATCTCGGCTTCGCGGACTACACGACCGCGTTCGTCGGCAGCTGGGACCAGCTCAACGTCTTCTGCACTGCCGCCGCGCTCATGGTGGGCACGGCTGGGCTGCCGCACGTCATCGTCCGCTTCTACACGGTCAAGAACGTGGGCGCGGCCAGATGGTCCGGGTTCTTCGCGTTGTTCTTCATCGCGCTGCTCTATCTCACCGCGCCCGCGACGGCGGCGTTCGCGCGCTACTACGTCTTCGAGAGTCTGCACGGCAAGACCGAGGCCGAGCTGCCGTCCTGGTATCGCACGTGGGAGCAGACGGGGCTCGTCGTCTGGCTCGACGATGGGGATGGCAAGCTCGCCTATCACGGGGCTGCGCAGCAGGAGCAGAACGAGGTGTTCCGCGTCGGCGCGCTGCCCGCGGTCGAGTTCGCGGAGATTCGCGCGGACCACGCGACCTGGCTCGAGAGCGGCGGCGAACGCGGTAGCGATGGCCGCGCCGTGATGACGGCCAAGAACCTCAGTGGGTTCGATGCGGACATTCTCGTGCTCGCTACTCCGGAGATGGCGCAGCTCGCGGCGTGGATCATCGCGCTCGTGGCGGCGGGTGGGCTGGCCGCCGCGCTGTCGACCGCGTCGGGGCTCCTGCTCGTGATCAGCAGCAGCATCGCGCACGACCTCTACTACCGCATGCTGCGACCGCAGGCGACCGAGGCCCAGCGCCTACGCGTCTCGCGGACGACGATCGGACTTGCCGTCGTCGTCGCCGGCATCTTCGGCATCTACCCGCCGGGCTTCGTCTCCCAGGTCGTCGCGTTCGCGTTCGGCCTCGCCGCGTCGTCGTTCTTCCCCGTCCTCGTGCTCGGCATCTTCGGCAAGCGAACGAGCGCGATCCCCGCGATCGCCGGCATGCTCACCGGCATCACGTTCACGGCGAGCTACATTCTCGGGACGGTTTACTTCGGTTGGGAACGTTGGTGCTTCGGCATCGGACCGCAGGGGATTGGCATCGTGGGCATGGTGCTCAACTTCGCGGTGGCGTTGGTGCTGACACCGTTGTGTCCGAGGCCGTCGCAGAAGGCGCGGGAGCTCGTGGCGATGATGCGGGAGCCGGAGGGGGATTAGGTGGGGGCTGACGGCTTCCTTCGGTCATCAGTTTCGGAGTAGAGGGGTCGCAGGTCCGAAGCCCACCTCCGCTACCACTCATGAAGCCGTGAGTCATTCGACGCTGCGTCAGGGGGCGTTCGCCTTGGTCTACTTGGCGGCACCCCGGCCCCTGCTCGGCCTACCCGAGTCGCCGCAGCGCGTGCTTGGCCGCCGTCGCTACTATCGGATCCGTGTCCTCACGCGCCGCGGCCAGTGCGGCGGCGAGTTCGGCGTTCGCGGTCGGGCCGAGTTCGTGCAGGGTGTTGGCGAGGCTGAGGAACGTCAGCGCAGCGATGCGGCGATGACGCGGGTCTTCATCGGTGAGTTCGGCCAGCAGGCCCGGAACGGCGGTCGGGCCCAGCTGCGCGATTGCATCAGGCGCCCTTCCGGCGAGTGCGCCGTCGTTCGCCAGGGCGCGGTCGATGATCTCGCGGACCGTGGTCTTTGCGATCTCTGCGCTGAGTTGCAGTTCGGTGACGTTGACGTTGCCCGCGAGCAGACGGCCGGCGACCGAGCGGTCGACCGGTAGCGTCGGCATCGGGTTGGCCGGGCGTTCGGGCTGGTTGCCGGCGTCGCGCATCGCCGCTGCGCCAGTGCCGCCGGCGGTCGGTTCGGGGTCCGTTGAGCACGCTCCGGGGAGCAGCAGTGCGAGCATGGCAGCGCGGACGGTGGGCTCGTGGCGGCACGGCATGGGCAAATGCAGCATACCGTTCTATGCTGCCGGCGTGCGAACTGCCTGGCTGCTCGTTGGACTGTCTCTGGCAACCCTGTCGCTGGCAACCCGGGCTCCGGCGCAGCGGCGGCCGGCGAACTCGATCGTCGCCGGCGATCTGGGCAAGCGCCTCGAAACCGCGGCGCTCGCGAACTCCAAGTACGTCTGGGGCACGGTGCTCGTCGCGCACGAGAGCAAGCCGGTGTTCGCCTGGAGTTTTGGCGCGCTCGATCGCAAGGGGGCCAAGCGCGGGCGCAAGCTCAAGGCGATGTCGACGAAGGCCCTGTTCGATCTCGGCGGGGCGAGTCAGTCGTTGGCGCATCTGCTCGCGCTGCGTCTCGAGGCGACCGGCAAACTGCAGCTGTCCGACCCGATCGGCAAGCACCTCGGTGACTGGCCGGCCGACAAGCGTGGGATCACGGTGCAGGACCTCATGCGCCATACGTCCGGGCTGCCCGAGGAGGTCAAATGGCCGAACGGCGTCGCGAAGGACTCGCGCGCGACGGCTCGCCTGCTTGGGCAGGCCCGGCTCGCGCATCCGCCGGGCGGCAAGTTCCTTTACTCGACGCTGAACGCCACGCTGTTGGCGCTCGTGCTCGAACAGGTCGGTGGGCGTTACGACAAGGCGCTCGCGAGCACGGTTCTCAAACCGTTCGGCATGAAGGGGGCGAACCACTGCGGCAGTTCGGTCAGTAACCGTCTCGAGACGATGCGGCGGAAGCCGATGGGCGACGAGAAGGCGACCGCGTTGAACTACAACTGGCGGTACCGTGGTGCGAGCGGGATCCTGGCGTCCGTGCACGACGTGCACGAGTTGCTCGCCAACGCGACCGCGGGCGAACTGCTCGACGCTCGCTTGCGAGACCTGTGGTGGCGGCCGCTGGCGGGTGGCGCATTCGCCGTTCGCGAGACGGACGCCGGCGGGCAGAAACTGCGCGTGTTCGAGGGGCGCACGCCGGGTTATCGGACGCGCTGGACGCTGCACGAGCGATCGCGTTCGTGGGTGGTCATCTGTGCCGGCAAAGCTACGAACATCGACGCGCTCGAGAGCGCGCTGCTCAGTGAGCTTGCGCGTGAGCTCACGCCCGGGGCGGTTGCCGGTGGCGCGGCCGCGAAACCGCCGACGCCAGCTCCCGGCGCGAGGACCCCGGCGCCGCCGCCGGGTGGGACGTCTGCCGGCGCGGTCGGCGCGAGTGACGCGGCCCGGTTTGTCGGGATCTTCGAGCTGCCGACCGGCGGTCGACTGCAGATCGTGTCGCTTGGCGGCAAGCTGCGGCTGATCGGCGAAGGGCTCCAGGGATCGGTGCGCGTGGCACAGGGCGGATTCGCGGCGGATCCGGTCGCGACGCGTCAGGCGGATCGTGGCATCGCGCTGCTGGAGCGTCTGGTGCGTGGTGACGCGAGTGCCGTGGACGACGCGTTTCGCGATGCCGCGTCAGCGACGGCGATCACGGCGGCGCTCGCCGGCTTCGTCACGGCGAATGGTGAGTTCGAGCGCGTTGCGTTCGTCGGCAATCCGAAGGCTGGCGCAGCCAACTCCCGCCGGCCCAGCAAGGAGAGCTGGTTTCGCGTCGACTGCGCCCGCGGCTCGCGCTACGTGATCGTGCGTTGGCGTGACGAGCGCCGGTTCGCGAGCTGCAAGTTGTCGGCCGACGAGCCGCCGTTCGCCGCCGAGCTGCAGGTGATCGCGCCGGACACCGCCGTTGCGCGCACAGCGGCGGGTCGGCCCGTTCGCATCACGATGGAAGGGCGTGGCAATGCGCGCACGCTCGTGTTCGAGGACGCGACTCCGGGCGACGCGGGGCTGATCGACTGCGTCGAAGTTGCGCGCTGAATCGTGCGGCGCCGTCGATGTAGCGGCGCTCAGAGCGACTCGAGGAACGCGATGAGCGCGCGTTGCTCGGTTGCCGAGAGCTCGAGCGGCTGCATTCGGGAGTCCAGGTGCGGGTTGCGGTTGCCGCCGCGCACGTAGAACTCGACGACGGCCTGCAGGGTCGGTAGCGAACCGTCGTGCATGTAGGGCGCGGTGAGCGCAACGCCGCGCAGGGTCGGCGTCTTGAACGCGCCGGTGTCCGCCGTGGCCTTCGTCACGCGCGCCCGGCCGGGTTCGGGCTTGTCGTCCCTGACCCCGATGCCGGTGTTGTGGAACTTCTCGTCCGTGAACAATCCGGGCGTGTGGCACTGCCAGCACTTGGCCTTGCTCTCGAAGAGCCAGAAGCCGGTGCGTTGTTCGGCCGTCATCGCGCCGTGGTCACCGTTCAAGAAGCGGTCGTACGCCGAGTCGCCGCGCACGATCCCGCGCACGAACGTCGCGAGTGCCCGCTGCAGTGAGGTGCGATCCGGTTTGCCGCCAAACACGCGCTCGAACTCGGCGCGATAGCGGTCGTCGTCGGCCAATCGCGCGAGCGCGTCGTCGAGTGCGAGCGCCATCTCGTTGGGATCGGCGATCGGCTCCAGCACGAACGCTTCGAGGCTCGCGCTCGCACCGTCCCAGCGTTGGAGCGTGCTGTAGCCGCGGTTGAACAGTGAGGGCGCGTGGCGTTTCGCGCGGCGCCCGCCGACCCCGGCCGGGCGAGGATCCGGGTGCGCGAAGCCCGGGGCAGGATGGCACGTGGCGCAGGACACCGAGCGATCGGCGCTGAGCATCGCGTCGTGGAACAGGCGCTGGCCGAGCGCGAACATCGCGGGCGTCGGCTCGTAGGCCGTCGGCAGCACCATCTTGGGCAGGCCCTTCGGTGGTTCGAGCAGGAACTCGAACGCGGGTTCCTGCGCCCGCAGCGCGAGCGCGCAGAGCAGCAGGCCAGCGAGGATGCGGATCACGAGGCCAGCTTACCGGTTCGCGAACCGAATCGTCGTCGTCGAGCGGTAGGTCGCGCCCGGATCGAGGATCGTGCTCGGAAATGCCGGCTGGTTCACGGAGTCCGGGAAGAACTGCGTCTCGAGGCAGACGGCGCTGCGGCGGGGGTAGCTCTTACCGCCCTTGCCGGTCTGGCCGGACAGCCAGTTGCCGGAATACAGCTGCAGGCCGGGCTGATCGGTGTAGACGTCCATGCGGCGACCGTTGGCGAGGTTGCGCAGCGTCGCCGCGTGGCGCATGCCGTCGCCGTCGCGCAGGACGTAGTTGTGGTCATAGCCCGCAGCGGGGGAGTCGTCGAGGGAGTTGATGCGCGCGCCGATCAGCTCGCGTTCGCGGAAGTCGAGCGCGGACGCCACCGGCGCGATGGCGCCGGTCGGCACCAGCGTGTCGTCGGTGGGCGTGTATTCGTCCGCGTGGATCTGCAGTTCGTGATCGAGCACGGTGTCGGCGCCCGCGCCCGACAGGTTCCAGTAGGCGTGGTTCGTGAGGTTGACCGGCGTGCGTCGATCGGTCGTGGCTTCGAGGATCATGTGCAGTCCCTCGTCGTCGAGTCGGTAGGTCGAGCGGATCTCGAGGGCACCGGGATAGCCCTCCTCGCCCTCGGGGCTCCGATACGTGAACCGGATCGCGGGCGCGCTGCCGTGATCGATCACTTCGGTCTGCCAGTGCACCTTGTCGAGGCTGCGCACAGCACCGCCGTGCAGGTGGTTGGGGCCGTTGTTGACCGCGAGTCGGAACTCCTCGCCGTCGAGCGTGAATCGGCCCTGCGCGATGCGGTTGCAGACCCGGCCGGTCGTGCAACCGAAGTACTGGTTGCTGTCCGACTCGTAGCCCGAGACGTCGTCGAAGCCGAGGATCACGTCGGCGAGCGTTCCGGCGGCGTCTGGCACGCGGACCGCGACGAGCGTGGCGCCGTGATCGGTCACGTCGATCTCCAGGCCCTTGGCGCGCAAGGTCCAGAGGGTGGCGGGTTGATCGTTCTGGTCGATTCCGAACGGACGCTGGGAGACGGAACGGGTGGCAGGGTCGGTGGGCATCGCGGAACAGGCCGCCAGTGCGACCGCGGCGAGGGGGAACGCGGAGGACTTCATCGCGCGGAAGCCTAACCGAACGGCGCTGGGCAGAAAGGCGCGGCGAGCGATCGGGGTTCGCGTTGTCTCCTGGGGTTCGGCGGTCTATCGGTCGGCCCATGAGCGCCCTCGTCAAGAATCTGCTTCGCTCGTTCCCCGGAGCCGTGCTCGGGATCATCGGCTGCGGGCTTGCTGCCGGCTGTTCGACGTTCGAACGTCGCCTCGACTACGGCGAAGTCGCGAGTCCTGCGATGGGGCGCGAGATGGCCTACGCGGTCTACACGCCGCCTGGCTGGACGCCCGCGGAGCGGCTGCCGTTAGTGTTGTTTCTGCATGGGGGTGGCGACAGCGAGGACTGTTTCGACCGCGCGGGTTACGGGCCGTTCCTCGATGCCGAGGTCGACGCGGGGCGGGTGCCGCGCTGCGTCATCTGCGTGCCGAACGGCGAGTACGGCTTCTGGGAGAACTGGTTCGACGGTTCGCGCCGCTATCGCGACTGGGTGCTGGACGACCTCGTGCCGCACGTCCAGAAGGAGTATCGCACGCTCACTGGCCGCGAGCACCTGCACGTCGCGGGCATCTCGATGGGAGGGCATGGCACGCTGCGGTTCGCGTTGCTCGAGCCCGAACGCTTCGAGTCCGTCGCGGCGATCAGCGCACCGGTGATGAATGCCGAGCAGCTCGTCGAGTTCGCGGACGGCTTCTGGGTGCGGTTGTTCATCCCTGTCGAGCGGATCTGGGGGCCGACCGACGATCTCGCGCGCGTCCGGTCCGAGGATCTCTACCGCCGTTGGCGGCAGACGTCGGACCTGGGCGGCCTGCGGTTGATGCTCGCGCACGGTAGCGGCGATCGCGAGGGCATCGTGCGCGGCGGGGCGGCGTTCCATGCCCATCTGGACGCGCGCGGGATCGAGCACGATTACGCGGTCTACGACGGTGGCCACGATTGGGTGTCGTGGCGACGCATCGTGCCGGGCGTGTTGCGGTTCCTCGTGGCGCCGGGTGAGCAACCCGCGCCGACCTCGCCTACCGGTGGAACGAGGCCTCGATGACGTGCGTGTCGCGGTCCGGTTCGTACGTATGGATCACGATGCGATCGCGGCGCGCATCGTTGGCCGAGTAGAACACGAGCCGGTTGCGGTTGCTCAGCATGCGGACGTGACGCGTGCCGAACGGCAGTTCGTCGACGACCTTGGTCCAGCCCTGCTTCGGTTCGAACGACCAGAGCGCGCGGTCCTGGGTGAACTTCATGCCCTTCATCGTGCCGCCACAGGCAACGTAGAGGCGTGAGCCGATCGTCGCGACTTGCGCCGAGACCCAGTCGAGCGGGCTCTCGAGTTCGCTCCATGTAGCCCTACCGAAGTCGAAGACGTCGTTGGGGCCGGCGTGCTGGAAGCCGTTGCCGAGGCCGCCGATCAGATACATCCGGCTGCCGATCATGGCCGCGCCGAACGAGCGTCGGGGCCGCGGCAGCGTGATGCCACATTCTGCGAAGCTCGGTTTCTCGGCCTTCAGATCGCAGCGCAGGATGGCGGTCGTATCACCCTGGGTCTTGCCACCGCGCGGTCCGGGCGTGAAGTCGACCCCGCCGATCGCGTAGAGCGCGTGATCGTGCGTGACGGTCTGGAACTGCGTGCGCGGTGCGGGCAGTTCGGCTTCGAACGGCACGAGCTTGCGGCGCCGCGCGTCCCAGCGGAAGCCGCTCGCGAGGCTTCGTACCTGGTCGTCCACGACGCCGAGCCCACCGAGGATGACGTTCTCGCGCCGGCCGCCCCAGTTCGCGGTGGCCATCGACTGGCGACCCGCGGGCAGGTGTCCGGCCATTCGCGCCGTCATCGTGGTGAGTTCGACCTTCCAGATGTCGGTCGCGAACTGCGCGGGCACGAAGCGCTCGCCCGGGTTCTTGCGGTTGCCGCCGAATGCCCAGATCGTGTTGTCCGTGAGCAGGAGCCCCTGGCGATAGGCCACCTGGCTCGGCGCCGGGATCTCGTAGCGGTTCAGGGTCGGGGTCTTCGTGGCTGCCGCGATCTTCGCGTCGATGACCACGGTCTCCATCGTGCGCATGTGGCCGCCACGCCCAGCACCACCGAACGCGAGGATACGGCCGTTCTCGGGCGCCTCGACCATGCGGTGGAAGAAGCGCGGCGTCTCGAACTGCGCGACGGGCTGCCAGCGCGAGTCGGCCTTGCCGTTCCACTTCAAGAGGCGCCCGTCCATCACCGTGGCGTAGAGCCAGCCGTCGATGCCGAGCGCCGCCGTGCCGAACGCGAAGCCGGGCAGCGCGGGGCCCTCGGACCACTCGTTGCTCGCGGGGTCGAAGACGCGGACCGTGTTGATCGGGCGGGAATCGTCGATGCCGCCGAGCACCGCGATCCGGCCGCCGAACGTCGCTACGGCGCACGCGCGCCGGGTCTCGCCGATGGCTGGCAGAGCCCGCCACTCGAGCGGTTCCTGCGCAAGATCCGCGACCCACGCGGTCTCGTGCCACAGGCCGTCGCCGTCGCCCGCGAGGTGCCAGCCGCCGACCACGTAGAGCTTGTTGTCGCAGATAATCGCGTCGTGCGACGAGCGCGGTTCCGGCAGCGGGGTCGCCTTGGCCCAGCGCCCGAGCGCGGGGTCGAAGCGTTGCACCGACGCTGTCGAGTGCATGTCGGCGTCGTCACCCTTCTCGTTGCGCGCATCCGTGCCGCCGACGCGATAGAGGCGACCGTCCGCGGCGGCGACGAGCGCGGTGCCCTGCAGCGGCGGGCCGGGGGGCAGCGCCTGCCAGCTCGTACCATCGGCGAGGTTGAGGCGCTGGAAGTTGCCGATGACGTTCTCGCGCGAGTGGGCGTGGGCGCGACCAATATGGCCACCGTAGACGTACAGCCAGCCGCCGACCCGGGTGGCGCCGAAGCTCGAGATGGCGTGCGGCAGGAGTGACGGCCGTGTGACGACGGCACCTTGTTGGCCGGCGAGTTCGCCGCTGGCGGTCGCCAGAATCAGCGGGAGCAGAGTGCGCGTGACGAGCGCATGACAGCGAGGGGTTTTGTTCATGTCTTCGATGGTTTTCTTGCTGCAACTGAGACGCAGTCGCAATAACGATGAGAGCTCGAGGTTCCGGTGTCAAGCGATCGCTCGCCCCCGTTGCGGCCGCCACGCGGACCAACCGTTTCCCCTTCCCAGACTCATGTTCTCGAAAACCCCGAACTCGCTCGTCCTCTTCGCCCTTCTCGGTAGCGCCACCCTGTCGGCGCAAACCGTCGACTACCCTGATTCCAGCCTCGCGACCCCGCCGCAGTTCTCGTTCCCGTTCTACACGACGGGTGCGGGGCAGACTGGCAACCCGGTGCGGTTGCAGTTGCTCGTGCCCGATTCGTTCCTGTCGTCGCAGAGCCTCAGCGCGGGACTCGTGACCAAGGTGGGCTTCTCGCTGGCCGGTGTCGCGCCCTACAACCAGTTCGTGCTGCGCGCGGGCGTTGCGGGTTCGCCCAGTCTCGGCGCGGATTGGAACGTCAACCTGCCGGACCAGCGCGTCCAGAACGACCAGTCGGGCACGACGATCAGTGGCGGCGGCACGGCGCAGAATCCGGTGAACCAATGGGTCGAGTTCGAGCTCGATTTCCCGTTCTACTACACGCCAGGTGACAGCGTTGTTGTCGACATCACGTCGCTCGTCCAGGCGCCCGGTGTCTTCCTCGGGACCACCGTTGGCGGCGTCGAGCGCGCCTACAACTTCAGTTACTCGTCCGGGCAGTCGGCGACGAGCTTCAACTCGGGGGGTGTTTCGGTGCGCCTGGTGTTCGAGTCGCACGAACTCGTGAGCTACGGCGCGGGCTGCCAGGGCTCGAATGCTCTTACACCGGCGCTCTCCGGCTTCGGTGCGCCGGCAATCGGCCACGCCGGCTTCACGCTGGTGGCGCAGAACGGTCTGCCCGGCGCGTTCGGTGGCTTCTTGCTCGGCTTCTCGCGCAACGTCTGGTCGGGTGGTGCGCTGCCCGCGGACTTCGGGGCCGGCTGCAGCCTGCTCACGTCCGCCGATGCGGTGGCGACCGTCCTGCTCGATAACACGGGCAGTGGCGCGATCGGCTTCGCGATTCCGAGCGATCCGGCATTCCGCGGCACGGTGTTCTACGCGCAGTTCGCGAACGTCGACCTGCAGTCGAACGCGAACGTGCCCGGCGCGTTCAGCAACGGCGGCATCATCGCGGTCTGGTAGCCGCTCGCACGTCAGCGCGCTGCGGCCGCCAGTGCGCGCTGGCTGATTCGGCCGATCACGGCCAGCGCCGCGATCGTGCCGACGATGCCGAGCACGAGTGCCGTGCGTCCGCCGCTCTGCGACAGATCCAATGTCGCGAGTCCTTCCCCGGCAAACGCCACGAGCACGATGCGGGGCATCAGTCCGAGCGCGGAGCCCGCGGTGTATTCCCGCCAGTTCGTTCCGACGCCGGCCAGCCAGAGGTTGGTCAGCGCGAACGGCATGATCGGGGAGAGTCGGATCAGGCCGATGATGCCCGCCGCGCGCAGTCGACCGCGGTCGAGCAGGGCGCGGTGAATGGTCGCGGTACGAGGCTTCCGTTCGAGCCAGGCCATCGTGCGCGGGCCCGCGAGCGGCCGGTTGACGGCGAAGCCGATGACTGCAGCGAGACAGACGGCGGTCGTAGCAAAGACGGATCCGAGCAGGCCGTCGAACACCATGCCGCCGACCAGTGCGACGGCGTGCGTTGGCAGCATCGACAATCCGGCAAGCAGCATGCCCGCGAGTACGAAGGCCGGCGCCCGCAGTTCCATCTCGCGCAGTGGCGGCAGCCACTCGGCGTTCGACCACAGCAGGACCGCCGCACCGATCAGCGGTCCGACGAGCGTGAACACCGCCAGGAGTACGAGTGGCCACGCGCGGGTGGATGATGGAGTTGGCGTCGCTGCGGGTGTCATGAAGCGTCAGGCAGGAATCCTCGCCAACTCGGTCCGTTTTCTCGGAACCCCGAACGGTGAGGATCGTAGCGCCGCGGTAACGGCGCGAAAAAGCGCGACATCTTGCGCTTTTGCGCCTGGAGCCGTGATACGACCTCCGCATTCGTTTCCCAGGCCAGCCCCCTGGCCGACCGACTCATAGGCTCCGCGCGGCGGAGTCCGTTCTCGCAAGGACACCCAAACCAATGAAGAAGTTCGCACTCGCAATCGCCTGCCTGGCCACGCTCGGCACCGGCCTGTCGGCTCAGATCGGCGGCAGTATCAACCGCAACGCCCCGAAGGTCTCGAGCTCGATCGAGATGGGCGACCAGAAGGTTCACATTCAGTACACGTCGATCCGCTTCGGTCAGGGTTCCTGGCAGGAGTACAAGGACAACGTCGACATGCACGAGCGCTTCAACGCGTTCGCCGAGAAGAAGCCGATCGGCATGGTCAAGACGTCGTGCGATCTGCAGGCCGCCGGCAAGAAGGTGCCTGCCGGTGAGTACAAGATGTTCTTCACGCTGCACGAGAAGGCGGGCTGGATCCTGAACCTCAAGCCCGCGAAGGGCGACTCGGTGCGCTGGCGCATGGTGCTGTCGGATGCCGGCAAGAAGACCGGCTGCCTGAAGATGAACCTCGAGCCGTCCGCGAAGGACAACGCCTGCTCGCTGGCCATCGTCTTCGGCGACAAGCAGGTCACCGTGCCGGTCATGGCCGCGCCGAAGTCGGACGGCTCGGACAAGTAGCGCGTCGATGCCGCGGTCCGGCGTGACGCTGCCAAGTCGGTGGCGGCCACGCGGGCCGGCAGCAAGAACTGCGCGGTGCTAAGCTGACGCGCCCCGAAGCGAGCCTTCGGGAACTGCCATGATGCACCGCCGAAGCTCCGCCATTCTGGCCACCGTTGCCGTCCTGGTGACGGTTGCCGTGGTCCTGTCGTGGATCGTTGGTGCCGGAGCCGCGGACGACTCGGCGCCCGTGTTCCGTGATTCGTCCGGCCGACCCGTCGCCGACGACTCCGTGCCGGCTACGGCCGGCGCGGCGAAAGCTCCCGGGGTCGCCGAGTCGTGGCGTGATGCGGCACGGGTCGAGGCCGTGGCCGATCTGGTACCGCCAGCGGCCCGCGGTCGCGTCCTGCTCGCCGGCGAGCCGCTGGCGTATGCCGAACTAGGGGTCTGGCGCAATCACGGCACGATCCACGCGGAGCGGGTCGCGAAGCTGCGTGCCGACGAGGCTGGCGAGTTCGTGGTTCGTGGGGTGCCCGCGGCGAGCTACGGACTCACCGTTGCTGCGCCCGGCGTGCCGCTCGGCTTCGTCGTGCGGCATCGCGCGGTGCCGGCTGATCGAGTTGGGGAGTGGGGGGATTTGCATTGCCCGGCCGCGGCGAGCGTCGTCGGCCGGGTGCGGGCCGAAGGTGGCCGCGGCGTGCCCGGCGTCCGCGTCTTCCGCGCGCAACGGCCTTACACCAGCACGCCGAGCTTCGCGCGCACGGTCCGTGAACTCGATGCACCGGACGCAGATCCCAGTGTCGTGACCGACGAGTACGGTCGCTTCCGGTTCGACGGGCTGCTGCCCGGGGACCATCGCTTCCTCGCCGAGAGCTCGGAGTTCTACGATGCCATCGGTGCGGCCAGGCTCGAGCCGGGGCAGCGCGTGGAACTGCCTGATCTCGTGTTGCGCCGAGGTCGCACCGTGCAGGGGCGGGTGATCGATGCAACGGGGGCGGCGATCGTCGGCGCGCACGTGGCACCCGTCGGGAGTGAGGGTGGCACGCAACTACGACGCGGCGTGTCGACCAACGCCGAGGGCGCGTTCACCGTGACGGGGGTGGCGCCGTTCAGTGCCAAGCTCGATGTCGTCGCGGCTGGCTACGGACCGGTGCTCGTGCCGGTCGATCGGCGGGGGCCGATGACGGTTCAACTGGCGCCCGCATGCACGATCCGGGGTCGGGTCACCGGCGCCGAAGGCCGTGCCGTGAAGCTGGATCTGTCGCCCGCCGACTACACGGGGATCGGTCACTTCGCGTTCCGGCGGTTGCGGGGGCCGCATGCCGTGGCCGTCGATGGCTCATTCGAGATCGCGGGGCTCGCCGCGCGGGAGTATGAGATCGAGGCCGAGGTCGAGGGTTTCGGTCGTTCCGAAGAACTGAAGTTCACGCTGACGAGCGACTCGCCGCCGATCGAACTCGCGGTCCAGGCCGCGCCGACGATCGAGGTGGAGGTCGTGGACGCTGCCGGGATGCCGATCGAGGGCGCGCGGGTCTACGTCGACGATGGACCGAAGTATTCCGCGGAGCGCTACGACGACCCCGAGTATCTGCTCGAGCGGGTGAAGGCAGCGCGGCGGTTCAAGCACCAACTCGCCGGGACGACGGACAGTAACGGTCGCGTGATCGCGCGTTGCGAAGCGGCCGTGAAGCACCTGGTCGCGGCCGTGCATGGCCGCTATCGGCCTGCGGGTGCCGTGGCCGATGCGCCGGCCAGCGAGATCGTTCGGGTCGTCCTGTCGCCGGCCGGGCGAATCACCGGCCGGCTCGCCGATCCCGAATCGACGAGCTGGTTCTCGGTGAGCGTTGCTTGCTGGCCGATCACTGCGGCTGGCGTGGTGCCCGACCGGCCGCGGACTCACAGTGTCGATCGCGCCGGGCAGTTCGCGATCGGCGAGCTGACACCTGGTCGCTACGGTCTCGCGCTGTCGCGTTTCGGCATGACCTGGAACGACGAGTCGCGGCGCTCGATGCCGGGTATCCGGCCCCTGCTCGGCGCGGGCGTCGATGCCCGCGAGGTCGTCGAGGTCGACGTGCGAGCCGGCGAACCGACCTCGGTCGTCGTTCCGGTGCCCGCCATCGCCGAGATCCGGGGGCGCGTGCTGCGCGCGGGAGTTCCGGTAGCAGACGCCGTGGTGTTCGGCATGCCCGCCGACCCGCCGAAGAACGGGATCGGCGCCCTATCGAGTGCGCTTCGCGATCGCGATCACGAGAGTGCGTTCCAGTTCTCGCCGAACCTGCGAACCGACGCGGCCGGTCGGTTCCGGTTCGCAGTCGCGAGCACGGGGCGCTACCACCTGCTGTGCCGCGATCGGGAAGCGCTCGTTGCCGCGTCGCCGGTCGAAGTCGTCCTGCACGACCTCGGTCACGACGTGGAGCAGGATCTCGTGCTCGGTGGCGCCACGATCCGTGGCCAGTTCGATCTCGGCAACCTGTTCCCGGCGCGAATACGAGACGGGGTGGTGTTGCTGCTGCTGCGAGCCGAGCGCGGCGTTGGCGATCCGTTCTATTCGACGGATTGGGTGCCGAGCACCGCGCTCGGCATGAAGACGATGAAGCTCGACAGGGCGGGGCGATTCGAACTGGTCGGCTTGCCCGCCGGGGAATGGGTACTGCGACTGACGAACGGGCTGTCCTCGGTGCACTGGCACGGCGCGGTTCGGACCGAGCCCGATCTCGTGACCGACCTCGGCACGATCATGGTGACGAAGGGCCGGGAGGTTGCGCTGAGGGTCGAAGCACCGCCCGTGCCCGAGCCGCAGAACGAGTCGTGGGAGACTCACTGGGGAGCGTGGATACGGCGTGTGCCGGGCCGCGGTCGTCCCTACTGGGTCGCGACGGTGGTGATTCGCGAGCGACTCGAGGTCGTCAACCTCGTGCCCGGAACCTACGAGGTGCAGCGGATCGGGCCGGTCGTGCTGGGCTGGGACTGGACGCGGGGGATCACCGGCGATCCCGTGGGGGAGCCTTTGCGATTCGAAGTCCGTTCGGACGGCGCCGTCACGCCGGACGTTCTCGACTTTCGATAGGGCGGTCGGTCTCGCAACGTGATCGCCGAATCGCGGTAGGTGTTCCGGCCCGCCGTTGCATGGGCTGGCAGAGCGGGCAACATGGCGCGGTGCGCTGGCCTCGTTCTCGCCCGATGCTGTGGTGCCTCGCGATCGTCGTGTGGTTCGGTGTCGGGCACGCGTGCGCCGAACCCGGTGCCGCGGCGGGGTCCGAATCGAGGGCTGTGACGACGGCCACGGCTGCCGCTACCCAGGCGCCGGATGTCACGAGCAAGCCTGGTTGTGGTCGGCGCATCGTCGATCCGGCGCCGAAGCGCGCGACCGCGATCGAGGATCCGGGGGCCGCGAGCAACTCGTGCTTGATCTGTCACGACGGCATCGAGGCGATCCGCAATCCGGATTCGGGCATGTTCGAGGCGATCCTCGATCACGCGGAGACCGCCGGCCATCGCAATCGCTGCATCGTTTGTCACGGCGGCGACGCGGACGCGCGGCCGACCGCGGCAATGGCGCGAGATTCGAAGGAGTGGTTGGCGGTTGCCGAGCGCGCGCACTCGGGCACGCCGAGTTACTACGCCGATCACCAGGGGCCGAAGGCGTTCTATCCCGACCCCGGCAGCCCGTGGATCAATGAGCACACGTGCGGCATGTGCCACGAGTGGCAGGTGCGGACGCAGTGGCAGAGCCTGATGATGACGGAGGCCGGCAAGATCCAGGGCACGCTCTGGGGTTTTGGCGGGCTCAGCGGGTATGAGCACAAGTTCGCGAACTACGACGTCGCGACGCTGCCCGAGTCCGAGCGGGTCGGCAGCGCGGATCACCACGCCTACATGCGCGAGCTGATGCAGAAGGAGCCGCAGGTGTTCCTCGCCGCCATGCAGGAACTGCCCAAGGCCCCGACGCCGGAGCAGGTCGAGAGCGATCCGCGGCTCGCGGCGTTCACCTATCTGCGTGGTGAGTGTCAGCGCTGTCATCTCGCAGTCGGCGGCGCACAACGGCATGGCGATTGGCGTGGACTCGGGTGTAGCGCGTGTCACGTGCCCTATGCCAACAGCGGTGTGCATCAAGGGGCCGACGCGACTCAGAAGGGTAGATCGGGCAAGCCGCTGGTGCATTCGATCCAGGGCGGGGTTGGTGCGCCCGTCACGGCGAACGGCCACACCTGGACCGGCATTCCCGTCGAGACCTGCACCACGTGTCACAACCGCGGTCGCCGCATCGGCGTCTCGTACCAGGGCCTGATGGAAACGCCGTACGCGTCGCCTTGGGCGGCCGATGGCAAGCCGCAGCAGAAGCTGCACGGCAAGCACTACCGCAAGCTGCACGCGGACCTGCACGCCGACAAGGGCTTCCTGTGCCAGGACTGTCACACGTCGATCGACGTGCACGGTTCGGGTCAGCTGATCGGTGCGATTACCGCGGCCGTCGAGGTCGAGTGCACGGATTGCCATGGCACGCCGACTGCGTACCCGTGGGAACTGCCGCTCGGCACGATGGACGAGTACGCCGAGACGCCGGCGACGGGTGCGCCGCGCGGCACCGTCGACGAACTGCCGGACTATCTGCAGGCCAGTGATCATCCTGCGCCAGGTGACGGCTACGTGCGGACCGCGCGCGGCAATCCGTTCGGCAACGTCGTGCGCCAGGGCGACAAGCTGCACGTGCACCTCGCGAGTGGTGCGGTGCACGAGCTCATTCCGCTGAAATCGATGGCGGAGCAAGACCTGCTGTCCAAGAAGGCGCGGGTCGCAATGGTCGACGTCGGTCGTCACATGGAGCGCATGGAGTGTTACGCCTGCCATGCTACGTGGGCGCCGCAGTGCTACGGCTGTCACATCAAGGTCGACTATTCCGCGTCGGAGAACCCACTCGACTGGGTCGCGGTCGGCCACGACAGCCTGCCGGACGGGACGACCTGCGAGTTCACCGAGCGTGCGGAGGCGCATCGCATCCCGGGCAAGATCACCGAACTGCGGGCCTATCTGCGCTGGGAGGATCCGGCTCTCGCGGTCAACGGCGAAGGACGGATCGCGCCGTGTGTGCCCGGCTGTCAGACGACCGCGACCGTGATCGGGAAGGACGGTCAGGCGCTGGCGCAGAACCAGGCGTTCCGGATTCCTGGCGTCGAAGGCGCCGGCGCCGAGGGCCAGGTCGGCATCGATCACTCGCCGCTGCAGCCGCACACGACGCGGAAGGAGGCGCGCAGCTGCGAGAGCTGCCACGGCAACCCCAAGGCGGCGGGCTACGGCATCGATGCGGGCAAGAACGACGTTCACCCGGCACGGAATCACTTCATCGATTTGATGGACGGCGACGGCAACCTGCTCGCCGGCGACGCGCAACCGCAGGTCGGCGGAGTCAACGGGCTGGCGGCCGTCTGGTCGCGCTTCGTGACCGAGGACGGCGAGCAACTGCAGACCGTCGGGCACCATCTGTCGCTGTCGCGGCCGCTCAATGCGACGGAGCGCGCCAAGCTCGAACGCGAAGGCACCTGCATCGCCTGTCACCAGATTCTGCCCGAGGGCGATCTCGCGGTCTCGGCGCTGCACCACGTCGCGACGATGCTCGACGCGGTGCCCGTCGATGGCGATGCGCACGCCTCGCTCGTGCACAAGATCGTTCGCATCGCGGCTTGGGCGCAGGTGGGCATCGCGTTCGTCGTCGTGGTGCTCGTCGTTGTGCTGCTGCGGCTGTGGCGGCGGCAGCGACGACGCGCCCGGCTGGAGCGCGGCGCGGCTTGAGGCCGCCCTCGAACGCGGCTACCGTCCGCGGGTGAGCAAATCGGACCACGATTCCGGTGATCTCGACGCGGTCGAGCGGTTGCTGGAAGCTTGCCTCGCCGGACCGTCCGATGAATGGCGGGCGGCAGTCGAACGCAGCTGCGAGAGATCTCCTGAGCTGGCGGACGAGTTGCGGCGGCGATTCGCGGTTCTCGAACGCGCCGGGCTCGTTGAGCGCGAGATATCCACTGGTGCCGGGTTGTCGCCGACAGTTGGCACGAAGACCGAACGATCGACGCCGCAGCGCTTCGGTCGTTTCGAATTGATCGCAACACTCGGGCAGGGCGGGATGGGCGTCGTTCATCTCGCGCGACAGGACGGCACCGACCGCAGCGTCGCACTCAAGCTGATCCGTCCCGACCTGCTGCACTTCGACAAGGCGCGGGCGCGCTTCAAGCGCGAGGTCGAGGCCGTGGCGCGGCTCGATCACCCGGGCATCTGCACGGTGTACGAGGCCGGGGAGATCGACGGCACGCCATTCGTCGCGATGCGCTACGTGCAGGGTCGAACCCTCGGATCGCATCTGCGAGAGGCGCGAGCGGATCCCGACTCGACGCCGTTCGCCAACGCGACGAAGGCCGATCTGGCTGCGACGGTCGAGCGGTTCGAGAAGATCGCGCGGGCGCTGCATGCCGCGCACGAATCGGGCGTGCTGCACCGGGACGTGAAGCCCGGCAACATCATGATCGACGAGGACGGCGAACCCGTGGTGCTCGACTTTGGGTTGGCGCGGCCCGAGCAGAGCACGGGCGACACGTTGACGGCATCCGGTGACCAGCTCGGCACGCCGGCCTACATGTCGCCAGAACAGATCAGCGGTGGCGGTGGTCCGATCGATCGCCGCACCGATGTGTATTCGCTCGGCGTGTCGCTCTACGAAAGCCTTGCTGGGCGGCATCCGTTCGAAGCGCCGACGCGCGAACAACTCTATCAACGGATCCTCGCGGGACGCCCGGTCGCCGTCGAGCGCTGTAACCGTCACGTCCCTGCCGACCTCGCGATCGTCGTGCAGACCGCCATGGCGACCGAGCGTGACGGGCGCTACGAGACGGCGCAGGCGTTCGCCGATGACTTGCGACGGGTGCGGGAGCACGAACCGATTCTGGCGCGGCGGCCGACGATCTGGCAGCGGCTCGCGCGCTGGACGCGGCGTGAGCCGGTGGCCGCGGGCCTGTCGGCCGCGCTGTTCCTGATCGCCGGGGCGTCGGTCTGGTTCGCGGTTCTGTCCGAGCAGAACCGGCGGGCGGCAGACAGCGCGGAGCAGATCGCCCGGCGCGAGTCGACGACGGCTCAGCGCGTTGCCGAGTTCTTGATCGAGCTGTTCAAGGTTGCCGACGGCAGCGAGTATCGCGGTTCGACGATCACGGCTCGCGAGCTCCTCGATCAGGGTTACCGGCGCATCGTGGTCGAGCTCGCGGGCGAACCCGCAATCCGCGCGAGCCTGATGACGACCATGGCGCGCGTCTACCAGCACCTCGGTGTCTATGATCGGGCCCGGGCCCTGCTCGGGGATGCCGCGAAGCTGCACCGCGAGATCGGCTCGCCGCCGCTGGCGATCGCGGAGAACGAGCGCCTGCTCGGGGAACTGCATCATTTCGAGGACGATGCGGCGACCGCGGAAAAGCTCTACCGTCAGTCGTTGGCGACACTCGCAGCGGCCGGGGAGGGTGAGGGGCGCGCGGCGGCCGAGGCGATCGATCTGATCGGGCGCGCGCGGCGCGACGTCGGCGATTTCGTGCAGGCCGAGGAACTGCACGAACGGGCGCTGCGTCTGCGTCGGGCGCTGCCCGACAACGAACTCGATCTGGCGAACAGCTACCAGAGTCTCGGCCTCCTCGCGATGTGGCAGGCCGATCACGAAACGGCGCTGCGCGAGCTCGGGCGGGCCGTGGAGCTGCGGCGTGGGCTCTTCGGACCGCAGAGCAGTCGGTTGCCGGAACTGATGCACGCGATCGGCAACGCGCATCACATGGCAGGCGAGGTCGAGAAAGCGCGCGCCAGTATCGAGGCGGCGCTCGATCTGTCGCGGCGAGTGTTCGGCGAACACCATCATGCTGCGGGCTTCTGTCTCAGCATGCTCGGCTTGATCGCGGCGGATCAGAAGCAGCCGGAGATCGCACGCCAGCACTACGAGGAAGCCAAGGCGGTGTTCGAGACCTTCTATGGTCCGGGGACGCGTGAGGTGGCGACCCAGACACACAACCTCGGCACGATCGAGCGCGATGTCGGCAACTACGAGCGCGCGCTCGAGCTGTTGCAGGAGGCCCTCGTCATGCGGCAGAAGATCATGCCGGAACTCGACGAGGCGATCGGGCAGTCGTATCACGCGATGGCGACGATCTATCGCGAGCTCGGTAAGCGGGACGAGTGCATCGCGAACTACCGCAAGGCCTGTTCGATCCACGCGCAGCTCTTCGGTGATGGCCACCCCGAGACCCAGTGGATCCTGGGTCAGCTGGTGCGGCATCTGCGCGAGGCGGGTGCCCCCGATGCGGAGGCCTTCGCGGCGCGGATCCGCAGCGGCGGCAAGTAGGGCCAGCGCGCTGGCCCCGCCCCGCCGCGTGGGCCCCGACCTCACTGCCGTGAGAGCTTCATGCCGCCGGGGTAACCATAGCTGTCGTCGTCGTTCCAGCCGTAGACATAGATTCCGACTGGCGTGGGACTCACCAGCGTATGGGAGCCGGCGCCGATCGGAATCCGCGCGCCGGACCAGCCGCTCGTGCTGATCGGGCTGAACGCGGTCGCGTCGATCGGGGTGCCGTCCAGCAGGACGCCGCCCGTGCCAGCGACGCTCGTCGGCGCGATCACGTTGACCCAGTGGTTGGCGAAGCCCGAGGCCGGGGTCGTGAACGTATAGCGCGACTGGAACTGTTCCTGCCACGGCAGGAGCATCATGAACGGATCGCCTTCGCGCCCGTCGAACGAGCCGCCGTTGGCGTACTGCAGCACCATGATCGGCCCCGTAGCCGAAATCGTGTTGGTGCCATCGAGTACGGCCTCGTGGAACTCGCCGGCCTGGAGCGTCGTAGTCAGCGGCGTCGTGCCGCTGACCGTGACGGTGGTGGCCGGGTCCTTCGCGAGGATCCGGAACGTGTCGCCGTTCTGCCGGCCGCCGAGGCTCACCGCGTGGACCTGCGTGCCCCAGGTTGCCACTGGCGGCAGCATCTCGACGAGGTGATCGCAGTAGGCCGCGTTGGACGGCACGTTGGCACAGCGGTGGGAGCCGAACACGCCGATCGGCTGGTCTGCCGTGACGAGCGTGCCGGTGACGTCACCGCTCCGCGCGGCGAGTTGATAGACCTCACCGGCTTGCAACGTCACCGTGTAGGGCTGGTTGGCCGGGTAGTTGTTGAATGCCGTGCTGGGCGTGATGGTCACGGTCGTGGCGTTGAATGGCGCCGCCACCGCGAACTGCGTCGAGGTCCGGGTCGTGCCGAGCGCGTCGTAGGACGCGAGGCGGTACTCGGTGCCGAACGCGGCGATCGGCAGCGCGGAGTAGGCATCGGTCGTGAACGGAATCCGGCTGAGGCCGTAGACGCAGACCGGCTCGCCGGTCGTGATGAAGATGCCGCGCGGCTCGATGCCGTCCGTCGGCGTGAGTTCCGCGGCGCTCGGAATCTCGATCGTCGTCGGCACGCCCGGCGTGATCTGGAACGAGTCGAGGAAGCCCAGCCCGGGGATCTGCACCTGCCCGAACGTCGCGATCTCGCCCGCGATGAAGATGCGCAGCGCCGGAGTCGTGTCGTAGTTCGCGGGGAACGCGAGCAGGAAATCGGTGCCCGCGGACGACGCTTCGGCGAGCGTGACGATGCCCGCGTCCGTGAAGCCCTCCGGGATCGTCGTCAGCTGCCCCGTCGAGCCGCGCAGCTGGTTGCCGCCGACCGTCGCGGTCGCGAGCAGGGCAATGCTGCCCTGCGTTGCGAGCACGTTCGGGATCTCGAAGCGGCCATCATTGCCGCTCGTGCCGGTCGCCCCCTGGCCGATCACGGCGAGGCTGGCGCCGACGACCGGCGTGCCGTCCGGCAGTTGCGCGAAGCCAACGACGGTCGTGAGCTGCGCGTCGAGACGCACCTCAATGCGCGCGACCGAGGAGACGCCCTCGTTCGTCGCGGTGATCACCGCGACGCCGTCCCCGACGGCCGTCACGAGCCCGTTTTCGCCGACCGTCGCGACCGCGGGATCGCTGGTGCGATAGATCGTCCAGTCGGTACGTTGCGTGAAGTCACGGATCGAACCGTCGGGCAGCGTAGCCAACACCTGGGCGTTGGCGGTCGGGAACTGGGACGTCAGTGCGGGACGATCGAGCGACAGCGCGAGGCGGGTCGGCATCGGCGGCGGTGTCGACGTGAACGTCAGGTCGTTCAGCACGGTCGTGCGACCCTGGCGGATCTGGAACGGCTCGCTGAAGACGTAGCACGGCGCGCCCTGGAAGGTGCCGTTGCCCGTGACCCGCAGGTAGTCGTCACTGAGGAAGTCCGGCGCGGTGCCCGGCCCGCCGGCGCCGAACGCGTCCGGGGCCGGGATGTTCTGGATGTGGAAGAACCCGTCGGCGCCGAGCTGCAGGCTGCGGCCGCCGACCGTGAGCGTGAATGACTCGTCGAGGAATGCGGTGGGGCCGTCCCCCGAGAACGGTGTGGGCAGCAGGTCACCGACCAGGGTTTCGACGTTGTCCTGTACCGCCGGCACGATCGACGAGTGGTCGGTGTTGGCGATGACGGCCTGCAGCGTCGTTCCCGACATGCGGTAGCCGCGGAGGCAGGTGAAATCGATGCAGCCGAAGCCGATGCAATACTGCAGCCTCGAGCCGGTGAAGCCGGTGGCGAGGAAGTTGTACGTATTGGACGGCGCGGCGACCTCGGGGAAGCCACGCTGATAGTAGACGCAGTTGGCGGGGAAGTTCAGCGAGTCGGCACGCGTGATCGGATCGAGAGCGACGCGTACGTCGGCCATGATTCCGTCACTGAACCGGACCGTGTCACCTCCCAGGCTGTGGCCTATCAGCGCAACCTTCGGCTTCGGGCAATCGGGGCTCTCGAGGCTCGCGAGCCACTGGGTCGCGGCGGTGAGCTGTTCGGTGGCGTCACCACCCGTGAGGCTGCCGCTCGATCCGATGACCTCAGTGGTGATGCGTTGCGGGTCGAGGTTGCGAATACCGGCTGCCATCGTGCGAAGACCCGAGCCGACGCTCGGGCTGGAGTTGAAGCTGCCCGGGCCGCCCTGGAACAAGACGACCGCGACGTCGAAGCAGTTCTGGCAGTCGCCCGTGACCGCGTAGGGCGGGCAGTTGCAGCCCCAGCCCGAGACCGTCAAACCCGAGTTCGGCTCGCTGACGATGTCTGCGCCGTCGGGACTCACGAGCCCGGTCGCGACGATCTCGAACTGACCCGTGTCGTGATCGAAGCTCAGGAAGTTCGTGACCGCGCCGGCGGGCAGTCCGCTCATGTTGGGATAGCGGATCTCGATCGGCGGATCGAACAGGGCGCCGGCCGGTTGCAGGGTCCATGCGAACGGTGGGGCTGCGCCGTCGGGAATCACCATCGGCAGTTCGTCGTGGTGCACCTGGTTGATCGCGAGCACTGTGGGCGCAGTCTGACTCGGGCGCGTGCCGTCGGGCAGCGTCATCGAGCCGGCGCGAATGATCATCTGCAGCCCTTCGATCCCGGCGCAGGTCAGGGTCACGTCCTGCGTGCCGTCGTAGCTGACGTCGTTCTGCGGGTCGAGTCGCGGCAGTTTGACCTCGGCGGGCAGGCTGTTCTCCGCGCGATCGACGACCACGACCTCGTAGTGCAGATCCGGGAATCGCAGCGTCGACGCCTGGATCGGTCGGTCACCGACGCGGATGGCCGTGTCGCCGTGGACGTAGAGGTCGGCGGCGCCGGTCGCGGGGAGGTCGCCGAGGGTGAAGTGGCCGGCCGCATCGCTGGTCGTCGTGACTTCCGCGCCGCCCGTGAACTTCAGGACGCACGTCGCACCTTCGATCGGTTGGCACGAGTTGTCGGTGACCGTGCCGACGAACGACGCCGTCGCGTGGTCCGTGGCGAGGCCCGTCACGGTGAAGACGGCGGTCGCGCCCGGGTTGCCGACGAAATCGGCGACGATCTCGTTGAGGCCCGCGAACTCGCCCGTCGTGAGCGTCACGTCGGCGTGCCCGGTCGGGCCCGTGTCGACGGTGACGGCTTCGAGTCCGAACTCCGTCGCGCTCGATAGCCTGCCGGCGCCGCGCAGGACCGAGAACCGCACGGGCACACCAGCGACGCCGTTGCAGCCGTCGCTGACCCACGCGCGCAGCGTCTGCAGTGCGGGGCCGCCGGCGGCGACGACCTGCGCATCACCGTCCGACACGTTGATCTGAGTCGGGGGGCCGGGCAGTGCCGACGCGAGGAACGTGACCGCGCCGTTGAGGTCCTTGCTCGTGACGACGACGCGGTTGTTGGCCGAGCCGGCATCGCTGCCGAGCGTCAGGTAGGCGCTCGCGAAACCGGAGGCGTCGGTTACGAGGCTCAGATCGTTGGTGCCGGGCTGGCCCGGAGTGGTCGCGAGCCGACCGTCACTGCGCGTGACCGCGAAGCGGACGACCTTGCCGACGAGTGGTGAACCGTCGGGTCGCAAGGTCTGTACGACGAGCGGTTCCGGCAACGTGCGGTGGATCTCCGCTTCCTGGAGGTTGCCCGAGATGGGCATGACGCGGTTCCCGTTCGGCGGCATGAACGTGGTCGTGACGCGCGCCTCGGCGACGTTGCCGGCGGCGTCGCGCGCCTGCACGATGATCTCGGTCGGGGTGCCGGCGGGCAGCTGCAGATCGTCGAGGCGAAACGTACCGTTGGTGCCGAGACCACGATAGACGGTCGCCGGCTGCCCGTTGACGTCAACCGTGAGTTCGAACTGCCCGGTCAGCGTGTCCGCGACGCGCCCGAGAACCTGGATCCGATCCGTGAAGACCGTGCTCTGGTCCGCGGGCAGGTCGATCTGCAGCGTCGGCGCGCGGCGATCCTGCACGATGTCCGCCGTCGCCGCGGGGCTCCTCGTACCATCCGCAAACAGCTCGGTCAGAACGATCCGGTTCATGCGGTTTTCCCGCAGCGGCAACGAGAACTCGAATGCGCGGGCATCGAACGGCCCGAGGACCTGATCCGCGACGCCACCCTGCACGAGCAGGCTGCTGCCCGCGATGAGAGTGCGCCCGCGGACCGTGATCGCGGCCTCGGTCGTGAACAACGGCAACGGGTCGATCGTCGGCCCGGTCATGCTGTCCGGGCGGGCCGGCGCCGGGGTGACCGGTGGGCCGCCGCTGCTGCTGCTGCGTGAGCAGCTGCCGAGCATGGTGGCGGCGAGGACGGCAGAAAGGGCGACGAGCACCCACAAACGGGATCTGGAGATCATGATCTCGGCTCTCCTGGCGCGGTTCCCCGGGCTCGGGCGCGGTGGGTCCGCTCCGGTGCGGATCCGCCTGCTTCCGAACGCTCGCGGAAAGCGTAGCTGTGCTACGCGATGGATTCGATGTGCGGATCCAGCGCCGGGCGATGCCTTCGACCACAGGAAATCTCCACCGATCGGCGAAGAAATCGCGGATGTCGCCCGCGGGCAGCCGCGACCCGTTCTCGTCAGCGGACTTCGGCGAGCAACTGATCGATCGCGGTGTCCAGAGCGTCGCCGCGAACGTTCTCGAACCGGATGCGCCCTTCGTGGTCGATCAAGTAGATCGTCGGCCAGGCCCGCACCTGCCACGCCGTGGCGATCGGGCCGTTGCGCCCGTCCCAGAAGTTCCGCCAGCCGAGACCTTCCGCAGCGGCGACCGCGCGGATTGCGTCGAGGTCGCGGTCACTGTTCACACCGATGAGCGCGAACGGCGCGTCCTTGTGACGTTCCACGAGCGACCGCTCGTGCGGGTACATGGCCCGGCAGGCGCCTCACCAATGGCCCCAGAAGTCGAGCATCACGACCTTGCCGCGGTAGTCCGACAGGCGAAACCGCGTGCCGTCGAAGTCGACGCCTTCGATCTCGGGCGCCATCTTCGGCTGTTCGCGTTCGCCGACGAATCGTGGGGAGTAGCAGCCGGCGAGCGCGAGCGCGCCGGTGAGCAAGCAGGTGGCAGCGTGTCGTGATGGGCGCATCGTTGTCGATGGGTTTGGGGCTCTCTCAGCGGCAAGAAGTTGGTAGTGTTGCGTTCGGATCGTTTGTCGCTGGGGCAGCGGTCAATGGCCGGCGACGACGTAGCCGTTTGCGATTCGGCTCCAGCGCAGCCGGTGACGTACCGGGAGCAGCGTGCGGCGGAGATAGGCGGCTGCGGGCTCAAGGCGCTTGGCGTCCTCGAAGGCGCCGCTGTCGTGTCCGAAGAGCTCGGCCAGCGCGGACTCGACGATGGCGACCCTGCAGCAGTTGGTGCCGAGCTCATCAATCCAGAACGGCAGCATCTCGAGTCCACCGGCTCGGGCGGCGATTCTGGACCATGTTCCGAGGTGCGTGGCATAGCGACCGTCGCGGATCGGTTGAAGCGCGCGTTCGATCTCGGCAGGAGTGCCGTGGAACAGGACGTTGAACTGATCGAACTCGTAGAGGCTGTCCGGGTCCGCTTGTGAGAGCCGACGCACTCGCGCTGCATACTGGCGCACTCGAGGATCCTGCCAGCACAGTGCTTCTTGCAGGACGTGGAGTTCAGGTTGGGTGTCGATGAACGCATTCGCCGGCTCGTTCCGCAGCAGTGCCGAACGGACTGCAGCGATTCGGTCCGTAGTTGGGTTCCAGCTCAGGGCGACTCGGAACGGCATGCCTTCACAGACTGCCAGGGCGGTCAGCAGATGCCGGTGGTCGCGAGGGTCCGTTGGCATCTCCTGCAGCCGTTCAGTGATAGCGGCCATGACTCTCGGGTCACGTTCGCGCGCCAGTGCGAGCCAGTCGTCCGCGGACCCGTGCTCGTCGATCCACGCGCCGAGTCGGTCGACGTGGTCGGAGCTGCCGAGTTGGATCAACAGGCGGGCGCAGGCGGCACAGATGTCGGGGTCGTTGCCGAACAGGCCCTCTTGGAGCCGTCGGCGGAACGCCGCCGGGCGTGTCACTTCGAGGAAGGCCCAAACTCCGCCGTGGCCGAGGAACGGCGACGCGCGGGCGTCGTCGTGGGGCTCGTCGAACAGTTCCGCGGCGGGGCGTGCCAGCAGGAGGTCCGCGAGGTGGCGGGTTTCGCAGCAGGGCAGCCAGGCGATGCACGCGCGTAGGACCGTCGTATCGATCTGCGCCCGGGCGCGGATGGCCGGGTTCAGTTCAGCCAGGTAGCGATCGTCGTAGGCCGGCATCAGGAAGGACGACCAAAGGTCCCGCCGCGGCCACGCGCCGAGGTGTCGTATGCGAGCCAGCGCTGCCGGCACGGGCAAGGCCAGCAACTCGCGGAAGTACTGGCGTCGTCGCGACGGCGAGGCGAGGGTCAGCGCGAAGGCGACATCGTCTTCGTTCTCGCGGAAGAGCTGTTCGAGTGCTGTTGCGTCCCCTCGCCGGGCTTTCGCAGCGAGCCATATCCGATCTGCGACGTGATCCGATGGTTCTGAATCGAGGAGGGCTCGGGAGTCCGAATCGGTCATCGCGCCGAGGGTCCATGCCGTGGTCGTTGCCAGCTCAAAGTCCGCGGTCGCCAGCAACTCCCGCAAGAGTGGCAGGTCGGCTGGGCCGGGCACACTCGCGGCAAACCAACGGCGAACTGTCGGCGGGAGACCGAGGGGATGCGCGTCGGGTACCTGATCCGGATCGCTTGCGCGGGTGCGGCATTGCTCGGCCCAGCTCTGCAGTGCGGTTCGGAGCAGCCCCGGGAGCCGACCGGGTTGATCACGCGCGGGCTCGCGGTTCTGAAGTTCCAGCCAATTCCGGACCAGGTCGTGCCTGATGCGGCCGTCGTAGCCGTCCGTCATCGCGGCGTTGCCGAAGGCCTTCGCGCGGACGTGGCCCACGGCTCGGTGCGCCAGCTCGCACATTGCCGCGACCGTGTCCTGTCGTGTCACGCGGTGTAGTTCTCCCAGGAACCGAATCGCGGCGGGTTCGGGCAAGCGCAGGATCACATCGATCAGTCCGTCGAAGTCGACAGCGCCGATGAGGGGGCGGGCGTCGTACCAGGAGACGGAGCATTGCTCGGTGCCCAGCATTGGCAGGACGACCGATGCCGCATGCGCGAGTTCGGGGACGGGCGGCGAGTACTGGCCGCAGAACAGAGTGGCAGTGCCGAGTACGACCTGCTGGTCGGGGTGTCCCAGACCGAAGCGCAGCAGCCGGAGATGTTGCTGTTCCGTCAGCCAGGAAGAGGCGCCGCGACGTGCCGACAGCGCCACTCGGGAGTCGGTCGCTCCGAGTTCCGTGAGGCAGGCCACCGGGTCGCGGCCGAGGTCCGCGGTCAACGCCCGACGCTCGACCTCGTGGGGCGCGGTTGCGCATCCTGCAGCCAACAGTGCGGCCAGGACTGCGCAGCGCAACGAACTAGGGCGCGGACTCACTCCACCGCCGAGACCTTGCCGTTGCGCAGGATGATGTCGCGGTCGCCGAACAGGTCCTTGTCCGCTTCGTCGCGCAGCGGCACGTCGATCGTGCCGGCCGGGCCGTGGGCTTTGATGCGGTCGCTGGTGATCCAGACCGAGGTGTCGCCGATGACGAGGTCGACCGAATCGAGGCGGATGCGGCCGCGGTAGTTGATGAGGCCCGCGAGGATGAAGCGGCGGGCGCGGCCCTGCTTCAGGAGCGTGACGATCGTGTCGGGTCCGACCGTGTCGACCTGCATGCCGCTGACCGAGGTTCGGGTGCCGACCGTCACCGTCAGGGTGAGGTCGTTGGGGCCGGCGGTGGGCTCCGTGATCAGGAGTGCGTTACCCGCCATCGTCGTCGACGAGCAGGCACTCATCGTCGCGAGCAGAACGGAGAGTCCGAGGTGGCAGGCCAGCAGGCCGGGCGTGGTGCGCATGGGGCGAGTATAGCCGGCCACGGAGTGCGGCATCACCGTTGCCCGGGAACCCGCCGGCCACGTGTCGTCAAACGCACGCGCGCGAGCGACTCGTTCGCCGTGATGTAGAGCGTGCGGCCGTCGTCGCCGAACTTGCAGTTGCTCGTCGGGCGGCCGGTGAGCAGCGTGCCGAGATGCTTGCCTGCCGGCGTCAGCACGAGCACGCCGCCTGGTCCGGTCGCGAAGAGGTTGCCGAGTTCGTCGATTGCGAGGCCATCGGGCAGGCCCGGCAGCCCGGGCACCATCGACGTCGCATCGAACAGCACACGACCCGCGCCGAGCTTGCCATCGTCGAGCACCGGGAACGCCATCCACAGCGCGCGCTCGGGATCGGAGTTGGCGACGTAGAGCGTCTTCTCGTCGGGCGAGAATGCGATGCCGTTGGGGCGGCTCATCGCGCGCGACAGCAGCGTCACTTCGCCATCCGGCGTGACGCGGTAGATGCCCTGGAAGTCGATCTCTTTCTCGGGGTCCTGCATCTTGCGCGTCAGGCCGTAGGGCGGATCCGTGAAGTAGAGATCGCCGTTGCTGTGGAATGCCGCGTCATTGGGGCTGTTGAACCGTTTGCCGTTCCAGCGCGTCGCGATCGCTTCGAACTCGGGCCGAGGTTCGCCGAGTGGCGCGCGCATGCGGCCGACCTGGCGCAGGCCGTGCTGGCAGAGCACGAGTCGGCCTTCGGGATCGAGCAACAGCCCGTTGGATCCGGGTTCGTCCGGGGCGATGTGGTGCGGGCGCGGGATCGTGGCGAGGTAGCCGCTCTGGCTGAGGTAGACCGATTTGCCGCGGCCACTCTGCCACTTCCAGACCTTGTTGGGCGGGATGTCGGAGAACAGCAGGTAACCACCGTCCTCGGCGATCCAGACCGGGCCCTCGGACCACGCGAAGCCGGTCGCGAGCACTTCTAGCGTCGCGTTCTTCGGGACGAGCGCGGCGAAGGCGGGGTCGTTCTGCTGCACCGAGCCGATCGTGGCCAACACGTCGGCGGGGTCGTGCACCCATGGCGTGGCGCAGCCGGTGAGGAGCGCGAGGGCGAGTGGGCGGGCAAGCGACAGCGACGAGGTCTCCATGGCGGGATGGTAGCGCCACACGGCACTAGATCCCGAAGGCGGTCATGAACTGATAGACGCAGATCAGGGCCGTCGAAAGCGCGGCGATCCAGAGAAACGGATCGATGAGCGAGCGCGGTGCGAGTTCGCGACGGGTTTCGCGGTAGCGCAGCATGAGGACGGCCAAGGCGATGAATGGCAGCATCGCCGCCTGCGCGACCGCGCCGACGAACACGAGTGCGACGGGTCTGCCGACGGTGATCACCACGAGCCACGCGAAGAGCGGCAGGCCGACGCCGAGGGCGCCAACGAGTCGGCGGCGCGCGCGTTCGTCGAGGCGGCGAATGCCGAAGACATGAACAGCATCGGTCACGACTCGTGACCCTGACGCGGCCCAGACGAAGTAGGTCGAGAACAGGACGGCCACTGCGCCAATCGCATAGACCCAGGTTCCGAGTCCGTCCCCGAGGCCGGCGGTGTAGATCTGCGACAGCGATTCGTGCAGCGCATCGTCGTCGACCGCGAGTTTCCGCCGATGCAGCACCGCGGCGCCGAGCAGGTAGAACGCCACCGTGCCGACCGTGTAGAGCAGACAGGCCATCCACGCATCGAGCTGCATCACGCGAACCCAGCCGCGCGCGCGCGAAAGCCACGCGGGCGAGCCGTCGGCCGGGCCGACGTGGCGCGCGTAGCCCTTGTCTAGGCACCAGTAGGGGTAGAACACGAGCTCGTTGGCGCCGACGCCCGTGATGCCGAGTACGGCGAACGCGGTCACGACACCGTCGGGCGGGATCGCGGGTGTCAGGCCCGCGACGAGATCCTCGCCAGTGATCGCGGCCGAAGTCGTCTGCACGAGCATGGCCGCGATCAGGGTCGACAGCGTGAAGAGGCAGACCAGCGTCGTCGTCGTGCCTTCGACGAGGCGATAGCGGCCGGACGCGAGCAGCGCGATCGTCGCGATCACGAACGGCAGCGCCCACACCCAGCCCGGCACGTTGCCCAGCCCGAGTGTCGGCATGGCAAAGACGAGTGCGAGGCTGAGCAGGATGCCGCCGATCTGCAGTGCTGCGCAGACCGTCATGACGAACCACAGCACGTTGAGCCAGTTGAGCCGGCCTTCTCCGATGCGCAACGCCGGGCCCGGCACGCGATCGAAGGCCTCCAGCACCGTGTGCCCGGACGAGACGACGTAGCGGCCGAGTTCGATCTGCAGGAAGACCTTGATCACGCAGCTGAACAGGATGAGCCACAGTAGCGCGAACCCGGCCTCGGCCCCGAGCTTGGTCGTGACGATGAGTTCGCCCGAGCCGACGATCGCGCCCGAGATGATGATCCCGGGGCCGATCCGGCGCAGGCGGCCGAGGAACGTGGTCGGGGGCACGAGGGTCGTGGTACGCAAATCGGGCGGGTGTTCGGCTCTTCGGGCGTTGTGGAACTGTCGAGGACTACTGTCCGATGTGGGTCGAGATCAGGTTCCCTGCGCGGACTCTCGTGCCGCGAATCTCGATGGGATGGCTACTCAGGCGCAACCCTTGAAACGCGGGATCGTTGGGAAGCGGCAGATTGGGTTGCGCAGTTCCTCCGGCTGCCGGCAACGAGAACGGTCCGACGAGGAGGGCGCCGGCAGGGTCAATGGAGAGCCAGCCGATCTCGTATTGGGTGGCGGGGCGGGTCTCGAAGGCGCAGGCAAAGACCATGAGGACCGGTAGCGGATTCTCGCCGGGCTCCGCACGGAAACGGAAGCGGAGGGAGCCCCCGATTCGGGCGGGGCCAGCAAACCATGCTTGCCGGAGCATGTTGGTGTGAAGCTCGAGTTTCAGCGGGAATCCGATCAGCGTCAGCATGTCGGGGTCGCCGTCGCGGTCCACGTCGGTCCAGAGGAGCGTGCCGCCACTCGTCGAGTTGGTCACCGCGTTCGTTGCTGGCGTAAAGAAGCCATTACCGTCGTTCCAGGCCACCAGCGAGAAGCCCGCAAGGTCCAGGTCTCCATCGTCGTCCACGTCTACGAGTCGGCCCAGCGAGTCGAGCCCGGCGACGAGTGGGACGCGGTTCGTAGCATCGGTGAAGGTGAGGCCGCCCGTGTTGAGAAACAGTCGGCGTCCGGTGTGGAGGTCGAGGTCGCCGTCCCCGTCGATATCTCCCGTCGATGCGAACAAGCCGCCCTGAACGTTGGGTAGGCTGGCGGCCACGTAGTTCAATACGCCGTTCTGGTTCGCCAGTATCAACTGATCCGCGTCCGTGCTGATCCAGATGTCGAGGTCGCCATCCTGATCCATGTCAGCACTCATGACGAGGTCGCGCGCGCCCGATGAAAACGACCGGCTGTTCAGCCGGGTCGTCGTCTCGTCGATCAGTGTCCCGGAGTGGTTGATCAGAATCCGCAGGGTCGCCGGTCGGGTGCTGGAGTCGATCAGCGCGAGGTCACCGTCACCGTCGTTGTCGATGTCGAAGACGCACCCACCCGTACGCGCTCCTGGTATGCCGAGTGGCTGAGGCGTCTCGTGGAGGCGGCCGTTCGAGTTGAAGTGAATACCCGGATTGGTCCCGGTGCGGATGAACTCGTCGTGGCCATCTGCGTTCAGATCACCGAAGAAGCCCGTGGTCTGGACAAAGCCGAAGTCTTGCGGCTCGTAGTGAAACACCCCGCGACCATCGTTCGTGGCGAACTGCAGGTCATCGGCTCCGAGCCCGACGATATCCACCAGACCGTCGCCGTTGATGTCGCCGGGGCTAGCGCCCGCCCAGTCGAATCCGGCGGGGAGCCGAGCACCGCCGACATGCTCGAGAAGGCCGCCGTGAACTATGAAAGAAAACGCGAGCCGGGCCGTCGCGTTGAGCTGATCTGCGCGGCCATAGCGCAGGATGTCGATGTCACCGTCGCTGTCCAGGTCGACATCGGCGATCGATCGAAGCTTGTCCTGACTTCCGAAGAATTCGAGGTGAGCGAAGTTGCCAGTGCCGTCGGACAGTAGGGATTCGCCGCGATCGATCCCGAATGCATGCAGGTCCGGCAGGCCGTCGCCGTTGATGTCTCGTGAACGCAAGGCGACGGTGTGGCGCGGAGGCGGCATGTTGATTGCTGCTTCTACGAACGTTCGGGGCCCGGTGCGGAGCAGCAAGGTGCCATGGTCGTCGGCTCCTCCCAGTGCGACGTCCAGGTCGCCGTCGTCGTCGAAATCGGCAGCGGCCATGCCGCGCAGGCTCTGCGGTAACGTCGGGAACTCTTGAGGAGTTGCGAAAACGAACGTTCCCGCGTTGTTCCACATCAGTCGACTGGAACCGGTCGTTGATACCAACAAGACCTCGTCGAAGCCGTCTGCATCGAGGTCGACACAGTACGCTGTCGCGCTGCCAGAGTTTCGAAGGGGGTACTGCGAGTTAGGGGTTCCCGTGAACGACCGGTTGCCCTGGTTCGTCACCATGATGCTGGAGTCCATGAACCCGCTGGCATCTCGAGCCAGGAGAATGTCGAGGTCGCCGTCGTTGTCGACATCGCATGGTGTGGCCCGGCTGTTGAAGTAGCCGCCGGGCATTCCGAAGTCCGACGTGTTGGCTGGGAGCACGCTCGTGCCGTCGCCCCACCAGATGCGAAAGAAGGGCGCCGTTGAAGATCCGAAGCGCCCGGCCATGACGTCGAGATGGCCATCACCGTCAAAGTCCCGAACGAACAGCTGTTCGGCTGCCCCCGGAGTGGGGCGTGCCAGTCGCGTCCAAACCGAACCGTTCTTTCGATGGACGACGATCTCCGCACGCTCGCCGGCTACGAACTCGACGATCCCGTCCGCGTCGAGGTCGCCGGCTCCGACGCTGAAGGACTCTTGGTCGATCGGCGGTAGCAGCGGGTGCCGATCGAGTGGGTTGGGGCGAACCAGCTGCGCGACGGCGATAGAAGCGGACGCGAAGAAGGCCAGTGACTCACGATAGAAACTCATCGGCGTGCTCTCCGAACATGCTCAACTGCAATGCCTGCCCATGGGGGCATTCTTCATCCCTTGGCGCGGCAGTCGAATTCTGCCACGGCACGGATGGTGCGGCAACCTCGCTGGGCGAGTCGCGCGTTCGTGAGGTGTCCGTCTTACGTCGATGCGAGGGTGTTTCCCGCCGGCGCGCGGCTAACTTCCAGTGGCCATGACCGACAGCCCCGAACCCGACGCTCCGCCGAACGATACTCCGCCGAAGGACGCTGGACCGCCCGTGAACGCCGCGCCGGTCGTCGCCGCGGATCGCATCCGCTCGATCGACGTGCTGCGTGGATTCGCCCTGCTGGGCGTGCTGGCCATGAACATGCAGGCATTCGCCGAGGTGTTCGCGGTCTACATGAACCCATACGCCCTGGGTGACATTTCGAACTTCGAGTTCGGGATCTGGACCGTGCACCGCGTGCTCGCGGACCAGAAGTTCATGACCATCTTCTCGATGCTGTTCGGCGCCGGCATCGTACTCATGACCGAGCGCGCGAAGGCGAGGACCGGCAAGGCCGCTGGACTGCACTACCGTCGCATGCTGTGGCTGGCGCTGTTCGGCTTCGGTCACGCGACGCTGCTGTGGACCGGCGACATCCTGTTCTTCTACGGCATGGTGGGCATGGTCGCGTTCCTGCTGCGGCGGGTGTGGCTGTGGCTGCAGGTCGTACTGGCACTCCTGGCGTTCGCACTGCCGGCCGTAGTCTTCAGCTTTCTCGATCAGATGCCGCCTGAGGAACTCGCGGACCTCGCGGAGATGTGGTCGCCATCGGCCGATTACATCGCGTCGACCCGCGAGACGATGCGCGGGCCGTGGTTCGACCAGGTCGCGTTCCGTCTGGGGGAATGGAGCGGCATGCTCGGCTTCCTCGTGCTGTTCGGTTGGCGCATTTTCGCGAACATGCTGCTCGGCATGGTGCTGTTCCGGACCGGGGTGTTCGCAGCGCAACGCAGCGCCAGATTCTACGGCACGCTGATCGTCGCCGGGTTCGTCATCGGGCTACCCCTCTGCGCGTACGGGGTCTACGACCACGTCGCCTGCGACTGGGACCTGGTGCGGTCGATGGGCGTCGGCTCGCTGTTCAACTACACCGGTAGCCTGTTCGTAGCGTTCGGCTGGATCGGGCTCGTGATGCTGATCTGTCGACGCGGCGCACTTCCCGGGTTGCGGGAACGCTTCGCGGCGGTGGGGCAGATGGCATTCACGAACTACATCCTGCACAGCGTGATCAGCACGACGATCTACAACGGCCACGGGTTCGGCCTTTTCGGGCAGGTCAGTCGCGCGTGGCAGGTCGTGATCGTTCTGGCGATCTTCGGGCTGCAGCTGTGGTACTCACCGATCTGGCTGCGCCGGTTCCGCTTCGGGCCCCTCGAATGGTGCTGGCGGGCGCTGGCCTACTGGCAGCTGCCACCGATGCGGCGCAGTTAGCGGGCGAATCGCATCGCGCCGGGAAAAGCTCGGAATCCGGGTAACGCCGGTCGCCGGTCCCCAATGGGCTCGGTTGCGTGGCGATTGCCGCGCGACGAACCCATCTCGAGGGACCCAGCATGATCTCGAACCGAATTGCCGCAGCCCTGCTGCTCTCAACCGCCCTGACGAGCACTCTTTCTGCCGATCTGGTCGCGCAATCGCCGCGTCACGTCCGGCACGTCCTGCCCGTTGGCTACGCGACGGTCGAAGGGTCGTCCTTCGTCGGCGGCCCCTTCGGCCGATTGCCCACCCGGTGGATGGGGATGTACGGTCCGAGCACGCTCGGGGTGGACCACCCCGTGCGCATCCTGGGGGTGCGCTACCGTCCCGACGGGGCGGTCAACTCGACTACGGCCGGGAACTACCAGTTCACGCTCGATCTCTCGACGAGCGCCCGGACGACCGCGACCTGGCGCCGCCGATTCGACGACAACCACGGCGCGGACCGGACCCGCGTGTTCAGCGGCACGATCCAGCGACCACCGGCGAGTTCGGTCGGTTCGCCGAGTCCGTTCGCGCTCAGCGTCTTCTTCCACCAGCCGTTCGAATGGGATCCGGCCTGTGGCCCGCTCGTGTTCGACTACAACATGACCGCAGGCAGCCGGATCGCGAGCACCTTCGACTTCGTAAATGCGACTGCCGGGCCGGACGCCGTGAGCTTCCATGGGGCGGCCAACTCCGCGACGTCGGAGGTGACGGACCTCGGTGCCCTGGTCGTCGAGCTCGTGCTCGATACCGAGACCGCGCCCGGCGACCTGTTGGCGAACGCCGGCTCGACCGGCAACTTCTTGCCGTGGGGTTCGCCGGACACGAGTTACCGCGTCCAGGACATCCATGGCGCGGTGGCGCTGGGGTTCGACGGGCGGACGCGAATCCACTCACTCGCCTGGCGGGTCGACGAGAGCGCGACCTTTGTGGGCGCGTCGTACGACTGTCGGATCACGATGTCGACGACGAGTACAGTGCCGGGTAGTCCGTCCCTGACCTTTGCCAGCAATCACGGGGTCGACGAGAAGGTCGTCTTCGATGGTCACCTGACTGCACCGGCAGTGACTGGGCCAACGAGTTCGGGTGCGCGACCGTTCGAGCTGGTCTGCCCGTTGGACGAGGCGTTCGAATACAACCCGGCGCTCGGCAACCTCGTCGTCGATGTGCAGGTCCGCAGCCACAACACCCCGAGCACCACGCGGTGGGATTCCGTGGCGGTCGCAGCGGAACCCGTCGGCCGGGTCTACGCGTCGGGCGGACCCGGGACCTGGAGCCTGCCGACCGCGACGACGGTCGGCCAGAACGTTCACGTGCTCGGGATCGTCGGTGAGCCGATGCCGACGCTGCCGGCGACCGACGACGACCGGCTCGGCAACGACTCGTTGGTTGCGCCGTTCTCGCGCTCGTCCGCGCGGTCGATGTTCCTCTACCCGCCGAGCGCGGTTGCGACGTCGCGCCCGATCTGGATCGAACACCTGGCGTTCCGACCCAACGGCGTGAACGGTGACTTCGAGCCCGCGACGTGGGCCTGCACGATCGACTTGTCAGAGTCGGCCGTCGCAACGGGGCCGCTGTCGAACACGTTCGACGCCAACCACGGCGCGCGCCGCACGCGCGTGTTCGACGGCAAGTTCTCCGTGCCGTTCCTGGCTGGCGGTCGGTCGCCGGCAGAGTTCCCGATCGTCGTCAAGCTCGACTCGGCGTTCTACTGGGATCCTGGGAGCGGGCCGTTGGTCCTCGATATCCGCGTTACGGACCGGGTCGGTTCCAACTCACGCTTCGACTCACGCAACAACGGCGGCATGTTCCGGATCTCCGCGAACGACGCGAACGCGACGACCGCGACCGCCAACAACAGCAATGTCCTCGTCGTGCGGCTCGGGGGCTACGGCGCCGGGAACCCGCTCGCGGAGGAATACGGCAGCGGTTGCGCGGGCAGCAACGGGCTCCCGCGGTGCTACACCGACGCACTCCCGCGGCTGCCGAGCTCGGGTCTCGAGCTCCTGCTCGTCGATGGACCAGCGATCTCGGCAGCTTTCGTGATGCTCGGCCTGACCGAAGCCAGTGTGCCCCTGGACAGCTTCGGCCTGCCGGGCTGCACCGGGCTGAACAACCGGGAACTCGGCTCGATCCTGACGTTCACTTCACCGTTCGGTGAGGGGGCTCTGGCGCTGCCGCTGCCGGACGCGCCAGAACTCGTCGGGGTCGCGCTGCAGCAGCAGTGGGCCGGCGTCGATCCGGCCGCGAACGCCACGGGGATCTCGTTCAGCAACGGTCAGCGGCTCGTCCTGAGCCGTTGAGGCCGATGTGGTGTTCGGTGGTCGCGTGGTTTCAAACCAGCAAACCACCGCTCGCAATCACTGCACCGTGTCACGGAACGTGTTCGTCGCGACGACGCCGACGACCGGGTCGATGTGCATGCCCTGGTAGTGCAGGTTGACACCGACGAGCCCCGGAGCGTTCGGGATCGCCGAGTTGAACGTGAGCGGCGTCGCGATCGCCGGGCTGAACGCGACGACGACCGCGGTTGCCGGATCGAGTCGCAGGCTCGGGTAGGGTCCGAGCGGCAGCGTGCCCGCGCCGAGTGCGGCGACGACGAGGCCGGGCGCGATCGAGCCGGGGCGAACGTGCAGTTCGACCGAGTAGGTGCTGCCGATCTGGGGCGCGGTCGGCGCATCGATGTGGTGGAGCAGGTTGGACAGGCCGACCATGTCCTCGTCCCCGTCGCCGTCGTAGTCGGCGGCGAGATGGCCGACCTGGAAGCCGTAGCGCTGTGGCAGCGGAACGGCCGCGGGTGCCGGCGCGGTGGTGAAGGTGCCGTTGCCGTTGTTGAGATCGGTTCGGTTGGTGCGGAGGATGTCCAGATCACCATCGCGGTCGACGTCGATGAGACCATAGCCGGCCTGCGGTGCGGGCGGGATGGTCCAGGGCGTGGCGTCGATGAACGAACCGCCGCCGACGTTCTCGTAGATGCGGCGACCGGACGAGGCGAAGATGTCGATGTCGCCGTCGCCATCGAAGTCGGCGAGCCAGTGCGGTGCCTGGGCGATGATGGGCAGCTGGTTGGGAGCCGGCGCGAGCACACCGCCGGTGTTGAACAGCAGACCACCCGCGCCGGGCAGCAGTACGTCGAGTTCGCCGTTGCCGTCGATGTCGGCAGCGCGCGGCGCCTCCGCATACTCCGACCCGAGACCGAGCGGCACGCCCGACAGCCGAGTCGCCGTCTGGTCGCTGAACTGCCCGGCGCCGTTGTTCTCGTAGAAGTGGCAGCCGCCCGTGTCCACGGCGAGGCAGTCGATGTCGCCGTCGCGGTCGAAGTCGGCGAGGACCTGGTTCTTCGTGTCGTTGGCCTGCGGCGGCAACGCGGTCGGAGCCAGCGTGAAGACGCCCATGCCGGTGTTCGTGAACACGTAGTTCGTCACGCCGTCCTCATTGGTCATGAGCGCGTCGAGGTCGCCGTCGCCGTCGATGTCCGCGAGGTCGATGTCGGTGTTGTCGACTCCGGCGGGCGTGACGAACCGACCGGCCGTGCCGTCGGTGAACGTGCCGTTCCCATCGTTGATGAAGACCTGCACCGGCTGGAAATCGTTGGCGACGATCAGATCGAGGTCGCCGTCGCCGTCGACGTCACCGGCGTCGACCCGGGCCGGCCGCAGGTTGTTTGGGACCGTCGCGAAGCGGGTCTCCCGGAACACGGACTGGGCATGCACGATCGTGCTGGCGAGGAGCAGGGCAGAAACGAAGCGGATCGAGGGGTTCATCAGATCTCCGAAGGAGTTGGTGCGGTCGCCAGGAAGGGCACGGTTGGTGGAGCAACCGCCGTGCCAGCGGAATCGAGAAGGCTCCCAAGCGGTATCAGGACACGGAACCGGGCGAGAGTGTTTCGGCATCGTGACGACAAGCCCCGGGGGCTGGTCGCCTGAGCGTCGGAGGTCGTGCGTAGGCCGCAGACATCGTGCCGAGCCGGCGCAGTGAAGAGTGAGCCAAGATTGTCGGTGGCGTCACCTTTGGCCCAGCCTGCACTACCCTCCGTCCGTGGTGCGTGACACTCGCTCGCTTGCGAGCGTGGGGCGCACGTGAGGCCGATGCCATGCAGGAATCCAGGGAGCCCATCGAGAAAGCACAGAGTCCCGGTCGAGTGACCGCTGGCCTCGGTTCTGGCGGGCGGCAGACCGACCTGCGGCTCGGTGATCTCGCGGAGGAGTTGCTGCTCGCGCTCGAAGAGGCGGGCGATCTCTGGACGCCCGAATGCTCCGGCGACGTTCGATTGTTGGGCACGATGTGTGCGCGTATCGAGTCGCGCCTCGACATCCATCCCAACCGCTTCTCGCGCCAGAAGACGAGCATGCTCGCGCGCATTCTGTCCAAGCACCCGGCCATTACCTGGGAGCGGTTCCTTGGCGGGACCTTCGTCGATCTCGGCAGCGGCGGTCTCAATCCGCTTGCGAGCATGGTCGTTCTGTTGGCTGCGGGTGCAGGTCGCTGCTACTGCATCGATCTCGATGAACTCGACACGGAGGTTGCCTTGCGCGGCCTCGCGCGCACGGCGATGGAGCTGATTGCCGAGCCGGCGACGTATCTGCCGCGAGGACTCGTCACGGGCGAGCAGGTGCGCGAGAATCTGGCGGGCCTCGATGTTCTCCGACTCGAACGCGGAGAACTCGCGGCGCTGAACGGCTTTCCGCTCGAGTTCCGCAACTGCTCGGCCGACGCGACCGGCCTGCTGACGGCCAGTGTGGATGGCATCACCAGCAACTCGTTCCTCGAGCACGTTCCGGATCCCGATGCGATCGTCGCGGAGATGGCACGCATCAGCAAATCGGGGGCGATCGGATGGCATGGCATCGATGGTGTCGACCATCGGAGTTACGCCCAGGCGGTTGGCCCGCTTGACTTCCTTCGGGTCGAGTCCAGCGAACCGCTCGTCTACCAGTGCAACCGCGTGCGACCGCTCGAGTTCGTCAACCGTTTCGAGGAACACGGTTTCGAAGTCCTGGAGCAGGAGGTCGTCCGGACCGTAGGCGTCACGAACGCCGATCGCGCGCGCATGGCCGAGCCTTGGCGGTCCATGCCGAAGGAGCACCTCGAGGTCGTCGGCCTCCGGTTGTCCACGCGCCGTCGCTGAGCCTCGGGCGAGTGCGCCGTTGCGCGACGGTCTGTTAGTCTGGGGTCGCCACTTGCCTCCCTGGAGTTCGCTGATGCATCTTTCGCCCGGAAGCCTCTTGTCGCGGTTGCTCGCTGTTGTCGTTCTCGTTCTCTGCTCCGGTGTCGTGCTGGCGCAGGGGACTGCCGAATCGCAGCGGCCGAAATCTCAGGATCCTGAGAACTCCGAAGCGCCACAGGATCCGCCGACCGTGAACCTGCCCCAGCCGGCGAACCCGACTTTCGAGGCGGATACGCCGGGCGCGCCACCGATGGGTTGGAACCTCGGCAGTCAGGGACAGGCGGAGGTAGCGGTCATTGCGGGGGACGCGGCCTTTGCGGGTGAGCAGGCGGCGCGGGTGACGGTTCTGCGTCCGGCAACGGGTCGCGGCCTGTCGGCCAACCTGATGCAGGGCCTCGACGCCGAGGACTGGGGCGGTCGGCGAGTGCGACTGCGGGCGGCGATCCGCGCCGACGGGCTGACCGAAGACTCGCGGGTGCAGATGTGGTTTCGCGTCGACCGACCGGAGGTCGACGGCAAGCGGCAGTTCGGCGCGTTCGACAACATGGGGGATCGACCGATCACCGCGGAGGAGTGGCGGCACTACGACATCGTGCTCGATGTCGACGACGACGCGAGTCGCATCGTGGTCGGGGTCTTCCTGATCGGTGCGGGCGGGTTCTGGCTCGATGACGTATCGCTCACCGAGGTCGACAAGGCCGTCGAGTCGACGGCTGGCGGTTCGCGGACACCGGCAAAGAAATCATCGCCGACCCCCGCCCCGACCCGCGATCCCCTCATCACGCAGGCGCTGAGCGAAGCGGAGAACGCGCCGCAGCAGCCGTTCTGGACCTGGTGGTTGATGTTGCCCGCGACGCTGATCGGGCTGTCGATCCTGGCGTTCTGGCCGCGGTGGTCGGCAGCCGCGAATGGCGACGGGGCTGGCGACCTCGGATTCGTGCTCGCGTTCGCGCAGCGGTTCACCGTGCTCTACTGGGTCGGCTACGGCGCGTCGGGCTTCGTGACGACCGTGTTTCGTCGATACCTGCCGAGTTGGAGCATGGAGGTCAAATCGTGGACCGACGACTCGGTGCGCGAGCTCGCGACCTGGACCGCACACAACGTGTTCGCGATCGAGGGCGAACTCGTGCCGCCCAACGGCAGCGGCGACACCACGCAGTCCTACCTCGCGCTGCTCAATCTGTTCGTCGTCGCGCTGTTCGGGGCTGTGATCTGGACCGCGATCGCGCGGCGGGTGTCGCGTCGCACGTATTCGGTCACCGGGGATCTGATGCGCAGCTACCTGCGCTATCTGCTCGCGTTCGTGATGCTCAGCTACGGCATGGCCAAGCTGCCGTACGTGTCCGGCCAGTTCCGGCCGATCAGCGAGTATGGCCTGGCGACCACCTGGGGTGACTGCTCGCCGATGGGGGTGGTCTGGAAGTTCATGGGCAGCTCGCCGGCATATACCGCATTTGCCGGGATCGGCGAGACGCTCGGTGCCCTGCTGCTGGTCTGGCGTCGAACCGCGACGCTCGGTGCGGTCGTCACGTGCGCCGTGATGACGAACGTCGCGATGCTCAACTACTGCTACGACGTTCCGGTCAAACTCTACTCGTCCCATCTCGTGGTGATGGCGCTGCTGATCGCCATCAACGATGGCCGACTGTTGAGCGTGCTGCTGTTCGGCCGAGCGACCGATCGCATCCCGGGGCCGACGCTCTGGGACCACAAGGTCGCCTGGTGGGTCGGCCTGCTCGGCAAGATCACCATCCTCGGCATGTGCTTCGGCCGCCCGCTCTACGACTACGGTGTGCGGGTGGCCGACCGCCTCGCCGAAGAACCGACCGTGACAACGAAGGAGGGCGAGAAGCCCGCTCCGAGTCACCGTCTCACGAGCCGCGGCTACCGTTGGATCAACGAGGTGCCGTTCGGTCGCTGAGGGGTCGTCGGCTCCTCAGTCACCGGGCTTGGGTGCTTCACGAGGCGACTCGGTTCGTGTCGCCGGCAGCCTGACCGCGCACGCGCTCTTGCTGGGCACGAACATCGCGAGCACCATGCCGGCGAGGAGTGCCGGCAGGAACGCGTGCTCGAGTGCCGTGAACTGCTCGAGGCCGAGACCCACGGCGGCAGCCAGGATCACGACCGTGATCCGTCGGGGGGATGCGAGCATTCAGAGCATGTCCGGAGAATCGGTCATGGTGGCCCAGTTCACAAGGTCGGCAGTGCACAAGGTCGGCTTTGCTCCGTCTCCGGCGGCATCCGGCGCCGTAAACTCGCAAACCATGAATCGACCCCTCACGTTCTGCGGGCTCGGTGCGCTCGGGCTCGCTGTCATCGCCTACTTCGGCCTCGTGCACGACGCGGTGGACGTCGCGATGGAGCACACGGCGACCGATTTCGATATCGAACTCAGACTCGAGCCCAATCAGAAGGCGACCGCCGAGCTGCCGCGAGTTTCGACGCTCTACGTCTGGCATGTCTACGACTTCTCACGGCAGGGCGAAGATCACCGCGTCGACCGGCGGCTGCCGTCCGGTGTGACACTCCGGATTCTCGGGCCCGGCGGCGAGACGATTGCGATCGACGAGGCGTCCGGCGACTCGCAGATGGCCGTCAACGGCCGCCACGCCTACCTGATCGGTACGTTCGAAGCCGCGAGCGCGGGGGAATACTCGTTCGAGGTTCGAGAGTCCGAGATGAGGGGCGACGGCCAGGTGCGCTACTTCGATGTCTCGAGCACCAACCCGATTGCAGTGATCTCGTCACTGGCCGGGGGGTGCTTCGGGATCGTGATATGCGGCGTGCTGGCGCTGGGCGGGCTGGTGATGCTCATCGTCGGGTTGGCGCTGCAGGACAAGAATCAGCCAGCGTAGGACGAGCCGTCGGGGATTCGCTGTCGCCGCCTGCGCGGTCGCGACATGGAAGGCGCGTAGCGGCTCGCCATTGCGGGCTGATCCGAATCCCGATGAATCTCCAACGATCTCTGTCGCGGGTCGCACTGCTGGCCGGTGTTACCGCGTTCTCCCTCCCGACAGGTGCGCAGCAGGCTGCGGGTCTCGCTCCGCAGCTTGCCGAACCGCAGCATGTACCCGAACAGCCCGTGGTCAGCGACCTCGAGCTGCCGCGACTGCGGACGCCGATCCACACTGCGGCCGAGGATGGTGGGCTGAGCTACGGAACGTGGGCCGCGGGTCACGATTACAAGGTGTCGTTCCATGACGGTATGACGTTCGTGCCCTATCTCGGTGGCGACTACCCGCGCAATCAGCCGTGGTCGTGGCGTACGACGTCGGCGACGATCGGCGGGGTCGATCTGGCCGGTGCGAAGTCGCCGCGGCACGAGCACGGCGACTTCCGTTACGAGTATCACTTCGCGGGCGTGGTCGAGGCCTATGACGTGTTGGCACACGGGTTGGAGCAGACGTTCGTCATCGACGAGCTGCCGGCCGACGGCGATCTCGTGATCACGGGTGCCGTGTCGACCGACCTGAGCTGTGCCGATCAGGCCGCGGTTCATCGCGAGATCGCGTTCTCGGACGCGGAGGGTCGGGAGATTGTGAGCTACGGCAAGGCTTGGGCCTACGACGCGACTGGTGCGCGCCGGGAACTCGAGACCTCGTTCCACGACGGCGAGATCACACTCCGTGTGCCGGGGGCCTGGCTGGCGAACGCCAGCCTGCCGATCGTGGTCGACCCCCTGTTGTCGCGGAAGTACGTGAGCGGTGGCAGTTCGTCGCCGGTGGGCGAGGTGGACATCTGCTGGGATGGCGAGACCGGCGGCCAGAGCGTGATGATCGCGTACACGCGGAACGCTTCGGCGGTCGATAGCGACGTGTGGGCCGTGCTCGTGAACTTCAATCTCCAGGGGCCGGACCTCGTGTTCTCAGACATCACTTCCGTCTGGGACACCAACGAATGTTCGTGTGCCTACGTCGGTGGTGCGGACCGCTATCTGCTCGCCGTTGGTCGCTACTTCCGCAACAGCGCGGTGCGTGCGAGCGCGATCCGGGCGCATGTGCACGACAGCGGGTCGACCGCGTTCAACGCGTTCGTCGTGGCGCTGAACCTGGCGCCGAGCCAGAACGCCTGGCGGATCGACGTCGGCGGCGTCGCTTCGGGATCGAGTGGCGCAACGGGTCTCGTCGTGTTCCAGGCCGAGGACAATGCCGCGAACTCCGGCAACCTCGCAAACACGGCCACGAGCAGCGTGATGGCCGTGCCCGTTACGATGTCCGGGTTCGGATCCTTCGGCAATCCGTTCTTCGTTGCCACAGGGTCGCAGCTGGACGCCGAACGGCCCACGGTCAATCAGGTCGCGCAGCAGGCGCGGTGGGTCTGTGCCTATCAGCTGCACGACGGTGGCCAGCCCGCCGCGCGGTGGGACGTGCGGGCGCGGCAGCTCACGACGTCCTCGCGCTCGCTCGGCTCCTTCCTGGCGGACCAGGCCGGTCGTTCGCGGCACCAACTCGGACCGGTGATCGCCGGCAGTGGTGGCCGCTACGCCATCGGTTTCACCGCGGCCGAGTTCGCGGCCGTGCCGTTCAAGACCACGCTCATTGCGGGGACGGATCTGCAAACGCAGCGCTTCGACTGGGCCGATGGCTTGCAGGCGCCGCAGTCGTCGCGACCGCCCGTGACGATTCGGAGCAACGGCGATCGCCGTTGGGAGGCGACCGGTTTGGCCTACGACACGAACGACCGGTCGCATTTCGGCCTCGGCTTTCGTGCCGTCACGCCAGGCACCCCGATCGCCTACTTCGCCCGACTCGGCTACCAGGGTGCCGTGACCGAGGGTGGCAACAACTCCGCGGTGCTCTACTACGGCGCGAACGAGCGGCCCACGCCCGTGGCGTGCGCCTTCGACGCCAGTCGTGACAACTTCCTGTTCGCCTACGGCGTCGATGACGTCGGCAACACCAACCCGGTCTACGGCCATGGCCTCAGCTACCCGAGCGTCGCCAGCCCGTTGGTGACCGGTGCCGGTTGCAGTTCAGGCACGATCGGGTGGGCCGGCAACCAGCAGATCGGATCCGAGTTCCAGAGCGTCGTTGCCAGCAACAGCAGCCCGGTCGGCTACTTCATGCTGGTGTCGCTCAGCCATGCGAATCTGCCGGTCGCCAGCCCGCTCGTGCCGACGAACTGTCGACTGTTCGTCGACATCGGCGCGCCCAATTTTCTCGCCGCGCTGCCCTACCAGTACGGCACGACCGGCGGCTGGCAGTTCCCGCTGCCCGAGTGGCTCGACCCGCTGACCCTGCATTTCCAGGCGTGGCTCTTCGACGGCAGCTCGTTCCAGAGCACGTCTCGGCTCGTGGTTTCGTTCGTGAGGTAGCGGTTCCGTCGGCATGGCTCCGAACTTCGAGAGGTCAGGAAGAAGTTCGGACCTTGCCGGATCGCGGTTCGTAAGAGCGTCGCAATCGCCGGACCTGGACGGGTCTGGCCTCACGAACCGAAACCTCAAACAACGATCCCGATCATGAAGAAGACCACTTCTGCCCTCGTTTCCGCCGCTGTGACCGGCCTGCTGCTCGGCACGGCGAGCACGACCCTGACCTCGTGCGCGTCGAACAGCCAGATGAGCGCGATGACCGAGAAACACGCCTGCAAAGGCCTGAACAGCTGTCAGGGCAAGGGCGGCTGCAAGTCCGGTAACAACGGCTGTGCGGGCAAGAACAGCTGCGAGAGCAAGGGCGGCTGTGCGACGGTCAGCAACTCGTGCAAGAGCATGAACGACTGCAAGGGCCAGGGCGGCTGCAAGACCGAAAAGAACGCTTGCAAGGGCATGAACGAGTGCAAGAACACGGGTGGCTGCAAGGTCACCAAGATGAAGTAGTCGGTTCTCCACCTGCCGAAGCGTCGGCGCGGACCTCGCGATCATGACCAGCTCCCTTGCAACCCTCGTCGGATCGGATCTCGGTATCGGGATCGGTCTGCGTACGACGCACTACGAGACGATTCTCGAGGAGCGGCCGGCGGTCGACTTCTTCGAGATCCTGTCCGAGAACTACATGCACACCGGCGGGCGGCCGGTGCGCGTGCTAGACGAGATTGCGGCGCACTACGCGATCGTGATGCACGGCGTGTCGATGAACATCGGCAGCACGGATCCGCTCGATCGCGACTACCTGCGGCAGCTGAAGGCCCTGCAGCAGCGCTGCGGCGCCCGCTGGATCAGCGATCACATCTGCTGGACCGGCGTCGAGGGCAAGAACCTGCACGACCTGCTACCGCTGCCCTACACGAAGGGCGCGCTGCGGCACCTGATCGAACGCGTGCGCGCGGTTCAGGACATCCTCGAGCAGCCGCTCGTGCTCGAGAACCCGAGTACCTACCTGCAGTTTGCCGGGCCCGACTACACGGAGCCGGAGTTTCTGAGCGAGCTCGCGACCGCGACGGGGTGCGGCTTGCTCATGGACGTGAACAACGTCTTTGTCTGCGCGAGCAACCACGACTTCGACGCCGAGGGCTACCTCCGCGGTGTGCCCTGGGATCACGTCGTCTACTTCCATCTCGCGGGTCATACGACCTACGAGACGCATCGGCTCGACACGCACGACGGGCCGGTATGCGACGAGGTCTGGGACCTCTATCGCATCGCGCACGAACTCAGTGGGGGGCGATCGACGCTTCTCGAATGGGATGCCGACATCCCGGACTTCCAGGCGGTCCACGACGAGGCTCGCAAGGCCCTGCGCCACCGCGATCCCAAGTCGACCGTGACGGACGTGGTCGCCGCTTCCGGATCCGCGGGGGCGCCGCGATGAGCGCGCCCGAACTCCGGTTGTTGCAGCGTTGGTTCGCGGGTGTCGTCGAACACCCGAGCACGGCCGATGTCGCGCTCGCCGAATCAGCGGTCGATGCCCTGATCCCCGAGGCCCAGGTCGCGCGTGGCGAGATCCTCGCGCCGAACCCGCGCCTCGACGCAGCGGCCATGCTGCAGATCTACAACGGCGGCTATCTCGCGCGGCTCGTCGAGGCGTTGCAGGGTGACTACGGCGCCGTGGCGCACGTGCTCGGGGCCGACGGGTTCCAGGACCTGGTTGCGCGCTACCTCGCGGAGTTCCCGAGCCGGCACCCGAACCTCAATCGTCTGGGACGCTGTCTACCGGCGTTCATCGCGCGCGATGACGGTTTGCCGCACCGTGCGTTCGTCGCCGAGCTTGCCGAACTCGAACTCGCGTGCGCGCGAGCGTTCGACGCGCCGGAGTTCGAACCGCTGGCGGTCGATCAGTTTGGCGATGTCGCGCCCGAGCAGTGGATGAGCGCGCGCTTCACGTCGAACCCATCGCTGCAACTGCTGGCCTTCGAGCATCCGGTCGACGAGTTCTACCAACCCTGGAAGGAGGGCAGCCCGGTCGACGTGCCCGAACCCCTCAGCAGCCATGTCGCGGTGTTCCGTAAGGACGAGCGGGTATGGCGGCAGCGTTTCACGCCGTCGATGCACGCCGTGCTGTCCGCGCTCGTTGGCGGCCAGCCGCTCGGTGAGGCACTGGCGGCCGCCGAGGAGGGTGAACCGGTGGCGGAGTGGTTCCAGAGCTTCGCGGCGGACGGGCTGTTCGTCAGCGTCGAGTTCGGCGCGTAGGTCGCTCCGCTGCGGCTGCGCTTGCTGTTCGACCGGCGCCGGCTCCCGGTCGTCGCAGAACCGCCTGTTCGTTCCAGGGCAGATCCTCGCTACGGTAGCCCGGGTGAGTAGTTCTTCGGCAGGCCAATCGGAATCCGGGGCGGCGGACGTCGAACCGCGACGGCGGCTCCTGGTCACAGGCTCCACGCGTGGCATTGGTCGGGCCATCGCGCTGCGCTGCATTCGCGATGGGGCGATCGTCGGCGTGCACGGCCGCGATCCCGAGCGGGTGGCGCAGGCGGCCGAGGAGCTCGGTGACGGTGCGATTCCGTTGGCCGCGGATCTCGCGGATCCGGTGGCGGCCACCGAACTCGTGAATCGGTTCGCCGAGCAAGCCGGTGGCATCGACGGCCTCGTCAACAACGCCGGGGGTGGTCGGGCCGTGGCGTTCCGTGGCATCAAACTCGCGGCGTGGCGCGACACGTTCCGGGTCAACCTCGAGGCGGCGATGGTCGCCAGCCAGACGGCCTACAACGTCATGCGCAAACAGCGGGCGGGAGCGATCGTCAACATCACCTCGCTCGCGGCTCACGGTCCCGCGGAGATCATGGGAGCCGACTACGCCGCGTCGAAGGCGGCGCTGGTGAGTCTCACGCGTAGCCTGGCTCGGGAGGCCGCGCGTTTCGGCATCCGCTGCAACGCGGTTTCGCCCGGCTTCGTCGAGACCGACATGACGGAGGCGATGACCGAAGCCAATCGCACTGCGCTGGGGGTCCCGCTGCAGCGGCTCGCCCGGCCCGAAGAAGTCGCCAACGTGGTCGCGTTCCTGCTGTCGACGGAGGCGTCCTACATGACTGGTCAGATCTTGCACGTGGACGGTGGCCTGTGGATGAACGGATGAAGCGGCGGTCGGTAGTAGTCACTGGACTCGGGCTGGTGACCGCGATCGGTCAGGACGAAGAGACGGTCTGGTCGCGCCTGATGGCGGGGGAGACCGGCATCGCGCCGCTCGCGGGCTTCGATGCCGCGGGCAACAAGGTGCAGAACGGTGCCGAGGTCGACGACGGACCCTTGAAGGAGAGTCTCAAACGGCGCGGCATCCGCATGCAGGATCGGGCGCAGGCGTTCGTGCTGGAGGCGGCCGGTCAGGCCCTCGAGCAGGCGGGACTCATCGGCGAGAAACCCTATGAGCCGCAAGAGGTCGCGACGGTGATCGGCACCGGTGTCGGGACCGCGGACACGACGTTTCGCACGATGCAGCGCTTCCAGGAACTCGGCCCGAAGGGCATGCGGCCGAGCACCGTTCCCAATGTCATGGGGAACGCGTTGTCATCCGGCGTCTCGATGCACTACCGGCTGACCGGCACGAATCAGGTCGTGGTGTCCGCGTGCACATCTTCGACCAACGCGATCGGCAACGGCTTCCGCATGATCCGCGACGGCTACGTCGATGCGACCGTCTGCGGCGGCGCCGACGCGTTCTTCAATCCGCTGCACTACGCGGTCTGGAACAACCTCGGTGTGCTGTCCGGTATCGAAGACCCGGCCGCGGCCTACCGCGCGTTCGATGCGGACCGCGACGGTTGTCTGCTCGGCGAGGGCGCGGGTGTGTTGGTGCTCGAAGAACGTGAGAAGGCCGAGGCCCGGGGGGCCGTGATCCTTGCCGAGCTGCTCGGCTATGGGGAGTCGGCGGACGCGGGCCACGTGACGGCGCCCGACGTCGTGGGGCAGGCCCGCGCGATGCGCCGGGCTCTGGCGGATGCCGGCTGCGAGCCCGCCGATATCGACTACATCAATGCGCACGGCACGGCGACGACCGCCAACGACCTGTGCGAGAGCCGGTCCATCCGCGAGGTCTTCGGAGCGGCGACGGACGCCACGCCGGTGAGTTCGCTCAAGCCGTTCTTCGGCCATCTGCTCGGCGCGTCGGGGGCGGTGGAGTCGATCGTCACGATCATGGCAATGGCGCGGCAGGTGGTGCCCGCCAACCTCAATCTCGACCGCCCGGATCCCGACTGCGGTATCCACCTGGTCGGCAAGGAACCCCAGGAGGTCCGCATCGATCTCGCGATGAAGAACAGCTTCGGCTTCGGCGGCGGCAACGGCGTCCTCGTGCTGCGGCGGCCGAGCGCTGGGCGGTAGGTCGGGGGCGTTTTTTACCGCGTGGTAGACAATTGCCCGCGGAACGGTCAACTGGGCTTCTCCCCATGGCACGCCAAGAGATCCTCGAGCGCATCCGTTCCGTCGTTTCCGAGTCAGCGACCATCGATATCGACCTCGGTGCCGTGTCCGAGGACACCACGATCGCGGACCTGGGGTTCGACTCGCTCGCCGTGCTCGACCTGCTGTTCGATCTCGAGCAGGAGTTCGGTATTCAGATCACCGCCGAAGAGATCCAGAGGATCGTGACCGTGGGCGAGCTGATCACGTTCCTGCAGCAACGCATGGATGGTTCCACGGCGGATGCCGGGCGATCGGACTAAGGCGGGGCTGGCTGAGGCGGGGCAGGCTGAGGCTGGGCGGGCTGAGGCTGGGTTAGCTGGGGTTGGGCAAGTCAAGGCCGGGCAGGTCGAGGACGGCTCGGCGAAGAAGCGGCCGTTCCTACGCCGGGTCTTGCGGTTCAAGCCCGCGCGTCGCTTCCTGCTGCGGCGTGTGATCCCGCCGATCGGCCTCGCGCTGATCCGTTCACTGGGGTGGTCGTGGCGCTATCGAGTGCTGCACCGCGAGCGCCTCGACGAGTTGCAGGCGACCAAACGCCCGACCGTTGCCGGCTTCTTTCACGGCCGCACGTTTCCGCTGCTCGGCTTCATGAGCGGTCGCGGCAACGGCCGCTGGATGGTCATGTGCTCGAAGAGCCTCGACGGCGACGCGATGGCTACGATCGAGCAGCGCCTCGGCTTCGAGGTGATTCGCGGCTCGTCGGGCACGGACGGCTTGCAGGCGATCATCGACATGATTCGCCGAGCGCGCACGGATCCCGGCCTCGGTTCGTGTCTCGCGGTCGACGGCTCGCGCGGACCGCGCGGGGAGGTGCAGGGCGGTGTGATCGCGATCGCCCAGCGGACCGGCGGCGTTGTCTTGCCCGTGACCGCCGCTGCCAAGCCCGCGCTCGTGTTCAAGCGAACCTGGGATCACACGATGCTGCCGCTGCCGTTCGCGCGGGTCGTCGTCGCGATCGGCGAGCCGGTCGAGGTGCCGAAGACTCTGAGCACCGAAGCGCTCGCGCAGCTGTGCAAGGATGTCGAGCGGCGCATGGAGCTGCTTCAGGAGGAGGCGGACGACGAGCTGGCCGGGAAGCGGTCCGGGCCGGCTGGGCCTGTGACTGCAGCGGTTGGGCGGCCTGACCCATCGGGTGATGAGTCGGCCGTGACGCGGTGATGACGCTCGCTGAGCAAGCGATACTTGCTCGCCTGCGCTTGGCGTACCCGTCGGCCGATCGCGGCTCGCGGCTACTGCACCACGGATTGGATCGTGTTACTGAAGCGTGGCGGTCGCGCCGTGAACCAGTTGAGGCCGGCGGTCCACAGGTCGAGGCCGGCGAGGCTCGGAATCGACGGAATCGCTAGCTGCGAATAGCCGAGTGGGTCGTGCCCGCTCTGCGGGACGGCAACGATCGCGAATGAGATCGCGTTGTGGATGTCGATGCCCACGGTGCCGTAGTGGCTCGTGAACGAGCCGGGCTGGAACGAACTCGCAAGGAACACCACGTCGCCGCGGGCCGCAGCGACGCGCAGCATCCAGTTTTGGCCACGCACTGGCGCGACGGTCTCGGCGAGGTTGGGCAGGATCCGCGCTGCGGGTGCTGGGTTCACGTTGCCGGACTGCACTGGCGGCTGGCCGTGGGCGTCGAGCCGGATGATGCCGGGCGGGCAGACATTCAGGGAGTTGGTTGCCGCGATCGCCTGGATGTTGGCGCCGACGTGCACGGTCACGCCAATGATACCGCGCAGCAGGATCGAGCCGCCCGAGCCGACGCTCTCGAATCCTCCGATGTAGCCCCCGACGTCGCCATTGGCACTTACCGTGCCGTAGACGTCGATGGCGCCCTCGGCCTCGAGCACGAGCGTGCCGCCGTCACCGCCGCCCGGATGGATCGTGGTCGTGCAGCCGGTCCAGGGGAAGGTCGGGCCGATCACGGTGACATCCCCCCCGGGACTCCCGCCCGCGAGATCGAACGGCAGTTCGCTGCCGTAATTGCCGGCGTGACTCGCGTGCCCCGGGGAGGTGAGCTGGCCGCCGCACAACAACGCGACGATCCCGGGTGAACCGGCGCCCGTCGTCACGGCTCCCGGACCGCTCGTCGTTCCGCTGGCGTCGACATCGAGCCGGCCGCGGATCACGGCGTCGCCGTTGCACCGGATCTGCACCGGATGCGGTCCGTTGAACGTGACGCGCACGCCCGCCGGGATGTCGATGTAGGAGAACGCGAACTGGCCCTGGTTGACCGTCGTGTCGAGCGTGAGGTTGCTCGTCGGCGTCAGTGCCGGGGTCTGGGCGACCGCGGAGGCGGCGAGCAGCAAGAAGGTGATTGAGCGCATGGTCCTCTTGGTCGTTCGAGAAAAGGAAAGCGGTGAGGCGAAGCGCTCGCAGGGATTGGCTCCTGCAGCCTTCCCAGATCATACAGAGTTCCGAGGCTTCGTTCACAAGACCGTCGCGCGGTCGAGCCCAATGACGCTGTGGTCCGCCGTCGAACTAGAGCCGGAGTCCGCCCGGCCGGCCCCGAGCTGGTCGGGTTCGCTGATCGGAGCGCGCCGATCGTGACCATCAACGGGTTCGACCCAGCCGCGGTCGCGAGGCTGCCTGGCCCGTCGGCGGTGACCGCGAGGAATTGATGGTGCCGTTGCAGGCCGACGAACGCCGGGTCGTTCGGCAAGGGCAGTGCGAACCGCACGACCTTGCCGCTGCCCAAATGCCGACAGCTAACGCGCCAGGCTGCGACGCATCTCGCCGGCGACGTGCTCGCCGAGAATCCGGGAGCCGTGCTTCGTGAAGTGGACGTCGACCCGCGGTTGGATCGACTTGCGGCGGGCCAGCGCAAAGCCGTACAGATCGCAGATTTCGACCTCGAACTCCGCCATGACTCGGCGCGCGATGGCGTTGTAGCGCTCGGGATCGTCCACGTCGCGGTGCGGGCGCACGCCGCCGGGCGGGACCGGTGTGGTCGTGGCAAACACGAGCCTGGCGCCGGTTGCCTTCAGCTTCTGGGTGATCGCTCGCAGTTGACGTTCGTAGACTTCGGGTTCGGCCTGTCGCCCATCGTCGGCGTTGTTGGAGTTGCGGCCGTTGGGTAGCACGCGCTTGAGATCGTGGAGTCCGAAGTTGAACCAGATCAGATCGAAGTCGCCGCCTTCGAGCCGGAGCCAGTCATCGATCTTCGCGATCCCCTTGGTCGTGCCGGCGCAGTTCTCCTTCGGCCGTAGCACCCAGGCCTCCTTGGCGAGCTGTGACTGAACGATCGGGGTATAGCCCATCGAGATCGAGTCGCCGAGGATCAGGACCTTCGCCAGGGTAGCCCGCTCGGCGGCCAGGCGCTCGCGGACCGGTCCAAACTCGGGGTTCGTGCAGCGATCGCCCCAACGCGCCAGGACGGCGCGCATTCCGGCCTCCGACTCGGGTTGCTGCCCCCGGTCGTCGGTCGTTCGGATCCACTGGTCGAGTAGCCGGCGGTGGTGTTCGAGGGCTTTGCGATGCGCGGGATCGTCGGCGAGGTTGTGGATCTCGTGTGGGTCGTCGGTCAGGTCGTAGAGTTCTTCGCGCGGTCGCTCGCGGCCGTAGAACTGCATCTGGATCGCATCGAGTTCGCCGTCCTGAGCCATCCGGCGCAGCTCTTTGGTCACCGGCCATGAGTCCTTGTAGCTCGACTGCATGTACGGTCGATCCGTGAGGAAGTTGCGCAGGTAGCGATAGCGACTGGTCGTGACGGCTCGAATCCGATCGATCGAGAAGTCGCAACGATCACGCGCGCTGACGACATGGTCGCGAGCGAACTCGGCGTCGAACACGTTGCGGCCTTGCATGAAGTCGGGCAGCACCGCGCCCGGCATCATCAGGCTGAGAGTCGTCGCCGCCAGATCGATGCCGCTGACCAGGTCGTCACGAACCTTGCTCTTTGGCACCCCCGGGCCGGCGATCAGCAGCGGCACTCTGACCCCACCGTCGTAGAGGAACTGTTTGTGCCGATGCATTCGGAAACCGTGGTCGGAGAAGAAGAACACCACGGTGTTCGCCAGCAGTCCGTCGGTCTCGAGTTCGTCGAGGATGCGGCCGACCTCCGCGTCGGTCTTGCGGATGCAGTCGTAGTGATGCGCGATCTCTTCGCGCACCAGCTCGCAGTCGGGGTAGTAGGGCGGCACCCGGACGGCGCTGCGATCGACCTTCTTGGCCGGCCGGTTCTTCCCTCCGCGCAACTGGATTTGTCCGAAGAACGGTCGCTGCTCGTCGAGTGACCGCTGCCATAGTCGCGTCAGGTCGCCGGCGCGATCGAAGTTCATCCCGCCGCGATGGACGTCGTAGAGTACGTCCGCGGGCATGGCGAAGTTGTAGTCCAGCTTGCCGAGATTGAACGTGTGATACATCGCGGCCTTCAGTGCCTGCGGCAACGTGACGGTGCCGCTGGGCAAGAGGTTCCAATCGCCGTCGACCCGCGAACTGCGATGGTGGTGCGCGCCGATCGTGGTCTGGTAGCAGCCAGTGATCACGGCCGAGCGCGTCGGGGAGCACACTCCCGCCGGCATGTAGCAGCGCGTGAACCTCGTACCACGGGCGGCGAGCGCGTCGAGATGCGGCGTCGCAACCGTCTCGTCGCCGTAGCACCCGAGCCAGTCGTTCATGTCCTCGACGTAGATCCACAGCACGTTGGGCGGTCGCGGTGGAGATACTTGGTCCTGCGCGGGGATAGGCGGCAGAGCGGCGGCGACGACGAGCCACAAGAGAGCCGGCCAGTTGGGGCGCCAGGCGATCGAGGTGCGGTTCATGGGCGCGCACCTTACCGCGGAGGCGAGGACCGAGGGGCGACCGGGCTCGCGATGTTGCAACGGGGTGGCGGGGGGCGGGTTGCGTCAGCGCCGGTAGGTTACGATCCGGCCTCGAGCTGGCATGCGTTCTGTCACGGCTCGTTTCGAAGCGCGGCTCGTCGTCGAACGATCGCAGCCCGCGAACCCCTCTTGGTTCTCGACATCATGCGGAGCTTGTTCCCAGCACTGATCAGTCTCCTGGCCGTTGGCTGCACCACGAGCGATGCGACCAACCGCGCCCTGGTTCTGCGGGCCTACAGTGTCAGGGACATCATCGCCGCCATGCCGGAGGGTGGCCGCGTGGGCGCGGCGGATCTCGCCAGCAACGTGGTTTTCGCGGCAGGGCTCGACCAGGACGTCGAACAGGTCACGGCGGACGATTCCGCAAGACTCGTCGCCCGCGCATACCCCGCGTCGCACCGGCGCATCGAACAAGTTCTGACCGACATGCGTCGGCTCTGGCAGCAAGACTAGCGTCCGTGCCATTGGGGCCGGGCGCGGGTCAACTGCCGAGGTTCTTCGGCGGCCATGAGGTGCCTGGCTCCGCCTGCGGGGTTCGTCGGGATTGGTGATGTCAGCTGTGATCGCGTCTAGTCGGCGTCGCCACCTTCGTCGCCACTGTGGCCGTTCTCGGCCGTAGCCACGCCGCCGAGCGCGACGCCGACACCGACACCGATCGCGATCCCCATGGCAATGTTGTCGAGCGTCACGCCGAGAGCGACTCCGACGCCTGTCCCGAGACAGAGGCCATATCCGAGCCTGTTCGAGCCCTTCGGTTTCGAACTGCGTGGTCGCTCCTGATCATCGGTCATCGTTGGCCGGCAGAATAGCACGCGGGCGACACTCGCCGTCGAACGTGGGATCCGTAACGTTCCATCCGGGGCCCAACGAAGCCAAGGGCAGGTTTCGATGATGCAGAGGCTCGGGCTGTTCGCTCTCCCCAAGTCACCCGCGACTCCATTCCTGCGGAGCCACCCGTGCAGTCTCGGCCGAACCTGCCAGGAGAACAGCGTCCGTACGGTCATCTGCTGCGCGGCCGGGCGGGTTTTCGGCGCCGTGCCGTGCTACCGAGATAGTGCTCGCCACCGTCGATCGTGACGACCGCTTGGCCCGTTGCCTTGTGCAGGCAGTAAGCCGGGCAAGCTGCTCGTGGTCGAGCCCTCTGGCGTGCTCCGTGAGCTTCTCCGTAGGACTACGGCGATTCGGAGCTTCACGGCCAGAGGGCCGGTCACGCAAGATGCGCTGTCAGCGGAAGATGAATGGTCGGGCCGAGAGGATTCGAACCTCCGACCACCTGGTCCCAAACCAGGTGCGCTACCAGGCTGCGCTACGGCCCGACTCTCCCGGAGACTAGCTCCGAGTCGGTGGGAAGGGAAGCTGTGGTTGTGCCGGTTCCCAGGCGCTCGGCGAGGTCGTCGGGCGGAGCGGGTGCTCCGCCCCTCGCTCATAAGACGCGGGGAGAGCGCTCGCTGCGGCCGACGATCCTCGACTCGCTGCCGGGATCGTGGATCCAGAGCTGCTCGCGCGGGTTCATCGTCGTTTCCTTGGTCGATCGGAATTGCATCGGTTGGGTCCTGGGCTGGTTGCCCCGTCGAGCGGGAACAGCGCGGCAGAACCGCCGAAGTTGCCGAAAAAGTTCGGCGCGCCGGAACCGGTCGCCGTCAGATGCCCCACTCGTGCAGCACATCCAGCGGCACGATGGGGGTTTCGGGGTAGTGCTCGCGGAGAACGTTTTCCTGGCCGCGGGGGGCGATCAGTGCCTCGGGTCGGACTGCCAAGAGATCGAGGTCGCCGAAGACGCGCCACTCACGTTCATGGGTGAAATCCTGTACCTGGCCCTCGCCGGGTGGGCGGTAGACATTGGCGAGGCCGTGCAGGCGGGTCCAGTCGGTCTGCTCCGGCGCCGGCTCGGTGCCAGCATCCGAATCGGCGGTCGTGGCGGCGCGACCACGGCTCGCCAGCAGGGCGTAGTGCTCCTCGCTGACGTAGATGCACGGGCGACCACCGGCGGCGTAGATCGCGTTCTTGCGGAAGATCCAGCCAAACCGACCGTAGCGTTCGCAGTGCCCGAGCAGGCCCGGCAGCGTGCACTCCGACAGGCAGACGCACGCGGGCAGTTTGTCCTTGTCGGACGGGCTCCTGGCGAGGATGCGTTGGCTGCCGACGATGAGCGTCGCGATGCGCGCGGATTCGGCGTCGGCGGTCTGCAGCAGTTCGGCGACCTGCTGGCTCGTGTCGCCGCGGCGGATCGCCGACCGCAGCGGCGTCATCGCGGCGAAGCTCGTGAAGTGACCGACAAATGGACTCCAGTCGCGCTGGTTGACCTGGAGTCCTTCGAGGCCGCTGCGGGCGAACGCGGCGAGGCCGTGGATCGTTGCCATGTCGACTCCTCGTTCCTTGTTACTTGTTGGTCGCCGCTTCGGCGGCCGTTGGCGCCCCGAGATGGCGATGCAGGAAGCGGCGCAGGCGCCGCAGGAAGTCCGCGCGGTGATTGCCGCGCAGGCCGTGGAGCTGGCCCGGGTAGGGCAGGTACTCGAGATCGGTGCCGTGTTCGATGCACTGTTCGACGAAGCGCAGCGTGTGGCTCCACATGACCGTACGATCATCGGTGCCGTGTACGAGCAGCAGCGGCCGCTGCAACTCGCCCGCGAGTGGCAGGCAACTGGACAGCTCGTATCCCTCAGGGTTCTCGTCTGGCGTATCCATGTATCGCTCGGTGTAGCCGGTCTCGTACATTGCCCAGTCGGTCACGGGCGCGCCGCTGATGCCGCACGCGAACGTCTCCGGCGCGAGCAGCATGAGCCGCAGCGTCATGTAGCCACCGAACGACCAGCCGTGGACCGCGATGCGATCGGGATCGACGAAGGGCTGTTGCTTCAGCCACTTCACAGCGAGCAGCTGGTCGTCGACCTCGACCGTGCCGAGGCGCCGAAAGATGCGTTGCTCGAATTCGATGCCGCGGTTCGGTGTGCCGCGGTTGTCGAGGCGGCAGACGACGTAGCCTTCGGCCGCGAGCGCCTGTAGCCACAGCCCGCGGGCGGTCGAGAACTCGTTCTTCACGAGCTGCGCGTGGGGCCCGCCGTAGACGTAGAGTAGCACGGGGTGCCGTTGGTCGGGTTGCCGCCCGGGCGGCAGGTAGACCTCGCCGTGCAGCTTGTCGCCGGTCTTCGTCTGCACATCGAAGAATCGGTGCTCGGGCAGTCGGTAGTCGGTGATCGGATGCTTCTGGGCGACCTGCTGGATCGGGTCGCGACTGTCGAGTTCGACGAAGTACGAACTCGGCGGCGATTCGACGCTGGACCAGGTGATGTGCGCGAACTCGAGATCGGCCGACACCGTGGCGCGATGGCAACCACGCAGGGATGTGAGCTGTTCCTGGCCCGAGCCGTCGAGCGCTGCCGTGAAGACATGGCGTTCGCGCGGGTCGTCGCCGCTCGCTTCGAACCAGAGCGCCTCGTCACCGAGCGCAATGAGCCGCTGCACGTCGAACTCGCCCTTCGTGAGTTGTCGGCGGACCTTGCCGTCGGGACCGAGCGCGTAGAGGTGACGATAGCCGTCGCGGCTCGACCACCACAGCAGTTCGCCGGCGGGCAGGAACGTCACCGGGTGTTCGGGTTCGATCCACTCCGCGTCGAACTCGCGCAGCAGCACGGGGCCCTTCTTGCCGTCCGGCTCGTAGCGCACGAGTTCGAGGTGATCCTGGCCGCGGTTCACGTGCACGACGAACACCGCGCCGTCGTCGCGCACCGCGAGGTTGGTCCAGTAGACGTCGGCGGCCGGATCGTGTTCGAGCCAGTGGGTTGCCCCGGTTGTGGCGTCACAGACACCGATCGTAACGCGCGAGTGCGCGCGTCCCGCCATCGGGTAGCGCCCGTGCACGGGTCGTGGCGGTATGGCGCCGAGGTCCTGGTAGGGGTAGGGCGCGATCGGTCGCAGGTCCTCACGCGAGAACGCCAGGTAACGCCCGGACGGACTCCAGAACCATCCCGTCGTGATGCCGAACTCGGCGCGGTGCGCGGCGCCGCAGTAGACGATGTCGGCGCTGCCGTCGTGCGTCAGTCGCCGCCGGTCGCCGCCACTGCTCGTCAACCACAGATCTCCGTCGTGCAGGTAGGCAGCATGGCCGTCGCCGGGTGCGATCGTGCGTTGGCTGCCGGCGGGCCAGTGCAGCATGCGCGCTGCTTTCCTGCGCGTCCTGGCGTTGCCCGGGAGCTGCCAGTGGTAGAGCACGGCCTCGTGTTCGAAGCGGATGGTGTCGTCGTCGACGAACGACCACGGCGGCAGGCGCTTACCGTAGATCGACACCACGCCCGTGGCTCGCCGCAGATCGGAGGCGCTGAACAGGGGCTCCTTCGCGGCCATCGAGTCATCCAGGCGCAGCGCGAACCCGGGCCCTTGCTCGGGCGCCAGGATGAGCGCGCCGCCATGGCCCGTCGGGCTCCACACCACCCGGGTGGATGGTCGCAGCAGCGTTGCACCGCGGGTGAGGGCCGTCTCGAGCGTGAGCGGCTGCTGCTGCGCGACGAGCGATGCCGCCGACACGAACAGGGCCAGGAGCAGCGTGGAGCACGCACGATGCGCGAGTGGCGAGCACATGCCCCGGATCATGCGAGCGCGGCCGGGAGAACGCCATCGACGGGCGCGGATCCCGACTCAGCTGCCGCCGAGGCGGGGTGCGCTGTGGCCTTGATCGCGCAGGCGTTGCAGCAGCTGCCGTAGCTCCGCCACGATTTCGGGGTGCCGCTCGCAGAGGTTGCGCCGTTGCCCCGGATCGGCCCGCAGATCGAACAGTGCGTGATCGTGCGGGTTGGCCTCGAACTCCTCGGCCGCCGCGAACCACTTCGGCACGCGGGTGTGGCTGCCGTTCTTGCCGGCGAGCAGCAGCCAGCGGCCGCGGCGCACGGCGAACGTGTGGGCAAACGTGTTGTGCACCATGCTCTCGCGCCCGGAGTCGACCCGACCACGCAGCAGCGGCAACAGATCGAAACTGTCCTCGGCGGCGTCGTCGGGCAGCGGCGTATCGACGATCGCCGCGAGCGTCGCCATGAGATCGGTCTGGCTGATCAGCGCGTCGGTCGTGGCGCCGGCTCTTACCTGCTCCGGCCAGCGCACGAGCAGCGGTACCCGGTGGCCGCCTTCGAAGACATCGCGCTTGAGGCCGCGTAAGTCGCCTTGGCTCCGATGACCGAAACGGCGCGAGCGCTCGTAGGCGTAGTGCTCGGGACCGTTGTCCGCGGTGAAGATCACGAGCGTGTCGTCGGCGATACCGAGTTCGTCGAGTGCGCCGAGCACTGCGCCGACCGTGGCATCGGTCTGCGCGACGAAGTCGCCGTACGGACCTGCCTTGCTCACGCCCGTGAACTCCGCGGTTGGCACGATGGGGGCGTGGGGTGACGTGAACGGGAAGTAGAGGAAGAACGGCCGCTCGTCGTTCGCCTGGCCGTGCAACCACGTGACGGCGCGCCGGGTGAGTTCGGGCATCACGGCGTCGAGGCGCCAGTCCGCGGCCATCGGTCCGGGGCGACACTCGGGCGAGCCCTCGGGCGGCCGTGGCCATTGGCCGGACGGTTCCGTCGGCGTGGTCACGACCCGGTTGTCCTCGATCCACGCGTAGGGCGGGAAGTTCGGCACGTCGTCACCGAAGTAGTGATCGAATCCGTGAGCGAGCGGGCCGTCGGGAATGGGGCGTTGCCAGTCGAACGCGGTCGGTGGATAGACGGTGCGGCGCCCGCGCTTCACCGTGGCGACCTCGGGGCGACGGATTGCCTGCCAGTCCCAGCCCAGGTGCCACTTGCCGATGCACGCCGTGCGATAGCCCCGCTGTCGCAACATCTCCGGGAGAGTCAATCGTTCCGGCGCGAACACGGACGGGCCGAACACGTTGACGATGCGATGGAACTTGCGCCAGTGGTAGCGACCGGTAAGCAGCGCGTACCGGCTCGGTGTGCAGATCCCGGACGAGCTGTGTGCGTCGGTGCACCTGAGGCCCTCACGGGCGAGGCGGTCGAGGTGCGGCGTCGGGATCTTGGATTCCGGCCGGTAGCAGCCGAGGTCGCCGTAGCCGAGATCGTCGGCGTAGAGCACGACGATGTTCGGCAGGCGCTGCCGCGGTGCGGCGCTGGATCGTGCGGCAGTGCCCGCGCAGCCGGTCAACCAGGGCAGCAGCGCGGCAAACATGAAGATCGTGGCGCGCCGAGCCGTCGTTGCCACGGGCCGCTCGAAGTCAGGGAAATCGCCGCGTGCAATCGGCCAGCGCATGGTGAGGATCATGTGCCGTGGTTGCCGATAACGCCATCGTTGCGCCGCCGCGACCGATACCGCAGGATCCGAGTCTGACCACGACCACCGAAGCTCCCGTTACGACCGTGCCGCAAACTGCCACGTCGCCCCGCACCGTTACCGGTCGCCGCACGCGTGTGGCGATGATCGGCAGTGGGTTCATTGCCGACGTTCACCTCATGGTGCTCCGCGCCGCGAAGGACGTCGAGGTGATCGCGCTCGTCGATCCCGCGACGGCTCGCGCCGAGCGGCTGGCGAAGAAGTACGGCGTTCCTGCCACGTATGCTTCGGTCGACGACCTGCTCGCGGCGGGCAACGTCGATGCCGTACACGTGCTCGTGCCGCCGGCACTGCATGGACCGCTCGCGCTGCAGTGTCTGCAGGCCGGCGTCCACGTGCTCGTCGAGAAGCCGCTCGTGTTGCGGGCGGAAGAAGTCGCCGAACTCGAAGCCGCGGCAGCGGCGACGGGCGCGGTGCTCGCGGTCAACCACAACCAGACCTGCCATCCGGCCGTCGAACGGGTGCAACGGCATCTTGCGCGCGGCCACCTCGGCAAGCTCGAGCACGTCGCGCTGCAGCACAACGTGCCGTTGCGCCAGCTCGCGACCGGCGACGTCAGCCACTTCATGTTCCAGACGGAGGCGAACATCGTCTGGGAGCAGGGGGTGCATCTCTACTCCGTCGTCTACGCGCTGCTCGGGGACTGTCACGAGGTCCACGCGGCGATCGGACCGCGCAAGGCGCTGCCGAACGGCGTCGAGTTCGCGGACGAGTGGTCGGTCACGCTGCAGTGCGAACGCGGTACGGCCCACGTGCGTATGGCATTCGGTCGCGCGCTGCTCGAGACGACCGTGCACTGCATCGGCAGCGATGGTGCGGCGGTCGTCGATCTGACGCGGAACAGCTGCCAATGGCGCAATAAGACGCGCTGGCTCGAGTTCTTCGATCATGGCATCAACCTCGCGCGGTCGGGTCGCCATCTGCTCGGTCGCGCGTTCGGCGCGATTGCGGGTTATGGCCTCGGACTGTTCGGCCTTGCGTTCCCGGATGATCCCTTCCTGCGCGGCATGCGCGGCACGCTCACGGCGTTCCACGACGCCGTCCGTGGCCGAGCGCCGTTGCCGGCGCCGTTGACCGCGGCCGCGGCGCGGATGGTGTTGACGATGTGCGCGAAAACGGCGAAGGCCGCGGGCGCGAGTCTCGAGGCGCCGCCGGCCCCCGCTTCGCTGCCCGAGCCCGGGCCCGTGCGCGATGGCGAGGTCGTCGTGCTCGGTGGCACGGGCTTCCTCGGCCGCCGCTCGGTGGCAGCGCTGCGCGCGCAGGGCCGCCCGGTGACGATGGTCGTTCGCAAGCCGCATCTGCTGCCCGCCGAGCTGCGCGACGGCAGCGTGCGCGTGTTCCAGGGTGACGCCGCGGATCCCGAGCTGCTGGCCCGCGTGTTCGCTGGCGCAGAGACGGTGTTGCACCTCGCGACCGTGGCTGGCGACAGCGCCAACGAGGTCGAACGCGTGATGTCCACCGCGGTGCGGCAAGCCGGTGAAGCCGCGATCGCGGCCGGCGTGAAGCGAGTCGTCTACGCCAGTTCGACCGCGGCGTTGTGGCTCGGCGACGGCACGCCGGTGCCGGGTTCCGTCGAGCCCGATCCGGTGCCGAGTGCTCGCGGTGCGTACGCCCGCGGCAAGATCGCATCCGAGAAGGAGCTGTTCGCGCTGCGAGGCAAGGGCACGGAGTTCACGATCGTGCGGCCCGCGATCGTCGTTGGGCCCGACGGCATCCAGGAACACTCGGGCGTAGGATTGTGGGTGAAGGACAACCACTGCGTCGGCTGGGGGCGCGGGCACGTGCCGCTGCCGTTCGTGCTGGCCGACGATTGCGCGGACGGGCTCGTCGCGGCGCTATCTGCCAAGAACGCCGGTGATCGCAGCTACAACCTCGCGGGTGACGTGCGGCTGACGGCGCGCGAGTACATGCGCGAGCTGCAGGCTCGCACCGGGCGCGACTACCACTTCCACCCGATCTTCCTGCGCTGGATGTGGCTGCAGGAAGTTGGCAAGTACCTCGTCAAGGTCGCGGCGCGCCGGCCGCGGGAGTGGCCTGCGTTCCGAGACTTCGCTTCGCGGAGCTTCCGGGCACCGCTCGACTGCACGGACGCACGGCGCGATCTCGAGTTCGCGCCCGAGAGTGACCGCGGTCGGTTCCTCGACCGCATGTTCGGCGCCTGATGAGCGAGCGCACGATCGCGCACGTATTCGCGACGTTCGCTGCGGGCGGACCGCAGGTGCGCGCCGTGCAGCTCATGGCGCACATGGGCTCTTGTGTTCGGCACGTCGTCATGGCGATGGACGGGCGCACCGGGGCGTCCGAACAGATCTCCGCGGGGCTCGACGTCGAATACGTCGACCCGCCGCCGCGCGGTGGATTCCTGCCGACGCGCCGGCGCCAGCGGCAGTGGTTGACCGAGCTGCGGCCCGATGTCGTTCTGACCTACAACTGGGGTGCGATCGAGACCGTCGCGGCGTTGCGCGGCACCGGGATCCCGCACGTGCATCACGAGGACGGCTTCGGGCCCGAGGAGGTCGCGCGGCGCTTTCGACGGCGGAACTGCATTCGTCGGATCGCGCTGCGTGGCGTGCCAGTGATCGTGCCGTCTGCGGTGCTCGAGGCGATTGCGCGGCGCGAGTGGGGGGTGACGGCCGAACGCCTGCACCTGTTGCCCAACGGTGTCGATCTCGATCGTTTCGCGATGCGCACCGCGACCGCGGGCGAGGTGCGGGTCCTCGGCACGGTCGGTGGTCTGCGCGGCGAGAAGGATCACGACAGTCTGCTCGCGGCGTTCGCGGCGTTGGACCGCCGGGATGTCGGCCTGCGCCTCGTTGGCGACGGCGCGCTGCGGTCGGCGCTCGAGTCGCAGGCGCAAAGGCTCGGCATCGCGGAGCGGGTGGCGTTCGTGGGCGCGGTCGCGGACACGGCGCCCGAGTACCAGCAGCTCGACGTGTTCGTGTTGTCGTCACGCACCGAGCAGATGCCGATCGCGCTGCTCGAAGCGATGGCGAGCGGCTGTCCGATCGTCGCGACCGATGTTGGCGACGTGCGGCGCATCCTGCCCGACGTGCAGCAGCCGTTCGTCGTGCCGCCGGAAGATCCGGTCGCATTGACCGCCGCGCTGGCGCGGGTGCTCGCCGACCGCGAGCTGCGTGGCGAACTCGCGCGTGCGAACCGGGCCCGCGCCGAGCAGCGCTACGAACTGCGCGCCTGCCTCGATCGGTTCGCCAGTCTCTACGTGTGAGACCTGCTGCGTGGGCGCTCGTGCGCCCAGCAGCGCCCGTTACGAGTCGGATCGTTACCAGTCGATGCCGAACGACGCCTGCACGAAAAACGTCTGGTCCAGCGTGCCGTCGATCGGGTTGAAGCCGGCTGCCCCGGTCGTCAATTCGTAGTCACCCGCCAGCGTGACGCCGCCGCGCACGTTGAGCGACACCGTGTCCGTGAAGCGGTGCACGAAGCCGAGGTAACTGAGCACTTCCTGCACGCGCAGGTCGGCGCGCTGTCGGCCGGTCGCGCTCGAGCTACGCACGTGATACTCGGCGCCGTCGACCTCGAAGCCGAACGAGAACCCGGTGTCGCCGGTCGGCCAGTAGGACAGCTCCACGTACTCGGGGAACATGATGTCCAGCCGCCAGGAGTCCTCGGCGGCGTACTCGGCGCCGGCCATGCCGAGCGATCCCGTGATGTCCCAGCTCAGACCGATGTAGGGCAGGACGTTGGCGTCGGCGTAGATCTCGTTGTAGCGGAGGCCGAACTTCAAGAAGAGGTGGTCGCTCTCGCGCCAGGTGACCAGGGCGTGGGATGGGGCATCCCAGTCCTCGCTGTGGAGCGTCGAGTCGGCGTCGCTGTAGATGCCGGGGCGGAACTCGACCTCGAGCAGCGTGTTCTCATCGAGGAACGCCCCGAAGCCGAGCTTGATGCCGCCCGCGTGCAGCGTTTCGTCCGCAAGCGTCGTCGCCGACGTGAACGAGTAGTGGCGCGCCTTGTAGTAGCCACCGACGAGCACGTAGCCCTCGGTCGAGAGCACGAGCGGCACGTTGGCATCGAACGTCGGCATCGCCATGTCGAACGAGCCGGGTTCGCCGTTGATGCGGCCGTTGGGGAACAGCGCGAGTCCGACCGAGGCCATCGGCTGGTAGCGGTTGCGCGATGCCATGAACTGACCGTGCGCCTGCTGGAACATGCCGCGCATCGAGTAGTCGGGTTCCTGGTACGTGCCGATGTCGAACTTCGGCAGCGACCAGCTCGGGGCGAGCCGGTTGGCGCGCGTCGCGACGATGGCGCCGTTGCCGCCACCCGGGCCGCCACCGGGCGCGTCCAGATCGATGGTGTGCCCTCCGAGTTCGAAGGTGCCCAGATCGTAGTTGCCCATGGAATGCGGGGCCTGGGCCACGGCGAATGCCGTGGCGAGCCCCGCCGTGATGACGACACGTGCGGTTTGGTGGCGCATAGCTCCCTGTTCGAGCTCCTGGACGGAGCTACTGTCTGACCGGTTTCTGACCTGACCGTGGTTTTGACCGATCTACGATCCTCACCACCTGACCCGCCAATGCAAGCGGAAAGGCGCCTACGCAGCGTTATTGCCGGATTCGCGGCCGATCTCAGCGTTGGAAGATCGGGAGATACTGCCGGGGCATCTGTAACAGAATGCAGGCTACGGCTGTGGAAAACTCATCACCGGGCCCGGGGCGGTTGCGCCAGCTGCCGTCGCGGCGCTGCTTTCGGAGCAGGTCGTCGCTCAGGGCGGCGAAGAACCGGCGGCAGTGGGCTCCGCCGCGCTGGAAGAACGCCTGCGCGGCGTAGTAGTTACCGTAGTAGTAGAAGAAGTGGTCGCTCTGGTAGTCGGCGACGTCGCGGAACCGGTCCTCGAGGAATCGCAGGGCCGGGTCGGTGAGGTCGTCGTCGTAGATGCCCGCGCTACTGAGCGCGGTCAGGGCGGCGGCGTTGATCGCGTACTGGTTGGACTTCTGGTAACGACCGTCGCCGTAGATCTTGTAGTAGTAGAGCCCGCGCTCGCGGCCGCGCTCGACGCGGCTCTTGCTGACGTAGGCCATCGCGCGCTCGATCGTGCCGCTCGGCACGTGGATCCCGATGTTGCGCGCCGCGCGCAGCGCCTGCAGCTGGCAGACGGTGACCGAGAGGTCGGTCGCGCGCGTGAACGGGTTGTAGCGCCAGCCGCCGACCTCGTTCTGGCTGTCGACGATCAGGTGCACCGCGCGTTCGAGTGCGGACTTGCGCGACCCCGTCGCCGTCATGCCGTGGATCTCGGCGAGGAACAGCGTCGCGAACGCATGGCTGTACATCCGCGTGCCGGCGCTGGTGAGCAGGCCGCTCTCGAGCGTGCGCGAGACGACGTAGTCATTCGTGCGTTTGACGATGCCGCCGTACTCGCCGCGCCCGGGCAGGTGGCCGCCCGCGAGGAACGCCATGCCTGCGAGCGCGGTCACGCCGAGATGACCCTGACCCGTGCCGCGTTGCTGGGTGACGGACAGCGCGTTGTCGAGCTCGACGTAGTCGTTGCCCATCTTGTGTCCGACGATGCCGAGCCACGCGCCGGACTCGTGCTGGTGCGCGATCAGCCAGGCCAGTCCGCGGTCGGCCGCGGCGGCGCAGCGGGCCGCGCGCTCGGGCGTGCACCAGGCGTCGGCTGCGGGCGCCGGATCCTGGGCGGTCGCGGTTGGCGTGGTCGCCGGCTGTACCACCTGCGGTCCCGGAGCGGGCCGAGGTGACGGTCTCGGCGGCTCGCCCTGGGGCGGGCACAGCAGCATGGCGGCGAGCAGGAACATCGGGTTGGGGCATTGTCCCCGCCACGGTCGGCAGCGCCAGGGGCGAGGTCGGTGAACTCTGCCTCGGTGCTGACCTTGCCGTGGCCGGGAAGTGCCCGAACTTGAGGTCCGGGCGCAATGTGCTATTCCACAGGCGTGTTCTTCATGCCGTTGTCGTACTGGCTGGTCCTGGGAATCGGCGCGCTGCTGAGCTTCTGGGCCAGCAGCAAGGTCAAGTCCGCGTTCCAGAAGTGGTCGCAGGTCGGGGCGCGCTCGCGCCGGACCGGGGCCCAGGTCGCCAATGCGATCCTGCAGGCGCATGGCATCCTCGACGTCAAGGTCGAGCCCGTCGCGGGCAACCTCACGGACCATTACGACCCGCGCAGCAAGACTCTGCGTCTGTCCGAGCCGGTCTACCACCAGAGCAGCATCGCGGCGCTCGGCGTTGCGGCGCACGAGGTCGGGCACGCGATCCAGCATGCGCAGCGCTACGGCCCGCTGCAGTTCCGCTCGGCGTGGGTGCCGGTTGCCGGCCTCGGTTCGAATCTCGGCCTGATCCTCGTGATGATCGGGCTGCCGCTGGCCTACTCAGGCTCGCCGCTGCTCGCATGGATCGGAGTTGTCTTGTTCGCGGCGACGACGGTCTTCACACTCATCACGCTGCCGGTCGAGTTCGACGCCAGCAAGCGCGCGCTCGCCACGCTCGAGCGCGGCGGAATCCTGGCGGCCGACGAGCTGCCCGGCGCGAAAAACGTGCTCGACGCCGCGGCCATGACCTACGTCGCCGCCGCGGCCTCCTCGCTGCTGACGCTGCTCTACTTCGTCGGGCAGATTCTCGGCGCGAGCAACCGCGAGTAGCGGGCGCAGCTGGTTGCGTTGCGGGTCGACGCAACCGGCGGGGGTGGCCAAGTGGGATGGCCAGTAGTGTGAAGCGCGGCTCGACTTCGGCAACTCATTGCCGTGTTCGTGACACCCACGTTCTCGAGGACTCCCACGATGCGAACCCGCGCGCTCTCCGTTCTGGCCACGATTTCCCAGCCCCGCGGGGTCATGCGATTCGACGGGAACGCGTGGACGCGGGCGGGGGCGCTGAACGACTGGCCCGCCGTACTCGCCAACGACACGGCGGGCAATGTCTACGCCGCGGGTCGTTTCACCCAGGACGGCAGTCAGGCGTGTCGGTACCTCGGCCGCTGGGACGGCAACGGCTGGCAGCCGTTAGCCGGTGGTGCGCCGATCTCGGTCGGCGGGCTCGCCATCTCGCCGCGCGGTGATGTGTTCGCCGGTGGCGCGGAGGACTTCCTGCTGCACCGTACTGCCTGCCCCGCGACTGCATCGTCGTTCGCACCGGGTTGTTCCGGAGGTGGCGGACCGAACGAACTGCAGGTATCGACGCTGCCGTTGATCGGCGGCATCTATCGCGCCGAGGCGACCGGGCTGCCGACGAGTGCACTGGCGTTCGAACTCTTCGGCCTCCACCCCGCATCCCAGCCGCTGATCAACCTGGTGCCGTTCGGCGTGCCGGGTTGCACGGTCGCGGTCACGCCGGTCGTCTCCGTCAGCCGCCTGGCTTCGGGCTCGTTCACGACGACGCTGGCAATCACCAACGACCCGGCGTGGATCGGCACGACGATCCGTCATCAGGTGCTGGTCGGGGAACTCGGCGGCCCGGGGTTCCTGGCGGCGACGGTGACGAACGCGATCGCGGCCGTGCTCGGACGCGCCTACTGAGCTTCGGCGATTCGGCCGTTCGATCGCGGATCAGGCGAGAAATCGCTGGCCGGTGCCCTGTGCCCCGGCCGGGGCGGTTACAGTGGCGCTCGCAGGTTTGCCTTGGGGTGCCTCGCTCCTGGCCTGTCCAATCGATTGACTGTCTCCGGCCAAGTCCCAACTGTCGCTCCGCTCGATGGCCTGGCGCGTCTGGGCGCCGTAGCCAACGGCGTCGACTACTGTTTCATCACGCGCCGGGACGGTGCGCTACTCCGCATGTTGGGGCGCTACGCGGCGGACACCGACGTCAGTGCATTCTGGCACGTGCCCGTACGCGATGTGCTGTGCTCGCTCGTGATCGAGTCCGGCGCGGATCTCGTGGTCCCGAATGCGCAGGAGAACCCGCGAACTGCCTGCTTCGAACTGCTGCCGGGCGTGCGGTCGTATCTGGGCGTTCCGATCCGCGGCGAGGAGGGCGAGGTCATCGGCACGGCCTGTGCGTTTCATACCGACGTGGTCGAGTGGACCGATTCGCAGCGCGAGAACCTGCGTGAGATCGGTCGGCAGGCGCGCTCTGCGATCCTGCACTACGAACTCGGGATCGCACTCGACTCCGAGTACGCCGGGCGCTTCGGCCCGGCGGTTCTCGCGGAGTTCGTAGCGAGCAGCCGGATCGGGATGCATGCGCTGGCCGCGGACGGTCGGATTCTCTGGGCCAACGAGCAGGCCGCGAGTTTCGTGGGCTGCTCGCTCGCGGACTACGTCGGTCGCAACGCGACGGAGTTCCTCGTCGACGAGGGTTGCCTGGGACCGATCGTCGAACGCCTGCAGGCGGGCGAGACGCTGTCCAACGTCCAATACACAGTGCGACACACGGACGGCAGCGTGCGGCACTTGCACGCCAGCACGAGCGGCTACTTCGAGCGGGGGCGGTTCATTCACAGCCGCTGCTGTCTGCGAGACATCACGGCGCAGGTGGAGGCCGCGGACGTTCTGCGGCGTCGCGAGCGGCAGTTCCGGCGCCTGGCCGATCACGTGCCCGCGTTGATCTGGGAGTCCGATGGCAGCGGCGAGCGCACCTTCTTCAACCGGACCTGGAGCGACTTTACGGGCCGCACCTCCGAGGAGGAGTGCGGCACGGGGTGGCTCGCGGGGATCCACTCCGACGACGTCGCGGCGTGTAGCGAGACGTTCGCGCGCAGTCACGCCGGGCGCACCGGCTTCACGCGGGAATACCGGCTGCGCGATCGCGCCGGCAACTCCCGTTGGGTGCGGGATTCTGGTCAGCCGCGATTCGATGGTGGCGAGACCGGCGACTTCGCGGGCTTCGTGGGGTGTGCGCTCGACGTGACGGAGATCCACGACGCCCAGCAGGAACGTCTGACGATCGAACGGCGGTTGGGCGAGGCCCAGAAGCTCGAGAGCCTGGCGTTGCTCGCCGGTGGCATCGCGCACGACTTCAACAATCTGCTGACGAGCATCATCGGCAATTGTGGTCTGCTGCGGGACGAGCCCGCAGCTCGCGGTGCCGACGAGTGTGTCGCCGGGATCGAGCAGGCGGCCCAGCGCGCCCGCGATCTATGTCGCCGCATGCTGGCCTACTCTGGCCGCGGCCGGTTCGCGGTCAGCGAGATGAGTCTGTCGACCATCGTGCGCGATCACCAGAGCGTGCTGCCGATGTGCACGGGCGCCAGCGTGTCGCTGGACTACCATCTCGGTACCGAACTGCCCGAAGTGTCGGCGGACTCCTCGCAGTTGGGGCAGGTGCTGTTGAACCTCGTGACCAACGCCGCCGAGGCGAGTCAGCCCGGGGCGACGGTGCGGATCGCGACGGGCACTTGCAAGCTCGATGGCCAGGAGCTGCGTGAGCTTCGCGCGCCCGACGCCCGGCCCGGAGAGTTCGTATGGCTGGAGGTCGCGGACGCCGGCTCAGGCATCGACGCGGCGGATCTGTCGCGGGTGTTCGATCCGTTCTTCAGCACGAAGGGGCCGGGGCGCGGGCTCGGCCTGGCAGCGACGATCGGGATCGTGCGTGGTCACCACGGCGCGATCCGCGTCAGCTCTGAAGCCGGTCGCGGTTGCGTCGTGCGGGTGATGCTGCCGGTCGAACGTGCGCGCGATGACGTCGTCGTGGTGCCGGCGTCGCGACCGCGGCCCGCGTCACGCCAGGCGGTGTTGGTCGTCGACGACGAGGCCGAGGTGCGCGAGGTCATGCGACGGACGCTGTTGCGGGACGGTCGCGAGGTGGTCGCCGTCGAGGACGGTGCCAGTGCGCTCGCCGTGTTCTGCCGCGAGCCGGACCGTTTCGGTTGCGTCGTGCTCGACTACACGATGCCCGGTTTCAGTGGCTCCAAGGTCGCGGCCGCGATGCGCGAGCAGCGACCGGATCTACCGATCCTGCTGGTGAGCGGCTACGACGTTGCGGATCGCGCGGACACGCGCGCCGTGCGCGTCGACGCCATTCTCAGCAAGCCCTTCACGCCATCCGAGCTGCGGGCGGCGGTGGCTGCGCTGCTGCTGCGCGAGCAGAGTCGTTCGGCGCCCGGCTGAGGCGCCTGTGCCGCTCGCGATCAGGCCCCCGCGATCAGGCGCCCGCGTGGCCAGCAGTCGTTCAGGCCAGAAGGGGCGCGAGGACGTGGCCGTAGACGTCGGTGAGTCGCAGGTCGCGACCGCCGAAGCGGTAGGTCAGGCGCTCGTGATCGATGCCGAGCTGATGCAGGATCGTCGCGTGGATGTCGTGGATCTCGACCGGGTTCTCGACTGCCTTGTAGCCGTAGTCGTCGGTGCTGCCGTACGACGTGCCGGGTCTGAAGCCACCGCCGGCCAGCCACATCGTGAAGCCAAACGGGTTGTGGTCGCGGCCGTTGGAGCCCTGCGCGAACGGCGTGCGGCCGAACTCGCCGCCGAACAGCACGATGGTCTCGTCGAGCAGCCCGCGCGCCTCGAGATCGGTCAGCAGCGCGGCGATCGGCTGGTCGATCATGTGGCAATTCTTCGGCAGACCGCGGTCGAGCTTGTTGTGCTGGTCCCAGCGATCGAAGCCGGTGTTCGGGCACGTCAGCTCGACGAATCGCACGCCGCGCTCGACCAGCCGTCGCGCGAGCAGGCACTGGCGGCCGTAGATCCGGGTCTGTTCGTAGTCGTCGTCGAGGCCGTACATCGAGAGCAGCCGCGGACTCTCGTTCGAGAGGTCCGTGAGCTCGGGAACGTCACGCTGCATCGCGAACGCGAGCTCGTGATTGCGGATCGCAGCTTCGATCTCTGCGGCGCCGCCTTCGTTCGTCAGGCCGGCACTGTCGAGAGCCTGCACGAGGTCGACCTTGCGGCGCTGGAGCGTCGGGTTCTGCTCGCGGGCGCGGATGTTCGCGAGCGGATCGCCCGCCATGCGGAACAGCGAGCCTTGCGTGGCGGGGGGCAGGAACCCGGAGTGGAAGCAATCGATGCCGCCTGGCGGAACCAGGCCGCCGTTGAGCACCACGAACGACGGCAGGTTCTGGTTGTCGCTGCCGAGGCCGTAGCCGATCCAGGCGCCCATCGACGGTCGACCTTGCAGTCCGTGGCCCGTGTGCAGGAAGTAGTTGGCGTTGGTGTGTTCGCTGAAGTTTGCGACGACCGAGCGGATGACACACAGCCGATCGGCCTGCGTGGCGAGATGGGGCAACAGGTCGCTGATCCACTGGCCGCTCTCGCCACGTTGGCGAAACTTCCAGCGCGGTCCCAGTGTGTTGCCGTTGTTCTGGAACTGCGTCGGTTCCATCGGCATGGCGAACGGTTTGCCATGGTCGGCCTCGAGCCGTGGCTTGTAGTCGAACAGGTCGACGGTGCTCGGGCCGCCGTCCATGTAGAGGAAGATGACGTTCTTGGCGCGCGCCGGATGATGGCGGTTGCCACCGTGGCTGTTGCCGCCGCCGCCTGAGTGCACGAGATCGGCGAGCGGCAGCATCGCGAAGCCGTTGGCTGCGGCGCGCAACACCTCGCGGCGGCTGGGTGTGGGGCGCGAGCCGGCCAGAGCCGCGCGCAGGTCGGATGCGGGTCCGTAGCTCATCGGCGGAACGTGAACTCCTTGGTGTTCACGAGGCAGTGGAGCAGCGCGCGCCACGGGGCTGCGTCGGCGATCGTCGTGCCGTCGGCTGCGACGGCGGCCCGCAGGAACTCGCGAACCCGCTGCAGTTCGTCGGCGCGCGGGGCGCGGGCGAACGCGGTTTGCCACGCCTGCGAGATGCGCGCCTCGAGATCGGCTGCCGGCGCCGCGAGCAGGCGGTCGGCCCAGCGTTCACACATCAGGTGGACGAACGGGTCGTTGAGCAACGTCAACGCCTGGGCCGGAACGTTCGACACCGAGCGGCGGCCGACCGGCGCGAAGGGTGTCGGCAGATCGAACGCGTGCAGCATCGGCGGCATGAAGTTGCGGCGCACGGCGAGGTAGACGCTGCGGCGGCCGTCGCCATCGATCGGGCCCGAGCGGCGCGGCTTGCCGCGCGCGTGGGTCACCGACTCGTGCGGGATCGGGATGCTAGGGCCGTAGAGCTCGTTCTGCAGTTCGCCGCTGACCGCGAGCAGGCTGTCGCGCACGGCCTCGGCTTCGAGGCGCCGCACGTTCTGGCGATGCAGCAGCAGGTTGGCGGGGTCGGTGCGTTCGCCGTCGGTCCGGCTGCGACTGCTCTGGCGATACGTGGCCGAGCGGACGATCCGTCGGATCGTGTGTTTGATCGACCAGCCGTGCGCCACGAAGTCGCGCGCCAGCCAGTCGAGCAGGTCCGGATGGGTCGGCGGATCGCCTAGCACGCCGAGGTTGTCGACGCTGCGTGACAGACCGCGGCCGAACAGGTGGTGCCAGATGCGGTTCACGATCGTGCGCGTCGGCAGCGGATTGTCCGGCGCGAGGATCGCATCGGCGAGTTCGAGGCGACCGCTGCCGCGCCGGATCGACATCGGCTCGTTACCAGCGAGCGCGCTCAGGAACCGCCGCGGCTGACGCGCGCCCGGTGTGCGGTGGTTGCCGCGGATGTAGAGTTGCTCGTCGCTGCCGCTGCTGTCGGCGAGGGCTGGCAACGTTGGCGACGGTGCCGGCAACGCGGCCTGCGCGGCGGCGAGTCCGTCGAGTCGCTGCTGAACGGCCGCGGGGGCCGTGTCCCAGGGGCGATAGGGCAGTCTCAGGCCCAGTTCTGCCGGCGGCGGTTCCTCGTCGTCGGAGCCGACGACCGCGGCGACCGCGAGCCAGCCGTCCGTGGGCCAGTTGGACTCCTTCTGATAGATCGGGTCGCCGATGTCGTGCGCCACCTGATCGATGCAGTGCAGCACCGCGGGGCGGCCGAGCCAGGCCTTGAGATCGAACGTGAACCACTGCGGCTCGGCGCGATCGACGCGGCGGTTCAGGCCGCCGTAGATCGGGTCGCGCACGACATGGAAGCCGTCGACGATCACGACGAGGCGCGCCTGGCGTCCGGCTGCGCGCACGTGCAGGTAGCGCTCGGAGATCTCGAACGTGTCCGTGGCGAGCGTGCCCTCGCGCCGCCTGCCGGCGATTCCGCTGTGCCAGAACGCGCCGGGCAACAGATGCAGTTCCGGTTTGTCGCTCGTGGGATCGGGACACCACGGGCCGCGCCACGGCGCAGCGCCGAACGCGTCGTTGGTGTGGTGCCAACCGGTGTCCGGCGTCGCTGCGCTCGCGATCATGCGATCGCCGGCGCGCAGGGCGCCGATTGCGGTACTCGCGGACCAGCGTTCGGGATGCGCGCGCTGCAGCGTGTCCCAGCGCGGGTTCGCGGGCGCCGCGGTCGAGGCCCAGATCTGTGCCAGCCGGTGATGGCCCGCCCGCGCGTCACGGTAGGTCGGGCTCGTGGTGTCGGCCGGAGCGATCGGCGCCTGCACGTAGCGCGAACTCTTGACGAAGCCGAACAGCGAGTAGTAGTCGGCCTGCGAGATTGCGTCGAACTTGTGGTCGTGGCAGCGCGCACATGCCACGGTCATGCCGAGCATCGCCTTGCCGAGGACGTCGATCTGGTTGTCGATGCGGTCGGCCTGGTGCTGGCGCGCGTCGACGGGGGAGTGCGTTTGCTCGACGAACCACCACGCCGCCGTCGCCTGCACGCTCTCGTTCTCGCCGTTCTCGTTGCGCCGTGGTTCCGGCAGGAGGTCGCCGGCGACGTGCTCGCGCAAGAACTGGTCGTAGGGTAGGTCGGCGTTGAACGCGCGGATCACGTAGTCGCGGTAGCGCCACGCGTTGGGCAACGGGAAGTCGAACTCGTGCCCCAGTGTTTCCGCATAGCGCACGAGGTCGAGCCAGTGGCGGGCCCAGCGCTCGCCGAACTGGGGCGAGTCGAGCAGCACGTCGACCTGCGCGTTCCAGGCCGCCTCGCTCGGATCGGCGACGAACGCCCGCACGGTCTCGGGGGCGGGTGGCAGGCCGACGAGGTCGAGCCAGAGCCGTCGCAGAGCGGTGTGCGGAGCGGCGGGTGCGGCGGGCGACAGTCCCGTGGCCGTCAGTCGGGCGCGGATGAAGCCGTCGACTGTGGGAGGGGCGTCGGGTGCGGTCTTGGCGGTCTGAAGCTGCTGCCATGCCCAGTGCTCCTGGCGGCGTTCCTCGAGGTCGAAACCCTGACCGTCGGCGCCCTGGGCCGAGAGGTCGGTGGCGAACAGCGCGCCGATCGCGAGGCTGGCGGCGAACAGCCGCCGTCGGACTGGCTGACCGTGGCGTGGCATGGTGGACGGCCCGCCTTTGTAGATGTTCGCCCGAAGCGCAGCAACCGGGTAGCGTTGCGAACCACCGCATGAAGCGCTCCGCCACCTCGAAGAAGTCTTCTCGCTCGCCGCGATCCGGGGCCCGCCGCAAGGTGACCAAGGCCCTCGACTGTGAGCCTCGCACGTTCTCTCTCGCGGGCCGCACGGCGCTCGTGACCGGCAGCAGCAAGGGGCTGGGCCGCGCCATGGCACTCGCGCTCGGCGCCGCCGGCGCCAAGGTCGCGATGAACTACGCCAACAGCAAGTCGACCGCAGACGCGGCGCTCGCCGACTTCCGCGAGCGCGGTTACGAGGGTGATATGTTTCGCGCCGACGTCACGAGTCAGCGCCAGGTCGAACGACTGGTGCAGGCGGTCGAGAAGAAGCTCGGCAAGATCGACATCCTCGTGCTCAACGCGACGCCCGACCAGCCGCAGAAGCCGATCGAGAAGTACGACTGGGACTTCTACCAGAGCATGCTCGACTTCTTCGTGAAGTCACCCTACCTGCTGACGCGTGCGGTGTTGCCGGGGATGAAGCGACGCCGTTTTGGCCGGATCATCAACATCGGCAGCGAGGTGTTCCGGCGCGGGGTGCCCAACTTCTCCGCCTACGTCGCCGCCAAGGGTGCGCAGGCCGGCTGGACCCACAGCATGGCGAACGAGCTCGCGCCGTGGCAGATCACGGTCAACATCGTCTCGCCCGGCTGGATCCCGGTCGAACGCCACGACAAGGACCCGATCAAGATGAAGAACGAATACAAGGCGCTGATCCCGCTGCAGCGCTGGGGCGTGCCCGCCGACGTCGGCGGCATCGTGACCTGGCTCGCGAGTGAAGCGGGCGCGTTCGTGACGGGGCAGGATGTCGCGGTCAACGGCGGCATGACGGTGACGTGATGCAGAACGACTCCTTCTGGTTCGGGTTCCGCAATGCGGCGGTCGCGTTTGCGCTGCTGCTCATGCTCGTCGTGCTCGTCGCGTGTGGCGGCAACGCAGGGGGCGGCAGTGGCGGTGCTGGCGCCGGCGGCGGCAAGCTGCGGCTCGCGTTCGTCGTGAACATGCCGGCCGAGTTCTGGACCATCGCGGAACACGGTGTGAATGCAGCGGCGGCGGAAGTCGACGTCGACGTCAGCTTCCATGTGCCTGCGGGTGGACTCGTCGAGCAGCAGAAGCGCATCCTCGAGGACCTGGTCGTGAAAGGCGTCGACGGCATCGCCGTCAGTCCACGGGATGCCGAGAACATGACTGGCCTGCTCGACAAGCTCGTGCAGCACACGCTGCTGATCACGCACGACTCGGACGCGCCGCAGAGCAAGCGGCTCGCCTACGTCGGCATGGCCAACTATGACGCCGGCCGCATGTGCGGCAAGCTCGTCAAGTCCGCGCTCCCTGACGGTGGCAAGATCGTGATCCTGGTCGGTACCCTCGATCAGGACAATGCGAAGGGGCGGCGGCAGGGTGTGATCGACGAGCTGTTCGGGCGCTCCTACGATCCGACCCGCTTTGATGCGCAGGGCGCGAAGCTCGCTGGTGGCGGCTACGAAGTGCTCACGACGTATACGACCGAGAGCCAGCCGCAGAAGTGCAAGGCGAACACGCAGGATGCCCTCGTGCGCTGGCCGGACATTGGCTGTTTCGTCGGGCTGTTCGAGTATGAACCGCCGGCGATCCTCGAGGCAGTGCGGTCGGCGAAGCGACTCGGCGAGGTCAAGATCGTGGGATTCGACGAGAACGACGCGACGTTGCAGGGCATCCTCGACGGTCACATCGTCGGCACCGTGGTGCAGAACCCGTACGAGTACGGGCGTCAATCGATCAAGCTGCTCGCGAAGCTCGCAAGCGAGAGCGATCCCGAGAAGCGTGCGGCGCTCTTGCCCGAGGGTGGCTTCCTCGACATCCCGGCGCGGTCGATCACGGCGGCCAACGTCGATGAGTTCTGGGCCGATCTGAAACAGAAGACCGGCCGCTGACGGCGGGGAGTTCGGCTCGCGTGGCTACCGTGCTCGAGGTTCGCGGGGTGACGAAGGCGTTCCCGGGCGTCGTCGCGCTCGAGGACGTCGAGTTTGCGGTCGATGCCGGGGAGGTCGTTGCGCTGATCGGCGAGAACGGCGCCGGCAAGAGCACGCTCATGAAAGTGCTGGCCGGCGTTCATCGTCCGGATGTCGGTGAGGTGCGGCTCGACAGCAAGCCGGTCACCTTCCACCGGCCCGCCGACGCTCTGCGACAAGGCATCGCGCTGATCCATCAGGAGCTCGAACTCTGCGAGAACCTCACGGTTGCCGGTGCGCTGTTTCTCGGCGCGGAACTGCGCCGTGGGCCGTTCTTGCGGTCGCGTGAGATGGCGGTGCGAGCACGCGAGGTTACTGCGCGACTGGGCCTCGACGTCGATCCCGATCGGCTCGTCGAGACGCTGGCGCCCGGGCAGCAGCAGCTGCTCGAGATTGCGCGCGCGCTGCGTGCCGACGCGCGGGTGCTCATCATGGACGAGCCGACGTCGAGCCTGACGCAGCGCGAGACCGAGCGGCTGCTGGCGGTCGTCGACGAGCTGCGGGCGGCGGGTGTCGCGATCGTCTACATCAGTCACCGGCTCGGAGAGGTGCAGCAGATCGCCGATCGGGTCGTGGCGTTGCGCGACGGCAAGAACAGTGGTTCATGTGCTGGCAGTGATGCCAGCCACGATCGTCTCGTGGCCATGATGGTGGGGCGCGAGGTCGGCAGCAGTGATCGCCAGCCGCACGAGCCAGGGGACGTGGCGCTGGCAGTCCGGGGCCTGGCGACGACCGCGTATCCGGCGCACGCGATCGACTTCACGGTGCGGCGCGGCGAGATCGTCGGAATCGCGGGCCTGCTCGGGGCGGGGCGCACCGAGGTCCTGCGGGCGCTGTTCGGTGCCGATCCGCGGGCGGCTGGCGTCGTCGAGGTCGCTGGCGTCGCGTTGGATCGCGAAGGCCCCGAAGCCGCGATCGCTGCGGGGTTGGCGCTCGTGCCCGAGGATCGCAAGCGTGAGGGGTTGGTACTGCCGATGACCGTGGCGCAGAACGTCGCGTTGCCAACGCTGCGGCGGCGCGGGCGGTGGCTCGACCGGGCCTACGAACGTGATCTCACGGACCGCGCGATCGGCGAACTCGGGATCGCGACCGCGGGCGGCAGTCAGGTCGCGGGCACGCTGTCGGGCGGGAACCAGCAGAAGATCGTGCTCGCCAAATGGCTCGCGGCCGATCCGGTCGTGCTGCTGCTCGACGAGCCGACGCGGGGCGTCGACGTGGGCGCGCGTGCGGAGATTCATGACCGGCTGCACGAACTCGCGGGTGACGGGCTCGCGGTCCTGTTCGTCAGCTCCGAGATGGAAGAGATCCTCACGCTCGCGGATCGCGCCCTCGTGATGCACGAGGGGCGACTCGCGGGCGAACTCGGGCGTGACGAGTTGTCGGAGGCCGCGATTCTGCGGCTCGCGGTGGGGAGCGTATGAAGAAGATCCTCGGACTGTCCCTGCTGATCTTCGTGATCGCGCTCGTGACGAGCCTGCTCACGATCGACGATGCCGGACGTTCGCTGTTCCTGTCGGGGCTCAACCTCGAGAACCTCGCGACCCGCGTCGGCCTGTTCGGTGTGCTGAGCCTCGCGGCCGCGTTTGTCATCGTGACTGGCGGGATCGATCTTTCGATCGGTTCCGTGGTCTGCGTGGCCGGTTGCATGCTGCCGTGGACGCTGCGTGATCTCGGTCTGCCGGGCGTCCTCGGGCTCCTGTTCGTGCTCGCGGTCACCGGCCTCATCGGGCTGTTTCACGGCCTCCTCGTCGTGCGCCTGCGGCTGCAACCGTTCGTCGTCACACTCTGCGGTTTGTTGCTCTACCGCGGTGTGATGCGGGCTCTTGCCGGGGACCAGTCGGTCGGGTTCCGGGGCACGGGGGAGGATCTGCGCTGGCTCGCCACTGGTCGGCTGCCCCTGTTCGAGGGCTTCGGGCTGCCGGTACCGTTGCTCGTGCTGGGGCTCGTAGGCGGGTTCACCGCCGTGCTGTGGCATCGCACCGTCGCTGGCAGGCAGCTCTTCGCACTCGGTCACAACCTCGAGGCGGCGCGGCTCGCCGGCGTGCCGACGGGGCGCCTCACGATCCTGGCCTACGTCATGTGCTCGTTGCTCGCGGGTCTCGGAGGCTGCCTGTTCGTGCTCGACGTGAACTCCGCGCAAGCCGCGAGCTTCGGCAACTTCTACGAACTCTACGCGATTGCCGGCGCCGTGCTCGGCGGCACGGCACTCCGTGGTGGGGAGGGGCAGGTGCTCGGCATCGTGCTCGGCGCGTCGCTGATGCAGCTGCTGTCGAACGCGATCAACCTCGTCGCGGACAGCAACCAACTCGAGTTCGCGATCGTCGGCGCCGTCATCCTGATCGGCGCGGCGGTCGACGAAGGCTTGCGGCGGTATCTCGCGCGGCGAGGCTAGCCTCGCGGAGAGTTACGAAGCACTCTCCGCGACGTGTACGGCTCAGTTGCCGAGCAGGCAGCCGGCGGCGTTCGAGGCCACCGCGCCTGCCGCGTTGGCGGTCGGGTCGACGACGATCGCCTGGTTGTAGAACAGCACGCCGGCCAGCGCCGGGCTGTTGGGAATCGGCAGCACCCAGTCGGCGGAGTTGCCTGCGCCGGCGATGAACAGGTTGGTGTCCGGGCTGACCCGGAGCTCACAGCCCGGCGCGCCGAACGGGGCCGTGCTCAGCGGCAGCGGGCCGAGCGCCGAGTTCGTCGTGCTGAAGCCCGTCATCATGATCGCGGCGTTGAGCGGCAGGTTGTCGACGGTCACGGTGAGCGTCGTGCCGAGCATAGGCGCGCCGCTCGGTGTCAGGGTCGCCGTGTTGCTCGTGCCCGCACAGCCGACCCCGAACTCACCGTAACCCGCCGCACCCGAGAACCCGAAGGTGTCGTAGTAGATCGTGCCGTTCCAGACACGCGGGTTGTTCGTGCCGCCGGAGCCGAACGGCGCATTCGGGCTCGTCGACCGCGAGATGCCGAGATCCAGCGCGAGGTCGCCGTTGCCGTACTGCTGGTTGGTGCCGTTGCCGTTGGTGTAGGCCATGCCGGCACCGAGGTAGTGCATTGCGACGCCATAGTCACCGGGTGGAATGTAGACCGGGTTAGGGAATGCCATCGGGCTCGGCAGACCGCGGCCCGCGGTCGTTCCCGAGGCGGAGCCGATCAGAACCCAGGCCTCGGGGCGCTGGTCGTTGCCGACGTAGGTGCCGTGCGTCAGATACACCTCGATCGTGAGCGCCTGGTTCGCCGTCGAGTTGCTGTTGACGTCGAAGCTGGAGATCGAGATGCCCTTGTTGTTGAGCACGTCGAGGTCGTAGTAGATCGTCGCGCCGCTCGCGGACAGGCCGTTGTTGTCCGCGAACGTCGTCGTCAGCTGCTGGGCGGGAACGATCGTCTTCGTGATCGTGTCGACCGGGCCGCAGAGGCGCGACGCAGTCAGCGTGACGGTGACCGGGTTCGCGTTCGGGTAGGCGAATGCCGGATTCTGGCCGGTGGCGTCGGTCGTGCCGTCGCCGTCGAGATCCCAGTCCCACGCCGTGGGGTTGCCCGTCGAGGTGTCGGTGAACTGCACGACGAGCGGAGCGATCAGCTGATCGGTGAAGTCGGCGGTGACGAGATCCGTGACGATGTAGCCCGAGCGCACGACGGTGCTCGGCGGGTTGGTCGCGTCCGTGACCGTGAGCGCGACGTCGTAGGCGCCGCAGTTGGTGAAGGTGTGGGTCGGGTTCTGGGCGGTCGAGTCGATGGTGCCGTCGTTGTCGAAGTCCCAGGCCCAGCTGGTGACGCCACCCGCGGCGCTGCTGAAGCTGGTGTCGGTGAAGTTCACCGTGAGCGGTGACGGCCCAGTCGTAACGTCGGCGGTGAAGCCCGCAAACAGGCCGTTGGCCGGGTTGTACGTGAACTCACAGACGGCGCCGTAGTTGTTCGTGATCGTGCCGGTCGGGTTGCCGGTGCCACTGGTGCTGTAGATGCGCGAGCACAGCGGCGGCGGGTTGCCGCTCGAGCTGACGTGGTCGCAGGCCGTGCCCTGGCCGCTCCAGCCCGTGCCGTCGAGGTAGATGTCGATCGTGAGGTCGTTGCCGAGGCTCGGGTCGTACAGGAACGGGGTCGCGAACGGGATGTCGATGTGCCAAGGGCCGGGAACGCCGTTGCCGTTGCCGGTGCCGGCCTGGACCGTGACCGAGCCGTTGTGCACCGTGAGCAGGTCGTTGTTGAGGTTCTGCGCGAACGTGGTGCTGACTGCAGCGTAGTCGAGCGGGCAACTCGCCATGTCGATCTGCACGTTGGGCCAGCTGCCGCCGGTCCAGCTGCTCGTGGTGTCGTCGGCGCGGTACTTCACGCCCGAGATCAGGATCGGGAAGTTGATGTTCTGCCCGGTGAAGTGCGAGCTGTCGTAGACGAACTGGATCCGCATGCTCGAGGTGCCGCGGTTCCACGGGAAGATGTTGTTCGCGTTGCCCTCGGCGTTGTCGTAGCCCGTCGGCGTGACCACCGTGGATTGGGCGTCGAGGCAGGGGGTGAGGGCGGCCAGGGACAGGCCAAGGGCCCAGTGAGAAGCGAGATCGAAGCGTCGTGGCATGGTGGATGTAGGGAATTGGGGGCTGTCGAGGCCGCGAGTCTAAACGAAAACGGGGCTGCCCGAAGGCAGCCCCGTTTCGACTCGCCGCCGGAGCGGCGAGATTCTGGTCGGTTCGACTAGTTGCCGATCGTGGCGGCACCAGCGTTCGAAGCCGTCGCGCCGGCCGGGTTGAAGCCCGGGTCGACGACGATCGCCTGCTGGTAGAAGCTCAGGCAGACGAACGACGGGTCGTTCGGGATCGGGAGGCTCCACGTGGCCGAACCACCGGCGCCGATGAGGACCGTGTTGAGGTCGTCACTGACGCGGAGGAAGCAGCCCGGGGCGCCGAACGGACCACCGTCGAGCGGCAGCGGGCCGCCGGTCCAGGTGTCGTTGTCGAGGCCGACGATCATGATCGCGGCGTTGGCGGGCAGGTTGTCGACGGTGACGTCGAGCGTCGTGCCGATGACCGGGTCACCCGACGGCGTCAGGGTCGACTGGCCGAGCGAGCCCGGGCAGCCGGCGCCAGCGTAGCCGTAGCCGGCCGTGCCGCTGAACGAGCAGGTGTCGTAGCAGACCGTGCCGTTCCAGACGCGCGGGGTGATGTTGCTGCCCGACGTGAACGGCGCGTTCGGCGTCGAGGTGCGCGAGAAGCCGAGGCTCAGCGACAGGTCGGCGTTGGCGTAGGCCTGGTTGGTGCCGTTGCCGTTGGTGTAGGCGACGCCCACGTCACGGTAGTGGACGGCGACGCCGTAATCACCCTTCGCAATGAAGGCCGGAGCGGCGAAGGCGACAGGCGTCGGCACGCCGCGGCCGGCGGCCGTGCCCGTGGCCGTGCCGAGCATCGTCCAGGCGTCGGGGTTGGATTCGTTGCCGAGCGCAACGGTGCTGCAGGCGTAGACGTCGATCGTGACCGGCGAGCTGACCGCGGCGCTGGTGTTGACCTCGAGACCGGTGATCTCGATGCCCGTCGCGTTCAGGACGCTCATGTCGAAGAACATCGTCGGGCCGGCGGCGCTCAGGCCGTTGTTGTCGGCGAACGTCGTCGACAGGCACAGGTCCGAGCGAACGACTTCGGTGACCGAGCTGGTGCCCGCGCACGAGTTCCCGATCGTCAGCGTGACGTTGTAGGCGCCCGCGGACGGGTAGGCGAATGCCGGGTTCTGGACGGTCGAGTCGGTCGTGCCGTCGCCGTCGAGATCCCAGTCCCACGAAGCGACCGGGCCCGTCGAGGTGTCCGTGAACTGGACCACCAGCGGTGCGATCACGCCGGCCGTGAAGCTGGCGTCAACGGCGTCCGTCGTGATCAGGCCGGTCTCGACGACCGTCTGCGGACCGTTGCCGTCGTCGACCGTCAGGGCGACGTCGTACGTGCCACACGCGGTGTAGGTGTGGCTCGGGTTCTGCAGGGTCGAGTCGATGGTGCCATCGTTCTCGAAGTCCCACGCCCACGAGGTGATCGGGCCCGGGTTCGCGAAGCTGGTGTCCGTGAAGTTCACGGTCAGCGGGGCGTTGCCCGAGGTGACGTCGGCGGTGAATGCCGGGAAGAGGCCCACGGCCGGGACGATGTCGGTGAAGACGCGGGCGATCGAGCCACCACCCGAGGAGACCGGGTTGTTGCCGCCGGCGGCGATGCCGAACTGCGTGATGAAGCGCGTCAGGACGGTCGGGTTACCGAGGATGTCCGAGGTGAACGGGCCGGCGCCGTACGAGTTGGCCGACGTGGCCGAACCGAGCGACGGGTTGCTCGCACCGAGAATGCCGTAGTAGTTACCGGCGGTGAGCACGATGTTGGTCGCGATCTTGGTGCCGGCAGGCGTGGCGTTGTCGTAGAACAGCTGCGTGCCCGTCGTGGTCGTCGGGAACGCGGGCGGTGCCGTCAGGCCGAGGTCGAAGACTTCGACGCACTGGTTCGGGTTGGCGGCCTCGTTCGGGCACTCGAGGCCCGTGATGATGCAGTTGACCGGAGCCTGGAACCAGAAACCGCGGGTGAGCGTGCTGGTGAACGTCGAAGTAAACGTCGGCAGATTGATCGGGGTCTGCGCGGCCGCGACGGCGGCGAGGCTGAGACCCGCAAGAAGGGTGTTACGAAGCATGAGTTTTGGTAGGGGTTTGTTTGAGACTTCGGTGCTCGGAGACGAGAACCGTTTTTTCAGACGGACAAGACAGTAAACAGCTTTGGGACGTGCGCAAGTCCACTTGGTAGCCATAGTTACCCGGGTGATACATCCAGGTTACGCCTGACCGCGATAGCTGATCCGTCCGGCAGAAACGGCTGGAGTGCGGTCAGCCGTGTGGTCTGGGTCGCTCGAAGTCGCGACGCGACCGGCCGGTCGTGCGCGGGCCGGTCCCGGCTTCGGTCGCCGGGTGCGAGCCCGGCGGCATTGCCGAGCAGGGGGCCGGCAGGGGCGAATCCCGGATTGAGAACCGCCGGTTGCGGCAAGAAGACCGCGCCCGCCAGCCACGGATCGTGGGGGATCGGCAGGCTCCAGCTCGAAGTGCGGCCCGCGCGACGACGGTCGCGGGGAGGCCGACCTGCGTGAGCAGGCTCGAGTGGTTCGCCGGTGTAGCACGCACACGACTTGCAAAACCCGAAAGGGCCGCCAGGCGGCGGCCCTTCGGGACGCGCGGCCGCTGCTGCGGTCGCGCGGGTCGATCGTTCGATCGATCAGTTGCCGAGCACGAAGCCGGCAGCGTTGCTGAGGACCGCGCCCGCGGCGTTGGCCGTCGGATCGAGCGAGATGGCCTGCTGGAAGAACTGCACGCACTGCAGTCCCGGGTTGTTCGGGATCGGCAGGCTCCAGGT
>JANSXC010000030.1 GCA_024743115.1 bacterium | reverse complement strand
GGCTGGAAATACCCGTTCCCATTCCGAACACGGCAGTCAAGCAGCCAGGGCCGATGATAGTGCTTTGTGCGAAAGTAGGTTAGCGCCGGGTCATTCTTCCGAACGCCCGTCTGGTTACCCCAGGCGGGCGTTTGCATGTACCGCGGTCGGCGCCGGTACGGCGCGCTCGCGCGGGTCGTTTGGTCGGGTGTCGATGAGCCGCTGACCGGGAGTCAAGGGGCTTGGTTGGCCTTGGAATCGCCTGAGATTCTTCGGGGTTGCAGGGACTCGGGCTTGGGTGGCCCGTGATCCAGCGGCAAACTCGTCGGAGCATGAGTAACCCTTCGTCGACTACGCCCGCGAACGAACCGACCCGGATTGTGAGTCTGTTCAGCAGGCCCGATCCGGTGATCTCTTTCGAGTTCTTTCCGCCGAAGACGGAGGAGGGCGTCGAAGCCTTGTATCGCACGGTTGAGGAGCTGAGTCCGTGCCGGCCCTCGTTCGTGTCCGTGACGTATGGCGCGGGCGGCAGCACGCGCGACCGGACGCTCGAACTCGTCGCTCGGATTCAGCGCGACCTCGGCATCACGACGATGGCGCACCTCACCTGCGTCGGGAGCACCCGTGACGAGATCGGCGAAGTCCTTCGGCGGCTCCAGGACAGCGGGATCCGCAATGTGCTGGCGCTGCGGGGTGATCCGCCGAAGGGTGAGACCGAGTTCCGGGCCGTGGAGGGCGGGTTCTCGTATGCGTCGGAACTCGTCGGCTACATCCGCGAGCAGGGTTTCGACTTCTGCGTCGGCGCCGCGTGCTACCCCGAGGGGCATGTCGAGAATCGCCATCTCGAGGTCGATCTTCAGAACCTGGTCACGAAGGTGAAGCAGGGGGTCGACTTCCTGGTGTCGCAGCTGTTCTTCGACAACGAGGACTATGGCGCTTTCTTGCGCCGGGCAAAGGCGGCGGGGATCGATGTGCCGATCGTGCCGGGCCTGATGCCGGTCACGAATGTCGGACAGACGGAACGCTTCACGAAGATGTGCGGTTCACGCATCCCTCAGGAGCTACACCGCCGGCTGAAGATCGTTGCCAACGACCCTTCCGCGGTCGTCGCGACCGGTGTGCAGTGGACGGTGGATCAGGCGCGTGCGTTGCTCGGCGCCGGCGCTCCGGGGCTGCACTTCTACACGCTGAACAAGAGCTCGGCGACGCTCGCCGTGCACGCGGCGCTGGGGCTCTGATCCCGGGCCGGTTCTCGAGGTGGAATCGTGAGGCCCCAGTACGGATCAGCGTGCGCCGCGGCTGGCCGTTCTGCCCGAGCTCTGCTCGGCCAGTTCCGGTGACGAGGCCGGAACGCTGCCGGCAACGACGGGCTGGAGGTGCCGAAGCTGGCAGAGTGTTGCCTGTCGCGACCATAGGCTGGTACGCCATGGGGCTCGGGACGCCACGCGCGGGGCGGCGGCCTCGAATCTCGTGTCGGAGGACTCGAGCAGTTCGCGGACGTGGCGAATGAGCCATGGCGTGAGTGGGTGGGTCGCGCGCAACGAGCCTTCGAGCCGCGCGAGGCCGTGATGCAGCTCGCTGCGCGCGGAATTGGGCAAAGCTCTCAGTCGCTCGCGGGACCAGAACGGCAGGAGGCTTTGCTCGAGCCAGAAGATGTCGCGGTAGTCGCAGAGCAGCTGACCGCCGGCCAACCAGAGTTCGACGGCCGCATCGGGTCTGCCTTCGAGGGTTCGGGACGCGGCCTCCGCGAGAACGCGGTTCATTAGCTGCCGGGCGAACTCGGCGCCGGCCGGTGGCGGGGGGAGCAGGATTCGGTTCGTGCGGGCCGTTGCGCCGGCGCGGAGCCAGCGAAAGCATGGTTCGAGCTCGCGCCGCAGTTCTAGCAACCGGGAGCCGAGGATGGCGCCTGCCATTCCACGACCGTAGCCCAGGGCCGTGATCGAGAATGGCGGCACGCTGCGCTGGGCAGCGAACGCGTTTTCGTAGCAGGTTGCCGCGTCCAGTTTCGTGGCCCGCAGCGGCGACAGCCGGTGGGGGGCGATCGGCGGTGACTGCTCAATTGGTTGGGCCTCGAGACGGTGCAACAGCGTCGCGAGATCATCGCGGGCGTCGCCCCGGTCGGCGAGCGACGAACCGAGCATGAGGGCGAGTGTCGCCCCGGCGGTCAGGGTCGTGGGCCAGGACCATCCCATGTTCGGAACTATCGGCGCTTTGCTGTCATGCGGCGAAGCCGTTCACACAGGAACCGCCATCGGTGGCGGCTCGGCGAACTTCGCCGGGTTCGTCGCTGGCCGAGGGCCACGCGTCGCGGCGCCCGCCGCGCCGTTCAGGCCTCGTCGCCGTGTTCGCGCGCCGGGGGCTCAACGAACCCCATGTCGTTCCCGTCAACGTTGCGCTCCGGCCGCACCCCCCCCGTATCGACCAGCTCCCGCAGTCGATCGGCGAGCGCCGAGTAGCGCTTGCCGTCGTCGTGATTGTTCACCGCCATCTCGAGCGCTTGCGGGGACCCGACGACGACGACGAGCTGTTTGCCGCGCGTGATCGCGGTGTAGAGCACGGAACGTCGCAGCATCAGGAAATGGTCGGTCGTGATCGGCACGACGACGGCGGGATACTCGCTGCCCTGCGAGCGATGCACGGAGATGGCGTAGGCGGGCACGAGGTCGCTGAGATCCTCGAAGCGATACTGGCGATCGCGTTCGGGGAAGCTGATGTAGAGCTTGGCCGAGCCGGTATCGATGTAGGTGATGCGGCCGACGTCGCCGTTGTAGACCTCGCGGTCGTAGTCGTTGCGGATCTGCATGACCTTGTCGCCGACGCGATAGCGCTTGCCGGCGCGCTCGACCTCGATCTGACCGGGGTTGAGCAGGTCTTGGAGATCGCGGTTGAGGTTGTCGGCGCCGGTCTCGCCGCGATACATCGGGCATAGCACCTGCACGTCGGTCACGGGGTCGAGTCCGAAGCGCCGCGGGATCCGTTCGGCGACGAGCTCGCGAATGAGCATGCGGGCCTGGTGGCCGTCCTCGGCGGCGACGAAGTAGAAGTCCGAACCCGGGGTCGTCGAGCCCGAGGCGTTCTCGCCGCCTGATTCCGGCCCGCTCGCGCCGTCGGTTGCCGCTTCGGCCGCCGGCGCCGCAGCCGCTGCGTTGCTGGGCACCTCGCCCTCGAGAATGCCGTGGGCGACGCGCACGATGTCCGAGCCGCGCTGCTGCCGGAAGATCTCGGTGAGTGCGGTCACGGCCACGCGCCCGCTGGCGATGATGTCGGCGAGCACATTGCCCGGACCGACCGAAGGCAGCTGGTTGCGGTCACCGACCAGCACGAGCTTCATCGTTCGTGGCACGGCGATCAGCAGCTCGTAGGCGAGCTGCACGTCGAGCATCGATGCTTCGTCGACGACGAGCATGTCGCCTTCGAGTTGCGCATCGGCGTTCCGACTGAAGCGCCCGACGCCAGGAACGAACTCGAGGAGGCGATGCAGTGTCGATGCGGCGTGCTGCGTCGACTCCTCGAGTCGCTTCGCCGCGCGGCCGGTCGGTGCGGCGAGTAGCAGCTTGCGCCCCTTCTTGCCGAGGATCTGTGCGAGCGCCCGGACGATCGTGGTCTTGCCGACGCCCGGGCCGCCCGTGATCACGGATACGGGTTGCGTCAGCGCGTGATGCAGCGCTTCTTTCTGGCCGATCGGCAGCGTCATGCCGGCGGACTCTTCGAACCACTCGACGGCGGCCGGCGCCTGGATCGGCAGGCGGCCTGCGTGCGTGCGCACGAGACCGTCGATCGCACGCGCGACGCCGTCCTCGGCGAGCGCGAGTTTGCGCGGGTAGGCGATCGGCGCGGGGTCGTCGTGGAGCAGCGCAAGGCCGGGTGGCATCTGGCGCACGATGCGGCCGGCCTTGCCGAGTTCGGGCAGTCGCATCGCCAGCGGTTCCTCGTCGCAGCCGAGCAGTGTCGCCGCCCGCTGCACGAGCTCCGACTCGGGCAGGAAGCAGTGTCCCTCCCGGGCGGCCTGCGCAAGGCAGAACTCGAGTCCGGCGTCGAGTCGTTCCTCGGCCTCGGGGGCCATGCCGAGCTGCGCCGCGAGCCGGTCCGCCGTGCGGAACCCGATGCCGATGACCTCGTCCGCGAGTCGGAACGGGTTGGCTTCGATCAGGGCCGAAGCGTTCTTGCCGTAGCGGCGCACGATGCGCGCCGCGAGCCCGGGGCCGAGGCCGTAGGTGCGCAGGAACACGTGGACGTTCTGCACGTCCTTCTGCGAATGGATCGCGGTGCTCAGGTCCTCTGCCTTGCGCGCGCCGACGCCGCGGATGTCCCGCAGCCGATCGGGCTCCTCTTCGATGATGCGCAGCGTATCGGTGCCGAGCGCCTTGACGATGCGTTTGGCTGTCGCCGGGCCGATGCCCTTGACGAGGCCCGACGCGAGGTAGGCCTCGATGCCCTCGGCCGTCGACGGCGCGATGGCCTCGAACGCCTCGGCTTCGATCTGCGGCCCGAACCGAGGGTGTTCGATCCGTTTGCCTGTAACCTTAATACGTTGCCCTTCAACAAGTTGCGCAAGTGACCCCACGACGGTCAGCGGCGCCCGCGTCGCCTCGTCGACGAGCCGGGCCACCGCCCAGCCGTTGTCGGGATTGCGAAAAGTGAAGCGCTCGATCGTGCCGATCAACGCGACTGCGGGGCCGGATTCGGGCGCATTCATGCGGTCTCTCGGATCTCCGGCATTGCCCTATTTGCAGGTTTCGCTATCGTGCCTCCCCCTTTCGCCCTTCGAGGGAAGGCGATGGGCAAGCATACGGGCTCCGGTCGTCACGTGCCAACGTGGCCTCAGGCCGGAGTGTCGACTCACAACTTCTCCACGAACGCCACCTTTCCAACAACCCGCCGCAATACATGATTCGCGTCCAGGTCCGCCCCAATGAGCCGCTCGAAGCGGCCCTCCGTCGCTTCAAGCGCCAGTGCAACTACGCCGGCATCTTCCGCCTGGCCAAGAAGCACGCCTATCACGAGAAGTCGAGCGACAAGAAGCGCCGCGAAGACCGGGAGCGGATGCGCAACATCATGATCGCCGAGCGCAAGCGTTCCGGCACGACCAACCCGCGCGCCAAGAAGCGTCGCACGCGTGGTGGCAAGGGTGGCGATCGTCGCAACGATCAGCCGGATTTCGATCCGTTGACCGCGGATACGACGATCCAGAAGCCCGACGCGCCGGCGACCACGCCCGCGAAGCCGGAGGCTGGTGCCGCGACCACAACGGCTGCCGCGCCGGCCGCCGCTGCGGCGGCCGCGACCACGCCTTCGAGCGAGTCGTAGCTCCGACCCGGCTGCGGTCCATGACCGCGGCGTTGTGAGTTCGTGAGTCCGACCCGCGGCGCAACAGAGCGCCGCGGCGCCCCGAACGGGGCACGCGACCCCGACCAGGGGCGCAACCATTGGCCGGCGCCGCCGGCCGATCCCATTCGCTGCTGACGCCACGTCGAATCGTGGCGCGCACTCCTCGCGCGATGCTGCCGAAGTATCCCGGTGAAGGGCCGCGAGACCTGAGCAAGCCACTCGAGCGGCTCAAGGTTCTCGTCGATGCCAAGCTCGACGGTCAGCGCCTCGATCTCGCGTTGACCGCGGTGCTGACGTGGCGTTCGCGCGCCAGCATCCATCGGCTGATCGACGGGCACTATGTCACACTCGATGGCCGTGAGGTCGCCGCGTCGCGTCGCGTTCGGGTTGGAGAGACGATCGAGATCGAGATCCCGCCGAATCCCGTGGCGAACCCGGATCCCGGTGCGGGCGTCGAGTTCCCCATCCTCTACGAGGACCAGTGGATGATCGCGGTGGACAAGCCGCCGGGCATGGCCGTGCATCCTTCGGGTCGACGGCTCGACGGCACGCTGATCCACGCACTACATCGGCGATTCCGCAACCCCGACGATCCGGCGCACGATGTCGTGCCGCGGCTACTTCACCGCATCGACGTCGAGACGTCTGGCGTCGTCGCGGTCGGGTTGGACGAACAGTTCCATCATCGCGTTGCCCGACAGTTCGAGGATCGGCTCGTTCAGAAGAGCTACCTCGCAGTCGTCCACGGTTGCCCGTCGGAACCGCAGGGAACGATCGACGCCGCAATCGGCCCCGACAAGCGTTCGGCCGTGCGGCTCAAGCTGACGACGGTCGAGCGCGATGGTCTGCCCGCGGTCACGCGCTACGAGGTCGTGCGGCAGAACGCCGACTACGCCCTCGTGGCCGTGTTTCCGAAGACCGGGCGCACGCACCAGATTCGCGTTCACATGGCCGCGATCGGTTGCCCGCTCGTCGGGGACAAGCTGTACGGCAAGGACGAACGGTTCTTCTTGCACCAGCTCGAGGGCACGCTCACCGACGCGCACCGTGCCGAACTCGTGCTCGATCGCCACGCGCTGCACTCGCACACGCTGCGCTTCGACCATCCGATGCTGGAGCGTGAACTGCTGCTCGAGGCGCCGCTCCCCGCGGACCTGGCCGCGCTCGTCCCCGAGTAGGGCGGTCGCCCGCCTCAGGCTTCTTGCGCGACCGCTTCGAACACGCGGTCGAGGAACTCGAGCTGTTCGACCGTGCAGTCGCCCCAGTCGAGACCAACCTCGTAGAAGTTCGTGCCTTGGATGCGCTGGACGCGCGTTGCGCGGGTCGTCAGTTCGTGGATCTCTTCGTCCAGTGCGACTCGCAGGAAGACCTGTTGGCCGATCATCGGCGGTTGGCCGGTCTCCACGCCGATTCCCGAACGGGAGACGTCACGGACCGAGCACAGGGCCTGGTTGCCGGGATTGAACTTGCCCCGGGTTTCGATCGCGGCGCTCGCGGCGATCGGGAGGCGCGGTTGGCGGCGGCGGTCGTCGGCGGTCATGCCGCTACATCGGCGCCGGGCCGGGTCGGGCTGAACCCCTAGGAATCGGCCGTTCTCCGAACCTCGCGGTGGCAGTGGTTCGGCTGCCGGCGCCCGAGCGGTCAGAGCCGCAGCTCGATCGGGGCCGCGAGCCGGTACCGATCGGTGGCACGGAGAGGATCGACGCTCAGGCGCTCGGCGCCCGAGTCATGCGCCCGGGCCCGCGGTGCCCGGTCGCCGCCGGGGGCCGGGGTTGGTGCCGGGGTTGTGCCTGGCTGGGCGGTTGCGGCGGGGTCGGCTGCCGCGACACCCGCGCGGGTGTCCACGTCGGGGTAAGGATTCATGGGGCACTCCTGGGGACGAGAGTCACCCAAGGGTAGGAGTTCCCGTTCGGAGCGGCAACTCCGTCAGGCCGCGAACATCGCTCCGACCAGCGTGGGCAGGACCGAGACGGCCACGTAGAGCAATGCGACAGCCCGTAGCTCGCGGCCGAGGGCGCCGTCGGAACCTGCCGGTCCGGCACCGGTCGATGTCGTCCCGTTTGACGCATGTTGCTCTTCGGCAGTGATTTCGGGCTGACTTCCAGATGGGGGACCGGACCGGGCGGAGTGGGCCTCGGTGGGCGTCACGGCGGGATCGGCCAGCCCGTTGGCGGGGAGCTCGGCCGTCGGTGTGGCGCGCGGGACCGGTCGCCGGATGGCCAGCCAGGCGCCTGCCAACGCGCCAAGCGCCATGCCGTAGCGCGCGTAGCCCTGAAGCAGCAGGCCGTAGATCATCGCGAGTCCGAGCAGTAGCAGCGCGAAAGGGAACAGCGAGCCGAGGTCGGTTGCGGGCTCGGCGGCGCTGTCGTCCGTAAACGGGATCCGCCTCAGGGCAGCGCACATCGGCCGGCTGATGACGACCGCTACCCCGAACGAGAACAGCGCCGCGAACGCGACGTCGAGCGGTTGGGGGCTCGTCGCGACGAGCAGCGCGCCCGCGATGGCGTGCACTGGCACGAGGACGTGGGTGACGAGCGCGCGCCACGCCGCGTCGCGGACGGTGACCAAGGGCACGGGCGGGGCCTGGTCGAAGACCCAGCCCGTGTTGTCCTGATCCGCGCGCGGCAGGAACGCGATCAGGAACGGCAGATAGATCGCGGGCAGTTGCAACAACAGGCAGAGGAATACGAAGCTCCGGTTGCTGCCGTCGTCGTCGGTCGCAGCGGCGGCGTCATCACCGCGCAGGCTGAGGTAGATCATGCCCGCGGGCAGTCCGAGCAGCGGCAGGACGCGGGCGCGAAAGCCGGGGCTGCGCCACATGTTCACGGCCGTGAACTCGGCGATCGCGAGCGTCGGACCGCGGCCCGCGATCCGCTGCAGCAGTCGGGTCAGGGGGCCGCCGCTGCGGGTGCGCAGCAGGGTGCCGCCATCGCCGGCAACGGTCAGTAGCGCGAGCAGGCCGAGCACCAGCATCGCGAGGACGAGCACGGCCGCGCGCCAGGCCTCGGTGTCGGGGAACTGCAGCAGGCGTGCCGCGTGATAGGGCGCGAGGATCTCGGCAAAGGCGCGGCCGAACGGCAGGTCCGCGGCCGTGCCGCGCAAGTTCTGCAGCCCGAGGGCAAACAGCGCGATGCCGCCGCCAAGCAGGAGTGCCTTGATCGTGCCGCCGAACAGCACGGCGCGCTGCGGTCCGACGAGGCGTGCAACGAGTCCGAGCGCAACGGCGAGAGCGCCGGTCGCGAGCCCGCTGCAGATGCACGCGAGGCCGACGTAAGCGATGCCCGCCGCGGCGCTGTCCTCGAGGAAACCGAGCAGGATCGCGGGCGGCAGCGCCATGCCGATCGTGAGCAGTGCGACGTAGAACGCGGCGTGGCCGGCGCGCGCGAGCACGACGTGAACCGGGCGGACGGGCGAGGTGCCGAGCAGGATGGCATCCGCGCGTTGGCGATCGAGCCGGTCCTGGTCGCCGAGCACGGAGACCGAGATCAGCAGCGACGACAGGCAGAGATTGGCCGCGGCGAACGGAATCGGCGGCGTCTCCGGGTAGAGCAGCGCCGCGAACACCAGCGCGAGGAACGCCTGCGTGAAGATCGTCGTCGTCAGCGTGCTGCTGTTGCCGCCGGTGCGCCGCGCATCGCCGAAGAAGTCGAGCACGAGCCAGGCGTGGATCAGCGAACGAGCCGTCTTCATGGCGCGCCGCACCATAGCCGCTACGCTCGGCGAACGTGCGCGTCGTGTTGATCGATTCCCCTGGCCCTGGCGTGACCGGGTCAGGAACTCACTGGAGCACGAACCTCGTTTCGGATCTCGAGGCCCGGCTCGTCGCGGCAGGTGCAGGGGTTCGGCGTCTTTCACCCACGCTGGAACGGCAGTTGGCTCGGCACCAGGTGACACCCGCGATCACCGACATCGCCGCCGAGGCCGCTCTGACGCAGATGCTGCGTGACGAACCGGCGCACGCCGTCGTGCACGCCGGGGTCGGGGCTGCGGGGTCACCGAACCTGCTCTGGATCGCGGCCCGCATGGGTAGCGTCGGCATCGCCGTCGTGCGCGCGAGCGAAGTGGTTTGCCAGCGCGGGGATCTCGTGCATCAGGACGGCGCGGCCTGCGCGAAGTTCGACGATGGCGACCGCTGTGCCGCGTGCTGTTCGGGATCCTGGTTCCGGCGGGCGCGCGCCGTCGACCTGCTCAATCGCCTGGACCTGTTCGTCGCGGGCCTGCAGAGCAGCGCGCTCGTGCTGTTGCCAACGGCCGACGATCCGGCCGTGCTCGAAGCCGTCGGCGTGCCGAAGCGCAGCTTGCGAACGGCTGTGGCCGAGGATCTCGCCGCCACCGTGGCCAGCGAGCTGCCGGAGCTGGTCGCGCCGGTCGCGTTCCGCGGCGATTGATCCGACCGCCCGCTACTTCGCCAGTCGGAAGTCCAGCGCTCCGAAATCGAAGTCTGCGATCGGGCAGTCGATGCGGAAGCCTGCGACCTTGCCGTCATGATCGAAGTCGAAGCGGAACAGCGCGAACGGCAGGAACTTGTCGGGGAAGTCGACGCGGAACGTGTCGTGGTGCCAGTGCGTGAGCTTGCCGAACAGCTTGCGCTTGCTCGGCAGTAGCGTGACATGGAGCTGGTCGCCGTCGAGCTTTACCTCGGCCGGGCCGTAGCTCTCGTCGACGTAGCGGCCGGTGTAGTCACCGAGCGCGAGTGTCGGTGAGGTGTCGGGCTTGCGCTTGGCCTCGCGCTGCTTGACCTCGTTCTCGTGCATGCGCTTCAGTCGTTTGGCGATCGCCGCGATTCGCACGAGTTCCTTCATGCCGTCGCGGCCGCTGCGCTGACCGTAGATCGCGCGTTTGATCGCTTCGTTGACGACGCCGTCGTTGCTGTTGTTGAGCACCGCGAAACCGAAGTTCTCCGCCGGCATCAGCGACACCTTGCTGAGGAACCCGGGCATGCCGCCGTCGTGCTCGACGACCTTCTTGCCGCGATCGAGCGACAGGAACCAGCCGAGCCCGTAGCTGTAGAAGTCGCCCGCATTGGCGCCGGTCCCTCTGCCGATCGGGATGTGGGGGCGCCACATCTCGGCGAGCGATTGCGCGCTGAGCATCTGCTTCTCGCCGTGCTTGCCCTCGGCCAGCAGCATCCGCATCCACGGTGTGAGATCGGTGACCGACGAGTAGATCGATGCCGCCGGGCGCACGGCGCGAAACTGGTGGTCCTCAATCGGTTCGCCGTCGATGTGCGGCACGGCGCGCTCCGCGTCGGCGGGCAGTCGCTGTGCGGCGCTGCGGCTGGCCTGCATGCCGAGCGGCGCGAAGAATCGCTGTTCGACGAACTCGTCCCAACTCGTGCCGCCGGTGCGTTCGATGACGAGGCCCGCGACCATGTACATCAGGTTCTGGTAGCCGAACTGGCCGCGGAATGGTTGCGTGATCGGCAGGTGGTGCAGTCTGGCCAAGACCGCCTGGTCGTCGTAGTCACTGCCGTACCACAGCAGGTCGCCGGCGAACGTCTTCAATCCACAGCGGTGGCTGAGCAGATCGCGCACCGTCATGTTGCGGGTGATCCACGGATCGGCCATCCGGAACTCGGGCACATGGTCGATGACGGCATCGTCCCAGCCGAGCTTGCCGTCCTGCACGAGTAGCGCGATCGCGGCCGCCGTGAACGCCTTGCTGCACGACGCGATGTTCGTCAGGCTGGCCGGAGTCATCGGTTGACCCGCCGCGCGTTCCCCGGCGGCGGCCTCGGCGAGGACTTCACCGTCCTGGATCACGACGAGCTGCAGCCCCACGACGTCGTAGAGTTCCTGGGCGCGCGTCGTCAGTTGCGCGACGAACTCGGCGGTGAGATCGGTCTGCGCGCGGCCGGAAACCGAAAGCATCAGCGCGGTCGCGACCGTCGTTGCGGCAACGACGCAGCGGGGAGAGCGGGTGGCGAACCGTTTCATGGCGCTTCTCCCTACGCGAGTTCGGACCCGGATGCGAGTGCGGAAGCGCACTGGCGGAGATCCTGCGACGGAGTCCTCGGGTTGCTATGCTGGCGCGAGCCCCTCGCCCCCGGATGCTCCTCGCTTTTCGAATCGTCGTGGCGCTCGCGACCTGCTCGCTGGGTGCGCTCGCGCCTGCCCAGACCTGCCCGCGGCCGGCGCCGCCTCTCGGCGGGTTCCAGCACACATTCGACGCAATCGTTCCCGTCGCCTACTCGGACGGCTACCAGACGTTCGCGACGATGGTGCGGCCCGCCGGTGTCGCGCCGAGCTGCGGTTGGCCGTTGGTCGTGTTCGTGCACCCTCTCGGCGGCACCCGCGCCGTCGAACTCGGGTTGCAGCTCGCGATTGCGGGGCAGGGGTTCGCGGTGTGGAGCTACGACGTGCGTGGCCAGGGTCAGGCCGTTCAGCAGAACCCCGGGCACGGCGGCGCCGGCACGACGTTGTGGGGACCGGTGGAGCGTTGTGACCTCGCCGAGCAGATCCTGCACGTGGCGGGCAGTTCGACATACGCCGGCATCGTCGACGCGACGCGTGTCGCGGTGATCGGTAGCAGCCAGGGTGGGGCGCATGCGTGGGCCGCGGCCGCGTGGTCCGGGCAGCCGCTGGCGGTGCCGGGGCGCACGACGTCGATGTTCCCCGTGATCTCCTGCGCGATCGCGAGCGATTATGTCGCCGAGAGCATCGAGGACTGGTTGCGCGGCCAGCGGCTCTGGAGTTCGTGGTTCGTCGAGGCGCTGGCCGGCAGCTACGTCGGTCTACCGCTCGACCCGGCGTTCGAGGCGAGTGCGCGATCGGCATTCGTGAATCAGGATCCCGGCATCCTGCTCAGTGCGTTTGCGGCCGAGAACCGCGGCATCGACGGCGCGCTCGGTGCCAGCACGGTACCGCTGCTCTACATGCACTCGTATCACGATCGCATCAACAGTCCGCTGCTCGGGCTGCAGTCGCTGCAGACGATGAGCAGCCATCGTCGCGCGATCCTGACGACGGGTGGTCACAACTCACCGGCCAACGATCACGAGATCGAGTTCCGCAATCAGGCGTTCGTGCGCTGGCTCGTGCGGTGGCTCTGGGCCGAGTCCAACGAGGTCGAACTCGAGCGGCCCTACGTGCTCGCCGAGTTGCCGCTCGACATCGCGACGCAGAACGATCCGACGCACGTCTGGTCGCGCGCTCACGTCGCCGATCCGCTCGCGCCGGCCGTGACGACGCGGCGTTACCTGCACGACGACGGTGGGCTGAAGCTGACGCCGCCCGTGGGGGCCCAGCCGGACGCGACGCTGACCCAGACGATTGATCCGCAGGCCAGCTTGACGGCGCAGAACTATCTCGATCAGCCGACCGTGCGCGACCTGACGAACCTGCTCACGGTCTGCCCGCTCGACGAACTCGTCTACGAGTTCGTGACGGCGATCGAGACCGAGATCGCTGAGAGTGCGGCGGTGCGGTTGCGAATCGAGCCGCACAACGCGGATTGGCTGGTCGCTGCGTTGCTGACCGTCGAACCGCCCGGCAGCGGCGCACAAGAGATCATGCTGACCTCCGGTGTCGCGCATTCGGGCACGAGTTCGGTCGGCGTGGTCGAGAACCACACGCTCGTGTTGCCGCCGGTCGCGACCCGGATTCCGGCTGGTTCGACCGTGCGGTTGCGGCTGCGCAACCTGTGGCTGCGCGAAGCCCCGATGGCGCGGCAGCTCGAGGTCGCGCCACGCTTCCACGACTTCGCGGTCGACATCGTGCACTCGGATGGCGTGGGTGAATCCTGGATCGACCTGCCGCTGCGGCCGCGCGCTCCCAAGATCAAGGCGTCCTCGGCGTGGTTCGATCTCACGACCGCGCCGCCTTTGACGATCTCGCTCGACGGCGGCCGGGCGCGCGCCGGGCAGCCGTACTTCCTCACGTTCGGCGCCAGTGGCCATTCGCCCGCGACGCCGTTCCTCGGAGCGACGCTGCCGATCGAGATGGACTGGCTCGTCGGCATCGTGAACGCCGCGTGGCTCACGCCCGAACTCGACGGCTTCCTCGCGGACCTCGACGCGAACGGCGACGGGAGCGGCGTGGTCGACTTCAGCGCCTACGCGCCCTTGCCCGCTTCGCTGGTCGGACTGCGTCTGACGTTCGCCGGTTTCGTCTTCGATGACACGACGCTGTCGAGCGGCGCGGCGACGAATCCGCTCGATGTCGTTCTGCGGTGAGGCTGGCGCCGGTTCCGGCCGGTGCCCCCTGGCGGTTCGTTTCGCGACTACGAATCGCCCGCGGCCTGCATCCGGCGCTTGCGGCGTTCGTCGGCCGTCATCTCGCTCTCGAGTCGGCCGAGGAATGCGCCGCCTTCCTGCGCTCGGATGAACTCCGCGAACAACGGTGAGACGCGGCGGACGTGCTCGAACATGGCGAGCGCGACCTGGCGGTAGCTGAAGTGGCCCTCGGGGCCGCTGCGGAGTTCGATGAAGTAGGCCGTCTGGCGTGGGTCGAACTGGATCCGGATGCGCTGCAGGAAAGCGAACGGAGTCACGTACGCGGCAGCGTCGGGGAAGTCCCGGGCGATGCGTTGCTGGCGTGCTGCCGTGCGCTCGAGCACCGCGACGTAGTCGTCTGCGAGGCCGGCCTCGTGCATGAGTGGCGGTACGGCGAAGCCATGAACCGTGGTCATCGTCTGCTGCTGCTGCAGGCTCTTGCGATGCCGACCGATGTCACGGTAGGCGCCGAAATCGACGAGCACCTCGAAGTCGAACGGTGCGGCGCCCTCGAGCGCGAGCGGCCAGGCGTCGTGCTTGCCGCGGTCTGCCATGAGCTTCTGCAGCAGGTCATGGCGCGCTTCGGCGCTCATGGCCTCGACCGTCGCGACGAGAGTGTCGAATGACTGACCGCTCGACTCGTAGAGCAACGACGCGAGCAGTCGCGAGTCGAGGTGGTCGTCGTGACCGATGAGATCCGTGCGGGCTGCGGCGGGGCCGCGATGGGGGGCTACCTGCGGCAGGTCCAGATCGCGCAGCGCGACCGGCGTAGACTGCCGCAGTGCGCGTTGGAAGCGATTGTCTCCGGCGTGGCGCAGCAGCGTCGGCAGCGCTTGCTCAGCCTGATCGAGGAGCCGTTCGCCCACGAGCCTGAACTCGGCCAGCGGGTGACTCACGAGCTCGGTGATCACGTCGCTGAGCGTGCGGGCATCGGCGACCATGCCCCACTTGGTCGAGATCGCGGGCGTGAGCAGATAGCGCGCCGCGTCGAACGCTTCGGCCTTGAGCGTGCGCAGCCACGGCCCTTCCTTTTCGCCGGCCTGCAGCGGACGTTGGCGCTGGAGATACGCGAGCAGCACCTCGGACGATTTCTGGTACAGCGCGAACGTCTCCGCGAGGATCGCTTCGTAGGCCTCGGCGACTTCGCCGCCCGCAGCCTGCACATCGGGATCACGCCAGTGGTTCTCGGCCGAGAACGAGATGTAGCGCGTCGACGACTCCTCGAAGCTGCAACGACGTTCGCGCTGAATGAAGCGGGTCACGAGCTGGGAGACGCGTTCGACGGCGAGATGGACGACGGCGCCTTCGCGCAGCGAGTTGTGGCCGTGGTCGATTGCGTAGGTCTTGAGGAACTGGCCGGCCTTGTCGGCCATGACCGCGGACAATGGATCCGAACTCTGCGGCAGCGGCATGTCCTCGAGCTGCTTGCCCTGCGCCTCGAGCCCCTTGCGCAGGCGGTCGAGGAACTGGTCGCGCATCGACTTGCTCGACCGCGAATAGACGCCATTGAGGGTCGCCGCGACTTCCTGCGGCAGATCGCGCACGAGGTAGATATCGGCGTGCTCGTGACCGTCCACGACGGAGAAGTACTTCGCCAGCAGCTGACGTTCGAACTCGCTGTAGCTCGAGACCATGATGCGATCGTACGGAGGGCGACCGGCCGAGCCACCCGATTCGTGGACGATTCCTGCGCGAGAGTTCGCGGCACCGTTCTTCGGAATGCCGGGCCCCGAAGTGCTTCCCCCGAAGTGCTCCCCCCGGAATGCTTCCCCCGCACCGCCACAACAGGGCATGGGGCATTCTCTGGTGGTGGGCCGGATCATCGTTCTGGTGGGGCTGGCTGCGGCTCCGCGCGGGCAGGAGGTCTGGCGACTGGCCGAGCGCGGCGCGGCCGAGTATTCGCGGCAGACGAGCGCGCGGTGCTCGGCGGTCGTTCGTGATGTGCGGCGGGCTCGCGCGGCGCCGCTGACGGCGAAAGTGCCCGAGCGGCTCGCGCCGACCGCGGCGCCGGCGCCGTTCGTCTGCGCGGGCGAACTCGCACCGGATCGCCGACGACTCCTCGGGTCCGTTCGCGATCTACGTGATGTGCTGCGCAGCGTGGCCTGTGACCTTCGTGGTGGCACGGCTCGGTTCGATGGGCTGGTGCCCTACGGCGACGTGGTCGTCGGTGCCAGTTTCGGCCGCGCGGTGGCGGATGGCTCGCAGCAGGCGCGAGGTTCGATTCGCTGTCGGCCGCCGCGCTCGGATCGGCTGCGGGCGTTCTGCTGCGAGGGCGCGACCGGGATGGTGCAGGTTACGCGGCGCTTCGATTCCGAGCTCGGAGTGGTCGCGAGCTTTCAGGGTTCGATCGATCTCGTGGTCGAGGTCGGGGTGCGGAAGTTCCGCCGCGTCGTCGTGACGGACTCGTGGCAGTTCGTCGCGCTGCGCGACAACCGGGACACGGACTTTCGGTTGCGGGTCGCGGCGGCGATCGGGAGCGGTGTTGGGTTCGTGCGTCGCGCGCTCGAGACCGGCCGCAGCTACCTCGACGGGCGTGTGGCCGAGCGGCGGAGCTACGGCAGTGGCCGGCTGGCGCTCGCTCTGCTCACGTTGCTCGCCGCGCAGATCGAAGCCGACGATCCGACCGTCGAACGTGGGTTCGCCGAACTGCGGCGGCGACGGCTGGTCGACTCGTACTCGCTCGCCGCAGCCCTCATGGCGAGTGCGCGGCTGCTGAACGAACTGCGGCGCGAGCCCACGGCGGCCGAATCGAAGGCCATGGAGCGCTGGCTGCGACAGCTGCAGAAGAACGTCGATCCACGCGTCGATGCATCGCAGCTGCTGCGCTTCAACTACGTTCCTGGTCCGCGCTATGACACCTCGGTGCAGCAGTACGGACTGCTGGGTCTGCGGGCTGCCCAACGCGCCGGCCTCGAGGTCCAGGCGACGGCGTTCGCCGCGGCGGCACGGCAGCTGCTCGCGGTGCAGTGTCCGAGTGCCGGGCGGCGGGCGCACCACGTCGTGACCGCGGCCGAACTCGGTGCCGCGGCCGGGGCTGCCGTGCGCGGTCGCAACGTGCGATCGGCCTGCCGTGGCTTCGCCTACGTCGACCCCGACGAACCCGCATTCGGGTCGATGACCGCGGCGGGCACGAGTGGTCTGCTGTTGGCACGCGCTGGACTCGAAGCTGCCGGTCATCGCGATCGCGCGCTGGTGCGACGACTCGATCGGGCACTCGACGACGGTTTCGGGTGGCTCGCGAAGGAGCTGTCGCTGCGCGTCAATCCCGGCTTCGCCGAGCGCGGGCGGTTTCATTGGTACTACTGGCTCTACTGCCTCGAGCGCAGTTGCCAGCTTGCCGACATCGCCTGGCTCGACGGTCGCGACTGGTACTACGAAGGCGCACTGCAGTTGCTGGGCCAGCAGCAGAAGAGCGGCGCGTTCCGCTGCGGTGGAGCTGCCGATCTGCAGATCGACGCGACGTGCTTCGCGATTCTGTTCCTGGCCAAGGCGTCCGGCCGCGCCGCGATCACGCAGGGGCGCTGACCTGGCGTTACGGTCCGATCGTGGCCCAGGCTACTGGCGGTGGCGGTGCGACGGGAGGGCGTCGGGTTGCCGGCCGGTTTCTGCGGTTGCGCCGTGACCACATCGTCTGCCTCAGCCGAGTTCGGCTATCTCGCGACCTGAAGCCAGGCTCGCTGCAACAGGCTGCCCGGATTGAGCAGCGGTCGCGACCGGAGTCGGGCCCGTTTGGCGCTGGCAGCAGGCCGTTCATGGCTGCTGAGCGCAACGGCGAGGCCGGCTTGCGGGTCGTGCGCGAGGTCGCGGCGCCACCCGGGACCGTGGCCGAAGCGGGCCCATCGGACGGAAGCCGGGGACGAAGTCCCGGCGCCGCGCGCGCGGCCGCGTCAGTGCTGGCCTTCGAGGTAGCGTTCGACCTCGATCGCAGCCATGCAGCCGGTGCCTGCCGCGGTGACGGCCTGGCGGTAGTAGCTGTCCTGGCAATCGCCGGCGGCGAACACGCCTTCGACGTTGGTCGCGGTCTTGCCCGGGATGGTCTGGATGTAGCCGGTGTCATCCATGTCGAGCACGCCCTGGAACATCTCGGTGTTCGGCTTGTGGCCGATCGCGAGGAACAGGCCGTCGGCCTCGACGCGCTGCTTCTCACCGGTCGTGCTGTGCGTCAGCTCGAGGGCCTCGACCTTGTTCTCGCCGAAGACGTCCGTGACGTTCTGCTCCCAGAGGATTTCGACCTTTGGGTTGTCGAGTGCGCGCTGCTGCATGATCTTCGATGCCCGCATCGTGGTCTTGCGAACGACCATGTAGACCTTGGTCGCGTACTTGGTGAGGAACGTCGCCTCTTCGCACGCGGAGTCGCCGCCGCCGACGACGTAGACGGTCTTGTTCTTGAAGAAGAACCCGTCGCATGTCGCGCACGCGGACACGCCGCGGCCCTGCAGTCGCGTTTCGTTCGGCAGGCCGAGATAGATTGCGCTCGCGCCGGTCGAGATGATCAGCGTTTTGCTGCGGAACGTCTCGCCGCTTGCGGTCTTGATGGTGAACGGGCGCTGACCGAGGTCGACCTCGGTGCCGAGCTCTTCGCGCACGTCGGTGCCGAAGCGCGCGGCCTGCTCCTTGAACATCTCCATCATCTCCGGCCCCATGATCCCCTTGGGGAAGCCGGGGTAGTTCTCGACATCGTTGGTGATCGTCAGCTGGCCGCCGGGCTGCGGGCCGGCGAGCAGAACGGGGGCGAGGTTGGCGCGGGCCGCATAGATCGCCGCGGTGTATCCCGCAGGGCCGGAACCGAGGATCAAAGTGTCGAGAACGTCGCTCATGTCAGCGGATGCTACGAGGAGCGCCGCCGGAGTTCCCGCGCGGATTGGATCCCCCCGATTGCCGGGGCGGCCGGATCACTTGGGCGGCTGGGCCAGCTGCATCTGCCGCGCGCGGTCGATGTCGGCGGGCGCCAGTTCTTGCGGTTCGAACCGTTCTTCGGCGAGCGGTCGTTCGGTGAACTTCGCCGTGAGCCCGGCGGTTGCCACGAGATCGACAACGAGTCGGCCGTATTCACGGACGACGATCATCTCGGCAATGGCGTTGCCCTGATTCGGATCGCGTACGCGCACGCGAAAGTGCGGGGCCTCGAATGTCGTATCGAGCACGGTCAGCGGCTGGCGCTCGCGCAGGGCGGCCCACGGCAGGTCGTGCAGCGCGCGCGCGGATTCCGCGGTCACGAACGGTCGGCAGCGGGACGGTTCGCCAGTCAGGAACGCCTGCTGCAGCTCTTCGACGACGGCGCCCGCGCCGGCCGTGTCGGCCGTGGCCTCGGCCGTGCAGCCCGACCACCCGGCCGCCAACAGGGCCACGAACAACGACCGGCCGAGAACGTTCGATGCCATGGCCGTTTCATCGGCCGGAAACGAGCCGTGACTGAACCTCGCCGCGATGCCTGCCCGATAGACTCCTCGGCAATGGCAGCTGCTCTCCAATCTCTCGCCGCGCGGGTCGTGGCGCTGGCGCTCGGTAGCGCGATCGCAACGGCCGCAGCGCAGTCGCCAGCGCAGCCGCCAGCGGGGGAAGGGGGCGTAGTTGCGCCGCCGCGCCGCCAGCCGACGTTTGTGCGGGTCCTCGATCCGGATCGCGCGCCGGTCGCGAACGCGACCGTCACCTTCGCAGGGGGGCATGGCGTGTTCGGCGAACGACTGTCGCCGGCCGATGTGCAGACCGTCGCGGCCGATGCCCGCGGCCGCGCGCGTGCCCGGCTGCTGCCGGGGCTGTGCTACGTGGTCTGGGCGGTAACGCCAGCGGACGAGAACGGGCAGCAGCTCGTCGCCGAGCCCGAGCAGTTCTTCGGCGCGGGCAGTCTGCTCGAGTTGCGGTGCCGGCGTGTGCTGCAACTGCGCCGGGCTCTGCCGGGCGAGGCTGCGTGGGGACCGGCCGAATCGTTGCGCGCGGTGCTCCTGCCGCCGCGCCCGGGGGGTGAGATCGAGCTGACTCGCGACGACGCCGGGCGCTGGCTGCGGCCACCGTTCTCGGCCGCGAGGTTCGAACTCCGGAACGCTGCCGGCGAGCCGCTGTGGTCTGCGACGTCACTCGACAAGGGTGTGCCACCGCCGTGCGAGGTGCGCGTCGTCGTGCGCGATCCCGATGGGCAACCGATCGCGGGTGCCGTCATCCGGCATCGCGTTGCGCAGCGGCCGAGCTGGGCCATTGGCGGGCTGCGCGAACTCTCGCTCGAACGGCTGCGACGCGTCGGCGTGACCGATGCGAAGGGCGAGGCGACGGTCGTCGTGCCGTATCGTGGGGACCCGACGAAGGCACCGGCGGGCTGGCTGATGCTCCACGTCGAGGCGCCGGGTCATGCACGGATCGCGAGCGGCACCAACGGCCGCCATTTCTTCGTCAACGACCGGCGTGTGGAGTCGGTCGGGGAACGGTTCGAGTTCGTGCTGCCGCCGGTCGAGCCGGTGTACTCGGCCGCCGGAGTCGTGCCGCCCGGGACCGTGGGGCAGCTCACGGCGACGTGCAAGCTGCGGACGCGCGGCAACAGCTACATCCACGACGTGCGCACGTTCGTGGCGACGGCCGATGCGGCGGGGCGGCTGTCGTTCGACAACGTGCCGGACGACGTGCATTCCGTGCGTCTTGCGGTGCTGCTGCCGGGGCAACCCGAGCCGGTCTGCTTCTGCGCCAGCACGGGGCGGGTGTTACCGCCGGCCCTCCGTGTGCCCGTGGTGCCGCCTGAGGGGCGGTACGGGACCGTGGCGCTGCGTGTCATCGACGCGAGCGGCGGCCCCGCGCGCGGTGAGGTCGCGACCGTCGTTACCGCCGATGCGTCGGGTCTGCTGCAGCGCCGTTCGACCGCACGGTTCGGCCTCGACTCACGTGGCCGCGGTCGGCTCGGGCTCGAGGCCGGCAAGTGGATCGCGGTCGTGCTCTCGCGCGAAGGCTACGGCGCCAAGGCGTTCGACGTCGGTGCAGGGATTCGCGATCTCGAGCTGCGCCTCGAGCCGCTCGCGAACATGAAACTCGTGCTGCGCGACCAGCAGGGCGATCCGGTGGCGGGCGCCCGCGTGCGCGTCGAGGGTTCGCGGACCGTTCATTCCGTCGATCAGACCGATAGCGCATTGCGCCAGTTCGCGCTCGACATGAAGGGCCGCTGGTCGGCGTTGCAGACCGATGCCGAAGGCCGGCTCGAACTACCGTTCCTGCCGATCGACAGCCTGACCTGGCGCGTGCGATTGACCTGGCCCGGCGGCAAGACGGCCGAGTTCCCCGTCGAAGCGCGCGAGCAAGCGTTGGTGCTGCGGCCCGTCTGAGCCGGCTCTGGCGCCGGGCGGCCGAGTCCGACTCCGAGCTTTCGCCGAGCCACCACCGCGGGTATCTCCACGCGCGATGAACTCCGCGATCCGATCGATTGATGGTGTGTGCCGGGTAGAACTCGTGCGTGGCGCCGAGGCGGCTGCGGATGCCGCGATCGACTTCTTGTTCGAAGTGCCGCACGGAGCTACGCGCGGCGAGCACTTCACGCGGTTGCACTCGCAGCTCGTCGGGGACGTGCCGGCCGACCTGATCGAGTTCTTCTTCGTCAATACCGACGTTGGCGCGCCCGAACTCGCGCTGGCGATCGCGCGCTGTGTCACCGTGGCGGAGCCGCAGCGCACGGCTCTCGTGATCACGAGTGAATTGCCGCGCACGCTCGTCGACTGCAATCGCAAGCTCGACCCCGACTCGGTGCCAGAGAGTTCGCGGGCCGGTCAGCTCACGCCGGGGCTGCCGCCGTGGATTCGCGAACCTGCGGATCAGCGGCGGCTGCTCGAACTCCACGCCGCGTATCGCACGGTAGTGGCCGCGGCGTTCGCCGAGGTCTGCGGGCGAGCCCCGCGGGCTGACGACAACGCGGGTGTCGGGCTCATGGTGCATTCGTATGCGCCGCGCAGTCTCGACGTGGCCGTGGACGACGCGATTGTCACCCACCTGCGGCACGCCTACGAGCGCCCAGAGGACTGGCCGCTGCGTGCCGAGTTCGACTTGATCACCCACGATCCCGACGGTCGGGGGCTCGCCCACGCCGCGCTTGCGGCGCAAGTCGGCGAGAACCTGCGCGCGATCGGCCGTCAGGTCGAGAGCAACGGCGTCTACTCGCTGCATCCCTCCACGCTGGCGCACGAGTTCGCGGCGGCCTACCCCGGCCGCACGCTGTGCTTCGAGGCGCGACGCGATCTGCTCGTGGCGGAGTTCGTGCCGTTCGTCGAACTCGAAGTGGCCGCGGCGAAGGTCACGCCGCTCGCCGACGCGTTCGCGCGCGCGCTGCTCGAACGCTGACGACGAGCCCCCGACGATCAGTTCGGCGTCAGATCGCGGACGAGATCGAGTGCTTTCTTGCGCAGCGGGCGCATGAGCGGGTTCGACGCGACCCGGACGGCCGTGGCGATGAGATCCGTCGTGCGGTCGACGAACGCGCGGGATCGTTCGCGCTCGGGTGAATCGTCGTGGATCCAGAAGAGCACGAGGCTCATCGAATAGGTCCACAGCAGTCCGGGCAACTCCGCGGCGAGGTCGCGTGCGACTCGCGGTCGGGCTTCGTCCACGACGCGCGCGAACAATGCCTCGCCGCCGCGCCGGACGTCGCGGCCGTCTGGGTGGAACGGATTCAGCGGGCTCTTGGGGTCGGCCGCGCTGCGGAACATGAGCGCGCTGAATCGATGGTAGGGCTCGATGACCTCGAGCTTGCTGTGCAGCACCGCGCGCAGCCGTTCGCGGAATGAATGTGCGGACGCCAGCGCCGGCTCGGCGGCGGCGACCTCCGCGTCGTGCACTTCGCGGTAGAACGCCTGCAGAAGCACGTCCTTGCTCTTGAAGTAGTAGTAGGCGTTGCCGACCGAGACCCCGGCGTGCTTTGCCACCATGCGCATCGTCGTCGCCTCGTAGCCGTGTTCGCGGAAGAGCTCGAGGGCGGCTGCGACGATTGTCTGTTTGGTGCGTTCGCTCTTACTCACGGGCGGTGGTCAGTGCGCGGTGATCGGGTCGGGCAGTCAGTTCCCGGCCGGCCGGGTCTTGGTCAGCGACGCGAGCCCCGTGATCACCGCAAAGAGCCGTTCTGCCCATTTGCGGCGGTTGTCCGCGGCCAGTCGCAAGGACCAACCACGGTAGTCCCGCAAGCCCCAGAGCACCACGAGCCAGGCGTTGGTGCCGCGATAGACCGCGCCGTCGCTCGCGACGACCGTCACCTGGGCGAGCAGAGACTGCAGGTCGAACGGGCAGCCCGTAGCTGCGGCCCGTTGGGCTGCGACGAGGTGGATCGGCACGTAGCGCGGTCGGTCGCGGAGCCAGTCCGCGACCCGCCGGCAGAAGCCGCAGTCGCCGTCGAAGTAGACGGTCAACGCGAGTTCCCGTGGCGCGCCCGTCATGGCTGGCCCGGGTCGGTGGGCAGCGGCGGGCGCAGTCTTTCGTCCGGTGGCAGGATCTCGTCCGGCGCGACGGGCCGCGGCGCGTGCTGCAGTGCCGCGTTCCGGCGGATGCGGCTGAACACGTAGAGGTTCAGGAAGTGCATCGCGCCGAGCACGAGAATCACGAGGCCGATCTTGGTCGAGAGCGCTTCGACGGCTGCCGTCGTGTCGGTGACGTGCTCGGCGAGTTTGAGCGCGAACGCGATGTAGCCGAGGTTGACCAGGTAGAAGCCGACGAGCAGCAGATGGTTGACGGCGTCCGCGAGGTCCTCGCGCTTGGTGAACACGTCGATGAGGAACGGCCGCCCGTTGCGGTGGAGGGTGCGCCCGACCCAGATGGTCAGGCCAAGGCTGATGAGGACGTAGGCGGTGTAGGCGTAGAGAGTCGGGTTCATGGCTGGGCCTTCTCAGAAGGAATTGAACGTGTTCAAAACGGTGTCGCCCAGTCGGGATTTCAACTCTTGAAGCTTTTTGAACAGGTTCAAAAGACCTCGTGAGGCCGATTCGCCGATCTCGCTTTCCGCCGGGATCGCCGGCATGATCGCGCGCGCGCCGTGAACCCTCTGATCCGACTGATCCCTGCCCCGCTGGTCCGCTTCTTCGCGAAGCCCTATGTGGCGGGCGACTCGCTGGCGAAGGCCATGGCGGTCGTGGACAAGCTCTGGCGCGATCGCGGCTTACGCGCCACCCTCGACCTGCTGGCCGAGGACATTCGAGAACCTGGGCAGGCGCAAGCCAACGTCGATACCTACCTGCAGATGGTCGCGGCCGTGGCCGCCTCCGACCTGCCCGCGGATGCCAGGCCCACGCTGTCGCTCAAGCCGTCGTCCTACACGACGAGCCCGTTGCACGAGGACGGTGACGGCGCCGGCTCGTTCGAGGCGATCGAACGCATCGTGCAGGCTGCGAAGGCCAAGGGGGTCCAGGTCTCGATCGACATGGAGGGGCGGCACTGGACCGACTTCACGCTCGACGCCCTCGAGCGACTCGCGGCCGCCGGCCATGATCACGTCGGCGCGGTCCTGCAGACGCGGCTCCACCGTACCGCGGCCGACCTGGAGCGGCTGCCGGCCGGCATGCGGGTCCGCCTCGTGATCGGCATCTACCAGGAGCCAGCGGACATCGCGCTGACCGACAAGCCGGCGATGAAGGAACGCATGCTCGAGTACGCCGAAAAGCTGCTGCGGGCCGGGCACTACGTCGAATTCGCGACCCACGATCCGGCCTATGTCCGGCGGTTCGTCGATGAGGTGGTCCCGCGCGCCGACGTCGGACCGGATCGGTTCGAAGTCCAGATGCTCTACGGAGTTCCGCGCGAGCGATTGCTAAGGGACCTGGTCGATCGCGGGTTCCGGGCACGGCTCTACGTACCGTTCGCGGTTGGCTGGGACATGGCGATCGAATACCTGCGTCGCCGACTCGACGAATACCCTGCGATGGTGTGGCTGGTGACGAAGAACATGTTCCTGCGTCGCTGAGGATCCTTCGTCACAGCGGTTTACGACAGATTCGGCGCGGCGGACAGCGCCCCCCGCAACAGCCTTTCCGCGCGATCGCGCACGCAGGCATGGCGTCTTGGCAGGCTCGTCGGTATACTGTTTGCCCCTCTTCTTCGGCCTAGATGGCCTATGAGGCTCTGGTCAGGCGGCAGTTGAGCCGCGCAAACCCCTTAGATACCGACAGAAAGCATGGATCCACTCGCCACGATCGTTGAAAGGCTCTGCGCCTGGAAGGATGTCAACCGGGAGAAGAAGGACGGCAAGGACTCTTTCTTCGTGCGAGGACAGGTCTTTGCGTACCTTGGCAAGAAGGGCGTCGTCGTCAAGCTCGCCCCGCCCCAGGTCACCGAGGCCCTCAAGATCATCGGCGCCAAGCGCATGCCGGATGACGGCGACCCGCACAGCCGCGAGTTCGTCGAGATCCCGGTGAGCGGCCCCCGCGAAGTCGAGCGCGCCATGATGTGGCTGCGCCGCGCCTGCCGCCTCGGCCGCACGGCCGCCGGGCCGGTCTAACTCGGCCGATTCGGGTCCGATGCGTTTGGGCCCAGTGGAATGGGCTCCCCCAGGCGGAGTCGATCAGTCGCGCCGCCAGGGCGTGTCCGCGACGCCGGCCTCATGGTTCGCGAGGCGAGCCCATGAGAAGAACAGGTCGGACAGCCGGTTGAGGTAGACCCCGATCTCGTCGGGCACCGACTCGGTGTCGCGCCGGAGGGTCCAGTAGCGGCGCTCCGCCCGTCGTGCGATCGTCCGGGCGAGATGGAGCAGGCCGGCTGCGCGGGTGCCGCCCGGCAGCACGAACGACTGCAGCGCGGGCAGCGCGGCCTCCGATTCGTCGATCCACTGCTCGAGCATCGTGGTGGCGGTCGTCAGCCGCGGCACGCTCGCGTTGCCGTCCTCAGTTGCGAGATCCGCGCCGATGTCGAACAGCGCGCTCTGGATGCTCGCGAGTCGGTCGTCCAGATCCTTGGGCAGCGATTCGGCCCGGGCGAGCCCGATGCAGGCATTCAGCTCGTCGACCGTGCCGTAGGCTTCGATTCGGGCGTCGTCCTTGGGCACGCGGCGATTGCCGAACAACCCGGTGTCGCCGTCATCGCCGGTCTTGGTGTAGATGGGCATGAAGTGCGATAGGGGGTTGTGGGGTCTCTGGCCAGCCGGAATTCGAGCGCTCGCCGGGTGGAGCAGTTCGCTCGAACCGCGAGTTCGGCTTCGAGAATCGGAAGGTAGCTCTCCGGGAATCGGAGAGCGTCATGGTGCCGCGAGCTGGGAATGACGGAATGCCGACCGACTGTTTCGCGTGCAGTACAAAAATCCGGCCGGCGGTTTGACCCGCCGGCCGGTTCTCAATTCTACGCCCTGCAGAGGGCCCGACGGCCGAAACCGTCAAGCGTGGAGAGGAGAACCTCTGCGTGAGTCGTGGTTCCCGCAACCTGCGAGTGGCTGCGGCAACCGCCCAGGTAACCGACTCGAAACGAAGAACAGAGAGCTGTAAACGCTGGGTGCAACAGCGCCGCCGGATTTCGTACAACAGCGCTGGCACCGGTGCAAGCAGTCGTTTTCGGGGTTTGGCAGTCTTTTCTGGCCCGCGCGAGGCTCCTGCCCGTGCCAAGTCCACGAGCTTGCCGCATAATCCGATGCGGAGGTTCTCGTGCTGCCAACCCTGATTCGTACCATTGCCCTGCTTGTCGCCTTGACCGTCCTGCCGGAGCTGCCGTGTCAGGCCCTCCAGTTGGACGCGGAGGGAGGATCGTCACCGGGGACCTTCTCACTTGACCTTTATCCTGGGGCTTACCCCTATGAGTTCGGTGCGATCGTGCCCTCATTCCAACGTGGTCCTACACCACTGGTTGCGTTCGATCCGAACGACGGTCGGTCGATGGATGTCGGCACGGAACTGCTGGGCTCGACCTGGTTCGGCTACCTCGGACTCGATGGCCACCTGCGCATCGGCCCCCTGAACATGGCGGCGGTGCCGGCCTTCCAGGACCTGCCGATCTACTTCCAAGGTGTGACTTTCGGAGGGGTTACGACGATCCTCGACCGGATCAGCAGCCCCGAGGTCATTCGGCTCGGGAACGCCGGAACGTTCCGGGATCGGATCGTGACCTTCCAGGACGACCGGGCGTTCGCCACCGTCCTCGAACGACCGGACCGGACCTGGATGGTCGTCGGTGGTGCGCGCGGTCAGCTGCTCGCGCAGTCGGCCCACAACTCGACCGCGATCTACCACCCGCTCGACGACCAATTCACGATCGGCCCGATGCTGAACAACCCGCGCTCGCTGCACACGCAGACGACGCTGCAGGATGGTCGGACGCTGCTGGTCGGCGGCGTGGATGCGTTCAACAACCCGCAGGCGAGCTGTGAGATCTACGACCCGGCCACGGACACGTTCACTTTGGTGGCGTCGATGAACACGCCGCGGATGGGGCACTCGGCGACGCTGCTGCCGGACGGCCGGGTGTTCGTGGCCGGTGGTCTCGACGCGGTCACCGTGACGCCGACCCAGTTGTCCGCGGTGCGCGATACCGTCGATACGACCGAGATCTACGACCCCGTTACCGATACGTGGACGTCGAGCGCGACAATGAGCGACCCGCGGGCGGCGCACGTCGCCATCCTGCGACCCGACGGCAAGGTGATGCTTGCCGGCGGCCTCAGTTGGTACTCGGTCATCGTCATCGGCTGGCTGCCGACGATCGAGGACTCGTGTGACATCTATGATCCGGCGACCGACACCATGGCGAGCGGCCCCGCGATGAACGATTCCCGCTCGTTCCTCGAGCCCGTGGAACTCGGCAATGACCGCTGGCTGCTCGCCGGCGGTATCGGCAACCTGACGTTGACCAACCTCGGCACGCCGACGGCGTCCGCGGAGATCTACGACGCGGTGGCCAACACGTGGACCAGCGTCGGGCCGCTCAATTCCGCACGTGGTTACCATCGGGCATGGGCGCTCGACAACGGCGACTTCATGCTCGCAGGTGGTGCTGACGGCAACATTCTGCAGCCCAACCCGCTCGACAGCGTGGAGATCTTCTCACCGGCCACGAACTCCTTCACGTTCGGGCCGTCGATGACGATTCCACGTGCGGCACCGGCGAAGTATCGGACGCGGCAGGGCCAGATGCAGTTGTTCGGCGGCGGTACGACGAACAACACGATCGTGAACTCGACCGAGTTCTACTACTTCTGAGCCCGGTCTACTTCCGAGCACTGTCCCGTCATCAGGACGTCGCCACGTGAGCCGCGAGCATCCGTTGCTGCGCCGGATCGGGGCCGCGGTGCGGGCGCTGCGGGCGGCTCGCAAGTGGAGCCGGCGCGAGCTCGCGGACCGCGCCGCGCTGAGTGAGCGGTTTCTCGCCGACGTCGAGTCCGGTGCCGCGAACCCTTCCGTGCTGCGGCTGGAGGGGCTCGCCAACGCACTCGGGGTCGAACTCACCGCGCTGTTCTCCGACGTGCCCGGTGCCGTGCGGCACATCGCCCTACTCGGGTTGCGGGGGGCCGGCAAGAGCACGGTCGGCGCTGCGCTCGCGGAGACGCTCGGTCGCGAGTTCATCGAACTCGACGAGCAGGTCGAGCGTGCCACCGGGCTCGGTCTCGGTGAGATTTTCCAGGTGCACGGCGAGGCCTACTACCGCGAGGCCGAGCGCCGCGCGTTGTCCGAGAACCTCACGGGGCCACCGAGCGTCGTCGCGGTCGGGGGCGGTATCGTGACCGATGCGTCGAGCTTCGAGATGCTGCGGGCGCGGGCGCGGACGGTCTGGCTGCGGGCGGCGCCGGAGGATCACTGGCAGCGGGTGATCGCGCAGGGGGACACGCGACCGATGGCCGACAACGAGCGCGCCTTCACAGATCTGCGCCGGATCCTCGCCGAGCGGGAGCCGTTCTATCGCCAGGCTGATTTCGTCGTGGATACCTCGGGGCACGAGATCGAGGCGGTCGTGGCCCGCGTTCGGCGCGAGCTGGCCGGGGGCAATGGTTGAGGGGCGCGAGGGCGCGGGGGCGGTCGGTGCGCCCGGCGGTCCCCCCGCTGCCGGGCTCGTTCGGCGGCTCGTGGCCTACTGGCTCGACTGTTCGCTGATCTATGCGATCGTCATGCCGGCGCAGTTCGTGCTCTATCCCGCGATCATGGGCACGGCGGACGGCGCCCCGGCACCGGTCTCGGGGCTGCTGCTCGAGCTGTACGTGCTCGCGACGATCTCGCTGCCGGCGTGGTGCTACTTCGCCTGGTTCGATCGCGGGCCACAGTGGACTACCGTCGGCAAGCGCCTGTTGGGGCTCCGGACGCTCGTCGTCCGCGGGGCGGGCTTCGGGTTCGGGCGCGGGCTCGCGCGAACCGCCGTCAAACTCCTGCCCTGGGAGACGGCCCACCTGGTGCTCAATCTGCCGCAGAACCCGTTCCTCGATCCCGCGACGGGAGAATTTCTGGGATGGGAGACGGGCGAATGGCGCTGGGGATATGTCACCCCTTATGTGCTCCTGCTCGTCTGGCTCGTCGTGCTGCTGCGGGATCCGCTGCGGCGCAGTGTTCACGATTTCGTGGCGGGGACCCGAGTCGTGCGTCGCTGAACGGTTGACTCCATGAAGAATCTCGCGCGATCGTTGTTGTTGGCTTCGGTCTTCGTGGCCGGCTGTGCCTCCGGCCCCGATCCCCTTCTCGAGCGGCCCAACGTGATCGTCATCATGACGGACGATCAGGGGCTCGGAGACCTGTCGTGCATGGGCAACTCCGTGCTCGAGACGCCAAACATCGATCGGCTCGCGGCCGAGAGCGCGCGTTTGACACAGTTCTACGTCAGCCCGGTCTGCACGCCGACGAGGGCAGCTCTGATGACCGGGCGCTATCCCCAGAGGACGCGCGCGATCGACACTTATCTCGGCCGTGCAATGATGGACCCGGGCGAGGCGACGATTGCCGAGCTGCTGCGCGGAGCGGGTTACCGGACGGGTATCTTCGGCAAGTGGCACCTCGGCGACTGTTATCCGATGCGCGCGATGGATCAGGGGTTCGATTCGACCCTTGTCCATCGCGGTGGTGGTCTCGCGCAGCCGTCCGAGCCGCGCGAGAACTCGCGGCGCTACACCGATGCCATCCTGTTCCGAAACGGCGAGCAGGTGCGGACCGAGGGCTACTGTACCGACGTCTACTTCGATGCCGCGATCGAGATGTTGGAGCAGGCCGGAAGTCAGCCGTGTTTCGTGTACCTGCCGACCAATGCGCCACACACGCCGCTCCACGATGTGCCACAGCGGCTCTACGACAAGTATCGCGTCAAGGACTTGAGCGCGGTGCTGCCCGAGGGGGCGACCAAGAAACAGGCGGATGCGATCGCGCGCGTCTTCGCGATGATCGAGAACATCGATCAGAACGTCGGGCGTCTGTTGGCCGCACTCGAGCGCACGGGCAAGGCGGACAATACGATCGTCGTCTATCTGCACGACAACGGGCCGCAGCAGCGCCGCTTCTGCTGCGGGCTGCGCGGGACGAAAGCATCGGTCTACGAAGGCGGGATTCGCTCACCCTTGTTCGTACGGTGGCCGGGCTGCCTCGCGCCGGGCGAGCGCAGCGCGGGTTTCGGGGCGCACATCGATGTTGCGCCGACGCTCTACGACCTGCTCGGGATCGAGATCCCCGACGCGCTCCGACTCGACGGACGTAGTCTCGCGCCGCTGCTGCACGGCGTGGAGACCCCTGAGCATCGTTCGATCGTTCTGCAGGCGCATCGCGGTGATGCGGCCTGCCGCGGTCACCACGTCGCCGTGCGCGGGCCGCGCTACAAGCTCGTGCGGGCGAGCGGCTTCGGGCGTGAGCAACCGAAGCCTGATACGCCGTGGGAGCTCTACGACCTGCAGAGTGACCCCGGCGAATCCGCGGATCTCGCGGCGCAGCACCCGGAGCTCGTGACGAGCATGCGGGCGTTCTATGACGCGTGGTTCGACGACGTCTCGGCGACGCGACCCGACAACTATGCCCCGCCTCGCATCGTCGTCGGAAGTTCGCGGGCTCGCGAGGTCGTCCTCACGCGGCAAGACTGGCGGTCGCTCGGCAAGCGCGGGTGGGGGTGGGATGGCCATTGGCTGCTGAGCTTCGCCGGCGAACACCGGTACGACGTGCGGCTCATCACGATGCGACCGCTTGCGAACGTTCGCGCCGAACTCACGATCGGCGACGTGCGGCGAGAGCTTCGAGCCGACGGGCCGTCGGATTCGTTCGTGTTCGAGGATGTTGCGGTACCGGTCGGCAACGCCGCCTTGCGCGCCGTGCTCGACCACGGCGAGGGCGGGAACAAGCGCACGGGGCCCTACCAGGTCGTCATCACCCGGCGCTGAGCGCGCGGCGTTACCAGGGGTCTGGGTCGCGGCTTGCGAACCGCCGGGCGCGCCTCACTCGGCGGCGAGCAGTTTGCGAATCGCCGCTTCGAACCCGTCGGGATCGAAGCCGAACGGGCCCGGGCCGCCGCGGTAACGGATCTCGCCATCGCGCGCGACGAGATAGAGCCGTTCGGGCCATGCCTGGTAGGCTCGGCCAACGGCATCGTCGATCTGGTCGACGACGGTTGGCAGCCGGAGACCCAGCCGCTCGTTGCAGAGTCGGGCCAGCGCGTGGCGTTCGGCCTGGGACGTCGGGTCCTCGATGAGTCCGAACATCATGGGTAGCTCGGAGTCGAGAGCGTGCGCTTCGCGGATGTAGACCAGCACGAAGCGTACGCGGTCGCCGTAGGTGTCGTGGAGTTCGTTCAGCCGACCGGCCGATTCGCGGAACGGTGGTCAAGTGTAGCTGCCGAACACCAGAGCCACCGGGCGATCCGATCGGGCGTCGGTGAGTCGCAGTGTCGCGTGGATGTCGTCGACGAACGGCAGTTCGAAGTCGGGCGCTGCCTGTCCGACGGCGAGTGCGGGCGCGTCCGGTTCGGCGGTGGGGGACCAGCCCCTGGTCTCTTTGCCCGTGAGCGTGCCGTTGCCGTCGAAGTCCTGGTCGCGGAACGCCAGGTCGAGGTCGCGCCGATCGAAGTCCGCGTCGTGATCCTGATCGAAGGACAGCAGGAAGAGTGGCCAGTCCTCGGCCCAGTCGCCGAGGACGTTCTGCGTCTCGGTCTGGGTGACCTGGCCGTCGCCATCGGCATCGAGCCGGTTGCCGAGCTCGTCCCACTCCGCGCGGGTCACGTCGCCGTCCTCGTTACCGTCCGCGAATCGCATCAGGAAGTGGTTGAAGCCATTGAAGTACGTGTCGGCCGGGAAATCTGCAGCGGTCAGGATGCCGTCCGAGTTGCGGTCGTAGTTGCTGAAGCGGGTCTCACCGCGGTCGTACTCCGCGGTGGTGACGCGACCGTCGCCGTCTTCATCGTACTTCTGGTGCAGGAAGCGCCAGAGGCTGGATAGCTCGACGCGCGCGGTGCACGACCAGGCGCCCCCCGTCATGCTGCCGGGGATATGGGCCTCCGAAGGTCCGGCCGCGCCGCTGTTCCTGGCAGTTGGCGACTGACACCCGGCGAAGATCAGGCCGATCGCGAGGGCGGGCAGCGTGAGGCGAGATGGTGATACCGACATGTGGGATAGCGTCGGCGCGGATAGCCTTTCGTCAATGGCCGGCAAGCACGTGGCGCTGCTCAGGGGAATCAACGTCGGTGGCAAACATCGGCTGCCGATGAAGCAGCTCGTCGCGATCTTCGAGTCGCATGGTGCCGAGGATGTCCTCACGTTGATCCAGAGTGGCAACGTCGTGTTTCGCGGCTCGGCAAGGCTCGCACGATCGATCGCGGGTGCGGTGGCGAAATCGATCGAGCAGGAGTGTGGCTTCGAGGCGCCGGTCGTCGTGCGGTCCGCTGCACAGTTCCATGCGGCGATCGGGGCCTGTCCGTTCCTGCCTTCCGGGAAGGGGCGCGGGAAGGCCGGGGATTCTGCCGAGCACGTGCACGTCGGGTTCTGTGCGAAACGACCGACGGCCGCGCGTATCGCCGCACTCGATCCCGATCGGTCGCCCGGCGATCGGTTCACCGTGCTCGGAGCGGAGGTCTACCTGCATCTGCCAAACGGTGCTGCTCGCACGAAGCTCACGACTGCCTGGTTCGACAGTGGGCTGGCCACGACGACGACGTTCCGCAACTGGCGGACGCTCGAACGCATCGCTGGTCTGCTGGCCTGATCGGTTCGCCTGCGGGCGCGGTCCGGACCCGATCAGTCTTCCGTGACTGGCGGCGGCAGGGACTTCGCCGGGCCGCTCGGCTTCTTGCTCGCCGTGTCCTCGCCCTTGGCCGACCGGGCGTCGACATCCGCGAACTTGCAGAACAGCGCCATGAGGCGCTCGCTGCGCCAATTCATCGCATCCTCGATCTGAGTCGCGATCTTCTGCTTCGTCGTGCTGCGAACGCGCGGTGCCGACGCCTTGTCGAGCAGCGCCCGCAGGTCGTCCTCACAGGTGATCGCGAGCTTCTTGCCGCTGTTGTCGCCGAGCAGCGCCGCGACCGTGGCTGCCAGATCACGATGACCGCGCAGCTTCGGATGGAAGATACCGGCGTCGAACAGCTGCATCAGGTCGAGCAACGAGCGGCTGATCACGGCTCGCACCGGACCCTTCTGGTCGGGCAGATCCTCGAGCAGGGGCCGCAGATCCTCGATCTGATCGGCATCCCAGCACGCGATCGTGCCGCCGACCTCGACATGGCGACCGAGCGCCGTCATGACCGCGGCGCGTGGATCCGTGCGATCGGCGTGCGCCATCGCCGTACTCTCGACCCGGCCATCCTCGTGCAGCGTGTTGACGGCAAAGGCGTAGGGCGTCTGCCGCCACGGGCGCTGCCCCGTGAAGCGTGGCAGCGCGTCGGTGACCGTCGCGAGTGCGAGGAAGTGGATCGGGAACGCGCTTTGGCGCAGTTCGTCGCGCACGAACTCCTCGATCAGGACTTCACCGGCCTTGACGCTTTCGATCGTCCGGCGCTGCGAGAACGTGAGTCCCTTGCGGGCCGGATCGATCGCCGTGAGTTCGGTGAGGCTGTCGGCGCGCAGGGCGTGCTCCTGCTGGCGCGTGAGCTCGGGCAGTTCGTAGGCCGGATGCTCGGCGCCGTCCTTGCTGCATTCGGCGAAGTGTGGGCACGGCGTTGGAGTCGTGCAGAACGAGCCCATCGCCTGATCGGGCGGCGTTTCGCTCTCGCACTGCCGGCGGAAGCTCGCGAGGCGAGCGGCCACGTGCGGCACCTGCTTTTGAACCTTGGCCGTGACGTCGGCGCTCCGCAGCAGCTGCATCGGCGGATAGTCGGCACCTTCCTGGTGCACGTACTGGGAGTTCTGATGCAGCAGGAACGCCGCGCGCAGCTTCAGCCCGCTGGCTTCGAGCACGTGCACCTGCAGCGCCAGATCGTTGAGGTAGCGCTGCGTGATCTTGGTGCCCGACTTGACCTCGTAGACGTCGACCGCGCCGTCCTTGTGCCGCACCACGATGTCGCAGACGACCTCGGCGCCGTCGGCCTGGAACGTTGCGCCGAACAGCACGGGTTTGTCTTCCGCGATCAGTTCGCGCGTCCGTTCGGCAGCGGCTGCAATCGTCTCTTCTTCGACCGCGGCTCCCATCGGGAACGCGCTGCGCGCGAGTTCGAGCAGGCGGGCTCCCGTTGCGGACAGTGCCTTGCGAGTCGGGCTCAGTTCCGTCGCGGCCGGACGGTGGAAGTCGAGCCACAGGCGCTTGCGGCACTGGATCCCGGCCTCGACGAGGGGTTTGTCGAGGTTACGGTCGCTCTCGCGAATCTTGGTGGTGTTCAAAGCAGCAAAGGGGAATCGGGCGCTGCCGACCTGGGACTTCGGCGAGGCATGAGCGCTCCGACCAGTGTAACCGCTCGGGAGCGTGACTCAATGTCAGGTCAGCGGGTTCGCCGGGTGTGTTTGTAGAGCCCGAGCAGCACGAGGCCCACGAGTGCTCCGGTCACGAGTGGGGTCCAGAGGCGGTCGGACAGGGAGATCTCACCACGTGATGGGCGGGAGAAAGTCAGCGTTGCCATGGTGTCTTCGAACGACTCGAGCCAACGCTCGAAGTCCGCGCTGAACGCGCAGAACGACAGCGTGACCTGGCGGCCACCCGTCGGCGCATACACATCCAGGCTGGTGATGGACCGGCCGGCAGGCGATGTGCTCGTGCGGCGGGCGACGTGCACCTCGTGCTTGCGCGGGCCGACCTCGAGCGGGCGGATGTCCGACAGCTCGTGCGTGTAGCCGGTCTGGGCGCCGCTCTCTTGCCAGCGCTCGCGCAGCAGCGTCGCGAAGTCGCCGTCGATGTGCCACTCCTGCTCCTGCTCCATCACGTAGAGCCACGGGCTCGACACGCCGTGTTCGAGCCAGTCGTCGACGCGGCCGACGGCGTAGAACGCCCGCGGTGACGTCGTGTGGAGATCGCGTGGCGTGTCCGCCCGTTCGGCGAGTCGGCTCGCCTCGTTGGGTGACAGCTGTCGGAACCCGGCCGGCAGGTCGATCACGAACGAGCCAGCGAGGTTGGTGAAGCGCGTCTTTTCCTGGCCCGACAGTGGCGACAAAAGGGCGCTGCTCACCAGGACCGCGGCGATTGTCTGGCGCAGGTGTGGGCCTCGGAGCGTTCGCCGCGTTCGGTTCATGCCAGGAAGGATTAGGTCGCCTTGCCGGTCGGCGCAACGGCGCGAGGCTATTCGCCCGCAACGAGCGGGATCGGGCAGTTCCAGATCTCTGCGAGTGCGCGCAGCAGGTCGGCTTCCGCCGCGGAGATCACGCCGTCGGCCGCAGCTGCGGCCGCGCAAGCCGCGAGCAGGTTGCGTTTGCCGAGTGGTGAGATCGACGCGAGGCCGTCGAGACTCGCTTCGAGTGCCGTGATCGGGCAACCGGCCATGGGGCGGAGGGTCAACGAGTTGCCGACGCCGAGCTCACGGACGCCCTGAGCGAATGCCTCGGTCGCTGCGGTCTCGTCTCCTTCGGCGCCCGTGTGCGCCAACACCGACAGCACGGTTGCGACTTCGTCCAGATGGTGGGTCAGCGCCGAGGGGCGCGTGCTGCGCCGCGAGGGTGGTACGGCCGTCGAACTGGGAACGTGTTTCTCGAGCGTCTTCAGCAGCGCGAACTCGAACGGGCTGAGTTCGTCGTCCGCTTCGGCGAGCGCGCGGGCCGATCGGCGTAGGTGGTCGCGTTCGGCCGGTGACGACGTGCGCAGTGCGGGGATCGCCATTTCGACGAGCGGCAGCAGGGCGCGCTGCTCGACTTCCTCGAGGCTCGGCACGAACATTCGTGCTGCCTGGATCTCTGCCGTGTCACGGTCCGGTAGTACTTCGAGCTGCGCGTCGCGGGCGGTGGGGTCGCGTTCCATGAGCAGCGCGAGCACGAGTGCGCCGGCGCGACTGCGGTCGTGCGCGGCGGCGACGAGGTCGAGCGGGAGTTCTGCGAGCAGTTCGCGGGCGGCGGCGACGTGTTGCGGCTGGGGATCGCCGACGCTCTGGATGAACTCGTTGCGGCCGATGCTGCCGGTCGGCAGCGGCGGCGGCGTCTGCGGCGCCGCCGCGCCACCACCGGTGAAGCCCTTCGCCGTGTTCGGCGGGGCGGCGGCGTCGACCGCGGCGGTCATGGGCTCGCCCTTCTTCAGCGCGGCGGCCACGCTCGGCAGCACGCGCACGACGCGATCGCCGATGGGCGGGTGCGTGGCGAACGCGCCACCGATGAAGCGCTGCACACCGTCCGCGAACATCATGTGGCTGGCTTCGTCGGCGTGCGCGTTCTCGACGACGGCTCCGAGGCCGCCGATCTTCGCGAGCGCCATCCCGATACCGCGCGGGTTGCGGGTGTACTGCACGGCACTCGCATCGGCGAGGAACTCGCGTTGCCGTGACACCGCGGCCTGGATCAGGCGCGCGAACAGCACGCCGAGCCAACCGATGATGATGAGCGCGAGCCCGAAGACGACGACACCGCCGCCGTTCTTGCGGTTGCCACCGCCCGTGTGCAGCAGGATACGGCCGATCGTCGTCAGGCAGACGATGCCGAACAGAACGCCCATGAGCCGGATGTTGAGCCGCATGTCGCCGTGGAAGACATGGCTGAACTCGTGCGCGATCACGCCCTGTAGCTCGTCGCGATCGAGCTTGTCGAGCAGCCCGCGGGTGACGGCAACGGCGGCGTCATCGGTGCCCCAGCCGGCGGCGAACGCGTTGAGCCCATTCTCGTTGTCGAGCACGTAGACCTCGGGCACGGGGATGCCCGAGGCAATCGCCATCTCCTCGACGATGTTGTGCAGCGTGCGATCCTGCAGGTCCGTCGTGCCGGGGTCGACGAGCCGGCCGCCCATCATGCGCGCCACGGCGCCGCCGCCCTGCGACAGCTGGTTCGTCTTGTAGATCATCGCGATCACGACGGTGGCGAGCACGCCACCCGTAACCGCGAGCAGTACGCCCGGTTGCCAGAAGCCACCGCGCACGTCGCTGACGTTGAGCGTCACGATCGCGACGACGTAGATCAGCGCGATGATCGCGATCACGGCCGCGATGAAGAGGACGACCAGCCACTTCGACGCCGAACGGGCGCGCTGCTGGTGGCCGAAGAAGTCCATCGTCGTCATGCGTTCCCCTCCAGTTCGAACAGCGTCACGCCGGCGGCCCGGCTCGCGAACACGCCGCCGCCGCAGTTTTGGAAATGGCGGGTGAGTCGTTTGCGATACCACTCGCCAGCCCGCAAGTGGACCTCGCCGTCCGTACGCTGTCGGTCGACGTTTTCGCGCCAGTCGCGCGCGGTGAGTGCTTCGAGGTAGAGCGCACCGTCGCACCAGGCGCCGAGGTTGTTGATCGCGCGCGCGGCTTGCCGATCGGACAAGTACTGCAGCACGCCCTGGCAGATCACGAGATCGAACGTGCCGCTCCGCCGCAAGTCGGTCGGGTCGAGGTCCGTGATCGAGGCGTGGTGCCAGCCGAGTTTGTCACAGAGGTATTCGCTGATCTCGACGCCGTGGTAGCTGGCCTCGGGCCACAGCTCACGGCACACGCCCTGCCAGTGACCGACACCGCAGCCGATGTCGAGGATCGAGCGCACCGGAATGTCGAGGTGCTCGAGATAGCCGGCGACGAAGGCCGCGAGGCGGCGGATCGTCTGCTGGTCGCTGACGCAGGTCGTGGCGTTCTCGTAGTACTGCTCGTAGTAGGCGGCGTCGAAGCGTCCCATCGGCGCCTGACTCTCGCGGCCCGGTGCCGCCGCCGCAAGCGTGAGTCGGCGGGGACCCGAAACGGTGGGTGTCACCGGTCTCGTGCCGACCTTGCTCGCGCCGGCCTTGATCGTGCCGGTCGCGGGTCGGTAGAATGCTCGCCCCTGCATGCGTGGGAACGTCCGGACGGCGGCAACGGAGTCGCCCCGGCAATCCTGCCCGCGCCTGCCAGGTTCGGAGCGCGAGTGGCAAAAGAAGAAGGCATCGTCCTGGAAGGCACGGTCGTCGAGACCCTGGCCAACACGAAGTTCCGCATCAAGGTCGACAGCGGGCACATCGTGCTCGCCCACATCTCGGGCAAGATGCGCAAGAACTACATCCGCATCATCCCGGGCGATCGTGTCACCGTCGAATTGTCGCCGTACGACCTGACGCGCGGCCGCATCACCTACCGGTCGTAACGGCTCGCGGTCGTGGCAGCCCTGGCGATCCGCTCGGCCGGCCCCGATGACGCCGGCACCATCGCGCATTTCATCCGCGAACTCGCGCGCTTCGAGAAACTCGAGCACCAGCTCGATCTCGACGAACAGCGCCTGCGCGATCAGCTCACGGCCGAGCATCCCCCGTTCGGCGTGCTGCTGGCGGAACTCGACGGCGCGGCCGTCGGTTTCGCACTGTTCTTCACCAATTACTCGACGTTCCTCACCCGGCCCTGCCTCTATCTCGAGGACCTGTTCGTCCTGCCGGAGCACCGCAGCCACGGCATCGGCATCGCGCTGCTGAAACGCCTCGCCGCTCTCGCGGTCGAACGTGACTGCCCGCGCCTCGACTGGTGCGTGCTCGATTGGAACACCAAAGCGATCGCGTTCTACGAACGGCACGGTGCGCGATTGATGCAGGACTGGCGCGTGTGCCGGCTCGAAGGTGACGCGCTGACGCGGTTGGCCGGCGGCGGGTAGCGCGGTCGGCGAAGGAGAACTCAAGTGACCACCGTCCTAGTCCGATAGGACGGTCATGGAGTGTCGCGTCGATCCGCATAGCCCGGTGCCGCCGAGCCAACAGCTCGTCGCGGCCGTGCTCGATGCGATCGCGAGTGGGGAGTTGCAGCCAGCCGATCGGTTGCCGTCGGTTCGGGGCCTGGCGGCCACGGTGTTGGTGAATCCCAACACCGTGACGAAGGCGTACCGCGACCTCGAGCACCTCGGAGCGACGGCGGGACGCAACGGGTCGGGGGTCTATGTGACCGAGAACGGCCCGAACGTCGCGCGTGGGATCCGGCTGACCGAGACGATCGATGCGTTTCGTGTGGCGGTCTCGCAGGCGTTGCGGGCCGGCCACGACGCGGCGGTGCTGAGGGAGATGCTGTCGCAGGCGGCCGACGAGCCGGTCGGTGTCCGCGGCGGCAGCGAGAGCGACGGTGGGAGAGTGGGGACATGAGCATGGTGTTGCACGTCGAAGGTCTGCGGGTCGCGTTTGGTCGCAAGCCCGTTCTGCAGGGGCTGGATCTCGAACTCGAGCCCGGTCTGGTCACGGTGCTGCTGGGTCAGAACGGCAGCGGGAAGAGCACGCTGATCCGGGTTCTGCTCGGCGTACGGCGGCCGCAGGGCGGCAGCGTGCGGCTGCTTGGGCTGAACCCGCTCGCGGCGCACCGCGAGGCGCTCGAACGGGTGGGCTACGTGCCGGATGTGCCCGATGTCTACCCGTGGATGACCGCGCGCGACCTGTTCCGGTTCCTGGAGCCGCAGTATCGGTCGTGGAATCGTTCGCTATGTCGCGATCTGTGCGAGCGGCTCGACGTGCCGCTCCGAACGAAGTTCAAGGCGATGTCCCGAGGCCAGGGCATGAAGGCGATGCTCGTCGCCGCCCTCGCCCCGGACCCCGACCTGCTGCTGCTCGACGAGCCGTTCGCGGGGTTGGACCCCTTGGTCCGCGAGCAGGTGCTGGAGGGTGTCGTCGATGCTCTCGAAGTCGGTGAGCGCACGGTGCTGTGTGCGACCCACGAGCTCGATGTCGCGGCCCGGATCGCCGATCGGGTTGCGGTGCTCGAGAGCGGTCGGATCGTGCAGCACGGGTCTCTCGCCGAGGTGCTGGGCGAAGAGGAACCCGCGCAGGTGCCGAGTCGCTTGCACGAAGTTCTGGCTGCCGCGGCGATCGCCGAGGAGGTCTTGTCGTGAATCTCGTTCTCGCACATTGCTGGAAGGAATGGCGCGCGCAGCGCGGTCTGTTGCTCGCTTACAGCTTCCTGGTGTTCTCGTCCCTATGCCTGGGGCTGAGCCTGGCGCCAACGCATTACTGGTTCGACGACGGCTTCGGGGTTCACGCTATCACGTGGTTCATGGCTGCCGGTGTGATCGGCGTTGTGGCGTTTGCGGCGCCGGGCCTCGTTCGCGGTGAGTTCACCGGTCGCGAAGATCAGTTCCTACGGCGACTCCCGGGCGCCTTGTGGCCCGCGTTCGGCGGCAAGCTACTCTTCTTGCTGCTCGTGTCGCTTGCGCTGCCGTTGCTCGGCCTGCTGCTCGGCGAGGGCTATGTGTCCCTTCGCGGTTTTGGGTGGGACAGCTTTTACTCCTGGAAGTGGGACGGCACCGTCGAATGGCAGTGGCCGGGCCTCATGCTCGTCAGTGGCGGTGTGCTGTGTTGTGCGCCGTGGGTCTGGGCGGTCGGTTGCTGGATGCCCGGTGGCCGCATGGCGCTCGGTGGCTCGATCCTGTTCATCCTGCTGCTCGGCGTCGGGGTGTTTGCGCTACTGCGCCAGAGCCCGGGCCTCGAACACACGTTGGCGTGGCAGCCGTGGTGCCTCGGGGTGATGCCGCTCGGGATTGTCGTTGCGGCGCTGTCGCTCGGGCTCGGGCGACGCGGCGGCGGCCCGTGGCGCTCGGCCCGCTATGGACTCGCAGCCACCGCGGTCGGCCTGCTCGCGCCGGCGACGTGGCTGGGCAACGAAGTCTGGCGCTATCACCACCCGGATCCGCAGGAACTCTCCCGTCTCGAGGTCTACGGGCTCTCGCCCGACGGTCGCTACGCGTTGGCCGTTGGCAGCAGGAGTCAGCACCACGGCTACCTGCCGTTTCGAATCGATCTCGGGAGCGGCGATGCCACGCAGCTCGGGGGCATCCACACCTGGGTTTCGCCGGAGTTGGAACCGCCCGGCTTCGCGGGGCTGCACGGTCGGCAGCAGTTCTGGCGCTGGTACGAGGAGCACGAACACCGCGTCTTCGACCTTGCCACGGGTGAGTGGTGCGGCGTGCCGGTCGCGGATCCCCGTGCCTGGCCCGAGCTGCCGGACGAACTGCGCGCCGGTGTAGCCGCCGATCGGCGGGGCTCGGCCCGCCTCCGCGCTCCAGGCGGTGACCGGGTGTGGTTCGACGATGGCGAGTTGTGTCGCGAGCACGAAGGAACCGTTCACCGGCGCGAACGGCCGATGCCCGACTCTCGTTCGGTCTGGCCGGCGGGCCACGGCTTTCTCATGAGAGAGGGTGCGAACGGCACGCTCTTCGACATGGACGGGCGGCGCCTGCTGAGGAGTGTCCGCTCGGCGTTCGTCGTCGGGGAGTCGGTTGTCTTTCTGCCGTGCAATGCATCGACGGGGCGGTGGCGGCAGTGCGAACGAGGGCAGGAGGCGCGCCGGTGTGCGGCCTTGGCAGGGTGTGAGGTTCTCGGCTTGTTCGATGACGAGCGGTTGCTCTGCACTCCCTTGGCGCAGCGTCGTGTGGAACGCCCGCCGCTCTTCCTCTATCGGCCTGACGATGGAGCCGTTGAAACGATCGAGCTCGCCGAGGGTGCCCGGCCCGGTTTCGTATCCGTGATCAGTCCGCTGGGCCTGAGCTCGTCACTCATCCCGCGCGATCCAGCCGGTCGGATCTGGTTGCTGTGTGCGGATCGGAAACGCGACGTGCTGGCGTTGCTCGATTGCGGCGACCTTGCCGTGCGCCGGTGGGGCAGTCGCGCTGGAGGACGGCGCTGGCGGCTACTGGACTGGCCGGATGCGAACACCGCGCGCATCCAGAACGGGCGCCAGATCATCCGGCTGGAGTTGCACAACGGTGCAGAAACCGTGGTGTTCCCGCGCCAGTGGCGATGAGTATCCAAGGTCGAGGCCCTGGCGCTACGATGTAGTGATGTTGAGCGTCGTCGTCGGTCTGCTCTCGTCCCTGTTGCCGGTCGATGGCCTGCAGGCTTCGGCGGAGAATGCAGGTGCAGCGTTCGAACGAACGACGGGTGAACCACCGGCTCGCCTCGTCATCGTTCGGAGGTCTGACAAGCTGTTCCACGATCAGCGCCGGTTCGTCGAGGGCTTGAGCCTCAGTGGTCTGGTCGGTTTGCCGCTCTGTCTGCTCGCGGCCGACGAGTTGACCCCGATCCAGCGCGAGCTGTTCGTGCGGTTACCCGGTCTCGACGTCGTGTGCGTCGGTGAGCCGCCGGTCGGGATCCCGGCGGGTATCGAAATCCGGCAGGTCGCCGAAGTCGCCGAGCTGTTGCCGCCGAGCAAGGCCGTCGTGTTGACGACGCAGCATTTTCACGACCAGCTCGAGGCCGCGGTCGAAGCGTGCCGCCGTCGGTTGCCGCTGGTCGTGACGGACCGGAGCCTCGGCGGACGGCTGAAGGCGCTCGGAGTCGAGAGCGTGCACGTCTACGAGAATCGGCACAAGGCGTGGTTGCCGCCCGGGCACGAGCTCGAGGTTCGGCAGGTCGGCAATGCCGCGGCGCGCCTGCGGGCTGCGGGGGCCGCGGGGCGACCGTACCTCGCGGTCGGCAATGCGGGCGCGACGAGATCGTACGGCACGGGTTCGTTGGTCGGTGCTGCTGCACTCGCCGCCGCGCACGGCGGGGTGCTGCACCTGATCGACGAGAAGGTGGTCTTCGACTACGCGACGTTGCGCCGGCGGTCGGCGCCCGAAGAGCTCGAGGATCATCCCGCGAAGGGGTGGCTCACGGGCGCGTTCGATCTCGGCTCCGACGAGATCCTCATCGCGGTGCCGCAGGTGGACGAGGCCCAGGGCATCGGCGCGATGGTGCCGAAGTGGGGCGATCCGATCGTCGATCTCGATCGCGATGGCGTGCTGGAGCCGGAGACGGAGACGATCGAGATCGGCACGGTGCATCCGTTCGAAGGCCGCGACTGGTCGCTGTCGCTGCGGCTGATCGGCGCGCTCGGGATGACCAAGTTCAAGGATTCGATGCGCACGGAGCGCGCCGTACGGATCGCGCCCGCGGCCGAGACGATTGCGGTGGGTCTGCAACAGCTCTACCGCGAGGCGGGCGTGAGGCCCGCCGCGCTGCTGATCGCCGGCGACCATCGCGAGGTGCCATTCGACTACGTCAAGGATCCGGTCTACGCCGACTCGACGATGCAGGAGCAGGAGCTCGCGTCGGACAATTGCTACGCGGATCCGGATGGTGACGGCTATCTCGACCTACCGGTGGGGCGCTTCGTCAGTTCGGGCTTCGAGCAGGCGAGTGCGCTCGCGGCGCGGCTCGCGAGTCGGCCGCACTGGCGAGCCGCGACGGCGAAGCCCAAGGCCGCGCTGATCTACCCGGCCTGGGCCGACGACGAGATCGACCTGCAGATGCCGATGATCTTTCCGTCGTTCGAGGCGCTGCATCACGGCCTCGCCGCGGATCTCGAACGCGCGGGGTTTGCACTCGCGATGCATCTGCGCGAAGCGGGCGCGATCGCCCAGGCGTTGCCCGCGCTCGCGGACAGCGGACTGATCGTGTTCTCCCATCATTCCGGTCCCGACAGCTGGCAGTTCCGGGTGCACAAGCCCGACGGCGACTGGCGCGTCGAAGAGCTCGTGCCGCGCAATCGTGAATCGCGCGACGGCGTCAGCGCGGTGCCGCCGTTGACCGCGGCGCCGCTGATCGTCGGCGCCGGGTGCGACTCGGCGGGACTCGACTACGAGGTCGTGTTCGGAGCCTCGATCGTGCACACGTTCTTCGAGCGGGGTGCGCTCGGTTATCTCGGCAACACGCGCGCTGGATTCCCCGACACCGAGGAGTTCCTGCTGCGCCATTGCGTGCAAGCGGCGCTCGGGCTCGCGCCGGGCACCGCGGGGCCGCTGCCTGTCGGCGAGGCGTTCCGGCAGGCCAAGAACTACCTCGACCTGCTGATCCGCGAGCGCGGGCCGTTCCGCTGCGTCGAGCCGTTCGAGAACTACGCGCTCGCGATGCGCCGCGAGTGGAACTCGCTGGTCTACTACGGCGATCCGCTGCTACGGCTCGTGCCTGCCGAGACCGTGCCGCGGCCGACCGTTGCGCTGCGCGCGTTCGATGGCGATGGGCGCGTCGAGCTGTCGACCGTTGCAGAACTCGGCCGCCGAAAGATCTGGTTCATGGCCGAGGTCGGTGTCGGGCCGCTGCACGAGGTCGAGGCCGTGTTCGCGCCGGGGCTGTCGTACTCGAGCGTGCCGTGGGCGCTCTACGGCGAAATCGCGAAGCCCGCGATCGTCGGCCCGGGCTGTTACGTCGACCTGGCGATTCCGAGTTCCGTTCGCGGCGAACGAGTCGCGCTCGTCGAAGGCCCCGAATGGGCGCTCGGCGGCAGTCGCATCGTGAAGCTCGCGAATGGTAACCGTCGCCTGCTGCTCTCCGTCGACCTCGTGCGTTACGCGATGCAGCGCCCGGACGATGCCGAGCGGGCCGATCGCGTCGTGCTCGAGTTGCGCTGAACGACGCGTATCTGGGCGGCCGCCCCGGGACTACTTCTTGGTCTGCTCGACGAGCCACTTGGAGAACGGCTCTTCGAGTTCTTCGATGCGCCGACCCATCGCCCGATCGAACAGCGTGCTGCTGTCTCCGAGTCGGTCTCCGAGTGCCTGGCGCATGTAATTGAAGAACGCATCGCGCGTCGGTGGGCGGTTGTCCTTGTCGAGCAGCCAGGTCACGAGCATCGTGGACGCGGCCCAGTGCGTGGCGGTCGGGGTGTCGTCCATGAGGTAGTAGCCGCCGTACATGGGCAGGTGCAGCAGCGAGCTCATGCGGAAGCCGCGGCTCAGCGTCTGCGAGGCCTGCACGTTGTTGCGGCGACCACGGCCAGGGAACGCAAAGCCTGCGGGTCCCTCCATGACGTTCTCCAGGTGCATGCCGAGGCCGATCTCGAGCCATGGGCAGATGCGGTCGCGGTCGCTCTGCTGATTCACCTCGCCGATGAGGCTGCGGTAGAGCAGGCCCTGCGTGGCAACGAAGAACAGGCGCTCGGGTCGGGTCGGTGCGATCCCGCGATAGAACGTGCGGGCAACGTCACCGTGCGGCGGCGGTCTGAAGTACGGCTGGGGGCGGAAGCCCCACTTCTGGAACGTCTTGTCCGAGTAGCTGATGTCGACGAGCACCGGTTGCAGCGCCTCACGCAACTGCAGTCCTTCACCGAAGCGGTCGTAGAACGCGACTCCGAGGTACTCGAGGTCGAGGAGTGCCGCCACTGCGGCTCGCACACGACCGTCGCACCGCACCTTGAAGCGTTCGCCGACGATCTCGAAGTTCTTCTTCTCGAGTGCGGCCTCGAACTTCGCGCGCGACAGGTTGCGGCCCGCGTGAGCGTAGAGCCAGCCCTTGGATGTCTTGCGGTGACCCAGGAACTCGTGGGCCTGCTCGTGGTTGTCGTCGAGCGCGAGCAGCATCGCCTGGGCGCGCGCGAGTCCGGGCAGGCCGCGTGATTCGGCCCACTCGACGAGGAACCACTGCGCGCGCGGGCTGCCTTTGAGCTTGAGCCGGCGCTCGCAGAACTCACGCACGCGGTCGGCGACGCGGTCGATCTGCTGAATGTCGCTGCGCTCGATCCGCACGCGGCGTCCGCCTTGCAGCACGAGCAGTTCTTTGGGCGCGGTCGGCACGACGATGCGGCCGGTGACGACCTTGCCGTTCTTCTTGACGACGCGGTCGCGCAGGTCGTCCTGCGCGGGCGCCATCGCCGCGGTCCATGCGATCACGGCGAGCGCGAGCAACGCGGGCGTGATGCCGCGTGCCCGGGGGGATTCGGAACCAGAGGATCCGTGCACAGGGTTGCGCGAGGGGGCGCGCTGGCAACCGCGCAGCGGACTGCGGGTCGAGGGGTGCTCCATGGCCGGCATTGTAACCGGTTAGTGCCGGTCGACCGGGCGGTCACCGGGGTGCGGCGAGTTTCCCGTAGTTGCGCACGGCCAGTCCGAAGCCCACCGCGAACACGAGCACGGCCCAGCCGGCGCCGGCCGCGAGCACCGCCCCGGTCCAATCGTGCGCGAGTTCGGTCGAGACGTGGTTCTCACGGGCCCAGATCGACAGCCAGATCCACGCGAAGCCGGCGGGCGCGACGCCGAGCTGGAATCCGAGGATCAGCACGAGGGATGCGAAGAACCCGCGGCCGCCCTGGGCGATCGTGCCGCTGTCGTCGGGGCGCACGAGCAGGGGCAGCGTGCCGACGAACGCAAGCACGCCGAGTGCGACGATCGTGCCGCCCGCGGTGACGATCAGGAACAGGGACAGCGTCCGCGGACTCGCTCCGAGGGCGTGGCCGCTCACGGTCGCGACGAGTAGCAGCGGCCAGAGCAGCAGCAGTCCGACGGCCTCGAGTTTGCCGCGGAGGATCGCGGCGTGGCTCGCGGGTGCGGTGACCCAGAGCGGCCACTGCGGCGCTTCCCATTGCACGAGCCGCCCCATGTGCGGGTAGAGCACGAGCATCGTCGCGAGGAACCACTGCGCGAGCATGGCGCTGAGCTGGCGCACCTCGAGCGGCAGGCGATGGTCGGCGAGGATGCCGCCGACGAGCACCTGGCGATTCACGAGTGCGAACACGAGGAACGCGAAGATCAGGAACCCGATCAGCGCGCCCGGCTGCTGCAGCACCTGCGCGAGCTCCTTCTTGCGGATCGTTGCGGCGATCCCGACCGGCCAGTCGCGGCGGCGGCGGCGCAGCGTCGGCTCGGCCAGCCGGTGCGCTTCGATCGCTTTCGGATGCAGCCGCGCGCCGAACCAGAACACGGCGGTTGCGAGCAGCAGCCACGCAAAGCAGCTCTGCAGCGCCGCGAAGTTGAACTGGTCCGTGAGCGTGCTCGCGAGCAGGTGCGCGCCCGCGTCGACCGTCCAGGGCAGCGAATCGGCGCTCGCGGCGCGGGCGACGAAGCGGGATCCGCCCTCGCTGCCCGAGAACAGGATCATGAGCAGCCAGGTCGAGAACCCGACACTCGCTGCGGCGCCGAGAGTCGTGAGCACGAGTCGTAGCGCGCGACTCGCGAACAGTCGTACGAGTGCGATCTGCACGACGAGCAGGATCGCGATGAGCGGCACCGTCGCGGTCGCGACAGCGAGCGGCAGCAGCGCGTAGGCGTGCCATGGCGCCCGTTCGTGCTGCAGCAGCGTGAGCACGAACGGGCCGCTGAGCGCCAGCGACCAGACCACCGCGAGGAACGTCGCGCGCAGCAGGATCTGGATCGTGCCGCGCCACTGGGGCATCGGCGCGCTCTGCCACAGCGGCAGCTCGGGCGTCTCGAACAGCTGACGTTGCGCGAGCGACAGGCCGAGCCAGGTCGCGGCGACGGGGCAGGGCAACAGCCCCATGCCGAGCAGGCCGAGGATCGAGCGGTCCCCGCCATGGCGGCGCAGCATCGCCGCGACCTCGGGGCTCGTGACGACGTTCTGCGCGATCCACCACGACAGCAGTGCGAGCAGGCCGAGTCCGATGCCGACATGCAGCAGCAGCCGGCGGCCGAGTGGCGCGCGCGGCAGGTTCGCGAGCGCGCGGAGATCCGCTGCGAGCAGGCTCATTCCTCGTCCGTCGCGCGCAGGAAGACGTCCTCGAACGAATCGACGCCGAAGCGTTCCTGTAGTTCGGCCGGGGTGCCTTCGCACCGCAGCGTGCCTGCCGCGAGGATGCCGATCCGGTCGCAGACCTCGGCCGCGACGTCGAGCACGTGCGTGCTCAGCAGGATCGTCGTGCCCTTCTGCCCTTCTTCGAGCAGCAGATCCTTGAAGCGTCGGGTGCTCAGCGGATCGAGACCCGTCGTCGGTTCGTCGAGCAGCAGGACCTGCGGGGCGGTTGCAAGAACGGCCGCGATGTGGACCTTCTTCCGCATTCCGTGCGAGTAGCCCTTGCAGAGTTCGTCGGCGGCGTCGGTGAGCCCGAGCAGCTCGAACAGCCGTTCGCTGCGGGCATCACGATCCTGGCGTGCGACGTGCCAGAGGCTCGCGACCAGCGCGACGTACTGCCGTCCCGTGAGGTAGTCGTAGAGCGGCGGTGTATCGGGCACGAGCCCGACGACCTGCTTGCGCTGCCGCTCGCTGCCCCTGGTGTCGCCCGCGATACCCGCGACGCGGAGCGTGCCTGTGGTCGGTCGCAGGAGGCCGGCGAGCATGCGGATCGTCGTCGTCTTGCCGGCGCCGTTCTGACCGAGGAAGCCGTAGAGCTCGCCCGGGCGGATGGCGAGCGCCAGATCCTGCACCGCCCACTTGGTCCCGAACCGGCGCCCGAGGCCGGCGGTCGCGATCGCAGCGCTGTCGTCGAGGTCCGTCATCCGGCGTCGTTCAATCGTCGTCGGAGTCGAAGATTGCCGTTACGGGGACGTGATCGCTCGGGCTCTTCTGCTGCCGCACGTCCTTGTGCACGATCACGTCGCGGCAGCGCGCGGTCGCGGGCGGTGACGTGAGCACGTAGTCGATCCGCAAGCCGTCGTCGACGAAGGCGGCGCCCGCGCGGTAGTGCCACCACGTGTAGATGCCGGCCTCCTCACGGAACCGTCGCAGCGCATCGTCGAGGCCGAACGCCATCACGTTGCGCATCGCGGTCCGCTCCGCATCGGAGCAGAGGATCTTGCCGCGCCACCAGTCGGGATCGTGCACGTCGCGGTCGTCGAGTGTCACGTTGAAGTCACCCACGACGACCACGGGGTCACTCGCGGCGTACTCGGCGTCGAGGAACGCGCGCAGTCGCCGCAGCCAGTCGAGCTTGTAGTCGTATTTCTCGGAGCCGACCTCCTGCCCGTTGGGCACGTAGAGGTCGAGGATGCGGAAGCCGTTGACCGTCGCGCCGAGAACGCGCTTCTCGGCGTCGTCGCCATCGCCCGGCAGCGCGGTGCGCACGTCCTCGATCTCGTGGCTCGCAAGGATCGCGACGCCGTTGTAGCCCTTCTGGCCCGTGAACGTGATGTCGTAGCCCTCGTCCTCGAGCGCCTCGAGCGGGAATAGATCGTCCTGGACCTTGGTCTCCTGCAGGCAGAGCACGTCGGGTTCGTGCTCGCGCAGGAAGTCGACGACGTGGGTCAGTCGCGCGCGGATGCCGTTGACGTTCCAGGTGGTGATCTTCATGCGGCGCCGCATTCAACGGCCCGCGCTGCCCGAGCGGAAGGGTGTTCGGGTGAGAAGGGGCGCGATCCGCGGGTTCCCGGCCTTGCCCGAACTCGCGCGACGGCGTCTCATCTGGCCAGAATGTCAGAACTGCGAATCCGGCACCTTCCGTTCCTCCTGCTCGCCAGCCTGCTGGCCACCGCCTGTGCGACTCCCCGCATCGTGCGCACGGTCGATGACTACGTCGACGAGGTGCGGGCCCTCGTGCCCGAGCTGGTGAAGGCGGATGTCCTCGCGCTCGGCGAGCATCACAACACACCGTCGATCCATCGCACACACCTGGAGCTGATCCAGGCCGTCCATCGCGCCCGACCGAACCTCGTGATCGCGCTCGAGATGTTCGAGCGGGACGTGCAGACGCATGTCGATCAGTACCTCGCCGGCCTCATCGACGAGACGACGTTCCTCGAGAAGTCGCGGCCGTGGCCCGACTACGCCCGTGATTATCGGCCGGTCATCGAGTTCGCGAGGGCGAACGGCATCGTCGTGCTCGCGGCCAACGCGCCGCGACCGCTCGCGCGCAAGGTCGCGTTCGAGGGGATCGATGCAGCGATGGGTTCACCACATGTCGCGCGTGAGACCTCGGCGCCGGAAGACGGCTACTGGGACGCGTTCGTGGATGCCATGGATGGTCACGGCGGCATGGTCGACGACGAGGCGATTGCGCGCTTCTACGCGGCGCAGTGCCTCAAGGACGACACGATGGCCGAGTCGATCACGGACTACCTCGCGAAGTTCTCGTCGGATCGTCGGCCGCTCGCGGTGCTCATCTGCGGCAAGATGCACAGCGACTACCGGCGCGGCACCGTGCAGCGCATCGCGCAGCGCATGCCCGAGGCCGAGATTCGGGTGTTCTCCGTCGAGGTCGTCGACGACCTTCAGGCCGGGGTCTACAGCTCGCCGCGCGACGTCGCCGACTACGTGATCGTCACGGACGAGAAGCCGCCGGAGCCCAAGATGCGCGCCGCCAAGAAGGCTGACGACAAGCAGAAGGGTGAAGGCGCGGGCGACGGCGACGGTGCTGGCCAGGGCGAGGGCGAAGCAGTCGACAATTCCGGTCTGCGCCCGGCACTCGGGTTCATGCCGGGTTACGGCGGTTCGGAGGCCGGGCTGCTCGTCGATGCGGTGCGCGACGGCGGGCCGGCGGACCAGGCGGGGATCAAGGATGGCGACGTCATCTTCGAGCTCGCGGGCTTCGAGATCGCCGATATCAACGACTACGCGGACGTGCTCAACGAACTCGTCATCGGCAAGAAGACGAAGGTCCGGCTCAAGCGCGACGACAAGACGATCGAGCTCGAGGTCGTCGTGGGTTCGCGCGCCGGGCGCTGACCCCGGTCGCGTGCGTTGCGGCGAAACGGCCGCATGTCGGCCGGTCGCGGGCATGCGACCAGCGGAGTGGGCTTCCGTGAGCCGTGTTCCGTGCGATACTCGGGGGCCTGTCCAATGTCGATGCGCGCCCACACTCTGTCTGTGTTCCTCGCTCTTGCCGGCGCCGTTGCGATCGGCGCGCAGGAACCGTTGCCGCAGAGTGCCGGCTTCGGCGCGATCTATCGCGACGTCGCGCTCGACCCGCTGACCGGGAACGTGACGCACCTCGGCGTTGCGGCGGATACCACCTCGGGCCACTTCTTCGTCTCCGCGACGGGCCCGGGCGGTGTCCCGCCGCACGTGATCTACGAGTTGGACGCCGACGGACTGCTGCTCGGCAGCTTCCAGCAGCCGGCGGCGCATCAGGCCAGCGCGTTCGGGCTGCGCGATCTCGAGTTCGACGGGCAGAGTCTGATCGGCGGCAGTGAGTTCGGAATCTCGGTGTTCTCGCCGAGCGGGCAGCCCGTCAATCAGATCCTCGCGGTGAACGGGCCGCAGCCGATCACTCAGCCGATCACGGGTGCCGTCGCGGCCCAGCTCCAGGTGTTCCGCGCGATCGCGCTCGACCCGGCCGGCAACGGCGGCAATGGTTCGCTGCTGCTCGCGGACTTCGCGTCGCCGATCTACGAGATCGATTTGCTGGGCAACGTGCTCGCGACGTTCCCCAATCAGGGCTGGTCGGCCTATGGGCTCACACTCGATCCCGTAACCGGCAACGTGTGGGTGCTCGCGGGGCCGGGTGGGCAGATCGAAGAACTCGACCGTGCCACGATGACTCCGACGGGCCGCACGTTGGCGCCGATCGCGAGCGGCTCCGCCGGCGGGCTCGCGCTCGCGAGTTCGACCGCCGGTCACTACGAGCCGTGGGCGACCCAGAGCGCGCTGGTCCACCTGGTGCAGGGGGCGCCGGATCGGCTCGCGGTGCAGCGATTGCACCTCCATCCTGGCGTGCTGGGTTGGGAAGAAGTGCAGCTCCGGATGGGAGTGAACGGTGGCCCTGCCACGACGGGCACGGCACCGTTCTGGATCGGCGATCGGCTCGACTACCTGCCGTTCGATCCGACGGGGGCGCGCAACGGCCAGCCCGTCTGGATCCTCTTCAACGTCTACTTCGACGCCAACCGCAACGGCTACACCGATCTCGGCGTCGTGTTCCCGGGGATCGGCATCCTCGCCGAACATCGTTCGCTCAACACCATCAGCACGCCGAGCACGGGCACGTCGCTCGTCACGACGGGCGCGGTCGGGATGACCTCGAGTTGGACGCCGCCGCCGTCGCTCGCGCTCGTCGATCGCGATCTGTTCCGCATGCAGGCGCTCTACGTCGAGCCCGCGAGTCCGCAGGCGGGCATCGCTTCGACCAACGTGGCGCACTGGCAGGCGATCGGCGGCGAACGCGGCATCGTCGTCGCGGCGTCGGGAGTGACGAGCTTCAACGGTGGCTCGGCGCCGCCGTTCTGGACGGTCACCAGTGATCTCACGCACGGCCACGGCGACATCACCGCGGTCGAGATCACGACGATCGGGGCCACGGCGCCGGCGGCGCTGCAGCGCTTCGACATCGATCAGAACAACATGCTGGACCGTTTCGACGGCGGGAACGCGCCGCGGGCGGGATTTCGCGGCACCTATCGCAACGGCACCGCCATCGTCTGCGGGCTCGACTTCAACGCGCCGGGGGTCTACGTGGCGCCGTTTCATCTGGCTGGCGAGAGCTCGGGGGCCGCGTTCACGACGCTGCCCGATGCGGCGGGCTACGTGCCCGACCTGCAGTTCGCCTTCACGGCGTTCCAGCCCGGCAAGACGTTCGCGTTCGATTGCGACACCGACGGCGGGCCGCCCGGTGGCAGCGACCACGCCGGGATGGTGGTGCGCGTGACGACGACCGGCTCCGGCGTGCTCCAGGGCCAGCTTGCCGTCGATCCCGCGGCGCCGAATCGGGCCGTCGTCTGGTTCCCCTGACCGCAATTGCATCCGGTCTGATCGGGCTTTGGGCTGCCTGTGCGGCCCGCGGGTGATCCGATTCGGGCGTCGATCCAGCGTGGCGTTCGGGCCTCGGAGTCCCTATCCTACTCGCCCCTTTTTCGGACGATTACACTGTGACCGACACCCTCCAGATCACCGATATCTCGGCCCCAGGCTACGAACGGATCGTTCGTGGCGTCGACTCGGCGAGCGGCCTGCACGCGCTGATTGCCGTGCACGATACGACTCTCGGCCCCGCCCTCGGCGGTTTGCGAATGTGGCCCTACGAGAGCGAGGAGGACGCGCTCTTCGATGTGAAGCGCCTGGGCAAGGGGATGACCTACAAGTCGGCGGTCGCGGACACCGGGCTCGGTGGCGGCAAGGCCGTGATCATCGGCGACCCGAAGACCACGAAGTCCGAGGCGCTCTACCTCGCGATGGGGCGGCTCGTGGATTCGCTGAACGGTAAATACATCACCGCCGAGGACGTGAATACGACCCTGGCGGACTGCGCGATCATTCGCCGCGCCACGAAATACGTGAGCGGGCTCGCCCGCGAGGATGGCGGCAGCGGCAACCCGTCGCCGTACACCGCCTACGGCGTGTTTCTCGGCATCAAGGCCGCGCTGGGCCACGTGTTCGGCGATGACTCGTGCAAGGGTCGTTCGGTCGTGATCCAGGGGCTCGGTGCCGTCGGAAGCGCGCTCGCCAGGCGGCTCGCGGATGCTGGCGCGACCGTCTACGGCGCCGATCGCAATGCGGACAAGATCGCGAAGCTCCAGTCGGAGATTGGCCTGGTGCCGCTCGCCGACGAGGAGGTGATGACCAAGGAGTGCGACGTGTTCGCGCCCTGCGCGCTCGGCGCGATCCTCAATGACGACACGATCCCCGGCCTGCACACGCCGATCGTCGCGGGCGCCGCGAACAACCTGCTGCTCGAGCCGCGCCACGGCCAGATGCTGCGCGAGCGCGAGATCCTCTATGCCCCCGACTACGTGATCAACGCCGGCGGCATCATCAACGTGTCGGTCGAGTTCCGCGACGGCGGCTACGACGAGGACGTCGCGCTGTCGAAGATCGAGCGCATTCCAGTCGCCCTCAAGCAGCTGTGGACGATCGCGAAGGAAGAGGGCATCCCGACGAGCGAGGCGGCGGATCAGCTGGCGCAGCGCATCGTCGCGGACGCACAGGGTAAGTAGGGTCCCGGGCTGGCCGGGTCCCGGGTCCCGAGGGCCCGACGACCTCAGGTCTGCGCGGCTTCGCGATACGCGTTGTGCACCGCTTCGGCGCAACGCCGCCACGTGAAGCCGCGGGCGAACGCCATCGCTTCGTCTCGGCGGGCGGCAAACTCGGCCGGGTATGTGTCCAGTGCGTCAGCGAGCGTGGCGATCATCGATTCGGTCGACTGCGGGTCGAAGTAGCGCGCGAACTCGCCGCCGGCCTCCGGCATCGCGGAGGCGTTGCTCGTCACGACCGGGGTGCCCAGCGCCAGGGACTCGCCGACGGGCAGGCCCCAGCCCTCGATCTGGCTCGGGTAGACGGTCATCTCGGCGCCCGCGTAGAGCGCGATCAGGTCGTTCTGGCTCAGATACGGCAGGAACCGCACGCGGTCGAGCACGCCGGCCTGCGCGGCGCGTTCGCGGAATCGGTCGGCGTGCTTGCTGACGCCGGAGACCAGTAGCAGGTGGTCGCTGTCGGGGCGCTCGGCTACGACCTGGCCCCAGCACTCGAGCATGCGGCCGGTGTTCTTGCGTTCGAGTCCGGCGCCGATCGCGAAGAGGTACGGGCGGCCGTCGGCGTGGGTCTCGCGCGCGTGATCGCCCGCACCGTCGGGGGCGCCCGCGAGGATCGCGGGGTGCAGGCCGTTGTAGGTCAGGCGGACCTTCTCGGGATCGCAGTCGAACCGTTCGCAGATGTCGCGGCGGCTCCAGTCGCTGACGGTGAGGATCAGTGCCGCGTCGCGCACGACCCGGCGCGTGACCTTGCGGGCGTAACGCACGAACGGATCCTGCAGGTCGTCGGGCCAGTAGGTGACGATGACATCGTGCAGCGTCACGACCATCGGCGGTCCGGGCCACATGCGCCAGCGCGGCGGCAGCGTGTTGTAGGTGCCGTGGTAGACGTCGAGGCGGTCGCGGCGCAGGCGCCAGGGCATCTGCACGCGTTCCCAGGCGTGGAAGCGCCCGCCCGGAATGTCGGTGCGGACCTTGCGCATGTTGGGCGCAACGTCGAACGCGCGCTCGGGCGGCAGCTCGTCGGGGAGCTGGTGGTAGAGCAGGAACTCGTCGTCCTGCGCGATCTCGGCGAACTCGCGAGCGAGGTGACGGATGTAGAGCCCGATGCCGCGGGGCTCGGGCCGGAGCGCTTCGCGCGCGTCGATGCCGATCTTCATCGCGGTCGCGCTACTCGGGCGGGCGGGTCATCACTTCGGGCCCGTCTTCGTGAATGAAGATCGTGTGCTCGAACTGCGCGATCCGCACGCCGGGTTTCTCGCACAGCGGCGGGTAGTCCTCGATGAGCTTCTTCTTCAGCAGCATGCGGAGCGCCTTCTCGCAGGCGTCGAGCGAGCCGAGCGAGCGCACGAGGTCGCGCCGGGCGAACGGCAGGCGTTCGGTCGCTGCCATCGCGGCCTTGATGTCCGCGGGCAGGTTGTCGCGCGGCTTGATCGGGCGCTTGAGCATGAACACCTCGCTCTTGCCGTCGACGTCGATCATGCCCTTGCCGTCGCTCGCGAACGGTTCGCACGCGATCGTCATGTTGGGGCGCAGCTTGGCGGCCTTGGGGTCCGCGTAGTTGGGCACGGACGGCGCGCAGTGGATCGTGTAGCGCGCGACGCCGTGGCCGCAGAGGTTGCGCACGGGCTGAAAGCCGAGCTGCTCGATCGTGTTTTCGACCTCGCGTCCGACCTCCGTCAGCGAGACGCCGGGGCCCATGCGCGAGATCGCGTTCTCGAGCGCCATGCGGCTCGCGGTGCAGAGCATCGAGCCGTCGCCGTCGCGCAGATCGACCGTCGTCGCGTTGTCCGTCACGTAGCCGTCGACGTGCGTGCCGCAGTCGAGCTTGACGATGTCGCCGGCCTGCAGCGTGGTCGGATCGTCGGGCGGCGAGCAGTAGTGCGCCGCGATGTGGTTGCGCGAGATCTGTGCGGGAAATGCGGGCTCGCCGCCCATCTCGCGGATCTTGGCCTCGACTGCGCGCTGGATCTCCTCGATGCGCGTGCCGGGCTCGATCATCTTGCGGCCGTGGGCGAGCGCCGTCGCGGAGATGCGGCCCGACTCGCGGAGCTTTTCGAGATCGATCTTCACGCGATCACACCCAGGTCACGGCCCACCTTCGCGAACGCGGCGACGGCGTGTTCGAGATGCTCGCGTTCGTGTGCGGCGCTGATCTGCACGCGAATCCGGGCCTGGCCCTTGGGCACGACCGGGAAGCTGAAGCCGATCACGTACACGCCCTCGTCCATCATGCGTGCGGCCATCTCGACCGCGAGTTTGGCGTCGCCGAGCATGATCGGGCAGATCGGGTGTTCGCCGGGCACGATGTCGAAGCCGGCGTTCGTCATCGCCTCGCGGAAGAACATCGTGTTGTCCGCGAGCTTGTCCCGCAGTGCCGTCGTGCTCGACAGCTTCTCGAGGCACGCGATCGTCGCGCCGACGATCGCGGGGGCGAGCGTGTTGGAGAACAGGTAGGGCCGGCTGCGGTTGCGCAGCAGGTCGATGACCTCTTTCTTGCCCGTCGTGAAGCCGCCGGCCGCGCCGCCGAGCGCCTTGCCGAGCGTCGACGTGATGAGGTCGACGCGGTCCTGCACGCCGTGATGCTCAGGTGTGCCGCGGCCCGTCGGGCCGAAGAAGCCGGTCGCGTGGCTGTCGTCGACGACGACCATCGCTTCGTACTTGTCGGCGAGGTCGCAGATCGCGGGCAGGTTGGCGATGTGGCCGTCCATCGAGAACACGCCGTCCGTGACGATCACGCGGGTTCGCGCGTCGCGGCTGCTCTGCAGGTGCTGCTCGAGCTCCTGCATGTCGCCGTTCTTGTAGCGGAACCGCTGCGCCTTGCTCAGGCGCACGCCGTCGATGATCGACGCGTGGTTCAGCGCGTCACTGATGATCGCATCGTCCTTGTTGGTGATCGTCTCGAACAGGCCGCCGTTGGCGTCGAAGCACGAGCTGTAGAGGATCGTGTCGTCGGTCGACAAGAACTCGCTGACCTTGGCCTCGAGGATCTTGTGGCGATCCTGCGTGCCGCAGATGAAGCGCACGCTCGCGAGGCCGAGGCCGTGCGAGTCGACCGCGTTCTTGGCCGCCGCGGTGAGGTCGGGATCGTTGGCGAGGCCGAGATAGTTGTTGGCGCAGAGGCAGATGACCTCCTTGCCATTGGCCGCGATCCGCGCGCCCTGCGGCGTCGCGATCACGCGCTCTTCTTTCCAGAGACCCGCTTCACGGATCTCGTCGAGCTCGGACTGAAAACGGGAACGGGCTTGTTCGAACATGTCGGTCGCTGCGCGCGGGCGCGAGTCGGCGCGCCCAGGGCACAGTCTTAGGCCGGCGGGGCGGGATCAAGCATGACTTTCTGTCGCCGGCTACCGTTCTTGGGCGATGCTGGCGAGCGCGGCATTCTGCGGCTAGAACCCGGGCTGATGATCATCTCTCGTTCGCGGCTGACAATCGCCGTGCTCGCGGTCGCCACTGTTGCACTGACGACCGCGTGCAGCGGCGCGCCGGCGCCGGAGCCGCCGCTGCAGCCGCGCCGCGTCGTCGAACTCGGCCGCTGGCAGGCGCACGCGGGGGATCGGCTGCTCGGCCACCTCGTGCAGCTCGAGATCCAGGATCCGAAAGGGCCCGTGCGCTTCTACCAGGTTCTGGACGCGGCCGGCCGCATCGTCGGGTCGGCCACCGCGAGCGGTCGGTTCAGTCGTCGTGTGCCGTTCGAGGAAGACGAACAAGACGTCGGCGTTTGGTCGCTGCCGCGCGGGGTTGCGCGCTTGTTCGACACCGAGTCCTCGGTGCGGTTGACCGCCGTCGCGAGTTCTGAGCGGTCCAGTTCGGAGCGATCCAGTTCGGGGCGATGAAGGCGCGGGATCGGCAGCGCAAGCTCGCCACCAAACTCGGGATCGACGAGGCCCGCCGGCACATCCTGATCTGCGCCGATCCGGCCAAGGCCAAGTGCTGTGATCGCAAGCAGGGGCGGGCGGCCTGGAGCTTCCTGAAGTCCCGGCTCAAGAAGCTCGGCCTCGCTGGTGCCGGCGGAGTCATCCGCACCAAGGCCGACTGCCTGCGGATCTGCCGCGGTGGTCCGATTGCGGTGGTCTACCCCGAGGGCGCCTGGTACGGCGGCTGTACGCCTGCAGTGCTCGAAGAGATCATTCAGCGTCACTTGATCGGTGGTGAGGTCGTGCAGAAGTACCTGATCACCGAACAGCCGCTCGCGGGTGGCGAGCATTCACGGAAGTAGCGCTTCGAATCGCACCGCGTGGCGTCCTATGTTGGCCCGCAGATGAGCGATTCCAGACTCGAGCCCCGTCCGGTCTCGGCCAGCAAGGTCGAGATGACCGAGATCGTCTTTCCCAACGACGCCAACCCGCTCGGCAACGTGATGGGCGGCCGCGTCATGCAGTGGCTCGACATCGCCGCCGCCGTCGCCGCGGGCCGCCACGCGCGGACGCCCGTCGTTACCGCGAGCGTCGACAACGTCGACTTCCACAACCCCGTACCCGTCGGCGGCATCGTGATCCTGCTCGCGTCGGTCAACTTCACCGGCCGCACCTCGATGGAGGTCGGCGTGAAGATGTTCTGGGAGGAGCGTTCGTCGGGGAACCGCATCCACGTTGTCTCGGCCTACCTGACGTTCGTATCGCTGAGCCCCGAGACCAAGCGCCCGCGCGGCGTGCCACCCGTTTTGCCCGAAACCGAGGACGAGAAGCGCCGGTTCAAGGAAGCCGAGCAGCGGCGCGCGCACCGGCTCGCGACCAAGGACTGATTCAGACCTCGGGCGCGCCCGGAGGTTCCCCGTCGTGGCGTTGTGGCTGTGGCTACCGCAGCTCGACGGCGGGCCCAGGGCTCGTGCCGACCACGAACTCGCGGGTGAGCTTCGGTTCGTCGCGGACCGTGGCCTGGTAGCTGCCGGGGGCGAGGGCGATCGTGGCGCGGTCGCGGATCCATTGGCGGGCGATCAGTTGCCCGTCGCGGTGGATGAGCAGTTCGCGTTGGTCGGTGACGAACTCCTGGGGGGTGCCGCGCGGCAGGTCGACGCGGATCGTCGTTTCCTGGTCAGGGCGGATCACGAACTCGATGGCCTGCGCCGCCATGCGCGGCCCCGAGACGAACAGGCGGTAGCGGTCGACGGCCATCGGGCCCGAGCGCCAGTTGCCGTTCGCCGATTCGAAGGTCGTGGTCGCGCCGGGACCCAGCGCATAGGCGCGGAAGCGGACGTCGGTGGCGTCGCCGGAGAGCTGCAGTCGCGCCGTGCCGAGCGCTGGTAGCGTGATCTGGCCGAGGTCGCGCTGTTCGCCGGCGACCAGCTCGTGCTCCGGGCTCCGAAAGCGCGGACGCCCTGGCGCCCGGACGACAATGCGAAAGCGCCCTGCCGTGATCGGTCCGATCGCGAACGCGCCGTCGGTGTCGGTGTGATCCGTCGCGCCGCCGGAGTCCTCGACCTGAACCGCCGAGACCATCGCGTTGGGCACGCTGTTGCCGTTCTCGTCGACGATGCGGCCGCGCAGTTGCACGTTGCGTTCGGCCTTCGCGACGAGCTGCAGCGTCACGGCGCCCGCCCGCGGATCGACGCCCTCGACGGTGAGGCGCTCGTGGTCGCGCGTCATGACGCGGAGCGAGACCGTGCCGGTCTCGGGGCAGTTGGGGACGATGAACTTGCCGCTCGGATCGGTGCGCGCCTGATGCCACCAGCTGTCTGCCGAGGCGGCAACCACGAGATCTTCGCGCCGGGAGCCGTCGCCGAGGACCACCTCGCCATACAGTTCGAGGCCCCGTGACAGTTCGAGCGCACAGGTCGCGGTGGCCCTGGCGGTGGTGACTACGTTCTGTGTCGCCTTGCCGAACTCGGCGTGCTCTGCCGTTACCTGGAGTTCGCCGCTCGGCAAACCGGAGAACTCGAACGCGCCCGTGGAGTCCGTACGCGTCGTGAACCGGATGAAGTCCGACGCGCTGCCGATCTCGACCTCGGCTCGTGGTGCCGGCTGCCCGGCCGCATTCTGCGCCGTGCCGGCGAGACGGGCGCCGGGCGCGAGGTCGACACGAACCGCGACCGTGTGGTTCGCCGCGATCTCGCATTCGCCGCGCCATGGCGCGAGGTCCGTGGCCCAGACCTCCACGGGTTGTGGGCCGGCTGCGAGCCCGGTGATCTCGAATTGCCCTTTGGCGTCCGTCCGTCCGAAGCCGGCGATCGGTGGGGCGCCGTGCAAGGTGGCGGTGTGGCCGCTGACGCGGCCTGCACCGGCGCGCACCACGGCGTCGGGCACGGGTTCGCCGGCCGGATCGAGGACGGTGCCGACGAGCGTGCCCCCCGGCTTCGTGAGTTCGAGCTCGATCTCGACGTCGTTGTTGGGCCGGGCACGTACGAACGCGAGGCGTGAACTCGCGTAGCCGTGGCTTCGGGCGCCGACCAGGACCAGCGTCGGAAGATCCCGGAGCTCGAACTCACCGCGCTCGTCCGACGTCGTCGCGAGGAACGGGTCGACGTCGGTGCGTGCGAAGGCCGAGACCTCGATCAGCGCGCCGACGAGCGGTACGCCGGCTGCGTCGACGACGCGACCGCGGACGCGCACCCCGAGCGGTATGACGCGCTCGATCCGGGTCGTCTCCCCTGCGACGATCGTGACGACCTTGCCGAGATTGCCGCGTTCGCCCTGCAGGTAGTAGCGCGCCGGGGCCAGCCCCTCGAAAGCGGCCTTGCCGGTGCGGTCCGTGCGCAGGCGCCTCACCCCGATGCGGTGGCTGCCCCCGAGTTTGCGGAGCGTCATACCGACGGCCGCCGCCGGTTCTTCGGTGCGGGCGAGCGTGACCTCGACGACGAGCCGGCCGGTTGTAGGCGAGGTGGTTGCGACTGCGCTTCCCGGCTCGGGCCCACTGGCCTGCTCCTCGCGGTTGGGGGCGGCGGCTACGCGCTCCGGATCGGGCTCGATCGTGGCCGTGGCCGCGGACACCGGGCCGTCCGCGGCCGGGGCGGGGGCGAGCGACGGATTGCCCGGACCCTGTTGCCACAGCAGCACGAGGCCGGCGAGCGTGAGGAGGATTGCCGCGGTGGCGATGGTCTTGGTCTTGGCTGTCATTCCGATCAGTCCGCTCCATGCGGTGCCTTCTGTCGCAGCGCTCGTGGTGGTCGAACTCGCGGTCGCCGTCGAGGCGGCCGGGATGGCGTGGTCCTGCAGGAGGACCGCGAGCGGCGCGACCCACGCCGCGCGGCTGCCGTGCCGCTCGTCGAGCCAGCCACGCAGTTGTCGCAGGGCCTGCCGGGTCCGGTTCCAGACCGTCGAGGACGGCACGCCGAGCCGCGCCGCGAGTTCCTGCGCCGGCACGCCTTCGAGATACCGCAGCACGACCACCGTCCGCAGGTGTTCTGGCAACCGGTCCACGGCGGCGACGAGCCGTCGGCGCTGCTCTTCGCGGGCCGCTAGTTCGGCGGACGAGGGGACGTCCGGTGGTGGCGGGGCCGCGCCCTCGTGCGCGCGCCGGCGGGTCCGGCCGCGCCGGAGGTTGTGTGCGACGTTGCGCGCGATCCGCGACAGCCAGCTGCGTGGCTCTTCGACCCCGTCGCCGCCGTGCTTCGCCGCGAGCATCCAGGTCTCCTGGATCACGTCCTCGGCGTCGCCGGCGACGAGGGTGCGCGCCAGGGCCCGCACGTGCGGGGCCTCGGCGAGCAGTCGCTCGAGCGCGGTTTCGGGTTCGCTGGTCATGCGCTGGACGGGACACCGCAGCGGCGGCCCCCTGTACATTTTGCCCTGTACATTTTGGCCGATTTCGGCCGATTCGGTGCCATTTGGCGGTCCCCGGGGGCCCGGCTCTCTGGCTTCTCCTGTCGCCGGTCGCTAGAGTTCTCGCCCCGATGTTCGAGGACTTCGCCGAAAAGACCGTCCGCGCCCTGAAGAAGGCCGAGGAACTCGCTGAGCAGCTCAACGACGAGTCGGTGGCCACCGGCCACGTGATCTACGGGCTGACGGAGGATCGCAGCGTCTGCCTGCACTTCATCTTCCAGGACCTCAACGTCGATCCCGACATGTTCTCGGGCTACGTGCAGGGCTTGCCGCGCGAACCCGAAGCGCCGAACGGCCCGTTCAACCGACACGTCCATACGGCGCTCGAGCGTGCTCGTGATGCCGCGAAGGAACTCGGCAGCAAGGCCGTCCAGCCCGAGCACCTCGCGCTCGCGTTGCTCTCGATCAAGGCCGGCTCGTGCTACGAGACGCTCAAGGAGTTCTCGATCGACCCCGAGTACGTGCAGGGACTGATCCTGCAGGCGATGGGGATCGACCCCGAGCAGATCCCCGAGTGGTTCTAGCGACCGGACTGGTCGGGACGAGTCGATCGGTCGAGTCTGGCGAGTCGTGAAGCGGGTTCTGTTGCTCTGAGCACCCTCGGCGGTGCCGGTGACTCCGCTCGGTGGTAGAGTGGCGCGTTCCGTCGCGTCGCCATGCATGTCCGCCTCGAGATCCTCGACGGCCCGCAGGAGGGTCAGTCGTTCGCCTTCGATCTGCCCGAAGGGGAGGAGGTGCGCGTCGGTCGCGACAGTGAGCGCTGTCAGGTCGTGTTCTCGTCGGACTACGCGGGCGTGAGTCGACAGCACTGCGCGTTGCGGTCCGTGCTCGGTCGGGTGCGGCTGCGGACCAACAAGGAGAACGCGGTGTTGCTCGGCATGCAGCCGGCGTGGGACGACACGGTGCTCGCGGACGGCGGCGTGATGCAGCTCGGGCACGGTGGCCCGCGCATGGCGATCGCGGTGCGGTATCCCGCCGGTCGGGACGTTGCGGCACCGGCGTCGACGATCGCGTTCAAGCCGGACGGCCAGCCCGACGGTGCCGCGCCGGAGGTGGAACTGCAGCGCGAGACGGTCCAGGTCGCGGGCCAGATCCGCAGCCATCAGCGTCGCACGTGGCTGTTCCGCAGCGTTCTGGCGCTGACGGTCCTCGTGGGGGTCTGGTTCTCGATCGAGGCACGGGCCGATACGGCGCTGCTGCGGCAGGCCGTGCTCGATGATGGCCAGCGGCAGGCCGTCCTCGAGCTCATCGAAGCGCGCCAGGAGGTGCGGCCCGAGATGGCGGACATCGCCGCGCGTGTTGCCGATTCCGTCTACTGCGTGATGAAGCGGACCGAGCGCGGTGACCAGCCCGTCGGAACCGCGTGGGTGGTCGATCGCAAGTCCGGTCTCGTCGCGACGAACGCGCACGTGGCCGAGGAGTTCGAGGCCGGGAAAACGTTCCTGCGCGGCAGCGGTGCGCGTTCGACGGACCTGCCGATCGCGGCGGCGCGGTCGCATCCGGCCTACGCCGAGTTCGGCGAGCAGCTCGGTCGCTATTGCCAGGCGCTCGAGATGACGGGTGCCGACAGCTCGACCCGGACGATGCGCGGTTACGATGTCGCCCTGCTCGTCGTTGAAGAGGCGGCGCGCGCCGGGTTGGCGCCCGATCTGGCGCTCCTGCCTGTCGGTTCGGAGGCCGAGATCGCGACGGGTGGCGGATGCGCCACGGTCGGGTTCCCTGCCGAGGGGATCGGGTTCCATCCGGAGCGGCCGCAGCACAAGACCCACCTTGGCCACGTGGTCGCGGTCACGGACTACTTCATGGCGGCCGCTGCCGACCAGGCCTCGCATCTGATCCACACCAGTCTGCCGGTCGCCGGTGGCGCGAGCGGCAGTCCGCTCGTCGACGATCGCGGGCGGGTGATCGGGCTCATCAGTTCGGCCAACGTCGTGCATTCGGCCGAGGGCCGGCGGATTCCGCTCGCGGGAACGACCTGCGCGCAGCGGGTCGACACGTTACGCGGGTTGCTCGAAGGGCGAGTCGAAGACGACGCGCGAACGGCGGCGTGGGAAGAGAACTTTCGCGCGGCGGTGAAGAACGCCAAGAAGTCGATGGAGCAGGTGCTGATCGAAACGTTCGAGCAGTTGCTGCGCCGGCGCGGCATGCGCAGTGAGGTGCAGGTCGCGAGCCGCGATCAGATCGAACTCGCCTGGGATGCGAAGACGGGCGCGACGATCAAGACGGTCGAGATCGAGGCCCCGCGCACCGGGGCATACCTCTGCTGTGTGATCGCCGACGACGTGCTCGACGTCGACCTCACGGTCTTCCTGCCCGGCGGCAAGCAGATGGACGATCGTTCGCCGGATTGGTTCCCCAGCGTGGCGTTTTCGATGCAGGCGGGGGAGACGGTGCGAATCGCGGCGTTTCGCGACGGTCAGCAGCCGACCGGCGCGACGATCCTGCTGCTGCAGCAGGCGCCATAGCGGGTCTTCGATGGCCGCGTCGCGGACGATCCTGCATGCCGACATGGACGCGTTCTACGCGGCCATCGAGCAGCGCGACCATCCCGAGCTTCGTGGCAAGCCGGTCATCGTCGGTGGTGATGGTCCGCGGCAGGTCGTGAGCACGTGCAGCTACGAGGCTCGCGAGTTCGGCGTGCACTCGGCGATGCCTGGCGTGCAGGCGAAGAAGCGGTGCCCCCAGGGCATCTTCGTGACCCCGCGGATGTCCGTCTATGCGGGGGTCTCGGATCAGGTGCACGAGGTGTTTGCGCGGTTCACTGACCAGGTCGAGCCGCTGTCGCTCGATGAGGCGTTCCTCGACGTCACCGGCAGTCGCGCGCTGTTCGGCGACGGGCCGACGATTGCGGCGCGGATCAAGCGCGAGGTCTTCGAGGCTACGGGTCTGCGAGTGTCGGTCGGCGTCGCGACTTCCAAGTTCGTCGCGAAGGTCGCGAGCGATCACAGAAAACCGGACGGCCTGGTCGTCGTCGACCCCGGTGAGGAGGAACGGTTTCTCGCGCCGTTGCCGATCCGGCGACTCTGGGGCATCGGCAAGAAGTCGCAACCGCTGCTCGAGAACTTCGGTTTGCACACGATCGGCGATGTGCAGCGGCAATCGCGCGACGATCTCGTGGCGGCATTCGGCAGCAATCTCGGGGAACATTTGTATGTGCTGAGCCATGGCCTCGACGCCCGCTCCGTCGAGAGCGACCGCGGCTGCAAGTCGATCAGCCACGAGATGACGTTCACGACCGACCTCGTCGATCGCGACGAGGTGCGGGCCGTGCTGCTGCAGCTCAGTGAAATGGTGGGGCGGCGGCTGCGGCGGAGCGAACTCGAGGGCCGGGTCGTGCGGCTGAAGCTGCGCCACCCCGACTTCAAGACGCTGAGCCGGCAGCGCAAGATCGAGCCGACGGCCGACGACCTGACCATCTACGGCGTCGCGGGGGAGCTGCTCGATGGCTGCTGGTCGGGCCGGCCCGGGGTGCGGTTGCTCGGTGTCGGTGTCGCGGATCTGCAGGTCGAGGGCGCGGTGACGCCGCGCCAGGGCGGCCTCTTCGCGGCCGAGGACGCGCCGGCGCCCGCAGCG
>JANSXC010000046.1 GCA_024743115.1 bacterium | reverse complement strand
GAACAGGAAGACCTCGTTGTCGCGTAGCGAGTAGACGCCGCGGAAGTCCTCGCCGCTGCCGATCGGCCAGGTCGCGGGCACGATCGTGATACCGAGCACCTTCTCGACCTCGTCCATGAGATCCAGTGGGGCCTGTGCGGGGCGGTCGAGCTTGTTGACGACCGTGACGATCGGGATGCCGCGATCGCGGCAGACCTTGAACAGCTTGATCGTCTGTGGTTCGACGCCCTTGGCGCCGTCGATGAGCATCAGAGCGGCGTCGGCCGCGACGAGCGTGCGGTAGGTGTCTTCGCTGAAGTCCTGGTGACCCGGTGTGTCCAGCAGGTTGACGCAGTGGCCGTCGTATTCGAACTGCAGCGCCGAGCTGCTGATCGAGATGCCGCGCTTCTTCTCGAGCTCCATCCAGTCGGAGGTCGCCGCCTGACCGCCGCGCTTGGCTTTCACGGAACCCGCTTCGCGAATGGCGCCGCCGTAGAGCAGCAGCTTTTCGGTCAGGGTCGTCTTGCCGGCGTCGGGGTGCGAAATGATCGCGAACGTGCGGCGGCGCTGGATCTCGTGGTCGAGGTCGGACATTCGGGGCGAACAGGATAGCGCCCGGCCGCGAACTATCCATCGCGGCGGCGGCCCGCAGGGTGGCCGAAGCCCTGCGTTTCGAGTCGTATGGACCGCGATCATGACGGCGACAGGAGAACCCGAAGCTCGTGGTCCGGGTCGCGCAGGCCCGGTACCAGCGCCCGCGCGGCGGCTCGGCTGCCTGGGCTACGGTCTCATCGCGCTCGTGGTCGCCGCGATCGTCCTCTACTTCGCGGTGCCGCCGCTGATCACGGCTGTGCTGCGGAGCATCGAGGAGCGCTACACCGAAGCCGAGCCGCGGGCGATTCCGATCGCGACGATGCCGGCGGCGGAACGGGATGCGCTGTTCTCGCGCGTGCGGGCGTTCAGCGCGCAGGTCGACCGCGGGGATGCTGCAGCGGAGCTCGCGCTGAGCGGTGCCGAGTGCAACGCCCTGATCAGCGATCACGAGGATCTCGCGGAGCTGCGCGGTCGCGTTCACGTCGCGTTGACGGGCGATCGGGTTCGACTCGAGTTCAGCTTCCAGGTGAACTCCGCGCATTCGGGCGCCGCGGAGGCGGCGCCGCGCTACTGGAACGGAGAGGCCGAGATGGAGTTCGAGGTGAAAGACGGCGTGATGGACTCCGTGATCCACGAACTGCGCCTCGGGGGCGAGTCGCTCGTCGATGCCGAGACGGGAAACACCGATCGGCAGCGGGCGCAAGTGCCGTTCCTCGCGACGGAGCACGAGGGCGTCAAGTCACTCGAGCACGAACGTCGGATCGAGCGTTTCGAGGTGCTCGATGGCGTGCTGCACGTGCGGGTCGGACCGAAGAAGTAGTCTCGGTCGCGGTCGGCGTTCCGCGGTCACCGGCTCGGCGCGGCGGGTAGTCGATCGAGCGGCGTTCGACTGACGCAGGGCACGAGGCCGAAAGAACGGGCGGTCGCCCGTGCGCGATTCGCGTTGTCGGCCCGCAGCGAGTAGTCGAGAGTGAACACCGGCACGCCGCGCGTGCGCACGTCGGCGAGTCGTTGGCCGAGGCGCGCCGTCGACCAGGCCCCCGTCGGAGGTGCCGGGATGTCGCCGGCCGACGGGTCGTCCCAGGTCGCGCTGGCGAGACCGCGGAACGACAGGTCTTCCTGCGCGAGGCCGTCGACGGCGGCGAAGAGGTCGGGATGTTGTTCGGCGAGCGAGATCGCGTTCTGCGCGACGAGCACGAACAGCGGATAGCGTTCGCGCGCGTAGGCTCGCAGATCCGCCAGCAGTCGGATCATCTCACGCGCCGCGTCGACGCCATCGCGAACGGCTGCTGCCTGGACGTCGGCGTCGAGATAGCCGAGCACCCAGTCGCAGTAGATGCCATCGAACCCGTCCGCGAGGATCTGATCGAGCGGCGCGTCGGCATGGCCGTAGAGGCAGCACCGCCATTCGGGCCGCCAGAACGCCACCGGGAAGTTGCCGGCCCAGCCTTCGGGATCAGGCGCGAGCAGGAAGTCGGGTTGGCCGGAACGTCCGGCCGTCGGAGCCCGCCATTCGGCTCGCCAGTAACTGCGATAGTCTTCGGCCTGCCCGAGGTTGAGGTAAGCAATCACCCGCTTGTGCGGCAGGGATTTCCCGGGACTCCGCTGCACGGCGCGGACGAGATCCTGCATCGGGAACGTGGCCTCGCCGCGCTGCGAGCGCATCGGATCGATGACCACCATGTCGACGGTGCGACGGGCAAGTGCCGCCTTGCTCGACACCGGATCGAGACCCTGCAGCTGGATCGTCCAGTTCTCGATCACTTCGAGAACCGGAATGTCGAGCTCTCGGGGGGGCGCCGATCGTTGCGGAATCGTACAGCCGAACGTCCCGATCAGAGCGCCGAGGGCTGCGGTGCGAACGACGTATCGCGAGTCAAGCCAGGGTCTTGCCTTAGTCGATGAACGGGCGGGTTCGCCCCGGGGAAAGGTCAACTGTTGTCGTTCGTGTCTCGCCATTACCGAATTGCGCTGGTGCTCGCTGCGGGCGCTATCGGCGCGAGTGCCGCCCTGGCACAAACGCTTAGGGGAGATGCCGAGGCGCGGCCGGTGCCGAGCGAGGTCGTCGTGCTGGTCGGTCGGGCCACCGTCGACCTCGAAGACCCGGTGCACGATGCCGCTCGCGAGGTGCTGCAGATGCCGCTCAATCACCTCGGCCTGCGCCTCGTGCGGCATGGCCTCGACGGTGACCGGCCGGCGGACGTCGACTCGAGTCGCGTCTGTGCGGTCGGCACCTGGTTCGACAGCGGCGAGCGCTTGCCCGGCTGGGTCTGGCCATGGCTCGAGCGCCAGCAGCGCAAGGTACGCGTGCTGCACTTCGGCAGCCTGCAACCGCTGGCCGCCGGCGATGGTGGCGAACGCCTGCGGCTCTACCTCGAGCGGCTCGGACTCGGCTACGACACCGTGACGATCGGCGACCCGCTGCGGATCGACGTCGAGTACCGCCGCGCGGACGTCGTGCCGTTCGAGTCGAAGCCGGTCTACGAGCGCCTGCACCACGGCCCGTGGTCGCGTGGCGCCCAGAACGACGTGTGGCTTGCCACCCGTGATCGCACGCGGCCGCGGCGCTCGCGCGCGCCGGTCGTCGTCGGACCGTGGGGCGGGATCGCGCTGCAGCCGTGGTTCGTCCGGGTCGGCGGCAACTCCGGCGACCGGCGCTTCTACGTCGACCCGTTCGAGTTCCTGCTCGAAGCGCTCGATCGCCGTGATGTGCCCGTGCCGGATCCGAACGTGCGATTCGGGCGCCGGACCTTCGTGTTCCATGTCGATGGCGATGGCTTCGAGAGTGTGTCGACAGTCGGTGCCGCGCGAGCCGTTGAACCGGTTGCAGGGCTGGCGGCGGGGAACGACCGAAACACCAAGCTCTGCGCGGAGGTCTTTCGCGACCGGATCATCGATCGCTTCCGCGTGCCCATGACCGTCTCCGTGATCGTGGCGAGCTTGACGGATCGCTTCGAGCCGGAGGTGCCGACGGAGCGCATGGCTCTCGCGCGCGACATCCTGTCGCGCCCGTGGGTCGAGGCCGCGAGCCACAGCGTGCTGCATCCGCTGGACTGGCGGCGCGAGCTGCATCCCCGCAGCGTGCCGCGGTCGGTCGTGTGGTTTCCCGAGCTCGCCGGTTATCGCCACGACATGGTCGCGGAGGTGCGGCAGTCGATCGCGTTCGTCGACCGCTGGCTGCTGCCGCCGGGCAAACGCTGCCGCGTCATGCTGTGGTCGGGTGCGGCCAATCCGAGCGCTGCAGCTCTGCGCGCAGCGCGCGAGGCCGGCTGCGAGAACCTCAACGGTGACTTGTTCCGCTGGGACGAACTGTTCGATTCCGTCGGCTACGTGTCGCCCTGGGGGCACGCGATCGGCGATGAGTTCCAGGTCTTCGCCGGTGGCCCGAACGAGAACATCTTCGATGGCTTCTATTCGACGATGCCCGGCGCGTTCGCGCATGCCGATCGCTCGTTGACCAACACCGGGCGCGACCGGATCCTCAAGCCGGCGAACGTCTACGCGCACTTCTACTCCGCCGAGCACCCGGCGCGACTGGCAGCGCTGATCCGTCTGCTCGAGCGCTGGATCGAGCGTGAGCCGACGTTCCCCGTCCGGGCCTCCACGTATGCCGCCGCGGTCACGGACTGCGAACGACGGGTCGCGATCGATCGGGTCGGCGACGGGTTTCGCTGCCGCGGGTTCCTGAGCTGTCGGACCGTGCGCTTCGAGTGCGAGATGCCGCCGGTCGATTGGCGTCGCAGTCGCGGGATCGCCGGCGTCAGGCACTGGCGCGGGCGCACGTTCGTCCATCTCGCGTCATCCGTGGCTGAGCTGTACTTCGTGGCCGGTGAGCCCGCGGAAGCGTCGGGCGTGGCATCGGGCTCGCCGAGGATCGAGCAGAGCAGCTGCGAGCTCACGAACGTGAGCGTGCGCAGCGCGAGCGTGGCGTTCGACGCGCACGAGGGGATTCGACGGCAGGTCGTCCTGGCCGGGTTTCCCGCGGCCGGCGTCGTGTCCGTGAAACGCGACGGTCAACTCGCGGAACGGATCACGGCAGATGCCGAGGGGCGTGTGCGGCTCGACGTCGGTTCTGGCGGCGCGGTTCGACTGCTGTGCGAGGTGGGGTCGCCGTGAGCTTTCGAACGCGTCACCTGGTCGGGTTCTCGGTCGTGGTTTGTGCCGCGCTCGCCGCGACCGTGATGTTGCCGTCGACGCACGAAGGCGTCGCGGTCGACTCCGCAACGGGCGAAGCCACGCCGCGGTCGTGGCGGCGGTTGGCGGAGCTGCGCGATACCGGGGACCTGGCGCTGCTGCGTGCAGGTCTCGCCGGTCTGCCGCCGGAAGAACGTGCAAGCGAGTTCGTGCGCGGTTTGTCGGCGATGATCGAGCGGGAACTCGGGGCGCCGAGCTTCGATCGGTCGTGCGAGTCGACCGCGCCGGTCGAAGCGTATTTTGCCGGGGCATCGAGCGCGACGACGCGGGCACTCGATGCCCGAGCCGCGCGGGTGCAGCGCGAACTCGCAGGCGGAACGCGCGTTCCGGCCGCCAGCCTCGCGGCGTTGGCGCGGGCGTTCGGGGGCGTCGGGCGAGCCGGCGCGGAGTTGCGCTGGCTGCAGCGGGCGTTCACCGCGGATCCCGCGGCACGCGGGGTTGCGGACCGTCTGGTCGCGGTGCAGATCGCGCACGGCCGGCTCCATGATGCGGCCGCGACGGTTGCGGCGCACACCGAGGATCGTTCGAGCGACGTCGCGTGGCAGCGGCGTTGTGCGGAACTCGGGGCGTGGCTGGCGGACCCTGCGGCCGAGATTGCGGCGCTCGAACGTTTGGTCGAACTGGCGCCTGAGGCCGCCGATCGGTCACGGCTCATCGAACTCTACGCGCACGTCGGCACTCCGGAGCGGGCGCTGCGGCACGCGGTCGCGATGGCCGATGACGCGGCCGAGACGGCGGCTGCTGCGAAGGCGGCAGGCACCGCTCTGCGTGCCGGCTTCGTCGAGGAAGGCCTCGGCATGTTGCGGCGGGCAGCGCAGCGGGCACCGGCGGCGGGTTCGTGGTGGTCGCGTTTCGCGGCGCTCGCGCGGCAGGATCTGCGAATCGATGACGCGACCGACGCGCTCGAGGTCGCCGCGGCCCATTCGCCAGTCGCCGTCGATTCCGAGCTCGAGGATCTCTATCGCCGGACCGACCAGCCCGCGCAGCTCGTCGAATTGCTCGAGCGGCGCCTGTCGCGAACGCCCGAGGACGTGCGGTTGTGGCAGGAGGTCATCACGTTGCGTGCCGCGCTCGGACAGCGCGATGCCGCGCGTCTGTTGACGCTACAGCGCGACGCGGCACTGGCGGATCCGAAGGCTTGGATCGAGGCTTTGCCGCCGGCACAGCGTGCGCAGGCCGGGGCCGTGCGCCAGGCCGCGATCGCGTTGTCGCTCGCGCCGGAGCCCGGCGGAGCAATCGTCGGCGCGACGCTCGAGCGACTGCGGCCGTTCTTCGCGCAGCGGGAGTTCCGGGAGCTCGCCGAGTTGTTGCTCGCGCGGCACCCCGACGATCCGCGCGCGATTCCGATGCGCCGGGAACTCGTGGACCTCGGACGCACGCCGGCGCAGGCCGAGCGGGCCGCTGCGGCGCTCGCGGCCAGCTATCCCGACGACGTCGAGCTCGCGGAGTTCTGGCTCGAGCGGGCGCAATGGGCCGAGTCGGTGCCGGGGCAGATCGCGGCCCGCCGGCGGCTCGCAGCCCTGGTGCCGGGCGACAATGACAACCGGTTCGAGCTCGCGAGCCTGCTCGAGTTCCTCGGCGACCGCGAGGCGGCGCTCGTCGCGTGGGAGCGGCTCGTGCACGAACTCGGCGTGCGGTCGCGCGCGCTGCCGCGCTACGTCGATGCGCTGTTCTCCAGCGGTCGCGAGGCGGAGGCAGTGGAATGGTTGCGGCAACTCGCGGAGCACCCCGAGGCGACTGTCGCCGAGCGACTCCGTGCGGCTGACGAGCTGTTCTATCGGCGGAGCTACGATCGGGCGCAGCGGCTCTACGGCACGGTGTTGCGCGACGAGCCCGCAGAGCCGCGGGCGCTGCTGCGACTGGGTCAGATCGCGATCTGGACCAACGACGCCCGCCGTGGCCGGCAGCTGCTCGAGCGGCGGCTGGCAGTGAGTCCCGACGACGCGGCGCTCGTCCGGTTCTACCTGGGCGAGACCCTGTGGACGCTCGGTGAGGCGGCGCGGGCACGCGCCGTCCACGAGCGGGCGCTGCAGGAGTTCGAACGGGCGGCCGCGGACGATCTCGTCTCGCAGACGTGCGTGGCAACGATGCTGGCGCGGCTCGGGCGCCATGCGGACGCCGCAAAGGTGTACCGCCGGCTCGTGGCGAGGAGCCCGCGCGACATCGACCTCGTGCTCGACTACGCCGACCTCGCGCTGCAGCTCGGCGACCTGGCGCTCGTCCACGCACTCGCGCGGCAGGCGCGCAGCCTCGCGCCCGAACACCCGCGACGGCTGCGATTACTCGCCGCGGCCGCTGCGCGAGCCGGTGATCACATCGGCGCCGAGCAGTACTACGAGGAGGTGCTCGCCCGCACAGGTGCGGATGCGACGGTGCTCGGGGAACTCGCCCAGCTCCGCACGGCACTCGGCGAATGGCGGAGTGCGCATCGGGCGGCGACCCAGTGGTTGCAACAGCAGCCCGGCAGTGGCGCCGCGATGCGACTCGAGTCGGAGCTGCGCGAGCGTCTCGCGACCACGGTCGTCACCGAGTTCCGTGATCGTCGCCTCGGCGAGGACCGCACCACGGAGCTGGCTCTGGCCGGTCGGCTGCCGCTCACCGAACGCGAGTGGCTGCAGGCGCGCGTCGCCACCGTGTGGCAGCGCGGTAGCACGAGCCTCACACCAGCCGGGCGTGCGAGCGTGGACTACACCCGACTCGACCTCGGGTTCGGGCAGCGCTCCGGGGCGAACGACCGCTGGCTCGTTGGCGTGACCACGGCCCCCGGCGTCGCTGGGGAACTGCCGATTGGCGCGTTCGGCGCGCTGCGCTGCGAGTGGACCGAACCGTTTCGCAGCCTCGAGATTCGCGGTCGCGTCAACGAGGTCTGGGATCGGCCGGCTGCCGCGGCGGCTCTCGGCGGTCGCCGGAGTGGCCTCGACGTGCTCGCGCACGTCGACTTCGGTCAGCACTACTGGCTCGCCTGCCAGGCCGGGCTCGATCGATTGTCGCTGGACTCCGACGGCATGGCGCGAGTCGACGACAGCCGTTGGCGTGGCCAGGCTGCGCTCGGCTGGCGACTCGTCGACGGGGATCCCGCGGTCACGGCGGCGTTCGATCCGCTCGCGCCGATCGCGGGACCGGACAGTCCGTTCCTGCTGGCCGACGAGGAGGTCGTGCGGCCGTGGCTCGTGAACGCGTGGCTCGGCTGGCAGGCTGCGCACCTGATCGGTGACGGCGCGTTGGCGAACGTGTTGCCGCTCGTGCGTGACGACGAGTTCGTCATCGCCGCCGCTCGGGTCGATCGCTTCGTTGCGCGCGGCCATGGCCTGGCCGTGACCGGGTTCACGGGCATCGAGACGCGCGGTGGTGAGGCGGTCTTCGGCCTCGAGGGCGCGTGGACCTGGCGTCCGGCGTTCGGTGCCGAGGTCGTCGTCTCCGGTCGTTACGGATCGGCGCTCGGGCGGCGGGAGAACGATGAGAACCGCGAGCTGCGCTGCGAGGTGGTGTGGCGGTGGTAGCGCAACCGAATACTCGCCCAGGGCGGCGAACGCGCGGACTGCGCGTCGGTCGTCACGTCGAAGTCGCGATCGTGCTCCTCGCCGTGCTCGGCATCGGGGCCGGGCTCGGCATGCCGTTCGCGTTCCTGTTGCTCACGCCGAGTCCGCTCCTGCTGCCGGTGGTCTTCGGAGCGGTGCGGGGCGGCCTGTTGCCCGCGCTGACGGCGGCGACCCTCGCTGCGATGCTGCATGCGTTGGCCGTGGTCGTCGCGGCGGGGCATGACTTCGCGGCGCTGCTGGCGCCGGACGTCGGCTGGGCGGTGTTTGCGTTCTGTGGGCTCGGGTATCTCGTTGGTCAGGCACGTGACCTGCTGGCGGAACGCGTCGCCCGGTTGCAGGAGCGTCGCGAAGCGCTGCAGGTCGAGACCTGGCGCCACCAGCACGACCTCGAGATCCTGGAGCACGCCAACGGTGAGCTGCAGCGCCGGATCTTCGATCGCAGCTTCGATCTCGACAGCCTCGTCGCGACCGTGGCGCGGAGCACTCTCGAGCACGACGAGCACATGTTCGAGCCCGTGCTCGGGATGCTCACGGACTTCTGTGGCGCATCGAAGTGTTCGGTGTTGCTCGTGCTCGCTGATGGCACGCTGGATCTCGCGGCGCATCGCGGCTGGGGCGATGCCGAGATCGGACCGCGGCTACGCGATTGCAACCGCAGCGCGCGGCTCATGCGCGCGATCATCGAGGCGCAGCCGATCGTCGAACTCGCGGACGAATCCGAAGGACCCGGGCCGCTGTTCGTGGCGCCGGTCGCCGACGGGACGGGTGCGATCAAGGTGCTCGTGTGCATCGACGAGTTGCCCCCGGTGCGGTTCGACGACGGGCTCGTGAAGACGTTCCTCGGCATCGCGACCTGGCTCGCGGCGAATCTGCGGCGCGTGCAGATGCGGGAGTCGGCGGGGGAGAACCGTCAGCAGCTGCTGCTGGCGCTCGAGCGGACCAAGCACATCGGAACCGCAGCGGATCTCGCGGAACGGATTCACCTTGAGGACTCGCGGCGCCGACGTTACGGCGTCGACACGGAGTTGATCGTGATTCGCCTGCTCGACATGCGGATCACGATCGAAGGCTGTCTCGACGGCCTCGAGACGCGGCTTCTGCACGTGCTGACGACGACCGTGCGCGTGACGGACGACGTCTTCTCGTTCGGCTTCGCGGGGTGTTACGTGCTACTCGTCACCGGCTGTGGGGTCGAGCACGCCGCCGAACTCGTGCACCGGCTCGAAGATCGCTTTCGTGGCTGTGAAGGGCCGGAGTTCGGGCCAGTCGACGTGCAGCACTTCGCCACGACGACGGCCGCGCCGACGCTCGCAGCGCTGTTGCCAGCCGTGACCGAGCACTTCTGTGGCACGTCGCCCATTCCGCTGTCGCAGCAGTGCCCGGTGCCCGACCCGCGACCGCAGCGCGGCGGGAACGCGGCTGCGTTCGCGCGCCGACTGCGGCTGGAGAGCGATCTCGCGGAGCGACTCGGCACCGAGCTGCACATGATCGACTTCCGGCGGGAAGGGCCGAGCTTCGGCGTTGGGCCGATGATCGCGCGCCACCTCTGGAACTCGGTCGGAACGTTGTTGCGCGTCACGGACGGGATCTACGTGATCAATCCCAACCGGTGCGCGGTGTTGCTGCCGTGCACCTCGTGCGTCGACGCATCGGTGATCTGGTCGCGGCTCGACGAAACACTGCGGTCGACGCTGCCCGCAGACCACTACGACGGCGTGCGGTGCGACTTCCTGGCGCTCGAGCCGGAGCACCTGCGCGAAACGGTCGAGTACCTCACCGGGTCGCTCGGGCCTCCGGTCGACAGCGAGTCGCCGACTGGCCTGTTGTCGGAGAACGAACTCGCCGAACTCGCCTCCGAACTCGGCGATCTCGGCGGCGAGAGTGATCTCGAGCGCGATCTGGAAGTCGCCTCGACGGCCGACGCCCAGCTGGCGCTGCCATCCCCCGAGGATGTTGCCCGACGCTGGGACGAGGTGTTCGACCAATGCGACGATCGGGAGCAGGCCGGATCGGCGGCACCCGACAGCGCGGGGTTGCACGGCGAGTCCGACGCGCTGCCAGAACGCGAACCCCGGCAGATCGTTCTCAGTGAAGGGTTGGTGCCGCGCTTGCCCGACGGCGACGCGATCCGCCGGCGATGGGACGAGGTGTTCGAGAGCGCGTCCGACGAGTCGGCGGACGAGCGCGCGCCCTCTCAGCCAGTGATCGAGGAACCCGCGATCGACGAGTCGGCGGTCGAGATGTCCGCGTCCGACGAGCGCGAGTTGCCGGTGCAGGAGCCGGACGAAAACACGAGGAATCAGGAGGATGATGTGAAGACGAAGGAATCCACGAAAGCCGAGCCGGCAGTTCCGGCGGCTGTCTGGCGCACGGCGGCAGCGAAGCTGCTGGACGAACTCGCGGGAACCGGGCAGCCGTTCACGAGTGCGGATCTGCGGCGAGCGGCGATCGATCGCGGTGTCGGGGAGCCGGGGCATCCCAATGCCTGGGGCGCCCTGATGACCGCGGCGAGCCGGCGGGGCGAGATCCAAAAGACCGGGCGGCGTGTGCCGTCGACCATGCGCGGCCGGAACGCCGCGAAGGTGGCCGAGTGGATCGGGTGCGAGCGGTCCGGCGTGGCGTCCGTTCCGCGCGCGGAGGACGAGTCGCTCGCGGGCACGCTCACCGAGTTGCGGGGCGAGATCGAGGCGCTGCGCGCGGAACTCGCGGCCGCCGATGAGCACGCCGTCGAGCCGCCGCCGAAGCCGGTGGATCCGGGCGTGGACGACATGCCCGCAGATCGCGAGACCTGGCGCACGTGTGTGGCGGGAATCGTCGCCGAGTTCGCGAGCGGCGGGCAGCCGTTCACGAGTGCGGACGTGCGGACTGTTGCCGGCGCCCGCGGTGTCGGCGAGCCGGAGCACGCGAATGCCTGGGGGGCGGCGATGGCGGCCGCGCACAAGCAGAGCCTGATCACGAAGACCGGCCGGTTCGTCGGGGTCAGTGGCGCGGGGCGAACCACCGCGCCGCTCGCGGAGTGGGTCGGCTTGCAGGAGGCGGCGGGTGGCGAGGGAGCGGCCGGGAACGCGGTCGTCGACGTCTCCTCATTGCAGGCGCAGGTCGACGAGCTGCGGCGCTTGCTGACCGCGGCGCCCGGGTCGACCGGCCGTGGTGACGCCGGTACCGGTGGCACGCGACCGGGGCAGCCCAGCGTGCCCGCGGCGACGGGTCCGACGGCGAGTGAGGATCGCACGTTGCTGCTGCTGCAGGCGCAGATCGAAGGGCTCTTTGCGTTGTGCCTCAGGCATGCACCGCAACCAGGAGGGTGCGAGCGGCGTGTCTGAGCTCGGCGGCAACCGGCGTCGCGGCGATGGGGCGACGCATCCCGTCGCCACGGCCTTGGCCGCGGGCGTGGTCGTCGTGGCGGCGACCACGGCCGCGATGGGTTTCGTCGCCGCGGCCTCGCCCATGAGCGTGGCGGCGGCCGCGGGGCTCCATGCGCTGGCCGTCGTGCTCGCCGCGAGCGTGGCGCTGCGGGCCGGCCTGCCGAGCGATGAGGTGCGGTTGTTCGCGCTCGTCGTTGCCGCGCTGCCCGGCGTCGGTGCGGTGGCTCTGTGGTGGCGTTGCCTGAGCGGGCCGCGACATGCCGCCAATGCGCATGCGGCAAACGACCGGTTGCCCACCGCAGCGCGGCGGCGCGGCGCCGACCTCGGTCGCGAACTCGGGGTCGACAGCTACAGCTACGTCGTGCGCCACGGCAGTCTCGAGCAGAAACGCAATCTCCTACGTCGCCTGGCTACGCTCGGAACGGCGCGCCATCTCGCGGTGGTGCGCCAGTTCCTGGCCGAGAGCGAACCCGAGCTCCGGCTCTGCGCGCACGCCGAACTGGCCAGGGTCGGCCGCGTTCACGAAGAGCGGATTGCGCATCGTCGGGAAGCCACCGTGGGAGACCTGGCGCCCGAGGCGCAGGCGGCTGCGCTCGCCGAGCTCGCGCAGGCGAATCGGGACTACGCCGTGAGTGGCGGGCTCGACGACGAGATGGCGGACTACTGGGCCAGTCGGGCCGTGACCCTGGCGCGCGAGGCGCTCGAGCTCGCGCCCGGGTGCCGTGCCGCGGAGCGAGTGCTCGCGCGCGCCCTGGCGGATCGCGGCGAGGTCGCCGCCGCCTGGGAGATCGCTAGTAGCTGGGAGACGGAATGCGGCGCGGCGAGCGAACTCGTGAGGGCGGAGATCGCGTTCCGATTGCGCCGGCGGCAGGACTGCCGCGAGTCGCTGTATCGGCTCGACGCGGCGGGGGTCGAGACCCCCGTGTGGTTACGGCAGGCCGCTGGCCGGGGTGCCGTCGACGACCCGCCAACGCCAAAGGCCTCGCCGGAAACCGAGTGCGAGGTCGTTGCGACATGAACCCCAACGAAGATCGCGCGGACGTCGTGCTCGTGCTCGAAGGCACCTACCCGTTCGTTCTCGGTGGCGTTTCTGCCTGGGTGCACCGGATCGTCGGCCAGCTTCCCGACCTCCGATTCGGTGTCGTGCACATCGCGCCGCGGGCCGGTTACTACGGCGAGGCCCCCGCGTACGAGCTGCCTGCCAACGTCGTGTTCGTCGAGGAGCTCGGGTTGAACTCGGCCGATGGTCGGGCGCATCCACGACGCCAGCGGCGTGCGCGTCACCTGTTGGTTGCCATGTGGCGTGAGCTGATGCGATTGCGCGATGGTGAGGCTGCGGCCTTGCCGGAGCTCACGTTGCGGGCCCGACGGCTGCGTGACGCGGGGATCTCGGCGCTCGACGTGCTCGAGAGTGAGGCGTGTTGGGACGCGCTCACCGCCTGCTATCAGAAGGAAGCGGCGGACCAGAGCTTCCTCGACTTCTTCTGGACCTGGCGCGTGGCCTATCAGCCGGTGCTCGCGCTGTTGTTCGCCGAAGTGCCGCGCGCGGGGATGTACCACACCGTCTCGACGGGCTACGCGGGGCTGCTTGCCGCGGTCGCGTCGGCGCAGCACGAGCGGTCGGTGATCCTGACCGAGCACGGGATCTACACCAAGGAACGGCGGATCGAGATCTACTCGGCGAACTGGATTCACGACGCGGACGACGGCGCGCTCGTGATCGACAGCTCGGCGCCGTACTTCCGGCAATTCTGGAACCGCCACTTCGAGACGTTGAGCCGCTGCTGCTATCGCGAGGCGCAGCGCATCTTCACGCTCTACGGGCAGAATCGTGAGAGTCAGATCGACGATGGCGCCGATCCGGACCGGTGCGAGATCGTGCCCAACGGGGTCGATGTCGCGGCCTACGACGTGGCGGCGATCGCGGCCGCCGCGGCGCGTCGCGAGCAGCATCCCTTTACCGTGGCGTTCGTCGGGCGCGTGTGTCCGATCAAGGACGTGCGCACGTTCCTGGCAGCGATGCGACTGGTCGCGCGTGAGGTGCCGGAGCTGGTCGTGCGCGTGCTCGGACCGATGGCCGAGGACGTCGAATACGCAGAGCAGTGCCGGACGTTCGCCGTCGAGCTGGGTCTCGGTGACAACGTGCGCTTCGAAGGCCCCGTGGATGTCCGGGTCGAGCTCGCGGGCGTCGACGTCGTTGTACTGACCAGCATCTCCGAGGCGCAGCCGCTCGTCGTGCTCGAGGCGGGGGCTCTCGGAATCCCGGTCGTGGCGACCGACGTCGGCAGTTGCCGCGAACTGCTCGAGGGGCGCACGCCCGCGGACCAGGCGCTCGGCGTCGGCGGTCTCGTCACTCCGATTGCGTCACCCGGCGCGGTCGCCCGTGCCGTGCTCGAACTGCATGCCGATGCCGAACTGCGGGATCGCATGGGCCAGAGCCTGCAGGCTCGCGTGCGGCGGTTCTACGACGAGAGCTCGATGGTGGCGACCTATCGCGGCATCTATGAGCACTGTCTGCAGACGGTGGCGGTCGACTGATGGCGGGCATCGGGTTCGAACTACGGCGGGTCTGCCTCGAAGAAGCCGGGACGTATGCGCGGGTCCGGGCCTACGCGACCGCCGGTCTCGTCGCGGCGGGGCCGTGGCTCGTCACGCTCGCAAGCCTGTGGTTCGTCCGCCTCATGGCCGGGCAACTGGGTTTCGCCGACGTCGACCGGTTCTTCGCGCTCGTGAGCGTGGTCTTCGCCGCCAGTCTGGTCACGACCGGCGGCCTGCAGATGGCCGGCACGCGGTGGCTCGCGGATCAGCTCTACGTCGGAGAGCACGGCGTGCTCGTGCCCGCGTTCTCGCGGCTGTTCGGCGTGGTCGCCGCGGTCCAGGCTGTGACCGCGGCGGGGCTCGGAGCCTGGTGTGGCGTCGAGTTCGCGGTACTCGCGCCGCTCGTCGTGCTCTACGTAGCCGTGAGCCTCGCGTGGCTCGCGTTCGTGTGGCTGTCGCTCGTTCGCCAGCATGATCGGATCCTCTGGACCTTTCTCGGCGGCGGCGCGGTGTTTGCCGGGACCCTGCTGCTGGTCGGGCCGGGGGCGGACCTCGTGCGGTTGCTCTGGATCTACGCGCTTTCGAACGCGCTCGTCGTCGCGGCGATGGTCGTGCTCATCGTGCGCGGCACCGAAGCCGCGACCGCGGAACACGAGCCGCGGTTGCGTGGCCTCCTGCAGCGCCCGTCGCTGTGGTGGATCGGCACCGGCTACGCGCTGTCGCTGTGGATCGACAAGGTCGTGTTCTGGTTCGGAGATGGCGTCCGTCATGGTGGAGTGCCGAGCCATCCGCTCTACGACACCTGCTTCTACCTCGCCTACCTGACCGTCGTCCCCGCGATGGCCGTGAACCTCGTCCATCTCGAGACCGGCTTCTACGAACGGTATCGCGGCTTCTATGCCGCGATCGAACAACGCGCGACACTGGCCGACATCCGCGAACGGGCGGCGGGGCTGCGGGCGTCGCTCGAGCGATCGGCGGGCGCGCTACTGCGCGTGCAGGGTGCGTTCACGTTCTTTGCGTTCTGGTTCGCGCCCGAACTCGCGGCAGCGTTCGGCCTGCCCGAGTTCGCGGGCCACACGCTGCGACTGGCCGTGATCGGCGCGTTCTGCCACGTACTGCTGCTGCTCACGGTCCTCGTGCTGCTCTACTTCGACCGGCGCCTCGCGGCGTCCCGCACCGTTGGGGTGTTCCTGGTGCTCAACGCGCTGCTCGCCTGCGCGAGCCTCTACGCCGGGCCATCGACCTACGGTCTCGGCTACGGCCTCGCCGCATTGGCGGCGCTGATGTGGGGTGTGCTCGAGCTCCGAACGACGCTGGCGCGGCTCGACTACGTGACGTTCGTGCGCCGGTAGGAGCGCGTGCTGGCAGGGTCGCCCTGCCAGCCGGCCGACTACATGCGGTCGGGGTCCTGGCCGCGGAGGACCGAATTGCCCTCGAACGTGTCGCGCAGATTGGCGCTCGCGGGCTGCTGCAGCGCGTCGAGATCGAGGCGGCCGCTCTGACCGAAGAAGCTGGTGGGGTGATCCCAGACGAGGCGCTCGATATCGGCGCGCGGAACCCCGGCTTGTTCGAGCTTCACGACCGTGCGCGGCACCATCATCGGATCGCTGACGCCCCAGTCCGCCGCGCTGTTGATGATCATCCGCTCGATTCCGTACTCCTGGACGATCGACACCATGCGATGGGGATCCATCTTGGTGTTGGGGTAGATCGAGAACCCCGACCAGCAGCCGAGGTCGCGCGTGATCTTGATCGTCTCTTCGTTGCCGTGATCGAGCAGGACGCGCTCCATCGGGATGTTGCTGTCCCTGACGATGTCGATGCAGCGCTCGAAGCCGCGCTTCTTGTCGCGGTGGGGCGTGTGGATCAGCACGGGCAGGTCGTGGGCTTTCGCGAGCTCGAGCTGCGCGAGCATGTACTTTTCTTCCTTCTTCGTCTGGTCGTCGAGGCCGATCTCACCGACGCCGACCACGGAGTCCTTCTCGCAGTAGCGCGGCAGGATCGCCATGACGTCGTCGTTGACCCGGTCGTCATTGGCCTCGCGCGGGTTGAGGCCCATCGTGGAGAAATGGTGGATGCCGAACTGCTGCGCGCGGTGACGTTCCCAGCCGAGGAGGGTTTCGAAGTAGTCGACGAAGGAGCCGACGTTCGTGCGGGATTGGCCGAGCCAGAAGGCCGGTTCGAGCACGGCGCGCACTCCGGCGAGCGCGAGCTGCTCGTAGTCGTCGGTGATCCGACTGAACATGTGGATGTGAGGCTCGAAGATCAGCATCGGTCAGATTCTCTGGCAGGCGAGGGGCGTGAGGTGCGGTCGTTGGGGGTAGCGATCAGGAGCCGGCGAGTCTCTGGAGCAGCTCGCGGATCTCGGGTCGGGGCTCGCGCTCGAGACGTTCGGTCGCGAACGGCCGCAGGTCGTCGCGGCCGAGCGCGAGCAGGCCGTCGACGGCCGCGGCGCGAACTCCGTCGTCACCGTGCTCGAGCCCGCCGATCAGGCGGGCAACCGTGCCGGGTGCCGGTGCGCGCCCGATCAGTCGCCAGGTGTCACACCATACGGCGCGCCCCGCGGCTTCGCGTTCGGTCGCGAGGTCCTGCAGCATGCGCGTCAGTTCGGCGTTGGCGAGTTCCTCGAGGCCGATCGCGCGCGCGAGCGGCAGGTCGAGGAAGCCGTACTTGAGGATCAGCTTGTTCGCGTCGGTCGCGGGGAAGTCGGGGCGGCCGACGGCGCGCGCGACGAGGTCGCCGTCGCAGACCGCGGCTTCGACGTGCAGCACGACGTTGGTGCGCTGCGCCTCGCCGAGGAACTCGATCGTCACCTCGGTAATCGGCAGCACGTGAGCGGCGCGCAGCAGCATCGCGCGTTCCTCGAGGTCGCCGTGCGCCATGAGATCCCGCAGCTCCTCGGCCGTCGCGGCGGTCGCGAGCAGCAGCCATGCGGCGGCGAGGTCACAGCGCCGGAAGCCGGCCAGCTCGATCGTGCCGGCGCCGAGCTCGATGTGACCCTTGCCGACGTGATCGCGGCCGGTGCGGCGAGGCAGACCGGGGAAGAACACCGCGAGCCGGCTGCGATCGGCCGCGACCTCGGCTTGGAGCTTTTCGAGCGTCGCGACGGTCTCGGAGCCCAGGAGCTCGGCGAGATGGGCGAGTGGGCTGGACATTGGGCGGAACAAACTACCGATTCCAACGGCGCGATGCTCGGGTCCGTTCAGTTCCTGGACGAAGACCCCGATTCACCGGCTGTCAGGGCGCGTCCCAGCCCGTATCCGAGCGGCAGAGTGGCCGCGACACACGCCGCCGCGACGAAGAACGGCGCCGTGACCCCGTGGTGATCGAACGCGTACCCACACGCCAGTGGCATGGCGATTCGCAGCATGCCGCCGAAGGTCTGCTGCAGTCCCATGTACATCCCGCGGTTGTTCTGATCGACGACGCGGGACAGCAAGGCCGTGACGCAGGGGAACGTGAATGCCGTGCCCAGCGGCAGCATGGCCACCGCGATCGCGAGTTCGGGCAGCGAGTCGGCCAGCGCGACGAGCACCAGGCCAGTTACGAGGGTCGCGATGCCGATGCGGGACAGTCGGACTTCGCCGAGCCGATCGACGAGCGGTCCGAGCGCGAGCACGCGCGTGAAGACCGAGATCGCGCCGATCCAGAAGAAGACGTAGCCGATGAGCTTGTCGTCGATTCCGAAGCGGGCTTCGAACGAGAGCGCGACCTGCGACGTCGCGCCCGTGAACGCGCCGATCGCGACGGCGTACGTGAGGATCAGGCGGGACGGCGGCACGAGTGGTCGGCGGATGACCTCGAGCAACGCCTGGTGGACGGGGACCCGCGCCTTGCTGCGACCGCGGCCCTCGTTGGACTCCCGCAGGAAGCGGGCGGCGAACGCCATCGTGATCACGCAGAGCACCGCAGCGAGGACTCCGGGCGCGGCATGGGCGACCGTGGCGCGGTCGGCCTCGGCCCAGAACGGCAGGTCGCCGAGTTCGACCGCGTAGGAGCCCAGTACGGGGCCGAGCGCGACGCCGAGGTTCGTCGAAGCGGACAGCCAGCCGAGTGCGCGGGCTCGCTGCGCGGGGTCGGTGGAGTCCGCGACATAGCCCTGGATCACGCCGACGGTACCGCCGCCGAGGCCCTGGACGAGGCGCGACAGCAGCAGGAGCGGCAGCGAGTCGGCAAAGCCGAACAGCACGTAGGAGATCGCCGCCATCCCGAGCGCGATCAGCATGGCGGGACGGCGACCGTGGCGATCGGAGAAACGACCCCAGAGCGGCGCGCTCGTGAGCTGCGCGAGGGTGAACGTCGCCATCACGATGCCGACGAGTTCGCCCGTTCCGATCTCGACGCCGACGAGTTCGATGCGTCCCGATTCGCCCGCGAGCCGGCTGACGTAGAACGGCAGCAGCGGCACGATCATGAGCAGGCCGACCATGTCGAGGAACGCGGCTGCCATGAGTACGAGCAGCTTTCCGGGAATGCGCGGGATCTCGCGGATGAGCGTCAGCAGCAGCAGCACGCTCATGCCGCCGACCAGCCACCTCATGCCGGCGGATTCGAGGGCGTCGGAGATCTCGGTGGCCAGCACGATCGCCCGCAGCAGACGGGCTGGCCGTGGCGGGTGCCAGCGCGATGTGGACCTTTCCCTTACGGGATCGCCCGAGATCGGCCTTCTGCCTCGAAACGGGACGGCTCCGACGTCGCGTTGACACCGGCGGGAACGCCGACCTCCTGGTGGGGCCGGGTCCGAATCTCAAGCGGTGTCGAGAGCCCGGCCGAAACCGGACTTGGGGAAATCACTCAATGCTCGCGATCGTTTGCCAATCTGATGCGGAGAACACGGCCGAGGCGGTGTTGCAGCTCATGGCATCGGCAACGGAACAGCTGGGGGACGCCGCTCCGCGCGCCGGATTGCTGTTCGCGAGCCCCGCGTTCGATCATGCGATGCTGCTCGACGCGTGCCATACCCGATGGCCCGGGCTGGCGCTGATCGGCGGCACGACGGATGGCGAGTTCAGCTCCGTGGGGGGGTTGCATCAGGACTCCGCCGTGCTCGTGCTGCTCGCCGGTGAAGGCTTCGACGCGCATGTCGGTGCCGGGATCGGGCTCGCGGACGATCTGGCGGGCGCCGTGGCCACCGCGACCGCGGACCTGCCGGCGGACGCCAGCGTCTGGTTCACGGTGTGCGCGCCGAGCGCAGATGCGGCCGCGGTGGTGCGCGAACTCGAGCGTCAGCGCGACCGTCGGCGCGGGGGCGATGCGTCGGCGGCGTGGCCCATCGTAGGTGGGCTCAGCGGAGATCACGCGGAGTTTGCGCAGATGCGCGAGTTCTGTGGGCCAGCCGCGAACCGGGACTCCGTCGCGGTCCTCGCGCTGACCGGGGATGTCCGGGTCGGGGTCGGGATCGGCGCGGGCTGGTTTCCCCTCGGTCGTTCCTTCTGCGTAACCGCGGCCAGTGGTCCCGTCGTGACCGGCATCGCCGACCGCCCGGCGATCGACGTCTTCCATGAGCACTGGGGTTCCGTGCCGACGGCCGAGTCGCTCGCAGCCTATCCGTTCGCCGTCTATCCCGACGGTCTCGACGGGCCCTACTACCTGCGTGCCGTGCTCGGTGCCGATCGCGACACCGGTGCGTTACGTTTTGCAGGTGGGGTGCCGGAAGGGGCGTTGATCCGCATGACCGAGGTTCTCCCCGAGGGCGTCCTCGCGGGGACCGCGGCCGCGGTGCGGGACGCCGCCGAAGCGTTCGATGGCGTCGCGCCCAAGCTCGCGCTCATCGTCAGTTGTGCGGCCCGTCGGTGGGTGCTCGGTACGGGCGCGGCGTCCGAGTACGAGTGCATCGGGCGGGCGCTGAGAAGTGCGGGTGTGGAGCCGGCGATCGCCGGCTACTACGCGTATGGCGAGATGGCGCCGGCATTGCCTCCTGCGGCCGATCCCGTCACGCCGGCGGGTGGCGTCTCGAATTGTGTGCACAGAACGAGCACGTTCCACAACGAATCCCTCGTAGCGCTGCTGATCGGCCAGTGAGCGTTGGCCAATGAGTGACGTTCTCGACAGCATGACGCACGACGAGCTGTGGCTCGAGAACGCGCGCCTCCAGCGTGAGCTGCGCGCGACGCAGCGGGAGCTCATGGAGTCGCGGGTGATCGCGCGGCGCTCGGAGGCGATGGGGCTTCAGAGCAAGCGGGCGATGTTGCGCGCCTACTCGGAACTCGAGGAGTCCGTCGAGGATCTGCGCGCGGCCAACCGGGCGGCCGAGCGCACGGCGTCGGCCAAGGCCGAGTTCCTCGCCACGATGAGTCACGAACTCCGGACTCCGCTCAACGGCATGGTCGGCAGCTCGGAGTTGTTGCTCGCGACGGATCTCGATCGGGATCAGCGTGATCTCGTCGAGCTGTTGCAGCGGTCGGGCAATTCGTTGCTCGCGATCGTGAACGACGTCCTCGACTACTCGCGGCTGGAGGCGGACTCGATGCCGATCGAGAGCATTCCGTTCCGGCTCGAACAGTGTGTCAGTGACGTGGTCGAACTGCAGCGCCAGGTCGCTCGCGAGAAGGGCATCGACCTTCGCACGAACTGGCACGCCGGCATTCCGGCCGTCGTCAAGGGAGACCCGAATCGCCTGCGGCAGGTGTTGATGAACCTCGTCACGAACGCGCTGAAGTTCACGGCGCAGGGCCAGGTCGAGATCGACATCCGGCCGTCGACGAACGGGCTCATCGAGTTCGCGGTCGCGGACACGGGAATCGGGATTCGCAAGGAAGCCCAGGATGCGCTCTTCGCGGCGTTTCGGCAGGCCGATGCCTCGACCGCGCGCCACTACGGCGGCACGGGGCTCGGGCTCGCGGTGTGCAAGCGGCTCGTCGACCTCATGGGCGGCACGATCCGTGTCGAGAGTACGTTCGGCGAGGGCGCCACGTTCACGTTCTCGGCGCGGTTGCCAGCCGGGGACGCGGCCGAACTAGAAGAGGCCAAGGTGCCGGCGGTCACCGGCAGCGGCCGGAACGCCCACCGTGGGCGCGTGCTCATCGTCGACGACAGCCAGAGCAACCGCTACATCCTGTCACGCATGCTCACGCGGCTCGGCTTCGAGTACGACGAAGCCGTCGATGGCGTCGATGCCGCCGCGCGCGCTTCGGGGCACGACTACGGCCTCGTGTTCATGGACTGCAACATGCCCGTCATGGACGGCTACGACGCGACGAACGTGATCCGCTCGATGCCGTCGCCGCGTGGCGAGGTGCCGATCATCGCGTTGACGGCGTACTCGTTGCCCGAGGACAAGGCGCGTTGCGAGGCGGCGGGCATGAACGAGTATCTGACGAAGCCGCTGCGACTCGCGGATCTCGAAGCCGCGATCGAACGCCTGCTCGGTGTGGCGCCGGACTGACGTTCTATCCGGCGCGGGATGTCTCAGCCGGAGCGGCGCTGCGGGAGCAACGCGCGGACCTTGCCGAGCCAGACATCGGGTCCACCCTTTTCGTAGCCCAGCTGACCGAGCTTCTTACCGTTGCTGTCGAGCAGCACGATCGTGGGGTAGCCGCGCACGTCGTGACGGCGGGCGAGTTCGCGGTTCTGCCGCTTCTGCGCCTCGGTCTGGGGTGAGCGCCGCGGGAAGTCGACTTCCAACAGCACGGCGTTGGCTTGCGCCCAGCGCGAGAACT
>JANSXC010000012.1 GCA_024743115.1 bacterium | reverse complement strand
TGCGCGAATAGCGGAAGAACCCGCCGTCGACGTGATCGTGCAACGGGCTGTCCATCATGCGATCGAGCGTCAGGGTGACGGCTTCTCGCATCTGCTCGTCGCCGCGCTTGCTGACCTGCACGAGGGCGAAGTCGAGCGCTTCGGGGTGGGGGAACTTCGCGCCCTCACCGAAGCCGCCGTGGCGGCGATCGAGTTTCTCGAGGATGGCCTTGCCGACGTCCTCGGTCATCTCGCGGCGAAGTTTGCCGTGCTCCGCGGCCTCCAGGCCGTCCGCGGGCAGGTCCGCGTGCAGGTCCGCGACGCCCTGTTCGATCGCGTTACGGTCTTCCTCCCAGGCCGTTCGCACGCGGTCCAGCTGCTCGACGAGGCTTGCCGCATCGAGGAAGTTGTGATGCGTGATCAGTTCGCCTTCCGGCGTGAGCCAGGCGATCGTCGGCCAGGCACCCGTGCCGAACCGCTGGTTGACGTCCGGGCGCCGCTCGGCATCGACGTGTACCGGCACGAAGCCGTTCGTGACTCGCCCGACGACCTCGGGGTCCGCGAACGTCGTCGCCATGAGCTCCTTGCAGAACTGGCACCACGGCACGGTGAGCACCATGAGCATCGGCCGGTCCTCGGCCTTGGCGGCCGCGATAGTGGTCGATTCGAAGTGCTGCCAGCGAATGGAGTCCGTCATGGTCGGGGGAGCGTCGGGATACCGGGACTATCGTCCGTCGGGCCGCGAAACTGCAAGCGACCTGCGCTCATCGCCCGATCAGACCGGAGAAATCCGCCCGAGCGTCCTGCGCTCCGCCGCCATGCTCTCCATAGGCTGCGCTGGCGCGCGGATCGAGAGTGGTGGTTCCGATCGTCCCGATCCCGGCAGGACGCCGTAGCCGGCAGCCGGTCAGTTCTGGTCCGGCTCGTCGCCGGGGTCGTGATCGGCTTCCGAATCGCCGCCGGGCAGGAACGCTCCGAACCCATCGAGGGTCGGCTGGCGGATCTCGTCGCCAGCGGCTTCCTCGTCGGTCGCGCTGCTCGCGGTCGACTCGAACGGCACGCGCGGCACGTCCGCCCAGAGCGTCTCGAGCGCGTAGTAGGAGCGGGCCTCGGGCAGGAAGAGGTGCACGACGACCTCGTCGAAATCGAGCAGCACCCAGTTGGTCTCGTCGCCGTCGAGGCCGCTCGCGTGGCGCCGGCGCCGGCCGCGCATCGCCTTGCTCGCCGCGTCGAGCTCGCGCGCGAGTGACTGCGCCTGCCGCGTGCTGCGGACCGTCGCGATGACGAAGTAGTCCGCGATGACCAGCGGGCCCGAGACGTCCAGGATCGTGATCTCGCTCGCCTGCTTCTCGTCGAGGCTCGTGGCGAGTGTCATCGCGAGCTTCGTGGCAGCGGGATCGGGAATGGTCTGTGACGTGGTTTCGGAGTCGGGAGTGCTGTCGGATGCGGGTGTGGTCAAAGCGATAGGGGTGGTTTGGCGCCTCACGGCACGAGTCCCAGGATAGCGCCGACCATCGAAGTGATAAGCCCCCCGTTGGCGGGACCAATCAGAAACCCGCGGCTCCCGTGGTGGGAAGTGCGGGCGTCCATGCCTTCATCGACGCTTGGCGAGGGCGCGGGCGAGCTCTTGGCCCGGAGGCGCCATCGCATCGACCGAACGCGGTCGTCGCGGTCGGGGTTTGCCGGCGGCGGGAGTCGCAACTCCCGCCTCACGGCGGCGCGGGGCGAGCCCCGCGGGTCTGCATGTCAGCTGTGCCGGATCGGCGACGGCCGACTGGTTGCGGAAGAACTGGTTGCGGAAGAACTGGTTGCGGAAGAACTAGTTGCGGAAGAGGGGCAGCGCGATGAGCGCCGCGATCGTCATCAGCTTCATGAGGATGTTGATCGACGGGCCGGCCGTGTCCTTGAACGGATCGCCGACCGTGTCGCCCGTGACCGCGGCCTTGTGGGTCTCGCTGCCCTTGCCGCCGAGGTGGCCGCTCTCGATGTACTTCTTGGCGTTGTCCCACGCGCCGCCCGCGTTGGCCATGAACAGCGCCATCATGACGCCGGCTGCGGTCGCGCCTGCGAGCAGACCACCGACGGCCGCCTTGCCGAAGATCATGCCGATCGTGATCGGCGCGAGGACTGCGAGCAGACCCGGCACGACCATCTCGCGCAGAGCACCCTTCGTCGAGATGTCGACGCAGCGCTCGTAGTCGGGCTTGCCGGTGCCTTCCATGATGCCGGGGATCTCGCGGAACTGGCGTCGCACTTCCTCGACCATCGCGTTGGCGGCCTTACCGACGGCCTTCATCGCCATCGAGCTGAACACGAACGGCAGCATCGCGCCGATCAGCAGGCCCATGACGACGTTGGCGTCCTCGAGGCCGAGTGACGTGTTGGCGGCGACCTTGTAGGCCGAGAACAGCGCGAGCGCGGTGAGCGCAGCCGAGCCGATCGCGAAGCCCTTGCCGATCGCGGCGGTCGTGTTGCCGGTCGCATCGAGCGAGTCGGTGCGCTCACGCACCGACGGGTCCTGGCCGGACATCTCGGCGATGCCGCCCGCGTTGTCCGCCACAGGGCCGTAGGCGTCGACGCCGAGCGAAATACCGAGCGTGCTCAGCATGCCGACGGCCGCGACACAGATGCCATACATGCCGGCGAGGTCGTTACAGAAGTAGATCGCCAGCGCGAGGAGCAGCGTCGGGATCCACGTCGAGGCCATGCCGGTCGCGAGGCCGTGGATGATGTTCGTTGCCGAACCGGTCTTGCTCTGCTCGGCGATCGTCTGCGCGGGGGCCATCTTCTCCGAGGTGTAGTACTCGGTGACCTTGCCGATGATGACACCGGTCGCGAGGCCGATGACGACCGACGTAAAGACGTTCCAGTAGCCGTGGAACTCGGCGGCGCCGGCTGCGACGGCGGGCTGCGGCTGCAGCAGCACGGTGACCACGGCGGCGCCGATGACCAGCAGGACCGAGGCCGAGATCAGGCCGCTGAACAGCGCGCTCGAGAGCTTGCTCTCGTCGTCGGCCTTGACCTTGAACGTGCCGATGAAGCTCGCGACGACGCCGACGGCGGCGAGCACGAGCGGGTAGAGCATCAGGCTGGTGCGGGCGGTCTCCGCGTTGGCGGCCGCGTCGTCACCGGTGAACGCCGGGACCAGCGACCAGCCGATGACGGCCGTCGAGATGATGGCGCCACAGAAGCTCTCGAAGAGGTCGGCGCCCATGCCGGCAACGTCGCCGACGTTGTCGCCGACGTTGTCCGCGATCGTGGCCGGGTTGCGCGGGTCGTCCTCGGGGATGCCGGCCTCGACCTTACCGACGAGGTCGCCACCGACGTCCGCGGCCTTGGTGTAGATGCCGCCGCCGACGCGGGCGAACAGCGCGATCGAGCTCGCACCGAAGCTGAAGCCGAGCACGTAGTTGACGAAGTTCACGTCACCGGACTGCTGGAACACGAGCATCAGCAGCGAGATGCCGAGCAGGCCCATGCCGACGACGACCATCCCCATGACCGTGCCCGACTTGAACGCGACGTCGAGCGCCGCGCCGAGGCTGGTCTTGGCGGCCTGGGTCGTACGGACTGCCGAGCGCGTCGCGCAGTGCATGCCGAAGTAGCCCGCAGTGCCGGACGCGAGCGCGCCGAACAGGAACGCCACACCCGTCTTCCAGCCGAGGTACTGCCCTTCGGCCGGGACGTCCGGGCCGAGGCAGATCGCGATGAAGACGACGCCGACGAACAGCGCCAGCCACTTGTACTCCGCGTGGAGGAAGGCGCGACCGCCGGCCTGCACGGCCTTGGCGATCTCCTGCATCTTCTGATCGCCCTCGTCCTTCTGCATGATCTGCTTGAACAGGTTGAACGCGTAGGCGATCGCCGCCACGGCGATTACGAGAGAGAGGATGGTGTATAGGGCGTACATTGAATGCTCGGGGAGCCTGCGGGGTGCCGGAGTGGCCGGCGGAGTGCCGGTGACCCGGCGCAAAATGGGGCAGCACAATAGCCTCCGGGCCGGGTCGGGAGCAAGCGATTGCCGGACCGGTCAGGCGTCGGATTCGGAGCCCGGTGGCACCGGATCACGGTCCGGATCGGTTCGATCGCCGTGCTGCGCTCTATCGTCTGGAGTGGCCGCGGAATTCTCCGGTAGTCGACCGTTTTGCAGTGGCGTGGCGGATTCATCCGGGTCCGGCTCCGGATCCGCTGCCGGTTCACGAATCGCTTCCGAGGCCTTGTCCGAAGCGGCTGTCGCGCCGGTGTCGCGGTCGGTTTCGGCGTTCTCGTCACCCGCGATCGGGCGGCTCGGCTGAACGAAGGCCTCGCCGACCCCGCCGCGCTCGGCCTTCTTGCGGCGGGCGCGCCAGCGCCAGATCCACCAGGACAGCGCGAGCACCACGCCGCCGCCGATGACGGCCCACAGAATGCCGCGCTCGACCTGCTGCACGTTCTCGATCATCTCGTCGATGAACTCGCGGCTGCTGTGGCCGAGCCAGGTCAGCAGCGGCACGATCAGCAGGATCCCGATGCCGTCGTAGATGAGGAAACGGCGCCACGGCATCTTCATCACGCCGGCGGTGAAGAACGCCACGACGCGCAGGCCCGCGACGAATCGCGCAATCAGGATCACGAGGTCGCCGCGCCGACGGAACCAGAGGTCGAACGTTGCCAGTCGGCGTTTGTTGACGATGTACCGCACCCAGCGGATGCGCAGCAGGCCCTTGCCGAACGTGCGGCCGAGCAGAAACGGCAGGACGTCTCCGAGCAGGATCGCGCCGCCGCACCAGGCCATCATCAGGCCGAGGTTGAGGTCGAGTTTGGCGCAGACGTAACCCGCGGCCAGCAGCACGATCTCCTCGGGCAGCGGCAGCCCCAGGCCGCACAGCAGAAAGACCGCCGCGACCCCGAAGTAGGGGTACTGTTCGAGCCATAGAACGACCTGATCGAACATCGGTCAGTCGAGGTACGGCAGCAGGGGGGTCATACGGGGATCGGCGCGAACCGCGCCGAGGTCGACGGCTTCTCCGCGCAGGTGCCGCAGAACTTCGGTGAGTCGCGCTGCCCATTCGGTGGCCGATTCGACGTCGCGAACGTCGCGCGAACGCCGAATCGCCCATTCGAGGACCTCGATCGCGCGCGCGCGGTCGCCCATCCGGAGCAGGCTGGCGCCGAACAGGGGGGCGAAGAACGTGCGCTGTTCCCGGGCCACGGCGCTGCCCGAGATCCGCTCCGCGGCGGCGAGATAGTGGTCGGCGATGGCCTCGGTGCCACCCGCGTCGAGCATGCGCTCGGCCACGCCCGGAAAGCGGCGCGCCACCATCTCGGGCAGGATCGACATGGCCTGCAGCAGTTCGACCTCGCGGTGGCCGGCGGTTTGCCGGGCGGTCTCGAGCCAGGCCAGCGCGACCTGCAACCGATCGTGTGCGGCCTCGGCGGCGGCCTCCGGCGCTACGGCTGCGCCGCCATCGGTGGCATAGCGAAATGCGAACACCACCTGAGCATCGGACCACGTCGGCATCAGGTGAAGGATTTGCTGCGCGCGGGCGAAGGCTTCTGCGCCCGTGCCACTGCGTTCGGCGTCACCGTAGTCGCGCCACAGGAACGGCAGGGCGGCCGGGCGGATCAGCCAGGTGGTCGTTTCCCGCAGGCCCGCGAGGTCCGGGGGAGCCACGAATCCGGCGCCGATCAGGCAGCCGATGGCCAGCAGGCCGCTGACGTGCTGGCTCGTCATCGGCGGTTCCTGTGGCGCAGCAGCATGGCCCCGATCATGGCAAGTGCCCCGGCCAGCAGGGAAGGGCCGCTCGCGGAGATTGCGCTCGAAGCCAGGAGCCAGTGGCCGCGCAGCACCCCGAGCAGGACGGGCTGGGCGGGGCCGAGGCCGGCGATTCCGAAGAGGACGAGCAGAGTCAGGGCCACCGTCAGCACCGTCGGCCGGGCGGCGACCGCGCCCGCGAGGCACGAGAACGCGAGCGCGACGAACGTGGGGACGAGCCACAGCAGCGCGGCGAGGCACCCGTTCGTCGTACCGTTCTTGCCGGCGTCTTCGACTGCCACGACGGCGCCGGCCGGGAAGAACAGCGGCACGTTGCCCGATTGCAGCACGAGTTCGAGGCGGCTGGCTGGCCGCGGCGTGAATGTCAGGCGCATGAACTGCCCGGTCTGGTCGAACACCGCCGGCGGCGACGACAGAGGGGCGCCCCCGAGCTCGATTGCGACGTGCGACGGCTCGAGCGTGGCGCCCGGCGGGGCGGCGAGAGGCCGCAGTTCGATCGCGGCGAGTTCGGCACTCGAGGAAGGAAGGTCGAACGCGAGTCGCGGTCGCCCGGGCGACAGCAGGGCGCCGCTGTCGGGTGGCGAGAGTGCGCGGTGCACCGCCGCCTCCGCGGGCGCGCCGAGGCCGCGCGCGAACAACGTCATGAGTGGCAGCGAGAGCGCGAGCTGTGCCGCGAGCGCGCCGGCGATCACCGCGCCGCAGCCGGCGAGCGGTCCGCGATGCAGTCGGCGGACCCAGTCCGCGCCGGGCTGACGATGCGCGAACGTCGGCCAGAGGAAGATGACGGTCACCGCGACGGTCACCGCGATCGTGAGCAGCGGCAGCAGCAGCCAGTTGGTCAACGCGCCGGTCGCCGTTGCCGGCGTCGTGGCGGTAGCGGGGTCACCGAGTTCTGGCGCGAAGACGAGCGCGCCGATTGCCGCGAGCCCCGTCGCGAGCACGCCTGGGAGCGCGGCTCGCCGCAGACAGAGCGCGAACGCGAGCGCGCCGGTCGATCTCGCCGCGGCGGTCATTCCGGTGGGTGTTCCCGTTCTTCCGGGGCTTCGGCGTTGGCCCCACCGCCGCCCGCGGCTGGTCCGTCCGGGTTGGGTGCGGGACCCTCTGCCGGTCTTGCTGCGGCGAGCCGGCGGAACAGCGCGAACAGGTGTTGCCGCTCGGGCTCGGTGCGCACGACCTCACCGCCGAGCTCGCGCGCAGTCTCGCCGAGCTGCGCGATTGCTGCGGCATCGAGCCCGCGCACGACCAGTGCGTGGGCGTCGGTACCGAGCAGTTCGCCGAACGTGCCGCGCGCGCGCACGCGGCCGCCCTGCAGCACGAGGACCTCGTCGCAGACCTCTTCGACCTCGAGGAGATGGTGCGATGCCATGAGCACGGTCGTGCCCGCTGCGGCGAGTTCACGCAGGGTCGTCATCACCGCCGCGCTGCCGAACGGATCGAGGCCCGCGGTGGGTTCGTCGAGCAGCAGGACCTCGGGTTCGCCGAGCAGGGCAGCGGCCAGCGCGAGCCGCTTGTTCATGCCGGTGCTGAACGTGCGCAGCCAGCGCTTGCCCGCGTGCTGCAGGTCGAGGCGGCCGAGCCAATGCGCCGCGCGGGCGTCGGATTCCCGGTTGTCGAGGCCGAGCCGGGCGCCGACCCAGGCCAGGAATTCCGGCGCGGACAGGACGCCGAGCGGCAGCGCGCCCTCGGGCTGGTAGGCGAGCCGCCGATGCAGCGCCGCGCTGCCCGCGGGCTCGCCGAGCACCGTGGCGCGACCTTGCGTTGGCTGCTGCAGCCCCGCGAGAACGCGCAGCAGCGTCGTCTTGCCCGAGCCGTTGGGGCCGAGGATTCCGGCGATTCGCCCGCATTCGAGCTCGAGGTCGAGCGGGTGGAGGGCGTCGACCGGACGCCGGCCACCGAACCTGACCGCGAGTTGCTGCACCGAGATGGCGGTTGCCATGGCCGTTCGATGCTATCCTTCGCCGCCTTCGATTCCCCGCACGCGCTGGCTGGCGCAACAGGAGCCCTGTCGTTTGAGTGGTTATTTGAAGCTGTCGGATGGTCGCACGGTCGCGCTGCGCGACGGCCTGGTGATCGGTCGCGGCAAGAACTGCGACATCGTCCTCGATGACACCAAGGCCTCGCGACGGCATGCCAAGGTCATCGTCGAAGGCGGGGTCGTCGAGGTCGCCGACCTCGGCAGCAGCAACGGTTCGTTACTCAACGGCCGGCCGATCGAGCAGCGCATGATGCGCGCCGGCGATGAGTTGCAGATTGGCAAGACCACGCTGACGCTGCACGACGGTGAGATTCCTGGCAGCAAACAGCCTGGCGCCAGGCAGTCTGGCAGTGCGTCGCCGGCGAGTCCGGGTAGTGCGGCCGGCGGCTGGGACGACGACGAACTCGATTTCGGCGGCGGCGGCGGTTCGGCTGCCGCGAGTGCGGCCCCGGCCGAGCCGCCCCGGCCGGCGCCCGCGAGTCCGCCGCCCGCGTCGCCGGTCCCAGCACCGACCCCTTCCCCGGCGACTCCGGCCGAGCCAGCGCCGGCGAGCCCGGCCTTCGACGACGACGACGAGTTGTTCGGTTCGGACGATCCGGCGCCAGCCGCATCGCCCGCGGCTGCGCCGCGCCCGGCGCCCGCACCGCAACCGACTCCGGCACCTCAGCCGAAGAAGCAGAACGTCGTCGAGTTCGCGGACGAAATCGTCGAGGTCAAGAAGCCGACGGCGAAGCCGCGTTCGCAGCCGGGAGCGTCGAAGGCCGACGACGGTCCGGTCGTGGAGTCGCGGCAGAAGGTTCTGCAGTTCTCCAAGAACGCGAACAGCAAGGGCGTGCTGGGGGACGACGTCGGGCAGATGAGCGGTGGCATGCGCGGGCTCGTCTTCGTCCTCGTGATCGCCGGGATGGGCGGGATCGTCTGGCTGGTCATGAACGCCGTGCGCTGAGTTCGCGCCACAGCGCCACGGTCGCCGCGGCGGACGCGTGCCACGAGAACTCCTGCGCCCGCGCCCGGCGAGCCGCCGCGGCCGCGGGATCGTCCGCGGCGGTCGCCCGAATCGCCGCGGCCCACGCGGACGGATCGTCTGCCGGCAGCCGCGTGCCCGCTGGCCCGACGACTTCGGGGAGCGCGCCCGCGTCGGCGACGAGGGTCGGCTTGCCGTGAGCCAGAGCGTCGAGCGCGACGAGGCCGAAGCCTTCGTACTTCGATGGCACGACCACGGCGCGCGCATCGCGCAGCAACGCCTCGACCTCGGTGTCCGTGATCACGCCACGGAACTCGACGTGGTCCGCGAGCTGGAGCTTCCGCGTGAGGGTGCGCAGCGCGAGTTCTTCCCCGCCGTCGCGGCCGGCCAGCACGAGGCGCGGGCGTTCGGTCGGGGTCAGCTCAGCTAGCGCGTGCAACAGCAGGGCGAGGTTCTTGCGCCGTTCGAGATGACCGACGTGCACGAGTGGTCGCTCGCGATCGTTGGTGTCGTCGGGGCCTCGCTCTGGTTCGACAGGCAGCTCGACGCCGTTGCCGATCACCGCGATCTTCGCCGCGGGCGCGGTGCGGTGGACGCGGCGCGCGGTGAACTCGCTCGGCACGACGATCGATGCGGCTCGGCGACCGGCGCGGCGCACGGCGCGGCGCGCGACCCAGCGTGGCCAACGCGACAGGCCTTCGACGGCGCGCACGTCGTGGATCGTCACGCACATCGGAATCGGAATCCGCGGCACGGGCAAGAACGCGTGATCGAGCAGCGTCGCACCGCATTTCTCGAGCGCCGCCCCGAGCTCGCGGCGTTCGTGGGCGACGCGTTGCCACGTGGTGCCGCGGGGGATCGCGATCGGGCGGTAGCTCACGCGTTCCGGGTTGCCGGCCGGAAACAACAGCCGAGGGTCGACGTCGGGATGGTGCAGCACGGTGATGCGCTCGTCGCGTTCGAGCAAAGCGGCCGCGTGTTCGACGACGGCGAGCAGTCGGCGGTTCGCGCCCGACGGTTCGCCGAGCAGCCAGCCCGAGATCGCGACGTGCATCGCCACCGTCATGATGCCGCCGTCAGTTCCGCTGCGACTTCGTCGAGCAGGGGCGGGACCGCGGTCGCGGCTCGGCCAACGACGAAGCGATCCTCGGTGTCGAGGTTCGCGGGCGCTTCGAGCGACTGCACGAACGTGCGCGCGCCGAGTCCGCGGGCAGCTTGCAACATGCCCGCTGCCGGCCACACGTGACCGCTCGTACCGATCGCGAGGAAGTGCGTGACCGTGCGCAGTGCGGCTTCGATCTCTTCGAGGTGGTACGGCACCTCGCCGAACCAGACGACGTCGGGGCGCAGGCGCTCGAAGCCGCAGGCCGGGCAGGGCAGGAACGTGTCGGCGGCGACGTTCGAGAGATCACGTTGTTTCTCGCCGCAGCGCTCGCAGCGCAGCACTGCGAGTTCGCCGTGCATGTGCAGCGGGGCGCTGCCGCTGCGCGCGTGCAGGTCGTCGACGTTCTGCGTCACGAGCGTGGCGCGATGTCCCGCCGCTGTGACAAGGCGCTCGAACTCTGCAACGGCGATGTGCGCCGCGTTGGGTTCCACCGTTCCGAGCTGCGCTCGTCGCGTCTGATAGAACCGCCAGACCATTGCCGGATCGCGGGCCCACGCCTCGGGCGTCGCGACATCCTCGGGGCGATGCCCTTCCCAGAGCCCGCCCGCGTCGCGGAACGTCCGCACACCGGAATCGGCCGAGATCCCGGCGCCGGTCAGAAAGACGATATGGCAACTCACGCGCTCGCTCCTTGCAGCTCCGACAGTCTACCAGCAGGACTCGTGTTGGCAGGTAACCTGGCGAATCGGCAGGGGCCTGTTGCTACGATGCGGCACGGCCTCAACTGCGAGGAGGAGTCGATGGCGTTCGATAACTGGGACAAGCTGCTGTACGGAATCCGGCGCGGCGAGTGCATTCTGTTTCTCGGTCCCGATGTCGCGGCCAACGATGGCCAGCGCGATCGGGTGCCGGCCGACCTGCTCGCGGAGCGCTTCAAGGATCGGTTGATGGACGATGGCGTCGAAGGCGGTGCCGCCGAGGGCCTGGCGGCGGTCGCCCAGCGGCTGCGGATCCAGGACCCGAGCAACTTCGAGCTCGAGATGTCGATCGATCGATGGCACGAGGAGGTCGGCGGTTGGAGCTCCGATCTCCACGCCGCGATGGCGGCGCTGCCGTTCCGCCACATCGTGACGAGCTGCCACGACCCGCTCATGGAGCAGGCGCTGGTCGCGGCCGGCAAGCGCCCGACGGTGTCGTTCTACCACTACCGTGGCGCGCACGAGGATCTCGTCCAGGGCGATGACTCCGGGCCCGACACACCCGTGCTCTATCACCTCTACGGCCACGTCAAGGACAAGGAATCGCTCGTGCTCACCGAGCGCGAACTGCTCGATTTCCTCGCGGCCTTGAGCAGCAAGAATCCCAAGCTGCCGCACGATCTCAGCGCGGCGCTGTCGGAGGCGCGGTGCTTCCTGTTCCTCGGCTTCGGGTTGAAGCACTGGTATCTGCGGATCCTGCTGCACGTTCTCAAGGTGCTGCGGCGCAGCGGCCTGGCCTTCGTGTCCGAGTCGCTCGACGGCAGCGGGCAGGACGGTTTCCAGAACACGGTTCTGTTCTATTCGGAGTCGTTCGGCCGCGTGCAGGTCTACGAGCAGGACATGGCCGGCTTCCTCGGTGAGTTGCGGGATCGCTATGTCGCGACCAAGGGGCCCGAAGCGGCGGCGCCGGTGACGAACGTGTCGGGTGGCGGGGCGGTTCCGCCGGCCGTGGCTACGGCTGACGGCGAGGACGACGACAGCGAGTCCGAGGTGATGCTGGCACGTGCCGAGCCCGGCGGCGATCGGGCCACCGTGTTCATCTGCCACGCAAGCGAGAACGCCGAGATTGCGCGGCGGATCCACGACGAACTCGAGCGCAAGGGACTCGATCCCTGGCTCGACAAGGACGACCTGCGCGGCGGCGATCAGTGGAGCCCGCTGATCGAAAAGACGATCGACGAGTCCGATTTCTTCCTGTTGCTCAACAGCGCTGAGCTCGCCGCGAAGACCAAGGAGCGCGCGTTCGTGAACAAGGAGATCAACATCGCGCTCGAATCGAAAAAGTGGCGCCGGTCGGAATACATCGTCCCCGTCTGTCTCGACAAGACGCCGCTCGACCCGGTGTTCGAGAAGTATCAGCACGTGGACATGACGCAGGACGACGGCATGAAGCGACTCGTGCGCGCGCTCAAGCGCCGCGACGCGGAGGCGGAGCAGGCATGACGGTTCACGAGCATCGCTATCGCGGCACCAGCCCGTTCCTCGATCGCGAGATCGACCGTCGCACGTTCTTCGGGCGGGACCGCGAGCTGCGCTCGCTCGAGAGCCTTGTGTTGTCCGAGGATCTCGTCGTGCTGTTCGCCCGTTCTGGCATGGGCAAGTCGTCGCTGCTCAACGCGGGCCTCGTGCACCGTCTGCGACGGCGCGGCTACCTGCCGTTGACCACGCGAGTGGACGACTTCAAGCGCGGGCCTGTCGCCTCGGTGATCGAACGCGCGCGCGATGTCGCTGCGGATGCTCAGGTCGACATCCTCACCGCGAAGGCGCCGGAGACCCTGCGCGGGTTCTTCCACGATGCCGAGTTCTGGTCGCCTGACGACGAGTTGCTCCGACCCGTGCTCATCCTCGATCAGTTCGAGGAGCTGTTCACGCTGCACGAGCCGGCCGCGCGTCGCGAGTTCATCGCCGAGTTTGCGAGCCTGGTGCAGGCCGTCGCGCGCAAGCAGAGCGGCCGGCGGCTGAAGATCATCCTGAGCCTGCGCGAGGAGTTCCTCGCGGATCTCGAAGAACTCGCGGCCCAGGTGCCGGGCATCCTCGGCAATCGGTTCCGACTGCGGCCGCTGACGCGCGAAGGCGCGCGGCAGGCCATCGTCGAGCCGGCGCAGCTCCGCGACGACAAGTTCGAGACCGCCGAGTTCGCCTACCGCGAAGAAGCCGTCGACGCGATCCTCGAGTTCCTCGCGAAGACGCGTCGGGGTTCGCGCTTCGTGATGAAGGATGCGATCGAGCCGGTGCAGCTGCAGCTCATCTGCCAGCACCTCGAATCGCTCATCCTCGATCGCCAACGCGAAGACTCGGGACCAAACGAGGTTCTCGGGGGCGACGTCAACGACGATGAGCGCATGCGGCAGGTGCTGCGGGACTTCTACCGCGCGACGCTCGACAAGGTCGGGGATCGCAAGGCTCGCAAGGCCGTGCACATCCTCTGTGAGGAACGGCTGATAAGCGCGAGCGGTCGGCGCCTCAACCGGTCCGAAGAGGAGATCGTTCAGACCGAGAAGATTCCGCTCGAGACGTTGCACCTGCTCGTCGACGAGCGATTGCTGCGCAGTGAGCCGCGGCTCGGCGGCACGTTCTACGAACTCAGTCACGACACTCTGGTCGAGCCGATCCTCGAGACCCGGGCCGCGTTCCGGCGGCGCCGACGAAGCCAGCGCTACTGGATGCTCGGCGCGGCCGCGATGGTGATCGGGATCGTGCTCTTTTTCCTCCGGGCCAACGAACTCGCGGCGCAGGAGATCCTGCTGGCCGAAGCCGACGACATCGCGGCCGTCGAACGACTGCTGCGGGTCGCGCCGGCGTGGCCGCGTCGTCACAACGATACGGAGGAACTCGCGGCGACTCGGGGCGAGGCGGTCGCGGCCAACGGGGACTGGAGTAGCGAAGCCGGTCAGTTGCTCGAGCGCATTGCCGAGATCTATGAGCCGCGGTTGGCGCGACAGGAAGAACTGCAGCTCGATCGCGAGAGAGTTGTGCGTCTCGAGAGTTTCGTCGCGCAGGGGGCGCTGCTGGAGGACTGGCTGATTCGGGTCGCGGAACGGCGGCCCATCCTCGAGGAGACCCCGTTCGAACTCTGGCAGTGCTGGCAGGATGACGCGGACAGTGTCGGCGACCTGATCGCGGAAGCGCCGATCTGGCCGCCCGGAGACGAACCCAGGGCGGAACGGGACCCTTGGGAGGCGCGGTGCGCGAACCTGCTCGGGCGCATGGACGGCTACGCGGCACTAGCGGACCGCTTGCCGAATTCCGACCGCCGCGAGCGGATCCGTGCGCTGGTTGCCCGCCGCAATCAATTGCAGTTGCGCGAGTTGATCTATGGCAGCGCACCCTGGCGAGATCTGGTGCCGGGGGAGGAGCCGGGTGGTCTGAATCTGGCGTGGGATGATCAGGAAAGCGATCACCTGATCGAGCGTGGGCCGATCTTCGCGTATGTGGGGCCGGAGGTCGCGGCTGGCATGCTCTCCCAGGTCGAATCGATCGTCGACTACTTGGGGGCGTACACCGAGCTCGCCGCGGCGCTGCCCTCCGAGCCGCAGATCGATTTCGCGCTCGCCGGGCTCCAGACCTCTCCGACGCTCATCGAAGAACTCGAGGCGACCCGGGCTGATTGGCAGCAGGCCGGGATCGCTGCCCAGGTCGGACTGGTGCCGATCGGCCGCGATCCGGCGTCCGGCCGCTGGGAGTTCTGGTTGCCGATCAGCGGGGAGCGTCCCGAGCGCGACGAAGACGGTCAGCTGCAATTGACCGCGGGCAGCGGACTCGTGTTCGTGCTGATTCCACCGGGTACCTTTCCAATGGGCTCGAAGGCGGGAAAGCCGGAGGAACAGCCCGTTCGCGAAGTGGGCCTCGATGGCTTCTTCCTGTCGAAGTTCGAACTCACGCGGGCGCAATGGGCTCGGCTCGTCGGTGCCGAGCCGATTGTGGACACGGCGCTGCTCCCCGCTCAGGCAAGCTGGGCGGCCGTTCACGGCCAGCTGACCAAATGGCACCTCGAGCTGCCCTCCGAGGCGCAGTGGGAGTACGCCTGTCGCGCTGGCACGGTGACTCCGTGGTCGATTCCTGAGGGCGCGGAGCTTGCCGACTACGCCTGGTTCGCGGAGCGTGGAGCGGAAGGGGTCGGCGAGGAGCGTCCGTCACCAGAGCCGGTTGGTCAGAAGCTACCCAACCCGTGGGGGCTGCACGACGTTCATGGCAACGTCAGCGAGTGGTGTAGCGATGGCTATCATCCGAGGTTCTACGAGACATCGAGTACGAACGTTCGCAACCCCTTGATGCCGTTCCAGCGCACGCGGGACCGCGTCAGTCGCGGTGGCGCGGTAAATGAGGTGGCGAGCGCGCAGCGTTCAGCTGCTCGCCACGCGTACCTGGCAAGGTCTCGACGGGTTGCGAACTCGGTGGCATTCGAACCAGGCATTCGCCCGATGTTTCGGCTTCGGGACTCGTTGCCATCCATCTGGGACCGACTTAGCCCGCGCATGCTGACCAGCGCGAAGCGCGTACTTCCGAAACAGCGCGCGGAGCTCGCTCGCTTGCTCGCCAAGCGGCCTGCTCTCGAGCGCACGCTCGCCGAACTGCAGGTAGTTGCCGTTGCGAGCGAGCGATCGCCACGACTTTGGCGTGAGATTGGCATCCCGCCACAGGTTGGGCTGATCCCACTCGGTCGCGATGCGAAGTCGCAGCGCTGGGAGTTCTGGGTGCCGAGCACAGGCAAACGTCCGGACTGGGTCGATGGCCACGTCGTCCCGAATGACGAGATGGCGGTCGTGATGGTGCTCGTGCCCGAGCCTGAGCCCGATGGGGTGTTCCTCATGGGGTCGCAGGACGACGATGCATCGAAGCCCAATTACGTCGAGGGTACTGCTCCTTTCGCAGTGCACCCGGTCAAGCTGTCGCGGTTCTTCATCTCGAAGTTCGAGATGACCGCGCGTCAGTGGGCCACTCTGCGGCGCAAGGAGCTGAAGGCCGGATCGAACGGTCGGTTGCCCATCACTGGAGTGAACTGGGAAGAGTGCAACCGGGCTTTGGTCACGGCTGGGCTCCAGCTACCGACCGAGTCACAGTGGGAGTACGCGTGTCGTGCTGGTACCACCGGCAAATATTGGTTCGACGCGAGCCTCGCGAGGCAACGGTTTGCGGCCCCGGGCGCCAAGAAGCCGCGTCCGGTCGGGATGAACAGTCCGAATCCGTTCGGTCTCCACGATGTTCACGGCAACGTTCACGAATGGTGTCGCGATTGGTTCGCGCCGTACGGTGCTGGCAATGCGCCGCGGCCGGGGGATGGGCTACGGCCGGCTCGGGGCACACGCCGTGTTTCGCGCGGCGGTGGTTTCGTTCACGCCGGGGCGTTCCATCGGGCTGCGACGTTCCGTGGCAACGCACCGCCGAGCCTGCGAGAGGTAGAGCATGGGTTTCGGCCCGCTCGCCCGGTCGTTGAGGTGGCGCCGAAGACCCTGTTGGCGGCCGAGCCACTGCACGATCGGGTCGAGGAATCGAGGGCTCTGATTGCCGACGCGGAGAGGTTTTGGTTGGGTGCTGTCGACTCGCGGAAGAGTCGAGTCTGGTGCGAGCGGGCCGATGTGCTGCTTGACCAGCTCACGGGCGTTTCCGAACTCGCCCGCGCGTTGCCCGCCGGCCCTCTTCTCGAGGAGATCCAGGGCCTGCGAGAAGTCCGCATGTCGCTGGGTCGATTGCGCAGGTTGGTACCCGAGATCGTAGCGGCAGCGCCGATGTGGGAAGCGGCCCGGCGCGATCTGGCGAAGGACCGCCGATTCGCGGGCTTCGAACTCGAGCCCATCGCGTATCTGCTGCCGCTGGGGAAGAACGCGAGCACGGGTCTATGGGAGTTCTGGGCGCCGGAAACGGGCGCCAAACCCGAGTGGTCGAAGGATCCGCTCCCGAATGCACCGGAGGGTTCTTCAGCGAACACGTTGATGAGCCCCGAATCGGCGCTCGTCTTCGTGCTCGTGCCCGGCGGGAAGTTCCAGATGGGGCAGTCGGATGCCGCGCCGAATCCGAGTCGCGGCGTCTCGATCGGGAGGCCACGCCACGAAGTGACGGTCAAGCCGTTCCTGGTCTCGAAGTTCGAGGTGACGCAGGCGCAGTGGCTACGTGGTCTGGCCCCGGAGGCGGCAGGCGGGCCACGCACGGCCGCGCCGAGGGGCGGTCGTACCCGCCGTGGGCGGTACGGGAGCTCGAGGAATCTTGCGGCGTTGCCGGCGACGATCGACCCGGTCGTCAATGTGCGAGCACCCGATTGCCGTCGCTTCTGTGACCGGTTCCAGCTCAGTCTGCCGTCCGAGGCGCAATGGGAGTACTTCTGTCGGGCGGGCACGACCACCCCGTGGTCGATTCCCGATGGTGCGAAGCTCACGGACTACGCCTGGTTCGACGTGCGTGCAACGGCGGCCATGAGTAAGCCGCGTCGTGCGCCCGCACCGATTGGTCAGAAGCTGCCGAATCCGTGGGGGCTCCACGACGTGCATGGCAACGTCTGGGAGTGGTGCCTAGATGCTTGGAACCCCGAGTATCCGAACGAGCCGACTGACGCTTCGCCGCGGTGGGGGGGAAGTGGTCACCTGCAGATCCATCGTGGTGGCGGATTTCGCAACCCGCTGCCGGAGTGTCGCTCCGATGCGCGGGCCGCCAACGATGCCGAACGCGCGAGTTTTCCCGACGTCGGGTTGCGACCGGTCCTCGATCCGACGCGACGTCGTCGTCTCGCCGGAGTTCGGACTGGCTTCGTGGCGACGGCGCCGAGCAAGCTCGTTGGCATGCGGGGGCCTTCTCGAGACTCCGACCCAGCACCGCTCTATCGGGTGGGCGAGCCCGTCGACCGCGTGCTCATCGGGGTGTCTGGCAACCACGGAATGTTCATCGATTCGATTCAGCCGATCTATCGGGTGCTGACGCGAGACGGACTGGGCAAGGAGTTTCGGGGCGATCGGATCGGCGGCCGCGGCGGTAGTGGGCCGACCGTGTTGAAGGCGCCACGCGACTGGGTCGTGACCGGCGTCGAGGTTCGTGTGGGCGGTGAGATTCAAGCCATGCGCCTGATCTACTCGCCTTGGCGCGACCTGCAGAGCGCGAAACGGGCGACGCAGCGATCGAAGTGGATCGCCGATCCTCGTCGCCGGGGTGCGCGGCCGTTCGAGCTGGTGGGTGCTGCGGGCGAGTTCGTGGCCGGGTTCGCGGTCACCACCAGTCCCTCGCAGGGCGGCTGGCTGCGGACTCTGGAGGTTGCCAAGGGCAGGAAGGGAAGATGAGCGCGCGGCCCGAGCGTGTTGCCGGCGGCTCAGGGCGAGTCGGCGCGTGATCCCCTCGAGCCGTGCGGGTTAGTCTGGTGCAGTGACCGCTTCCGACTTCTATCCCGCGATCGAGCCGTACGACACCGGCGAGCTCGCCGTCGACGATCCGCACGTCCTCTACTACGAGCAGTGTGGCAACCCCGACGGCGAACCGATCCTGTTCTTGCACGGCGGCCCGGGTGCCGGCGCGACGGCGACCGACCGGCGGTTCTTCGATCCGGCACACTTTCGCACCGTGCTGTTCGACCAGCGTGGCTGCGGGCGGTCGCGGCCAATCGGTGAGTTGCAGGACAACTCGCCCGATCATCTCGTCGCCGACATCGAACGACTGCGCGAACACCTCGGGATCGCGACGTGGCACGTGTTCGGTGGTTCGTGGGGTAGCTCGCTCGGGCTGTTCTACGGCCAGTCGCATCCGGACCGCTGCCGCAGTCTGACGCTGCGCGGCATCTGGATGCTGCGGCAGGAGGAGATCGACTGGTGGCTTTACGGCATGCGCGCGATCCAGCCCGAGCGCTGGCGCGAGTTCGCCGCGCAGGTGCCGGAGGGGGATCGCGACGATCTGCTCGAGGGCTACTGGCGACTGTTCGAGAGCGATGATCGCGCGGTCGCGCTCGCGGCCGCGAAGGCGTGGGCGACCTACGAGATCAGCTCGTGCACGCTGCTGCCGAACCCCGAGTTCGGTTCGCACTTCGAGGCGCCCGACGTCGCCTGGGCGGTTGCCCGACTCGAAGCGCACTACTTCCGCAACGTGCGGCCGGAGCCCGACGATCGGCTGCTGCAGAACGTCGATCGCATTCGCGACGTTCCCGGCTTCCTCGTCCACGGCCGCTACGACATCGTCTGCCCGATCAAGAGCGCGATCGACCTGCACGACGTCTGGCCCGAGGCCAGTCTCGTGGTAGTCGACGACGCTGGCCACAGCTCGCACGAGCCCGGCATCACCAAAGCGCTCGTCGCCGCGACCGATCGCATTCGCGATCACGGCAGTCCCGTGCTGCGGGATTGATTGTGGCGCGCGTTGGCTGAGCCGTCGCGCTGCATACCGCGAACGTTTCTAATCGGCGAACGATGATTCGCCTCGGACTCGTCGCCGCTCTGCTCCTCGCAGCGGCATCGCCGGCCCAGAACGACGGTACGCTCGACAGCGCGCTCTATCGTGCCCAGGGCGAGTATTCCGGAACGCTGGCCGACGAGCTCTGTGGCGTGCAGCTCGTCGCCCGCACCGACAAGGATGGTTCGAACGAGCGCTTGCTGCTCGTGCGCTACGCAGGCGGTCTGCCGGGTGCGGGTTGGCGGCGCGGGGATCCGCGTGAGGAGGTCGAGGCGGCGTTCGAGGATGGCGGGGCGACGTTCGTACAGGGGTGGACCGCGAAGCTGGCGGATGGCGTGCTCACGTTCACGTCGGCCGACGGCGCGCCGCTCGGGCAGCTGCAGAAGAGCACGCGCAAGAGTCCGACGCTCGGCGCGAAACCACCCGTGGGAGCCGTGGTCCTGTTCGACGGCACGTCGGCCGAGCCGTTCGCCAAGGGTCGCATGACCGAGGACGGCCACCTCGCAGTCGGCTGTGATTCCCATCGTGGGTTCCAGGGTCACCGCCTGCATCTCGAGTTCCGCACGCCGTTCCGGCCGGGCAAGCGCGGTCAAGGTCGCGGCAACAGCGGCGTCTACGTGCAGGGTCGCTACGAGTGCCAGGTGCTCGACTCGTTCGGCCTCGTGGGCCGGCAGAACGAGTGCGGCGGCATTTACTCGATCGCGGCGCCGATCACGAACGCGTGCCTGCCGCCCGGGACGTGGCAGACCTACGACATCGTGTTCACGGCCGCGAAGTTCGCCGGCGATCGCAAGGTCGCGGATGCGCGCATGACCGTGCACCTGAACGGCATCCTCGTGCACGACGACGTCGCGCTGACGCATGCGACGACGGCGCATCGACGCAAGGAAGGGTCGGAGCCTGGCGGCCTCTACCTGCAGAACCACGGCAACCCGGTCGTCTATCGCAACATCTGGGCGGTCGAGTTCGACCCGAATGAGACGCGCAAGATCCTGTTCATTGCCGGGCGCCGCAGTCACGGCTACGGCTCACACGAACACATGGCCGGGTGCCTGCTGCTCGCGAAGGCGATGAAGGCGAGTGGCTTGGACGTCACGACTGAGGTCGTGCGGCTGTGGCCCGAAGACGAGGCGACGCTGCAGAGCGCTGACGTCATCGTCTGCTTCGCGGATGGCGGCGGTGGCCATCCGTTCTTGCGTCATCTCGGCGACATCGAATCACAAATGGCGCGCGGCGCGGGCCTCGTGTGCCTGCACTACGCAGTCGAGATTCCGGTCGGCCCGCCGGGGCAGCGCCTGCTCGGCTGGCTCGGCGGCTACTTCGAAACCGACTGGTCGGTGAACCCGCACTGGACCGCCGAGTTCCGCGCGCTGCCGGACCATCCGATCGCGCGCGGCGTTGAACCGTTTTCGATCAACGACGAGTGGTACTTCCATATGCGGTTTCCCAAGGGCATGGAGTCGGTGACGCCGATCCTGTCGGCGACGGCGCCGGTCAGCACGATGCGGCGCAAGAACGGTCGCCACAGCGGCAATCCGGCCGTGCGCGCGGCCGTCGCGGCGGGCGAGCCGCAGCACGTCGCGTGGGCCAAGAGCCGCCCCGACGGGGGGCGCAGTTTCGGTTTCACGGGTGCCCATGTGCACTGGAACTGGGGGCACGACGACTTCCGAACCGTGGTGCTCAACGCGATTGCGTGGTGTGCGCACCTCGATGTGCCGAAGGCCGGCGTGGCCTCGACCACACCTGACCTTGCGGCGCTGCAGGCGAATCAGTCGGTCGAGCCGGGCAAGCGCTTCGATGCGGCGCGCGTGCAGCGCCTGCTCGACTCGTTCAAGTAGTTCGGCTCAGGCTTCGGTCGCCGCGTGGTCTTCGCCCGCGTGCTCCTGCCCCTGCAGATCGACCGGCTTGTAGCCGCCGCGGCTCTTGAAGTAGAGCAGCAGCAGGACGTAGCAGGCGAGCATGATCAGCGGGAAGATCGTGATGTTGGCGAGCGCGCCTTGCTTGGCTTCCTTGACCACGGTCTCGACGTTGGCCTTCTGCTCGGTCGGCAGCGCGTTGACCTTGTCGCCGTCGACTGCGGTGTACTTGCCGAGGAAGTAGGTGTCCTCCTTGGACACGGTGGCGTAGACGCCCGGCACCTGTTCCTCGAGGGCGACCTTGGCGCTGTTCTCCTGCATCGCACCGATCAGCGGGCCGCCGAGGATGCCGACGGTCAGCATGCCGATGCCGGCGATCGCGTTCAGCGTCAGGGCACCGCCCTTGGGGAACTGTTCGGAGACGACGCCGAGTGTCGTCGGCCAGAAGAACGTCTTGCCGATGCCATAGAGCGTCGCGGCGGCGAAGATCAGGAACAGGCCCTCGGTCATCGACAGAGCAAACAGGCCGATGCTGGCGAGCAGCGCGCAGGTCGCGAGCAGTCCGAGCGGCGTCAGCAGCTTGACGATCGGTCCGGCGAAGAACCGCAGCACGCACATGATCGCCGACGTGTAGATCAGCACCCAAAGCGGGTGATAATCCGCGGCCTTGAGGGGTTCTTCCATGATGCCCGTGATCGCCGCGTCGGTGCCGAGCTCGGTTGTCGCGAGCGGCATCATCACGATGCACAGGAACACCATGAGCGGGCGACCGAGGGAGCGGCAGTAGGCGCCGTAGGCGATGACAAGAGCTGCGAGGATGCCGTAGACGACGCCGTCGGACCAACCGGCCACGTTGCCGAGTTGCTTGATGATCAGGTAGCCGGCGATCGCGGCGCCGAGGATACCGAACTCGCCGAGCATCTCGCGATATGAGGCTCCGGCCGCGACGCGTTCGTTCACCGGGAAGCGTACGAACAGCAGCATGATCAGGTAGATCACGGCCGGTAGCGCGATCACGTAGACGAGCACGCGCCAGTCCTCCGCCGCCTGCGCGCCGAGGAGGATCGTCAGGATGCCGCCGATGACGAGGCCGCCCGGCCAACCGGCGTGCAGGATGTTCAGCCACTTCGTCTTCTCGCGACTGAACATCGTCGCGACGACCGGGTTGATGAACGCCTCGACCGTGCCGTTACCGAGGCCGAGCACGACCGAACCCCAGTAGAGGTAGCCGAACGCGTCCTTCTGGGCCTGCGGCAGGTCTTGCGGCGCGAGTCCTTCGGCGTTCACGATGCCGTAGGCCTGCAGGGCCAGCGCGGCATAGATGCCGTAGCAGATGAAGCTGAAGATCATCGCCGCGCGGTAGCCGACCCGGTCGATGATGAGGCTGAACAGGATGATGCTGATCGCGAACGGCCAGATACCCGCGCCGAACAGTTCCTGCCCCTGCACCTTGTCGAGACCGAACTCGGTCGGCCACAAGTCCGGGATGTTGACGAGGAAGGCTCGCGTGATGAACGCGAACGACGTGGTGATCAGGGCGATGAAGCAGCCCCAGAAGACGAGCTTCTCGTTCCGGTCGGACATGGCACTCCGCGGGGTTGAATCCGGGGGAGGAGGGAGAGGGCTGGCGGATCTTAGGCGCGTCGCCGGCGAACGCCACGCTACATTGCGCGGATGCGTTTCGGGATGAACATGTTGCTGTGGACGACCCACGTCACCGCCGAACATGAATCGAAGCTGACGTTTCTCAGGGAATGCGGCTTCGACGGTGCGGAGATTCCCGTGTTCGAGGGCGACGCGGCGCACTTCCGCGGGCTCGGGGAGGCGCTCGATCGCGTCGGGCTTGCGCGGACGTGTTCGACGGGACTCGACGAGGATCACGATCCGATCCATCCCGATGCGACCGTGCGCCAGGCGGCGCTCGATCGGTTGCGCTGGGCGATCGACTGCACGCATGCGATCGGCGCGGACGTGCTCTGTGGGCCGCTGCACTCGGCGTTCAAGGTGTTCCGCGGTCGCGGCCCGAACGACGACGAGTACCGGCGCAGTGCCGACGTCCTCCGCGAGGCGGCCGAGTACGCCAAGACTGCCGGCGTGCTGCTAGCCCCCGAAGCGCTGAACCGCTTCGAGTGCTATCTGGTCAACACGTCGGCGCAGCTCCGCAAGCTGTGCGAGCTGGTCGACCACCCGTCGCTGCGCGCGCACTACGACACGCACCACATGCACCTCGAGGATTCGAACGCCAAGGCTGCGGTGACGCACTGCGCGCCGGTGCTCGGTCACGTGCACCTCAGCGAGAACGATCGCGGCGTGCCGGGTCGCGGCCAGGTCGACTGGCAGGGCACGTTCGAGGCCCTGCGGAAAGCGAACTACGACGGCTGGTGCGTCATCGAGGCGTTCTCACGCCTCGATCCCGAGTTCGCCGCCGCGATCCACGTCTGGCGCGACTACTTTGCGAGCCCGGATGAGGTCTGCACCGACGGCCTGGCGTTCGTGCAGCGCGGGCTCGCCCAGAGCTGAGCCATTCGCAGGCTGAGCCAGTCGCGGGCAGCGGTCGTCCGGGACTACTGCGAACCCGCTGCCAGGCTCGCATGGAGCGAGCGCCATGTCGCGGCAATCCTTGGCCGCTCCGCTGGTGTGGCTTGCGGCAGCTCGGCGCCGAATGCCGCCGCCATGGCTGCAACGTCCGTCGGGTCCACGAACACGGCGTGCGGCGGCGCAATCTCACGATGCGGCGGAATGTCCGAGCAGATCAAGGGTGCCTCATGCATCGCGGCTTCGAGCACCGGCAGTCCGAAACCCTCGTAGAGCGAGCACGCGATCACGCCGCGGCAGTCCGCCAGCAGCGCGGGCTTGTCGCACTCGGGCAGCCAGTCGCGCGGGCCGACGAAGCGCAGGGGCGGCAGGTCTTCGCCGCGGGCCGTGGCCCGTTCGATCGCGAGGGCGTGCGCAGCTCGGATGCGCGCGTGGTTCTTGCGCGGGCGATCGTCGCCGAAGACGACGAACGGCCCGTTGCGGCCGCTGGGGCTGGGTGCGGCGTTCTCGGGTGGTGCGGGCGTCGAATGCGGCACGACCACGAGCTTGCCGGGGTCTTTGACGATGCGAGCGGCCGCGTCGCGCGTGAACTGCGAGGGCGCGATGATGACCGCCGCGGCGGCCAGCGCGCGGCGTGTCGCGAAGCGTCGCCACCAGGTCGAGCGTTCGCCGCTCTCCGGATGCAGCCACGGCAGGTCATGCACGGTCGCGATCGTCGGGCACGGCGCGCGCAGCGGCACCGCCGCGACCGCACTGTGCAGGACGTCGGCGCGAGTCTCCGCGAGCAGCCGCGGCAGCGCGCGTTGGCGACGCCATGCGCCGGTCGGCGCGGTCCGGATCGCGACGTTGGGCAGTTCGCTCGGATCGCTGCCCTCGGGAACGAGCACGAGCATGTCGTCCGGCCACTCCTCGGCATACTCGCGCAGTCCGGTCACGAACGCTCGCGCGACGCCGGTCGGCGCGCCGTCGGCGAGGCACACGGCGTCGAACGCGACGATCATTGTGCCGCTCCCGTGGCGGCGAGTTCGCGGTAGAGCTCTGCGTGGGCCGCGGCACAGCGTTGCCACGTGAGGTCGCGAACCCGTTCCCTGCCGGCTCTTCGCAGCGGCTCGCGATCGGTCAACGCGCGGTGGATCGCAGATGCAAGGGTTGCCGGTTTCGTCGCGTCCGTGATCACGGCCGCGTCGCGGCAGTGCTCGACGACCGCCGGCGTATCGTGAGCGACGACCGGCACACCACAGTGCATCGCCTCGAGCGGCGGCAGTCCGAAGCCTTCCCAGAGCGACGGATAGACGCAGAGGCTGGCGTGATGCAGGGCGGCGAACGCGCGGTCGTCGTCGCAGTCACGCCACCAGGTCGCGATGCCGTCCCGTTCGGCGGCTTCGAGTTCGCGCACGACTGCGTCGCACTCCCAGCCGACGCCGCCGATCACGAGCAGATGTGGCCGAGGCTCGGGCAGCAGGCGCCAGGCGGCGAGCAGTGTGCGGTGGTTCTTGCGCGGTTCGATCGTGCCGATGCAGATCGCGTAGTCGGAGCGCGAGAACGACGAGCTCGGCGGCGCGGGCGGCACGTGGTCGACCCCGAACGGAATGTGGCGCACGTCGGCCGTTGGCGCGAACTCGCGAACATCGGCTGCGGTCGTTCGTGACGGCACGACGACCACGTCGGCGCGGGCGATTGCGTTCGCCGTGCGCTCGCGCAACGTCGTTGCGGCGTCACCATGCCAGCTCGGGTCGCGAACGAACGCGAGGTCGTGCACGGTGAGCACCGTCTTCGCGTTGCCTACCGGCGGCTGGATGAAGTCCGTCCAGTGAAACACCGGGCTGTTCCCCGCGAGCCGCTCGGCACTGATGCCGATGCGTGCGAGCCAGGGCAGGCTGCGCCCAGGGATCGGCAGGCGATGCAGTCGCGCGTTCGCCGGCGTCGCGAACGGGACGCGGGCAGGGGCGAGGCTGTGGCCGAACAAGTGGAGGTCGACGTCGTCACGCGCGGCAAGCGCCCGGGCGAGCTCGCGGGTCACCCGCCCGATGCCGGCGCGCGACAGCAGTGCGGGGCGATGATCGAGGGCGATGGGTGGGCGCAAGGAGAGCGATGGTTGCGAGAGCGGCGTGGGCGTCGGCGTGGGCGTGACACCTTGGACGGCCGACAGACTATCCTCTTCCCGGTTCGCGCTCCGCACGCACCGCGCCGAACTGTCGCCGTCGCATCGCGAGTCTTGATCACCCATGAGACCTGGCCAGCGCGCTCCCCTCGCCCTATGTCTGGCGATGCTCTGGTCGGCTCTCGCCGGGGCGTGCCACCAGAGTTCCGGAACACCGGTGCCGCCCGTCGTGGTGACCACGCTGCCGCACGACGGTGAGGTCGACGTCATGGTGCTCGCCGGGACGTTGCAGCTGGCCGACGAAGAGGCCTTGGCTGCCTTCAGCTGGCCGAACGGACGACGTGCGGTGCTGACCCGGAGTGGGCGGGTGTTCGAGGTGGTCGCACCGAGTTGGGTAGAGCGCTTCGTTCCCCTGTCGCGCTTCGCGTTCACGTACGGCGACGGCGACTTCATCATGTTCGAGAATGACGGGGGCGCTTGGTACTGCGTGCGGGGCAACCTCGATGGCAGCTTCGATCGAGTACCGCCGCCGGGCGGAGCATTGCCCGGTCCACACAACACTCGCGGCGACCTCGTGGCGCTTCGAGCCCGGAGTCGGCCTGCGAATCTTGTCATCTGACGTGTTGCGAAGGCCGGTGATCACGGGAGGCGCGAGCTTTCGGTGCTTCAACGCCGAACCGCACGTCGGTTACTGGGGTTCGGCTTGCGTCAGGTTGTCATGGGGAAGTCGGGAGAAGGGGGTTGGCGGTCACAGTGAGGTCGTGGTGCGCGTCGAGGCTGATGATCGGCTCACGACCACCCAGGACCTGCTGTCCACCTTCTCCCATCCTTCCCATCCCGATGCGCCGTGGGGCTTCGCCCGTTCTTCGCCGCTTCGTGGCGAGGTGTGGGCCATGAAGTTCAGCCTCTCCGACATCGATCTCACGCGCTCCCGGCCGGGCACCGACGTCGCTCTCACTGTGTTGGCGCGTGGACCAACTCCGTTTGGGCGGTTCGCATTCGATGACGCCGGCCGAGCCGTGGCAGCGTGGACTGAGCGCATCGGCCGGATTGTCTCGACGCGGATCCACTTCTGGGACTGAGTGCCGGACCCGGGCGGCAACGCCAGCAGCGATCGACAGTGATGAGAGAGTTGGCGTGATACCTCGGACGGCCTGCCGGCTATCCTCTTTCCGCTTCGACCCCGCATGCAACGCACCAACGTCCTTCTGCTGCTCGCCGTGCTCGTCGGCATCGCGATCATGACGTTCTACCGGCTGACGGCCGAGGAGATCGTACCGTTGCCGACTGGGCCATCGCCAGCGGAGGTGTCAGATGGCGGCCGTGCGGCCGAAGGCAATGGCGGGGCCGGTGCGGGCGGCCCTGCGCGTGACTTCCCGGTCGATGGCCCGCGGGTCGTGGTGCAGGTGACGGCGCGCGAGGAATACATCGCGCCGATCCCGCCGCGGCTCGTCGGGGTCGAGTTGCCGCACCGCAACCCGTTGCCGACGAGCATGCTCGCGGGCACGGGGGCCAACCCGTGGGCCGAGGATCGCCGGCCTGGCTTCGCGCTCGTGAAGGTCGCGATCGATGGCGGCTTCGTTGTGCGGCAGGGCGCGGTTGCGGCGGCAGGTCGGTCCGAGGTGCGGATCGGCAGTTCGCTGACGGTCTCGGGCCGCGTTCGAGATGAACAGGGCCGCGCGCTCGTCGGGGCCCGCGTCTGGTTCGGCGAACTCGATGCCGATGGTCGGACGCGGCATCTACAAACGGACGAAGAAGGGCGATTCTCGGCCGCGATTCGCGGCGGCGACGGAGTGCCGCTCACGGCCTGGGCCGAGGGCTACGCCGCGACGTGGCGGCCGGTGCGGGTGAGCGTCGATGACAACCGTGACTTCGCGATCACGTTGTCGAAGGGGCGCGAACTGCGTTATCAGCTCGCGGGCGCGGCGACGGCGGTCGAGCTGGCGGAGGTAATCGTCGCTCCCTCGGCGCGGATCGGCGCGCAGCTGTCGCGCTATCCGTTCTTCCTCCAGGGACTCGTCGGCGGCGCGGCGATCGATGCGACCGGGCGCGGCCTGACTCCGTTCCTGCCCGAGCGCGGGGAACTCACCCTCGCGGTCCTGCATCCGCTGGTCGCCATCCGCAGGCATCATGAAGTCGAACTGTCGCGGCAGCGTGAACCGTGCGTCGTGCCGCTCGAGTTCCGCCCCGAGTGGCGCCTGCGGCTCGTCGACGAGTCCGGCGCGGGCATCGCGGGCGGGCGCGCGCTGCTGCGTCCCGAAGCACGGGCGGTGTCGGCGAGCGGTGGCCTGCGGTTGCTGCCGCCGATCCTGGATGCGCGGGGTTGTCACGGCGCGACCGCCGATGCCGAAGGTCGCATGTTGCTCGCGCGGCCGGCAGCCGGTGATGTGCTGGCGCTGCGTGCCGTGGGCTACGCCGGCCGCGATCTGACGCTCGGCGAGGAGTTGCCAGAAGCGGTGACGCTGCCGCGGTGGCAGGGTGGCGAGCCGTCGATCGTTCTGCAGCCGCCGATCGCAGGTCAGGTCTGGCGGGCGGAGTTCGATCTCTCGGGCTGCGTCACGTTCGATCGCGAGCCCGGCGCCGATGCCGTAGTCTCCCTGCCGCATGCGGGGCGTTTCGATCTGGTCGTCATCACGTTCCAGGGGGAGCGGGAAGTCGGCCGACGAACGCTCGACAACGTCGTTGCGACGGGGCCGGTGATCGTCGAGCCGAGCAAGATCGACTAGCCGCAAAGGCGACGTCCGAAACCATTCTTGCAGCAAGTCTCCGCGCGAGACCCGGCGATCGGGCGATGCGATCGCGGCTTCGTGGCCGCCGCCGCTCGACGCGCATCGACGTCGCCGACCTCACCCCACGGAGCGAGGTAGAATACGCGGTGCGCCGCTTCGCGCGGCGCGCGCCTCGTGTGGCTTCGTTGTGTGGTGGGGGGCCGGACCTTCGGGTTCGGCCCCCGCTTTTTCACCCGAGTCGGCGATGGTGGCGCGGTCGGGCGACCGATGGGTCGCCGTGGACGAACTGCCAACCTCAGCGCCGATGCCAACGCCGAAGACCCAGGCCAGGGACACGTCCCTGAGCGCCGAGCGCCGGCAGTTCGAGATCTGGGCGGCCATGACGCCGGCGGCGAAGTTTCGCGCCTTCGAGCAGCTCATGGAGATGGCGGATGCCGTCGCCGAGGCCGGCATCCGCTGACGCTTCCGAACGCGACCGAGCGCGAGACCTTCCTGCGTCGAGCCGCTCGAACACTCGACCGGGAGCGCCTCTACGGCTGGGATCCAGAGGCGGCCGGGTGACGGCCCCGTTCGTCGAGCACGGCAGTTACGGCGGCCGTTACGCGGCCGGACGTCGCGACTAACATACGGCATGCAAGTTCCGAAGGGATGGCGCGTGGTCGCGGTCGCACTGGCCGGGCTGGCCTTCTCGGCCAGTGCGCTGGTTGGCCAGCAGGCGCTTCCCGAACCCGAGCCGCTGCGGATCCTCGGCCGGATCTCGACGCGTCTGGAGCGCGCGAGTCCGCGGCCCGACGGCAGCTTCGTGTTCACGCTCTTCGTGGGCGAGCTTCGGCAGGCGCTCGAACCGGGCGACGAGCTGCGCGTGTTCGGCCCGGCGACGGGAGAACTGCTGACGGCGGCCCATGTGACCCGGCCCGCTCGCATCGTCGGCAAGTCCGGCCGCGTTCACGTCTGCGCGAAGCTGGTTCGCGCGGATATGGCGTCGCGCATCGTGGAACTCGCGGCGGCTGCGCACTCGGGCTTCCCGGAATCGCGGGACGCGAGGGATCGGTTCGTGTCGGCGCACGGTGCAGAGGTGGTTCTGGCGGTGCCGTTCGAACCCGAAAAGGGCGATGATCCGCGCGACTTCGTCCGTTTCGTGAACGAAGCGAGAGGAGGTACGCAGCCCATCGAACGGGCGCTCGACCCGATGGTGACGTTCGAACTGCAGTTCAACCAGCCCATCGATCTGGCAACGATGGGCGGCATTCGCATGTTGACCGCTGACCGCAAGTCGGAGGTTGCCGTGCGCGTGTTCACGGTTGGTGACGATCGGCGAACGTTCCGGGTTCGGGCGCCGCTCGGGCTGGCGTTCTTGCCGGAGATGAAGCGGCAAGCGCGCGAACAGCCCGATTTGCCGCAGTATCACCTCGGGATCGTGCCGGGCCGAGAAGGTGTGCGGTCCGACGCGGGAGGCTCGCTGGCGGGAACGTTCGAGATCCCGGTATTCCTGCGAGTCAACGCCAACATCAACCTGGTCGGCATGCCCGCCTTCCGCGCGCGGTAGGCGGCGAACTACTCCGGCGACTTGCGCTCCGCGTCCGCCAACGCCACCGCGAGGTCGCGCTGGTGGATCAGGAGCTGCTGTTCGAGTTTGAGCGTTTCGAGCTGGGCGCGCATCAACTCCTGATGGCTCAGCCGCCCGGAGTCGAAGAGGCTCTGCGAGTACTGCTCGTTCTGGCGGGCGAGTTCGACGGCCTTCTGGTCCGTTACGAGGAGCGCGCGGAGGAGTTCGATCTCGCGGGTCGATGCGCGGCTGGCAGCCGTGACGTCGTTGGTTGGGCCGGAGTTCGCGAAGTTGGGCGACGGCAGCGGTTGGGGCGCCGCGCGTGGAACGCCCTGGCACGCCGACGAGCAAATGGCCATCACGGCCGCAACGCTGTAGCAGATCGATCGGGTCTTCATGGCAGGCTCCGGTGGTGCGGCGCGATGGTAGCACGATCCCGGTTCGGGAGCGGCTCCGACCACTGGCGCGTGACTACTTGCCGCCCTTGCGCAAGAACTCCGCGATCGAATCCGGGCCGCGCCTGTTGTCGGCCAGCCACTCGACGAGCCACTCGGTGATCCGGTTGTCCTTCTTGTGTTCGAACCGGCCCTTCTCGGGTTCGTTGACGTGTTCGCGTTGCAGCACCAGCGCGAGCGGCGCCTCGGCGTTCGCGGTGCGGTCGGAGTATTCCTTGGCCTGTTCGAACGTTGGGAAGGCCCTGAACGTGTCACCCGCGGTGGTCGAGTCGACCCAGACCCGATACTCCAGGACCTCGTCGTAGAAGTAGCCGCCACCGGACTTGGCTCGCGCTGGGTAGCTTCCGACCTTGGCCGGGTCGACCGCGACCGGGTACTCGCTCGGCGGGAGCGACGTTTCGTTCGTCTCCTTGCCGCAGGCGCTCGCGGCCGCGATCAGGCACAGCAGAGCGCCACAGCGCAGGGTCGGTAGTCGGGTGGCGATCATGGCAGGTGCATCGTGGGCCGGCCGAATCAGTGCGGCGGCGGCAGGATAGCCTTTCGCGGCAGGCCCGGCTAGGTTCGCAGCGTGAGCACTCTGCGCGATCCCGTCCACGGTGACATCGAGCTGACCAGCGACGAGCTTCGGCTGGTCGACACGGCCGAGTTCCAGCGGCTGCGCGGGGTCAAGCAGCTCGGGTCGGCGAGCCTCGTGTTCCCGGGCGCGGTACACACCAGGTTCGAGCACTCGATCGGGACCGTGCACATGACGGACCTGCTGCTCGATGCGTGCAACAAGAACGCCGCGCGTGATCCGGCGGGTTGCCATCGGGTCACCGAGGAAGAGCGGCGCGTGCTGCGGGCGGCGGCGCTGCTGCACGATGTCACGCACATTCCTTACGGTCACAACATCGAGGACCAGACCGGGCTGCTCGCGCGGCACGACATGCCGGAGCGCTTCGAGGGTGTGCTGGGTGATACGGAACTCGGTCGCGAACTCGACCGCCAGGGCCTGCGCACCGACGTGCTCGCGGTGCTGACCGGCCAGGGGCGGACCGTCCCACCGTTCTGGCGGCAGGTGCTCAGCGACACGATCGATGCGGACCTGCTCGACTACCTGCGGCGCGATGCGCTCTACACCGGTCTCGAGCTGCGGTACGACCGCCGCGTGCTCGACTACTTCCGCGTTTCGCGCCAGAGCCAGGAGCTGTTCGTCGACTGCGAGAAGAACGGCATGCTGCGCGAGGACATCGTCAGCGAGCTGCTGCGCGTGCTCGAGTGCCGCTACCACTTCAGCGAACGGGTCTACTATCACCATGCGAAGATCGCGGCCGGCGCGTTGCTGTCGCGCATGGTCGAACTCGCGATGCGTGCGGGTGCGCTGACCGGCGAAGAACTGCAGTCGATGACCGATGAGTCACTCGTGCTGCGGCTCGCCGCACTCGATCTCGGGGATTCGACGGAGAACGAGCGCCTGCGGCGGTTCGTCGCGCGCTTCCGGCGGCGCGCGCTGCCGAAACGCGTCCTCGTGCTGCCGTTCTACAGCAACCGCGAGGTGCAGACGGAGCTGCTCGAACGGTTCTTCGAGCCGGGCAACCCGGAACCGCGTTTCGAGTGGGAGGCCGAACTCGAGGCGCGCGCTGCCAGCGAACTCGGTCAGCGCGCCGACGTGATGCTCTACTGCCCAAAGCGGCGGATGCAGCTCAAGGAAGTGAAGACACTCGTGCGGTTCCCGGGGTATGGCGAACGTACGTTGCCGCTCGACACCTTTGCGGACGAACTGCCGCGGCTGCGGGATCTCGCGAGCAGCTATCCGCGGCTCTGGAAACTCTACGTCTTCTCGTCGATCGAGGACCGCGGCGCGCGTCGGCGGCTGCAGGAGATGTGCCTCGAAACGCTGCCGGCCGGCTGTCGCAACGCGCTCGCACTCTGATCGTCGCGCGGAATCGTGGGCCATCGAGCGGCTGCGCGGGGCGTCCTGTATCGTTGAGGCGGCGAATCGTGAAACGCAGAGTGCGAGTCCGAACGCGAACGGGTCGGCTGGTGAGCTTCGCGCTGGCGCTCGGTGTCGCGAGTATCGACCTGGTCGCGCAGTCGGCAACATCGGTCGAGGAGCTCGCTCGCGCCCGGCAGCAGCTGCTCGCCGCGATGCCGGCGGCGGAGGTCGAGCAAGCGTCCGAGGCCGGCCGCGCTGTCGAGGCTCGACGTCTACGGACAGCGCTGGCCCGGCTCGTGCCGGTCGAGGTGGCATTCACGATCCGCGGGGTGGTACGGCGGGCGGGACTGTCGCTGCGCGCGTGGCATCGTCGCCTCGATCTGTCGGCCGGGCCCGTGCGCGTCGACGGCCAGGGAGGTGCCGTCGTGCGACTGCCGCGCGGTGAATGGATCGTCGACGTCTGGGATCCCGAGCCGCGCGCCGGGCGGGCGGTGTTCGGGCGTGCGGTCCTCACCGTCGATGGGGCGGGACCACGCGATTTGCGGCTCGACGCCACCGCGCTCGTCACGTTTCGTGCTCGCACGGGCCGATCCCGCACGCCGGAGTCGGTGGTCCTCACGCCGCCGGACGTCGCCGTCGTGGTGCCGGCAACGACTAGCGGCGGCCGGCTCGAGGTCGCGATGACTCAGGCGACCCGTGCGACCCTGCTCGCTGCCCGCGGCATGGGTGACGAGGACGGCTTCATCGCGCGCGTCGAGCTCACGCCGGGTCGTCGCGACGTTCGCGTCGAGGGCAAGCGAGCGACCGAGTTCGTGTTCGACACGAAAGCGCCGCGCGAACTCGTCGCGCGATTCCTCGGTACCGATGCCGTGCCGTTGAACCTGCTCACCTCGACGACGCGCAAGCGCTCGATGTGGTTGTCGGGGATGTCCGAGATCGCGCTCGGCTTCGATCTGAAGCTCGGTCCCGGCAAGAAGGTCGACACGGCGTCGTTCTACCGGCGACCGTTCGTGCTCGATGGCACGCGCCGCACGTTCACCGGTCGACCGCCGTTCGTGCTGTCGGTGGGCCATCGGGTCAACTCGGGGCGCTTCTTCACCAAGCGTTTTGCGCGGTCGTTCCGCGTGTTCGTGCGTGAGCAGAACGGCATGGTGCTGCGCGGCTGGTCGAAGAACCCCTATCGGGTGGACTGGGCGATGCTGCGCGACGGCAAAGAGCGCGGCAGTGGCACGTTGCAGAGTGACCTGCGAGGGCTCGTCACGCGCAATCGCCTCGCGGGTGACGGGCCGTTCCGCTACCGACTGCGCCTCCATGGACCGGGTGTGGATCGGCGCGAAGTGCTCACTGCGAACGACCAGTCGGAAACCGTCACCGTCGGCCGCACGAAGGTGCACTGCTACACTGAGTTTCGCCCCAACGCCGAGCTGTTTGCACGGTGGTGCAATCGCCACGTACAGGCGTTCGACGAGACCAACGCGGTCCGGCCACCCGACGTCCATGTCCGGTGGTGGACCCATCAGGCGCGCGGCATCCTCGGCATGGGCAGCTGGCGTAATGTCTGGCTCACCGAGAACAAGCTCGCGGGATTCACCGGGCCGCACTACTGGCACTGGAACGTGACGCACGAGCTGGCGCACGCGTTCGGTTACAACGTGCACGGCAAGAGTCATCAGGCGGCGATGCAGCGCGCGGCGGTGCGGTTCCGGTCGCTCGATTCGGGTCCGGATCGGGTGCCGGCGGGGGATCGCTTCCGCGAAGTGCTCGAGGCCATCGCTCGCGGTGAGGTCGAGGTGTCGCGGCCGGCGGCCGCACCCACTGATGCGGTGCCCGCTGGTGCCGCGGCCGGCAGCTACGAAACCACGGCGCCGAAGGAGCCGGTGGAGTCGCCCGCCCTCGCGGACGGTTTCACCGAGTGGTTCGTGCGGCAGCAGTTCGGTGTCGAGTCGGACAAGCACCGGCGCACCTGGAGCGCTGCCTGGCGTTGGTGGCTGACCTTGCGCGGGTTCTCGAACGCGGAGTGCGACGCGGCCGCGTGGTCGTTTGGCGCGGGTGAGAACCTCGCGTGGCTCGCACGATTGCGTGGCCGTGACGTTCGGGACGCGCGGATCGACCGAGCGATCGCCGAGCTAGGCGAGGCGAAGGGGCGCTTCGTTCGCTCCCAGGCCCGCGCGCGAGTCCGCAAGCGTTGGCGAGCCTTCAAGCCGGCGTCGAAGACCGATCTCGCTGCGCGCGCCGCGAGCGCGTTCGCAGAGCTCGGCGATCGCGAGCTTCGGGTCACGGCCTTGCTCGCGCTGGCGCGCGAGAGTCAGCGCCGCCGCGAACCGCCGGCCCGCACGCGGGATCGTTTGGTCGCCGCGCTCGTCGAAGCGCGGCTCGCCGCGTCGAACACGTTCGAAACGGCACTCGGCGAGGCCGTGACCATCTGGGCGCAGCAGTCGCGCTGAGCCGCCGCCTTTGTCGCCGGGGGCTTCAGCTCCAGTCCGAGCGAAAGCGCAGGATGTGATCCCGCACCTTGCGATACACCGCCGCCGTCGCGCGCACGTCGTGGCGGTTGTAGTCCGCGATCTTCACGATCTCACCGGCTTCGTAGGCGGGCGCGACCATCGAACCGTCCATGTGTTCCTTCGGGCTCTCGATACCGAGTGCCCAGCAGACGACGTCGAGTTTGCTCGGGCCGCGGCCACGCTGCGTGAGGACTTCGAACAGATCGAGGTGGGGTCGCAGCGCGAAGCGCGCGGATACGAGGTCGACGCGGGCCGGGATACCGTGGATCAGGCTGCGCGTGACGACGAACGGCACGTCGAAGCCGCGACCGTTGAATGACACGACGGTCTCCGCGCGGCTGCAGAGCGCCCAGAACGCGGCGAGCATGTCCTTCTCGCTCAGAAGGCGGAGCCACGGTGGCGTGTCCTCCGGCGCGAGTTCGAAGCCCTCGGGTGGCACGGCGAGCACCGTGACATCGTCTGTGCTGTCCGCCTCGGGTTCGAGTTCGCCGTCGCCGACCGCGATCGACACGACCTTGCCGAAGAACGGGCTCAGGCCCATGAACTTCTTGGACTCCGCCTCGATGAGATCGGGTTCGCTGTGTTGCCGCGACGCGAATCCCTTGAGGGCGTCGGCCACGGACTCTGGCAGGTCCTTGCGATCGACGCCGGGCACCGTCTCGATGTCGAACACGAGCGTGCGGCAGCAGAGATCCTCGACGAGTGCGAGCGCGGGGTCCTCGATCTGACCCGGGTCGAACCCTTCCGGTGCGTCGTCGGGGTCGATGACGCGCAGGCGTTCGACGGTGAACTGCTTGCTGCCCTTGTAGGAGTCGACGCGGCCGAGCAGCTTCACGATCGACAGCGGTGGGGCGTCGATCGCGGCGTCGATCGCGGCCTCGAACTCGCTCCAGATCTTGCCGGGCAGCGTGACGTCCTTGTCCGCAAGGTCGAGCACGGCGAACGGGCGGCCGTCCTTGGTCTCTAGCTTCTTCGCCGAGCGCAGTTGCGCGTAGGCGATGAAGCGCTGCTTCTTGTCCGTGACGCTCTGCAGCGCCGCGAGCGAATCGACCAGCGGTGCGTGTTCCTTCTGTTCGTCGGAGTTCATCGCTTGTCGGCCTCCGCCCACGCCCGCAGCCGTGCGACGCCCTTCTCGAGCTGCGTCATGTCGGCTGCGTAGCTCAGCCGGATGAACCCGGGTATCGCGAACGCGCTGCCTGGAACGCTCGCGAGCAGATGGTCGTCGAGCAGCTGCTTGCACGCCGCGACGTCGTCGATGCCGCGCGCCTCGCAGATCGGGCGGGCGTCGACGAGTGCATAGAACGAGCCCCGCGGCGCCTGCAGCGCGAGTCCGTCGATTGCGTTGATCGAGTCGACGAGGAAGTTGCGGCGTTCGTTGAACGCCGTCATGCGACGCTCCTGCTCGTCCGGCAGTGGCGTCTTGCACGCCTCGAGCATTGCAGCCTGACTGATCGTACACGGATTGCCGAGCACCTGGCTCTGGATGCGCGCGCAGACGTCGACGACCGCCGCGGGCGCGGCGAGGAAGCTCGTGCGCCAGCCCGTGAGCGTGTGACTCTTGGTGAAGCCGTTGACGACGACCGTGCGATCCCTGCCGCCCGGGACCGCGGCCGGACTGATGTGGCGGGCGTCGTCATAGAGCAGCGTGGCGTAGATCTCGTCCGAGATCAGCCAGAGGTCGTGTTCGTTCGCGACGTCCACGATGTCCTGGATCTGCTCACGGGTCGCGACGGCGCCGGACGGGTTGTTCGGGAAGTTGAGGATCATCCCGCGGATGCCGTGTTCTGCCACGCAGCGCGCGACGGCGTCGCGGTCGTGGACGAAGCCTTGCTCCGGCACGGCTGGGAGCGTCACGACCTCACCCCCCGCGACGCGGATCAGCGTCGGGTAGGACACCCAGTGGGGCGCGAGCAACAGCACCTTGTCCCCAGGTTCGATCACGGCTGCGAGCGCCATGTGCAGCGCGGCCTTCGCGCCGGCCGAGACCATGACCTCGGATGGCTCGTAGGCGAGGCCGAACTCGCTGCCGAACCACACGGCACCCGCGGCCCGTAGTGCCGGCGTCCCGGCCGCCGCGGTGTAGCGGTAGTCGCCCGTTTCGATCGCGCGGATGCCGGCGTTGGCGATCGGCTCCGGGGTGGGGGCGTCGGGTTCGCCCGCCCCGAGCGACACCACGTCGTGACCCTCGGCCTTGAGGGCCGCGGCGCGGGCGGAGATCGCGAGGGTCGCCGACGCTTCGATGCGACGGGAACGGGCGTTCGGTACGAGGCCACTCATCGGGCCAGTAGACCGCCGTTGGCCGGGGAAGGCAAATCACGGCGCCACACGGAATAAACGCCACGATTGCCCGTCGGAGACGGATCCGGAAGAGCGTTCGGCCAGGCGATGTCCGCCCGCTACGCTGCCCGCCCGACCATGAGCAAGAAGACGAAGAAGCCCAAGAGCAAGAAACAGCTGCTCAAGAAGATCGCGTTGGTCCTGACGGTCCTCGTGGCCTTTCTGTTGCTGTTCGTCGCCGCGTTCATCTTCAACCCGTTCGAGGGCTCGGTGCGCGACGTGCGCGACCTGGTGCCACGCGGGGTCAACTTCTTCGCGCGGAAAACGCTGCTCGCGGAAGACTTCTACGAGTTCCCCGAACCGAAGTTCTGGGCGTCGCTCACGGACGCTGCCGGTTGGAGCGCGGTGGAGAACGGGCCGCTCGTGCAGGGTCTCGAGCGCGACGGTCTCGGTAAGGCGCTGCAGGAACTCCGCCAGGCCTCGGAGCAGGTGCAGCGGGACAGCGGCGGCTGGGTCGATCTCCTCGGTGACCTGATCGGCACCGAGGTCGTCGTTGCGGGCTACATGCAGGACTACTCGAGTGCGCCGCCGCAGCCGCTCGCCGACCCGCACTGGTGCGCCTACATGCGCGTGACCTGGCGCATCAAGGCGGCGCTCGGGCTCGCGGGTTTCGGGTTCGTGCAGGGGCAGGCCGAGGGCAGTGGCGTCAAGATCGAGTCCGACGGCGACCTGCTGGTCGTCACGCCGCAGGGTGTGCCGTCGCCGCTCTACGTCAAGCGTCACCTCGACGTGCTCATGGTCAGCAACGAGAAGACCCTGCTCGAATCGACGCAGCGACTCATCGACGGCAACAGGGACGAAGAGCCGTTCGGGCAGATCGCGGAATACACCGACGGTGCGATGGCGCGCATCGACAAGTGGACCGACGACAACTTCCTCGTGCAGCCGAACGTGCTCGACTACATGGTCGAGCCGAACGCGTTCGACGGGTTCCGCCGGTTCGCGGCGAACTGGCCCAACCCGGCCAACCCCGACAGCATGAACGAGCGTGTGCTCGCGAGCTTCCTCAACCTCAAGGGGTGGAACCGGCTCGTCGGCGGCGTGATGTTCGACGAAGGCGTGCTCGCGGCGACGGGGCAGATCGTGCTCAACAGCAAGCAGCACAGCTCGTTCCAGAGCAGCTTCTACACTGCGGAGTCGGCGTCGCGCGACGCGTGGCTCGACCCGTTCCTGCGTATGGTGCCGCAGACCGCGTGCGCGGCGATCGGCATGCGCATGCCCGTCGGCGACTTCATGCACGCGATGTTCGCGGCGATGGAGCCGGCCGAGCGCGACCTGGTCAACGAGATGTTGCGGCGGTCGACGTTTCAGAAAGAGCCGCTGACGGACGTCACGGATCTGATCGAGCGGCTGCGCATCGCATTCCTGCCCCGCGCGGGTTTCGTGTTCCGGCACAACACCCCGGACATGTCGCGCGACAAGGACACCGGACAGCTCAACGTGCCCGTTGCCCGGCGCTCGCCCGTGCCGCAGGTCGCCTGGGTGTTCTGGCTGCGGCCCGGCACGGCGAAGCTGCTGGATGATCTCATCCTGATGATCCGCAACAACCCGGGCAACTTCCACGTTCGCAAGGTCTGGCACCTGCGCGTGAAGTTCTCGGGCGGCATGCTCAAGGAGCCGGTCACCGAGTTCTGCAACCCGCAGATCCCGGGCACGGGTGAGATCGCGATGATGGTCTTGCGTGACTTCTTCGTGATCTCGAATTCGGGCCCGCTGATCAAGGACATCGTTCGCACCAACTACGGCGTCGACAACAACGCCTCGATCGTCGAGCGCGACGACTTCGACCAGTTCGAGCGCGAGATGCCGAGCGCGCTCAACGCGTTCGTCTGGCTGCACGGCGACAATCTCGGCAAGCTGCTCGACGACTACTCGGCGTTTGCCGAGTCGGACAGCGAGATGCCGGACGCCGACTGGATGCGGATCGTCCGTGGCCAGGTCGAGGAGCAGGTGCGACGCAGCAAGTTCGCGCGCTACCCGAGCAAGGCGAGCATGCCCGAGAACATCCGCAACGGTGCGTTCAACCAGGCGGTGATCCAGGCGATGCAGGAGAAGTGGCGGCGTGAGAAGACCAACTTCACGGCCGAGGATCGCGCCGGTGTCGCTCAGCTTCGGGGCATGGTGCAGCTGTTCGATACGGCCTACGTCCAGCTCGAGCTGATGAACAACTACATCCGCTACCAGACCAAGCTGCTGCTCAATATCCGCTGAACCATGCCCTGATTCGGCCGCAGAAGGCGCGGGGGAGCGGGGGTTCGTAGGGGCGGTGCGAAAGTGCTGCCGGGGCGTTGAAATGGCCCTGGCGGTTGCTACGCTGCCCGGCCCCCATCTGCTCAGGTGGCGGAATTGGCAGACGCGCTAGCTTGAGGTGCTAGTGTCCTTCGGGACTTGCAAGTTCAAATCTTGTCCTGAGCACCATTCGTTCGAGTTCCACTCGTCGGAACGTCGACCCGCCGCTGGCAGGTCGACGGCCCATGGAACGCGAGCCCCTAACAAAGCCTCGCCGAACGCGGCGGACGGTCACGCACCGTCCGCCGCGTTCTTCATTTCTGTCCAGAGTTCCTCGACGTGCACGCGCTCCGTCGGCAGCGCGCCGATCGAAATGCGCACCATCCAGCGGCCGTCGAGCTGTGCCGGCGTGAGCCAGGCCCGGCGGCTCTGCATCACGCGGTCGTGCCAGGCGAGCGTGTACTGGTCGAGTTTGTCGTCTTCGAGACCCGCCGGTTCATGGCGGACGCAAAGGGTCTGCAGCGCGACGGGGGCCAGCACGCGCCAGTCGGTCGCGCCCTCGACCTGCTCGCGCAGCCATTGTGCGTTGTCGAGATCACGCCGCAGTCGCCGTTGCAGGCGCTCGGTGCCGTGCGTGCGGATCAGGCTCCAGAGCTTGAGAGCGCGAAACCGACGGCCGAGCGCGATGCCCCAGTCGCGGTAGTTCTTCACCTGCTCGTCGACCGCAGTACGCAGGTAGCTCGGGTTTGTGCTCATGACCCGTTCGAGGTGCTCCGGATCGCGCACGAACATCACCGAGCAGTCGAACGCCGCGCCGAGCCACTTGTGCGGGTTGACGACGATCGAATCGGCGTTGTCGATACCGTGCCAGAGCGCGCGGCACTCGGGCAGGATCATCGCGGAGCCGGCCATGGCGGCATCGACGTGCAGCCACGCACCGTGCTGCGCGGCCTGCTCTGCGCACTCCGTGATCGGGTCCATCGCGGTCGTGGTCGTCGTGCCGGTCGTCGCCACGATCGCGGTCGGCACGAGTCCCCGCTCGACGTCCGCGGCGATCGCCGCACGCAGCGCGGCGGGTTCCAGCGCGTAGTCGGCCGTCGTCGCGACCTTGCGGAAGTTCTCCCGCGCGAAGCCCGCTAGCAGGACCGCCTTGTCGATCGAGCTGTGCGCGTGGCCGCTCGTGTAGACCGTCTTCTGGCCGAGCGGGACCTCTGGTCGCCGTTCTCGCGCGGCGAGCATCGCCACGAGGGAGCCGGTCGACGCGGTGTCCTGGATGACGCCGTCGAAGTGCTCGGCGAGCCCGAGCATCTGCCGCAGCCAGTCGGTCGCACGATCCTCGAGTTCAGTCAGCGCGGGCGCGGACTGCCAGGCGAGGCCGAGGACGCCGAGCCCCGTGCTCAGGAAGTCGCCGAGCACTGACGACAGGTCGCCGTTGGACGGGAAGTAGCCGAAGAAGCGCGGGTGCTGCCAATGCGACAAGGCTGGCAGCAGCAGCTCGTCGAGATCCCGAAGCACGGCCTCGAACCCTTCGGGCTCCACTGGCGGGTTGGCGGGCAGTTTCGCGAGCAGGTCACCCGGTTCGGCAGCGGTCGTGACCGGCAGCTCGGCGACCCGGGCGCGGTAGTCCGCGAGCCAGTCGACGACCCGGTGGCCGAACCGGCGGAATTCTTCGGGACTCATCGAGGTTTCGTTCATGGGACGCACTCGGAGCAGTGGCGATGGGAAGGGCGGTTCGGCGACGGGTGTTGAAAGATCGGACAGCGAGACGCTGTCGTAGCGTTCTGCGGGCGGGATTGCAGCGCTCGCGCTTGCTATGCTCGCGCGCAGTTCATGACGAGCTCACGAGGAACCCCGGAGTCGGATCGCCCGTCTCCCGAACAGATCGCGACGACGATCGCGCTGCTCGCGGATGATACGGGGGTGGTTCAGGCCTCGGCACGGGAACGGCTGTTGCTCTGGGGCGATGCCGCCGTCGAGCAACTCGAGAACGCGACCGAAGCGACGAGCATGCTCGTGCGTCTGCGGTCGCGCGCGGTGCTGCGTTCCATCGAGGTTCGCAAGGACCTGCGCCGGATCGGTCGGCTGCAGTTCGAGCGCAGCGGCCGCGGCTACGCGCCGACGCTGCTCGAAGGCAGCGTGCTGCTCGCTCGGATCGCGCGCACGTTCGTCCCGACCAGCGCCGAACTCGGTAGCAGCCTGCGGCGGCATGCGCTCGAACTCAAACGCGAGTTCGTGGGGCGCAGCCTGCCGACGTGCGCCCGATTGCTCGCCGAGCGCCTGCACGATCAGCTCGGGTTGACCGGACAGGGCGTGCTGAACGGCCCCGGCTTCACCCAAGGGGACTCCAGTTCTCCCGACGATTCGGGCTCGCCCGCGGGGGGCGCCGCCGGTGATCAGGATCTCGCCGGCTTCGACAGCGGTCTGGATGCCGGTCAAGAACTCGCGAGTGCGAGCGTGCTCGAACTGGACCACGTGCTGCTGCACCGCGTGCTCGATCAGGGCATCGGCCTGCCGGTGTCGCTCTCGATGCTCTACATGCTCGTCGCGCGCTGGGCCGGATTGTCGGCCGCGGGCGTCGCGCTGCCGGATCACTTCCTCGTGCGCCTGCACGGCGTGCGGCCGGTGTTGCTCGATCCGTTCCACGCGGGTCGCACGATCACCAAGGCCGACTGCTCGCGCTATCTGCGCGCCAACGGCCACGATCAGGTGAGGCATCACCTGCGTGATCTCGATGACCGCGAGGTGCTCGTGCACTACCTGCGCGCGCTCCAACGCGCGGCCACCTACCGCGGCACCCGCGAGACCCGCCAGGCGCTCGCGCGCGCGTTCTCGCTGCTCGAGCCGGCATGAGTGCTGGCCTGCTCGCGTGCTGGCCCGCTTGATGCGTAGCTGGCGGGAGGCGCGGGGGCGAGCGGTGGCCGCAGCCACGCTGGCCGCCGCGACCCTGCTCACGGGCTGCACGGGTCTGTTCCAGCGCGCGATGCCCGAGCAACCGCAGCGCTATGCGACCGTCGTTCCGGCGACCGCCGGGGTCCGCGTCGGCAGCGCCGAGCGTGACATCACGCCGACGGTCGGCGGCTACCTCGGTGGATTCGACATCGGTCGCCGCAGCACGGCGGTCAGCTCACCATTGAAGCTGCGCGTGCTCGCGATCGAGGTCGGTGAGCGCCCGTTCGTGATCGTCGGGATCGACAACCTGGGACTACTGCGTGAGGACGTGGACTGGCTCAAGTCCGGCCTGCCGGGCTGTCGCAACGGCGATGTCTTCGTCTGCGCGAGCCACACGCATGCCGGCCCCGACCTCATCGGCCTGTGGGGCTTCTATCTCTGGACCTCGGGGCGGGATCGCGGCTACCTCGCGAGCGTGCGCGACGCGCTGGCGGCGGCCGTGGCCGAGGCGCGCCAGAACGCGGTCCGCGCCGAGTTCGTGCACGGCCGGGCGCTGCTGCCGCCGACCGGTCTCGTGCGCAACAGCAACCGGGCAGGCGTGTTCGACCGGCGGCTCCTCGTGCTGCAGGCTCGCGCCATGGACGACGGTCGCCCGGTCGGTTCGCTGCTGCACATGGCTTGCCACCCCGAAGTGTTGCCGCGGCGCAACACGACGATCAGCGCCGATTTCGTCGGCGCGCTCTGCGACGAGTGGCGGCGGCGTGGCCACGGTCAGGCGGTGTTCGTCAACGGCGCGCTCGGCGCGATGATCTCGCCCGGTTTCGATCCGCGTACGCCCGCGGGCGTCGAGGAGTTCGGGCGGCAGACCTGTGACGTCGCCGAACGCGCGCTCACTGCTGCCGAACCGTTGCCGATCGACGCGGTCGAAGTCCGGCGCGCCGATCTGTTCGTGCCGATGGATGCTCTCGGATTTCGTCTCGGCCGGCTCACCGCGGTGCTGCCGCGTGAGGTCCACGACGGTCACGCGCGCACGACGGTCGGCTTCCTGCGCCTCGGCGCGTTCGAGGCCGCGCTCGTGCCGGGCGAGATGGAACCCGCGCTCGCCGAGCAGCTGCGCGCGCAGGTCGCGCGGCCGGACCTCGTGATCTTCGGGCTCTGCGACGACGAGATCGGTTACCTGATGCGTGCCGAAGAGGCTGCGGATCCCGAGTACGCGTACGAGCTGTCGATGAGCGCGTGCTTCGATGCCGGTGAGCGCGTGCGTCGGGCGCTCAGTGGCGTGCGCTGAGCGGCCGGCGCCGATCCGCCTCGGGATCCATCAGTAGCGCCAAGGGTATGGCAGCCAGCCGTTGATCTCGTTGAACACGGGCCAGAACACGAATCGCAACGAGTAGAATGCCGCGACCAGCGCGACGATCTGGATGTAGGGGATGCGTTCGAGTCCGTTGTAGAACTGGCGCGCGGAGCGCGAGAGGCCCGCGACCACGCTGGCGCCGTCGAAGGGCGGCAGCGGAAACAGATTCAGGATGCAGAGCAGCAGGTTCAGCAGCAGGAAGATGCCGGCGATCTTGCGGATCGCGACCATCGTGTCGCCATCGGGCCGGGCGATGAAGTAGAGGGTTGCGAACGCAACTGCGGCGAGCAACAGATTCGACAATGGGCCGGCGGCCGACATCGCGGCTGCCTTCTTGGGGTTGTGATAGGCCCAGATCGGATCGATCGGTGCGGACGCACCGCCGAAGCACATCTCACCGTTGGTCATGAGCAGCATCCCGATCGGGATGACCAGCATTCCGAACGGGCTGCGCTGAATGTGCGGCAACGGGTTGATCGTGACGAGGCCGGCGTTGTACGCGGTCGGGTCTCCGCCGAGTTTGGCGAACCAGCCGTGCGCCGCTTCGTGGATCGTCACGCTCACGATGAACGTCACGAACCAGAGGGCTGCGAGCTCCCAATTCACTGCGCGTCCCCTTCGGCTTCACCGGCTGCGTCCTCACCGTCCATCGCGGCGGCCATGTCGTCGACGACCTTCTTCACCTTGGTCTCGGTCGCGGCGAGCTTTTCACGGCATACCGCCAGCAATCCCGCCGCGCGCTCGACCTTGTCGGATAACACGTCGAGATCGATCGTGCCCGATTCGATCTCGCGCAGGATGTCGTCGAGTTCGGAGGTGGCCTCCGAGTAGCTCGGGGTCTTGGCCTTCTTGGTCTTCTTCTCGGTCATGGGGATTCTCTCTGCACGTCTTCGACGCGCGTGGTGACGCGGCCGTCGCGGAACTGCACGACGAGCTTGCTGTCCGGCGCGAGCGATTCGGCGTCGGGTAGCACCTTGCCCGACGCGTCGCGCGCGAGCGCGTAGCCGCGTTCGAGGACGCGGCGCGGGTCGAGCAGCCGGTGGCGCTGGCTGCGGGACTCGAGCTGCATCGCGGCGCGCTCGAGCGTGCGGTCGCTGCCCGTGCGCACGCGCGTCGCCGCCGCCGTGAGCCGGTTCCGTTCGTTCGCGAGGCGCAGCGTGACCGCGGCCTCGAGTTCGCGCCCGCTGCCGTGCAGCGCGTGGCGCTGATCACGAACCCGATAGATCGCGGCGCGCTGCAGCCGTTCGGCGGAATCGCGGAAGTCGGTGCGCAGGTCGGCCAGTAGATCCGCGACAGCGTCGCGGAGCCGCGTCGCGCGGTCGTGCACGTCCGCGCGCACGCCCCGCAGGCACTCGACGAGCAGCGCGGCGACCGCGGTCGGCGTTTTCTCGCTGTGGGCGATCGCATCGAGCACCGACTGATCGCGTTGATGACCGATGCCGACCAGCACCTTGAGCGGATGCTTGGCGACCGCGAGCGCGATCTCGCGGTCGTCGAACCACGCGAGGTCCGTGCGCGAACCGCCGCCGCGCAGCACGCAGAGCACGTCGAACTGCGGACTGCGCTCGGCAAACCAGGCCAGTCCCTGCATCAGGCTCGGCTTGAGCCCGACGCCCTGGGTCTTGATCGGCACGAGCGTGACGTCGAAGCCGCAGCCCGACTTCTCGAGCTGCTGGCAGAAGTCGTGGAAGCCGTCGGAGTCCGGGCTCGCGAGCACGCCGATGCGCGTCGCGGGCACGGGGAACGGCAGGCCGCGATTCTTGTGCAGCAGTCCGGCCTCGCGGAGTTCCGCGAGGATCTGCTCGCGCGTCAACGCGAGCTTGCCGAGCGTGTGCGTCGGATCGATGCCCTCGACGATGACCTGGAAGCGCCCCGCGGCCGGGTAGAAGTCGGCGCGCACGAGCGCGCGGATCTCGATGCCGTCGCGCAGTGTGAGCGGGGCCTGGCCCTCGGCGAGCTTCGGCAGCAGCCACGACGCGGTGCGGCCGAACAGCGCGGTCTCGACGGTTGCGACCGCGCGCGCCTGCCGCTGCCCCTTCTCCGCGAGCTGGAAGAAACGGTGCTCGCGTTCGGCGGTCTTGTCGTAGCCGACCACTTCGCCGATGACCCAGAACGTGTCGGGGAACAGATCGCGGACGCCGCCCTGCACCTTGCGGTTGAGCGCCGAGATGGTCATCGCCTCGGGGGGGGCATCGTCGTCGAGGCCGAGCGGTAGCTGGCCGGGCTTGCCCTTGCCGGTCTTCGCCTTCGCGTCACCGTTGCCGTCGCTGTCGTCCGCGCCATCGTCGTCGTCACCCGAAGGCGCCGTCCCGAGTGTGCCGGCGAGCAGGCCCGACGCTTCGGGCGCAAACTCGAACAGGTGCGTCGCGAACGTCGCGTAGACCCGTTCGATCTGCGCCGCGGGCACCTTCCACGTCTTGTTGCGTGGATCCCAGCGCCGCCCCGGCAGCTCCTTCACGAGCGCGACGAGGTCCTCGCGATATGGGAAGCGGATGAGCAGGTGGGTGCCGTTCGGATCGAGTTCGACGGTGCCCGACATCGGCGTCAGTTCATAGCCGATCGGTGGCCTCGGCGCTCGTGTCCGTGAGTCCCGGCAGCACCGCGCGCGCCGTGGCCCTCGCCTCGGCCATCGTCACGGCGCGGCCGAGCACCGCGCTGAGGTCGGTCATGACCTCGGGATCGAGGCCGCACGGCTGCACCCGGCGCCACGGCGCGCGGTCCATCGCGATGTTGAGCGAGATGCCGTGCAGGTTGACCCAGCGCTTCAGCGCGACGCCGATCGAGGCGAATTTGCGGGTACCTACGAACACCCCGGTGCCGTCGACCGACGGCGTGGCCGCCAGCCCGAACTCGGCCGCGAACGCGACTCCGAACGCCTCGAGGCGCCGCAGCCAGTCGCGCACGTCTCGGCGCGGCAGGGGCACGATCGGGTAGACCACGAGCTGGCCGGGGCCGTGGTAGGTGATCTGTCCGCCGCGTTCGATCGGCACGATCTCGACCGGCGGGTCGCCAGGGTCACTGGTCACGCCCTCGGGCGCGAGATCCGCTGCCGGGGTTCGCCGGCCTGCCGTGTAGACGGGCTCGTGCTCGACGAGCAGGATCCGCCCCGGGGCCTCGCCGCGCTGCACGCGTTCGTGCAGTTCGCGCATCCGGATCAGCACGGGTCCATAGGCGGCACGACCGAGATCCTCGACTTCGAAGGGCTGCATCGACAGACTACCGGCCGTGATTCTTGCCTCGTCGCTGACCCTGGCCCTGACCGCGCCGCAGCTCCACATCGAGCCCAAACGGATCGCGGTCGGCGAGACCGTGACAATCCGCGCCGAGCGCAGCGGTCAGCCGCTGTCCGCCCGGGCGATCGAGTTGCAGCTGCCGGACGGCAGCCCACAGGATCTCGGCACGACCGACGCCGCGGGGCAGCTCGAATTCGTGCCGGCCGTGGCTGGTGAGCACGTTGTCCGCCTGGACGACGACGGGCTGTTGATGCTCGCCGCTCTGCGGGTGCAGCCGGCGCGTTCGCGCTGGCTGGTGGCGGCGGTCACCGTGCCGCTGGGGCTGGCGCTGCTGTGGCCCAACCTGCGCCGGCTGCGCCGGCGTCGCGATGGCGCGCCGACGGACGCGCCACCGGCGGGTGGCGCGGGAGCGTAGCTCGCGGCTCAGGACAGCACGCGGTCGACGTGACCCGTGACCGTGCGGAGGTCGGCGTTGCCGGTGAAGCGCTCGACTTCCTTGCCGTCCTTGAAGAAGACGCAGGTCGGCACGCTCATGATGCCGAGGCTCGCGGCCGTGTTCGCCGCGTTGTCGATGTCGAGCTTGTAGACCTCCATGCGCCCTTCGTAGTCCGCGGCGACCTTGTCGATCGTCGGCGCGAGGGCCTTGCACGGGCCGCACCAGCTGGCCGAGAAGTCGACGAGCACGGGCACGCTGGCCTGTTGCAGGGTGTCCTGGAAGTTGTTGTCGGTGAGTTCGTTGACCATGTGTCGTTCGGGCGGATCGCCTGGGGTTATGCCACTTGCATTGTTGAGAGCGGCCACGGGGGACGCAAGCGCGCGGCGAACTAGCAAATCGGGGGCCGCCGAGGCGGCGAAAGCGGACCTACTACACGCTTTCGCGAGTCGAAGATCCTGGAAATCCAAGTGGTTAGGTTGATAGCGATGGCGGTGCGGCGGCGTGATGTCTCACGCTCGTGTCAGCCGTGACGGTTGAGCGCAGCGAGCAGGCGGTCCGTCGGGATGCCGTTCTGCGAAGCCACGGTGTCGATCGAGTCGTGGGGATCGAAGGTGCAGCTGCTGCAGCCGCCGAGATGGAAGTCGCGCATGAGCACCATGCCGAGCGACGGGTCGGCCGTCAGGGCTTCGAGCATCGTGGTCTGTGGTGTGAAGTGCGCTGCGGTCCGCTTCTGCTGGTTGTCGTTCATTGTTGCCTGGCTCGACGGTCAGATCGCTCGGGCGAGGATGCGGGGAGGGGTTCCCGGCGGGGAGAGGAGTGAGGGGTCGGAGCTGGAGGAGCGCGCGGCGGGTCCGGTCGCGCGGCGCTATTCCGCGTTGAGTTTCGTCACGCGGCGCATGACGCGGTCGGCGACATCGATCAGGGCACCGGCGGCACCCGACTCGGGATGCGAGAGAACCACAGGAGTACCGCGATCGCCACCTTCGCGGACGTCGATCTCGATCGGAACCTGGCCGAGCAGCGGCACCTGGAACTCCGATTCGATCCGCTGGCCACCGCCCTCGCCGAACAGGTGGTAGCGCTCGGCCTGGCCCGGTGGGGTGAACCACGCCATGTTCTCGACGACGCCGAGGATCGGCACCTGCACCTGCTGGAACATGCGGATCGCCTTCTTCACGTCGAGCACCGACACGTCCTGCGGCGTCGTGACGATGATCGCGCCCGTAAGGTGGGCCTGTTGACTGAGCGACAGCTGTGCGTCGCCAGTGCCCGGCGGCAGGTCGACGACGAGGTAGTCGAGGCCTTGCCAGTCCACCTCGGTGAGGAACTGGCGCATCGCCGAGTGCAGCATCGGGCCGCGCCAGATGACCGGTCGGTCCTCTTCGACGAGCAGCGCCATCGACATCAACTGCAGGCCGTGCGCCTCGAGCGGGATGATGCGCTTGCCCGCCGTCTTGGGCTGGCCCGTTGCGCCGAGCATCAGCGGCACGTTGGGGCCGTAGACGTCGGCGTCGAGGATGCCGACCTTGGCGCCCGCGCGGTGCAGCGCGCACGCGAGGTTGACCGCGACGGTCGACTTGCCGACGCCGCCCTTGCCCGACGAGACCGCAATCACGTTGCGGGCGCCCGGGATCATGCCCTTGTCACCGAGCACGGGCCGCGAAGCCGAGACGTTGGCCGTCATCGTGACCGCCACCGAATCGACCCCGGGCACCTGCTTCACCGCGGTCTCGGCCGCGGCCTGGAGCGCGGCGCGAACGCTCGGCGAATGCGAGGCCAGCTGGATCGAGAACGCGACCCGCCCACCCGTGATCTCGAGGTTCTTCACGAAGTCGAGCTCGACGAGGTGGCGATCGAGATCTGGCTCGCGGACGGCGGTGAGCGCGGCGAGAACGGCGGCTTCGGTGGGTTCGGATGCGGGGGCTGTCATGGGCGGCAGGATAAGTAGCCTTGGAATGGGGCCAATTCAATGGCGTCGGCGGCGGCGGGGGTGACAGGCGGGCAGAGGACCCGATGCGCTGTAGCGCAACTTCACAGTGCGAATTTGCGACTTCTGCGGGAACGTCGCCAAGAACGTCGGCGTTGGTTCGTCGAAGGCCCGGGCGTGACTTCCGGGGTCTCAGGATCCAGAATCCGGCGCCCGTCGCCCTGTTCGCCGAATGGGCCAGACTTCCGGTCCCAGTTTTCCGGCCCTGATATCCGATCTCGATTCCATGAACGTTCGTAGTCTCGTCGTGCTCTCCTGCCTGCTCGCCGCACTTCCTGCCCAGCAACGGGGCGGCAAGGCGGCTCCGATCCAGCAGGATCCGCAGTCCGCCGGCGAGGCTGAGCTGGGAGACGATGGCCAGCCGCTGAACGGCGATCGCAAGCCGCCGAAGCTCACGAAGGAGCAGCGCGACATGATCGGCGTGCGTCGCAGCGCGTCGAACTTCTGCCATTTCCACCTCGCGACGCGGCCCTCGAAGCTGATGCCGGGCGAGACGGGTACGCTCGTCATCACGGCAATCCTCAAGGGGAACGCGGTGATTCCGTCCCCGGCGCCGCTCGAGATCAAGTCGGCCGCACAGCAGGGCGTGTTCACGCTCGGGGCCCACACCGTTCTGCCAGCCGAACTCGGGCGTCACGCGTCGGCCTACATCGGCCGCGCGGTCTACGACAACTGGGCCACGATCGAGATGCCGATCAGCGTGTCGAACGACGCGAAGGTCGGGCAACAGCACTCCGTCGTCGTCGAGATGAAGTTCGACCTGTTCGACGGCAAGAGCGCGCAGAGCATCGGGTCGTTCCTCGACCGCGCGATGGGGCGCGTCGAGATCGGCCGCTCGTTCGACCCGGCGGTGCGCGGGGGCTACACGCCGCCGGATGTCGCCGACGCCGGCACGCCGGCGCCGGTCGCGAACCAGCCGGACGCGATCGGTGCGGCCAAGAACGAACCCGTGCCCGATGCCGTCGGGGCGGCCAAGCCGTTGCCCGTGGGCAACACGCCCGCAGCGGCGGATCCCACGCCCACGTCCGCGGGGCCGGGCGAGGCCATGCCGAAGATCGAGGACGACGACGGCGGTCTGTGGATCCTGATCGCCGGCGGCGGCGCACTGGCGCTCGCCGTGCTGCTGCTCGTGTTCCGCCGCAGGTAGGCTTGCTGCGGGGCGTCCGCGCCGGCGGCGAAGTCCCACGGCTGGCCGATTCTTGCCGAATTGGCAGGCGGCCACGTCCGAAAAGGCCCTGAATTGAGGCTATTTTGGGAACGTTCGGGGGGTTCCTGCGCTAGTTCCTCATGTGACGGTCGTGCTGGACCCCACGTTATCGACTCGTCCGGATACCTGGGCGAATCGGTCGTAGTCAGGCACGGTTGTTGAATCCGGACAAGCGGCGTTCGCGAAGGTTCCTTTCGAGCGAACCGTCGTATCACTGTCCCTCCCCACGAAAGGAGGACCGAACATGGCACTCCCCAAACTGTTTTCCCGCACCTCACGCAAGGCTGTAAGTCCCATCCTCATCGAGGATTTGGACCGCAATCTGGACGTGGACACCGATCGCTTCCCGGCCGTGGCGAAGCGGCTTGCCAGGCAGTTCACGAAGCATCGCGCCGTGCTCGATCTGGCAGGTTACCGGACGTCGCGGCTGCAGGCAGCTGCCGAAACGGCAGGTGGTGACTGGACGGCAGGCGCTGCCGCTCGGAGCGGGCGGGGCGGCTCCTACGCCGTCGAAATCCGCCGGCTGCTGCCGATGGATCGTGAAGAGGAGTTCCGCATGGCCCGCCGCCACGAGTTCGTGCAGCGGATGGTCATCCAAGGTCTGACCGCGTTCGGTATCACCGAAGAGGATGCCACGCAGCTCGTGCGCCGGCCGACGCCGGAGATGCGCGCCGCGATCGCGGGCAGGAAGCCGAAGGGCGGGCTCGACGTCGCCTGGTTCGACGGGCTGCTCGAGCAGTTCGAGGACCTGCGCAACCTCTACGTCGAGGGCGCGCTGCAGATCGTGCTCGGCACCGTGCACCGCTACCGCGGGCTCGGCGTCGATTCCGCGGACCTGATCCAGGAAGGCAACGCGTCGCTGTTCCAGGCGATCGATGGCTTCGACTGGCGGCGCGACGTGCGGTTCCGGACCTACGCCCAGTTCTGGGTGCAGCAGGCCGTGCTCAAGATGCTCTACAACAACGCGCGCACCGTGCGCGTGCCGATCTGGGTGCAGAAGGTGCTCGGCAAGATCCGCCGTGCGCAGGAAGCCGGTCGGCGCGATGGGCGGGAGCTCACGCACGAAGAGCTCGCCGAGCAGCTCGACATCTCCGTCGAAAAGGTGCAGTGGGTGCTCGAGTCCCGCCGCCATGCCGTCAGCCTCGATGCCGAGGCCGCCGGCCAGGAAGGCGCCTCGCTCGGCTCGATGCTGCCCGACGACAACCTCGAGCCGATCCCCGAATCGATCTCGCCCGGCGACCTGGGCGCGACGCTCGAGGAGGCGATGGCCGACCTGCCGGACCGCGAGCGCCACATCCTGCGCTCCCGCTTCGGCCTCGACGGCGACGAGCCGCGCACGCTCGGCGAGATCGCGGTCGACTACAGCATCACGCCCGAACGCGTTCGGCAACTGCAGAACGCAGCGCTCGCGCGGCTGAAGAAGCCGGCGAAGCTGAACCAGTTGAAGGCGTTCGTCGAGTAGGCGGGCGCGCGATCCGAGGTGGACCACCGAGGGCGCCGCACGGCGAGTTCGATTCGAACTCGCCAGCTCGTGCTGGCATGACGGCTGAGGTTCCCGGCGGCATCTACTTCTCGCCGCCTCAGCGCTACTGTGTGCACCCCACCACCGTCGATGCCGTGCGCGCGGGGCTACGGGCCTTTGGCGATGGCCAGATCGTGACGCGGTTCCGCCCGTCGTCCTACTACCCCTATCTGCCGCTGGAGGCGACGCGAGTCGGCTACGTGGCCGCCGCGCTCGCGGCGATTCGAGGCCGTGAGCCAGGCGAGGTGGAGCGTTCCGTGCTCGCGATCAGCGGGTTGGCCCAAGATCGTGCGGCGCGGTTCGGGATGCTGGACGCAGATGCGATCACCGGTTTTCTGCGCGAGTGGCGGGCTCGAGAGCCCGCCGGCGACTGGGGGATCTGGGCGATGTTCCTGCTGGTCCATCCGACCGGAGAGCAGGTGAACGTGTTCGTGCGACGGCCACGCCGTCCGCGAGTCATCCGGAGCGTGGCGCAGCGGGCTGGCCGTGACGGGTAGAGTCCCGCTGGCTGTTGTCGCCGCGTGTCATGAACCCTTCTCCTGTCGACTACGCCGTCTTTCGACGGACCGATGTCCTCGAACTCACCGCGCATACGCCGGTGGGGGACGTGCTGCCGACCCGGATCGAACTGTTCCAGGCGCAGCATGATCGCAGTCTGTTCCGGGTGCGGTTGTGGCAGATCGAATCGGCTCGGCTGGCCGGAATAACGACGGGGGCGGTCGAAGAGCTCCTGTTGCTCGAGCGGACCAAGTTGCTGGATGCCGACGAGGAGTTCGAGCCGAGCGAGTTTGCCGCCGACGGGCGTCAGGCCGCGCTGGAACTGGCGGTGGCCGCGTTCGAGCGGGTGATGCGCGATGCGATCGGTTCGGGTGATCCGCAGCGGGTGATCGCAGGGATCCGCGCCGCGTTCGAGGCCGTGCCGCGCGGTGCGATCACGTTGCACGAAGCGCAGGCGATGGACGACTACGCCACCGAGGAAGTGCGGGCGAACGCACGCGTGATCGACACGGAGGACAGTTGGGAGGCGGTCAAGGACGAGTGGATTCAGGAATGTCCGAATGCGCTCACCTACCTCGATCCCGTGAGCTGGCGCTACTACCTCGCCGCGCACATGGTCTGGATGCTGCGCCATCCGGGTGACATGTCGAACTCGGCGGCTTCGACCATCTTCTCGCTCGAGTCCGACACCGACCCGGAGGGGCGACGATTCGGCTTGCTCACTGCCGAGCAATTGAACGCCGTCGCCGCGTTCTTACGCCATTTGCGGCTGCACGATGTCCATGACGTCGACGAAGCGTTGGCCGGTCACTGGGTGCAGTTCGACGGCACGTCGACGTGAACGGTTAGGCTGACGGCGTGTTCGCCACCGTCCTACATGAACTGAAGAGCCCGCAGAACGTCGGGTCGATCGTCCGCACGCACGTCGCGATGGGCGGCGGCCCGCTCGTCATGGTGGGGCAGGAACGGCCTTGGCAGTTTCGCAAGAGCACGCAGGCGTTCTCGCGCAAGCTGGAGCGGCAGTGCGACATCGTTTACCTCGACGAGGAGGCCGCGTTCTTCGAGTGGTGTGACGAGCTCGGGTTTGCGCCAGTTGCGATCGAGATTCGGCCGCAAGCCGCGGAACTCGGTTCGATCGACTGGTCCGAACGACCGGCCCTCGTGTTCGGCAACGAGCGCACCGTGCTCACGGATGCGTTCTTGGCGCGCTGCGATCAGGTCGTGCGCATCCCGCAGTTCGGGGCCGTCGGTTCGCTCAACGTGGCGATCGCGCACGGCATGGTGGCGTTCGACGTTCGTCGCGGTGGCGGTGGCGCGCTTCTGGCCACCGGGCGCAAGTATCCCGAGCGGCGACTGCGCTCGTTGGCCGGTGACGTCGGTGTAGAATCCGACGCGGAATCATGACGGAGTTCGAACAACACGATCTCGACGAGCGCGAGCTGGCCGACCTCGAAGCCAAACGGTCTTGGGTTCGTGCGCACTACGACGAAGGAGCGCGCAGCAAGTATGAGACTCTCGAGGGCAAGCTCGTGCTCCTGGACACCATTCTCCAGAACGGTTGGGTGGCGCCGAGCGAGACGGTCAAGCTGCAGAGTCTCGGAGTGACGTTTGGCGATGCGCTCGCGCAGCAGCTCGCGATGCGATGGGTCGCGATCGAGGACGAGTACGGGCGCGACCCTGCGCTCGTGGTCGATGGCACTTCGATCCGGCTGTTCCCCCTAACGACGATCTCGAAGCGGATCGAGCAGGGGGAGGCGGTTGACGTGCACGGGCTGTTCCGTTCTGCCTGCGCGATGATCGAGCAGGTTCGCTCGGCAGCCGACTGAGTCCGCGCGGCATCGAGTGGAGGGCTCAATCGAGGGCAATGCAGAGACTCGAACCGCCGAATCCGTGGCTTGGTAGCGCCGCGTTCCTCGCGATCGCGGGGACCGGACTGGCCGTGGTGCTGCTCGGCTCGTACCTGCTGTCGCTGGTGTTCGGAGTCATCGCGCTGGCCGCCCTGTTGCTGGGCTCACCGCGCCAGGTGCTCTCGGCGGTCGGTTGGACGGCTGGCTTTCTGGCGGGGTGGGGGTTGTGGCAGGCCGTGCGTTCGTTGATTCGGTTCGATTCGCTGCAGGAACGCGATCTCGTGATCGAGGCGGGTGGTCAAGTGCCGGACGTCACCGGGCTGCAGATCGTGTGCATCGCGCAGTGCGTCTGGTTGGCGATCTGTGGCTGGCAGCTCGTGCGGGGGCGTAGCGGTTGGAGCTGGTGCCTGCTCGGTCTGCAGCTTGCGGCCCCGTTGATCCCGATCGGCTACATCTCGTGGAACGTTTGGATGGGCGCGGGGGACGGCGCGACGCTGCTCTATGCGATGACTCCGCTGGTCGGCCCGTCGCTCGGATTGCAGCTGCTGTCCCTGTTCGTACTCTGGGGGCCTGCAATTGCGTTGTTCACTCACGGGCGGCTGTCGGCTTCCCGTTCCGCGGTCGGAGACGGGTCATGAACGAGGGACTCACGCTCGAAGTGATCTGGCGTGACGAGCACATCGTGGAGCTTCGTATCACCGTGGCGAATGGTCGTTTTGCCGGGGTGGCGGACTGCTATGGACCACCTGACGTGCTCCTCCAGTTCGCGAATGCGATCCGCGGCTTCCCGCAGCGTGCCGATGATCGGCGGCGCTTCGACTTCGGAGCTGGCACGGGTTCGGTCAAGACATCATGGATGACTGAGAATGGCGGACTGGTGAGGGTCGTCGCGGAGATTCAGGCTGAGAAGTTCCGCAACGAAGAGTTGCCTGAGACAGCGACGCTGCAAATCTTGGTGGAGCCTGCGGCCGTCGATCGGTTCGTCGGAACGCTCGCACATCTCGAGCCGGAGCCGGGCGCGATCGCGACCCTCTTGCCGCGGTGATGCTTGTCCGGCTGTCTGTCCAAGTGCGGTCAGCTACACTCGAACCCAGATGCCAACGCGACGGATCAGGGCCAGCGGTGCACTACGCTTCGAGCTCGGGGTTCTTGGTTGCCTCGTTGGCGTAGGCGGCGCCTTCACGGCGCTTGCACTCGGTGTGCAGCATGCGTGGATCCTCGGAGCGATCTTGATCGTCGGCTGGCTCGGGTTGCCGTTCTGGCTCGAACGGCGCGTCGTGCGCGCCGCCGTCAGCCGGCCGGCTGAGGCGCCGACGCCGTGGTGGGTGGCGCACTGGACCGTGGACCTCGACCTCCGGGGCGAGCGCGCGGCGCGGCAGTTCGAGCGCGACACCGCAGACAACCCGACGCTGCGTTAGCTCGTGCGCTCGGGATCGTTCTCGCGCGCATGCTCGTTCATGCGCTCCCACGTCGCGTCGAACAGGCGGCGATACACGCTCGGTCGCAGGTCGCGCTGTAGCGGCAGAATCCGTCGCATGGTGCGCACCTTCTTGCGTTCGATCTCCGCGACTACGGCACCGGCGTCGCCGGTGCCGGACGCGAGGATCTGGCCGGTCGGATCGACGATGCGGCCGTCGCCGGGAAACGGCATGGGTTCGCCGTTCTTGAGCGAGGGTTCCTGGCCGGTGCGGTTGCAGCCGATCACGAACATCTCGTTCTCGATCGCGCGGGCGCGCAGCAGCGTGCGCCAGTGTTGCGAGCGGGCCTCGGGCCATTGCCCGGGCACGACGAGCATCTCGACCTCGTTGTGGAAGTAGTAGCGCGACAGTTCCGGGAAGCGGAGGTCGTAACAGATCAGCACGCCGAGGCGCCCGACGCTGGTGTCCGCGACGAGTGGTTCGTCGCCCGCGTGATGATGGCGGTCCTCGGCGTTGGGCGAGAACAGGTGCATCTTGCGGTAGGTGCCGACCGTCTCGCCGTTGTCGTAGACGTGGGCGGTGTTGAACACCTGGTCGCCATCGACCTCGATCGAGCTGCCGACCGTGACGAGCTGGTGCTCGCGCGACAGCTCCCGCAGTTCGGTCTCCGCGCTCTGGATCTCGGCGACGAGATCGTCGGGGTAAGACTCCAGGAACGAGGTCGACCACAGTTCGGGCAGCACGCAGAGGCGCGCTTCGCCGTCCACGGCCTCGGCGATCCCGGCGCGCATCGCGACGAGGTTCTCGGCGACGTCGCCGGGGCGCACGTCGAACTGCACGCACGCGGCGTAGAGTGGCTGATGGTCGTCGTCGTGATCCGTCACGATGCGAAGAGGATAGCGGCGGCGCCGCCGAATCGCGGCATGTGCAACGAAAAGCGCCGCCACAACTCATGCAACGAGGAGGCCTCGCGGTGCGAGGCCTCCTCGGGAATCACCCGTGCGGGTGATGGTCGGTATTGCGGGTGCTCGACCGGCGAAAGGTCGCGGCAGTCCCGCCCGCCGACGACTAGCCCTTGAACAGGATGTCGTCGGTCGGCTGACCCTGCTGCTTCTTCGCCTTCGGCGCCGCGTTGCTGCGGGTCTCGGCAATGAGCTGGTCACTCGGCTTGAAGATCACGGTCTCCTTGTTGGCGACGTCGATGCTCTCGCCGGTCAGCGGGTGCTTGTAGGCCCGCCCCTTGCGAATGCGACGTTCGAACGTGCCGAACCCCTTCACGGCGACCTTGCCGCGCGCACGCAGCAGATCGGACACCGAGTCCAGGACGGCATCGAGCACGCGAGCGGCCGTGCGCCGCGGAACGTTCAGTTCCGCCGCGATTTGATCCGCCAGTATTCCCTTGTTGGCCTGTCGGCCGAACGCCTCTTCGGCCGCTGCCGGTTGGCCCGTCGCCTGATCCGTGCGATCCATCGCATCCTGCTTCGTCATGCGGGTCATCTCTTCCTCTTTCCCTTGTGATGACGGGTCGGTCCCGCCTCCCTTTTCCTTTCCCCTCTCCGTCAGCTCTTGGCGGCCTGCGGAGCAGATTTCGGCGGCCCGATGTAACGCTCGAGCCCCGTCACCAGCTTCGCCAGGTATCGCGCCGCAACGCTGCCGGGGAAGATTTCGCTGAAGGGCGTGCGCTTCAACACCGCGCCCTCAACGGAACTATCCTCCGGCAGGAGTCCGAGCCAGTTGAGGTCGAAGCCCAAAAAGCGCTCGGTGCAGCCCTTCAATTTGAGGAACACCTGCTCGGCTTCTTCTGGCGAACGGACGCGATTGACCACCGCGTGAATCGGGCGGTCGTAGCCGTCTTGTACGATGACCTTGACGATGCCGTACGCGTCGGCGATCGACGCGAAGTTGCTCGTCGTGACGAGCAGTGTCTGCTCGGCCATCGTGATGAAGTCCGTGACGCCCTTCGACACCCCCGCGCCCGTATCGAGCAGGATGATGTCGCAGAACGGTTGTAGTTCTTCGATCGCGACGCAGATTCTGGCGCGACCATTGTCGTCGAGATTGGCCATCTCTTTGACGCCGCTGCCGCCGCTGATGAACTTCACCTTGCAGGGGCCGTCTTCGATGATCTCGGCGAGCTCGGCCTTGCCGTCGATGTAGTCGGACAGCGTCAGCCGCGGTTTGATGCCGGCGAGGATGTGCGCGTTGGCCAGGCCGAGGTCGGTGTCGACGACGATCGTGCGGTGGCCACGGCGCGACAGTTCGCAAGCAAGGTTGACGGAGAGTGACGTCTTGCCGACGCCGCCCTTACCCGAAGTGATCGCGATGATCTTCGCGCCGCTTTGCGACTGCGCCGGCGTGTTCGATGGATCGGACATGGTTTGTGCTGTTCTCGGTGAAGTAACCCCCGGAACCGCAGCCCTCATCGGTCGGAATCGGCGAACGCCTTGCGTCCAATGCTGAGACAATGCGCGCGTCTCGCGATCCATTGCGCGGTGATTTCGGCCGATCTCAGTGGTCCGCATGAAGCCTCAGGACCCTCGCCCGCATCGCGCCACCGACCGAACACGGTCGCGGTCCGCCCTGCGGGTCGCGATGTGGTTCGCGGCGCTCGCAATGGTCGTTGTCATCGTGGCCATCGCGATCTTCTGCCATGGTGAAGTTCGCGCCGCGGTCGCCGGCGAACCGGTGGATGTGACGACACTATTCGTCCCGTTTGCTGCGCTGTTCGTCGTCGCGAGCGCGGTGGTGGTGGTCTTTCAGTCGCTCCATGTCGCAAATCGAGTCGTTGGCCCCGAGCAACGCATCGTGCAGTCGCTGCGCCGGATGCGGCACGGCGACCTCGCGTTCCGCGTGCACCTGCGGCGCGGTGATCTGCTGACGCCCGTCGCGCGTGAGTGCAACGAGCTGCTCGAATGGCTCAACGAAAACCCGCCGCCCGGCGCCAGTGTCGGCAGCGACGTCGTGCGAATGACTGCCGTCGAAGAGTCGGATGAGTCGGCTCACACCGGCGCGCTCGCTGCGGGGCCGACGGGCGAACGCGAAATCGGAGTGAACGTGTGATCCGGCGCTTTCCCGATCTGCTGGAACGCACGCTCGCTGGCGGTGTGCTGGCCTGCGGCATGGCCGTGTCGTTCTGGTTGCAGTGGGATGCCGCGTGGCTCGATCGCCACGTGACCGCGCGCGGCGCACAACTCGACCATCTGCACACGATGGCGGCGCCACGATGCGTTGGCCATTTGCCACGGTTGCCACACGGCGTGCGTGGGCTCGGCCCAGGCGTGCCGGATGCCGGTGTGGGGGCGGGTTCGACCTCGGCGCTCGCAGGCGTGTTCCCAGGCCACCGTGTCGTATGGCTCGACACTCCCGTCGGTCCCGTTCTCGGACTCGAGCCGATGGGGCCGAAGCCGTGACCCGTCGGCGGGGGCGGCGCCCGGTGCGCTGGGCCTGGTTGCTCGATTCACCGCTCGTGCTCGCGACGTGGATCACGGTCGTGCTCGGCGCCTGGTCTCTCGCTCGGGTCGGGGAATCGTTGGGGCACGTTGCCCGGATGCAGACCGCTGCCGAGGCGGAGTTCGCGCGCCTCGCCGCGGACACCGTGCTGATGCAGGTCGAGCCGCGTGCGCTGCTCGTCGCGCCGCAGAGCCATCGACTCGGTGAAGTGTTCGTCGGTGTCTCGCCGTTCGAAGAACCAGAAGGCGGCGCCGGTGTGTTCGTCGACGTGCGTCTCGCGACGGGTCGTGACCACTCGTTCGTCGCGCCGCTGTTGCCGGGCGCCGCGCCGAAGGGTTTTGGGTGTGCGCGTTCTTGGCAGGTGCCAGGGCTCGCAGCGGGGGTGCTCGCGAGCGCCGTTCACGCCGAGGACCTCGTTGCGTTTCGGCGGGACGAGACGATCGCGCTCATGCATCGGCCGGGCGGCACGGACCTCGCCGATTTCGTGCTCGATTCCACCGCACTCGATTGCCCGCGCGAGGTGGTCGTCGTGCCCGGTCACCTCTGGACGGAGCCCGGCGCCGTGCCGGTGGTCGTGCGCATCGCACGCGACACCACGATCTTGGTCCGCGGCAACTGCTACCTTGGCCAGTCGCTCGTCGTCGAGGGCAATGGCCGCCTCGTGCTTGCGGTGGTCGGCGACGCCGCGGTTCTGCCCGCGAATCGCGGTGAGGGCGAACCGCTCGAGGGGGTGGGGCGGCTGCAGTTCGGATTCCGTGCGGCGCGCGCGGCCGGCGGCCAGCCGTTGCAATGCGACGCTACGCTCGTCGTCGCGGGCGAGGTGGTGGTCGAGCAGCCCGCGATCGTGACGGGTGCGTTCCTGGCGGCCGCCGCCGGGCGCCGCGGCGAGAGCGGTCCGACGGGCAGCCCACGCCTCGAACTGCGCGGCGAGCGCCTCTTCGAGCCCACGCGCGAACGAGTCCCCGGATTCGCCGTTTCGGGCCCGCCCCGCCCCGGCCTGCTCCGAATCGCCGCGCCGCGGTCCGCCGGACCGGCCCCGGAGAACAGTCCGGAACTCGCCCTTTACGGCGCCCCCCTCGGTCGCTAACGTTCCGCGCCCAAGTCCGGGGCCGTAGCTCAGTTGGTAGAGCGCTGCGTTCGCAATGCAGAGGTCAGGGGTTCAACTCCCCTCGGCTCCACCAGTCGCCGCGATCGAGCGGCGCGACCGGACTTCTTCCCTGCCGTGGAGATGGCATGAGCGTGGAGAACGCATGGGAATCGTCAACTACCTGTGGTTGACCACCGACGAGCGCCTGCCCGTCTGGCCCTCTGCGGGTCAGCCCGAACGCGAAGTGCACGAAGGCCACCTCGTGGTGATCTGGTCCAGGCGATTGCCCGCGATCGATCGGGCGTTGCGGGTGCTCGATATCGAACGGGTGCATCGCCGTTTCGAACGCGCCGAGCTGTCGACGCGGCCCGCGCATGTTGGTCTGGTTCTGCGGTGGATTTCGGAATTGCACGAACACGTGCGACGCGGGGCGAAAGAAGGTCTCGGCATGCTGAGTTTCAGCCAGTGACCCGGGTCGAGCCGCGGGTGACCGCGCTGCTGCCACCGGCTGCGTTCCGCAGGTTGGCCGATCGGAGAACGCCGGACCGCCTAGCGTCCGGTGCGGTTCGCGTCGCGGATCGCTTCTTCGAAGTATCGCCGGATGCCCTCTTCCTGTTCGGTGAGGAGCAGACTTCGGATCGTCGCGATCACGTGCGGGCGATCGTGGTAGCCGACCAGCGTCTCGGCAGCTTCCTCGCGTGCGTCGGTCGAGGTGTCGTGCTGCACGGCTTGAAGCAGCGCCGGGACGAGCAGGTCGCTGCGCGAACGGCCGTCGGCCTGACGCCAGACGTTGGCGCGGATCTCGGGGTCGCTCGACGACAGCCCGATGTGCACCATCTGTTGGACGACCGCGTCGGTCCAGCTGTCCTTCTCGAAGCGTAGCTGGCTCCAGGCGTCGACCTTGGCCTGCTCGTCGGTCGTGGAACTCAGGATCGCCTGGCGGTGGCGATCGAGCTTCTGCGCGTGCGCGATCGGATCCTCGGCCTTGGCAGGTTTCGGAACCGTGCGCTCGGCAGGGGGGCGGTTCTGTTGCAGCCAATCGACCGCGGCCTCGAGTTTCGCGAGCCGTTCTTCGAGTGTGCTGAGGTCCACCTGGACCGCCGGTTCGCGGCGATGCGGCTCCGGTCCGATTGCCGGCGTCGGTGACTGCGCCGCACCTTCCAGCGATTCGATCCGCACGACGAGACCGTCGAGTTGTTGCGTCAGGTCGCCCGAGGCCGTCGCGATTGGCGTGGGCTCGCTCGAACCGAAGGCCAACGCCACGGTTGCGCCGATCGCGGCGCAGCCGAGCGCGCCGAGGAACAACCCGAACCCACTGTTCTGCGTGTTGGCCATGTGTGCCTTGCGAGGACCCATCGAGCTTATTGGCGAGTCGCGCGCGATTCAGGCACGGACCAACCCGTCGACGGCACTGCGCCGTTCACATCCCCGCTGCGCGTTGCGAGGCGGCGGAATTCCAGTCGCTGACCTTGCGGGATTGGATCGCGGGGGCCGCGAGCAGTTCGTCTGCGACGAACTCCAGCCGGAGCGAGTGCAGCTGAACATCCGGCGAGTAGCGCCACTCGCCGTCTTGGCGTTCGAGCTGGACGGCGGCCTCCCAGATCGCGTGCGCCCGACCGGCGGCGAGATCCCAGCGCGTTGGTGAACCCAGGCGGTCGACTACCTCTTTGGACGGCAGTCCGGGTTCGAGCAGGGCGTGGTGCAACAGGAACGCGGGGATCGTGCGCCACTCCTGCACCGCGTGGCCCCGTTGCCGGCCATCGACGACGTTCAGCGCCAGGAGCATGTGCCGTTCGAAGATCGCCATCTCCCACAGCCAGAGCTCGCCGGTGTTTGCCGGCAGCTTGCGCCACGGTGGGCCGACGAGTTCGAGGATCTCCGCTTTCGTGGCGCCGTCCTGCAACGACTCGACCGTCCGCGGCTCGGCGAAGCCCGGCACGGAGATCGCGCCACCCGAACCGACCTCGGAACCACGCGTGCCGATCACTTCTTCGAGCAGGCCCTTCGGTGTCGGTGGGGTGCAGCAGCTGCCCAGGACGACGAAGAGCATGATCGAGGCGAGAGTCCGAGGGGGGGCGTTCAGCATGTCGTCGGTGTCCGTGTCGTCTTACGGCGATGGCAGAAGTGAGGTCGCACTCACCGCTCCCAGAGTCGCTCGGGTCGCCCGACGTCGCAGTGGTAGCAATGGCTTGACTTGTCGTCGTGGTTGTACCAGCGGTGCCAGCCACCAGCCGCGATGCAGTCGCGACCCTTGGCCGCGACCCCGAGGTTGATCAGAAGCCAGGGCAGGCGACCGCGGAGCCAGGTGCGCCAGCGGAACGGGTGGCCGGCGTCCCGGTCGTCATGGGACGGTGCCCAGTGCTCGATGCCGGGAGGCGGCGAGCGATGGTCGGCGTTCGTTTCTGAGTCGTTGCGATCGACCATTGGAGAGATGCTCGCCGGTCTCGTCGGGTTTGGCGGTCGGGCCCCGGAACCCGGTTTCGAGGCAGTTCGAGCTACGGTCCGTGCCACGCTCGAGCTGGCTCGTTGGACGGCAGGATACCAAGGCTCGTGGGTTGGACCTTCAGCGCGCTTGCCGCGGCTGGAGAATCGCGGTCACGGATACGAAATTCGCACCCGAGCCCTGCACCATTCGACCTCGTCGAACGCCACCTCCGCACTCTGGCCCGTGCGGCGGACCGCCATCCGCGGCGAAGCCGCGCGACCCCAGCGACTTTGCCGCTCGTCGCCATTGGCTCGCCCCTGGGCCAGCCCTAAGATGTTTGCCCCCATGGGTCGCCCAGTCATCGTTTCTGCGTGCCGATCGGCGATCGGCAAGTTCCAGGGAGCGCTCGCCTCCTTCACCGCTCCGCAGCTCGGCGGTCTCGCCGTGAAGGCGGCGCTCGACCGTGCCAACGTGCCCGCCGACGCCATCGAAGAGGTGCTCATGGGCAACGTGCTGCAGGCCGGGCTGGGCCAGAACCCGGCGCGGCAATCGCTGCGCGCGGCCGGCATCCCGGACTCGGCGGCGGCCGTGACGATCAACAAGGTCTGCGGCTCGGGTCTCAAGACCGTGATGCTCGCGGCGCAGGCGATCAAGGCCGGCGACCTGCAGGTCGCGGTCGCGGGCGGCATGGAGTCGATGACGAACACGCCGTACTACCTGCCGACGGCGCGCAAGGGTTCACGGCTCGGTCACGCGCAGGCGCTCGACGGCATCATCCAGGACGGCCTCTGGGACCACTACAACGACTTCCACATGGGCAACACCGGCGAGCTCGTCGCCGAGAAGTACGGTGTGACCCGCGAGGAGCAGGATGCCTACGCGGCCGAGAGTCATCGGCGCGCGGTCGCGGCGCAGGAAGCCGGCGCGTTCAAGAACGAGATCTTCAACATCGAGGTCAAGCAGCGGAAGCGTGACCCGATCCAGTTCGATACGGACGAAGGTCCGCGCGCGGACAGCACGGTCGAATCGCTGAGCAAGCTGCGGCCCGCGTTCAAGCGCGATGGCGGCACGGTGACGGCCGGCAACGCGAGCTCGATCAACGACGGCGCCGCGGCGCTGGTCGTCTGTGACGAGGACTGGGCCAAGGCCAACGGCCTGAAGCCGCTCGCCGCGATCACGGCCTACGCCACCGGCGGCATGGCGCCCGAGTGGGTGATGATGGCGCCCGAGGTGGCGACCAAGAAGCTCTGCGCGCTGCAGGGCGTCAGCCCGACCGATTTCGAAATCGTCGAGATGAACGAGGCGTTCTCGGTGCAGATGATCGCGCTGCAGCGGCAGCTCGAGGTCGATCCGGCGCGGTGGAACGTGCACGGCGGCGCCGTCGCGCTCGGTCACCCGATCGGGGCATCGGGTGCGCGCGTGCTCGTCACGCTGCTGCACGCGCTCGAGCGCCACGACAAGACGCTCGGCCTCGCCGGGCTGTGCCTCGGCGGCGGCAACGCGGTCACGATGAGTGTCGAGCGCATCTAGGCAGGTGGCCCGCAGCCGACGCACCGCATCCGCGACACAGAAGTCAGAGAAAGAGAGTTCGAGAGCATGACGGACAACAAACTTCCCGGTTCGGTCGCCGTGATCGGCGCCGGCACGATGGGCAACGGCATTGCCCAGGTGTTTGCCGCCAATGGTGTGTCGACGTTCATGGTCGACCTCGACCAGGCGATGCTCGATCGCGCGACTGCGACGATCCACAAGAGCCTCGGCAAGTTCGCCGCCAAGGGCAAGATCACGGAGGAGCAGGCGGAGGCAGCCAAGGGTCGGCTCACGACGACGACCGATATGGACGTGCTGTCCGGCGTCGATCTCTGCATCGAAGCCGTCACCGAGAACCTCGACGTCAAGACCAAGGTCTTCCAGACCGCCGACGCCAAGCTGCCCGAATCCGCGGTCCTCGCGAGCAACACGTCGTCGATCTCGATCACGGTGCTCGCGGCGAAAACGCAGCGGGCGGACCGCGTGATCGGCATGCACTTCATGAACCCGGTGCCGCTGATGAAGCTCGTCGAGGTCATCCGTGGCAATGACACGAGTGACGCGACCGCGACGGCGGTCGAGGACTGGTCGAAGGCGCTGGGCAAGATCCCGGTGATCGCCAACGACTACCCGGGCTTCGTCGCCAACCGCATCCTGATGCCGATGATCAACGAGGCCGCGTTCTCGCTGATGGAGGGCGTCGCGACGCGCGAGGCGATCGACGAGATCATGAAGCTCGGCATGAACCATCCGATGGGGCCGCTCACGCTGGCGGACTTCATCGGCCTCGATGTGTGCGTGTCGATCCTCGACGTGCTCAAGGACGGGCTCGGTGACGACAAGTACCGCGCCTGTCCGCTGATGCGCCGCCTCGTCGCGGCGGGTCACCTCGGCCGCAAGACCGGCCGCGGCTTCTACGACTACAGCCAGTCATGACCACGAGTATCGACATGACCACGAGTGCCACGGGAACGGATTCCCTGCAGGTCCCCGACTTCGAGTTGTCGCCCGAGCTCGCGGCGTTCCGCGATCGCGTGCGCGAATACGCGGACAACCACCTCGGTCGCGCGCCCGAGTATGACAAGAACGTCGAGTTCCCGGGCGACGCCGTGAAGGCCGCGGCCGAGGCCGGCCTGCTCTGCACGACGGTCGCCAAGGAATACGGCGGTTCGGCGATGGGCAACGTCGCCAGCTGCGTGATGCTCGAGGAGATCAACAAGCGCTGCGCGTCGACGGGTGTCACGATCAGCGTGCACAACTCGCTCGTGAACTCGCTGCTCGGCAAGTGGTGCAGCGACGAGCAGAAGCGCCGCTGGTTCCCCAAGCTCGTCACGGGCGAATGGCTCGGTGCCTACTGCCTCAGTGAGGCCTACTCGGGTTCGGATGCCGCGGCGCTGCGTTGCGAAGCGAAGCGCGAGGGCGATCACTACGTGATGAACGGCGCCAAGCTGTGGATCACGACCGGCAGCGAAGCAGAGCTGTTCGTCGTCTTCGCCCGCACGGGTGAGGATCGCGTCAACGGCATCTCGGCGTTCGTCGTCGAGAAGAGCTGGGAAGGTGTCGGTGTCGGCAAGAAGGAGCGCAAGCTCGGCCTGCGCGGTTCGCCGACCACCGAGATCGTGCTCGAGAACGTCAAGGTCCCGGCCGACTGTCTGATCGCCGAAGAGGGCGTCGGCTTCAAGATCGCGCTCGACACGCTCGACGGCGGTCGCCTCGGCATCGCGTCGCAGGCGCTCGGCATCGCGGCGGGTTCGATCGAGCTGATTCGCGACCACCTGGCGTCGAATGTGGATGCCAAGGGCCGGCCGCTCGCGTCGCAGGCCGACCAGTGGACGCTGGCCGATCTCGCGTCGGAGCTCGACGCCTACCGCTTCCTGACCTGGCGCGCGGCCGTGCTGCGCGATCGTGGCGTGCGTTGCAGCACCGAGGCAGCGATGGCCAAGAACACCGCATCCCGGCTGGCCAACCGCGCGGCGCGCGCGGCGGTGTCGATCCTCGGTCAGCAGGGCGCGAGCGGCGCGACGGTCGCGGAGCGACTGCTGCGCGACGCGCGCATCACCGAGATCTACGAAGGTGCGACCGACATCCAGCGCCTCGTGATCGCGCGCGGGTTGATGAGCTGATGACGGCTCCCGAAGTTCCGCCTGGAGTGCCGCCGCAGCAGCCGCTGCAGGCTGCCGAGCCCGTGCGCGAAGCGCGCGGCGTGGCGTTCTTCGTGGCCATCTTCCTCGGTCTCCTGCTGCTGGCTTCCGCGGGGCTCAACGTGTTCTTGCTGCTGCTGAGTGTGGGCAGCATCGCGGGCTCGGGTCTCGGTGCCACGGGGGCGGTCGACGAGCGCCACGTCGCCGGCGTTCGTGGTGGCGCCAACAAGGTCGTGCAGATCGCGATCCACGGTGCGATTGCCGAGACTTCGAGTCCGGTGCTCGGCGCGCGTGGCGGCGTGGTGTCGACCACGCGTCGACTGCTGCGCATTGCGGGTGAGGACCCGTCGGTGCGCGGGGTCGTGCTCGACATCGATTCGCCCGGCGGCGGCGTGACGGACTCGGACGAGATCTACGCGGCGGTACAGCGCTTCCGGCGCGACTACCCGGAGAAGCACGTCGTCGCGCTGTTCGGCGACATGGCGGCTTCGGGCGGCTACTACGTGGCGGCTGCCGCGGAGCGGATCTTTGCGCGGCCAACGACGATCACGGGCAGCATCGGCGTGATCATGAGCAACTACAACTTCGCCAAGGCCGCGGCGGAGTTCGGTGTCGAGTCCGTGACGATCAAGTCGGACCGCACGCCCTACAAGGACATCCTTTCGCCGATGCGCGAGATGACGCCGGCCGAACGCGAGATCCTCACGAGCATCGTCGACGAGTTGTTCGACCGGTTCGTGCAGATCGTCGACGACGGCCGACCCGAACTCGACCGTGAGCAGGTGCTCGCGGTCGCCAACGGCGCGATCTACTCGGCCGGGCAGGCGCTCGGCAACGGGCTCGTCGACGAGATCGGCGACAACGAATCGGTGTTGCGGTGGTTCGAGCAACAGCTGGAGGGTGACGTCGAGATCGTCGCCCTGCGCCGCATGCCGACCCTTGCGGACCTGTTCCTCGGCGCCAGCGCCGAGGCCGCTGCGACTCCGAGTCTCGACGCCGCGGCGGGTCGCCTGCTGTCCGGTCTCTCGGGGCCGCGCTTCCTCTACTACTGGGAGGGTGGTCGCTGACTCCCTCCGAATGTGATCAAGATGCACAACCTCCAGCTCACCGAAGATCAGGATCTCATCGTCGATACGGCGCGCAAGTTCGTCGAGGACGTCGTCGCACCGAACGTGCTCGATCAGGACGAGCATCGCAAGTTCGCGCGCGCCGAGTTCGACGGCCTCGCGGAACTCGGCTTGTTCGGCCTGTGCGTGGGTGAAGACGCCGGTGGCGCGGGCCTGGGTCTCGTGCCCTTCGTGGCGGCGGTCGAAGCGATCGGGCGCGAGAGCGCGTCGGTCGCGCGGTTGTTCATCGGTCAGGTGCAGTGCGCCGCTGTGCTCGAGGTCGCCGGTCACGACGACCTCGAACCCGTGATGATGGGCGGCAAGCTCGCCGTCTTCGTGGGTGGTGAGCACGGCTTGACGGCGGACGGCGGCGCGGTGAGCGGCACCGCCGAGCTCGTGCCGGGTGGCGGCGAGGCCGACACGTTCTACGTGGTCGCGAAGGCCGGTGATGCGCTGCAGGTGCTCGCGGTCGACGCGAGTGCGGCGAAGCGCGATGCGCTGACCAGTCTGGGGCTCGCGAGCACTGCGCCGGCGCGGGTCACGTTCGACAACACGGCGGCGACTGTCGTGCTCGAGGGCGACGCCGCACAGCAGGCCATCGACAAGGCGCAGCAACTCGGCTGGATCGGCGTCGCCGCGCTCGCGGTCGGCGGTGGCCACGCCAGCATCGACGCCGCCAAGAAGCACGCCGGCGAACGCATCGCGTTCGGCAAGCCGCTGAGCAAGCAGCACGCGGTCATGCGCAAGGTCATCGAGTCGCGCCAGGGCTGCGATGCCGCGCGCCAGCTCGCGATGCACGCCGCGCGCCTCGCCGACGCCGGGATCGACGCGACCCAGACCGCACTCCAGGCCCGCGTCCTCGCGGTCGACGCGATGGTCCACGCGGCCGACGAAGCCATCCAGATCCACGGCGGCTTCGGCTACACGGTCGAATACCACGTCGAACGCCACTACCGCGACGGCAAGACGCTCGAAGTCCTCGACGCCGGTAGCGAGAAGCTGCGCGATCGGCTCGCCGCGCTCGAGGCCTGATCGGCCGGCCTACGCGTCGTGGGTGCGGTGCCACTCTTCGGCCCGCTGGGTCGCGCGCCGAAGGATCCGCTTCATCGGAGGACCGCGGAGCAGGTCTCGGTGGGCGCGTAGGTAGCCGCGTACGAACGCTCGCACCGCGGCGGGGCCGCCCGGATTGCCCGCGGTCTCGAACGCCGCGAACGCGCGGCCGAGGTCGGCGCCGCGGCCGCGGGTGTCCTCGGGCGCCTTGCGGCGCACGCCGTCGAGGTCGGTCATCAGCAGTCGATCGGTGACGGGGTCACGGACCAAGTTGTCGAACTTGAGGTCGCGGTTGCGCAGGCCGTGAGCGTGCAGGCGTCCGACGCTGCGGCCGAGGTCGCCGGCGAGCTTGCGGGCGAGGGGGGCGTCGATCGTGCCGCTGCTGAGTTCTTCCGAGAGCGGTACGTTCGCGATGCGGCGCGTCGCCACGAGGCCGTGCGGTCGCAGGACGCGGATCGCGAGCGGTTGCGGCGTCGGCACGCCGGCGAACAGCAGCCAATACGAGGCGCGCCAGAGCTTCTGCGCGTGGCTCGGGTCGCGCAGCTTGACCACGCAGTCGTCGTGCAACCAAACGCCGCCGCGGCGGCCATGCTTGTCGGCGCCCGAATCCGCGGGCGAGTCGGCTGCCGCGGCTGCGGCCTCGATCCGGGTGCGGGCGATATCGCGTTCTGCGGCCGTGGTATCGACGACGAACCAGGCCCAGCGTGGCTCGCCGCGGCGACCACGTTCGACGACGGTGTGGCGACAGTTGCGGGTGCTGCGGCGGCCGAACGCCGGTAGCGCGCGCGAGCGCCAGCGCCGCGCGGCATCGGCGAGCAGCACGGCGAAGTTCGGCGCGAGATCGTGGTCTCCGCGGTAGCCGGTGAGCAGAGGCCGCGCGGCGAGTGCGAGGGCGCCGGCGTCGAACTGCTGGCAGAACTGCGCGAGTGCGGTGGCCCGGCCGCGGTTGCCCTGCTCGCCGCTGTGGCGAAAGCTCGTGAGGTCGATGAGCCACGCCTCGTCATTCGGGTCGATCAGGAGGTTGCCCGGGTGCAGGTCGCCCGCCGCACAGCCGAGGTCGTGGAACCGTCGCAGCAGCGTGCCGACCCGCGTCCCGACCGCCGCGCCGCGATCGAACCCGAACGGCTCGGCTCCCGGGATCGTGCGGGTCACGACGAAGCTGCGGCGTTGATCCTCGTCGCTCGCCATGCCGTAGGCCAGCGGTTCGGCGGCGGGCAGGCCGAGCTCCCGGGCACGGGCGAGGTTCCTGGCCTCGCGCTCGCCGGGCTCGCCGCGCAGAGCGTCGCGGGCGCGGTCGGACAGCTTGTTGGCGCGGAAGACCTTGATGTGCACCGCGTGATCTCCGAGTTGGCCCTCGAAAACGCTGCGGACGGTCCGTTCCTTGATCCGCCGGAGGCCCTGGGATTGCCACGCCGCGACGTCGACCTGCAACAGGGCGGTCAGGGCATCGGCCACTCCAGGCACGCAGACCGCGATCACGTGATCGCGGTTGTCCTGGATGGTGGTCGATTGCGGCAACGTTTCGTTGCCCGGCGTCGATCCTTGCGGAACCATAGAATCCGATGTGGAAGCTCCACCGATACTACCTCAAGGAGCTCGGTATCAACTTCGGGATCACGTTCCTCGTGATGTTCGCGGTGGTGCTCGTGTCGCTGGTGACGCGCGGGATCAATCGCTCCCAGGGCGGTGAGCTGATCGATGCGTTCATGATTACGGTCTTGTTCGCGCTCGATGCGTTCCCACATCTGCTGTCGATCACGTTTCTGGTCGCGGTCGTGCTGACCTACACGCGCGCGGCGCAGGACCGCGAACTGATTGCGCTCCGGGCCGCGGGCATCTCACCGCGGGTGCCGATGATGCCCGCACTGCTGATCGGCCTCTTCCTGTCGGTGACCGGTTCGTTCGCGAACCACTACGTGATCCCGCAGGTGCACTACATGAAGTACCGCGTGATCGCGAACGTGGTGCGCAACGTGTTCATGAACCTGAATCTCGGCAGTGACCGGATTCCGATCCTCGACACCGGGTTCGTGATGACGTTCGCCGAGAAGGAGGGGGACGACTACATCGACTGCACGATCTACTGCCCTCCTGGCAAGCAGGTGAACGACCGCGTCAACTCACCCGTGATCCGGGTGGATCGGGTGTCGATGCCGAAGCCGGAGGAGCACGACGAAACGCTGCGGATCGTGTTGTCCGGTGCGCGCGATCCCGTGCCGGACGCCGATTCGCAGCTCGACCTCGGGGACATCATCCTCAACGTCGGAGTGCACGATATCGCCGATCGCGGCCGGCGGGCGGATCGCGACGAGGACGTCCGCAGCGACCAGCTGCTCGGTGAGGTGATGCGCGACGTGCATCGCCAGCCCGGGTTCGCGGTCTACACGCTGTTTCGGCGTTGTTGTTTCGCGCTGATGCCCGCGCTACTCGCGCCGATCGGCTTCTGCATCGCGGAGCTCATGCGAATGCGTGGCCGCGTGCTCGCGATCACGGTGGCGCTGCTACCGATTGCCTTGTTCTACGTCGGGGAAGCGATCGGTGCGCGCATTCAGCATGCGACCGGCAGTCCGTGGGCCGCGTGGATGCCGATCGTTCTGTTGCTCGCCTTCGGCGTGCCGCTCTGCTGGAGGCAGCTGCGACGATGAGTCGGCTCGATCGTTACGTCGGACGCATCGTGTTCGGCTCGTTCGTGGCCGGGCTCGCGTTCTTCCTGCTGCTCGCGATCATCATGGACGTGCTCGGCAACATGCCGCGCTACATCCGCGCGGCGGAAGACCAGGAGCTCAGCACGCTCGAGTTCGCGTTTTCGCTCTGCAAGCACTACGCGCTGCTGCTGCCCGTGCTCTTCGTCACGATCACGCCGTTCGTGACCGTGATCGCGTGCATGTTCTCGGTTGCACGATTGCAGCACGCCAACGAGATCGTGCCGATGCTGTTCGTCGGCCGGCCCATGCGGCGCGTGCTGCGGCCGATGATGTACTGCGGCCTCGCTGCGGCGGTGGGCATGGCCGGATGTTGGCAATGGATCGTGCCCGAGGTCGCGCCGGCGCTCGCGGCGTCGGAGAGTTCGCTCAATCGCGGGCGCGTGACGCAGAAGTTCCTGGTCGACGAGTCGGGCGAGGGTGGGGTGATCAATCGCCTCTACGTCGTGGAGTTCGACCCGCTCGAACGCCGGATCACCGATGTGTCGATGCTCGTCGAGACCGTGCTCGCCGCTGACTGCCTGATGATCACGGCGAGAGCGGGCCAGTGGGACGAAGCCCGTGGCGACTGGGCGCTCGAGGGCGGCTGGCGCGAGAGCGTGCACCGCAAGGTCAAGGTCGAATGGCTCGGTCGCGGGGATCTCACGCCCGAGGTGCTGCTGCAGCGCGGCCGCGAGACGATCGAGGCGGACACGCTGGCTTACACGGAACTCGCCACGACGATGCAGCTGCGCCCCAACCGTGCGGATATCCGGCTCGCGTTCCATCGCCACATCACTTACCCGCTCGCCAACCTGATCCTGCTGATGCTCGCCTTGCCGCTCGCGATCTGGTTCGAGCGTGGCGCCCGCGTGCAGCGCATCCTGCTTGCGATCGGACTCTGTGGGGCCTACGCACTCTTCGATCTGGTCTGTCAGAGCCTCGGCATCCGAGGTCACATCCATCCGGTCGTGGCGGCGTGGTCGCCGACGATCGTGTTCGGTTCCCTGGCGGTCGTGATGTTCGGTGGCATGAAGACATGAACGAAGCTCCGCGCCAACGCCTGCCCGGCTGGATGATCGTCCTCGGGGTCGCGGTTTTCGTCGGCCTCGTCGCCCTCGTGATCATCTGGTCGCCCCGTACCTGACCCGGAACGCGCGTCGGTTCGGCTTTCCCTGCGCCTGGACCTTAGAATCTTGCCCGGGGCGCGACGCAATGCCGCCGTCCGCGCTCTTCCTTCGACATGCAACACTCCGCGATCGCCGTCACTCTCTCCGCATTCGTCCTGCCGGCCGCTGCGCTCGTTTCGCAGGGCGTCAGCAAGGCCCAGGCGTACCTGCCTGCCGACCACCACAACCGGGTGTTCGTCGATCTCCACATGATGCGCGAGACGGGGGTCTGGGACGAACTCACCGTCGGCCCGATGAAGATGATGATTACCCAGGGTGAGCAGGCGATGGGGGTCGATTTCGAAACGCTGAATCGCATCACGATGGTGCCGATGGCGACCAAGCAGACCGAGGGCCGCCGCTCCCGGGGGCCGAGCCAGCAGGTTGTCGTATTCGAGGGCAAGGGCGAACTCGAGATGCCTGGCTTCGTGCTGAACGACGAGAGCTACGTCGAGTCGAAGATCGGCGAGGTGACCGTTCGGCGGAAGGAGACGTGGGGCGATGAGGTCTTCTTCCAGCCGAGTCCCGACGTGCAGGTCTTCGGGGCGACGGCGTTGCTCCAGTCCGTGCTCGAGGGCGAGAAGCGCATGGGCGTGCCGTGCGCCGACATCCTGTCGCTGTTGTCCTCGCGGCGGAAGGGGCTGCTGTTCCACGCGGTTGTGCACCTTCAGGACATGGCGCTCAACGACGAGATCATCGCGGGCATTCGCGGCGACGAGCAGTGGCCCGAAGGTGGCGAACCGCGCTACATGTCGATCGCGATCTCGGCGATCGGCGACCCTGATGATCCGAACCTGCAGGCCGAACTCGTCTTTCGGCACGCGCTCGAGGGCGACAGCGTCGCGGTGACCAAGAAGCGGTTCGGCAGTTTGATCGAACAGGCCAAGGCCATCCCACAGGCGCGGATGCTCAAGCCGGTGCTCGAGAAGATCGAGACCGCGGTCGACCAGGGCGACCTGAGCTATCGCGTCGATCTCGGGCGCGGCCGGCAGGCGGCCGGAACGCTCGCGATGGGCGTGTTGCCGTGGCTCATGATGGGCACCGAGGTCGAGGTGGAGGAGGTGCCGGCCGCGGAAGCCGCGCCGGCGCCGGTGCCGGCGCCCAAGCCGGTTGAGCCCGGTGGGGCTGGTAAGGGCAAGGGCAAGGGCAAGGCGAAGTTCCGCGAATAGACTTCGCCGACCGTCGTCTTACCCCCAGGCGCCGGCACGCGAGTGCTGGCGGTCTGTCCGTCCCGTTCGCCTTCCTTTGCGCGCCAGAGGTGCCTCATGCGACCGTTCTGCTCCCTGACTCTTGCCGCTCTGGCAATCACGCCGCTTGCGGCGCAGGTCTCGCCGACTCCCGAGCGGCCGTTCCGGGCCGACCGCTATCTGCCGGTCGACTACCGCAACCTGGTGTTCGTCGATCTTGCGACGATGCGCGAGACCGGGATCTGGGACGAGCTCGAGGTCGGGATGCTGAAGCTCGTGCTCAACCAGCTCGAACGCGAAGCCGGTTTCCCGCTCGCCCGACTCGATCGCATGACCATGATCGCCGAGGTGAGCCAGCCGGAGGGCGACAGTGGCCGTTCGCCGCGACCGCTCGACGTGGTCGTGTTCGAGGGCAACGCGGAGCTCGCCGTGCCCGACAAGATCACCGGCAGCGATCGCTACGAGGACGACGCGATCGGCGGCCAGGACGTGCTGCGACGTAAGAGCTGGAGCAACGAGCTGTTCTTCCGGCCGCGGCCCGAAGTGCAGGTGATCGGTTCGGCGGATCTGCTCACGCCGGCGCTGACCGGCGAGCGCAAGCTCGGGCGGCCTTGCCCCGACATCCTGTCGTTGCTCGCGATGCGCAAGCAGTCGCTCTTCTACTTCGCGCTCGACATGGGGGAGGCGGCCATGAACGAGCGCATGACCGGAGCGCTGTTTCCCGATGTCGAGTGGCCAGAGGGCGATGGCTTGCAGTTTCTCATGGTGCACGCGTCGGCCGTCGGGGATCCCGACGACCCCAACGTGCAACTCGACGTCGTGCTGCGGCATGCGCAGGCCGGCGACGGCGTCGAGGTGACCAAGGCCGCCGTTGAGGGGGCGCTGAAACGGTTCGGCACGGAGGCGCAGTTTCGGCTCATCGCACCGTTGCTGAAGAAGGTCGCGATCACGACCGATCGCGGCGACGTGATGCTGAAGCTCGATCTGGGGCGCGGCCGCGCGGCGGCTGGGCGGCTCGCGATGATGGCGTTGCCGCTGCTTGCCGGTGGTGCGCCGCAGCAGGCGCGGGCGGCGAAGGCGAAGGCCGTTGCCGAGGAGGTCGTCAAGCGGCCCGTCGCGGTGCCGAAGCCTGCGCCGGAACGGCCGGCTGGTGAGGGCAAGGGCAAGGGCAAGGGCAACGGCAACGAGCGGTAGCTGCGCCGGATCATCCTCGATCACGGCGTCGGCGACTTACACGAGATCCGAGTCGCCGAGCGTGTGGTACCAGTGATCCTTGTAGAACCGCGCGTCGTCGATCGTGAACGGGATCACGACCTGGAAGTAGGCGGTGCCGTAGACCGAGAAGCCGAGGCCCTGGAAGCCGAGGAACCGGGGGTCGAGGTGGTTGAACAGCGTCGCGAGCACCATCGACCCGCTCTTGTTCGCGCGTTGCTCCGCTGCGGCGACCAGCGCGAGCGTCGCATCCTCGTCGTCGCCGGGCACGAGCCAGTCCGCGATGAACATCGTGCTGGCGGGGAACACCCACTCGCGCTGGTTGAGCACGGCGATCCCGCGCAGTTTGCCGGTGGCGCGTTCGCGGCACTCGAGCAGTTCGTACGTCACATCGTGCGCGTCGGCGTAGCGCCAGTTGAGGTAGCGTGAGTCGCGTACGATCGACAAGCGACTCTGGTCCTGCAGGCTCTGCCATAGCTCGTCGGTGGCGCCGTCGAAGCGTGCGACGCTGCGCACCTCGAGCTCGCTGCTGACCGTGCGTTCGGCGAAGCCTTCGGGCGGGCGCTGTTCGAACAGGAAGTCCCAGTCGCGCACGATCTCGTAGCGCAAATACTTCTGGCCGATGCGCCACGTCGCGATCGGCCAGCCGTAGTGGAACGCGTTCTGCCCGTCGCCCTTGCCGCCCCACTCTTCGTAGTGCGCGTGCGCCAGGTTGACGAACAGGCCCGGTCGCTTGCCGGCGCGGCGGTGTTCGGGCAGCACGAACAGGTCGACGCACTGGCCGGCGATCCGCTCTTCGCCGTCGACCCGGATGCGCACCGGCAACGTTACGTAGGCGCCGACGATGCCATCGCTCTCGTGCGCCGCGACCATCACATGGACCTGTCCGGTTGGGTTGTCGCGGAACTTCCAGTACCAGTGGGCGAGCGAGCGTTCGGGTTCGAACGTGCGGTTGTGGCCCGCGAGCAGCGACTCCTCGTCGCCGGGCTGCCAGGGTCGGATCGTGATCGGGCCGCTCATCGTGCCGACTCTATCGGCACGACCCAGTCTCGAACTACCGGTGAGATCCGTGTTGTGGCCGATCGCCGCCCGGCCGATGTGTGGCGGCCCCTATCGCCTATTTGCCGTGACGTTCCTGCCAGCGCTGGAGCAGCTCGAGCGCCTGCCGCGGCGTCATGTCGTCGAGGTCGAGCTCGCGCAGTTCTTCGACGAGCGGTTCGGGCGGTGGCGCGAACAGCTCGTTCTGCTTCGGTCCCGGACGGCGTCGCTCGCGTGCGTCGACGAGCGATTCGCGCACGTCGTCGCCCTCGGCCTCGAGCTTGTGCAGCACGGCGGTTGCGCGGTCGAGCACCGACTGGGGGATGCCCGCGAGTGACGCGACGTGCAGGCCGTAGCTGCGGTCCGTGCCGCCCTGTTCGATGCGGTGCAGGAAGACGATCTCGTCCTGCCACTCGCGCACCGCGACGCGGCAGTTCGCGACGCCGTTGCCGGGTAACGCGAGGTCGACGAGCTGGTGGTAGTGCGTCGCGAAGAGCGCGCGGCACCGGATGCGTTCGAGCAGGTCCTCGGCGATCGCCCACGCGAGCGACAGGCCATCGTAGGTGCTCGTGCCACGGCCGACCTCGTCGAGAATCACGAGGCTGCGGTCGGTCGAGTTGTTGAGGATGTTCGCCGTCTCGATCATCTCGACCATGAACGTCGAGCTCCCGCGGCTGATGTCGTCGGCGCCGCCCACGCGCGTGAACACGCGATCGACGAGCCCGACGTGCGCGCTCTTCGCGGGCACGAAGCTGCCGATCTGGGCCATCACTGCGATGAGCGCGTTCTGGCGGATCCACGTCGACTTACCGGCCATGTTGGGGCCCGTGAGCAGCACGAGGCGGCGGCCCGGCGGCTCGAGGTCGGTGTCGTTGGCGACGAACGTGCCCGCCGCGTGCGTCGTTTCGAGCACGGGATGGCGGCCATCCTCGATCTTGAGCGTGGTGGTCTCGTCGACCTCGGGCTGGCAGTAGCCGCGATCGCGTGCGACGTTCGCGAGCGCGGCATACACGTCGAGCTCGGCGATGGCGCGCGCCGTCGCCTGCAGGCGGTCGCACGCGTCCGCGACCTGCTGCCGCAGCGCGCCGAAGAGCTCGTACTCGAGCGCCTTGCTGTTCTCTTCGGCCTTGAGCACCTTCGCCTCGAACGCGCGCAGCTCGTCGGTGACGTAGCGCTCCGCGTTCTTCATCGTCTGCTTGCGCTGGAAGTCCTCGGGCAGCGGCACGTCGCGATGCGTGTGCGTGACCTCGATGTAGTAGCCGAAGACCTTGTTGAACCCGACCTTCAGGCTCGGGATACCCGTCGTCTCCGCGAGCCGTGATTGGTAGTTCGCGAGCCACTCGCTGCTGTCGCGCGCGAGCACGCGCAGCTCGTCGAGTTCCTGGCTGAAGCCCGTGCGGATGATGCCGCCTTCCTTCACGGACAGCGGCGGCTCGTCGACGATCGCCTGCTCGATCGCGGTCGCGAGCTCGGTCAGCGGATCGAGCGTCGCGAGGCGTTGGAGTGCATCGGCGCCGCACTTCGTCAGCTCGGTGATCAGCCCGGGCAGGCCTTCGAGGCTTTGCCGGAGCCCTGAGAGATCGCGCGCGTTGCCGCGGCCGAACGCCGTGCGCGACGTCAGGCGTTCGAGGTCGAGCACGGGTTCGAGCGCGGCGCGCACCGCGAGACGCAACTCGGCGTTGGCGAAGAGTTCCGCGACCGCGGTCTGGCGTTCGCGAATGGCTTCGACGCTGCCGAGCGGCGCGAGCAGCCAGTTGCGCAGCAGTCGCGCGCCCATCGGCGTCGCGGTGTCGTCGAGCACGGCGAGCAACGGCGTGCCCTCGTCGTCGCGCATCGTCTGCACGAGTTCGAGGCTCTGCCGCGTTGCGCGATCGAGGCGCATGTACGAGCCGTCGGTGAACACCTCGAGCCCACGCAAGTGGGGCAGCGCACAGAGCTGCGTATCCTGCAGGTAGGTGACGACTGCGCCCGCTGCACCGATCGCGAGCGGGAGCTCGAGCACGCCGAAGCCGCCGAGTGTCTTGACCTTGAAGAACTGTTCGAGCGCGCGCGTCGCACCGTCGGTGCCGAAGTCGTAGCCCGGGCGCCAGGTGATCGGGAGCTTTTGGTGCGGCAGCCACGGCGTCGCGCCGCGCAGGGTCTCGGCGAGCAGCAGTTCGGCGGGTTCGATGCGCGCGAGCTCGTCCGTGAGGCGATCGAGGGCGCATTCGTGGACCTGGAACGCCCCCGTCGACAGCTCGACCCATGCGATGCCGGCGCGGTCCTTGCCGATCGCGACCGCCGTGAGGTGGTTGGCGCGATCGCCGCGCAGCAGGTTGTCCTCGGTCAGCGTCCCCGGTGTGACGACTCGCACGACTTCGCGGTCGACGACGCCCTTGGCCTCGCTCGGGTCCTGCATCTGCTCGCAGATCGCGACGTGATGCCCGAGCCCGACGAGCTTTTCGAGGTGACCGTCGATCGAGCGCACGGGCACGCCCGCCATCGGGATTGCGTTCTCGCCCTTGCCGCGCGCGGTGAGCGTGATGCCGAGGTCGCGCGCGGCGGTCTTGGCGTCCTCGAAGAACAGCTCGTAGAAGTCGCCCATGCGGAAGAACAGCAGCGCTTCGGGGTGCTGCTCCTTCGCGGTGACGTACTGCTGCATCGCCGGCGACAGTCCGCCAGAGCGGCCCGCGGTCGTGCGGCTCATTGAATGCCTTCTCCGAACTGGCGCCGGGGCGCGACAGCCAGCATCTGACCGATCTCCTCGACGAGGATCGTCGCGGCCTGCTCGGCCTGTTCGACGGTCGTCTCGTGAGAGAACGACAGCCGCACGACTTCGCGAGCCTGCCGGCGGCCGAGGCCAATCGCTGCGAGCACGTGGTTCTGCGGCGCGCGCGCATCGTCGCCGACGCCGTGGCAAGCCGAGCCGGTCGAGAACGCGATGCCACGCGCATCGCACCGTTCGAGCAGCGTGCTGCCTACGATCCCGGGGATCCGCAGCGACAACACGTGCGGCAGGCGGCGCTCGGCGTTGCCCAGGCGCGTCGTGTCGCGGAACGCCGTGGCGACACGATCGTGCACGAGTCGTGCGAGTGCTTCACAGTGGCGCGCGGTGCTCGCCTGTCGCGTCAGTGCGGCTTCGGCCGCGACGGCGAGTCCGACCGCGCCCGCGATGTTCTCCGTGCCGCCACGCAGCCCGTGCTCCTGGCCACCCGCGAGCTGCAGCGCTCGCACCTCGGCCTTGTTGGACAACGCGAGGAAGCCGGCGCCGCGCGGGCCGTGGAACTTGTGGCCGGACACCGCGATCGAGTCGACGTCGAACTCGTCCATGTCGAACGGCAGCTTGCAGTAGGTTTGCACGAGGTCGACGTGAATGTGGGCCTCGGGCGCTTCGCGGCGGATCAACGTGATGAGTTCGTCGAGCTGACTCAGCGTGCCGAGCTCGTTGTGGCCATGCATGAGCGCGACCGTGCGGACGTCGCTGCCGAGCGCGTCGAACAGCGTCTCGGGTGCGAGGTCGCCGTCTTCGGTCACCGGCAGGGTCACCGTGTGATGGCGCCAGCGCCCCGTGATCCGATCGGTGCGAAGCAGTGCGGGATGGTCGCTCGCCGCCATGATGATGCGGCCCGGTGCGCGCGCCGCCGCGCTACCGACGATGCCGAGGTAGTCCGCTTCACTGCCGCCCGAGGTGAACACGATCCGGCCCGCGGCGACCGTTCCGCGCAGGAACTCGTGCGCGTCCTCGAGCAGCTTGCGGGCGGGCGCGCCGAACGCGTGTGGGCTGCTCGGATTGCCGAAAGCTTGGAGCTGGGCGTTGCCCATGGCCTCGACGACTTCGGGCAGGGGGCGCGTCGTCGCGGCGTTGTCGAGGTAGATCGGACCGGCAGTCATCCGGCTAGTGTTGCGAATCGGTGCCGGGGGAGCCAGTCAGGATCGCGGGGCAGATCAATCCCCGATCTCGTACCGCCGGAGCTTCTCGTAGAGCGTCGAGGCCGCGATCCCGAGGGCCTGCGCGGTCTTGGCGCGGTTGCCCCCGAGGCGCTTCAGCGTCGCGCGGATGTGGCGGCGCTCGACGTCCTCGAGCGACTCGAGCCCCGATCGAGTGGCCTCCGACTGCGTGTCCGCGATCTCGGGTGGCAGGTGGCGCGGCGTGATCTGATTGCTGCCAGCCTTGCCGGCCGCCGTTTCGAGGACCTGGCGCAGCTCCCGAACGTTGCCCGGCCACGCGTAGCCCGCGAGCAGGCGCTTGGCCCGCTCGCTGAGCAGTCGCGGCGAACCGTCGGGGGCCGAGCCCATGTCCGACAGGAACAGCTCCGCGAGCGCGACCACGTCACCGCCGTCCTCGCGCAGGGGTGGCACCGTTACGACGTGGGACAGCAGGAGCTCCGTGAGAGCCGGCGACCAGTCCGCCGACTCCGGTGGGTGGGGCGGTGGCGACGGCGCGGCAGCGACCAGCCGGCGTTCTGACCTCGTGGCCGCGTGGGCGAGCCGTTCCTGCTGGGCCGGCGCCAGGCGGCTGAGGTCGTCGAGGAACAGCGTGCCGCCCTTGCTGCGGGCGAGCGCGCTGGTCTCGTCACCCGTCGCGTCGCCGAAGAGCGTCTTGTCCAGGCGCCACGCGGCCACCATCGACACATGAATCGGCACGAACGGCCCGTTCTTGCGGCTCTCGCTGTGCAGGTAGCGCGCGAGATCCTCGCGCTCCGTGCCGTCTTCACCGACGAGCAGCACGGGGGTGTCGCTGCTCGCGATCTCTCGGAGTTGCTGGCGCACGGGCTTGAGGCGGTTGCTGAGCAGCACGGCGCTGTGGGCTGTCGTGCCGTGGAACCGTAGCCGCTGGACCTCCTCGCGCAGCCGCAGCCGTTCGCGCACTTCGTAGAGGCGGTGCCAGATGACCCGGCCCAGCGTGTCGGCGAGGCGTAGCAGTTCTTGGCCCGCGGGCGCGTCGGGCGTGGGTTCCTCGAGCGTTAGTAGTGCGTCCGGACCGGGGCCGAGCGGGATCATCAGGCGGTCGTCACGATCGGCGGTCGTCAGCAGCGAAACCTGTTTGAGCTGCTGGGCTTCGCGTAGGAGAGCTTCGGCCAGGGCCGGACCGCGCTTCTGTTGGGTCGAGTCGAGGGTGGCGAGCAGCTCGAGGTGGCCCGAGGCGCCGAGTTGGCCGAGCAGCCCACGGCGCCGGTTCGTCAGGTTCATCGCGAGCGCCAGCATCGGTTCCGCGGCGTCCGCGAGCGAACCGAGATCGGCGAACGTCCACTCGAGCCGTTCGAGCACGCGGAGCGCGGCCGCGGTCGAACTCGAGCGCGGGGTTTCGTCCAGTTCGCGGTCGAGCACCTCCCGGCCCGTGATCATCACCGTCTCGCCGTTGCTGTGGGTCGCGCTCGGGCGGTCGCGACGCTCGAGCAGCAGGCGGGTGAGGCCGAGCGCGAGCTCCTGGCCGGCCTGGACCGCGCCGCCCGTGTGCGGTTGGCCGTCCACGAGAATCGGGTTGCGGCCGCCCAGATCACGGAGGTGGAAGTCCTCGCCCGTCCGCGTCAGTAGCACGTGGCGGCGGCTCACCGTAATATCGCGGAGCTGGATCTCGCAGTCCTCCGCCCGGCCGATCGTCCAGTGCTCGCCGAGCAGTGGGATCGTGCGGATCGAGCCGTCCCCGATGACAACGAGGCGAAATTGGCTGGTGGTCTCCGGTGCCACGCGATCTAGTATCCGAAAATCGAGTACTTCCGACAACCGTCGATTCAGGTCCGATAATCGAAGGACCCGATTGACGCTGCGGCAGTTCTCCGCTTACGGTTCGTCGATCGCTCAGGGGTAGTTTGGGCGTCAAGTTTCGTCTCGCCGGTCTGTCTCGCCGACAACCTCCCTCCTCGACGACTCGCGCACCGAGGACCGATCACCGTTTTGGCCCATGCGGAGGGTTCGCCACCCGGTGCCCTGCATGCCATGGGCGGGTGAGCGCCGGATGACCGCAAGGTGAGCGCCTGCTGAGCGCTAATGGCCCGCCGCCGAGTGGCCGATACAAGCGGCATGTTGCTCTGGGCTCTCGCGGGCTGGTTGGTGGTCTCGGCCGTGGCGGTCGTGCTCCATCATCGCTTCCGGCGGCTGCAGTCGGGCTTTTCGCCCGAAGTCGCGGCCTTTCTCGTCCGCTTCGAGACCGTGCTCGCCCAGAACCACAAGAACGTGCGCTTCGTCACGCTCCTGCCCGACCAGTTCGCCTGCCTGCTCGAGGTCGATGGCCAGGAAACGCCCGTGTCGCTGCACGATGCGATGCAGCACGAGCAGGCGTTCCCGAGTGGCTTCGAGGGCTACGTCGCGCGGCTGATCGAGGACGTGCAGGAGATCGGCCTGGACCGGGTCGACGACATCGACTTCGGGACCGCCGCCGGCATGCTGCTGCCGCAGGTCCGCAGCCGCGAGTGGCTCGACGGCAAGGGGTGCTTCGGCGACTCGGGGCTGGTGCACCGCCGGCTCAACGACGAACTCGTCACCGTGTACGTCGTCGATGATCCGCAGAGCATGATCTTCGTCTGCCAGGCGCACCTGCGGCTGTGGAACAAGTCGGTCGACGACGTGCACCATCTCGCCGTCGCCAACCTCTCCCGACTCGACCCCACGCGCCTCGAAGAACTGCGCTCGGCCACCGAGCCGCTGCGCGTCGAAGTCGGCGACGGCTATGACGCCGCACGGGTGCTGCTGCTCGACGAGGTCGAGGGCCTGCTCGTTGCGATGCCCGATCGCGATGTGCTGTGGGTCGGCGACGAGGGCGAGGTCGACCTCGAGTCCCTGATGGCCGACACCGAAGCGATCGCAGAACGCGCCGCGCACCCGGTGTCGCCACACGTGTATCGGGTGACCGCGGACGGCCTCGAGGCCGTGCCGGATTCGCGGTCCGAGTGATCGGTCCCCTGGGCGGAGCTGGCCAGCCCGTTCGACGGGGCTGACCAGACGCCTCATGACAGCGGTCCTCGTCGTCGTGAATGACCGGATAAGGGAACCAAGAGCAGCCATCGACGTTGCTTCGACCTCAGGCAGCGCAAGATCTCCGCATGGTGCCGGTCGCTGTCGACCGGTTGGCTACTCGAAGGATCGGCTAGTCTGGGTGCAATGGGGAGGGTCGGCGCGACAACGGACACCTCATGAACTCGATGCGTAGCTCATTGGCCTGCTTGTTGGTTCTCTCGGCACTTACGGCGCAAGATTCCCAGGGCGCCGACAAGGTGGTCCGACAGCTCGCCGCGGCGAAGACGTACGACGACGAGATCGTTGCCGATCGACCGTCTGCAACCTACCTGCTCTACGAGCGGCTGGTCGGCTCCCGAACCACTGAGGAGCTCGTCGAGTTGGCATCGCACGAGTCGTCGGTCCTTCGCTGCTATGCCGTGCGGGCTCTCATCGAGAGCGAGGCGCATTCGAAGCTTGTCGAAATCGTGAGAGCTCATTTGACCGACGAGGCCAAGGTCCGCGTGCGGCGTGGTAGCGTGGTCTACGATACGACGGCCGGCGACCTGATCTTCACGCTCTCCCGGCCGGGCCTCGAGACCGACGAGCTGCATGACCTGGCCGAACAGATGGTTCGGCAGGGTTCGCCGCTCTACGCGCGCGAATGGGGGCTGCGGAACCTCAGGTTTCGCGATGGCATGCTGCATGTGATTCGCGGGCTTGCGAAACGCGGCGATGCGCCGGCGGCGATCGCGCTGGCCCGCTATGGGCTCCATCCGGACGGGGACATCCTGGTTCGGCATCTCAGGGCACCCAGGCCGTTCGACGACAACTGTCGCTTCCTGGCTGCGGAGATCAGTCGCGACCCCCGGCTGATGCCGGTGCTGCAGGAGCTGGGGCGTGCTGCCACTGCCCGACTTCAACGCGACAACGCCTACCGTCTGCGATTCTGGTTGCGCGCGATCGCTGCGCAGCGATCGGAAGGCGCTGCGAAGTTCATGGACGCCTGGTGGCGAGGTCGGCCGACCGAGGATCCACAGAAGCTCGCGGGGCTGCGCAAGGTGATGCGGAAGGCCATCGAAATGCACCCGGATCCAATCTACGCGGAGCTTCTGGCCGCGCTGCGCGACGGTGGCCGCTGACTGCGACTGCTGACTGCGACGGAGCCGCGAAGTCGTGGTGGGCGGATCGGGAACGAAAACAGCATGGCTCGCATCGCTTGAACTACGATCGCTTACTCCACGCCGCAGTCTCGCCCTTGCCGAATATGAACCGCACCTACCTGGCCGCCCTTTCGTTCGTCGCCGTGTCCGTTCATGCGGCCCTCGCACAGGATCGCATCGCCGGCATGTCGCATGCGACGCGTTCGATCGTCTGGGCCAAGAACGGCATTGCGGCCACGAGTCATCCGCTCGCGACCCAGGTTGCGATCGACATCCTGAAGCAGGGTGGCAGCGCGGTCGACGCGGCGATCGCCGCGAATGCGGCCCTGGGCGTCTGCGAACCGACCGGTTGCGGGATCGGCGGGGATCTGTTTGCGATCGTATGGGACGGCAAGACGAAGAAGCTGCACGGCCTCAACGCGAGCGGCCGTTCGCCGCGGGCTTTGACGCGGCAGTGGTTCCTCGACCAAGGCCACGAGGAGATTCCGAAGTTCGGCCCGCTGCCCGTGTCGGTGCCGGGTTGCGTGGACGGCTGGTACACCCTGCACGGCAAGTTCGGCAAGCTGGCGATGGCCGAGGTGCTCGAACCGGCCATCCGCTACGCGGAACAGGGCGTGCCCGTACCCCAGACCATCGCCGAGTACTGGCGGCGAGGTGTCCCCGACCGCCAGGATCAGCCCGGGTTCCGTGAGGTCTTCTTGCCGTGGGGGCGGCCACCGCGTGAGGGCGATACATTCCAGAACGATGCGCTCGCTCGCACGATGCGGCAGATGGCCGAGCGCGGCGCAGGCGGGCGTGACCTGTTCTATCTTGGTGCGATTGCGCAGCAATTGGCGACGTTCGTGCAAGAGCACGGCGGCTTCCTCACGGCGGCGGATCTGGCGGCGCACACCAGTGAATGGATCGAACCGGTCTCCACCAACTACCGCGGCTACGACGTCTGGGAGCTGCCGCCGAACGGTCAGGGCATCGCCGCGCTGCAGATCCTCAACCTGATCGAACCGTTCGAAATCGCGAGCATGGGGGCCGGCAGCGCGGCGTGGGCCCATCTCTTCGTCGAGGCCAAGAAGCTCGTCTACGAGGATCGCGCGAAGTACTACGCCGACATGGCGTTCGCCAAGGTGCCGGTGAAGACGCTGATCTCGAAGGCGTATGCCGACGAGCGGCGCAAGCTGTTCGACCCCAAGCATGCGAGCCTGCAGCTACCGGCCGGCGACGCGAAGCTCGAGAAGGGCGATACGATCTATCTCACCGTCGCAGACGAGCACGGCACGATGGTCAGCCTGATCCAGAGCAACTTTCGCGGGCTCGGCTCGGGAGTCTGTCCGCCGCAGCTCGGCTTCGGACTGCAGAATCGCGGCGAGCTCTTCGACCTGCGGCCGGGACGCGCCAACACCTACGCGCCGGGCAAGCGCCCGTTCCACACGATCATCCCGGCGTTCGTGACCAGGGATGGCGAGCCGTGGCTGAGCTTCGGGGTGATGGGGGGCGCGATGCAGCCGCAGGGTCACGTGCAGATCCTCGTCAACATGATCGACTTCGGCATGAACCTGCAGGAGGCCGGCGATGCCGCGCGCATCCGTCACGAGGGCAGTTCGCAACCCACCGGGTCACGCATGCGCGATGGTGGCACGGTCTACCTGGAGTCCACGTTCTCCGACGAGGTCGCTGCCGCCTTGCGCGCGATGGGCCATCGCGTCGAACGCCGCGCCGGTGGTTTCGGTGGTTATCAGGCGGTGCTGTTCGATGCGGCGCGCAAGGTCTATGCGGCCGCTTCCGAGTCCCGCAAGGACGGCCACGCGGCCGGCTACTGATGCGAGTGGGGGCTTACCGGAACTTGTCGGTGCCCGCTGGTTCGGTGTAAGGCCGCCCCCGTTCGAAGTGCTCCCACAGGATCCGAGACACGTCGCGAAGCAACACGTAGCCGGCGTTGTCGTGTTCCCATGAGCGATCTTTCTGACCGTTGGTGATCACGCAGAATACGTAGTCGCCGTGGGGCGCGTGTACGAGCACGACCTCGCTGCGTGACGCACTCACCGCGCCTTGTTTGCTCATGGTCGCGATGTCAGAGGGAATCGCCGACAGCGCCTCGCCGTCCCAGTAGATCCGTCCCATCGCGCGGGCCATCTCTTCGCTGGCCGCCGCCGACACCAGCTGGCGATTGCGCACGCGTGCGAGCAGTTCCGCCATCTCGCGCGGCGTCGTCTGCCCCCAGCCGAACCGTTCGCGATCGGGTTCACGGCCGGCGGTGCGTGAATTGACGCGGGTCTTCGTAAAGCCGTTGTCCTGCAGCCACGCGTTGATCGCCGTGCCGGTCCCGGCCAGCTCCTGGCACCAGAGCGACGCGGTGTTGTCGCTCGTCGTGATCATCAGGAACGCCAGCTTGTCGAGCGTGACCTTCTCACCGTCGGCGAACGACCCGAGCAGATCCTCGCCGGCATACAGCCGGTCTTTCGTGTAGGTCAGCTGATCGCCGTAGCGCAATTCGCCGCGCTCGATCCGGTCGAACAGCGCGCCGAGGATCGGTACCTTGATCATGCTTGCCGTCGGAAACAGCTCGTCGGCGTTGATCTCGACCGCGTCATCGTGTTCGAGGTGGCGCACGTAGATGCCTACCTGTCCGTCGAACGCGGCACAGCGTTCGGTCAGCCGATCGGTCAGTTCGATCAGGTCCGGCGCGCTCTGGCACGAGCACGCGAGTAGCAGCAGCAGGGCGATGCGCGATATCGGCATGGCGCGAGCTGAAGTACGCGGCGTGCCCTGGTCAAGCGTGGCCGTTTCGCCAGCGGTCAGGGCTTCCGGCCGCGGGGCAGCGCCAGATCCGCATCCAGAACGATCGGGGCGGCGGTCGGCACGGTGAACGCCTGTCGGATCTTGGGGCGAACCGGATCGACGAGTTCGTAGTCGCCAGCGCCGAGCAGGAGTGGGGTCGCGTTGCGCGTGAGGCGTAGGCCAGCGGCTGCTGCGCCGCTCGGGTGCCATTCCGGGTGGCCGAGGCGCCGGAGTTGCAGCGGGCCCGTGTGGTCGACGTCCTGGGTCGAGAACTCGACCGTGGCGAGTTCGAGGGTGAACGTCGCCCGTTCGGACTTCGTGAAGTCGGCGGTCGTCTGCGCGAAGTAGCTGTGGCGGGCGCAGGCGGCGGACGGGGCGAGCGTGAGCAGGACCTCACGGGCCGGGGCCTGGATCGCCAGGTCGATCGTGTCTGTATCGGCGCCACGGTCCGCGGGCAATGGCTGCCAGTCGAACAAGGCGCCCGTGACAGGCAGGAACACCGCGATGCCGGTCGTGGCGGGCAGGTCGTTGGACAGGCCGCTCATGGCAACCGTCCGGGGCTGGGCGTCGCTTACCGCGCGGTGCGCCGAGGCGGGGGTCGCGAACGCGCGCGGACGCGGCTCGAGCACGAGCCGCGCAGGCGCTGCTGGCCGCGCGCTGACGAAGTCGGTCGCGGGGACCAGGTCGGTCGTGACCGGCGCGCGCCGCAGCGTCAACAGCAGGGAGTAGCCGCCGACGGTGAGACCGACGGCGAGGAGCAGGGCAGCGAAGACGGTGGCGAGGAAGCGGATGGTTGGGTTCTCCGAGACCGCTTCAGTCTAGCAGTTCCCGTCCCGATCAGCGGCCGCCGCCCGGGGCGTTTTGCCGCGGACCGTTCGCCGCTGCGTTTGGATCCACCTTGCCGGCGGCGATCGAGAGGTCGTTCTTGCCGCTGCCGATCGTGACGGTCTGGCTGACCGTTTCGCGGCCGCGAATGGTCAGGGCGAGCAGGTAGCTGCCGGGCGGGACCGTACTGAAGTTGAACGCGCCGTCGCGGACGCGGGCGTTGAACGCGCGGTTGCCGGGCGTCCGGCGCCACTGGCCGAGGTTCTCGGGCACCGCCGTGACGCCGACGAGCAGCATCGCGTTGCCGCGCAGCGTGGTCGCATCCGTATCGTCGGTCGTCGTGATCGCGCCTTGCAGCGTGCTCGAGTAGACGTTCAGGAAGCGCTCCGTCGTTGCCTTCGCGTTTACGAAGACCGACTCTTCGTGCAGCACGTCGCGCGTTGCTGACAACACTCGCAGGGTGTGTTCGCCCGCCGCAACCCGCTCGACCTCGAACGCGCCGTTGCTGCTGACGGTCGCGGACCGCCGCCCGCTGAAACGGCGCATCATCCCGCGGGCCGGGTTCGAACCGTTGCCCGCGTTGCCGTTGTTCTGATCGACGGCCTGCACCTCGACGCGGAAGCCCTTGGCGGCTTCGCCGTTGTGCATCACGGTGCCCGTCACCTTGCCGAGCGACGCGAGCGTGAGGTCGACATCGCGGCGGGTAGTCTCGCCCGCGACGATGCGCACGTCGGGCAGCAGTTCGCCGGACATGAACTGCGGCATGAGCTGCCGGAACATGTCGCCCTGGGAGCCGCTGTAGGCCTTGACGATGTAGTCGCCCGGCTCCATGTCCTCGATCACGTAACTGCCGTCGCTCTGCACGTCGGCGCGCTTGAAGCCGTTGCGGCGACCGAACGCGCGCATCCAGTTGGTGCGGCCACCGTTCGAGTTGCCGTCGTCTTTCGGCGCCAGCACCGCGACGATGCGGGTCGGTTCGCTGTTCGACGGATCGAACCCGCGAACGTCGCCGACCAGGCGACCGAGCTCGCCGAGCACGACTTTGCCGTCCGAGCGGTCACCCAGCAGTTCGACGGTCTGGGTCTCGGGCGTGGCGTAGCCCTTGGCGCGCACTTCGATGCGGTAGCTGCCGCGTGGCACGTGTGTGAACACGAACTCGCCATCCTCATTGGTCTCGACCTCGAGGGTGAGGTTTGCACCGGTGGCGCGGCGAGTCCACTCGCGCATCATGCGCTCCATACGGCCGCGGCCGTCGCCGTTGCTGGCGGTGCTCTCCTGCGCGGGGTCGAACGAGCGCAGCTCCACGGTTGCGCCGACGATGGGATCGTCGGTGTCGGTCAGGACGATGCCGGCGTAGTAGAACCCGCGATCGAGTCGCAGCGTCAAGCTCGGCGACGCGGCTCCCGAGCGCAGCTCGATCTCGGCGCTGCGCAGGAACGCGTGATCCGGCGACTGTACGCGGACTTCGTAGACACCTTCCTGCAGGCCCGTCAGGACGAACGTGCCGTCCGGGTGGCCGTCGGGTTCGCCGAGGTCCGTGCCGCCGCGACCACCACGGCCCCGGCCGCGGTCGCCACCGCGACCCCGGTCACCACCCCGACCACGGTCACCGCCACGGCCCCGATCGCCGCCTCGACCGCGGTTGCCGTCACGGCTCAGGCTGACCATGGAGGACCGCAGCGATTCCATCTGGCGTCGCAGTTGCTGGCGCGTCGCATCGTCGAGGTTGTCATCGCGCATGCGACGCATGATCTCGGCGAAGTCGAGATTCTCCGCGCCGGGCACGGGCAGGCCGCGCAGGCGCTGGGCCTCGATCGCGAAACTCGTTACCGGCTGGCTGTCGACGCCGTCGAGCACGACGCCAGCGATGCGCAGGCCCTCCTGCAACGTGATGTGAAGTGGCTGTCCGAGCTTCGGGTCGAAGTCTTCGGCCTCGTAGAGCAGGTAGTCCTCGGCGCGCACGCTGACCCGCATCATGACGCCGGGCAGGTGTTCGATGTGAAACCGCCCCTGCTCGTCGGTCGTCGCCGAATGCGAGCGGCTACCGCCGCCGAACATCGAGAAGGCGCGGCCCGGGCCGCGGCCGCCGCCGCCGCGGTTGCCGCCGCGTTCCCGGCCGCGCTCACCGCCGCCACGTTGCGCATCGCGCCCCTGGCCGCGCAGGGTCACGCGCGCCTTCGCGATCGGTTCGCCCTGCTGGTCGCGCACGTAGCCCGTAACTTCGAAACCCGGACCGAGGCGGATGTCGTCGACCTGGACCTGCTGGTCCTCTTCGACCGAGAACGTCGTCGAGCGCCCCTCGGTGTGCTGCTTCGCGGTGGCGTTCGTGTTCCACTCGCCGGCCGGGACGTGGGCGATCCGGTAGTAGCCGTTGTTGTCCGTGACGGCCGGCGGCAGGAAGTCGTCGCGGTTGCGCATCCAGCGCCAGCGGTTGCGACCCTGCGGTGACGTCTCTACCTCGGCGCCGGCGATGCCGTTGCCCTCGAGATCGGTCACGCGCCCGAGCACCTCGCCGCCGTTGTCGAGCACGAGGTCGCCGAGGTCGAGCTCGGAGCCGCGCGCACTGGTGTTGGCGCTGGCCATCACGTCGCCGACATCGCGATCGAACGTGCCGGGCGCGTGCCGCGCGCTCTTGACCTGCAGCGAGACGCGCAGGTTGCGGAACGTCTGGCCCGAGAACGCAAATCGCCCCTCGGCATCCGTGACGACGGGTTCGGGAATGCGGCGCCGATTGTTGCCGCCGCCGAAGCGCCGCCGGTTGGCGCGCGACTGCTCGAGCCAGACCTGGGCGTTCTTGACCGGAGCCTGGAACTTGTCGACGACGCGGCCGCGAACGATCAGCGCAACCCGGCCCTCGTCGTCGGCGATCGGACCGGTGTCCTCGACCTCGACGGCCGTGCGGTCGAGGTTGGCCTCGCCCATCTCGGCGTTCTGACGTTCGACGTCGACGACGGTCCCGACCTCGTCGGCCTCGTCCCACTGCACGAGCGGAACCTCTTCGGCAGCAACGAATTGGGTGTATGCGAGTGCGCCTGCGCCGAGCAGCAGCAGGGCAACGATCGCGACGGCAATGGACTGGTTGTTCATGGAGTTCCCGGGTGGCCGGCGCGCGGAGCGCCGACCCGTTCAGCAGTTTCGTCGAATACGGCCGCGCGACGCAGTTCTCGACAGGAAGTCGCTGTAACGACTATGCACCCGGGGACGTATCTCCGCGGGGTGGCGTGGGAGGCCGGTCGCCCGGGGTGCGGCCGGCCTACCCGTTTGGGCCCTGCGGGGCGTCCTACTGCCGCAGGAACGTCAGCAGCGGGTCCGTGGCACCGAGGACTTCGGACGCCGCATCGAGCACGGCCGCCTGCGTGACGATCGCCAGGCCCGGCTGGAAGCCCGGGTTGTTGAGCGGCAGGCTGACTTCGCCGTTGGCGTCGAGGGTCAGGAAGTAGGTGTTGGCCGGCTGCTGGAGGCCGTCGAGCCAGAACAGCGGCTGTTCGAAGCCGGGAACGTCGAGGCGCGAGACCCCCGGACCGCTCGGCAGGCCGATCGCCAGCAGGGCCGAGCCCCCGGCCGGGCCCTCCGAGATCTCGAGGTCGAACATGCCAGCCGGGACGGGTGAACGCACGCTGCTGCGGAGCTGCGGGCTGCGTGGGCTGATCGTGCGGACCTGACTCAGCACGCCGAACTCGGTTTCGTGCACGAGCAGGCGTTGGCCGCGTGGCTGGAACGGTTCGAAGTCGGCGGGGGCCGGCGAGCGGACGAACTGCAGCCCCGAGCCGCCGAAGGAGACGCTGGCGTAGTCGGCGAACACCTTGGCGGCTGCGTTCGCGCCGTCGGCGCCGTCGATCTCACCGATCGTGTTGTTGAACCAGTCGGTGAAGAACAAGTCACCGTCGTTGTCGAAGGCGAGGTCGCCGGCGCTGTCGATGGCCGCGAGCACCACGGTCGCGTCGGCGGGACCGAGGACGGTGTTGTTCTGCAGCGCCTGGTCGATGGTCTGCCGCGAGAATCGCAGCACGTCGGTCTGGCCGGCGGGCGTCGGGAAGAGCAGACTCGCGGTCGCGTAGTACAGGTCGCCGTTGCTAGCCAGTGCGATCGGGCCCGAGGCACCCGGGATCTGCGCGAGCAGCTGCGTTAAGCCCGTCGTCAGGTCGAGCGCGTGCAGGTCGTTGTCGGGGCCGCTGAAGCCCGAGGTCTTGGCGGAGACGATCGCCCGCTGCGGTTCGTAGAGCACGGCGTCGTAGTTGAACGCGAGGTTCGCGAGCGGCTGCGTCGGCGCGGTGCCGTTCAGCGGCACGAGCCAGAGGCCGCCCATCGAACTCTCGCCGAACAGCAGGTTGCCGGCGCCGGCGCGGATCGTGAACGAGCCGAACACCGGCGTGCCGAACGTCAGCAGGGTCGTCTGCTGCGTGCCGGTTCGGCGGACGAGATCCATGCCGTCGAACCAGGCGGTGCCGCCCGGGCCGCCGAGCGTCAGCACGTTGCCGGCGTTGGCGGGCAGCCCGCGCGTCTGGGAGGCGAGCCCTTCGGGCAGGGTCTGGGCCGAGGTGTTGGCGCCGAGGGCCGCGAGAGCGGCGAGAGCGAGGCAGTGATTCGAGAGTTTCATGGCTGTCATTGCTGGAGTTGCAGGTGGATGAGAGAAGAACTGGTGGCGCTGGTGCGCGCGGCATCGAGCACGGCGCACTGGCAGGTGACCGGCAGCGCGAAGCCGCCTGGGTTGGTGATCGTGGTCGTGGTGCGGCCGGACGCGTCGACCATTGGCTGTGCCAGTACCACGGCCGTGGTCAGCGGCAGGCCGAACCACAGCGGGTTGCCGAAAGGCGCCGCGACCGGCTGTTCGTGCCGATGGTGTCCTGCGTCCGCGAGCAGGAGGACGGTGCCGCCGGGTGGGGCGTTCGTGAGCGTGAGGTTCGCGGTCGAGTGGGCCGGCAAGAGGGGCCGGCTGGCCGTCAGGATTGGCCGCTCCGGTGTGACGCGCGCGATGCCGAAGTGCTGGAAGAAGTCGGAGTAGGCGACGAACAGCCGCGAACTGTGCTCTCCTGGCTGGTAGCCGGTGAGCGTTGTGCCCGAACCCGGCTCGAAGTGCAGCCATAGGCCGGAGCGGCCGGCACCGGCATCGGCGGTCGTTGCGTTCGGCGCGAGCGACCGCGGTGCGGTGTGGGTGATCGTCGGGGATGCCGGGTCGGTCGAGTGGATGCGGCCGTGGTCGTCGATCGCGAGGTCGTAGAGCCCGTCGTAGCCGTTGGCGCTCGCGGTCGCCTGCGCGGTCGTCAGCGTGACCCCGTTCTGGATCGCGTGCTGCAGGGTTGTGTTCGAGAAACGCAGCAACCGGGCCGTGCCCGGTGGTGGCGGCACGACGGGTCCGAGTTCGGCGACGATGAGGTCGCCGTTCGGGTCGAGGGCAAGCGGACCCGACGGCCCCGAGAGCGGCAGCAGTTCGCGCGGGGGGCGTCCCGGACCCGCGAGCCAGATCCCGCACTGCGCCGTGGGCGCCGGCCAGGTCGGGTTGGCGTTCGTGAGTACGTCACCGCTCGGCAGCATCACGGCGTCGAACGCGAGCCGCGGGCCGACGAACGATCGCAGGCGCTGACCGCTGTCCGGATCGAGCTCGAAGATGCGCCCCGAGTAGAGTTCGCTCGTGAGCACGTTGCCGGCGGGCGTTGCGGTCAGAAAGCCGAACGCTTCGCCGGCGCCCAGCTGCAGCAACCGCCGGGGTGGCGTGTAGGGCCGGCACAAGTCGAGGTTGCGGCCGCGCGCGACGACGAAGCCCTTGGTCACGCGCGCGATGCCGCGGACGCTCGCCGGGTTCATGGTCTCCGCAAAGACCTCGATTGCCGCGAAGCCGGCGGAAGTCGTGAGTGCCTGGGCGACGGCCGGAGCGGCGCAGAGCGCACCCAGGGTCAGAGCCAGGGCCCGTGCGTACACGGCCGGGCGCCAGAGGCACCGCCCGGGCCGCGCCCACGGGGTGGGGACGGATGGAATCATTGGGTCCTTGGGCGTCTCGCGCGCCCTTCAGACGAAGGATCCGGCCTCGCGGCCGCGCCCGTCCCGGATGTTCTGGCTCCCGATTCGTCCTACTGACTCGCCTTCCCAGGAGCGCCGACGCGGCGTTCCCAGTGGCTTTTCGAGCGTTCGTCCTCGGTCACAGCTGCGGGACAGCGCCGGATTTGCACCGGCTTCCCCGCGACAGGTGGCGAGATGGTCGGCGGTGGGAGGGTCCCAGTCAAGGACGCGGTCGAGCTCGGGGCTTGTCAACGGCTCCCCCGGAGCCCAAAACTGACTTTGGCAGCGGTGCGGCTGTTGCCGAAGCTGTCCCTTTCATGCCGTCGTCCCAACGAGCAGAAAATCACAGTTCCGCGACCCTGCTGGCAGAGGTCCGGGCGCTCGCTGCCGCCAGCGGCTTCGACCTGTTCGGAGTCGTCGATGCAGCACGCTTCGACGCCTGCCAGCCGCCGGACCAGCGCGTGGCGCGGGTGCTGTCGCAATGCGGCGCCGTAATCGTCCTCGGCACGAGCGGCGCGCGGTTGGACGACCACACGGTGCGACTCGGGATCGATCACATGAACGAGCGCCTGCGGCAGGCGCGGGTGCGCGCGCTGGTCGCCAGTCGGTGTCAGCAGCGTCTGAGTTTTCCGCGCCTCGCCGATGCCGCGGGGTTCGGCACGGTTTCGCCGGTCACGGGTCTGTTGCTGCATCCCGAGTTCGGCCCGTGGGTCCGGGTGCACGATGCGCTGTTGGTTCAAGGTCGGCCGTTCGGTGTGGTCGCTGACGCGTCGATCTCCGATGGCTTCCAGCCGTGCTGTCGCTGTGACGGTCAGCCCTGCATGGAGACGCGCGTCGACTCGCTGGACGACCCGGCGACCTCCTGCCCCGTGGGGGCGAAGCATCGCAGTCCGGACTCGCCGCTGCAGTGGCCGATGCCGATGCCGATGTCACCGGTGACCAGGTTCGCGGTGTCCGCGTTGCGGCTCGTACCGAACCTGCTGCGCTTCCGTCGCTGACGCGCGGTTCTTCAATCGTCGAACGGCCGGGAGACCACGTTCGGCGTGCGCCAGACCGATCTCGTGCAGTCGGTTTGCCGTGAAGTGCTCGAGGACCGTGACGCGTTCGAGTTCCAGGGTGAGGGCCAGTTCGTGCGCTCCGAGATCGCGACGCATCTCGATCGCACGGAGGCTGCGGTGCGCGCGCTGCTCGGCCGCGCACTCGCGCGACTCGGCCGCAAACTCGCGTGATCGACTGGCGTGCATTCTCGGTCGCGGACCGAACCGCAGAGACGCCCGCCCTCGGGGGCGAGCTCCCGGTCGCCCTCGAACTCAGTCGGTGAGTACCTTGCGCGCCTGGTCGACTGCCGCGCGGAGGCCCGGCGCGCCGAGGTCGGCATCGTCGATCATCGCGGCCAGGTCGGCCCAGCCGAACTGCCCGAGGTGCTTGCTGCCGCGCAGCAGCATGCCGAACGCCGCGGCGGCGCTCGCGAGCCGATGATCGCGCGAGGGCGCCTGGCCAACGCCACCCCCTTCCCCGTTGCCGGCGCCGAGTGCGAACGTCTTCTCACGTGCGGTGTCGCCGTGTGGCGGCTTGTAGCGCAGGCGCAGCGTGGCGACGGCCCGATCGTTCGGCTGGTGCGCCGTGGTGTTCGCCGTTGCGGTCTTCACGACCTCCGTGCCGGGTACGGGCAGGCCGAACGGCACGATCTCGTAGAGTGCGGTCATCGCGTGGCCGGCGCCGATTTCGCCCGCGTCCTTCTTGTCGTCTCGGAAGTCCTTCGCGGCCATCACGCGGTTCTCGTAGCCGATGAGGCGGTAGCCGGCGACGCGCTTGGGATCGAACTCGACCTGCAACTTGACGTCCTTCGCGACGGTCATCATCGACGCGCCGAACTGCTCAACGAGCACGCGACGACCCTCGGCGAGCGTGTCGAGGTAGGCGTAGACGCCGTTCCCCTTGTTGGCGAGACGCTCGAGGCGATCGTCCTTGAGGTTGCCGCCGCCCACGCCGAGCACCGTGAGGAATACGCCGGTGTCGCGCTTCGCGGCGATGAACTTCTCGAGCGCGTCGGGCTCCTTGATGCCGACGTTGAAGTCGCCATCCGTGCAGAGGATGACGCGGTTGATGCCCGCGTCGACCCGGTTCTGTGCCGCGATCTCGTAGGCGCGCTGAATGCCACCTTGCCCGTTCGTGCCGCCGCCCGTGCGCAGGTTGGTCAGGACGGCGTGGATCTTGTCGTGCTCGTCGCCGCTGGTCGATTCGAGCGGCACGCCCACGCGTCCGGCGTAGGTGACGATCGCGACCCGGTCCTGTAGTCGCATCTGATCGACGAGCAGGCCCATCGCGCGCTTGACGAGCGGCAGCTTCTTCTCGCTGCGCATCGACCCCGAGACGTCGATGAGGAATACGAGATTGCACGGCGGCACCTTGCTCGCGTCGATCTCGCGGGTCTTGAGGCCGATGCGCAGCAGCTCGTGGCCCTCGGTCCACGGGCACGGCGCGACTTCACTCGTGACCGCGAACGGTTCGTTGCCGCGCGGCTCGGGGTCGCGATAGTCCATCGCGTTGACGAACTCCTCGACTCGTACCGCATCCTCGGCCGGCTTCTGGCCCAGGCCCAGCAGGCGGCGAACGTTCGCATACGACGCCGTGTCGACATCCGCGGCGAAGGTCGACAGCCGAGCGTCGTCCGCGACGAAGAATCCACTCTCGCGGATCTCGGCGTAGGACTCGGTTGATTCACCGCGGCCGGAGTAGCGCAGTGCTCGGCGACCGCGGACCTTGCCACCGGCGACGCCGCCCACGGCCGAGTTCCACTGGTTGGAATCGAACGCGGATACCTTCTTGGCCTCGGGGCGGCGCGTGAGCTGCTCCGAATCCGTGGCGACCGACGATTCCGGCACCGGCGACTCCGCGGGCGGGGGTGGCGGGGGGGCGTCATCACCCTGGGGCGCGGGGTTCGGCGGCGTGGGCTTGACCGGCGATGGCTGGCCCGAGTCGTCCGGACGGGGCTCCGTCGGCTGGCTGCTGCAGGCAGCCAGGGTAAACGCAGCGGCCAGAGTGACGGCGGTAGTCAGGACGGACGGAAACCGAGCTTGCATGGCGTCCGGGAAACGCAGTCGTTCCGGTTCGGTTCGCGTTTTTTTGGGGATCGGCAACAGGGTTTGCGGAACTCGGCGATTCTATCTATGTATAGGTAGGTACGATTCTCACCGCCGTGACGACGAACGAAACCACGACCCGCCTGCTCGACGCCGCTCAGAAGCTCATCCAGGAGCGGGGCTACAACGCGTTCAGCTACAAGGACCTCGCCGAACTGGTGGGGATCCGGACCGCGAGCATTCATTACTACTACCCCGCCAAGACTGACCTCGGCCACGCCGTGATGGATCGGTACCTGGCCAGGCTCGAGCTGGCATTGACGGCGATCGACCGCACGGCCCGCAACGAGAAGGCGAAGCTGCGCGCGTTCATCAAGCTCTATCGCGACACCGAGACTTGCGGCGCGATCTGCCTCTGCGGTTCGCTCGCGTCGGACTTCGGCACCATGCCGCCGTCGATTCAGAAGCTCGTGGTGGCTTACCTCGATCGCAGCGAGGCGTGGGTGGTGGCACGGATCGTGAGTGGTGTCGCAGCCGGTGAGTTCGCGTTTGCCGGGCGGGCGGCCGAGGCCGCCGCGTTGCTGCTATCCAGCCTGCAGGGTGGCCTGCTCGTCGCGCGAGCGCGCACCAAACCCGCGCTCGAACTCGTGCAGCGCGCCTTCTTCCGGGTTCTCGACGCTGCCTGAAGGCGCCATCCCCGACCCTTCCCCTTTTTGTGATCCGTACCTACCTACGCATAGATAGATAAGCACTGCCATGACCAACTCCGAATCCCGTTCTGTCGCGCTCGTTCTCGGTGGCTCCACCGGCATGGGCAAAGCCACCGCCGCCCGGCTGTTGAAACGTGGCATCGCCGTTCACCTCGTCGCGCGTGACGAAGGTCGACTCGCGGCCGCCAAGGCCGAGTTGGGTGATCTCGGGTCCGTGACGACCTCGAGCGTGGACCTTTACGACAGTGCGGCGGTCGACGCGTTTGCGGCGACCCTGCGCAACTCCACCGACCCGATCCGCTACCTCGTGAACGCGGCGGGCTACTTCAGCCCCAAGCCGTTCCTCGAGCACGAGCGCGCGGACTACGATCGGTACCACGACCTCAATCGCTCGACGTTCTTCCTCACGCAGGCCGTCGCTCAGAACATGCGCGACCACGGTGGCGGTGCGATCGTCAACATCGGCTCGATGTGGGCCCATCAGGCAGTCGCTGCGACGCCGTCCTCGGCCTACTCGATGGCGAAGGCCGGTTTGCACGCCCTGACGCAGCACCTCGCGATGGAACTCGCCGGTGATGGCATTCGCGTCAACGCGGTCGCACCGGCCGTCGTGCTCACGCCGATCTACGGTGCGTTTATCGAGCCGTCACAGATCGAGGAGCAGCTCCAGGGCTTCAATTCGTTCCATCCCATCGGACGCATCGGGACGGCCGATGATGTCGCCGCAACCGTCGATCACCTGTTGTCCGACGACGCGGCGTGGGTGACGGGTGCGATTTGGGACGTCGATGGCGGCGTGATGGCCGGTCGCAACTGAGCGGCGGGGCCATGCCTTCCCGCCGCGTGAATCAGAGGTTCACCGTGACGGGATGGCTCAGGGCGAATCCTACGTTGGAGGCAGCAGCCCATGCGAACGTGAGCGGGATGTCCGTGTTCTCCCAGCCGGGCGGAATTGCCCATTCGCAGCGTTCGGGATGGCCTTCGAACTGGAAGTAGGGGCTGGCCGGATCCGGCCGGAACGTCAGGCCGAGTGTCACGTACGGGCCTGCTGTCGGTGGACCGATCGTGATCGCGCAGGCGGCGACTCCGTTCAACGGCGTGAACGGCGGCGGCCAGCCCGTCATCATGGACACGAGGATGTGCTGGCTCGTGACCGGATCGTAGGTGCGCGTGACCCCGGCCTGCAGGTTGTTGAAGGCGCTCGGCAGGATCGGTTGTCGCCAGGTTCCGACCATCCGGTCCATGCGTGCGGGGTGCTGGTTGACCGGGTCGCCGGGATCGAGCGCGCAGACTCCGTCGAGGTCGTCGGGCGCCGGGCCTACCCCGAGCGCGATCGAGACGGAACCGCCGGCACCCGGCAAGCGGTACTCGGACCATGCGCCCGAGCCGAGAACCGACCACATCAGCGTCGGCAGGCCCGGAGTCACGAACGGGTCGACGCTGAACAAGACTTCGCCGCGCACGAGATCGAGCGCCAGGGCATCGATGTCGTCCTGGGCGGTGAGGCCGAACGTCGCTGGGGTGTAGGCCACGACCACGGGATCCCAGCCTCCCACACCGCCGTTGGCGGTCGGGTCCCACGTCGTCGAGTAGATCGTCGCACCACTCCGCAGCCCGGCCGCGCCCCAGGCGGCCGGGATGGCGGTCGCCGTTCCGTCGGTGACGCTGAAGTAGCAGGTCGGCGGCGGCAGCGTCGCAGCGTACTGGGGGTTGTCGCGGTAGATGAGGCCGATGAACAGATCGTGCGCATCGAGATTGCCGCGGCCGGCGGGGGGCGTGAAGACCGAGATCTCGGTGCTGTCGCGGGCGCGCTGGGGAATTCCGACGATGGTGATGGGCAGACTGCTGCCCGGCAGGATGTAGGAGAACACGTCGCCCTGCGCTCCGTCCGGATTCGCGACCTCGGTCGCGACGACCGTGCTCGGGACACCCGCCGTCAGCGGGCTGACGGTGTAGGTGATCGCGGCCCACTGGCCCGGGGGAACGGTCGCAGTGCCGGCGCCGTTGCTCACGACCCAATCGAGTCCGATCGATAGCGCATCGACGTCGAGGCCGGCCGGGATCGGCAGGGTCGCGAAGTTCGCGACGCCTGGCGGCGGCACGAAGACGGTGGGGTAGGCGGCGTCGAAGTCCGTCGCACTCTGCACGACCGACGCGGCCGTGATGCCGGGGATCGTGGCTGCGGTGGCGGTGTCGAGGGAGTAGCCCTGGCCGATCGCGGCCATCGGGCCACCGGACTGGGACATTGCGGTGCCCGACAGGATTGCGCCCATGAGGGCGCTGCTCCGCAGGAACGTGGTCGGCAGCGGGTGGCGGTGGGTGGCGGGGGTATTCATCGGTCGGCTCCGTGATCGGATCGTGGATCGCGTGTCGCAGGGTGTCTTTCGTGGTTCGTGCGCATGGTGGGCGGCATGTGGGTCACCGGCGCGTGCTCTGCAGCTTGCGTAGCTCGTCGCGGTAGTCGCGGATCCGGGTCTTGCCGGGCGCCAGTGTCGTCGCGATCTCGAGCAGGAAGAGTCGAACTTCGTCGCGTAGCACGGGATCGAACGGCAGGTCTTCGAGCAGGCCCGCGAGGTTGGCGAGATGCTGCGGGTTCGTGGCCTGCCGGCTCATTCGCACCATGTGGGCGATCGCGGCGATTCGGCGATCGGGGTGGGCCATGGCGCGCGCGTAGGCGATGGCCGAAGGGATCGCGCGGCGGTTGGGGTGGCGCGTTGGCGTATCCGGATCGGCGGCTGCTGCACGCGCGCGCTCGAAATGCGCGAGCGCCGCTGCGGCGTGGTGGCGGCGGGGCTCGTCCTCGCTGCGTGTCGCGATGGCACGATCGAGGTCGACGTTGCCGAGCTCGTGTTCGCGATACGCGACGTCTGCCATGCGGGCGAGCGTCGTTTCCGCACCCGCGAAGTCGCCGCGGTGGCGCTGACACTGCGCCAGGTTCGCGAGGCTGTTGGGGAACCATTCGCGGATCTGGACAGCGCGGCGCAGCGCGGTCTCGGCTTCTTCGAGCTGGCCCGTGCGCAGCAGCGCGAGCCCGAGGTTGTTCCATGGTCCGTGCCGGTCGGGTCGCAACTCGAGTGCGCGCCGGCACAGCGGGATCGCCTTCCCGTACTCGCGGCGGAAGATCATCGCGACGGCGCGCACGTGCTGGGTGCGGGCTGTCTCGTGGCCGTAGTGCCCCTCGAGCCACGCCGCTTCGGCGAGCAGCAGCTCGGGGTCCGGGCGGCGCTGGCCGATCAGGGCGAGCAGTCGCAGGTCGCGTGCCGGCACGAAGTCGACGCAGCGTCCGAGCAACTCGGCGGCCTCGGGGAAGCGCCAGGCTCGCAGGGCGTGGAATCCCGCGAGGAAGAAATCGGAGTCCCGGGTCGGTTCCGGCAGGTCTTCGAGATCGATGGTCCGATGGCCGGTGGTCGCCGCCGCGGACGCGCTGCCCGAACCTGCGCCCGGGCCGCTGAGTCGTTCGGCAACCGCGCGGTAGCGGCCGGCCACCTCGCGGAGATACGCCGACGGCGCCTGCCGTTCGAGTTCTGCGAAGTCCGCGGCGGCACCGGCAGCGTCGCCGCCGTCGAGGCGTTCGGCCGCGCGCAGGACGCGCACGTAGCGGTTGTGCGGCTGCAGCTCGAGCAGATGATCGAGTTCGGCGATTACCTTCGTGCGTTCGGTCAGCGGCACGAGCGCGCGCTGATCGGGCCAGCCCTCGACCGCGATGTCGGCGGGCAGATGAGCTAGCCCGGCACGGAACTCGTCGGTGTTCGCGCGCGCTTCGACCGTTGCCCAGAGCGGCAACAGGAGCGTGAGTGCGATTGCGAGCAGCGTGGCGAGCAGCGCGGCGGCAGTACGAGCCGGTCGTCGGCGACAGTGGCGAACGAACCGCTGAATCCGCCCGATCGGTCGTGCGCTCACGGGCCGATGCGCGAGGAATGCGTCGAGGTCCGCCGCGAGCGCGGGGGCGTCGGCGTAGCGATCGTCGGGTTCGTGTTCGAGGCCACGATCGAGCACCGCGGCGAGGTCGCGCGGCAGCCCAGGGTGCAGGGACGCCGCGGGCGCCGGATCGCTCGTGCGGACGGCTTCGAGCACGGTCTGCAGGTCGCCGTCGTGGGGCGGGCGCAGCGTGAGCAGGTGGTAGAGCGTCGCGGTGAGCCCGTAGACATCGAGCGCGGGCCGCGGTTCCGACCGGCCGCCGGCCTGTTCCGGCGCCATGTAGGACGGCGTGCCGATGATCGCATGAGGCAGCGTGACGGCGGGATCTCCCGTGCGCGTCGCAATGCCGAAGTCGAGCAGCACCGCTGAACCGTCGGCGCGCACGAACGCGTTCGACGGCTTGATGTCGCGATGGAATACGCCGTGCTCGTGCGCCGACTGCAGGCCTGCCGCGAGCTGCGCGATCCATGTAACGACCTGTCGCAGGTAGCCGTTCTCGAGGCGGGCCTCGGGCAGCAGTTCGGCGAGCCAGTCGTTCTGCGCGAAGGCCGCGCTCGAGGGGCCGTTCGGCATGGCTGCGATCGCGGCGTCGAGCACGGACTGCAGGCTCGTGCCGTGCAGCAGTTCGGTGACCAGGAACGCGGTCCCGTCCTCTGCGGTACCCTGATCGTAGATCCGCATGACGTGGCGGTGTTCGTGTTGCGCGAGCACCTCCGCCTCGCGCCGAAAACGCGTTTCGACCTCGGGTGCTGCGAACAGTCCGTGGTGCAGCAGCTTGACCGCGACGTCGCGGCCGAGTTGCTGGTCATGCGCGCGGAACACCATGCCGACCGCGCCCTGACCGATGCACTCTTCGAGTCGGTAGCGCTCGGCCATCACGCGGCCCGTGAGATCGGCGGTCGTGTGGGCCTGGCCGTGCAGCTGGGTGAGATCCGCGCGCAACCCGAGCGCGTCGCCCAGCGTGGACACGAGATCCGGTGCGTCGCGACACAGCTCGGCGAGATCGACGGGCTCGCCGCGGTCGCGCAGTTCGAGCGCGCGCGCGAGCAGTTCGGCCAGGCGATCCTCGGTGTTCGTCACGAGGTCTCTCCGGCGATGCCGCGCTGCCGCAGTCGCAGCAGCAGTCGGGCCTCGGCGCTGTGAAACGCCTTGCGCGCGGCATCAGGCGACGGATACGCCAACCGTTCGGCAAGGGTCGCGAACTCGAGTTGGTCCTCGAGACGCATCGCGAGGAGCGCGCGTTCGCGTTCGGGGAACGTCGCGAGCACCTCGCGATAGATCCCGACGGCTTCCTGATTCGAAGCGAGCGTGCCCGGGCCGCGTTCGCCGGCCGTGGCACCCAACGTCACGGGGCCGCGATCGGCCTGCTGCCGCACGTCGCGCCGCGCGGCCTGGCTGCGGCGGATCTGATCGACGATACGGTGTTCGACGAGGGTCGCGAGCAGAGCCGTGAACGCGGCTTCGCTCTCGCCATCCCAGCGTTCGAGGCCGCGCAGCACCTCGACGAACACCTCCTGCACGAAGTCGCCGGTGCTGAGCTGCCGCAGCAAGGCGTGCTGCTGTGGCCGCAGTCGCGACTGCAGCTGGCCGTGGACCATGGCCGCGACGCGGTCGTAGTACAGCGCGATGAGCCGCTCTCTGGCTTCAGTGCGGGCGTCGGCGTCGCCGGAGCGTGCCCGATCGAGCAGCGTCACGAGGTCCATGACGCTCAGTATCCCGCTGGCGGGCAGGGAGCGGCAGGGGGGAAGGTCGGGTTCGTGCAAGGTCGTCGTCACATCCCTTCACCGGCAGGGGGCTTTCGCAGCGGAACGTTTTTTCACCGTTCTGTGAGATGGGCGTGAGATGCCGCGTGGCATGCTGCCGTCGTGTCGTCGTCGGTCCGCCGCATCGTGAGCCTCGTGCCCAGCACCACGGAGAGCGTCGTCGCGCTCGGTGCGGGCGATCGCCTCGTCGGCTGCACGCGCTACTGCACGGAGCCCGGCGAGGATCTCGTGACGGTGGCGCGGGTCGGCGGCACCAAGAACCCGAAGCTCGAGGCCATCGCCGAACTCGAGCCGGACTTGGTACTCGTCAATGCGGAAGAGAACGAGCTCGGCCACATTGCCTGGTTGCGGGCGCGTTTTCCCGTGCTGCAGCAGACGCCGCGCACGGTCGCCGAAGCCGCGGCCGAGCTGCGCGAGCTCGCGCTGCATCTCGACGCGATGGCCACGGTGCAGCCGTTCTTGCTGCGGATCGAGGCGCAGCTGGCCGCCGCGGAGGTCGCGCGGTTGGAGCGCCCGGCGCCGCGGGCGTTCTACGCGATCTGGCGCAAGCCGTGGATGAGCATCAACGGCGATACGTTCATCCATGACGTGCTCCGCGTCGCGGGGGCGATCAACATCTGTGAAGCGACCTCGGATCGCTATCCCGAAGCGGCACCCGAACGCCTCGTGAGCGCCGGTGTCGACCTCGTGCTCTTACCGAGTGAGCCGTGGGAGTTCGACGCCGAGCAACGTGACGAGCTGCGTGCTCGGCGCACGTTCGGCGACGCGACGGTCGTGTTGTGTGACGGGCGCGACTTCTGTTGGCACGGCGTGCGGATGGCCGATGGCATCGGCAACGCCGTCGAAGTCATCGCGCGAGCTGCTGGCGGATCCGATCCAGTCTGATCGGCTCGACGCGAGCGGTGCCGATACCCGTTGGCAGCGCGAACTGCACGGTATCCCCCTGCACCTTCTTGTCGTGCTGCACGAACGCCATGAGTTCGTCGGTCGGCGGCAGCGGATCGCGCTCGTAGCCGTAGCGCGTGAGCAGGCCGACGCTGCGTTCGAAGTCGGCTGTTGCCAGCGCGCCGAGGTCGCGTGCGAGCTCGAGCGCGAAGTGCAGACCGCGCGCGACGCAGAGCCCGTGCGCGAGCGTACCCCGACCGAGGCCTTCGATCGCGTGACCGAGCGTGTGGCCGAGGTTCAGCAATCGACGTTGACCGCCCTCGTGCAGGTCGCCTTCGACGATTGCGATCTTGCCGGCGATCGCACGTTCGATGACCGCCAGCAACACGTCCGGTTGTCGGTCGAGTACCGCGTCGGACTGGCGGTCGAGCAGTTCGAAGAGTTCGCGGTCGACACCGATCGCCATCTTGACCGCTTCGGCAAGGCCGCTGCGGAACTCGTTCTCGGGCAGCGTCGTGAGGAAGTCGACGTCGATGAGGATGCGGCTCGCGGGGTGCACCGAACCGACGAGGTTCTTGCCTTCGGGCAGGTTGACCGCGGTCTTGCCGCCGACCGAGCTGTCGACCATCGCGAGCAGTGTGGTCGGCACCTGCCAGAGTTCGATTCCGCGCATGTACAGCGAGGCGCAGAGACCGCCCGCGTCGCCGACTGCGCCGCCGCCGATCGCGACGCAGAGGCTCTCGCGGTCGAGGCCGGCGGCGACCATCGCGCGCAGGACCGTTTCGCACGCGGCCAGCGTCTTCTGGGCTTCGCCCGGCTCGGCGATGTGCTCGTGCCAGTGTTGCGTCAGGTCGCCGTGGGCGCGCAGCGTCGGATGTTCGGCCATGAACGGATCCAGCACCGCGAATACCTCGCGCGCCTTCGCGTCGCCGAGGAACGCACCGAGCAGCCCGCTGCCGATCGTGACGACGGACTCCGGCTCGCCGGCCGGCTGGCATGACAGCTGCTTCACGACGTCGCGGGTGGCGCGTCCTCGGTCGCGGTGCCGCCGGCTGCGGCCTCGCGTTCGGCACGGCGCCGGCGGCGCGCGGCCATGTCGGCGGCGTGGCGTTCGCTTGCGGTCTTCATGCGGCGCTGCGTGAAGAAGATCGCGACCATCAGCAGCAGCAGCAGGCTGCCGATCACGATCCCGATCCCCTGCATCGTCTTACCGGCCTCGAGGTCGTAGCGATCGAGATCGGCTGCGACGAACAGGTGGGTCCGTCGTTTGGTGTTGTCGAGGCTCGTGTAGGCGAACCAGCGGTAGTAGTGGCCGCGGATCTCGAGGTCGGTGCGTAGGGGCAGTTCGCCGACATGTTTCGGCACCCACACCGGGATCACGATTCCCGCGTAGTCCTGGGACTGCACGTAGGCGACTGTCCAGTAATCGATGCCGGCCGGGTTCGCCGGGGCCGCGATCGACCGCCGTTTGACCAGCGAGCCGAGGATCCGCATCGGCGTGCCGCGCGCGATCTTGCCGTCGACGAGTCGGTTGTGGGTGTCCGCGAAGTTCAGGACCGGATGCTGTCGCCAGTCCTCGAGTGTCTTGTCCTTGGCGTATTCGCGGGCGTAGGCCGCGAGATGCCAGAGCGGCACGTCCTGGTCCTCTTCGATCTCGTGCCAGATCTTGGCGCCCGGGAACGGGTCTGTGTCATCGATCCCTTCGAACACCGTCGGGTCGATCTCGGTCACGGCCGGCCAATCGACGTAGTCACGTTGGATCTCGCGCCCGACCAGGAACGGCGCGTCGTTGATGTCGCTCGGGTAGGTCGTGTCGCGGAGCTTCATGAAGTAGCCCTCCACGCGCACGATCTCGCCGCGACGGATCGATTCGTCGTTGAGCGAATAGGTCGCGATCACGCGGTTGCCGTCGGGCAGCCGCACCGTGGCCTCGTAGATCGAACGCCCCTCGACCGGGTGACCCGCGCGCGGACCGCTGATCGGCTGCTCGAGCTCGCCCTTGTACCAAAGCCACTTGCCGCGCCACTTCGCCGGATCGGCGCGCACTTCTGCGAGCGGCACCGGCGCCCGGGGCCGGCCGAGCGCGAGCGCCGCAGCCGGGCTCACGTCGATCGCCTTTTCGAGCAGGTGGCGCAGCGGCTCGGCGTCGATCGTCAGCCGTTCCTGCCGGGTGCTGTCGCGCGCGCGCTCGAGGATCCGGTTGTCGACGTCCGGAACGACGACGCGCACCTCGATGTCGGGTTCGGACGTCGTGGTCGGCTCGGAGCCGCCGCCCGCGAAGAGGGCGTAGTAGGCGATTCCGGCGAGAAACACCGCGACGACGCAGAGCCGGATCGTTACCGGGATCTGCAGCTGCCAGGGAGCACGGGAGTTCGCGAGCATCAGCACGCCCAGGATAACGGTGGAACGGCCGGGCAGGTTTGGTTTCCCGGCGCTGTGGGCGTCGGAAATCTGCTTCGTGGGCGGTTCCGGGCTCGCGATCGCCTGCTGGCTGCTCGCCGGCCGGGTTGGGCGCGGAGCGCGAGAAGGCCGGCCGGCTATTCGCCGGCCGGTTTGTCAAACAACCCGCCGAGGTGGTAGTTGGCGATATCCGAGCGATCGACGATCGTCGCGGCGTTGACGCCGAGCGTGATGGCGATGACCTCGGCGATCTCCTCGCTCGTGGCCCCTTCCTTCTTGGCCTTCTTGAGGTGGCCTTCGAGGCAGCCCTTGCAGCCGCTCGTCAGCGCCGCCGCGATCGCGACGAACTCCTTCACCTTGATCGACAGCAGGGACTTGCCGTAGGTGGCCTTGTAGAAGCCCATGTAGAGCTGCTTGAGGTCCGGCGTCAGCAGCGCGTAGCTGCGCATCTGCGAGCTGGGGACCCGGCCGTCGGCCTGGACTTCGCCGTTCTGATCGTTGCCCGTCTGGGCTTCAGCGGCGGGATTCTTCGTTTCTTCGGACATGCGGGGGTGCGGCAAGAGCGGGGTGCGCGGCGCCGGGCGCCTTCGAGGGGGAGTGTCTATACGACGTACCCCCCGAAAGAGATGCGGCATTCTTTCGTTGCCTGATTATTGCAAGGTGAGCCGCAGTCGGACCAGGGCGTCGCGATCTACGGGGCTCTCGAGCTCGCGGAATGCGGCCTCGAAACCGAGCCAGCAGAACTCCCCGACCGTCGGGCCGGGGTGCAGCTCATCGACCGGTGCCGTCGGCGTGCCGGCCTGCCACGCGTAGGGCCATTCGACGAGCCCGAGGTCGCCGAACAGCTCTTTCTGCGGTTCCAGCAGCTCGATCAGGTGGAGCGGCTGGCGCAGGCCGGTCTCGGCCTTGACCTCGCGGCGGACCGCCTGCTCGATCTGTTCGCCCGGGGTGATCGGGCCGATGACGGGGCCGAGCGGCCACTCGTCGCGCGGTTTCTGCCGTAGCAACAGGAACTCGACCCGGGAGTCGAGCACCTGGAACACGAAGACGCGGATCCGGTGTTCGAGGCTGTACATGACGGGCTCCTTCTTCTACTAGTGCCCATCATCGGCGGGTTTGTGTCGTTCGAAGGCAAATCCGGGCCGCGAACGTCCCAAATCGACCTCGCGGCCAGCGCCAGGTCCGCCCGGCGGCCCGGAGGTGTCGGTGGCAGCGGCGCTCGGCGCCGGCTGCCGGATGCCGCGCTCGGGGGCTACCCGCCCTTCTTGCCGCCGACCGTTTCGCCCTTCGGCGCCGCGGCATCGCCGCCCGTCGCGGCGGCGCGGAACGAGTCTCCGACGAAGCGCAGCGAGTCGACGAGGCGCACCTCGACGCCCTCACCCCAGGCGTGGCCGCTGCCCTTCACGAGTTCGAACGTGTGCTCGACCTTGCGACCCTTCAACACCTCGTGGAGCTTCTGGTTGGGCGGGCCGAACTGCCAGCGATCGGAGGTGCCGGCATCGAAGAAGAATCGCAGGCCTTCGAGTTGCTTCGGCTCGAGCTTCGCGGCGATGCACAGCGGGTTGGTGGCGTGCCACAGCTGCTCGTCGATCGGGTTGCCGAACACGTCGTCGAGCCCGATGCGGCCGGACAACCGCAGTAGTCGCGGATCGAGTTGCTTCGGGTCCTCGACGAACACGGCCGAGCTGTGACATGCGAGCGTGCCGAACAGCCCGGGCTGGGCCCACGCGATTCGCATCGCGGCCATGCCACCCATGCTGATGCCCATCAGCGCACGCTCGTCACGGCGCTTGCTCACGCGGAAGGTCTTGTCGACGTGGGCGATCAGGTCCTTCTGGATCAGATCCTGGTAGTTGCGGTCCTTGCCGCCATTCACATACATCGACGTGCGGCCGCCGTTGGCGAGCACGAAGACGCACGGCGGCAGCGTGCCGTCGCCGACCGCCTTGTCGAGCACCTTGCCGCCGCCGCGAACGTGGAAACGCTCGTGGTTCTCCCACATGCCATGGAGCCAGATGACGAGCGGCCACTTCGTGTTCTCATGCTCGTCGGCGTCGTAGTCCTTGGGCAGGTAGACGCCGTAGGGCATTTCGCGGCCGACCGCGGGGCTGTCGAACCGGCCCTCCTGGTGGGTCAGGTGCGACAGGGTCGGGGGTTCACCACGCCAGCGGCGGCCCTGCGCGAGGCAGGATGTCAGAGCCAGCGTGAGAACGAGGATGGGAGCGAGCCGCATGCGATACCTCTCGTGGGGGGAGGGCGATAGTGTTGCGGCGGTCATAGGCTACGCCCAGGGGGCGATTTCGGATTTCTTGGATTCCGCTGCGGCACAACTCGAACCACTGCTCAGCCAGCTCGTGAACTACGAGCGGTTGCGGCCCGATGCGAGGTTGTGGGATCTGACGACGATGCGGGCGCTCCTGGCGCATGCGGTCGGTGGGCGCGGGGCTGCAGGGCCCGTTTCTGGGCGCGCGGTCCAGGTCGGCGGCAGCAAGGGCAAGGGCACGACGTGCGCATTCCTCGAAGCGCTCGCGCGGGGTGCCGGTCGATCGACGGGGGTGTACTCGTCGCCGCATCTCGTCACGCTGCTCGAACGCGTACGGCTCGATGGCCACGACGTGACGGTGGCGGCGCTCGAGCCCGAACTCCGCGCGGTGCTCGCGACCCCCGGGCTCGAGCGCCCGCCGACGTTCTTCGAGGCGATGACCGCCGCGGCCGAGCGGGTGTTCGCGCGCAACGGGGTCGACCTCGCGATCTACGAGGTCGGGCTCGGCGGGCGTCACGATGCGACGACGGCGGTACCCGTCGAGGCGAGCGTGGTCACGATGATCGAACTCGAGCACACCGACGTGCTCGGTGAGACCGAGGTCGCGATTGCGGGAGAGAAGGCGCCGGTGATCCGGCCGGGTGGTGTCGGTTTCACCGGCGCGACCGGGAACGCGCTCGCGACGATCCGCGCGCACGCCGCGGCGGTCGATGCCCGGCTGCTCGTGCTCGGCGAGGACTTCGCGTTCTCCGAGCCCGAGTTCGACGGCATCGACGCGCGATTCGCTGTGCGGCTACCGGGTGGCGTCGAGCGGTCGGTCGTGCTGCCCGCAGCGAGCGCGTTCGAGCTGCCGGCCCTGACTCTCGCGCTCGCGGTGCTTCACGAACTCATGCCGGCGGCCGAACCGCCGCTGACCCCCGCGCCGCGCCCCGTGCTGCCCGGGCGCTTCGAGGTCGTCGAAGAGCCCGATGGCGAAGTGCTCGTGCTCGACGGCGCGCATACCGAACGCTCGGTCGAGGCCGTCGTCGCGGAGTGCCGCCGGCGCTGGCCCGGTCGCCGGCCCGCGGTGTTGTGTTCTGCAGCAGCTGGCAAGCGCTGGCGCGAGAGCTTGAGTGGGCTGGTCGATTTCGCCGATAGCTGCCTCGTCACCGGACTCGTGGGCACGCCCGGCGAGGATCCCGAGGTCATCGCGAACTTCTTCGCGACGCGCGGGCTCGCGAGCGAGACGGTCGCCGACATGGAGTCGGGGCTGCGCGCACTGCGCCAGCGCCCGGGCCCGCGGTTGGTGATCGGGTCGTTCTATCTCGTCGGTCAGGTGCGCGAGCTCGTCTCCGCCAACGACCGATCACGATGAATCAACCCGACCCGAGCGGCTCGACCGCGACCCCGACGCTCGTCGAAGACCTGTTCGTCACCGAGGTGTTCCTGATCAAGGGGCGACTCGCCGGCAAGAACAAGCGTCTGACGAACATGCTCGAGGACTACCAGCGCACGTTCCTGCAGGTCGAGGACGCGACGATGGTTTCCTTGCGCACGAAGGAAGTGATCCGCACGCCGACCGTGATGGTCAATACGAACGAGATCCTGTTCGCGCATGAACTCGTCGACGTGGCGGGTGACGAGGCGCTGCGGCAGCTCGGCGCCAAGGACAAGCAGACCCGGATCCGGGCCTTCTACAGCGGCGCCGTGCAGTTCGAGATCGGCGGCCAGATCGAGCCCGGCGCCTACGAGCAGAACAACCTCACGCAGCGCAAGTACTTCATCATGCAGCAGCCGACGATCCGGGGTCTCGATCTCGGCAACGACGAACTGCGCGTGCTCGAAAAGATGGACTACGCGATCGTGCGGCGGGACGGGATGGCGTACGTCTACGACTTCTCGTAGACCCGCTTCGCCAACCACCGATCGAATCGTCCCAGAACGAGCCTGCGGCCAAGAGGTCGCCGTTCACCGTCCCGCTTGCTGCGGGGCCGGTCGGCCCATGGGCGGATCGCTTCGTAGCCGGACTCTTTGCCGCGGCTGCGACTGCCGCGGTCGTCGTGCTGTGGCCACTCGAGGCCGACGGCCGCGGCTTCGATACGCATACCCAGCTCGGTATGGATCCCTGCGGCTGGCCGGCCGCGCACGGGATCCCGTGTCCGACCTGCGGCTGCACGACCGCCGCGACTCATGTCGTTCATGGCTCGCTCGTCCAGGCGTTCGTCACCCAGCCGTTCGGTGCGACCATCGCGATCGTCGGGCTGCTGCTCGGGCTGCACGCGGCGTTGTGTCTCGTGCGCGGCCGGTCCTTCGTCGACCTCGTCGTGCGGATTCACTTTGCTCGATGGGTCGTCGGTGGTGTGCTGCTGTTGTTGCTGAGTTGGGGTTACAAGTACCTCACGTTCGACGTGTAGCGCGCAGAAATCCTGTGCGCTGGCACGCTGGGGGCGCGCTCTCCCTCGTGGGCGAACCCACCCGAACGATGAACATGTTTCCCGACGATCGTGCGAGCGCCGCTGGTGCTCGGCTTCTCGTGGCCGCGATGGTCACGTTCCCGGTGCTCGCGCAGGTCTGGATTCCGGTCGGCCCGGGCGCCGATCGCGCCTACGCCGCCGCGACGCTCGACACGGCGCGTGGGGTCGCGGTCCGGGTCGGCGGTATCGACGGGTTGTTGCAGGCGATCGGGACGACGATCGAGTGGAACGGCAACCAGTGGCAGATCGTCAGCCTGAGTGGACCCTCGAATCGTCGCTACAGCGCGATGGCCTACGATCCCGTGGCCGGTCACAGCGTGCTCTTCGGTGGGGTCGGCGCACCGTCGGATACGTGGACCTGGGACGGCACCAGCTGGACCCAGGTAGCGACGACGGGCCCGACTGCGCGTCTCGGCCACGGAATGGTCTACGACAGCGTGCGGCAGCGCATCCTGTTGTTCGGTGGCCAGGATCTCGCGCCGCTCGGGAGTGCGATCGCGTTGGGCGACACGTGGGAATGGCGGGGCGGTGGCTGGACTCAGGTGGCGAGCGGCGGCCCGGCCCGCGGGGAACATGCGATGTGTTACGACGCCGTGCGCGATCGGGTCGTGGTGTTCGGTGGCTATCTGCCGTTCCCGACCAACGCGAGGCTGGGTGACACCTGGGAATGGAACGGCGCGACCTGGCAGCAGGTGGCCACGTCGGGGCCGGCCGCGCGCAATGGTGCGGCGATGGCGTTCCACGCCGGGCGGACCCGCAGTGTGTTGTTCGGTGGCTCGGGTGGAGCGTTGCCATTCGGCGACCTGTGGGAGTGGGATGGGGCCAGTTGGTCCGAGCCGTTCACGCCGGGCCCGGTCCCCGGTTCCCGCGACGGCCACGCCATGGTCTACGACCCCGCGCGTGACCGGGTTCTCGTGAGCAGCTCGAACTCGCAAGTGTCGCTCGACACCTGGGAGTACGGCCTCGAGCCATCATTCGAGTCGTTCGGTTCGGGTTGCGACAGTTCGCGAACGGCCCTGGTGACGTGCCAGGAAAGCAACCCGACTGCCAGCGGGCTGACCGGTCAGGTGATTCCGAGCGAGCTCGCGGTCGTTGTCGGCAGCTTCTCGCAGGTGACGGAGCTGGCTGCCTTCGAGATCTACACCGCATCCTCGACGGGCAACCCCGCAGTCGTGGCAGCGCGCATCTATCCGCTCGTGGGGCAGACACCCGTGGCCTCGACCACGCTCGCGGTCGGCGCCACGCCCGGTTGGTACCGTGCCACGTTTGCGAGCCCTACCGCGATGCCGGGAAGGTTCTTCGTCGCCGTCGATCTCTCGGCGCAAAACGTCTTCGTGCCCGAGTCGACCCTCGGCGCGCGTTCGTCGACGTTCGTTCGCCCATCTGCTGGTGGAGCCTGGGTGCCGTCGCAGATCCAGCGCGTGCCTTGGCGTCTGCTCTGTCCCGAGGCGCTCGTGCCCGCGATCGGCCGCAGCGGCCAACCCCGGCTCGGAACGACCTACCAGGTGCAGGTCGAGAGCGCGCCGGTGTCGACCCTGGCAGCTCTGACGTCCGGCTTCTCGCATCGGTCGTGGGGCGGCAACCCGTTGCCCGTGCCGTTGCCGAACGCACCCGGCTGCGAGTTGCAGGTTGCCGCCGAGATCACGCATTTCGTGATGACGGACGCGGCCGGTGCGGCCGCGGTGCCCGTCGGGGTCCCGAACTCCGCGACGTTCCTCGGCTTCGAGCTCTTCCACCAATGGCTGGTGCTCGACTCCGTGAACGTGCTCGGCGCGATCGTGTCCGCCGCGGCGAAGGTCGTGGTCGGCCCGTAGGGCGCCAGTTCGCTAGGTTTCGTAGTCCGCGTCGTCCTCGACCGCGGACTCGAGCAGCGTGCAATACGACTCGTAGCGCGTCTGCGCGATCTCGCCAGCGTCGACCGCGGCGCGCACCGCGCAGCCCTGTTCGCCGACGTGGCGGCAGTTGCGGTACTCGCACTGCTCCAGGCGCGAGCCGATCTCGGGGAACAGGAACTGCAGTTCCTGTTGGCCGACGTGATACAGGCCGAAGTTGCGGACGCCCGGCGTGTCGAGCACGTGGCCGCCGCCGGGTAGCGCGATGAGTTCGGTGTGCGAGGTGGTGTGCTTGCCCTGGCGGATGCGACTCAGCGAGCCGACGCGCAGATCGAGGCCGGGCATGAGCCAGTTGAGCAGCGTCGACTTGCCCGCGCCCGACGGGCCGGTGAAGACGCTGCGGTTGCCGTGCAGCAGTTCGCGCAGCCGATCGAGCGACTCGGGGGTTTCCTTGCCCGGTTCGGTGCTCGTGCGCAGGACCGGGACGCCGATGCCTTCGTAGATCGCCGCAATCTCGTCGACCTTCCTGGGTTTGACGTCGTACTTCGTCAGCACGAGCGTCGCGGCGATCTTCTCGCGCGCTGCGGCTGCGAGCACGCTATCCACGAGGTCGAACTGGAACGGCGGTTGTTTGCCGCTGCCGATCACGAACGCGTGCGTGATGTTGGCGGCGATCACCTGCCGGCGGGGGGCGCCTTCGCCCGCGGCGCGCCGGTGGAGCTGCGTCGTCCGCGGCATCACCTCGTCGATGGCCTCGCCCGTGGCGTCGAGTCGGACCAGGTCCCCGACCGCGACGGGGCGCTTTTCGTGCGTGCGATGCTCGAACAGTTTGCCCGCGAGCGGCAGCTGCCGAGTCGTGCCCGCGATCTCGACGTGGCAGACCTTGGCGTCGACGCGTAGAACGAGGCCCGTGGAGTTCGGCGGCAATGACATCGGCTGAAGGTTCTGTGATCGGCAGGCTGGCGCCGAGCCCGACGGGGGCTCTGCACCTCGGCAACGCGCGCTCGTTCCTGCTCGCGTGGTTGTCGGTGCGCGCGCGCGGCGGGACTCTACTGCTCCGGATCGAAGACATCGATGGTCCGCGCGTGAAGGCGGGGGCCGGGGAGCAGGTTCTCGACGACCTGGCGTGGCTCGGGCTCGACTGGGATGGCGAGCCGGTGTTGCAGAGCGATCGACTCGAACACTACACGGCGGCGGCGGATGAACTGCTCGCGCGCGGCCTGGCCTACCCCTGTGTCTGCACGCGCAAGGAGGTCGAGGCCGCCGCGTCGGCGCCGCATGAAGGCGCTGACGACGGGCCCGTATACCCGGGCACATGCCGCGGGAGGTTCGCCGACCTCGATGCCGCGCGGGCCGCGACCGGACGCGACCCGGCGCTGCGTTTTCGCGTCGACGTTGATGCCGCCCCGTTCGAAGACGCGTTCCTCGGCGCGCGACCCGGTCACGTCGCTGGCGACTTCGTCGTGCAGAAACGCGACGGCGGCCCGGCCTACCAGCTCGCCGTCGTCGTTGACGCCGCGGCGCTGGGGGTGACCGTGGTGCTGCGCGCCGACGACCTGCTGCCGAGCACGCCGCGCCAGCTACTGCTCTACGAAGCGCTCGGTCTCACGCCGCCGACGTTCCTGCACGTGCCACTCGTCGTCGGCGCGGACGGTCGCCGTCTCGCGAAGCGCCACGGCGACACCTCGCTGCGCTGGTTCCGCCAGCAGGGGGTGGCGGCCGAGCGACTCGTCGGCCACCTTGCGTTCCTCTGCGGCCTGCGCGAGTGCGGTGCGGAGTGTCGGCCCGCGGATCTGCTCGCCGACTTCGACCTCTCGGGGTTGTCGCGGCAGCCCGTGCGTGGCGACGATCACGGCCTGCTGGGCTGAGCCGATCGATCTCGCGGACGGCTGCCAGGGCCACGCATGGTCTGCCTGCCGCTCTTATCGGGCCGCGATCGCTGTCCAAGCAGGCCTGCTACCCAGCCACGGATCGGCGCACTCTCGAAGTGCCTCTATCGGATCGTTTGCACTCACGACCTGCGAAGTGTGCTCCGCGACAGCCGCCACATCCGCTTTGATGACGCGCCACATCGGGATGCAGGCGAAGTCGACCGGGTCTTCGCCATCGGGTGCCGAGACGCGGCCATCGTGCGCGAGCACCGCAGGAATCGATGCAGAGAACTTCGCCGCATCGAGAACCATCTTCTTCAGCAGCTTCAGCTCGTCGCTGGCCACGGCTTCCACCCCGCGTTGCAGGGTCTGCGTTGCGTGGTTGTGGCATCTGCCGAGAGCTTCGTCGGTCGACTCCCGATCATAGTATGCCCTGGCGCCACTGTTCGAGATGGCAGCTGCAAGGGGCTCGAGGCTGAGTTGGTCGATCGGGTTGCCGCAGGCTGCTTCGACGATTCGCGCGAGTCCGCGGTCCCAGAGGGATCGACAACCTGGAGGCGCCCATGGCTCGACGCGCATCGCGCATCGGGCCGTGAAGAGCAGCAGCCCAGGGCGGCTGAGTGGCTTCAGCTCGCCGGTCTTGAGGGCCCAGACCTTCAGACTCATGGATTGCTCGTTGGCGTGTGGGGCCAGCCCCGGATCAGAACCTGAGCGGAGCACCGAAGGGGCTCGGCGTGGTCCTGGGACGGTTTGGCCGGTAGCGGCCAACCCGGATCAGAAGTCGATGACGTCGCCGCCCATCAGGAACGTGGGCAGGCGTTCGAGCAGCGCCGCCTTGGCGGCGTCGGCGCGGCCGGCTTCGCTGCTGAACGCGCCGCCTTCGACGGCGACCGCGAAGTAGCGGGTCTGCACTGCGGTGTTCGAGGTCACGTCCCAGTCGACGCGCTTGACCTGCTCCTGGAACGCCGTGCCGCCAGCGCCCATGCCGGTGACGCCCTGCAGGCTGCCGCCCGAGCTCGTTTCGCTGCCACCCTTCTGTTCGATCTTGCCGCGGCCTTCGGCGCTGGTGCGTTGCTTGAACTTCACTTCGAACGCCCAGAGGTTCTGCTGCTTGCTCCAGAGCAGCCACCCTGCGGCCGCGCCCGCCGCGCCACCGATTGCCGCGCCGCGCGAACGCCAACGCTTGTCCGCCGCAGCGCCTCCGGCCGCGCCGCCGAGGCCGCCGACGATCGCGCCGACCGTGCTCGGTTCCCACTTGTCGTTGTTCGTCATCTCCGTGACGAGCAGTTCGAACTGCGGTTCGCCGGTCTGGCCCCGCATCGAGACGAAGCGACCCGCGGACGTGTTGCGCAGCGCCTGCGCGAACTCCTTCTGGAAGTCCTTGTCCATCAGCGTCGAGTCGACCGCGATGCGCAGCCCCTTGGGCACGCAGTTCTCGGCGCAGGGCAGATCATCGTCGGGCTGCAGCGCGCCACCGGCGCCGGAGAAGTCGGCGTCCGGGCCCGTGAACGGGCGGGACAGGGCCGAGCACGACGCGAGCATCGCGACGGCGAGGAGCAGGGCGAACGAGGAGAGCGACTTCGAGGTCGTCGAGGCGGGGTAGTTCATGTCAGTGGCACCCAGTCTTTGGTGCGGGGGGTCATGGCGCTTGCCGGTATGGATGGGTCGACAACGGAGCGCGGTGCTCCGTGTTGCACTCACGAGCGCAAGTTCTGCGGTCGACCCGTAACGGGCCAACAGAAAATCAGCGCAGAGTGCGTAGGACCGCGGTCGGCGGCGTCAGCGGTCGGTCGGCCAGGTCGACGGCGAGCTCGCGCGTGCGCGTTGCCAGGGTCTGCCGCGCGGCGGCATCCGAACGCTCGGCCGCGGTGGCGAGAGCCGCCGCCCAGCCAGCCGAAGCTGCTTCACAGATACCCTTTACGTTCGCATGGCTGGCGATCGCCCGCAGTTGGCCAGCCAGCTCGTCGTGCCAGATCGCCGCGTCGAAGGGCGCCGCTGTGCGCGCATTTGCGATCGCTCCGCGCAGGGCCGCGACCAGCTCACGGTCGGCCTCGGACCAGGTCGACTCGTCGGCGGCAATGCGCGCTTCGAAGTCCGTCAGCAGTGCACCCGCGTCGCGTTCGGCCGCCGCCGCCGTTTGCCACAGGCCGGCGCCAGTCGACCAGATCACAGCGGCGACGGCGATGCCCAGGGAGAGCGTCACGGCGATTGCCATCCGGCGTCGCCCGCGCGCGCGTCGTGCGGCCTCCTCCCGTCGGCTCGCGGCGTCGCGTTCGCCGGCGGCTACGACGGCGCGCCAGTGCTCGAGCATGCGCACGAGGCGACCGGGTGGTTCGGCCGTGAAGCCCGCCGTGTCGAGCGAGTCTTCGAGCTCGGTCACGGCGCGTTGGGCGATCTCCTGTTGATGTTCGACGGCGCCGGTCGCGGCGTCGAACTCGGCTTCGGCGACGGCGGCCTGTTCGAGAGCGATGTGCAGCTCGACGTCGCGCAGGTCGGTGCCGTAGAGCCGGGCGCGTTCTTCCGGCAGGTTGGCCACGAGGAACTCGAGGCAGGTGCGGCGTTCGGTCAGCGTCGCGATGCGATCCGCGATCGTGCTCGTCGTGTCGTCCTGCTGCGCGCCGTAGCGGTTGCCGAGTTCGACGTTCTGGCGTACCGCGTCTTCGAGCTGGCGCTTCTTCTTGCGCGCATCGAGCAGGCGGCCTTCCAGGCGTTCGGCCTCGGCGCGCTCCTCTTCGTCCGCGGGGTTGAGGCCCGCGACCGCGCGCTCCATGTCGAACAGGCCAGTCGTCCAATGCCCCCGCGCGATTGCTTCCTCCGCGCCTTCGGCGAGGCGGTCGCGGGCGGCGCGCGCGGTTTCGAACTTCAGCCGCAAGGCTTCGATCGAATCGAGCAGCTCGCTGCGCGGTCGTTCGGGCCGGTCGATGAGCGCCTCGAGAATGCGGAACGTGTCGAGCCGTCCGAGCGTGATCTGCAGCGGTCGCACGGGCACGGGCACGGACTCGAGTTGCTGGCTGGCTTCGGCGACGAGCTCTGCCGCGAGGTCGGACGTGTGCGCGAGCGCGCCGCTGAGGGCCTCGTGAGCCGGGCCCGAGCACACGTAGAGATGCGGGAACTCCTCGGCGAGATTGACGAGCGTGACCTGCAGGCTGCGCAGCCCTAGCGGCGTCGAGCTTTCGCCCTGGCCGGTGCGCGCTGCCATGCGTGCGGTCGTGCGGACGCACGCGCCGATGAACGTCGCGACAGGCTCGAGCGCCGTCTTGTCCCAGGTCCGTGCGAGGCGGTCGACGTTGGGTTGCGCCAGCGCAATACGATCGAAGTAGAACGCGAGGCGATGCAGCTGATCGCGTCGGCGCGCGGCGGTCGGGGACGAGCCGCCGTAGCGTTCGGCCATCGCATCGATCGCAGCCTCCGCGGCTTCGAGGTCGAGGCTTTGCTCGGCGCGGTCGATCGCGGTGCGCGCTTCGTCGAGTTCGGCTCGCGCTTCTCCGAGCTGTTCTTCCAGGCGCTGCAGGAACGTGATCGGATCGCGTTGCAGCAGGCCGGCCGTGCGCGGGTCGGGTGCACCAGGGATCGGCTGGCGGCCGGGCAAGAGGAGCAGCGCGCGCGCGAGCTGCATCGAGTCTTCGAGCCAGCGCGCTGCCTGATCGTGATCCTCGTCGCGCTGCCAGCCGCTGATCTTGCTCGCGGTTGCGGCGAGCAGATCGCGCGCGACGGCGGCGAGGCGGCGGCGCCACGCGAGCAGTTCGCGATGGCGTGGGAAGTGTCGCAGGGTGCGCTGCACGTGGTGCAGCGAGCGCAGCACCGTCGCTGGGGTCGACGGCGTCGAGGTCGGGATCGTCAGCAGTTCGGGGAAGCGCTGCAGCAGTCGACGCTGGCGTTGGGCGAAGCGCTGGAGTGCCGCGTATCGCGGCGAGTCACTGACGAACTCGATGCGGTTGCCGCTCGCGATGCGGGCGAGGATGTCTTCGTCGGGTTCGTCCGCGAGTCGGCGCGCGAGGCTCGCGAGTTCGGTGGCGACTTCGCCGGCGGTCGGTCGCTGCGAACGGTCGGGGGCCGTGCAACGGGCGACGAGCTGCTGCATCGCGGCGTCCTGTGGCAGGCGGGCGAGGCCGCCGCCGGACAATAGCCAGCGGAGCGTCGCGCCGAGGCCGAAGACATCGGCCGCGGTCGTCGCGAGGCCATGGCTGCGGACTTCGGGGGCCGCGAACCCGGCAGTGCCGAACGGTTCGTCGTCGTAGCCGCTCGTTGCGCCGGGCGCTGCGAGGCTGATCGGGCGCGTGTGCTCCAGGTCGAGCACGATCGTCGTGTCCGCAGTCACGAGCAGGTTGCCTGGTTTGATGTCGCCGTGGCAGAACCCGGCGGGCGCCTCGGGGGCCGTGCGTTCATGCATCGCCTGCAGTGTGCGTGCAACGGGCCAGCAGCGGGGCGGCCGGAACCGGGGTCGGTTCGTGCGTCGCCGTAGCCTGCGACCTCGAGGTCTGCGAAACGCCGGCCGAGCTCCGCCTCGCGTTCGGCGTCCGCCAGCGAGCCGCGCACGAACACCTTGCAGACCACGGGTTTGCCGTCGTCGGTCGTCACGAACAGTGTGCGATCGAGCGAGCAGTGCAGCAGGCGGTCGGAGCCCGTGGGGGACGCGGGGCGGGACATCGTTGTTACTTCGGCGCGAAGGGCGGAACGGCGCCTGGGTCGTCTGTTAGAAGGGCGCCGTGGCCGGCAGGCCGCCGTAAACCCATGATAACTCGAACGGGACGGTCCGGCCATCGGTTGGCCGCATCGACGGGTTTCCGACGCCGGGGGTGCCACTTTCTCCGCCCCCGGCGATAATCCGACGCATGCCCGTCACGCTCGAAATCACCGATCGTTCCGGCTCGCGCGAAGTGGAGGTCGCGGAAGAGGCGTTCTGGATCGGTGGCCCCAAGTCCGACTCGGCCATCGTCCTCGACCTGCCGGGGGTGTTTGGCCGGGTGCTGGAGGTCAAGCGCGACGAGCGCGGGCGGCTGCACGTGCGTGCCGAGCCCGGGCTGCCGTTTCCCGTGCGCTGCGCGACGGGCAACGTTGGCGGTCGCTTCGAGAGCTTCCTCGACGGTGACGTGCTCAACGTCGGGCCCGCGCTCGTGCGATTGCGTTACGTCGCCGAGGCCGGTGGGGACGCGGTGCAGGAGATCGATCCCGCGACGCTCGCGCCTGCGCCGGGGTCGCCGGTTGGCACCTGGTATCAGACGTTCATGGAGATGGCCGACCATCTCGAAGGGCTGAAGAGTCCCGAGCAGATGGTGCCCGCGGCGATGGCCGCGATCCTGCGCGCGACGGGTGCCGATCGCACGCACGTCGTGCTCGATACCGACGACGGCGTGCAGACGTTCTTCGCGAGTCGCTCGGGCGAGAAGAAGTCGTTCCGGCCCAGCAAGTCGCTCGTCGAGCAGGTGCGCGAATCGGGTCGGGTCGTGCATGTGCCGATCGCCGCGTCGGATCCGGTGGCGAGCACGTTTCAGAGCATTCGCAGCGAAGGCATCTCGAGCGCGGTGGCGCTGCCAGTGCAGGCACTCGGCAAGACGCTCGGCATCCTGTATGCGGACTGCACGCGTGATGGTGCGGTGCTGTCGGCGGAGGATCTGCAGCGCATGGCGTTCTGCAGTCGCATCCTCGCGACCGCGCTCGGCAACCGGGTGATCGTGCGCAGTCTGCTCACCCGGGATGCGGAGGCGAGCACAGCGCCGCATTGGGCACTCGAGACCAACAGTCCCGCGTGCCAGGAACTCGTCGAACGGGTCAAGCTCTACGCCCCCGCCGACTACACGGTGCTGCTGCGCGGTGAGACGGGGGCCGGTAAGGAAGTCGTGGCGCGCGCGCTGCACGATCTGTCGCGGCGGCAGAAGGGGCCGTTCGTGCCGGTCAACTGCGCGGCGATCCCCGAGCAGCTCATGGAAAGCATGCTGTTCGGCCACGAGAAGGGTTCGTTCACGGGGGCCGTGCAGAACCGTCGCGGCCACTTCGAAGAGGCGCACGGCGGGACGATCTTCCTCGACGAGATCGGTGACATGGCGCACGAACTGCAGGCGAAGATCCTCCGCGTGCTGCAGGATCGCGTCGTGATGCCCGTCGGTGGGCAGCGGCAGATCCGCGTGGACGTGCGCATTCTCGCGGCGACACACCAGGATCTCGAACGCATGGTGCGCGAGGGGCGTTTTCGTCAGGACCTCTACTATCGCCTGCGCGAACTCGAGATCTTGCTGCCGTCGTTGCGCGAGCGTCTCGAGGATCTCGAGATGCTCTGCGGTCGCTTCCTTGCCGAGGCCGCCGAGGAGCTCGGTCACGCGGAGGTGCCCGCGCTCAGCGAGGAAGCGCTCGAGAAGATGCGCCAGATGCCGTGGCCCGGCAACATCCGCGAGCTGCGCCATGTGATGAAGGGTGCGGCGTTGCGCGCCGGTGGCGAGACGATCCTGGTGTCGCACCTCGATCTCGATCGTGACCGCCTGGTGAACGAGTCGGCGGCGACTGGCGAACTCGGCGCCGCGGCCGGCGGCGGCGGTGAGGATGGCGGCACGTGGAAGGAGCGGCTCGAGGCGCAGGAACGCGAAGCGCTGCGGCGCACGTTCTCGGCCGCGAACGGCAATCTGACGCGTGCGGCCGAGATGTTCGGCGTGCCGCGAACGACATATCGCGAAAAGCTGCAGCGTCACGGCCTGCTCGAGAGCTGAGATCGTGATGCGCGAGCTTCCCGTGGTCGACGCCGATATCCGGCATGCGCAGACCTTGCCGGGTGTCTTCTACGACGACCCCGACTGGTTCGAGCGGCAGCGCGTCGTGCTCGCGCGGTCGTGGCACATGGCGCCGATCGATCGCGACGCGCCGGCGGTCGGGCACGTCGAACCGTGGCTCATGTTGCCAGGTTGCGCGGACGAACCGCTCGTGTGGACACGGGATGCCTCGGGCGAGCGACGGTGTTTGTCGAACGTGTGTACGCACCGCGGTCGGATCGTGTGTGATGTGCCGGGGCCGCGGGAGGTGCTGACGTGCGGCTACCATGGCCGCTGCTTCGACCTCGATGGCAGCGTGCGCGCGGCGCCCGGATTCGAGGATGTCGACGGCTTCCCGGGACGCGGCGATGCGCTGCCGGCCGTTGCTACTGGCGAGTGGGCGGGGTTCGCGTTCGGTGCCGTGCAACCGAACGTGTCGTTCGCGGAGTGGATCGCGCCGCTCGAGCGCTACCTCGGGTGTCTGCGTGATCGGCCGATGCCCGCGACGCCGGACTGGTGCCACGACTATGAGTTCGAAGCGCACTGGGCGCTCTATCTCGACAACTTCCTCGAAGGCTTCCACGTGCCCTACGTGCACCCGGGGTTGCAGCGCACGCTCACGAACGAGTACGAGACGCATCTGCTCGACGACGCGTCGGTGCAGGTCGCGTTCTCGCGGCCGGGCGAACCCGTGCTCGAGTTCCCCGCGGGGCATCCGTTGCACGGTCGCGCGATCGCGGCGTGCTTCTTCTTCCTGTTCCCGTGCACGCTGCTGAACTTCTATCCGTGGGGCGTGTCGATCAATCTGATCGAGCCGCTCGGGCCGCGACGGACGCGCGTGCGGTATCGCCAGTTCGTCGTCGATGCGGCGCTGCGTGATCGTGGCGCCGGTGGCGATCTCGAGACGGTCGAGGCCGAAGATCAGGCCGTAGTCCTCGCGACCCAGCGCGGGGTGCGCGCGCGGCTCTACGATCGTGGCCGCTACGCCCCTGACGAGGAGCGCGCGGTGCATCACTTCCATCGTCAACTCGTCGCCGCGATGGCCGCGTGCGAGCGCGAGCCGGGACGGGGCGGCGTATGATGGGGCGCGGCGATTGCACGGCTGCGCTTGTTTCTCGGCCGGATTGCCGTAACCAGAGGTCGTGTCCGTGACCCCTGCAGGCCAGAGCGCCAACCTCCTAGTCGTTGGCGACGTGCACCGTTGGTGGCGCCGAGCGGACGCGACGTATCTCGAGCGGGTGCGGCCGGACCTCGTCATGTTCGTCGGCGATCTCGGCGATGAAGACCCGGAGATCGTTCAGAAGGTCAAGGAGCTGCCCGTTCCGAAGGCCGTGATCCTCGGCAATCACGATGCGTGGCGCAGTTTCACCAACAAGACGCAGACGCCCGAACTGCAGCAGTCGCTCGATATCCTCGGCGATGACCACGTCGCCTACGCCGTGAAAGAGGTGCCGAGCGCCGGCGTATCGGTGATCGGCGCGCGACCGTTTTCGTGGGGCGGGCAGAGTCTGCGCAGCCCAGAGCTCTACGACGAGATCTACGGCGTGCATACCATGCGCCAGTCCGCTGCGGCGATCGTCGATGCGGCGCGCAATGCGCAACATCGCGACCTCGTCATCCTCGCGCACAATGGCCCGACCGGCCTCGGCGAGCAAACCAGCGACATCTTCGGCAAGGACTTCGGCAAACCCGGCGGCGACTGGGGCGATCACGACCTCGCGCTCGCGCTGCAGCGCATCGAGTCGATGGGCCTCAACGTGCGAGCCGTGATCGCCGGCCACATGCACCACCGCCTGCTCCACCCGCGCGGTGGCGAGCGCACCCGGTTCGTGCGCCGCGGCGGCGTGCTCTACCTCAACAGCGCCGTGGTGCCGCGCGTCGAAGAGGACGAGGATGGCGAAGGCCACGCCTACTTCCTGCGCACGCACTGGCGGAAGGGCGAGTGCACGAAGATCGAAGAGGTCTGGGTCAACGGCCACGGCAACGAGTCCGGCGCGAGCGAGCCCGAGGTGGTGGATCTGGTCGAGGACGCGCCCGTCGTCGACGAGATGGAGGAGTAGGGGGCCGGCCTCCTGGTTGCGTCACGTTGACGCCGGATGTCGCGGGGCGGTGGTCGGAAGACCCGTGGTTGGCCGATTTCCGAGAAAGGGCGACCCACCCTCGCACAAGCTACGCCACCCATGGGGCACCTCAGGGCGGAGTCTGTTTCATCCGTCGCTGGAGCCACGCCCGTGAAAACGCGAGGTCACGCACCACGGTGCTTCGCGAAATCTCCAAGTGCTCTGCAATCTGTTCACCCGACATGCCGCCGAAGAAGCGCAACTCGACGATCTTGGCGTGGCGCTCGTCGAGCTGGCCGAGTTCGGCGAGCGCGGCATCCAGCGCCGCAATGTCGACCTCGTCGAAGGCCTCTTCGTCGGGTTCGTCTTCGGCGATGCCGCGCAGTGTGACGCGGTCCCAGCGCCCGCCGCCGCGCTTTTGGGCGCCAGCTTTCCGGGCGTGGTCGACGAGCACGCGACGCATCGTCACGGCGGCGGCGTCGAGGAAGTGGAGGTGGCCCTTCTCACCGACCTTTTCCGCGTTCACCAGGCGCAGGAACGCCTCGTGAACCAGCGCGGTGGGCTGCAAGGTGTGGCTGCCGCGTTCGCGTTGCATCAGTCGCTCGGCCATTGCGCGGAGCTCGACGTAGAGCCGCTCCATGAGTTGTGGGCTCGCGCGTTCGCCGGCGCCGAGAGGGCCGAGGAGCTGGTCGAAGTCGTCGGTCACGGGTTCCTCGGTCGTGGGCACCGACCGCGGCCCTACCATATGGCTGCTCCTGGTTAGGATCCAAGCCGACCATGGACGCGAAACGGTTCGCCCGACTACAGGAGGTTTTCGCCGCGGCGCGCGGTCTGACCGGCGCCGAGCAGGTCGCGTATCTCGACGCGGCATGCGGCGATGACCCGGAGTTGCGGCGTGACGTCGACGAACTCCTTGGCGAAGACGCGCAGCCCGGAAGCGCGGTTGTGGACCGGGCGTTGGCCGATGACGCGCCGATCGCGGCCGAACCCGAGCCGGCTCCGCTACGGCAGATCGGGCGGTATCGCATCCACAGGGTCTGCGGTGAGGGTGGGATGGGAGTCGTCTACGAGGCCGAGGACGCCGGGCGGCGCGTTGCGCTCAAGGTGATCCGGTCCGGCAACCTCCGTCCCGAGCTCTTACGGCGCTTTCGGCGGGAAACGGAGATCCTCGCGAGGCTCGAACATCCCGGCATCGCCCGGGTCTTCGAGGCTTCCGAAGTGGAAACGGAGGGCGGGCGCATTCCGTTCTTCGCGATGGAGTTCGTCGAGGGCTTGCCGCCACACGAGTTCGCGCAGCGCCATGCGTTGAGCGTCCTGGCGCGCATCGACGTTTTCCTGCAGGTCTGCGACGCGATCGACTACGCACATCAGCGCGGCGTCGTGCATCGCGACCTCAAGCCGGACAACATCCTGGTCGTCGAACCGGGGCGACCGAAGGTTCTCGACTTCGGCGTCGCGGGGCTGGTCGATGCGGACACGCATGTCACGATGGTGACGGGTGCGGGGCAACTACTCGGCTCGGTGCCGTACATGAGCCCCGAGCAGGCGGTTGGTGATACGCGTGCGATCGGTCCGCAAAGTGACGTTTACTCGCTCGGAGTTCTGCTGTTCGAGTTGCTCGTCGGGCGGTTGCCGTACGACGTGCGGGAAGGTGCGTTGGTCGACGCGTTGCACACCGTCCGTCACGCGGAGCCGACGCGGTTGGGGGCGGTGGACCCAGCACTTCGGGGTGACCTCGAGACGATCGTGGGCAAGTGCCTCGAGAAGGACATCGCGCGGCGCTACGAGTCCGTCGCCGCGATGGCCGAGGATCTGCGGCGCTTCTCCGAGCGCCAGCCGATCCTGGCGCGCGCGCCGAGCACGTGGTTTCAGCTTCGGAGGTTTGCGGCGCGCAACCGGGTGCTGGTGGGTGGTGCGGCGACCACCGCGCTGGCGCTGCTCGTTGGCGCTGTCGTAGCGGTGATCTTCGCCGTCGCGGCCGGCCGTGCCGAAGACATGGCGCTAGAGAATCAGCGACGGTCGGATCGCAAGGCCTACCAGGCCAACCTGGAAGCGGCCTCGGCGTTGCTCGAGAGCGATCCGGCGCACGCGCGGCGCATCCTCGAGCAGATCCCCGCAGCGATGCGTGGCTGGGAGTGGCGCTACCTCGCGGCGGCCCGGGCCGGCGGTGTGCTGACGTTCGGTGAAGTGCGGCCGCACCCTCAGCGGCCGTCCGCCTTCTGGGCCAACGAAGAGATGTTCCTGCTCGCCGGCGGTGACAGGGTCGTCGCGCCGGTCAGCGCCACGCGATTCGGAATCTGGGAAACGCGTACGGGTCGCGCCGTGCGGACGTTCGATGCGCCCGCCGCGATCGGCGTGTGGGGTGTCGCCGCGGGCGGTGGATTGCTCGCTGCCGCGCTCGCGGATGGCCGCATCGTGACAATGGATCCGAACGTCGAGCCGGTGCGGTGGTCGACCTGGCACACGAGCACTTCGCCGGTCCATGCGATCGCGGTGGATCCGTCGGGTCAGCGAATCGCGATGCATCACGATGATGAGATCCGGGTTGGCCGGGTCGATGCGTGGCGGGTGATTCCGGTGAGCGCGCGGGCAGTCGTGGCGCCGCCACTCTTGGAGTTCCGCGGCGACGGTGAGCAGCTCGCGATCTTGCACGAGGCGCGATTGGTCGTCCGCGACGTGCGTACGGGTGACGCGCTTGGCGAGCCCATGCCATCGACGCAGGATCACGTGGCGATTGCGTTCCTCTCGGATGGGCGGCTCGCGAGCGGACAGGTGCGGCGAGAGATCCGACTCTATGATCCGGCGACGGGCGGGTACGCCGTCGAGTTGCTCGGTCATGAGAAGAGCATTCTCGACCTCGCCGCGGGGCCGAACGGGCGGCTGCTGTCGGTCTCCTCGGATGACACGATCCGGGTCTGGGATCTCGACCGTCGCGAACCGATCGCGATCTTCGATGCGCCAGGCACCGTCAAGGCCGAGTTCGTCGATGCTGATCACGTGTTGTCACTGACTGATGGCCGCCTGCGGCTCTGGACTTTGCGGCAACGGCGAGCTCGCCAGCTGGAAGGTCACGACGATCACGTGTTCTCGGTGGCGTTCTCCGGGGACGGCGAGCTGCTCGCGAGTGTGGCGCCGTGGGGCGAAACCCTCCTGTGGGACCCGCTCGAGAGCGAGCCGTTGTGTCGCCTGCCAAAAGAGCCGCGCCATCAATCGATCACGTTCGACCGTTCGGGTGAGCGCGTGCTCAGCTCGCACGATTGGTGGGGGGAGCGTGCTATGGCGATCCGGAGTTGGCCCGAAGGGGCGGCGTCGCTCGTGATCCCGGAGCGCCCTCGCGTCGTGCAAGGAATGGTGAGCGGGCGACTGCACGTCGACGGTGCAGAGGCCGAGGCGGTCGCTGCAAAGGGGGCGGGTCTCCGGGTGTTTCGAACGGAACACTGCGCGCTTGGCGATGGCGCGGCACAGGCTTTCGTCGACGGCCGCAGGGTCGAGCTGCGACCCGTCGAATCGCCGCGCGCGGCACGGGCTGCGAGCGCTGGCAAAAATCCCCTGCTGACGATCGGGCAGCAGCTGGGGTCCTGTTTCGACGGCGCGATTGCGGAGTTCGTCGTGTTCGCGGGCGGGCTCTCGCCGGCGGCGGGCGCGGCGATCGATGGCTATCTGGCCGCGCGACGCGATGGCCGTGAGGTGGAGCTGCCGGCCTTCGAGGCGGAGGGCGGCGTGCGGCTGCTCCTGCACTTCCGGGCCGGCGCTGATTCCGTTCGGTTGAACGACGACGGCCAGGTAGTGGCGTGGATCGCGGCGAACGACGAGCGTCGCATGCTCAGCGCGCACGGATCGTTCAGCGGCGTGTCCCTGCTGCCGGCCACGGATAGCACGCCGGCGTGCGTCAAGTTGTGGGCTGGATGGGCCCAGAGTCGCTGGCTCGAGACGGCGCTTCCCGAAGCTGCAGGTGTGGATCGGCTGACCGTTTGCTGGCTCGGCGAGGTGCCGCCGAAGGGGTGGCAGTTGGCCTACGCGATCGGCAGTCGGGCCATGGGCTATCCGCACCGGGTCGACGACGAGCGGATCGCGCATCGTTGTCGGCGGATCGCCTACAGCGCGGATGGGAAGCTCGTCGCGACGTCTGGTGGCGCGGATCACTACGGGAACGTCGATGTCTGGGATGCAGTCACCGGTCATTCCGTCGCGGTGTTTCACGGCCAGTACAACGGCATCGGCTTCCACCCGGATTCGATACGGCTCGCGGCCGGCGACGAACACGGCCGGGTCGACGTCTTCGACGTTCGCACTGGGCAGCGGGTGGCGCGCATCCAGGCGCATGGCTCGGCGGTGTCGTCGACGCCGTGCTTCGACGTTGCGTTCTCGCCGGACGGGACGCGTCTGGCGAGCGGCGGCAACGACAACGCGCTGCGGTTGTGGGACGCGACCACGTACGAGCGGCTGATCGAGTTCCCCGGTCACCGGTCCTACGTCATGGGCGTGGCCTGGAGTCCGGACAGCACCATGCTGGTGTCGGCTTGCGGCGACTATCGGGTGCGCGTTTGGGATTCTGTGCCCCCGAACGAGCGCTACCGGGAACGGCTCGCGCGCCGCGCGCTCGAAGACGAGGTGCGCCCGCAGGTCGTGTCGATCCATCGCGCTGCAGCGAACTCCGAGGACGCCTTGGCGAAACTCCGCGAGCTCTGGCCCGCGGGCTCTTCCCGGCGACGTGCGGCGTGCCGGGTGTTCGTTCGCCTGCAGTGAGCGACTCGCGACTGCCAAAGTCGAGATTCGGTGAGCCAGTCCGCGGGATCCCGCGCCATCGGGGTGTTCCGGTTGACCCCGAGAACAGGACCACCGAACTGACGAGGCCTCCAACCATGTTTCACCGACTTCTCCTTCTTGCGCTCGCGAGTGCAGTTCTCGGACCGGGCGTCGGTCGAGCCCAGACCCTCGATCTGACCAGCCAGTCCCAGGTCAACGCCGCGTCGTCGTACACGGTGGCGGACAGCATCTACGTCCACGGCAACGACATCGTCGACCTGACCCCGCTCAGCGGCATCACCACGGTGGCAGGCGGTCTGAACATCTTCAGCAACCCTCAGCTGGCGAGCCTCGAAGGCCTGCACAACATCACGTCCGTGGGACCGATCGGCGTGTTCGTCTATCAGAATCCGGCGTTGGCGAACCTGGACGGTCTCCGCGGCCTCACGACCGTGGGAGACATCATCGGCGATCTGGAGGTCCGATCGAACGGCGCGCTCGCGAATCTCGACGGGCTTCGAAACCTCACCTTGGTCGGAGGCAATCTGGATATCACGAACAACGCTGCCTTGACCCGGTTCTGCGGCCTCCAACCGTTGCTCGCGAACAACGGGTTGCGGGGCTGGAGCGTCCTGGCCAGCAACGGGCAGAGCCCGACCGTGGCGCAAATCATCGCGGCCGGCCCGTGCGGTTCGTTCGCCCACCTCATGTCGAGCGGCTGCAGTTTCGGCCGGCAACTCGCGCTGACCGGCAGCCATCAACTCGGTGGCACGATCACCGCGACCATGACCGGACACAACGGCGTACCGTTCGTCACCTGGGGCTTTGGCCCACCGAACAGCAGTTGGACCTATTGTGCCTGCGCCCAGGTCACCGTCGGGTCACGGTGGCAATACACCTCCTCGATCAGCCTGACGGTTCCGGCATCGCAAGTGTTCCTCGGCATGCCCCTCCTGGCGCAGGGCCTCGACTTCGTCGGTTCGACTGGCGCGTTCTGCACGCCGTTCCCCAACCTCTGGTTCGCGTTCACGGATATCCAGGTCGCGACGATTGGGGTTTAGCAGGCCGTTGAGCAACCCCGCACCCGCGTGCTGCGGAGGAGTCAAGAGGAGGGGCCGCCTTCGCCGACTCTTGATGAGCTCACCTGAGACGGCCGCTTCGACTGAGGGTAAGGGGTACGTAGCCGAAGTCTGGCCCGCGCTCTTTCGGCGAGTCAGGTCTCACACGGCGCCCTACTCGTAAGTCGCTGCGTGCTTCTCAACCGCCCGCCAGACCCGCAGCAGATTCCCGCTCCAGATCTTCTCGATCTGCGCCTTCGTGTAACCGCGCCGCACGAGCTCCCTCGTCACGTTGAGCGTCTCGCTGGCGTTGCGCCAGCCTTCGATGCCGCCGCCGCCGTCGAAGTCGGAGCCGATACCGACTGAGTTGATGCCGGCGAAACGGACGGCGTGGTCGATGTGGTCGACGAGGTCTTTGACGGTGGCGCCGGGGTACTGCCTGGCGATCTCGGCCTTGCCCTCGGCGAGCTTCTGCATGCGCGTCTCGAGGTCGAGCTTGGGGGCGGGGGCGTCCTTGTCGCGGCCGAAGCCGAGCTCGGCCTTGAGCTTCGCTTCGGCGGCGCGGCGCTTCGTGGCGTCGACGAGGAATGAGTCGAGGGCGACGACCTGGATGACGCCGCCGTTCTTGCGCAGGGCGCGGAGCTGCTGGTTGTCGAGGTTGCGGGAATGGTCGCAGAGTGCGCGGCAGCCCGAGTGAGAGGCGATGACGGGGGCCTTGCTGTGGGCGAGCGCCTGCAGCATCGTCTTTTTCGCGGCGTGCGAGATGTCGACCATGATGCCGACGCGGTTCATCTCCTCGATCGCGCGCTTGCCGAGCGGGCTGAGTCCATCGTGCAGTGGCTCGAGCGGGGTGTGCGAATCACCGAGCTGCGAATGGCGGTTGTGCGCGATGCTCATGTAGCGCGCGCCGCGGGCGTGGAACTTCGCGACGAGGCCGAGGTCTTCGCCCATCGGGTAGCCGTTCTCGATGCCGATGCAGGCGATGAGCTTGCCCGCCTCGTGCAGGGCGCGCACTTCGGCGACCGACGTTGCGAGACCGATCGTGTCGCCGTGCAGCCGCGCCATGCGATGGATGGCATCGAACTTGGCGTTGGCCGCGCGCAGCGCGCCGGCATAGCCCGCGGGCGTGAGCTTGCCCTGGCCGACGTAGACGATGAAGAACGCGCAGTCGAGGCCGCCCTCGCGCATCTTCGGGAAGTCGACCTGCTGGCTGCCGCGCACGGACGGGTCGTACTTCTCGCGGAACTTCTTCGCGGTCTCGGGGTCCTCGGGCAGCGATTCGGGCGCGAGCTGCGGCTCGATGTCCTTGTGGGTGTCGAGCGTGATCACCTGCGCCTGGATCGCTCTGGCCCGCTCGTCGAACGTGAACTCGGGATTGCGCAGCAGCTTGTCGAGCAGGAAGTGACGCTCGTTCTTGTAGCGCGGCGAATCGACGTGGCCCGGGATGCTGAGGTGACACTCGTGGCCGGCCTTGATCGACTTCAGCTGCAACATGACGCCGAGGCGTGGATGGTGGATGCCGTGCCCCTTGTTCTTCGATGGCAGCGTCATGTCGCTGCCGTAGCGCATGAACAGCGGCGGGTCGTCCGACGTGACGTGGTTGTAGGGCGAGAACTCGCGGTAGAGCTGCTGGTACGAGTCGTAGTTCTTGCGAACCGTGGCGAGATCGCTGGCGCCGACCGCGCGCCAGATCATGTCGTGGTCGAGGATCTTCGGGCCGACCCAGTCCTCGACGAGTTTCGGATCGATCGCGGTCTGGCCGCCCCAGACCGCGGCGGCGCGCACGCGCGTTGACTCGCGCAGCACCGGGTCCGCATTGTCCGGATCCGCGAGGTCGTCGTGCAGCAGCAGCCACATCGACGTGCACGCGCCTGCACTCCCGCCCATCAGGCCGATGCGGCTGCCGTCGATCTGCCACTCGTCCGCCTTGGTCCGCAAGAACTGGATCGCGCGCGCCGCGTCGTGCACTGGCGCGGGCAATGCGTGCTGGTCCGTGCGCCGATAGTTGATCGCGGCGAAGTGGATGCCGTTCTCGAGGAACGCCTGATATTGCCGGCCCACCGACTTCTTGTCGCCGCGCACCCAGCCACCGCCGTGGATGTAGATGACGAGCGGGCGTGGCTCGTCGCCGCCGGCGCTCCAGAAGTCGAGGCGGTTGCGTTCGTGGGGGCCGTAGGCGACATCGCGCAGCACCGCACCCTGGTTGGCGCCGTCACTATTTGGCTGCTGGCCGGGGAGCGACGGTGCGACGGGCGAGGCGGCGATCAGCGCGGCGAGAACGACGGCACGGTTCGGCATACGAAGAGTCTCCGCGGAGCGCGCCTGCGACACAATCACACCGCCGATGCCAGCGGGGGTTGGTGATGTCCCTTCCATGTCACTCAGGACGGTGGGGCTATCCGGTCGATCCCTGAGAGGCGGCGATCGGGCCGCTCTCAGGGATTCCTTGGCTCTTTCGCACACGTTCGACTGTCTTCGTGATCTGCCGCTGGCGGAACGGATCGCGCTCTGCCGAACGGCGATGAACGAGCCGCATGCGGGCGTGCAGGCCGCGGCGTTGCGCCAGCTCGCCGACCCCGAAGATCTCGACCAGCCCGAACTCGTCGTCGATCACTTCGGCTCGCTGCTGCCCGACGCGTATGCCGCCGCGCGGCCGTGGGCCCCTCGGCTCGTGACGCTTGCCGAGGCGCGGATCCGCTCGCGCGAGACCAAGGGCCGGCTGCCCGCGTTCCGCGCGGTCGCGGCGCTCGCCGAACTCGAAGGCGTCAACGCACTGCAGCTCGGGCTCGAAGACCCCATGCCCGAGATTCGCGATGCGGCGTTCGAGGGCATCGAGCAGCGCGTGGCGCGACTCGCATTCGAACTGCGCAGCGGGGACACTAAGGAGCTCGCGCGCGATGCGACCGATCGCGCGGTGTGGGACGCGTTCCATCATTGCCTGACGCGCTATCCCGAACACGGGCGCGAGAGCGTGCTCGATCTACTCCCGCTGTTCGGGGCGCGCGCCGTGCGCTCGATCGTCCGCCTTGCGGCGACCGCCGGGGCGGCGGGGGAAGTCGGGCCGATCGAAGAGGCGCTCGTTCGTTCGCCGGAGGGTGGTGTCGTCGACCTCGCGCTGGCGCTCGCCGCGCACAGGTCGGTCGCGATGCAGCGGCTCGGCCAGGCGGTGTTGCGGCGGCGCACCGACGATGGCTTCCAGGTCGCGATGGCAGAGCGCATCGTCGAGCTGGCGGAGTCGCACCTGCTCGGGCTCGACAACGAGTTCTTTGGCGAGGCGTTGCGCGAAGCCGCGCCGCGGATCGATACCCAGGTTGCGCTCGATCTGCTGCCGGCGGTGGTCGAGCAGGCGCCGAACCCGGGCGAGGGCCAGAACCGCGCCGAAGCGTTCCTGTGGCACCCGGCCAATCCCGTCCAGGTCGGCGCGATCGATCAGCTCGCGGGGCTGGGCTGTCCCAACGGCTTCGACGCGGTCGGTCAGGTGCTGATGTCCGCGGCCGACGAGGTGCGCATCGCGGCGGCGCGCCTCGTGATCAACCTGCAGCCCGACAACGCTGCTGAATTGCTCACGCCGCTACTCGGTTCGACCGATGCCGAAGCGCGGCGGCTCGCGATCCAGGAAGTTTCGCGCGTGAGCCTCACGCGCTTCCTCGATCGGTTCGACGGCATGGATGATCGTGCCCGCGAGATCGCCGCGCGCGCTCTGGCCAAGATCGATGCCGAGTTGCTCGACCGCCTTGCGAGCGAGTTCGAGTCGCTCAACGGCAGCCGTCGCATCGCCGCGATTCGCACGGTGCAATTGCTCGACGCCGGTGAGGATCTGCGTGAGCCGCTGCTCGAGATGCTTACCGACAACGATGTTCGCGTACGGGCCACCGCGGTGCGGATCGTGCAGCTGTCGGGTTCGGTCGACGGCGTGCGCATCCTCATCGAGGCGTTGTCGGACGACGACCGGCGCGTGCGGGCGAACGCGATCGAGGCGTTCGAAGAACTCGACGACTGTCGGCACGCCGAGCTATTGCTGCCGTTCTTGCGCGATCGGGACAACCGCGTGCGGGCCAACGCTGCGAAGGCGCTCTGGAACCTCGGCTGGCCTGACGCGCGCGAGGCGCTCGTGCAGATGCTCGGCGACTCGCAGTCTCGAATGCGGATCTCCGCGATATGGGCGATCGAACAGCTCGCGTTCCACGGCGCCCGTGAGGTGCTGCGAGCGCGGGATGCGGCCGAGCGCGATCCCGCCGTGCGCGCGCGACTCCGAGCGGCGATCGTGGCGGTCGGCCAGTCGACGACGGCGAGCGACGCCGGGCCCGTGGCCAACGGTGCCAGCAAGGACGGGCGGCGATGACGGGCACGCTGATCCTGATCGCGGTCGGTTTCACGATGGCGGGGGTCGGTCTCGTCCTGCTGTGGCCGCGGATCTCGGAGCGCCGCCGGGCGCGTCGACTGCATGACCGGCTGGCGGCGGCAAACGGCCTGCAGGTCGACGAGTCGGAGTGGCTCTGGCAGCTTGCGCAGCGGGCGACGGCCGACCGGCCGGCGTCCGTTTTCGTGCGGCCGAGTCTGCTGGAAACGGGGCCCGGGGCGCCGAGTGCGGCGATGGCGCAGGCGGTGCACGCGAAGCTGTTCGCGAACTGACCCGGGCTCGAAGCTCGAAGAGCGAAAACTTCGCGGTGTTCGGGCGTTGGCTCGGCATCATTCTCCGCCCGTGTCCCAGACTGCTGACGTCGTAGTCGTCGGCGGTGGCATCATCGGCTGTGCGGTCGTGCACGCACTCGCGCAGCAGCTGCCCCGTTCGACCCGTATCGTGCTCATCGATCGTGGCCCAATCGCCGGGGCGACGTCGGGTTCGAGTATGGGCCATCTCATGGTCACGCCGGACACGCCGCAGGACTACGCGTTCAGTCGCACCAGCGTGCGCCTCTGGAACGAACTCGCGGAGCGGGTCGGCGGCTTCCACTTCCAGGCGACCGGCGCGCTCTATCTCGCCGATTGCGATGAAGACCTCGAGCTGATACCGGTGCTGCACGAGCAGTTCCGCGACAACGGCGATCGGTGCGAGATCCTCGACGAGCAGCGGCTGCGCGAGATCGAACCAGGGCTCGCGCCGGACGTCCCGGGCGCGCTGTTCTACCCCGGCGACGGTGTCGTGCTGCCGATGCTGGCCTGCGGCGCGATGCTGCGCGAGGCCAGGCAGTGGAACGAGAGCATCGAGGTGCGCGCCGAGTGCGCCGTCACGGGGTTCGAGCGTGCTGGTGGTCGCATCACAGGGGTCGCGACTGCGCGCGGCCGCATCGCGACCCCGCTCGTCGTCAACGCGACCGGCGTCTGGGCGCCGGAACTCGCGGAGATGGCGGGGCAACCGCGCCTGCCGATCTATCCACGCGCCGGCAACCTGGCGATTACCGCGCATCATGTGTCGCCGATCCGCACCCAGTTGCTCGAGATCAGCTACCTGCGGTTCGCACACGGCGCAGCCAAGGTCGACCCTGCCGGGACCGACGATCCCGGGGGGCACGCCGTGAACATGCAGCCGCAGAGCCACGGTGGCTGTCTCATCGGCAGCACGCGGCAGTTTCGAGGCATGGACCGCACGCTCAACCGCGAGCTGTTGCATCGGTCGCTCGCGCGAGCGCAGCGTTACGCGCCCGCCCTGAAGAACGTGCCGATCGTCCGGACCTGGGTCGGGTTGCGGCCCTATGCCGAAGGCGGCTTGCCGTTCATCGGGCCGTGGCCGCATCTCGACGGGTTGTGGATCGCTGCCGGTCACGAGGGGCTCGGGATCTCGCTTGCGCCGATCACGGGTCTGTTGATCGCGCAGCAGATCGCGGGTGTCGCGCCGGCGGTCGACCCGACGCCGTACCAGCCAGCGAGGATCGGCGCATGAGTGACAACAGGTCGTCGATGGGGCGGTTCGGGTCGGACGAGCGGGAGGCCGTGACGTTCTCGTTCGACGGCCAGGAGATCGCGGCGCGGAACGGCGACACGGTCGCGATGGCGCTGTGGGCCGTGGGCGAGGCGACGTTGCGGCGCAGCAGTCGCGAGGGTCGGCCGCGCGGAGTGCTGTGCAACATGGGCATCTGTTATGAGTGCCTGGTGCTGGTCGACGGGGTGGCGGTGCGGGCCTGCACGACGGTCGTGCGCGCCGGCATGAAGGTCGAGCGTGGAGGCACTCCCGGTGAGTGAGCGGGTTCGCCAGGCCCAGGTCGGCATCGTGGGGGGCGGTCCCGCGGGAATGGCGGCGGCGAGCGCACTCGCTGCGCGCGGTCGTTCGGTCGTCGTGCTCGACGAGGGCCAGCGCGCGGGCGGTCAGATTTTTCGCCAGCTGCCGCCCGGGGTCGCGCCACCGGCGGGAGTGAGCGAGCCGCCGAGTCACGATCATGGCCACGAGCTGATCGACGCTTTCGAAGGAGCGCAGGTCGAGTTGGTGAGCGGCGCGACGGTCTGGGATAGCAAGCCCGGACGGCTCTGGTTCGAGCATGCCGGCGAATCGCACCTGCTCGAATGCGAACGCATTCTGCTCGCGCCTGGCGCGATGGATCGCTGCATTCCGTTCCCCGGGTGGACGTTGCCCGGTGTCACCACGGCCGGGGCACTACAGGTCATGGTGCGCGGGTTCGGGGTCAAGCCCGGGCGCCGCGCGCTCGTCGTCGGCTCGGGGCCGCTGTTGCTGCCGACCGTGACCGCGCTGCTCGCCGCCGGGGTCGAGGTCGTCGCGGCGCTCGAGGCGAGCTCACGCTGGAACGCGCTGCGCGCGCTGCCCGGCGTGATCGGCAACGGTGCCCGGCTGCGGGAAGCGATGTGGTACATGAAGCAGCTCGTACGCGCTGGTGTGAAGCTGCGCTGGGGCTGGACGGTGCTGCGGTGCGAGGGCGACCGTCACGTCGAGCGCGCCGTGATCGCGAAGGTCGATGGTCAGGGGCGGCCGCGGCTCGGGACCGAACGCACGATCGAGGTCGACGTCGTTGGCGCGGGCTTCGGCCTCGTGCCCGCGATCGAACTCGGGTTGTTGCTCGGCTGTGACAGCCGGCACCTGGCGGCGCGCGGTGGCCACTGTCTCGTCGTCGACGAGCAGCAACGCACGACGATCGATGGCGTGTTCGCCGCGGGTGAGATCGGCGGCATCGGCGGGGCCGAGGTCGCGAGCGCCGAGGGTGCGCTGGCCGCGGCGGCGATCGACCACTCGCTCGGCGGTCCCGCGGTGAGCGAGCCCCTCGTGAAGCAGGCCCGCGCCGAACGCCGTGCCTCGGATGCGATGCTGCGCGCGTTCGCGCCGCTGCCCGGGCTCTACCAACTTGCGAACGACGACACGATCGTGTGCCGTTGTGAAGACGTGCCGCTCAGCGAGGCGCGCGCCGCCGCCGAACTCCATGGCCGGTCCTCACGCGCGATCAAGGTCGGGTGCCGCGCTGGGATGGGGCCGTGCCAGGCCCGCATCTGCGGCCCGTCGCTGCAGCAGCTCGCGACCGCCGATCCGGCGTGCGAGATGGACGTGCCCGTCGTGCGCGTGCCGGTCAAACCGGTGCGGGCGAGCACGATCGTCAACGCGCCTGGTTAGGGCGGCGACCGCAGGATCGCCCGGCCGGTCCGGTCCAGCGTGGGCGTCGCGAGTATCATTCCGGGAGCTTTGCCGCGGAGGCTTCCCGAATGACCACCCGACTCGCGATGGCGCTCTTGCTGAGCATGGCCCCGACCCTTGCCCAGATCGACCGTCGCCGTGGTGATCGATGAACTCGGAACCGGTACGGGGCAACCGATCGGCGGCTTCCTGACGATGGCATTCTCGGCTGCGCCGGCCGACATCTCGCTGAGCGGCTACGGGCTGCCGGGGTGCGACGCGTACATCGATCCGGCGACCGTACTGTTCAGTGGTCTTCTCGCGAACACGGGGCAAGGCGACATGTGCTGGTCGTGGGCCGTGCCCGCCGCGGGGCGGGGCGTGGAGGTGCGACTCCAGGGCGGCACGTTCACGCCGAACGCACACAACGTGCCTGGAATCCTGCTCACGCAGGCTGTCTGCGCGGCGATCGGCCAATAGCGGGCCTAGCCGAGCTTGCTCCAGAGCTCGTCGAACTGCTCCTGGAACGCGCGAACCAGCCCGCTCGAGGACGTGACGACGAGGTTCTCCTCGTTGTCACGCGCGGCGCTGACGGTCCAATTGTAGCTGCCGGTCAGCAGCACCTCGCGATCGAACAGCGCGAACTTGTGGTGCATGTGATACGGCGTGCGGTCGACGCGCGTCGGGACACCTGCGTCGGCGAGTCGCTCGATGTCCGAGCCCAGGTCGGTGACCTTGTCATTGTCGGACACGATTCGCAGTGCGACGCGGCGACGGTGCGCGGCTTCGAGCGCTGCCGTGATCCGATCGTCGGTGATCGTGAACACGCACACGTCGATGGATCCCCGCGCCGCGCCGATGCGGTCGATGATTGCGCGGCGGCAGTCCTCGCCCGGGCTGAACGCCGCGTGTTCGATTGCGGCGGGCGCCCCGGGGGTAGTGCGCGGCCGATGGATCGTCTTCACGACGTTCTCGCACCAGCGCAGCAGCCGCCGAGCGCCTTCGTTCTCCGCGCGCTGCTCAGCGAGGTCGAATACACGGCTGCGGGCCAACGCGAGCGCCTGCTCGTCGTCGGCCAGCTCGTCGATCACCTGGGTAAGGGCGTCGCGCTCGGAGCGGGTAAGGCGGCCGTCGGCGAGCGTCGCGTTGAGGATGGTGTCGAACTGTTCGGGTCGGAAACTGGTCATCGTTCACTGCTATCTCGCACGAAGAGTATGGCCCGCGGTCGCGCTACAGCTGTGACACCGGCTCCGCGCGGCAACCGTCCTGGGCGTCGTAGGTCAGCAGCACGGCGTCAGGGCGCGCGTGGCGGCGCATGAGTTCGTAGAGCCAGTCCTCTTCGCCGGGCCAGGGGTAGGCGAAGACGAGGTCGAAGTCGTCGAGTTGCAGGCCGATCTCGTCGTAGCCGTCGGCGCCCTCGGTCGGCGTGATGCGGTCGCTCGCGAGGTTGGTGATTTCGTCGCGGTAGTCGAACGGCACGAACGAGCCTTCGACGAACGTCGCTTCGGAGTCGAAGTCCGCGGCGAGGTCGTTCGACCGCGGGATGAGCCAGGGCTCGATCTCGATGCCGTAGGCCTCGAGCCCGAGGAGGTCGGCGACGATCGTGACGATCCCGGCGGCCGAACCGAGCTCGAGGAAGTTGGACGCGGGTTCGACGAGCTCGCGCATCGCTTCGTAGACCGCGCGTTGGTCACACGGCACGAACAGATGGTGGCGGCCGCCCGCGACGGTCTCGAACTGGTCCCAGAGCGCCTTGCCGCGCTGCAACAGGCGGTCGAGGGTGCGGGGGTCGATCGAAGGCAGCGTCATCGCGGCCGGCGACTGTAGGGGCTACTCGGGTGCCAGGCGATAACCAACACCGTGCACCGTCTGGAGCAGGCGCGGCGCCGTCGGGTCGCGTTCGATCTTCTTGCGCAGTTGGAACACATGCGTGTCCACCGTGCGGGTCGTCGGCGTCGCGTCGTAGCCCCAGACCGCGCGCAACAGATCGTCGCGCGAGCATGCCTGGCCGCGGTGCTGCAGGAGGTGCGTGAGCAGCTCGACTTCCTTGGGGAGCAACCGGAACTCCTTGTTGCCGCGCATCGCACGATGACCCTGCAGGTCGACCTCGGTGTCACCGAGTTGGACGCTTGCGGCGGGCTGCTCCGTGCGGCGCTGCACGGCCTGGATCCGCGCATCGAGTTCGTGCACGCTGAACGGCTTGACGACGTAGTCGTCGGCGCCCAGCTGCAGCCCGAGCACACGCTGGTCGACTTCACCGTGCGCCGTGAGAACGATGACGGGCGTGCGGTCGCCGCGCTTGCGCATCGCGCGCAGGATGTCGAGGCCGCTGCCGTCCGGCAGGCGCAGATCGAGCAGGACCATGTGGAACGAGCCGTCCGCGAGTGCCGCGTTGGCTGCCGCAGCATCGCCAGCCGCTTGCACGAGCCACTCGCGGGCGCCGAAGAAGTCGACGAGGCTCTCCTGGATCCCGGGATCGTCTTCGATGACGAGTAGTTGGTTCACGATGCAGCCTCATCGGCACGGGGACGGTCGGTGGACACGGTCGAACTGGTCGGCAGCCGCAGCGTGAACACGGCGCCGCCGCCCGCACGGTCGCGGACCTCCGCGCGACCGCCGTGGGCCTTCGCTGCGGCCGCGACGAGCGCGAGCCCGAGCCCACTGCCCTGCACACCCTGCGCTTCGCGGCGGCGCACGAACGGTTCGAAGATCATGCGGCGGTCAGTCGCCGGAATGCCCGGCCCGTGATCACCGACCTCGACGACGAGGTCGCCGCCGTCGACGAACGCCCGCACGGCGACGGTCGAGCCGGCAGGAGCGTACTTGGCCGCGTTCTCGAGCAGGTTGCGCAGCGCGCGTGTCAGGACCTCGACGTCCGCGTCGAGAGCGGGCAGCGCGCGCGGGGCCTCGACTTCGAGCTGCTGGTCGACGAGGCGTAGTGCTGGGCGCCCGGCCCGCAGACCGCGGGCAAGGACGGCGCGCGCGGGCACGGTTTCGCGTTGCAGCGCGGCGCCCTTCTCCAGGCGTCCGAACGCGAGGATGCGGTCGACCTGATCCGTGAGGCGCTGCACGTCGCCGTAGAGCGTGTCGAGATAGTGCTTCTGCCGATGGGCGGGAACGTCTCCGCGCTGCAGCATCTCGGTCTTGAGCGACAGCGCGGTGAGCGGCGTGCGCAGTTCGTGGGAGACGACATCGACGAAGTCGCGCCGCATGCGAACGAGAGCGAGCTCGCGCCGCGTGAGCCGCCAAACCACGAGATTGCCGAGCACGAGGATCGCGATGCCGAGCCCGAGGCAGCCGCGGGCGGTCCAGGTCAGCAGCGCGCTGGTTGGCGTCGTCGCGGGTGTGGCCGTCCAAGTGGATCGGTCGAGCGCCGGCATCGTGACGACGAACGTCGGATTGCCAGTGGTTGCGCTGGTCGCGGTGGCGTCGAGCGCCCGCGCCACGACCGCGTTGGGCAGCACGGCGAGCCGCTGCTCCGGTTGCGGCAGCTGCACGTCGCCCGTGGCGTCGGTTGCGATCGCGGTGGGCGCGGAACGACCTGCGAGCTCGAGCACCACGCGCGCGGCCGCGGCGATCGCCGTCAGCCGTTCGTCGGTGGCGAACTCGGGCATGGCCGCTCGGGTTCTCGCGACCGTGCGATCGACCGCGGCGGGCAGCGCCGTCGGCAACGTCGCGATCACTTCGCGCACGAGGCGTTCGCGAGCCGCCGGTTCGTTCGCCCACTGGGCCTCCGTCAGTGCGGCGAGCACGGCGAACGGCACGGGATCCGGTGGTGTGTTGCGCCACTGCTTACGGGCGGCCTGCAGCAGATCGCTGGCCCGCTGCGGTTCGCTCGCTCCGACCTCGCGCGCCAGCGCGATCCAACCCATCGCCGACAGTTCGCCACGTTCGCGCGCGGCTTCGAAGAACGCGATTGCGCTCGTCACGTCGCGTGCCGCGAGCCGTGCGCCGGCAGTCTGCTCCGCGATACCGATCGCCGGGGCCGTGTCCGGGTCGGGCAATTCGGCCGCGAACGGGCCGACGATCCGCCCGGCCTCGTCGAGTTCGAGCAGGAAGGGCAGGTGAGCGACGCCTTGCTGGAGGCCGCGATCAAGAAGCTCACCGGCGGCGGTGAGGCACTGCGTCGCAGCGCGGTCTTCCTGTTGTCTGGCGGTGGCGATCGCGCCACCGAGCTCGAGCCACGCCCAGGTTGCCGTCAAGGCCGCCGGCACCGCGAGCGTGAGCGCGAAGGCGAGGCCGATGCGGGCTGGGCGACGGGACATGCGGGGCATGGTAGAGGGCTCGACCCCGTCTTCGTCAGAGGGTTGTCAAACCGTGTCGTGACCGCTCCGTTTCAGGGGGTGGTTTCACAGGCCCATGACAACGTGAATGGCCGAATCACCGTCAATGCTGTCATGACAACGACACGGATCGTGGTCGCGGCACTCGCCGCGCTGTCCTGTTCTGCGATTTCGGCGCAGGCCGAGGCCGAGGCCGCGACCAGCGCCGTCGAGCGATTCGCTGCAGCGCGACTCGCGGAGAGCGAAGGGCGCCCCGAGGCGGCGGCGAGCGAGCTGCGCGCCGTCATGGCGCACGGCCGGGAGCCGCAAGCGAAGCGGGCGAGCCAGCTGCTCACGGCGTTGCTCGCGCGCCAGGGTCGCGCGAATGCGGCCGCTACGAACACGGCGGCAGCGAGGCCTGCGCCCCAGGACCCGAGCGGCGGCGGCTCGCCTCGCCCTGACCCGATCCAGCGGCTCATCCTCACACTCGACTCCGGCGCCAGCTCGTCGCCGGAGGTCAAGAGCGCGGTTGCCCAGCTCCGGGAACTCGATGCGCTCGTCGTGCCCGACTTGATCGCGGCGCTACCGACACTCGGACCGTTTGGGTTGAACAACGTCCTCGTCCTGCTCTCCCGGCGTTCGGATCCGCGCGTGGCGGATGCGCTGGGGCAGTTGCTGGCCAAGGCCGATCCCGCGGTCGTCAGCGCGATCCACAAGCGTCTGGAGGGCATGCCGCGTTCGCTCGCGGTGCCCCTCGCGCGCCAGCTCGCCACGCTCGACGTCGATGTGCGGGCGCGCGCGTCGGCACTCGAGGTGTTGCTGGGCGAAGAACGCGAGGCATCTCTGGCGCGGCGCGTCGCGACCGAGCTCGCGCAGGATAAATCGATCGCGGCGCGCTCGGCAGTCCTGCCGTTGCTCGATGGCAAGAACCAAGAGTGGGTGCGGCAGATCCTCGACCGTCTGCGGCGTGACGAGTCGCCGAGCGTGCGGGCGCGCGCGACGTTCGCTTGGATCGGTCTGCATCCGGACATGACCGAGGACGAGGCGCTGTCGTTGCTCGCGGATATCGACGAGCGTGAGCTGGCGCGCCGCGTCCTCTGGCTCTCGGTGAAGCGTCCGCGGTGGATCCGGGTTGCGGCAATCGGGGCCCGGGCGACGATCGCAATCGGCAACTACCGTGACCTCGACGACTACCTGGACGACTTCGAATGGGTGGCGCAGCCGGCGGTCGCGGCCGAGGTGCTGCTCGCGATGCCGCGCAACTACGATGGTCTGAGTTCGCACATCGCTGTGACGATCAAACTGCTCGCGCGCGCGGGGTGGGTATTGCCCGCCGAGATGGACCGCCCGTTCTGTGACCTGTCCGAACGGGTGTCCTCGAACTGGAACTACTTCGTGCAGTTGCTGCCTGACGATGGCGAAGAGCGCGCTCTTGCCCTCTGGCGTGAGCGGCCAAGAGCCCGGGCGGGGCTCGTCGAAGCGGCGCTGCTGTACGAGCGGCGGCCCTGGCATCGCCTGGCCGCCGAATCTCTGATCGCGAACGGCGGTCAGCGCAATGGCGTCACGAACCTGCTCAACATCGACTGGAGCGGGGCCAGCAGCGAGGCGCTCGAGCTGCTCGCGAAGTTCACGGAGAAGCATGCAGCGGATGCCGTTCGCGGCAACTACTCGGGTGCGATGTGGCAGCTCTACTCCAGCCTCAGTAGTCCGCCACCGGCCCTGATCTTGCCGTTGATCGAAGCTGGCGATCAACGTGCGTGGATCGAGTTCGTCGGCCGCGATCCGCGGGGTGCGCTCGATTGGATGCGCGCTGGCAACTCCATCGAGGATGGCCTCGAGCGCTGCGTCGACGTGCTGCCGCGGCACGGTGCCGCCGAGGATCTACCGTTGGCGTTGCGGGCGCTGACGACCGTGTCGCTGGAGCATAACTCCCGGCGCGCGCAACAACTCCGAGTCTGGCTGACTCGCACCTGCCCGGGCGACCTCCGTATCCTCGCGCTGGCGGATCCCGCGAACCGCAAGGAACCGGACAGCGCCCGGGTCTGCGACATGGTGGTTCGCGACGCCGTGAGTCGGGTCCGGATGGCGGACTTCGGTGCGATCTACGCGCGCTTCTCGATCTTGAGCGACTACGGCGAAGAACTCGTGAGGGCCCTGCGCGGGCAGATCGAGCCCGAGCATGCCGGTGCACTCGTGCGCGCGATCGACACCGAGCGCCAGCGCGAACTTGCGCGCTACACCGCCGTCGAGCACAGCCACAGCTACGATCGTTACCTGCTCGCGGACCTGCTCGAGTTCGTCGCGATGACGGGTTCGCCGGCGGGGCGCTCCGCGGCGCAGCGCGTGTTGATCCAGGATGACCTGCCCGAGTCCGTAGCGGCCGCGGCTGCTCGCGCGGTCGTGCAGCTCACGGTTTCTGATCGGCTCGGAACCCTGAAAGAGCTGCTGGGGTCCGACCGCGTCGCGGTCGTGAACGCGGCGCTGGCAGCCGAGGACATCGGTGGCAAGGAACTGCAGAAGCACGTGACCTCGGCCGTGCTGCGGCTCGCCGATCGCCTCAACGGGATTGCGACTCTGATGCGTTCGCTGTCGCCGACCCCCCGGGTCGAGCTCGCGCAGCGGGTCCTCGACGATGCGAAGCTGCGGCAGTTCTCGTCGGGCGTCGTGCGCAGTGCGATCGACGTGCTCGCGGAGCAGCGCAGCGCGACCTACGTGCCGTTCTTCGCCAACGCCCTCGTCCATCCCGCGCGCGACGTTCGCCGCCTCGCCGTGATCGAACTCGGCAACACGTTCGACAAGCGCGCCGTGCCGCCGCTACTCGAGATGCTCAAGGACGAGGATCCCGGCAACCGGGTCAAGGCCAAGGAATGCCTCGATCAGATCGCGAGCTACCTCGAAGAACTCGAGAAGTGGGAGAAGCGGTTCAAGGACAAGTGAGCCCCGCTCGCTGCCCAGGTCATACTGTCCCGGTTTCAGTGAACCGGGTTTCACCGCGGAGTTCAGTGCCGCTCGATGACTTGAACCGCGCCCTGCTCCCGGGACTCGATCGTCAGCCCCTCGGTCGCGAGCACCTGCGCAAAGAAGTCGTCGAACTCCTCCGGCTTGCAGTGTGCCTCACCGACGATCGAGAACGGCCCGGCGTCCTGCGCGTTCGGGGCGATCGTGTAGATCCGGCCGCTCACGCTCTGCGCGAGCTTGACTACCTCCGTCAGCGGCAACTCGTGCATCGTGACCGTGATCGTGTCGTTCTGGCGCAGGGCGCTACCGGACGGCCCGGAGGCGCAGCCGAGCGGCAGGAGCGTGGTGCAGAGCAGAGCGGGCAGGGTGCCGAGGCGTGAGCGGGGCTGGTTCATGGGCGGCTGGACGGCCCAGGCGGGGCTATATTCCCCTTCGTGGCCAGATTTCCGACCCTCCGCCCTCTCGCCGTTTCGCTCCTGACACTCGTGGTGCCGGCCGCCCTCGTCGCGCAGGCGGGACGGCCGGGGTTCGTGTTCCGCGACGGCGCGATGGTCCACCTCCGCGTCGAGCGAGTCGACGAACTCGTCGCGCGGTGGGACGAGACGAAGATCGGGAAACTCATGCAGGATCCGGCGCTCGTCGAGCTCGTCGCGAGTGTCGAGGCGCGCCAGAAGCGACAGGCGAAACGCTGGCGTCAGGTTCGCGAAGTGGCGTTGACCCTCGACCTGGAGCTCGAGCCGTGGGACATCGTCAGTCTGTTCTCTTCCGGCGCGGGGCTGCTGCGGCAGCCGCCCCTTCGTGAGTGGCGACGGATGGAGATGGCGATGCGAATGCGGGCGAATCGCGGCATCGAGAGCGCGCACGTGATCTCGTGCCAGCCACGCTTCGATGGTCGGTGGGCGCAAGACTTCGAGCGCGATGCCGCGTTCTATCGCGCGGCGCCTTGGTTCGTCGAAGTGCCCGCGGCCAAGATCGACGGGGTGCCGAGCTATGTGTTCGAGTCGCCCGAGATCGAGGACGAACACGTGCGTGCTCGGCTCGCGGACACGAAGCGTTGGATGGTGCACCTGCCCGGCACATTCGTGTTCGGTTCAGGGCGGCCCGAGGATTTCGGCGAGGTCGAACTGTCGGGACCACCGGCGGCCGAGTACGCGGGTCTCTCGTACCGGATCCACGCCAGCGCCTACGCCGACATGTTCCGCGAGGTCGGCATGCTCGGCGACGGCCTCGGGATCGCGGCCCTCGGGAACATCGACTGGCGGTTGCGGTTCGAAGGGGAGGACATCCTCGAAGAGCTCGTGCTCGAGCTGGCGAAGGAGTCCGAGTGGACGGGACTCGTCGCCGCGTTCGGTCAGGCGACCGCGCCGTTGCCGAAACAGGCGTTGCCCAAGGGGGCGATGGCACAGTTGCGGTTGGCTGTCGATCCCGCGCGGCTGTTCGCGACCGTGATCGAGTTCGCGGGTGAAGAACTCGCGCTCCCCAGCGACGTTTCGGAGTCGCTCCAAGAGGCGTTGGACGGGGGCGTTGCCATCGGGGTTGCCGCGCCGGCCGCGGGCAGTCTGATCCCTCGCATCTACGTGACGCTCGGAGTTGCCGGGGCCGACTCGAGCGCAGCGTTGTTCGGCGCTCTCGAGGCGGCGGGTCTGCGCTTCAAGACAACGAAGTGGGGCGAGGTCGAAGTTCGAACTCTGGATCTGCCGGGGTTGCCGCCAGGCATTCGGCCGGCGCTCGGCATCGTCGACGGACAGTTGCATGTCGCCGAGTCGGCGCGCTCGCTGCGGTCGTTCCTGAAGCTGCAGGGGCAGGGTATCGAGGCCATGGATGTCGGTGAGGCCGTGATGCCGGCCGGCGCGGGTGACCTCGTCGAACGCTTCGACCTGCGCTGCGATCCACTCGAACTCTATCGCGCTTTCCACACCCATTGGCTGCTGCTGCTGGCGGCGACGATCGGGCGTGCCGGGCAGGGGTTCTCCCGTGATTCGATGCCGGACGTCGACGTGGTGGAGGATTTCGTCGGGCCGATGCGCGCGGCCTTGCGCCGCGATGGTGATCGCCTCGTGTTGCGTCACCACGCCCCACTCGGCGGACCGATGCTGACCGCATACCTGGTCTTCGCGCCGGTGACACTCGCTCAGGACGTCGGCGACGGTGCGACGATGGTCCTTGCGAGTGCGATCGCCAGGCGCCGCCTGCAGGTCGTCGCCGACGCGTTCGAGGCCTTCGAGGAGCGTGAGGGGCGCCGGCCGACCGATCTCGTCGAGCTGTTCGTCGCGCAGGAGTTGCCCGCGGACGCATTATCGATCCCCGGCGACGACAGCCCGGACACGCTGACGTTGCCGGGGGGCAAGCAGATTCGTTCGTCGTTCCGCTACTTTCGCGAACTGGCCACCGTCGACGGGCAAGGCCGGATGATCCTCATCGAGATCAATCCGGCCTCATGGCAGCGCTACTGCCTCGACGCCAACCTCGAGGTCGTGACGCTCTACGGCGAGCGCCACGCGCAGCCGATCGAACGCTTCGGGCGCTGAGTCGCGAGCGGAGTCAGCCGATTCGCTGGACTGCCAGGACGTCCTGGTGGTTGTCCCACTGGCGCTCCGCAAACCCGACGATGCGCAGCTGTTGCCAGGTGTGCATCTCGCGCAGGATCCAGTGGGGAGCCGACAGGGAGACGCCGTAGTCCCGCGAATCCTGATAAGTAGCGTAGCCGAATCCCGTGGCTTCGTACTTTGCCAGCACGGCCGCAACGCGTTCGTCGGTCAGGCCGTAGCGATAGCCCTGCGTCATGCGATGGGCGACCCAGCGGCCGTGCAGCGTGACAACGGCCACGCCTTCTGGCGCCAGGGCGCGGTGGAGCAGCCGGAAGAACGCCAGCCAGCCGGGGCGGTCGAGGTGGGTCAGCAACGAGCCCGACCACACCAGGTCGAACGGCGTGTCGAACCGGACCTGCTCCAGGTCGGGCTGCGAGTGGACGCCGGTCGCGCCGAACGCCGACGTGCAGAACTCCACGCCGTCGCGCAGCAGATCGCAGGCGGTGAACTCGGCATCGGGCAGCGCCGACTTCAGGACTCGCATGACACGTCCGTGGCCGCAGGGCAGGTCGAGCACGCGACGTGGCTCGGGTACGCCGGCCGCAAGCAAGGCCGCCGCGATGCAGCGCCACGCGGACTGGCCGGCTTTGTCGTAGTGCACCGGATTGCCGGCAACCATCTCGTCACCGTGGGCGATCTGATTCGAAGCCGGTGTGATTCGCCGTATGAGCTGCTCTCGGAGGTTCGCGAGCAGCGTTCCTGATTCGAGGTCGGCGGGCATGGCGTCCATCCCTACCCGCTCGAACGCGGAGGATCGAGCGGGAAGACGCACGCCGGTGGCCGGCGTACCGCTACTTGCCGAGCAGTTTGTCGAGCGGGCCGTCCACGTACGTCGGACCGTGTGCCGGTTCCCAGGCCTTGCCCTTGCTGAGGCCGGGGTCGCCCTCGAAGACGACGATGCCCTTGCGGTCGAGCAGCAACATGCGGGGCATCCCGAAGAAGCCGGCCTTGAGGTAGTACTCCGCGTAGGTCTCGCCGTACTCGTCGATCGCGATGTGGCTCGCGGGCAGCGGGTTGTCCCGCAGGTACGCCTTCAGCGCTTCGGGTTTGGTGCCGGGTTCGCAGAGCACGATCACCGCGAGGCGCTGCTCCTTGCCACGCTCGATCGCGTGGCGCAGCCAGTTCGTGCACGGGATGATCTGGTCCACGCGCGGGGACCAGAACGCGATCATCGTCGGGCGGCCGCGCAATTGGCCGAGCGTGACGGGATCGGTCTGCCACTGCAGTTCGCCGAGCTCGGGCGGCACGAATCCCGAGAACGTGCCGGGCTGGCGCTTGCTCGGGTCGGTCAGCACCTTCTGCATCGCGATCTCGCGCTCGATGCGTGCAGCGGGGTCGAATGGATCGCGCGCCAGTAGTCGCACGTTGCGAAAGCTCGCTTCGCCCGGGCCACAGATCAGGCCGAACGCGCCGCGGACGACGCTCGCGTCGGGGAAGTCGAGCGACCGCACATAGAGTCCGTCGAAGTAGACGTCGAGCTGGTTGTCGGTCAGATCGATGCGCAGCTCGTGCCAGTTCGAACCGACCGGCATGCTGCGGTGGTCGTGGACGGTCCATTGCCCGCCGCGGTTGGTGCTGATGTCGAGGAAGCCCTTCGGATGCAGCAGCACCGCGTGGTAGCTCTGATCGCCCTTCCGGCCGAAGCAGAGCCCGACGAGTTCGCCCTTGAAGCCGCCCGGTTGGTCGCCGCTCGTCGGTACTTCGGGGACCTGCATCTCGGCGGACAGCGAGAAGTCGCCGTCGAACGTCACGTCCGCCGTGAGCTCCCGGGTGACCATACGCTCGCCGGCTTTCTTCACGGCCGCGCGCAGCAGCTTGCCGTAGGCCTGGTAGGCGCCGTCGCCGCCCGACCAGCCGTCGAGGCTGCGCTCGTCGTAGGCGACGCGCCAGCGCGCCAGGCTCTTGCCCGTGCGCGTCGCGAGTTCGGCGTAGTAGGCCATGGCCTCGGGCACGGAGAAGCTCGCGGTCATGCGGCGCGCGATCTCGAGCGCCATCGTCGGTAGCTCCCGCGATTCGTAGCTCTTCGCGAGTTCGAGCCCCTTCGTCGCGACGTCCTGCTTCATCTTGCGATAGCGCTTCACGAGTGGGTCGAGGCGGGAGATCTTCTTCTGGGCTTCGGCGAACCGCGGGTCGTCGGTCTTGCCTTTGGCCTCGAGCGCGCGGCGGAACTCGCGCAGTCGCGCCGATGCTTCGCTCTTGCGCCGCTTCTTCTCGAGCACACCCGCGAGCTGCCACAGCACCTCGAAGTCGCCGGGCGATCGTTCGCGCGCTTCTTCGAGGAACTCGATTGCGAGGTCGAGGTCCTTGCGCTGAATCGCGGCCGCGGCCCACTTCACGAGTTCGTCGCCCACTTCGATCTTGCCGGTCTCGCGATCCCGCAGACGCAGAATCCACTCCTTCCAGATCGTGTTGAGCTCGTCGATCGTCTTGACCGGCGAGAGCTCGGCGCCACCGAGAACGATCTCCTCGAACTTGCCGACCGGATCGTTCGCGCGGCCGGCGCGGAAGGACTTGTAGTACTTGTGCAGCGAGTCGCGATAGACCGTGCGGCCGTCCTCCGCCCGGTAGTTGAAGAGGAAGTAGACCAGACCCCAGGTCGGCGCATACCAGGGCGGGCCCCACTGGTATTCGTTCATCACGATCATGCGCAGCGACGGCGCGCCCTGGGGTGAACCGAACTGTCCGCCAGACGAAGCAGCTTCGCTCACGTCCTGCATCCAGCCGTGCTCCATGCGCTTGGCGAGCGGGAACAGGCGATGGGGCGGCACGCGGTTCCACTTCACCGTGCCGTTGCTCAAGATCACGCAGCCTTCGAAGAACGACGCGTAGGCTTCGTTGAGCCAGCCCGGCACCATCGGGCCGGTGAGGCTCACGAACTGGTGTGCGGCCTCGTGGAACAGCGTGCCGTACATCGACCGCACGCCTTCCTTGCCCGACACGCCGCCGGCGTAGGTCTCGACTGCGCTGCCGATGAAGTGGCCGCCCGACCATTCCGCGGGCGGGCCCTTGCCGAGCTTCAGATACTCGTCGCGGCTCTTGAAGATGCGGATTTCGATCTTCGGCGTCTTGCCGCCATCCTCCATGAAGCGGAAGAACCGGCGGTAGAACCGATTCATCTGCTCCATCGCGATGCGCGAGGTCTCGAGCACGAGGAAGCCCGCGTTGGTGCGGTAGCGATAGTTCTCGCCGTCAGCCGTGTAGGCGTTCTCCCACTCGCTGTGCTTTTCGTCCATCTCGCGCAGCTCGTCCTCGGACAGGCCGCCCGTCGGATCGGTCCCGGCGTAGACGTCCTCGACCGCGACCTCCTTGCCACCGGTCGTTCGGATCTCGTGGATCGCCGTCTGCGCTTCGGGCAGCCCCGGCGCCACGCTGAGCACATGGCCGTAGATGTCGAGCGCGCCGAGCAGGTCCTTCTTCTTGCGGTAGAGCTTGCCGAGTCCCAGCAGGCCACGAACGTATTTGTCCTGCAGCGTCTCCCACGTGCGCGCCTCGGTGTCGATCGGCGCGAGCCGGTCGTGGACGGCCTTGCGTTCAGGAGTGCGCTTCCGGCTGCGCGTGTCGTGAACCTCGAGCCAGCGATGGAGCGAGTGCACCGCGGTGTCGAGGTCACCCTGGACCTGGGCGATCTGTGCGAGCAGTTCGAGCGCGGGCAGGCTCTTGGGGTCGCGTTCGAGCGCGCGGTCGGCCGCAGCGCGCGCGCCGGCCGTGTCGCCGGCCGCGAGCTTGCCGCGCGCTTCGGTCAGGTACGACGCGACGAAGCCGAGCGGCTTCTCCTCGTTCTGGGCTGGGGTGACGACGCAAAGGAGCGCGAAGATCGCGCCCGCGAAGCAGCGGGGGGTCATGCGGGAATCTTGGACCGCTGCCGCAGTCAGCGCCAGTGGGGGCGGGTAACTCGCGGGTCCCATTGGCACGTCGGCGGCGTCAGTGCCCGATTACGCCCGCCGCACCGTTGCTCGCCGCCAGGCCGAAGGGATTGATCCCCGGCACGAACGCGCCGCCCTGCGCGTAGATCACGAGGTCGACGAAGCTCGGGTCGTTGGGCACGCTCAGCGCGGTCAGCGGAGACGGGTGCGGCAGCAACAGCAGGATCGTGACCGCGCCGTCGGTGTACTGCGTGCAGCCCGGTGCACCGCTGCCGAGCGGCAGGCCCGGGTTCGACAGACCCAGCTGCAGGAAGCCGAGCGTGCTCGCCGTGGGGAGATCGTCGAGAAACAACTCCCAGGGTCGGCACAGCGCGGGCTTGCTCATCGGCGTGAGCGTCGGGCCGTTGCAGCCGGAGCCGAGGCCGGAGGACGTCGCGGGCAACAGGTTCGGTCGATCGGTGAGATACTGCAACGTGAACCGACCGTCGGTGAGGTTGCCGGCGGTATCCCAGATCTCGACGACCACCGAGGTCGGTCCGCTGCCGAGACTGCCGAAGCTGCGGATCACCGGGAAGTGTGAACCCGAGCCGTAGGCGCTGACCTGGACGTTGACGCTGTCGATCGCGACGAGGTTGGGCAGGAACACTTCGTAGAGCCCCGCGGCCAGGCGCGTGATCGTCTCGGCGTTGTTCGGACCGAACGTGCCGTTGCTGTCGGTGTAGTCCGGGTTCGGCGTGTAGCTGCTCGCAGTTGCGTTGTCGGCCCAGACGTGGGCGCCGGAACCCTCGCGACCGGGGATCGGTCCCGCGAACTCGCTGTAGCTCATGATGAACTGCGACGGCACCTCGGCGCCGCTCGAGTTCTGGCACGCGACGATGACGTCGAGGCCGAGCGGGTTCGAGGACCAGCTCTCGACTCGGGTGACGATCGGGACCTGGTTCTTGGTCGTGACCTGCACATTGCCACGTTCGGCGCCGAGCGGCGTCAGGCCCGGCACGCTAACGCGATACCGACCCGTGCTGAGGCGCGTCACTGTGGGCGTGCCGCGGTCGCCGTTCCAGGAGATGACCGGTGTGTAGCTACCGCTGGCCGTGGGCTGGTGGGCGTAAACGTAGGCCTCGCGCTCGTGGCCGGCGCCGCCACTGCGATAGTGCAGCGTGAACATCCCGTCGATCGCCGGCGTGCCAGCGTGTTCGAACGTCTCGACGTCGACGATGACATCGGCGCCTTCTTCCCACCAGGCGTGCACGACCGCGACCTCTGGTGAGAGTGCCCCGTGCGCGCTGACGAGCGGCACTCCTGGCGCGCCGGCCATGTCGGGGATGCGGATCTTGTGACGGTTCGGGATCGTTGGGTAGGTCTCCGCGGTGATCCACGCGCCTTCCGAGTTGTAGCTGTAGTTCTGATCGGGCACGAACACCGGTGGCTTGTTGAACGGGTTGACCCAGGCCCAGGCCTGCTTGCGTTGGATCGCCGGCCGGTTCGTCAGGTAGAGCAACGAGAAGCGCGCGTCCGCCGGATTGCCGGCGACGTCCCAGGTCCGGACCTGCACCGTCGTGCCACCGCAGCCGTCGGTGCCCCAGTTGCCGATCGACGCGTACTCGGTCGAGCTGCCGCCATACGCCGTCGCGATGGCGGTCGAGCTGGACGACGGCGCGACGTCCGGCAGTTGGACGAGGTAGTTGCCCGTGCCGATGCGACAGATCGAGTGATCGTCGGGTGGGCCCTCGAGGCCGTTGCTGTCCGCAAAGAGCGGATCCGGCCGATGGCATCCTATCAGCGGATCGTCGGACAACACGTGGGCGCCCGAGCCGAGGCGTTCGTCGATCGGCGCGGCGGCCTCGTTGTAATGCAGCACGAAGCGCCCGTCGGCGAGGTTGCCCGCCGCGTCGAAGCACTGCAGCGCGACGAGGACGTGACCGTTGGCGAAGTCGTGACCGACGCTCCAGATCTTGAAGCGCCGGAACGAGCCGTACGCCGTGACCTGGACGTGGCCCCGTTCGGGCGCGTTGTTCGCGAGGTCGTAGAGGTAGACGTAGTAGAGGCCGGTCGCGGCGCGGTTGATCCACGGCAGTTGGCGGCCGCCGTTCCACGCATAGTTGAACGGCGCCGTGTAGCTCACGCGGGACTCGTCGTTGGCCCACAGATACGCCGCGCGCTCGTCGGGGTCGCCGGGCGTGCGCAGCCACACCGTGAATGGCACGTTGTTGGCGGGCTGGCCCGTCGGTTGGTAGGTCGCGATCTGGATGTCGGTATCGCCGCTGCCGTTGCGCCAGTACTCGATCACGGCGACGTGGTTGCCGCCATGCGCGGTGGCCTGCACGTGACTGCGGGGTACATCGATGCCTGGTACGTGGACGACGAATCGGTTCTGCGAGCCCGCAACGCGCGCAACGGTGATCGTTCCGCCGCTCGAGCAGTATTGGTAGGCGACCGCCGGCGTGAACGTTGCGGGCTGGCCGAACGGGTTGACCCAGGCCCAGGCTGTCGATTCCTGAGCCGTCGCACTCGCGGCTGCGAGCAGCGAGAGGAGGGGGGGGAAACAACGACGGAGTGGTAGCGGCATGACGGATGGCGGTTCGGTTCCATCCGAGGAGTGACGCGTCGTGGTCGATTGTTCGCGTCGGCCGCCCTTTTTCTTCGCCGGCCGTCCCGGCGAGGCTCCGTCAGGACCCGAACCAGTTGCCCGGAATTGCCGGCAGGAACGGCAGTTCGATCGCGGGTGGCCAGAGCGTGACCCCGAACCCGATGCCGAAGAGCCGCACCTCGACCCCCTCGGTCAGCCCGACCTCGACGCCCAGTGGGAGCGTGTCGACGTGCAGGCCCGTGCCGCCGGTCGTCAAGCCGGCATCGACCCACGTGGTGAAGTTCTTGCCGAGCGCGGTGTGCGGCAGGTCGACGGCGAGGCCGATCTGGTCGACGAGCCAGGCCACGAACGAGTTGCTGTTGGGGCCGGGCCAGGCGCGGTAGTGCACGGCGCACGGATAGCCAGCTGCTCGGGCTCGGATGCTGGCCGCGTGGAGCTTTGCCCGATGACCGGTCACGACTGCGTGCACCGCGACGCCTTCGTCCCAGCGCTCGTCAGCGAACGCGGCAGTCGGCGAAATCTCGTACTCGAGCACGTGGTCGACGTCGTTCCATTCCACGCGCTGCCACTTGCCCGCCAGTTTGTAGTCGATCCAGAGATGCTCGGCCCAGCGCGTATACCACGGCAGCCACGAGCGATCGGGGATGCGCACGGACTTGACGAGCAGCAGCTCGGGCCGATCCTCGACGGCGGACGGCCGCAACGCGCAGCCGCCGACGATCACGAACAGCAGTGCGGTGAGGCAGCGACCCGTCATGTTTCCTGATATAAGGTCGCGCCAGAGATTCGCCATGCAACGACCGAACGCTTCCGTCCTTCTCACCATTCTCACGGTCGGCCTCGCGGCCTGCAGCGTGCCGACCGTTTCCGTGACCCGGGACGCGAGCGAAGCCGCGGTGGATTCGCCGGCTGGGGCCCAGGCGCCGCAGGCGGCTGGCAAGGAGTCCCAGGCCAAGAAGGGGGATACCGCGAAGGAGCGCGCCAAGAAGGCGCGGGATCTGAAGCAGAAAGAACGCGAACTCGCGCGACTCGCGCCCAAGCAGCAGATCTCGGCGCTCGAGCGCCAGGCCAAGCTCGCGGCTGCCGAGACCACGCGCGAGCGCGCTGGTGAGGACCTGAAGGTCGCGCGGGCGGCGCTCGCGCACTTCGTCGAGCAGACCCGCCCGCGGGAGCTCGAAGAGCATCGCATCCGGATCGATCGCAGCACCCACCGGGCGGATCACGCCAAGGACGAGCTCGGCGAACTGACGGCGATGTACGAGGCCGATGAGTTCGCGAAGGCGACGAAGGAACTCGTGCTCAAGCGCGGGCGTCGGTCGCAAGAGATGGCCGACCGGGACCTCGCGGTGGCGAAGCAGAAGTTCGACGCGTTCCAGAAGTTCGATCTGCCGAAGCGCGAGCGTGAGTTGCAGCGCAAGGTCGAGGATGCGGAGCGCGCGGTGGTGAAGGCTGACCTCGAGCTGAAGCGGGTGCGCATGCAGCACGAACTCGCGGTGCTCGAAGAGCAGGACAAGCGGGCGGACCTCGAAGCCGAGATCGAGCGGATGCGCGTCGAGCTCGAGGCGAAGTCGTGATCGTGCGGCCGGCAGCCGTCGCGCTGCTGACGGGCGCGTTCCTCGGGTCCCTGCCGCTGGTCGCCCAGCGACCGGCTGCCGAGGCGGGGCGGGATCGCAGCTCGCCGGCCGCGGCGCAGGCGGCGGTGGATCGCACGCTCGACTTCTTCGTGCGCACGCAGAACCACGACGGTTCGTGGGGCAGCAAGTCGTGCGAGATCACGTTCGAGATGAACTTCGCGGTCGAGACGCAGTACGCGTGGGCCGTAGCGGCGCACGCGCTCGTGACGATGATGTTCCTCGAAGCCGAGGAAACGCCTGCGCGCCGCAAGGCGTTGGATCGCGCAGTGCGTTGGCTGACCCGCAGCCGGCTCACGAAGCGCGGCAGCACCTGGGACAACGACGCGGTGTGGGGCTGGCTCTACGGTGCGGTCGCGATGACCGCGGTGGCGCAGGACAAGCGCTTCGACAACGATGAATGGCGCGAGCCCGTGCACGGTCGCGGCCGCGAGATCCTGGGCTGGCTCGAGCGCAATCAAGAACCGACGGGTGGCTTCGGCTACTACGACGACCCGCCGTACACGCGGCGGCCGAAGTGGGGCACGAGCTTCTCGACCGGGCTCGTGGTGCCTGCGCTCGGCGATGCGATGCGGCTGGGGTGGCTCGATGATGGCGCCACGCGCGATCGCGCGATGAACTACCTGCGCAAGTGTCGGCTGCCGAACGGCGCGGTGTCCTACGACCTCACGCCCGTGCCGCGGATCAGCGGTGGCGAGCACATCAATCGCGTCAAAGGCAGCCTCGGCCGCATCCAGGTCTACAACTGGGCGTTGCGGACGGCGGGCGATGGTCATGTCACCGATGCGATGATTCGCACGGGGCTCGAGCAGTTCTTCGAGCACCATCGTTTCCTGCACGTCGCGCGCATGCGGCCGATCCCGCACGAGGCCTACTACGCCAACGCGGGCTACTTCTTCTTCTTCGGTCACTACTACGCGGCGCTCGCGATCGAGTTGCTGCCTGCGGGCGAACGTGAAGCGTTCCGGCGGCAGCTGCGCGAGAAGCTGCTGGCGACGCAGCGCGAGAACGGCACCTACTGCGACTTCCTCGGCATCAGCTACATGGTCAACTCGTCGTCCGCGTTCGCGACGCTCGGGCTGCTCCAGGGGTTGCGCCCGGCGTCGCCCCGCTGACGCACACAGCACTACGGGGCCGCGACGATCGCCGGCGTCGAGAGCGCCAAACCGTTCGGCGTCAGATGCACGGCCTGGATCGTGACTGCCAGACCCGGCGGCAGGGTCGGGTGGTTCAACAAGCCCGGCACGGCGCCGGTGGTGGGGAACGTACCGCTCTGCAGCACACCCCATTGGACCGGGTCGATCCAGGCGAAGCCGTACGTCGTGGTCGTGACCGGTTGCGGCAGGCTCAGCAGGGTGAGGAACGCTTCGCCGGGAGGGCCTGCGGTCGCGAAGGACAGCCGTTGGCCGTCGGTCCAGGCCGTCACGGACGCGAAGTGGAAGGGTGCTACGGCGGCGGTGCCACCGACCGGCGGCCGGTTACCCGTCGGGGTGAGGGTCGTGGTGGGGGCGAGCAGTACGATCCCCCTGGTGGTGCGGATGGCCGGGTTGCTCGCTCCGGTCGCGGTGACCGTCGATTGCGTCAGGGCGAGCTCGCTGTCCGTTGCGGCGATGCCGGCACCGGGAAAGATCCCGAGCCCTGCTCGGATGCTGCAACTGTTGATGGCGACCCGGCATCGCGTCAGATAGAGCCCGTCGAACAGGTCGGGGTCGAGCACGCAACCGTTCATGACGGTCGTGCAGGAGTCGAGTCGCGCGCCCGCGAACACGATGCCGGAGAGCTGCAGCTGGGCGCAGTTCGTGGCGTCCAGGAACCACTGCTGGAGGCCGCCCTGGGTCAGGCGTTCGATGGTGACGAGACCGTCGCAGTCGATGGCCCGGACCCGCGTGTCCAGCTGGTTCGCGGTGCCGTCGGCTTGGAAGCCCGTCACCACCACGGTCTCCCCGGCGGGCAGGCTCTGGATACTGATATCGTAGCCAAACGCACTCCCGCGCAGCACGGCGCCGCGACCGACCAGTCGGAGGCCGCGATCGATGACGAGGCTCTCGCTCCAGGTGCCGCCGTTGACGAGCACGGTGTCACCGGGAGTCGCGGCCGCAATCGCGGCTCGGATGGTGGCATACGTGCCGCCGGTGCCGACGACGTGGGTCGTCTGGGCCATGCCACCGGCGACAAGGCCGCCGAGCACGGCGAGACCGAAGACGAACGAGCGGGCGACCTGGGGTCGCGACGAGATCTGGTGACTGGCCATCTCGGGCCTCCGAAAGGTTGCGGTTCGAAGCGAGTGGCGGAAAGACCGCCCGAGCGTAGCCGTTCCGGGGCGAAAACGGGGCCTGGGAGCGGTCCGACCCGCGGAATTCACCCGGGGTCGCGACGTTCCATTTTGACCGACCCCCGGGCCCGGCCTATCGTCTTCCGGCTCGAAGCCGCGCTCCCCGGGGGCCGGTCGACCCCGGCCTGGACTCCAGACGACGATTCGGAAGACGAAAGAGCGACCCACCTTGCGGAAGACGGTGCAACTCGGCAGCGGCCACGAGCATGGCTCGCAGAACGGTCTGGAGATCGGCGGCGACACGTTCGTCGTGATGGCCGGGCCGTGCGCGGTCGAGTCCGCGGACCAGCTCCACACGATCGCTGCCGCGGTCGCGGGCGCGGGTGCCGCGATGCTGCGCGGGGGGGCGTTCAAGCCGCGCACTTCCCCGGAATCGTTCCAGGGGCTGGGGGTGGCCGGGCTCGAACTGCTCGCGGCCGCGTCCCGGGCGACGGGGTTGCCGGTCGTGACCGAGGTGCTCGATCCGCGGGACGTCGAAACCGTCGCGCGGCATGCCGCGATGCTGCAGGTCGGCAGCCGCAACATGCAGAACTTCCCGCTGCTGCGCGAGGTCGGCAAGGCCGGCATGCCCGTGCTTCTGAAGCGGGGGGCCGCGGCCACCATCGACGAGCTGCTGCACGCCAGCGATTACATCAGACGCGAGGGCAACGAGCAGATCGTGCTCTGCGAGCGAGGCGTGCGGTCGTTCGATCCGTCGACGCGCTACCTGCTCGATCTCGCGGCCGTGCCCGTGCTGCGTGAGCGCACGGATCTGCCCGTCATCGTCGATCCGAGTCACGGCACCGGTCGCGCCGCGCTCGTTGCTCCCATGGCGCGCGCCGCGCTGGTTGCCGGGGCCGATGGGTTGCTCATCGAGGTTCACAACAGTCCGGCGACCGCGCTCAGCGACGGCCCGCAGGCGCTGCGCCCCCACGAGTTCGCCGAACTCCTCGCCGATCTGCGTCGGCTCGTTCCACTCTGTCGACGTCGATGGTCCCGGCCCTCTGCCGAGAACCGGGCGACGTCGTCCCCTCTCGACGACGAGGTCATCGCGCCGTGACGAACGCCGCTCGCAAGCCCTACATTGCTGGCAACTGGAAAATGAACCTCGACCGCGCGCGGTCGCTCGACCTGATCAAGACGATCAAGGGGCGGCTGGGTGACGGCGGGGATCGTGAGGTTGCCTTCTTCGCCCCGGCGATCTACCTCGCCGACGTGGCTGCGGTGGCGCAGGGTTCGCCGCTCGGGATCGGTGGCCAGAACATCTGGTACGACTCGGACGGAGCGTTCACGGGCGAACTCGCGCCGCGGATGCTGCGCGAGGTCGGCGCCGACCGGGTGCTGATCGGTCACAGCGAACGGCGCCAGGTCTTCGGCGAGCCCAACGAGTGGATGGGCCGCAAGGTGCGGGCCTCGCTCGATACCGATCTGCTGCCGATCTACTGCATCGGTGAGACGCTCGACGAGCGCAAGGCCAACCGCACCGACCGCGTGCTCAAGAAGCAGCTCGAAGCCGGCTTCGAGCAGGTCAAGACCGTCGATGCCCATCGCCTGACGATCGCCTACGAGCCGGTCTGGGCGATCGGCACGGGCGAGACCGCGACGACCGAACAGGTCGAGGCCGCGCACCGCACCATCCGCAAGTGGATGGCGCAGCGCGTCGGCGAAGAGGCCACCGGCACCGTTCGCATCCTCTATGGCGGCAGCGTCAAGCCGACCAACGCCAAGGAGATCATGGCCATCGACGACGTCGATGGACTGCTCGTCGGCGGCGCCAGCCTGCAGGCCGATACGTTCCTTCCCATCATCGAGTACGACCGCTGATCGCCCCAGCGCTGATTTGGCGGGACTCGCTGATCGCCCGCGCTACTACACTCTCTTCCATATCATGGCAGTCATTCTCTACTACGCCGGCTGGGCGATGTTCTTCGTCTCGGCCATCCTGCTCGTCGTCATCATCCTGCTGCAGGAGTCCAAGGGCGGCGGCCTCGCCGAGGCGTTCGGCGGCACGGGCGCGGAAACGTTTGGCGTCAAGACCGGCGGCATCAACCGCTTCACGTTCTTGATCGCCGCGGTCTTCTGTGGCTCGGCGATCATGATCTCGTCGACCTGGAACGCCGCGTAGTCGTCCCATGCCCGTGAGCATGACGGGCGTCGGTCTGGCCACGGGGCCGACCGAGATCGGCGACCTGCGCATCGAGGTGCGCACGGTCAACGGCCGTTCACTTGCGCCCAAGCTGCGGTTGTCGAGCGCCTGCGCGGGGCTCGAGAACGCGATCGAGCGCGCGATCCGCGCGCGGCTGCAGCGTGGCACCGTGACCGTGATCGTCGAGCGGGACGGCGTGGCGGGCGGCGGCCCCGAGCCCGAGGCCATTGCCGCGGCCGTTCAGCAACTCACCGAGATCGCCACGGCCGCGGGTCTGGCGCCGCCGACCCTGGCGGATGCGTTGACCTGGATGTCGCAGACGAGTCGCCAGGAGCCGCGCACGAGCCGGCCGCTGCCACAGCAGATGGCGGCGCTGCTCGAGGCTGCGCTCGACGATCTCGAAGAGCATCGCCGCGCGGACGGTCGTTCGACCGTGGCCGCGATGGAGGAGCAGCTGCAGGAGTTCGAAGCGCAACTCGCGGTCGCCACGACCCGGGCGCCCGAGATCGTCGACCACTACCGCAACCGGTTGCTCCAGCGCGTCACGGACTTCCTGGAGCAGCACGTCGAGGCCGAGGTCGCGAAGGTCGATCTCGTACGCGAGGTGGCGATCCACGCGGATCGCGTCGACGTGGCCGAGGAACTCCAGCGGCTGCGCGCGCACGTCGACGAGTTCCGGGCTGCGCTCGGCAGCGACGGCGCGGCGGGTCGGCGTCTCGAGTTCCTGCTACAGGAGCTGCTGCGCGAGACCAACACGTTGGGCTCGAAGTCGCCTGACACGGCGCTTTCCCATACAGTTGTTGCGATGAAGTCGGGTATCGATCGACTCAAGGAACAGGCGGCCAATCTCGAATGATGGACGGTCTCCAATGACGGATGGGGGCGATCGCAGGAGCGGCAAGCTCGTCGTCATCTCCGGGCCTTCGGGCGCGGGCAAGACGTCCGTGTGCCGCGCGCTGAAGCAGTTGCCGCACGTCGAGTTCTCGATCTCGGCGACGACGCGATCGCCGCGCGCCGGGGAGGTCAACGGCGTCGACTACCACTTTCTCGAGCGGGCCGAGTTCGAGGCGCGGGTCAAGCGCGACGAGTTCCTCGAGTGGGCCGACTACAACGGTCGGCTCTACGGCACGCTTGCGTCGCCGATGCACGATGCGCTCGCGCGCGGCAAGACCTATCTGCTCGAGATCGAGGTCGCCGGCACGCGACAGCTGCGTGAGCGTTCGACTGCGGGGCTCTACGTATTCATCGAGCCGCCGAGCATCGACGAGTTGCGCCGGCGCCTCGTTCTGCGTGCGAGCAACGCGGCCGAGGAGATCGAGCAGCGCGTGCAGATCGCCGAGGCCGAGATCACGGCGGCGCGCGGCACGGTCGACGGCCAGCCGCTCTACGACCACATGGTGGTCAACGCGGACCTCGAGGCGACGATCGCCCGCGTCACCGAACTCATCGCGCCGGACACTCCCGCGGCCATGCGTGGCGGCGACTGACTTGCGTCAGGACGTGTCGATATGAACGTCTTGTTGGGTGTCGGTGGCGGGATCGCGGCCTACAAGGTCGCGTGGCTCGCGAGTCGACTCGTGCAACGCGGTGATGCGGTGCGCGTCGCGATGACGCCCGATGCGACGCGCTTCGTCGGTAGCGTGACGTTCGCCGGCCTCACGGGCCGACCGCCGATCCTCACGACGACGCAGATCGACCCGGACGGCGCCGTGCCGCACATCGACGCGGCGCAGTGGGCTGACGTCTACGCGATCGCGCCGGCGACCGCGGACCTGCTCGCGCGGCTCGCGGGCGGCGCCGCGGCGGATCCCGTGGCGCTGCTCGCTCTGACCTGCCGCTGTCCGCTGCTGCTTTGCCCGGCGATGAACGACGCGATGTGGCAGGCTGCCGCCGTGCAGGACAACGTCGCCCGGCTGCAGGCGCGCGGCGTCCGGATGCTCGGACCCGTCGTCGGCCACCTCGCCGAGGGCTACGACGCGATCGGTCGCATGGTCGAGCCCGACGAGATCCTCGCCGAGATCGTCAAGCTCGGCGGCGGCGGCTCGTGACGCTGCGCGGGTACCAGCTCGCGGGTCCTGACCTGCGCGCCGCGCTCGACTGGCTGTACGTGCATGCGGATGTCACCGGCGTCGTCGAGGCCGAGGATGCCGGCAGTGCGACCGTCTACCTCGCTGCGCCGCTGCCCGAACTGCCGTTCCCGGATCTCGAAGTGCGCGAAGTCGTGGTCGAGACGACGACGCAGACCGGGCTCGAGGATGACCGCGCGATCGTGGTCGCAAAGGATCTGCTGGTGCGCCCACCGTGGGTCGAGCGACCGACCGACTTCGAGGGCATCGAGCTGATCGTGCCGCGCGGCAACGCGTTCGGCAGCGGCGAGCACGACAGCACGCAGGCCGCGCTCGTCGTGCTGCACGAACTCTGGCACGCCCAGGGCAACGGCCTGGCCGATGGCCCGACGAGCTGCGCCGACGTCGGCACGGGTTCGGGGATTTTGCTGCTATACGCGGCAACGCGCGGCGTTACCGAACTGCAGGGCTGCGACATCGATCCCGCCGCCGTGAAGGCGGCGGCCGAGTTGCTACCCCGTGCGACCATCCGCGAGGGTGGCGCCGCGAGGCTGTCCCCGGCCGACTGCGTGATCGCGAACATGACGGGCACCGAACTACAGTCCGAACTCAGCGCCATCCTCGCCCTCTGGCGCGGCGGCGGCCCACTCGTGCTGTCGGGGATGCGGACCACCGAGGTCGACCCGATCGCAGCTGCCGTGCCGCACCGGGTCACTCGCCGAGTGGTCCGCGGCGCGTTCACGGCGCTCGGCTATGCCTCCGACCCGGCTGTCAGATAGACGTCGAAGCGCACCCGCTCCCCTGCGACCGCAAACGCGACGCCCGGTGCGATCGGCTCGAGGTCGGGATGCCGCTTCACGACGATCCGCTCCGTCGCGGTGCGTCTGGCAGCGGCGAACAACTCCGCCGTGTCGGTGGGTGGGCCCGCGAGCCGGCGGCAGATCTGCAGGTCTTTTTTGACCTGTGCGCGGCGGTTGGGTGCGTTCTTGCCGTGTCGTCGTCTTGCCTCCCCAGCCGTGCCCGCGGTCCGTTCGTTGTCCGTGCCGTCGCCGAACATCGGGTCCAAATACACGACGTCGGGGCGGTCCCCGGCCGCCAGCGCAGCCAGGATCGGGACCGCCTCGCCCGTTCGGAGTTCGAGCCGAGGCGACAGCCCGGCGTGTTCGACACTCCAGTGTGCCGCCAGTGCCAAGGCGGGGACCCGTTCGAGCGCCACGACCCGATGTCCCAGAACGGCAAGCGTCATGGCGTCTCGGCAGAGGCCCGCAGTTGCATCGATGACGTACCGATTGCCTCCTCGTTCGCGGTTACGGCCGACCGACTTCACGAGCGGGTCGTCGCGGCGAATCGAGCGCAGGCGCTGGTGCCCATCGGCACCCCGGCCCTGAAGTGCCAGTCGCATGGCACCTTCGGCGACTGGCATGACGAGCGCCAGATCACGGCCGTTCGCGACGAATTGGCAGAGCTCGGGATCGCGCGGCGCCGTGCAGATTCCGAAGCGCGCCGCGGTAGCGATTTCATCTGCACCGAATGGCTCCGCGAGCGTAACTTCGGCGATCTCGGAGGTAGGTTCCATGGATGTTCGGTGGGCCGACTTCGTCGCCTATCGAACAGCATCTGCGGTCGGGATTCTTGCCATCTCATCGTCCCAGCGCCGCAGCCGGGTATCGAATCCGGACCGTGAATCCAAGACTGGCCGGCCTCTTTCTTTCGAACGTGCTAGCCTTTCGCAGATCGCGCACGGTCCTCGGTCCGGACTCGGTCTTGCCTCACTAACCCCCGAACCGACCCAACTCTCGACTCGACCATTCCCATGCGGCGCCTGCATCTGAAGCTGTTCTACCTCCGTACCCGCATCAAGCGTGAAGCCCAGGGCGTCACGGCCAAGACCCTGGGCGTACGCCCTGCGACGATGTCGCACCTCGAGCAGGGTCGTTCGCTGCCCACGCTTACGATGCTCCTCGCGCTGTGCAAGCACTACGACGTGACGCCGACCTATCTGCTCGACGACGAGCGGCCGATCGAGCCCCAGGGCCGCGATCGCTGGAGCGAGCGTGACGAAGTCATCGCGCGCGGCAGCTGGCTCGAGGTCGCCGATGGTGCGACGGTCACGACGAACGACGGCGTGCGCCTCGTCGCCGTGCAGCCGGGCGCCCGGCACTACGATGCCAACACCGAGGCCGAGCGCATGACCTGCGCCTCGACCGCCGCCGCAGGGGAACTCGAATCCAGGCTCGCGAGCGCCGCGCAGCAGGGCGACACCGAACTCGAGGAAGCCCTGACCCGCGAGCTGCTCTCGCAGCGCAAGCCCCGCAACAAGCCCGTCGCGAAGAGCAACCTCAAGCCCGCGATGGCCCAGGCCGAGTAGGCGCGAGCCTGGCCGGCGGTCAATCCGTCGGCGCCATCGTGGCCGCCAGCACGGCCGCGATGCGTTTCGCGAACTCGGGCATCGCGTAGTTGCTGCGCGCGTGTTCCCGCGCCGCGACACCGATCGCTTCCCGCTCGGAGTCGTCACCGAGCAGTTCCTGCAGCGCCGCACGCAGCGCGTTGACGTCGCCCGGGGCTACGAGTCGCCCCGTGATTCCGTCGCGCACCATCTCCGTGACGCCGCCGATCCGACTCGCGATGACCGCGCGGCCCGCCGCCTGGGCCTCGGCGATCGTCCGTGGAGCGGATTCGGGAGCCACGCTCGGCGCGACGAGAACGTCGAGGCTGCGGATCACCGCCGCGGTGTCGTCGCGATGGCCGAGGAAGTGCACGCGGTCGGTGAGGCCGAGCGTCTCGGTGAGCGTGACGAGGCGTTCGCGTTCGCCGCGCACGCGCGACTGCGAATCGGCGAACGCCGCGTCGCCGACGATCGCGACGGCGGCGCGCGGTGTCAGCGCGGCCACGGCACGCAGCAGCACCTCGTGCCCCTTGTGGGGATCGAGGCGCCCGACGATGCCGCAGAGCGGTGTCGACGGTGGGATCCCGAGTTCGTCGCGTAGGGGGGCCGCGCCATCCCGCGCGAAGAACTCCGCGGGCACACCGTTTTGAATCACCTGGGCGCCCGTGCGCCGCACCGCCTGGGCGGCAAGTTGCGACGGGGTGATCACAGCGGCCGCACGGCGCAGGGCGCGGCGGGCGAGGCGCGAGTCCGTGACGATATGGAGGTGCCAGACGCAGGGTAGTTCCGGGCGCTGGGCGAGCACACCGGCGTAGCCTGCGATCATCGAGTTGGCGTAGATCAGGCGGGCGCCCGTCGTAGTCGCGATCCGGCGCAGGGCGCGGGCGGCGCCCGGCAGGCTCAGGGCCTTGCTCAGCGGCGAGCCGCCGCCGATCGGAATCTCTGCCACAGGCACACCGAGTTCTCGCGCGTGCTGCGTCAGCGGGCCGTCACCCGGCACGACGAGGTGCGGCGCGAAGCGATCGCGATCGATGTGGACCAGCAGGTCCGCGAGAACCCGCTCGGCGCCGCCCCATTCGACGACGTGGCTGCAGAACAGAACCGGAGCAGGGGCCACGGTGGTGCAAGGTAGAGCGTCGTTACATGAATGCCAATGGCGTGCACCCCGCGGGGCGCTACCGTGCAACTGTTCTCCTTCGCCACAAGGTGCTTGCCTCGCACCAAAGGAGCCGACTCATGCTGTCCCATTGGCTCGAGCACGTCGATCGCGGCGCGGTCGACACGGACTCGTTGCGTGAACTGGCCACTGCGCTCGCATCGGCCACGGGTCCGGAGTTCTACCGCGGGTTGGCCCGGTTCCTCGGTGCCGCCACCGGTGCGGAGTTCGTCTTCGTGGGCCGATTGGTACGGGGGCCGGTCGAACGCATCGCGACGCGCGCGTTCCTCGTCCGTGGCGAACTCGCGGAGAACATCACCTACGAGTTGGCCGGTACACCGTGCCAGAACGTCGTCGGGCTGCGCTTCTGCTGTCACCCCGAAGGTGTGCAGGAACTCTTCCCCGAGGACGCGATGCTCGTGGAGCACGGGATCGAGTCGTACCTCGGAATGCCGCTGATCGGCCGCAGTGGACGGGCGCTCGGTCTGATCGGGCTGATGCGGACGCAGCCGGTGACGAACGCAGAGCATCTGCGGGTTCTCATGCAGCTCGTCGCGGATCGGTGTGTGTCCGAGTTCGAGCGCGAGGATCTCGAGGCCCAGGTGCGCTCGGCACGGCAGTTCGAGAGCCTCGCGGCCATGGCGGCCGGGTTGTCACACGACCTGAACAACCTGATGACGGCGATCCTCGGCAATGCCAGCCTTGCCGCCAATCATCTGCCGGAGCGTTCGCCGATGCGGCCGCTGCTCGACGAGATTGAACAGGCGGCTCGCGGTGCAGCCGGGCTCACGCGGCGCCTGCTGTCATGTGCGGAGAACCGCGCGGTCAACCTGCGACCGATGTGCCTCGCCGAACTCGTCCGCGCCAGTGCCCGAGTGTTCTGCGCCGCGACCCGCGGTGTCGGATTCCGGCTCGAACTCGACCCCGTGACAATCGAGGGCGACTCTGCGCACCTTCGCGACGTGCTGATGAGTCTGCTGCTCAACGCCGCGGAGGCGTGCGGAGTCCCGGTCGATGGTGGTCGGCGGCTCGGGAGTGGGTCGCGTGGGACGATCGCCGTCCGCACGGGGATCCGAACTCTGCGCGCGGATCCGGACCTGGACCCGGATGCGAGCGCCGCCACGAACGTCTCCGCAGGCTCGGTGCCGGTGCGGCGGCGCGAATGGGCGACGCTCGAGATCGAGGACGATGGGTGCGGCATGGACGGTGCGACGACGGAGCGGATCTTCGAGCCGTTCTTCACGACGGGGATCGTCGGGCGGGGGCTCGGGCTGCCGGCTGCGCTGGCGACCGTTCGCGCCCATGGCGGCATGATCCACGTTGATTCGGCGCCCGGGCGCGGGACCCGCATGACGATTCTGCTGCCGCTCGTGCTCTGAGGCGGGGGCGGGGGGGCGGCCGGCTCGAGTCAGCAGCCTCGGGTCGAGAACCCTGAAGCCGCAGCCGTTCGGCGGTCGATGAAGCTCCCGTATGACCGGCGCCAGCAGGACTCCGGAGGTCGCGATCGTGATCCCGTGCTACCGCTACGCCCACGTGCTGCGCGAGGCGGTGCAGAGCGCGGTCGCCCAGACCTGGCAGAACCTGCGCATCGTAATCGTCGACGACGGCAGTCCGGACGACACGGCCGTGGTCGCCCGGCAGCTCATCGCCGAGTTCCCGGCGCGGCGCATCGACTACGTTCATCAGGCCAACCAGGGTCTCGCCGCGGCACGCAACACCGGTATCCGGGCCACGGCCAGCGAGTTCGTGCTGCCGCTCGACGCCGATGACCGGCTCGTGCCCGACGCCGTCGAGCGGCTCGTCATGGCGCTCGAACGCGAATCCGCCGACGTTGCGACGCCGTTGGGCCGCACGTTCGGTGACGAGGACCGCCGGCTCGTTACCTTGCCGGTGACGCGCCGTCGCCTGCTGGCCGGCAATTGCCTGATCTACTCGAGCATGTTCCGTCGGGAACTGTTCGATCGCATCGGCGGCTACGCCGGCAACCTCCTCGCTGGCTACGAGGACTGGGACTTCTGGCTCGGCGCCCTCGAGCACGGTGCGAAGTTCGTGCACGTGCCCGAGGAGCTGTTCCGCTATCGGCGACATGGCGCGACGATGCTCACCACGGCGGATCGCGCGGCGCTCGAACTCCGCGCGACGATCGTTACGAACCATCCGGCGCTCTATCCGCGCTGGCGGGTCTGGCTCGCGAAGCGCTGGCTCGCGGGGCGCGAGCGGCCGAGCAGTTGGGTGCGCTGCGGCATGCTCGCGACGTTGCTATGTGACCGGCGACTCAAACAGTTCTGGCGTCTGATCGGCGCGAGTTCCTGAGTTCGACCTGAGCACTTCGCTCCGCGGCCCCCGAGCTGGCCGTAGTGTGCTAACGTGACCGTCCTGGGCGCGATTCGCCCGGGGATTCAGCCTAAGGAGTCACTCATCAACCACCTCGCATTCGCTCTGGGTTCGGTCCTGCTGCCGTCGTTGCTGCTCGCCCAGGCTCCGGGTTGTCCGGGAGCCATCTTCGAGTCGGTCACGACGGTCGCGATGACCGGGAACAACACGGCCGTCGCGCTCGCCGATCTCAACGGCGACGGGTCGCGGGATCTGGTGGTCGCCGAGGACGACAACCAGCTGTTCGCGACCCAGTTCCATATCGGCGTCCGCTTGAACACGGGGGCGGGGCAGTTCGGGCCCGAGGTCCGCTTTCCGACGACGGGTCGTCCTCAGGATCTGGCCGTGGCTGACTTCGATGGGGACGGCAACCTCGATGTCGTCGTCACCAGTCCGGCGACGAGCCAGTTGAAGCTGTTCCTCGGTGATGGGCTCGGGGGACTCGCGCTCTCGACCACGATCGCGGCCGGTGGCTGGAACGGTCACGTCGAACTCGGCGACTTCAACGAAGACGGCAACGTCGACGTGGCGACTCCGGGTGGATCCAGGATCTACCTGGCGCTCGGCAACGGCGCGGGCGGCTTCTTCGTGACATCGTTCGCGACGCCGATCGCACTTGCGCGCGGTATCGCTGTCGACGACATCGATGGGGATGGTCATCAGGACCTGGCCGTGGTCGATATCGGTTCGGATCAAGTCTTCGTGTACGAGGGTACGGGGAACGCGACGTTCATCCCGGTCGGATCGTTCGGGATGGGGACGTCGCTTCGCGACTTGGCGCTCGGGGACCTCGACGGTGATGGCCGCCCCGAACTCGCGTGCGCGAACAACAGCAACGACCGGGTTGCGATCCGTGCGTTCGTTGGCGCGCCGTGGTTCGGGCCGCTGCAGTTTCACGAGTGTGGATCGTTGAGTTCGGGTGTGGCGGTCGTCGACGTGGACCAGGATGGCAACCGCGATGTGATCGTCTGTAACAGCAACTCGGTCACGGTGCTGCGCGGCGATGGGGTCGGCGGGCTGCCGGACGTGACGGGCCACCCTGCCAATGGCTCGCCGGTCGCCGTCGTCAGCGCCGATGTCGACGATGACGGTTTGCCGGACATCGTCACGGCCAACCAGTCGGCCAGTTCGACGATCCTCCTCGGACGTGGCGATCGAAGCTTTCGTGGGCCGGTGCGGATTCGCAGTGGGCAGGCGACGCGTGACCTCGCCGTCGCCGACATGAACCGTGACGGCATCGACGATGTCGTGGTGTCGCAGGCCGATGCATTCGTGTCGGTGGTCCATGGTGGCCAGATGTTCCCCGTCGCGACCCAGTTGGTCGCCAGTACCAGCGGCGCGCGCGGCCTGATCGTGGCCGATCTCGAACGGGACGGGCATGTCGACGTCGTGCTGCAGCACTACTTCGGCGTCGAAGTGCACCGGGCCAACGGGGTCGGCGGTTTCTTGCCGGCCGTTACCGTTCTGACCGGGCCTGCACCGAGCGGGCTGTGGGCGGGTGACTTCGATCGCAACGGTCTCGTCGATCTGGTTGCGTGCGACAGTGGCCTCTACTCGGTGCCGCCGACGATCACGATACTGATGCAGTCGAGCGCGGCGGTCTGGTCGTCGTCGACGCTGATGATGAGCGCGCAGGATGTCTGTGTTGTCGACGCCGACGGCGACGGCTTCGAGGATCTCGTCGCGGTGCGCGAGTTCGGTTCCCTGTTCGAGATCCGGCGCGGCAACGGTGACGGGACGTTCCAGCAGCCGACAGCAGTCGCTGGCACCGTCGGAGCGAGAGCCGTGACGACGGGCGACATCAACGAGGACGGCTACGCCGATTTCCTCGTGTGCGATTTCTCGAACGGTCGCGTCCAGGTCGTTCTGGGTAACGGGACGGTGGCGCCCGTTCCGCTCGTGCCGCTGACCAATGTGCCCTGGCCGATCGACGCCGCGATTGCGGACCTCGACCACGATGGTCGGATGGATCTGGCCGTTGCCCAGGGCAATGGCTCCGTGAAGGCGACACGGTTCTTCCGTGGCGACGGGACGGGCGGGTTCGTCCTGGCACGGGAGCTGCGGGCCAGCGGGGTGCCGCAAGCGATCGTCGCAACGGATCTCGACGACGACGGCAATTCGGACGTCGTCGTCGCCAACGGCAACTTCGGCGGTCTCACGCTCCACCCGAACGGTTGCCGGGCCCTCGCCCTCGCGCTCGATCAGGCGGGTGTCGGTGGCACGCTGAGGCTGCGTGACTCGAACCTCGAGCCCGGGGTCGAGACCTGGAACCTCATCAGCCTCGAGCCCTGCCCCGGCAGTCCGGGATCGGGCCCGCCGAACCTGCTCGGACTGTGCGCGTCGACCGCGGCGAGTCGGCAGTTCCTGATCGATCAGTTGGTTCTGCCGCTCGGAACCGTGCCGTTCCACTTCGTCGCGACTTCCGAGCAGCTCGACTTCGGGCCGATCCAGTCCGCCGTGTTGCTCGGGCTCACGATGGAGGGTGTCGCGTTCCAGTGGGCCAACAACACACTGCAGGCCGTGTCCGCGGTGCAGCGGCTCACGGTGCGCTGACGCGGCGACGGGCGCGTTCAGTCGCTCTTGCGAGCCAGGAACATGCTGTCGACGTAGCGCCGCTCGGTCCAGAACGACTCGCGCTCGATCACCTCCTCGACGACGCGACGCGGGCCGTCGTGCACCTCGTGGACGACGTCGTGCATGAGCAGCAGGCCACCGGGTCGAAGTTTCGGCGCCCAGTCCTGATAGTCGCGGAGGATCGACTCGTAGGCGTGATCGCCATCGAGGAACAGCAGGTCTATGGGTTCGTCGAAGTCGGCCGCGACCTCATGACTGAGTCCGGGGCGGACCTCGACGCGATCGCGGACCCCGGCGGTCGTCAGGTTGTCTTCGAACGTCGAGCGCAGGGGGCCCTGCAGCGTGTCGGCACGATCCCGATACTCGTCGCTGCTTGCTTCGTCGCCAGACGCGTCGAATGGATCGATGCAGACGAGTCGCGCGTCCGGCCGTTGCGCCAGGCCCTTGGCGAGGCAGATGCTGCTCTTGCCCTGCCAGCAGCCGATCTCGACTGCGAGCGCATCGGAGCGTTCGAGTGAGCGGGCACTCTCGTAGAGCGCAATGGCTTCGTCGACCGTGAGCCAGCCGTTGACCGACGCGAACGGCAACAGTTCGCGGTAACGCAGGCCACGCCAGAGGAGCCGCGCGCGGGTGCCGATTCGTAGGGGCCGTCGAGTCTGCATCGTCCGTCCTATCGACGATTCCGGGCCGGGGCCTGAACAAGTCCGCTGGCAGCGGCGAGGCCGTCGCCGAGGCGCAGCACGCGGCCGCGGAGTTCCACGAGCCACAGTGTCGTCGCGCACGCGAGGCCACCGGCGACCAGCTGCAGCGGCAGCGCGAACGGTGGCTCGAGCACCTGGCCCGCGAGCCAGGCGGCGGCGACCGTCGCGGCGGCGACGAGGCTCGGGGCCACGAGTGCCGGGGCCCATCGCGGTGCGCCCGAGCCGCGCGCGAGCAGGATGCCACCGCCGAGGTAGGCGATGTTGGCTGCGAGCATTGCTCCCGCTGCCGTTGCCGCAGTGCCGCCGGCGAGTAGACCGAGCAGCAGCGCATGGAGCAGCGCGGGCCACAACAGGCCGCTCGCATAGCCGCGGTCGCGCCGGCCGGCGAACAGCGCGTGGCTGAGCTGCCAGCCGAAGTGTTGCAACACGCCCGCGATCAGAGTCAGGCGCAGTGCCGGCGCCGCGAGTGCGAACTCCGCACCGCAGAGCGTGACGAGCGGTTCGGCGACGAGTACACCGCCTGCCGCTACCGGCAGGGTCGCGAACGCGGTCGCTCGCAGCGCGGTCTGCACGGTTCGGGAAGGGTCGCCGGCATTGTTCGCCCGGAGCATGTGCGGCAATAGCAGGCGGGCCAGTTGGGCCGAGGGCACGAGCGCGGCCGTTGTGATTCGGATCGCGACGGCGTAGAGGCCGGCCGCGATCTCGCCGAACAACAGCGCGACGAGCCAGACATCGCCGACCGCCATGAGTTCGTGGGCCGTCTGGCCGGCCGAGACGGCGAGGCCGGTGCGCGTTCGGGCCAGCGGGTGAGGAGCGGAATCCGGCGCGGCAGGTGAGTGCGGCAATCGTGCGATCGTGAGCATCGCCCCGACCGCGTAGAGACTCCGGCTCGCGAGCGTGATCAGCGCGAGCGTCGCCAGCTGCGAACCGCCCCCCTGAAGCCACGCGATCACGAGCCCCAACTGCAGTGCCGCGGCCGCCGTTTCGATGACGACTTCGCGCGGTGCGCGCCCGGTCGCATCGAGCAGGTGCTTGAGGTCGAAGGCCGCGGGGATCACCTGCAGCAGGCAGAGTCCGAAGAACAGCGGTCGGTCACTGAACTCGGCGAGCGCCCAGCCCGTCGGTGCCGCGAGTGCGATGCCGAGGCCGAGTCGGGTGCGGATCGCGCGCACGAGCAGTTCGCGGGCCGCGCCCGGAGCTCGAGAGACCTCGCGGGCCAGCAGATTGCGCACGCCCGCGCCCGCGATCACCGTCAGCACGCTGGCGATCGCCAGGCCGGTCGCGAACGTGCCGAGGCGTTCGGTGCCGAGCGCCCGACCGATCAGCACGAAGGTGACGAGCTGCAGCAGTCGCTGGGCGCCGACACCGAGCCCGAGTGCGACGAGTGTGCTGCGAACGGTGTGCGTCACCGCCTTGTCATCGGCATTGCGGCTCGTCCGAGTGGAGCGCTGTGCGGGTTTTCGACACTGGCACGTGCCCGCAGTCGGGAGTCGTGCCAGCGATCAGAACCTGAGCGGAGCGCCGCAGGCGCTCGGCGTGGTCAGACCGAGAGCGGCCATGCCGGCCCGCGGCGGTACGGCGAAGACGGTCCGCGATCGCCGTCGTCCTGGAGGCGGGCTTCGAGTTCGTGCACGAGGCCCACCATGCCGTTGTGGTCGGGTCGGACGGGGGAGCACCAGAGATGGCAGCGCGTGATGAGCCACGTCAGGAAGCGTTGGCGCAGTGTCGGCTGGTCGGTTGCGTTCGCCGCCTTCAGCAGGGTTTCGCCGAGCTCGGCGACGGTCGATCGGTGCGTGATCTCGGCGAGACCGTAGAGCGCGCGACCGCAGTTCACGACCGGGGTGCCGGCGAGCAGGGCCGTGATCGCGAACGGGTGATTGATCGTCATCGTCGCGACGCCCGCAGCGGCGGCATCGTTCGCGCAGTTGGCAGGCACCAGCTCGGTTGCCGGCAGGCGTGCGAGTTCGTTCAGGGTCGCAGGCGGGAGGCCGCCCGGTGGCACGACCAGAACCGTCTGCAGTCGAGGGTCGAGTGCCTGGGTCGCGGCGGTCGCCGCGCGCGCGAACTCGAGCAGGTCGATCGAATCATCCGCGTCGAGACGCAGTCGCTCGTCGGCTGGTCGTTGCAGCAGCACCGTGGTGAAGGCGGTAGCCCTGATCGGGCGCGGTGGGCCGGGCGGGATCGCGACGCTGGCGTTGCCGTCCGAAGCCCGCCAGCCGTTCAGCGCATAGCGTACGCCAGCAGGGCCGCGAAAGACGGCGCGCACGGCGTCGGCGATGCGATGGCCGAGCGGCGGGCGCATGATCTCGCTGCGCGCGAGGCCGAACGGCTCGTTCCGGGCGAGGGCGTGCGCCAGGCACCCATCGAGCAGGCGTGGCTCCGCAGCTACGTTGCGATACTCGAACACCTCGCGTCGCATCACACTGCTGTCGGCGTCGAGCCCGCGCGAGTCGAACTGCATCGTGTGGGGCAGCAGGCCGGGTCCCGTCCAGAGTGTGCGAATTCCGAACTCGCGCGCCGCGAAGTGCAGCAGCTGCCGTTCGGCGGAACGCTCGCCGTGGATCAGCAACAGGTCGGGGTGTTCGTGGTCGAGCCAGTCCCGGACGGCGGGGAGGAGCTGCGCGAGGTGAAACGTCAGGCGGTCCGCGATTCCGCGGCCTGGTCCGTTGCCGGGGAGCAGCCCGTGGCGCCGGACCTCACGCGCGGCGAACTCCGCGAGCGGCGCGCGGTCCGATCGGGCCGCGCGCGTTGGTCGGATTCGCACCGCGGGCTGGACCTGCGCGCGCCAGAACGTGTGCGCGACGGGGTCGAGTGACAGCGCGTCGACCTGATGTCCGCGCTGCACGAGTTCTCGGCCGAGGCGATCGTGGAGGTGGAAGCGCGCGATGCCCGGTGCTGCGAAGACGATTCGTCCCATGCTGCCACGGCAAGCATCGACCAGCGACGACAGGCGGCTTGACGGCGCACTTACGGCGAGGCGATCACGGGCCCGCAATCGTTTGGTCGGGTGGCGCGCAAACTCCGTCCTGTCGCTAGGATGCGCGCACTCCCGCCCCGCAAGCCCCGGGCCGTTCGGCCCGCCACTTCCCCGCCCTCGCTGAGGTTTCTGGATGCAGCGTTTCCTTCTCCCGGCCGCGCTGGCCGTAGTTCCGTTCATCATGGCCGATGCGTCGGCCCAGACCCTGCCGAACAACTTCGTCAACGAGACGCTGGTCTCGGCGGGTCTCACGGCGCCGCACGACTTCTGCTTCCTGCCGGACGGACGCGTGCTGATCGCTAACCGCCCCGGCGGTGTGTCGGTCTGGACCGGCACGAACACGGTGACCAGCGTCGGCACCGTCGCCAACGTGCTGACCGGCAGCGAACGCGGTCTGCTCAGCATCGAGCCCGACCCGAACTTCACGACCAACGGTTACATCTACGTCTGGTACTCGAGCACGCAGGATGCGTTCATGCATCTCGATCGCTTCACGTGCACGGGTGACCTCAACAACCCGACGAGCACGAACCTGTCGTTCTCGGGTGCGAGTCGGCGCGTGATCCTCAATGCGATCCCGGACAGCCAGTTCAACCACAACGGCGGCTCCGCGCGTTTCGGTCCGGACGGCATGCTCTACATGTCGATCGGTGACGATGCCGTGGCGTGCAGCGCGCAGAACACGGCCTCCTCGGCGGGTTGTCTGTTGCGTATGAATGTGGCGACCCTGCCGCCTGGCGGCAGCCAGACGGCGCCGTCGTTCTCGACGCTCGATCCGGGGACGAACCCGCTCAGCAACAACAACAACATCAGTCAGCTGGTCATCGCCTACGGGTTGCGCAACCCGTTCCGGATGGAGGTCGATCAGGTCACCGGCAGCTGCTACATCGGCGACGTCGGTCAGAACGCCGTCGAGGAGTACAGCGAGTACGTCTACCCGTCGACGGGCCCGCTGCCGCTGATCAACTTCGGCTGGCCATGGCTCGAGGGCAACAACAACTACTCGGGCTGCGGCGGCTCCGCGCCATCGTCGGTGCGGCCGATCGCCGCGATCAGCCAGTCGAGCACCGGCTGGGGTTCGATCATGGGTGGTCCGCGCTACCGCAACCAGGGCGGCATGTTCGACTTCGGCAGCTCCTACGAGGGGGTCGCGTTCTTCACCGACTACTACGGTGGCCAGCTGCGCGCGCTCGTGAACAACGGCACTACGTGGTCGACGTTGCCGCCGGTGCAGGGGCAGCCCGGCTCGTGGTGGGCGACCGGTTTTGGGCGGCTCACGAGCCTGCGTCAGGGGCCGGACGGTGCGCTCTACTACACGCAGCGCAACGGCTCCTCGACGTCGGGTGGTACGTTCGAACGCTTCCGTCCCCTCGGCCCGACGAACAGCGTCGTGCTGTCGAGCGGTGGCAGCCAGCGCGCGCTGATCGGTGAGGCCTTCGGTCAACCCGTGCGCGTGCAGGTGCTCGATCCGCAGAACCAGCCCCTGGCGGGCGGAACGGTCAACTTCTCGGTGACCGGTGGCGGCACGCTCTCGACGACGAACCCCGTGATCGCGGACTCCAACGGCTTCGCGCAGACGACGGTTACCGCGACCACCGCGGGTGGCAACGTCAACGTCACGGCGTCGACGCCGGGCTCGCAGACCAACGCGGTCGCCAACCTGTTCGCGCGCAAGCTCAACGTCATCCCGGCGGGCAACATCACGGTGCTCTCGGTCCTCAACACGACCGCGCAGCCGTCGCCGCAGGTTCCGATGATCATCATGGTCGGCTTCCCGGGTGTGCCGGGCGTGCAGCTGCCGATGGGGTCGCTCTGCACCGACCCCGCGTCGGCGTTGACCGTCATCATCGAGGACGGCACCGGCGTGTTCGGCAACGTGAGTTTCTCCGGCACGGGTGGCACGGGCACCCCGGGCCTGGTCAAGGTCTACAACCTGCCGCCGGGACTGCTCTCGGGTCTGCAGCTGAAGTTCACGGGTGTCGGGGTCGACGCCGTGGATGGCATCTTCCTGCTCAACTGCGAAGTCGAGCAGTACTGAGGACGCCGCCGATCGCAAACCGACCCGGTTTGCGACGGCTGCCGGATCGTCCGTTCTGCGGGCGATCCGGGCGCGAGCACTACAGCCGCAGCTCGTGCACGCCGCCGGGCGGTAGCACGATTCGCTGGCGGTGGATCTCGGCTTCGCCGCGAAGCAACACGAGGGTGAACTCGCCGGCTTTGGCGGCGGCGACGGGTGAGACCCCGTCGGCGAACGTGACGCGTGGCATCGACATCCGCAGGCCCTCGGTGTTGACCATGACGGGCGCGATGCGATCGTTGCTGCCGCGAATTGCGAACGCTTCCGCGTTCGGCATCGACTCGAGGAGGATGCGAAACGTGCTGCGGGCAGGGACCCGGATCTCGAGTGCGTCGAGCGTCAGGTGCGGGCCGAGCTCGAACGGTCGCGCGAAGAAGACTGCGTCACCGAAGCAGCTGAGTCGCGTGCCTTCGACGACGCATGGGGGCAGCTCGAAGCGCCCTTCCGCGTCGGTTCGAACCTCGTCGGCGGTGAGCCGGCCCGTCGGTCGCGGTGGTCGCATCGGGCAGCCGTGCCACGGATCCGGGCTGCGTTCTGGGCGCTGCCACGGCAGCTCTCGGGTGGCCCGAACCTGGACGTCGGCGAGTGGCGTTCCGTCCTCGGCGAGCACTCGTCCGGCGACGACCTCGCGCCGTTGCTGGGGGAGGACGAGCTCGAGCGGTTGATCCGGCGTAGCGAGAACGGGGCCGACCGCGGTGAGATCGGTGCGGTCCATCGCGAAGAGGGCGTAGTCGCGCGCGAGCACCCCCGCGAGTTCGAACGTGCCGTCCGCGGTCGTGATCGTGCCGAACTCGAGCATGTCGTGTGCGCCGAACTGCTCCTCGACCGTCGATTCACCGTAGATCTGATGGCCATCGACGCTGCGCGTGACCTGGCCGAGGTAGGTCAGGTCCGGTGTCCATACGCGCACCCCGGCGACGGGGCGCCCATCCGTATCCACGACGCGACCGACCAGGCGGCGCGGGCTCGCCGAGAACTGCAGCAGGATCGGGTTGTCGATGTGACAGCCGGGCTGATCGTCGCCCGGAGAAAGCGGTGCGGTGACGCTGCCGTGACCCTTTGCGACCGCGCTGACCCGGCGCGGCCGATCGTGGGGTGGCCACAACGCGCGAAACCGGCCGGTCGCATCGGTGCGAATCGCCCCGCCGCCGGCCGCGACCAGGGCACCCGCGACCGGGCGGCTGCGGGCGTCGAGCACGAGTCCGTGGACCGCGGCCTGCCGGGTCGGCGGCGACATCCGAATCACGAGGTCGGCCGCCGAGAACTCGGGCAGCGCGAGTTCACCGCCGCCGAACGGCGATCGCATCGCCGTCAGGCGTGCCCCGGGCAGCCAGCCGACGGCCCGGAACGTGAATCGCCCCAGCTCGTCGCTCTCGACCATCGCGAGATCGTGCGGCAGGGCGACCGCCTTGCCGTCGACCGCGACGACGCGCATCGTCGCCGGAACGTCGATGACGATGCGGGCCGCGGCGACCGGGTTGTTCGCCGGGTCCAGGACCACGCCCGAGTAATCGCGCGCCGGCGCCGCGACGATCAGGATCGGGTCGTCCGATGGACCGCGTTTCCGCAGGTGGCGCCGAACGGTCGCCCACTCGGGATCCTGCGTCTGAAAGCTGCCGTCGACGATCGGTGCCGGCATTTCGAAGCTGCCGTCCGCTGCTGTCGTCGCGTGAGGTGCCCCGGTCGCGGCGGCTGCCGCATTCGGATTCGTCGGGGCCCCCGGTTGTCCCGCGTCCGCAGCAGCCGCGAACGTCACCGTCACACCGGGCAGGCGGCGGCCCCGGATGTCGGCGACGGCACCGCGCACCGTCGCGACGGGTGCGGTCGGCGCTGGCGTGTCCGGGTCGGCGGGCACCGCGAGGCGTTCTGTTTCCGCCGCCGGTTTGCCCGGGCCGGACTCGGGACTGTTCGATCGAGTGGGAACGGTGGTGGCCTCCTGAGTGGAATCGGGCGGGGCGATTTCCTGTTCTTGCAGGGCCCAGACCGTCAGGGTGGCGAGGATGGCGATCGTAAGACCGCCAATGGCAAGAGCTTTGGTCTGCATGACGAACCATCCAGTGCCGGCGGCCGCAGCGGTGGTTGCCGCCTTCGGGGCGGGAGCGGGAGCGGGGGCGGTGGGTTCCGAGTGGGCGAGCCAGCCTGCGAGCACGGCGCGCCAGTGGCCGCGGGTCGCCGGCTGGCGGTCGAACTCGGTGCGAAGTCGCGTCAGCGCGAGTGACAGACGTTCCTGCGAGAGCCTGGGGGTGATGCCCAGGGCGGTTGCGATCTCGGCGTGGGAGCAACCGCGCCAGAAGCGCAGGGTAACGATGGTGCGGTGGCGATCGGGCAGGCGGGCGACGTGAGCCAGCAGTCGGCGGTGGATCTCGAGGTCCTCGGTGAGTTCGGCCGGATCGAGTGTCGGGGACGTCGCGGCAAGGGTCTCGCCCGCGATGCGCTCCCGGTCGCGGCGGCGGCCATCGCGGCGTTGCCGCTGCCGGATCGCATTGGTCAGGACCCGCCGTAGCCAGTTCCGGCCCGGGAGCGGGGTGGGTTCGGCCCGGCTGAGTGCGGCCACGCAGGTGTCCTGCACCGCATCGTCCGCGGCGAGGGGGTCGCGCACGAGCTGACGGGCCAGCTGGCGAAGGGCGTCGAGCTGATTCGCGAGTTGGTGCTCGAGCCGATCCTCGAGGGTGCGGGTGACTGGATCATCGCTCACGACGAACAGGATGCCGGGGACTGGAGATTCTCGGTCGGGCCGGGAATATCTCCGGCGGCAGACTCGGCCGTGGTATGCCCGTAACGTCGGGGCCGGGTGGGGGCGCAGTTGCGGGATCGGGGCCGGATTCGCCGGGGAACTGGCCTCGGGCCCGACTCGCTCTTGACCCGGAGAGCCCGGATCCGGATGATCCTCGCCCCCTTTTCCCTCCCTCGACCTCCCTTCCGATGTCCCGTCCGCTGGCCGTGATCTGCCTGGCTGCCGGCCTCGGCACGCGCACCAAGCTCAGTCGGCCCAAGGTGTTGCTGCCGTTGTGCGGCCGCTCGCTCGCGGCCACCGCGCTCGCCGCGGTGGCGCCGCTGCGCCCGGACCACGTCCTCGTCGTCGTGCACCACCAAAAGGACAAGGTCGAATCGGAGATCAGAAAGGCGATCGGCGACACGCTCGCCGGCCTGCAGTTCGTCGATCAGGGTAAGCCGCGGGGTACTGGCCACGCGGTGGCCGTTGGTATGGCGGCGCTCGCCGACTTCGACGGCGACGTGCTCGTCACCTATGGCGACTGCCCGTTGATCCGCCCCGAGACGCTCGCCGAGCTGCAGCGGTTGCGCGCCGCGGGCAACGATGGCGCGGGGGCCGGCTGTTCGCTGCTGACCGGGTTCCCCGAGGACCCGGCGGGCTACGGCCGCATCCTGCGCGCGGCGAACGGTACGTTCCACGGCATCCGTGAGCATCGCGACTGCAGTCCCGCAGAGGCGGCGATCGACGAGATCAACGCCGGGATGTACTGCTTCGATGCGGCGGCATTGCGGGCGGCGCTCGAGCGCTTGACCCCGGACAACGATCAGGGCGAGCTCTACCTGACCGACGCAGCGATGTGGCTCGCGAGCAGCTCGGACGTGCCCGGTGGTGGCGATGTGCCGACGCTGGCCGTCGACGACTTCGCCGAGGTCCAGGGTGTCAACACGCTCGCCGATCTGGCGATGGCGCGAATCGAGATGCAGGAGCGGATCCTGCTCGAGCATCTCGACAACGGCGTGCTCATCACCGACCCCGGGAGCACGTGGATCGATCATGACGTCGAGATCGGGGCGGATACGACGATCCTGCCCTGCACGGTGATCACGGCGGGTTGCCGCATCGGCAGTCACTGCAGCATCGGACCGTTCTCGCACCTGCGGACGGGCACGGTCGTCGGTGACGGTTGCCGCGTCGGCAACTTCGTCGAGACGAAGAACGCGCGGCTGCACGATGGCGCCAAGGCCGGCCACCTGACGTATCTCGGCGATGCGGAAGTCGGAGCGCGTTCGAACATCGGCGCGGGCACGATCACGGCCAACTACGACGGCGTGAACAAGCACAAGACCGCGATCGGCGAAGACTGCTTCGTCGGCAGCGGCAGTGTAATCGTGGCGCCGAGCACGATGGCGCGCGGCGCCATGACCGGTGCGGGTGCGATCGTGCGCCGCGGTAGCGAGCTCGGTGAGGACGAGGTGTGGGTGGGGGTGCCCGCCAGGCACCTCAAGCAACGCGAGAAGGGCGGGGGAGTGGAGTGACCATGCGAGGCGAACGACTCAGAGTCTTCTCGGGCACGGCCCACCGCGAACTCGCGCAGGGCATCTGTTCGCACATGGGCGTGCCGCTGGGCGCCGCGACGCTCGAGCCGTTTCCGGACGGTGAGGTCAACCTCAAGCTCGACTGCGACGTGCGCGGGGCCGACGTGTTCGTCGTGCAGCCAACCTGTCCGCCGGTGCACGATCACCTGTTCCAGCTGCTGTCGTTCGCGGATTGCCTGCGGCGCGCGTCGGCGGATCGGATCACCGCGGTCATTCCGTACTTCGGCTACGCCCGCAAGGATCGCAAGGACGAGGGGCGGGTGCCGATCAACGCCAAGCTGGTCGCCAACCTGCTCGTCACCGCAGGCTACCACCGCGTCGTGGCGATCGATCTGCACGCGGCGCAGATCCAGGGCTTCTTCGACATCCCCGTCGATCACCTCTACGCCCGCCCCGTGCTCATCGAGCGCGTGCGCCAGCTCGAGACCCACAACCTGATGATCGTTTCGCCGGACATCGGCGGCACGAAGCTCGCCCGGGCCTACGCGAAGGAGCTCGGCTGCGACCTCGCGATCATCGACAAGCGCCGCATCAGCGGTGAGAAGACCGTCATCGAGAACATCATCGGTGACGTCGGCGATCGCGACGTGATCCTCGTCGACGACATGGTCAGCACGGGCGGCTCGATCGTCGACGCGGTGCGCATCGTCAAGAAGAAGGGCGCGCGCAAGGTCTACATCGTCGCGACGCACGCCGTGCTGGCCGGCAACGCGATCGAGAGGCTCAACTCTGCCGAGGTCGAGAAGATCTTCTTCACCGACTCGGTTCCCGTTCCGACGAGCAAGCTCGACAAGGTCGAGGTCTGCTCGGTCGCCCAACTGCTCGCGCGCGCGATCGATCGCATTCATCGCAGCGAGAGCATCAGCATCCTGTTCGAGAGCGAGCGTTGATCGGCGCCGCTTCCGACCCCGTATACCGTTCCAAGAGGTAGTGTCATGAAAGTCGTTCCAATGAAGGCCGAGCGCCGCACCGCGATGGGGCGCAACCAGCTCGCGCACATTCGCAATGAGGGCTGGATGCCCGCGGTTCTCTACGGCCAGGGTGGTGACAGCGTCGCCATCTCGATCTCCGAGTGGGAGCTCGACCAGCATGTGAAGGCCAACTGCAAGGTGTTCGCGCTCGATGTCGCCGGTGCGACCGAGAACGCGTTCCTGCAGGAGGTCGCGTGGCACACGCTCAACGACCGTCCACTGCACGCCGACTTCCGCCGCATCGATCTCGACAAGCCGCTCCTGGCGAAGGTCGAGGTCTCGATGCTGGGTCACGCTGCCGGCCTGTCGAAGGGTGGCACGCTCGTGAAGGATCAGCTCGTCGTCGAGGTGCGTTGTCTGCCGTCCGCGATTCCGGAAGGGATCGAGGTCGACGTCAGCAAGCTCAACATCGATGACTTCCTGCGTGCCAAGGATCTGCCGCTCCCCGAGGGCGTCGAGCTCGTGTCGTCGCCGGATACGGCGATTTGTCACGTCGTCGGCCCGCGCGGCGGTCGCAAGAAGGATCAGGAAGCCCCCGCCGAGGGTGACGCCGCAGCCGAGGGCGACAAGCCCGCGGCAGGCGGCGACTCCTAGTCGTTCGTCGGCGCGGCCGGGGTTTTTTCGGGTGGAGCCGGGCGCGGCTTGCCTTTCCCGGGTCGCGCCGTAACCTCTTCGCCCCCCTGACGCCCCCATGGGCTGGCACCGCATCGCACTCGGCATCGGCAATCCCGGTCCCGAATACGAGCAGACCCGACACAACATCGGGTTCATGGTGCTCGACCTCGTGGCGGAACGTCTGGGACTCGCTTTCTCGCGCCTCGAGCGCCGTGGCCCCGACGGGGCCAAGCGGTTCTCCGGCAAAGTGAAGGCGAAGTTCTGCGAGGGCCATCAGAACGAGCAGTCGTTCGCTCTGGTCAAGCCGCAGTCCTACGTGAATCTGTCCGGTGAAGTCGCTGCGCCGATGCTTCGGCACGCGGAGCGCGAGCCGGATTCGCTCTTTGTGATCGTTGATGACCTGAACCTACCGCTGGGCCGGATCCGCATCCGGCCGTCGGGGAGCGCAGGGGGCCACAATGGCCTCAAGTCCATCCAGCAACATCTGGGCACGGACGCGTTTCCTCGTCTCCGTCTCGGTATCGGGCAATCCGCCGACTCCGCGGGTGACTCCAAGTCGCCACCGATCGGTGGGTCCGAAGGACCATCGAAGGGCATCTCCGAAGCCGCGATTCCGCTGGCTGGTGAGGAGTGGCCCGACTTCGTCCTGGCTCCATTCCTCCCGGAGGAACGTGAGGTTCTTGGTCCTGTCCTTGGTCGGGCCAGTGACTGCGTACTCGCGTGGCTCGGTGGTGCCGACCTCCAGAATCTCATGGGGACCTACAACGGGACCGTGACGCCGCCAACTCCTGGCGACGACGACGGTGCCGGTGTGGATCCCGCATCGTAGATCTCGCATCGGGCCATGGCCCGGTGATGTGAAACCCGGAGAATGAAGTTGGAACGTAGTCGTACTTATGAATGCATGTGCGTCCTCGACAATCGCGAGGTGCGCAAGGGCTGGGAGCCGGTCAAGCAATCGGTCGCAGCCGTTTTCGAGAAGCACGGTGCCAAGGTGCTCACCAGCAAGCGCTGGGACGAGCGCCGGCTCGGTTACCCGATGCGCGGTCAGCTGCGCGGCACCTTCCTGCTGACGTACTTCGAAGCGGACACGCAGAACCTGGTGCCGATTCGCCGTGACCTGCAGTTCAACGAAGCGGTGATGCGCTTCCTGACGCTGCAGTGCGACGAGGTGCCGGAGACGGCCTACGAGCCCGAAGCCGAATTCGACGTCAACGCGATCCCGGTCGACGATGCGCCCGAGGTCGAGGAGCCGGCGGCCGAAGAGCCGGCCAAGGACGGCGAAGCCAAGGACGGCGACGCCAAGGACGGCGACGCCAAGGATGGTGAAGCCAAGGATGGTGAAGCCAAGGATGGTGAGGCCAAGGACGGCGAAGCCGACGGCGAGAAGGCCGAAGGCGACGGCGAGAGCGCCGAGGCCGGTGCCGCCGAGGGCGAGGCCGCTTCGGAAGCGAGCGCCGAAGCCAAGACCGCAGAGGGCGAGGCCGAGACCAAGCCCGAGGGAGACAACTAAGCCATGACTTCTACCAACACCCCCGCCGAGTCCGGCGACAGCAGCAGCAGCAGCACGAGCAGCACGCCGGCGCCGCGTCCGACTGGGAGCGGCCCGCGCCGTTCGAAGTTCGGCCGTTTCGGCCAGAAGCGCCGTGAGGTCGAGCCCGAAGAGCCGCTGGACTACAAGAACGTCGCCTACCTGAGCAAGTTCGTCTCGCCCAACGGTCGGATCCTGTCGCGCAAGCGCTCGGGGTTCTCCGGCCAGAACCAGCGCAAGCTCGCCAACGCGATCAAGAACGCGCGCCTCGTCGGCCTCATGCCGTTCATCGGGAGGGTCTGATGGAACTGTTGCTGCGTCAGAACATCGAGCATCTGGGCCGCACCGGCGACGTCGTCGATGTGAAGCCCGGGTATGCCCGTAACTACCTCCTGCCCCAGGGGCTCGCGGTCGCCGTGACCAAGAGCAACGTCGCGGAGATCGAAGCCGCGCGCGCGGCTGCGTTCGCCGAGGAGCAGGGCCGGATCCAGGGCTACAAGGACCTCTCGACCAAGCTCGCCGAGACCTCGGTCACGATCGAGAGCAAGGCGAACGAAGAGGGTCACCTGTTCGGTTCGGTGACGGCCACGAACATCGCGGCCGCGCTGCGCGAGAAGGAGCTGTCGGTCGAGGACCGGCACGTTCGTCTCGACCAGCCGATCAAGGAGATCGGCGTCTTCGACGTGGTCGTGCACCTGCACACCGACGTGGAGGCGACGATCAAGGTCTGGGTCGTTCAGCAGAAGCCCCAGTAGCAGACGGCCCAGTAGGGCCTCCGTCGCTGTGATGCGCCGGGCCGATCGGGTCCGGTGCGATCCCACCGACCTCGGCAGTCGGCCGCTCTCCCGTGAACGAAGCGATCCGCGTTTCCCTCGTCAGCCTCGGCTGCGCGCGCAACCTCGTCGATTCCGAGGTGCTGCTCGGGCATGCCGTCGAAGAGGGGCTGCAGGTCGTGACCGAACCCGAGGATGCCGACGTCGTCGTGGTCAACACGTGCGGCTTCATCGACAGCGCCAAGCAGGAGTCGATCGACACGATCCTGTCCGTGTCGCGCCTCAAGCAAGAGGGCGCGCTCAAGGGCGTCGTCGCGGTCGGCTGCCTGGCCCAGCGCTACGGCGAACAGCTCGCGGAAGAGGTTCCGGAGCTCGATGCCGTGTTCGGGCTCAGCGATTACTCGGCCGTGCCTGGTGTGGTGCGGAAGATCGTCAACGGCAGCGACCGGCGCTGGGTGGCAACGGTGGACGGCGGCCGGCCGAAGGGGCCGCGCAGCGATCAGAAGCGCGTGCTGCTCACGCCGCACAGCTTCGCCTACCTGCGCATCAGTGAGGGCTGCGATCACAAGTGCACGTTCTGCGCGATTCCCTCGATGCGCGGCCGCAACCGCAGTAAGCCGATCGACGTGCTCGTCGAAGAGGCCGAAGTCCTCGCGGCGGGCGGGGTCCAGGAGCTGGTCATCGTCGCCGAGGACACCACTGCCTACGGCCTCGACGTCGATCGCAAGCGGCGGATCCACGAGCTGCTCGAGCGGCTCGGCGACGTCGACGGCATCCGTTGGATCCGGCTGATGTATGCCTACCCGCATACCGTACGGCCGGAACTCACGACCTTCCTGCGCGAGCACGAGAAGGCGGTGAAGTACCTCGATATCCCGATCCAGCACATCAGCTCGCCGATGTTGAAGGCGATGAAGCGCGGCGTCTCGCGCGATCAGGTGCGCGGCATTCTCGATCGCCTGCGCGACGAGGTGCCCGGGATCGCGGTGCGCAGCACGTTGATCACGGGTTTCCCCGGCGAGACCGAGGCGGACTTCGCCGAGCTCCTGGACCTCGTCGAGACCTATCGCTTCGAGCGGCTCGGCGTCTTCACGTATTCGCGCGAGGAGACCACGCCGGCGCACGATCTGCCGGATCAGGTCGACGAGGCCGTCGCCGAAGAACGGGCGGCGACGCTGATGGCGCGCCAGCGCGAGATCATGGGCGAGTTCCAGCGCTCGCTGATCGGTCGCACGCTGCCCGTGCTCGTGGACGGTCACGACGAGAGCGGCGAGTTCCTGGTCGGTCGGACGTGGGCCGATGCGCCCGAGGTCGACGGTCGCGTGCTGTTGCCGGGGGATGCGGCCGGCGTCGGCGACTTCGTCGCGACCCGGATCACCCAGGCCGGTGATTACGAACTCGTCGGTGAGGTGGCGTCGTGAACGTGCCCAACCTCATCACGACCGCGCGTCTCGTTCTCACCGCGGCCGTGTTCGTACTCCTCGAGTGGGCCTGGCTGACAGGCGGACAGCGCACACTGGGTGACACCGACCACTCCACCCGGATCCTGCAGCCGGACCCGACACTCGTGTGGAGCGCGTTCTGGCTGTTCCTCGTCGCCGCGTTCACCGATTTCCTCGATGGCCATCTGGCGCGCAAGTGGAACATGGTGACCGCGTTCGGCCGCATCGCCGACCCGTTCGCCGACAAGGTCCTCATCGCCGGCACGCTCGTGATCCTGCTCAAGTACGAGGACGAGTTCGGGCTGATCGCGAACGGCATGGTGTACTCGTCGTGGTTCGTCGTCATCGTGATCGCTCGTGAGTTCCTCGTGACCGCGATCCGTGGCTACGTCGAATCCACGGGCGAGCCGTTCCCGGCCGACCGCCTCGGCAAGTACAAGATGGTCGCGCAGTGCTGGACCTGTGGCGCCCTGCTCACGATGGTCGCCGGCTGCGAGACCTGGATCTGGGCCGCGTTCGGCGGCTTCTGGGTCAGCCTCGTTCTCACGGCGTTCTCCGGGCTGAACTACGTCTGGAAGGCGCGCAAGATCGTGCTCGCCGGGGCGATCTGACCAGCTGTTCCGCGAACCTGACCCGACTCCGCCATGAACCTCGTCGATCGTCTGCGTTGGTGCCTCATCACGAGCTTCGGCCTCGGCCTGTCGCCGGTCGCGTCCGGCACCGTCGGCACGCTCGGTGGCGTGGCACTCGCGGTCACGTTGCAGTGGGCGCTGCCGGAGCACGTCGTGCTGTCGTGGTCGATCGCGGCCGCGGTGCTGTTCGTTTACGGCTGCCTCGAGACGAAGTTCGTCGAGCGCGTCTGGCCCAAGAAGGATCCCGGGCAGTTCGTGCTCGACGAGGTCGTGGGTTACCTCGTCACCGTGATCGTCTATGCCCTGCTGGCCGGCGAACTGCCGTATGCGATGGGGCACTGCGCGGCGTTCTTCGCGTTCCGGGCGTTCGACGTGCTCAAGATTCAGCCAGCGAAGAAACTCGAAGATCTGCCGGGTGCGGTCGGCATCATGGCAGACGACCAGATGGCCGGGGTCTACGCCGGGCTTTCGATCTGGCTCGCACTGCCCCTGATAGGTTACTGATCGGGGATACTGATCGGCGTTCGGCGCTGGACAAGGAAGCGAATCACCATGGCTAGAAAAGGCTCGAGGTCGACCGGCAAGCTGCAAATGGGGCTCGCGCTCGCGATGGGCGGGATCGGTCTGCTCGGCGGTCTGCTCGTCATGGTTGCCGTCGTGCAGAACCTCGGTGGGGCGGTGCCCGAGAGCGAGAGCGACGCGATCGGCAAGGCCTGGGGCATCGGGGCACTCATGGCCGCGGTGTGCGGCGGTGTGTGTGCGATCGGCGGCTGGGTGCTCGGCAGCAAGATCGGTTCGCGCGTGACCGATATCGGGCTCGCGGTCAGCAAGCTCGGTCGCGGCGGCGTCGAGGTCCGGGTGCGAAACAGCGGCAACGACGAGATCTTCGCGCTCGGTCGGTCGGTGCAGTATCTGGCCAACGATCTCGCCGAGCTGCTCGCGAGTCAGGAGGATCAGGGCGGCGGACTCGTGTCGATGGATCCGCTCGTCAAGCAGCTGCGCGACAAGACCGTTCCGAATCAGCTGGCGATGGTCGACGGGTTCGAGGCCGATGGCGCAATCGGTAACGGTTCGCGCGGTGGGCTCGACTACTTCGACCTCGTCGATCAGGGCGAGGACGGCGCCGTGATGTTTCTCGTGAGTGCCGAGGGGCATGGGGCGCTGGCGGTCTACGCGTGTCGGCAGGCCCGGGACGAGCTGCAGCGCGCGCTCAGCAAGAACGCGACGCCGCGGCGCGCGTTGGCGCACACCAACAAGGTCTTGAAGCAGGCGCTGCCGTCCGGCTGCTGCGCCAAGGCGACGCTACTGCAGCTCAAGGACGGCGACGCCAAGCTTTATCAGGCGGGCGCGCAGTCGCCGTTGCTCATCTGTCAGCGCGGCGACGTGCTCGAGCTCAACGCCGAGGGCATTGCGCTGGGCCTCGACGACGGTCCGGTGTTCGAGAAGTCGTTGCGGCCGCAGGAGATCAACATGAGCCCGGGCACGCGGCTCGTCCTGGGCAACGATGCGATGCATCGCAGCGAGGGCGTGCTCGACCTGCTGCGCCAGCACGGCCCGCGCCACACCAACATGTTCATGAACATGGTGCTCGGCAGCATCGAGCAGGAGGCCGGCGACGACGGCCTGCGCGAGGACGTGGTCATGCTCACCGTCAAGAAGACGGGGCAGGACGGATGACCGGCGATGCGTCCGGGTCCGGTCCCACGGCGCCTGGGCGTGCCGGCCCGGCGACCCCGGGCTCGTTTCAGCGCCTGATCGAGGACATCTACTACGAGCGCGACTTCGCGCGCGGCACCCAGGGCACGCTGCTCTGGTTCGTCGAGGAGGTCGGTGAGTTGGTCCGGGCGATCCGCCGCGGCGAGCGCGACAACCTCGAGGAGGAGTTCGGGGACGTCTTCGCCTGGCTTGCGACGCTAGCCTCGATCCACGGCCTCGATCTCGAGGCCGTCGGCCGGCAGAAATACGCTGACGGCTGCCCGCGGTGCCATGGCACCCCGTGCGTCTGCGCGCACTGATTTACGGGCCGGGCGAGACCGACGGGGCCGGGGAATCCCGCCGGGAACCAATCCCGAATCTTCGACCGGCCGGTCCGTAGCTGCGTGTCGTCACTGACCGACTACACTGCTCTCATGGCCGACGCCCAGCCCACGCCGAACCCACCGCTGCCCGATTGGGAAGCGTTCTATGGGGACTACCGTAAACCTGGTTACGTTCCAGGGTTCGAGATCACGACCAAACTGGGTGGTGGGGCGTTCGGGTTGGTATTCCGGGCGCGGAAGGAGTCGATCGGCAAGGACTACGCGATCAAGTTCCTCAAGGTCGAGGATGCCGAGGTGCGGCGCGCGGTCCTCTCCGAACTCGAACAGGTCAAATACTTCGCCCAGGTCGATCACCCTAACCTCGTGCAGATCGAGGATCGCGGGGAGGTCGACGGCATTCCGTTCCTCGTGATGCAGTTTGCGGGCAGCGAGACGCTGCGCGACCGCCTGCCGTCGGAGCCGGGTGTGCCGGATGCCGAGCGGCGTGACGAGCTACTGCGCTACTTCCTGCAGGCCTGTCGCGGCGTCGCGGCGCTGCACGAACGGTCACTGGTGCACTTCGACCTCAAGCCGGCGAACGTGTTCCTGAAGGGGCCGGTCGCGCGCGTCGGCGACTACGGACTCAGCAAGCTCGTCACGCACTCGCGCGGCAGCCTGACGATGGGACGCGGGACGCCCTACTACATGGCGCCCGAGATGCTGCAGCGGCGCGGCGACCAGCGCAGCGACGTCTACTCGCTCGGTGTGATGCTCTACGAGATCCTCTGCGGCCAGTTGCCGTTCGCGGGCGAGAGTGAGTGGGAGGTCCTGCGCAAGCACGAGAAGGAAGACCCGGCATGGCCCGAGCACCTCTCGCCGTCCGATCGCGCCGTGCTGCAGCGCTGTCTGCAGAAGGACCCGGCGGCCCGCTACCAGAGTGTGCACGACCTCATCACCGCCATGGGCGCCCCGGCCGGGGTCGCCGCGGCAGCGTGGGAGGACGTGCAGAGTGGTCAGGGCGCGGGTGCTGCCGGATCGATGCCGCCGCCGCCGCCCGGCGGGCAGCAGGATTCGGCCGGGAGACCGGCCGGTGAAGCGGGCGAGAATCCGTACGACGGACTCAAGAACGCGTCACGCGAGGCCTACAAGCACGCGCGCCAGATCGCGCGGGATGCGATGGCCAACGCCAAGGTCCTGAGCGAGAAGGCGACGAAGACGGCCCGCGAGGTCATGGGCGAGACGATGCGCGAGACGCGCAAGCAGCATCGTCACCAGTTCGCCGAGTGGCGGGCGAAGCGCGCCCGTCGGCGTGCGGAGCAAAAGGCCCGGCGCGACGCCCGTATGCAACAGGAGGGCGCCCGGCGGCGCTCGCCATGGTTGTGGCTGCTGTTGCTCGTCCCGTTCGGCGCGGTGGGCGTGTTGGTGGTCGGGTTCCTGGCGCTCGCGCCGCAGCAGCCGTTCGCCGATGCGCCGACCTACGCCAGTTCGCCGGTGCCCACGATGCCGCGGCGAGCCGGCCCCGCAAAGGTCCGCACGTTCCCCGGCAAGACCGCGGATGGCCAGTCGCTGCTGTTCGAACAGTGGACCGTGCCGTCCCGGCTGTTCGGTCAGGTGTCTGAGGGCGAGCCGGTGTGGGTGCGGACATTCCGCCGCAACCAGAAGCTCGCGGCGCAGCAGCTCAACGAGCACTGGTATCGGTTGCGCAACAAGGCGCCCTACAAGGCGTCGGCGCGCAAGCGCAACAAGCCACTGCCCGAGTTCCAGCTCTTTCGCCCGGACCCGAAGCATCTCAACGACGTGCGGCAGCTCATGAGCGCGCGCCAATTCGAGCCCGAGGTCGCAAACCGGATCATCGATGGCGCACCGCACTCGCTGGCCGTTGCCGCCCACGAACTCGCCAAGATCCATTACCGCTACCCGGGCGACGTCGAGAAAGCGGCCCGACTCCATCGCGTGCTCGTCAAGGCGACCGGCTTCGACGCGATCGAGTTCGAGAACGGTCCGCGCATGTCGCTGAAGTCGATTCGCGAGCGCAACCAGCAGCTCGGCGACGTGTGGAGCTGGTTCCTCCACGAGGTCGCGCTCACGGACGAGACCTGGCACACGTTCGTGCGGCTCTACGATCGCTGAGCCGCGCGGCAGGAGCCCGGGCGCGTCAGCGATCGACGCGCTTCTTGTCCTTGCCGGCGCTCTTCTTCGCCGAGTCGCCCTCGGCTTCCCAGCTGTTGTTGCGCCGGTCCTTGTCGAGGGCCTGGATGTCGGGGTCGATCACGACCTTCTTCACCTGACCGGGGAACTGGACCTTGGCGTAGCGATTGCCGCGCCAGTGGGCGGCGTCGACGGTCTGGCGCGCGGTCGAATCGTCCACCATCGTGGCCTCAACGACGCACGGGTGCATCGCGCGGCCGCGGTCCTCGACGATCACCGTCGTCTTGCTCTTGCCCGTCGTGACCTTGCCGACGGCGTGATCGAGCGGCCACTTCTCGAAGAACCAGGTGCGGAAGTAGGGCTCGAGGTCCTGCCCCGCGTGATCGGAGAACGCGTGGAAGAAGTCGTACGGCATCGGATGCTTGTAGGCCCAGTCACGCGTGTAGCGCCGGAACGCACCGAAGAACGTGTCGTCGCCGAGCATCCCGCGGAGCTGGTGCAATACGGCGGCGGGCTTGCTGTAGCTCGCGAAGCCGAAGCTGTCCGTGCCGTAGGTGTCGGCGTGGCGCATGCACACGACGTCGAGGCCGCGGCGCACCGCGGCACCGAAGCCCATGACCGCCGACTTGGGGCCGACCGTGCGGTCCTGGAAGTCGTCGCGGCAGAGTGTCGTCCAGAACGAGGTGAAGCCCTCGTCCTGCCACGCGTAGCGCTTCTCGTTGCTGCCGACGATCATCGGGAACCACATGTGGATGAGTTCGTGGGCGATCGTGCCGGCCGAGCCGCGCTGGCCGACGATCGTCATCATCGGGAACTCCATGCCGCCGCCGATGATGCCCTCGCACGCGGTCATCTGCGGCCAGGGATACGGGAACACCATCTCCGACATGTACTCGATCGTGTGCCGCGCGTACTCCGCGCTGCGGCGCCACGCGCGCGCGTTCGGCTCGTAAACCGAGTGGATCATCGCGACGCCGTCCTTGCCGGAGCCGTGCTTGTCCTTGACGACGGCGTGCGTCGCGTCCCAGACGTAGGTGCGCGCGATGCTGACTGCGGTGTCGCGAACGTTCTCGGCGTGGAACTTCCACGTCAGCTTCTTCTTGCCCGGCTTCGTGACCTTGCCGGCCTCGAGGTCTTCGCGGCTGATGACGGGGACGATGTCCCGCGACTTACGTGCCTTGGCGAGCGCCTTGATCGCGGCGGGGCGCAGCACCTCCTTGGCGTTGGTCAGCTCACCGGTCGCACGCACGAGGTAGCCCGAGGGCGCCGTGATCGCGAGGTCGTAGTCCGCGTAGCCCATGTAGAACTCGCCGTTGCCCTTGTAGGGATCGGCGACCCAGCCGGCGACATCGTCATAGACCGCGAACTGCGGATACCAGTAGGCGAGATAGAAGACGTCGTCGTCCTCGTGGCCGTTGCGCGGCGCGGTGCCCGCCTTCGGCACCTCGTACGAGTAGTCGATCGACAGCGTCGTTTTCTCGCCGGGCTGCAGAGACTTCGGCAAGCGCACGTAGAGGCGCGTGTCGCGCGTTCGTGCGCGCCGGCCGAGGGCCTCGCCGTCGAGGGCTACCTCACCGAGCTCGAGTCCGGCGGTGGTGCGGATCGTGCGGGTTCGCTGCATGCCCGGCTTCATCATGTTCTGCCGCAGGTGAACGATCAGCTGGCGCAGCGCCTTGGGCGAACGGTTGTGGTAGGTCATCACCGCCTTGCCGATGACGCGCTTGTTCTCGACGTCGAGTTCCATCGCGATGTCGTAGTGCGCGGAATTCGTCCAGTGCTTTGCCCCCGGTCGACCATCCATCGTTCGGGTGCCCGCTTCTACTGCCGCGACGTAGCTGGCCGGCAGATCGATCGGATACGGCAGAACGCGTGGTTTCTGTTGCCCGGCGGTCGGCTGCTGGGCGCCCAGGGTGCCGGCCGCGCAGGCCAGGAGCATGGCGGTGAGTAGCCGAGAACGAGAATGGGAGGAGCGAGTGTTTGGCACGGTTGGATTCACTGGCGGGCGGTTGCGGGAGGATCGATGCGGGCGATCCGCACGTAACACGGTTGGACGAGTGGCTCATCGTAGTCCGAGCAGGGGGGGTGACCGTTGCGTTTCCACCGGCCGCCGGTTCACTGTCACGAGATCGTTGCAATGACCTCGTCCGGCCCAGAACCCACCCCCGCGACCGATGGCGCCCATCCCGCGGATGCGCCCGCAGCAGTGCTGTACGTGCAGGTCGCGCTGAACCTGCCGTTGCGCCGGGAGTTCACCTATTCGTTACCTGCGGGCGTGACCGCGGTGCCGGGCAACCGCGTGCGGGTCAACTTCCACGGTCGCAAACTCGGTGGCATCGTGACCGCCACGAGCCCGACGACCGAGCTTGCGCCGAGCAAGATCAAGGCGGTCGATACCGTGCTCGACTCGGACACGCGCTTGCCGCCCGCGCTGCTCGAACTCGGCAAGCGGATGGCGGCGACCTACGGTTGCTCGCTGGGCGAGGCGCTCGACGCGACGTTGCCGGCCGTCGCGAAGCGGCGTGGTGTGCGACGGATCCCGCACCTCGAGCTCGCAGCGCCGCACGATCTCGCGTTGCGCGCGGTGGAGGAGCTCGAAGAGAAACAGCAGGCGCGTTCGCGCGTCCTGCGCACGGTGCTCGAGTACGGCGGGCCGATGCCGATCCTCGACGTCAAGCGGCGAACCGGTACGAGCGACAGTCCATGGCAGACGCTCGTGAAGCACGGCGTGTTGCGCCGCGTGATGCTGCAGGAAGAACTCGAAGAACTCGTGCCCGCCGCGGACGAGCGGGCCGAGCGTCACGTGCTGAACGAGAACCAGCAAGCCGCCGTCGACACCATCGTGAGGCGGGTCACCGCGAACGAGCATCGCGCATTCCTCCTGCATGGGGTCACAGGCAGCGGCAAGACCGAGGTCTACCTGCGAGTGCTCGAGGAGGTGCGGCGGCTCGGCAAGAGCGCGATCGTGCTCGTGCCCGAGATCTCGCTCACGCCGCAGACGGTCGGCCGGTTCGCGTCGCGGTTCCCGGACGTGGCCGTGCTCCATTCGGGGCTGACCGACGCAGAGCGCGGCCGCCAATGGCAGCGGCTGTTGCGCGGCGAAGCCCGCATCGCGATCGGGGCGCGGTCCGCGCTCTTCGCGCCCGTGCAGGATCTCGGGCTGATCGTGCTCGACGAAGAGCACGAGACGTCGTTCAAGCAGGAGAGCACGCCCCGTTACCACGCGCGCGAGATGGCGATCGTGCGCGGCGAGATCGAACGCGCGGTCGTCGTGCTCGGCTCCGCGACGCCGACGCTCGAGTCGTACGGCAAGGCGCGGCGTGGGATCTACGAGATGGTCACTCTGCCCGAGCGCGCGGGTGCCGGGCGACCGCCACGCATCGTCGTACAGGACCTGCGCGGCGAACCGAAGGAGTCGCGGCGCGGCGGCCTCGTGTTGTCGCGAACGTTGACCGTGATGATGGAGGAGCGGCTCAAGGCTCGGGATCAGGTCCTGTTGTTCCTCAATCGCCGCGGCTACTCGCCCGTGCTGCTCTGTCCGGGTTGTGGCGAAGTGGTGAAGTGCGAGTCGTGCTCGGTCTCGATGACCTGGCACTCGCGGCGGGGTCGCCTGATCTGTCACTGGTGTTGCCGCGAGAGGCGGCGTCCCGAAATGTGCCCGACGTGCCAGAGTCCCGGCATGCACGAGCTCGGTGTCGGCACGGAGCGGCTCGAGGCCGCCGTGACCGCGCAGTTCCCGGAGGCAATCGTCGCGCGCATGGACGCGGACACGATGGCCGAGCGCGGCGCGCACGAGCGGGTGCTCAGCGCGTTCCGCAAACGCCACATCGATGTCCTGATCGGCACGCAGATGATCGCCAAGGGCCTCGACTTTCCCGATGTCACGCTCGTGGGCGTCGTGTCCGCCGACACCGGGTTGTTCGTGCCGGACTACCGCGCGGCCGAGCGGACGTTCCAGCTGCTGCAGCAGGTTGCGGGCCGCGCCGGTCGCGGCGAGAAAGCCGGCACCGTCGTGATCCAGACGCACTGCCCCGACAACTACGCGATCGCGGCAGTCGTCGCGAACGACTACGACCAGTTCGTTCGCCAGGAACTCGTCCATCGCAAGACCGCGGGCTATCCACCGTTCTGCCGGCTGATCCGGGTGTTCGCGGAGGCGCTGCGCGAAGCCGATGCACGCAACGTCCTGCAGCGCGCGGTCGCGCCGTTGCGCGATCTCGAGGGCGTCGACGTGCTCGGGCCGGCACCGGCGGTCGTCGCCAAGGTGAAGGATCGCTGGCGCTGGCACATGCTCGTCAAGTGCTACGACCCCGAGTCGTTCACCAACGCGATGGCGGAGGTCGGCACGGTGGAGGATCTCGGCACGCGCACATGCCGGGTCACTCTCGACGTCGATCCCGGCAGCCTGCTGTGACCGCCCGCCGCCGACGCGGGGGCTGATGCGGCTTTCTCGTATCGCCGGTTCGCTGGCGGTCAGAAGTCGAATACAACGAGGGGGCGATGAGTTCGCAGGATCCGTTCGACATGACGCGGCGCGTGCCCGAAGGCGGCGGCGACGGCGACGAGGGGCAGCCCCGCAAGGATTCCAACGGGTCTCCTGACGAGCAGCTCGATCGTACGGTGCCGGCCAATCCGTCACCGCCGTCGCAGTCGGCTCCGGAGGAAGCCGTCGGTGGGGACACGATCGGCGACGGCTCCGCGGGCGAGCCGGTGAGCAAGGGCGCGGGCGAAGAAGCGAGCCCGGCGGATGCACCGCCGCCACCCGCGAAGCCCTCCGACCCGCTGATCGGCGTCGAGCTGGGCGGCTGCCGCATCGATTCCCTGCTCGGGCGCGGCGCGATGGGGGCGGTCTATCGCGCGACGCAGATTCGCCTCAACCGACAGGTCGCGGTCAAGGTCATGCGGCCCGAGCTGCTGACGGACTCGCGCATGCTCGAGCGCTTCGAGTCCGAAGCGCGCGTGGTCGCGCAGTTCCAGAGTCCGCACGTCGTCATGGTGCACGACGTCGGTTTCGAACACGGCGTGCACTTCCTCGTGATGGAACTCGTGCGCGGCAAGAACCTGCGCGACTACACCCGCCTGCTCGCGGGGGGGCGGTTGCCCGTTGCTGAAGCGATCCCGCTGTTGCGGCAGGCCTGCAAGGGTCTCGAAGAGGCGCAGCGCCAGGGGATCATCCATCGCGACATCAAGCCCGACAACCTGATGCTCACCGATCGCGGTGAGCTCAAGATCGCGGACTTCGGCATCGCCAAGCCCGAGAACGACGACCTCGGGCTGACGATGACACAGGAGCTCATCGGCACACCGCTCTACATGAGCCCGGAGCAGTGTCAGGGTTCGCGCGACATCGACTTCCGCAGCGACATGTACTCGCTCGGCGCGACGTTCTACTACCTGCTCACGGGCGAGCCGCCCGTGCGCGCGAGTTCGGTCTACGAGCTGATCCAGACCAAGACGCGGCTCGAGAACCTGTGCCTGTGGAAAGCGCTGCCCGAACTCGACGAGCACCATCCGTTGTCGCGGGTGGTCGCGCGGATGACGGCGCTGTCGCGCGATGACCGTTACGTGGACTACGACGATCTCGCGACGGATCTCGTGCTCGTGCAGCAGGGTCGCACGATGGAGATCAAGGCGCCGCCGAAGCGCCGCACCGCAGCGCCGACGGGTCGGAAGGGCGCCGGCAAGCCACCGGCGCGGAAGTCCGCTGCTGGTCGTGCCAAAGTCGGTGGTGATCGGGCCGGCGGCGTAGCGGCGAGTGCGGATGCGGGCGGTGGCGTTGGAGGTGGCCGCAGCTGGCTGATCGTAGTCGCCGTCCTCGTACTTCTCGGTGGTGGCGGTGCTGGTTATTGGTGGTGGCAGAACCAGCAACCGAAGGACGATCCGTCCGGCGAGCAGAACGCCGGAACGCAGAAGCCTGCGGGCGATCCAGGGAGCGGCGGCGCGAAGACTGGTGAGGACAACGGCAACTCCGGGGCCAGCGAGAACGGTGAGACCCAGCCGCCTTCGATTGCCGCCGCGCTGAATCAGCACGGCGCGTCCCTGGCGGAGGACGGGCCCTCGGCCGAGCTGCGCGCTGCGGTCGTGGCGTTGGAGCCGCCGGGGAACGAAGTGGATGCCCGCGACGCGCTGCTCACGGCGATCGACCAGGGGCTCGTTGCCCGGGACGCGCTTGCCACCATCGAACTGCCGGCCGCGTTCGAACTGCCATTCGATGACCTCGCGGCTCACGTTCAGCGGGTCGCGGACGCCGCGCGCGTGCCGCCGGATCCGCTGGCCGAATTGCGGACCTGGCAGGAGTCGGCGATTGCCTTGGTGCACTCCGACTGCGCCGACCTCGCGGCCGATTCGCTCGGGGTGGCGTTCGCCAAGTGGCAGGTCGCGCGTCAGGGTGAGGCCACGCCCGGTGAGCCGGTACCTCCGGCTGCCGAGTTGTCCGATGCGCTGCGGCAACAACTCTCCGCGGATCTCGACGCGATCGCTGCGGGCCAGTCGCGGGCTCAGGGGTTGTTGGTGTCCCAGCGATCGAAGTTGATCGCCGCGCTCCCGGCTGCCGAACTTGCCGCGGCCCGCGCGGGTCTCGAAGTGGCGCCGCCGCCGCCCGTCGACTTCAAGGCGAAGCTCGACGAGTGCCGCAAGCGCTTCGATCGGCTCGGTCCGGTCGAGTCGATCCGCACCGACACGTCGGAACTCCAGCCGACGGCGCGCGCGGAGATCGAAGCGCGCCGCAAGCTGCTCGACGACTGGCAGGCCGCGGCGACGATGCTCGACAGTGCGAAGGCGCTCGTGAACTCGTTCCCCAACGATCCCGTCGTGCCGTTCAAGACCGACGTCGAGGCCTACTTCGACAAGATCGATCTCGTGCTCAACGCCGAGGGGTTACCGCTCGAGGACTGGCCCGAGTGGGTACGGAGCGAGCGGCGCAAGCTCCGGCGGGTCGCGTTGCTGCAACCCAAGGTGATCGAGGCCTGCCGCGCGGCGTGGGCGGCTTGGCAGGCCCGAAAGGCCGCGGGGCGGGTGGCGGCTACCGATCTCGAGAGCGAGCTGCAGGTGCTGCGCGATGGCCTGGCGCGAGCGCGGCGTCTGTTTCCGGATGCGGGCGCAGAGCTGGCGGGGATCATCACCGAGGAGCAGTTGACCGCGAGCGCTGCCGATCTCACGCGCGCGCAGCAGCTCGGGAGCGTGCTCGAAGGCGTGCGCCAGACGCGGGCGCAGCTCGATGCGATCAAGACGCTCACGGACTGGCGCCAGGCGGCGTCACGGTTCACGAGCGAACTCGCCGACCACGCGAGCCACATCGCCGAACTCGGCGGCGACAACGCGGCCGCCAGCGAGTTGCAGGCCGCGCGTGCCGTGGCCGCGAGCTGGCGCAAGATCGACGAGCGCGTGCGCGGTATCGCCATGACCTTCGCGGCGGGCGACCTCGCGGTCGCGGTGCAGGATGCGCGCTCGCGGCCGAGCGAACCCGTCGGGCGCGCGTCCTTCGAAGCGCTGGCGAACGTCGTGACGGGCTGTCGCGACGTGTTCGTGCAGCTCATGTCGGACCTCGATGGCCCGGTGGCGAGCCGCCGGCTCGCGACGTTCGCGGCGGAGCTCGACACTCTCGGTGAGCGTGCCGCGGCCGCGCGGGTGCGGCGCTGGATCGGCGCGGTCGACCGGCTCGCCGCCGCGGCTGCGGGCCTCGTGATGATTCGCGGCGGACGCACGAAGCACGGTGCCGCCGGTCCGTTCTTCCTCGCGCCGACCGAAGCGACGGCCGCGGAGTTCGACGAGTTCCTGACCGGCGCGACTGCGCTCGTCACAGCGGCCGGGAGCGGCGCTGCCGAGCGGCGCGCGGCTCTGCTCGAACGGCTGGGGCCGGCGACGCCGGCCACGGCCGAGATCGTTCGGGTGCTGCGGCCACGGCGGCCGGGTCGCGCCACGATGCCGGTCGAGACCGTCTCGGGGCGTCAGGCCTGGGCCTGCGCCGCCTGGTTCGGTCGGTCCCTGCCGACGCGGGCCGAGTGGGCGCTGGCCGCGTTCGGTGACGGCGGCGAGCACCGTTTTCCCTGGGGCGGCCAGAAGTATCGCGAGCCACCGCTCTCGCTCCGGGCTGCCGGCAGCGGTGGCGAGTCGTGGCGGAGTCCGGATGGCGTCACGTTGCGTCACCTGGCCGGCAATGTCGCGGAGTGGCTGCTGCCGGAGGCCGGTGCGACCATCGGCGAACTCGCCGGTGGCAGCTACAAGGACGTGCCGCGCGACCGACGGCGGCGGGCCGCGGGTGACGACTACCAGCGTGCGCCGCTCGATCGGGCGCTGCCCGGAATGGGCTTTCGCATGGTGCTGCGTCCGCGCGACGTGCTGGCGCCCGAGTTTGCGCGCGGCGAGTTCCCGGACTTGAAGTAGGTCGCCCGTTCGATGCTGGGCGATTCGGACGTCCTAGCGGCCGCCGTCCAGTCGCTGTTCGAGAATGAACAGCTGCGTCGGCGCATCGTCGACGCGCAGTTTGCGAGTGCCGGCGATGTAGCTCGTGCTGGCCGTCGAGTTGCTGCGCGAGGTCGGCAACGCATCGATCTCGCCCGTGCTCTCGTTCATCGGGATCGCCGCCACGATGATGGAGATCTCGGGCTTGTCGAACGTCAGTTCGAGCGTGGCCTGGTCGTCGCCGCCGACGTTGACGACGCGATTCTGCTCGGCCGCGCCGGCCCAGTCGTCGCCGACGACGACCAGGCACGCGACCGGCTTCTCGCTGGTGTTGATCGCGTCGATGCGGAACTTGCGCTGCGGCGGCCCGGCGCACGCGGTGAGCAGCGCGAGCGTGCCGACGACCGCGAAGGTCGGCAGGCGACGGCGGTCAGTCTGATTACGACCGAGCTGGCGTTCTTGGCGGCAGTTCATCTCAGAATCGCTCCTGCTTGAGGATGATCTCCAGCTGCTTGAACTCCTTGATGTGTTCGAGCAGCCGTCGCTTGGTCCAGACTTCGTAGTGCGGTTTGCAGCCGTAGGCCGTGGCCTGCAGCAGCGCGCGCGGGTGCTTGCTGAAGTCGAAGGTGTAGACGCGCTTGCCCGTGCCCGCCTTCTCACCGTTGATGTAGATCGCCGTCTCTTTCGGGTCGACGACGATGCCGACGTTCGTGCCGCTGGCGGCGCAGCTGGTCAGGGTCGCGGCCGCTAGCATGGCCAGGACGGACAAGGATCGATTCGATTGCATTCTGCTGGCTCCTGGTTTCCCACCGTACGATAGGTGGCCCTGCTACCGATTCCAACTCCGGTCTTCTCGGCTATGCTGCGCCCGAATCCCGTGGATGCCGTCACGCACTTCGTTCCGTCTGCCATGCCCGACGAGGGCCTCGGCGTTCTGCTGCTGATCCGTGTGGTCGAGAAGAACACGCCGCAGTTCTTCGCTCCGAATCGGACCGTGCACATCGCGCGGGCGCCGGGTCGGCTCCCGATCATCGGCGGGCTGGGCCACGAGGCCGAAACGATGGCCCTGCAGTTGCCGATCGCGGAGGCCGTCTGCGTCGCCGTCCAACGGCGTGATGACGAGTTCCTGCGGATCTGGGCGCCGCGCACCCAGGACGCCCGGCCGACGGCGGATGCCGGCAAGGACGTGGCGGCGGGAGCGGTCGAGTCGCGCACGGATCGGTTGTCGGTGCGCTTGCCCGACCTCGGCATCCCGGGTGGCACGATCGACTACACCGAGGCCCGCGCGTTCCTGTGCGCCAACCCGCTCGATGCGTGGGTCGCGAACGTGCTCGGTGGCCTCGTCGTCCTGGCTCGGGACCACGGCCTGAGCCTGCCGAGTGGTTTCGAACTGCTCGTGACGAGTGACATCCCCGAACGTCGCGGCGCGGGAGCGTCGACCGCGCTGCAGGTCGCGGCGCTCCGCGCGATCGCGGCGGCGTTCGAACTCGATCTGCCGGACGCGCGCCTGATCGAGGTCTGTCGGTCGATCGATCGTGAGATCGTCCACGATGCCTCGGATCCGCAGGCCGGCTGTGTCGCGGTGCACGCGGAGTCGGGTGCTCTGACTGCGTTGCGCGGGGATGCGATGGCTCCCGAGGCGCAGTTGACCGTGCCGGAGGGGCTCGAGTTCGTTGGCCTCGAACTCGGTTCGCCGATCGCCGGCGCGACGGTCTCGGCCGAGGTCGCGGTGGCGGAATCCGCGCGCGCCGATCGGTTTGCCGAGCTGCTCGGGCAACCCGTCACGCCGGCCTCGCGGGCCGAGCTCGGGGATCTGCTGTTCCGTTCCCATGCCGCGCGCGGACCGTCGCCGGATCGCGAGCTCGGCGACTTCCTTATCGGTTTCGCGCAGCAGCGCCGCGAGGCCGGGGCGCTCTGGGGCGCGACGCTGGCCGGCCGTGGCGCGCTCGTCGTGCTCGGCGACCAGACCAAGGCCTGGTACGAAGCGCTGCGGCTCAAGAAAGCGCTCCGCGAGCGCACCGGCCATTCCGGCCACATCTTCCGCTATTCGTCGCCGGGATCCGCGCGGTTCGGAACGATCGAACTGCAGCCGGTCAGCAGCTGATCCTGCTGGTGGGCTCGGTGCCCGCGCTCGGCTCAGGGAGCGGGGCGGGGGCCGGCTCAGGGGCCGATCGCAAGTTGCCTTCGCAACGGCAGTTGCCGCGCCGCGTGCGCTGGCCGTCCTGGACCCGGACGACTCGTCGCGGGGTATCCCCGCCCGGGCCGGGGTGTCCTACAATTCCCTGGTGATTCGACGCACGTGGACTCTCGTCGCGCCGGTGCTCCTCGCCACGGGGCTCTCGGCTCAGATCTTTCCCGCACCGCCGGAGCCGGCGGGCAACCCGTCCACGCCGGGCAAGGTAGCCCTCGGCAAGGCACTGTTCTGGGACGAGCAGCTATCGTCCTCGCGGTCCGTCGCCTGCGGGACGTGCCACCGTTGGGACAGCGGCGGGGCCGATCCGCGAACCGACTCGGTGCACCCGGGCGCTGACGGTGTGTTCGGAACCGCCGACGACGTCGTCGGGTCGCCGGGCGTCGTGCGGCACGACGCGAGCGGCGCATGGCTCGAGGATGCTCTGTTCGGCGTGCAGCCGAAGGTGACTCCGCGCAAATCGCCGTCGCCGATCAATGCGGCCTACCTCACGGAACTGTTCTGGGACGGGCGCGCCGACGACGTGTTCCGCGACCCGGTGACCAACCAGGTCGTGCTCGCGAGCGGTGCGGCGCTCGAGAACCAGGCGGCCGGGCCGCCCGTCGACGAGGGCGAGATGAGTCACGTCGGGCGTTCGTGGACGGATATCGCGAACGACCTGCCGAACCTCACGCCGCTCGCGCTCGCCACGAACGTGCCCGCCGCGCTGCAGACCTTCATCAACGGTCAGACCTACGCGCAGCTGTTCCAGCAGGTGTACGGCACGGCTGGGGTCACCCCGCAGCGGATCATCTTCGCGATCGCGGCGTACCAGCGGGCGCTCGTCAGCGACCAGTCACCGTTCGATCGGTCGCTCGTCGGTCAGTACACGTTCACGCCGCAGGAGAACCTCGGTCGACTGCAGTTCAACGCGCTCTGTCGCAACTGCCACACCGACCTGGAGGCCAGCGTTCGTTTCACGGGCCCGACGTTCCCGACCGGCCGCTACCGCAACATCGGCGTGCGGCCGTTCGCGGAGGATCCCGGGCGGTTCAACGTCACGCAGGTCGTACTCGATTCGGGGAAGTTCAAGGTCCCGGGTCTGCGGAATGTCGAGCTGCGCGCGCCGTACTTCCACAACGGCAGCGAAGCGACGTTGCTCGATGTCATCGACTTCTACGCGCGTGGTGGCAACACCAACGTCAATCAAGACCCGCTGATCTTCAACATCCTCGGAGCGATCTCGCCGAACGACCGCACGAACATGGTCGCGTTCCTACGCACGCTCACGGACCCGCGCGTGGTGAACCAGCAGCCGCCCTTCGATCGCCCGACGCTCTGGAGCGAGACCGCCAACGTGCCGACCACGTTCGGTACGGGCACCGCGGGCACGGGCGGCCTCACGCCGCGAGCCAACGCGTGGGAACCCGGCCTGCTCGGCAATCCCAAGGTCACGATCGGCGTCGACCGGGTGCAACCATCGACGTTTGCGTTCATCGCCTGGGACCTCTTCGCCAACCAGGCGCCGACAGCCGTGCTCGGCCACAACGTCTACCTCGCACAGTCGGGCGCCATGGCCACGAGCGGCGTCGGACTGACGCAGGGCTCGGGCCCGGGCAACGGTTTCGCCTCGCTGACCTTCTCGCTACCGCCCGACCCCGCGTTCGCGGGCGCCACGCTGTTTGGCCAATGGCTGCTCGTCGATGCGAACGGGCCGGTCGGGTTCTCGAGCTCGAACGCGTTCGGGGTGAAGCTGTTCCAGTGACCTGAGCAGGCCCTTTGGGGCGCGCATCAAGCGCGCTCGAGCAGCGTCAGCGCCTCCACATGATCCGTGTGGGGGAACAGGTCGCACAACCGCAGTGCCGTGACCCGGTAGTTCGGCACGAGGCGCGCGAGGTCGCGGGCCAGTGACTCCAGCGCGCAGGACACGAGCAGCACGCGGTCGGGCATCGCGCCGAGGATCGCTGCCGCGCCGGGTTCGCCCAGGCCCGCTCGCGGTGGGTCGGCGACGAGCAGATCCGCGGGCGGCAGCGCGTGTTTGCCGAACTCTTCTTCGCGTACATCGTCGGGGTCGCCGCCGCTGGCCGCGAGATTGAAGCGAGCGTCGTCGCAAGCGCTCGGTGAACTCTCGATGATCGTGACGCTGGCCGCGCCGGCCTGTCGCAGGCGCAGCGCGAACGTGCCGACGCCGCCGTAGCCGTCGATGACGGACTGGCCCGTGACGTCGCCGAGCATCGCAAGTGCCGGGCGGAAGAGGACGGCGTCGCTGTAGCGGTTCTGCTGATAGAAGCTGCCGAACGACACGCGGAAGCGCAGGCCTTGCTGTTCGTCGAACTGGTGATCGCGGCCGCGGGGCACGAGCGAGGTCGGGCCCAGCAGCACGTTGCCGGGGCGGTCGTTGATGTTGATTACGACGCCGACCGGTTGCAGTTCACGGCCCTGGTCGTCGCGCAGGCCCTGCGCCGCTCGCCAGAGTATTTCCGCGAGTCGTTCGCGCTCGGGGAATTGGCGGCGCGTGACGATCGCACCGAGCAGCAGTTCGTTGGTGCCGGGCATCACGCGGGCGCGGAACGCGCGGACGATGCCGGAATGATCGCGTTCGTCGTAGGGCGGCAGGCGCAGCTTGCGGAACGCTTCGCCGGCCCGCGTGCCGAGCGCCGTCAGCGCCTTGTGCTGGATCCGGCAGTCCGTGATCGCCTCGACGACGTGGCTGCCGCGGCGATAGATCCCGAGCGTCAGATCCTTCCCGCGTGGCTGAACGGGATAGAGGATCGCGGTTCGGTCGTGCCGTGGCGGGCGCGGTGGGAGCGTGATCTCGGGCTCGATCCCACCGAGATGATCCTGCAACAAATCCCTGGCCCGGGCGCGCTTGCGGTCGAGTTGGGTGGCGATCTCGACGTCGAGTGCGGAACAACCACCGCATCGACCAAAGTGCTGACAGTGCAGCATGGCCGGCAGGCTACTACAATGCCCCGCGGTGTCCGATCCTTCTGACAGCCCCGAACGCCCCTCGGCCAGCCAGCCGGCAGCCAGTCGGCCCCCGGCCAGCCAACCACCTGACTGGGAGGCGTTCTATCGCAGCTATCGTAAGCCAGGCTACGTCGCCGGATTCGAGATCACGACCAAGCTGGGTGGTGGCGCGTTCGGGCTCGTGTTCAAGGCGCGCAAGGAATCGATCGGTAAGGACTACGCGATCAAGTTTCTCCAGGTCGATGATCTTGAGGTGCGCGAGGCCGTGTTCCGCGAACTCGACCAGGTGCAGTACTTCGCCCAGATCGACCACCCGAATCTCGTGCAGATCGAGGACCGTGGGGAGGTCGACGGCATCCCGTTCCTCGTGATGCAGTACGCGGGCAGCGAGACGCTGCGTGATCGCGTACCGGTCGATGGTCTGCCGACGGCGTCCGAACGAGAGGAGTTGTTGCATCTGTTCGTGCAGGCATGTCGCGGTGTCGCGGCGTTGCACGAGCGTTCGCTGGTGCACTTCGACATCAAGCCCGCGAACGTCTTCCTCAAGGGCGGCATGGCGCGGGTGGGCGACTACGGGCTCAGTAAGCTCGTGACGCATTCGCGCGGCAGTCTGTCGATGGGGCGCGGCACGCCCTACTACATGGCGCCCGAGATCCTGCAGCGCCGCGGCGATCATCGTAGCGACATCTACTCGCTCGGCGTCTTGCTCTACGAGCTG
>JANSXC010000004.1 GCA_024743115.1 bacterium | reverse complement strand
TGATCGCCGGAAAGGTAGTAGACTCGAGCCCGTGTCCGCCCGCGAACCCGAGGCGATCTATCTCGCCCGCCGGTTCATCGCGCGACACCGCGTCGGCGTCGCGACTTCGCTCGGACTCGTGCTCGGCACACTCGCGATCATCGCCGCCCTGGCGTGGTCACTCGACGAGGTCGACCAGGCCCGCCGCACGGCCGAAGAACGGACGCGGATCGCGGTGCGCAACGAATACGCCGCCCATCTCGCCGCGGCGCGGGCAGCCCTCGCGACGGGCGACGCCCTGAGCGCCCGCCGCCACCTCGACGCGGCCGTGCCGCGCCTGCGCGGCTGGGAGTGGCGCTACCTCGCGAGCCAGTGCGACACGAGTGAGTCCACCATCCCCGGCGCAATCGGCCGGACGCTGAAGGACATCGCCTGGCTCGACCACGAACGGCTCGCGCTGATCTACGAAAACGGTGAGATCGTCGAGACGAACACCGAGCGCGACTGGCTGAAGATCTCACGCGGCCGCTTCGGGTTCGACTTCCAGCGCTACTGCATCGACCGCGCCCGCGAACGGATGTTCGCGATCGTCGATCACTATCGCACCGTCATCGCAATCGACCTGCGCACCTGGCAACGGACGGTGCTGTTCCGGACCGATCCGAATCAACCGCGCGACCTCGCGGACATCCGCGCGATCGCGCTCGGGCATGGCCAACGCACTCTCGCGATCTCCCAGAACTCTGGAATCGTGACGCTGCTGGCCACCAGCGGCACCACGCCGCCGCGACGCCTGTGTCGCGCCGACTCCTACGCCTGGGTCATGACGTTCAGCCGCGACGACGAGTCGCTGTTGCTCGGCACGGGCTCAGGATTCGTCAAGGGCTACCGCGTGAGCGACGGCGTCCTGACCAGCAACGTGTTCGTGGACGACGAAGGCGTGAAGACCCTCGTGCTGGCCGAGGACGAGCGGACGGTGTTCGCCTCGGGGGGCTCGCACCTGCGGCGCTTCGATCGCGCGTCGGGCGCATTGCTGCAACGGGTCGATGCCGGTTGCGAACTCGAAGAACTGCGCCTGTCGGCGGACGGGCAACGACTCTACGGCATCGGCAGCCCCGGTGCCGGCCAGGTCAAGTCCTGGTCCACGACGACACTCGAGCTCACCGGCCGCTTCCACGGCCACCCGCGGACCGTGCGTCGCCTCGACCTCGCGCCCGAGACCGACCGCATCGTAGCCATCTCGCGCAGCGCCGTGCGGGTGTGGCCACCCGATCCCCCGCCGCCCGTCCGTCAGCTCGAAGCGGGCTTCAACATCAACGACCTTGCCGTCGCACCCGATGGTGAGGCCTTCGGAACCTCGACCTCGACCGGCATCGCGCGGATCTGGAACGCCCGCACCTGCAAACTCGAACTGCAGATCGACTGTCGTGACTCGGTCTTCGCCCCGGCCGGGGGCGCGGTTCGCCGCGACAGCGTCTTCGGCTGCGCACTCGGCCAGGACACGATGTGGTTGGGCGGCAGCAAGCTCGTCGCGATCGACCGCGCGACGAAAACGACGCGCCTCGGCGAGTCACCACCTCACGGCATCAGCCGCATGGCGATCGACCCGAACGAACGGTGGCTCGCCGCAGGCAGCGTGCCGTGGGGCCGTTTGTTCGTCTGGCAACTGCCAGCGATGAAACTGGTCCACGATCTCGAGCTGCCGATCTCCGACCGCGTCGCATTCGACGAAGCGCGCAACGAGTTCGTCGTCGCTGGACTCGGTGACGCGCTCTATCGACTGAACCCCGGGAGCGGCCGAGTTCAACGCGAGCAGCACCCCGGCGTCGGCAAGCACTCACTTACGATCCGCGGCGACCTCGTCACCACGGGCGACGACGCCCTGTTCGTCGGCCGCAGCGGCTCGCCCTTGGTCCCGATGCCCGCAACCGAGACCATCACGGCAATCGCGATCGCGCACGATCACCAACGCATCGCGACCTGCGACGCCAACGCCCAGGTGACCCTGTGGGATCGCGAAGGCACCGAACTCCTCGTGCTCGACGACGCCCCCAAACTCGTGACGAAACTCGCGTTCGCCGCCAACGACACCCGCCTCGTCGGCATCAGCCAGCTCCCCGGCGCGCAGTGCTTCGTGATGGTCTGGGGCGCGCAACTGCCGCCGGCGCCCCGGCGGCGTTGACCGCTCGCCCGGACCACCCCGCTACCGGCGGAAGCGCGGATCCGTCGGCGTCCCGTGCTCGAGATCCCCGGCGATGATGTCCACGTCGGGCCAGAGCCCGCGGGCGTTGACCAGCGTCGCCGCAGCATCCGCACCCAGCTCGACACCGCGCAGATCGAGCCGTTCGAGGCGCAGCGCGCCCAGCGGTTGAAGGTCTTCGACTGCGAGTTCACCGAGCCCCGCGAGACTCAGGAAGCGCAACCCCCTCGCTCCGGCGAGGGCCGCGAAGCCCTTACCCGTGATCGCATTGCCGCCGCCGACTTGCCGGTTGCGGAACGGGTCCTGCGAGATGACTAGCTTCCACAGGTCACGAGTGCTCGAGAGCTCGAGCCTCGCGAGCTTGGGCAGTCGCGCGATGCGCTGCAATTCGTCGTCGCCTACCCAAGGCAGGCCCGCGAGATCGAGCTCTTCGAGCGGCCAACTGGCGAGCACTGTCAGACATTTGGGCGTCAGGCTCGCGCAATAGCGCAGGCTCAGGCGCTCGAGCGGCGCACCGGCCAGGCTCGCAACGCTCACGTCACTGAGGTGCCGACACCAACTCGCCGTGAACGACTCCAGCGAGCGCAGGTTCTTCGGCAGCTCACCGTGGATGGCCCCACAGCTCTCGATGTGCAGGTGCCGCAGGTCTGGCCCCAGCGCGGCGAGGCCTTCGTACGTCACTTCCGGCGCCGACCCGATCACCAGCGACCGGAGTTCGGGCATCGCGCCGATCGCCGTGAGGGCCTCGTCATCGAGATCCTTGCTCACGACAGCCAGCGACTGCAGATGGCCGAGCTTGGCGAGTTCGCCAATCGTCGGGTGGCCGAACTCGGGCATCGCGAGTCCAGCCAGCCCGCCCTCCTCGCCGTAGTCCGATTCGTCGACCACGTGCACGCCGAGATGTTGCAGATCCGACAAACCCGCGAGCATGGCGACCCGTCGCCTCGCCTCGGTCGGCCGATCCCCGGGGTCTTCCGGCTCGATCGGCACCAGCACGCGGTCGGCAAGCTGCAACCGGCGCAAACCCGAGACCCGCGCGATCGCTGCGATTCCCTCGGCCGTTATGTCGCGGTTCCCCGCGAGGTCCAACTCCTCGAGAGCCGGGCAATCCGCGAGCGCGCCGAGATCAGCATTCTCGACCTTGGCGTAGCGCACGGCGAGACGCTGCAGGTTGGGCAACTCGGCGAGCGGCGCCAGGTCGCCGACCGGCTGCACGCGATGGATCACGAGCGCCTGCAGCGTGCGAAACTCGGCGAGCTGCGCCAGCAACCCGGTCGCCGGCGTCGGCTCACGCAGTTCGAGATAGCGCAGATCCTTCAGTCGCCGCAGCTCCGTGATCGCTGTCGCGTCGAGCTTCCAGCCGCGCACCGAAGTAACCCCGACAGGCAGCGCCCGAACCTGCTCCAGGTCCTTGACGTCCCGGGGCGGGTCGTGCGGCAGCGACCATGCGACGGGTGCGCACGCCTCGCGCCGACCCGCAGACGAAGCGAGCCACTGCACACCAATCAGCACCGAGACCCCGATCAGGATCGCTGCCGCCGCGAGCAGGCGCCCGCGGCGCGCGGCTTGCGGTGCGTGGCCCGCGAGTTGCGCCGTTACCCGCGCCGCGAGATCCGGCTGCCGCGCCCCGCGCCGCAGCTCGACCTCCACGAACCGATCCACCACCTCGTCCAGACGTTCGTCGCTCATTCCACCTTCCTCCGAATGCACTCACGCAACGCGGCGCGAGTGCGTTGCAGCAGCATCTTGACGCCGCCGCTCTGCATCCCGAGGCGATCACCGATCTCACCCCAGGACAGGTCTTCGTCGTAGTAGAGTTCCAGAACCTCACGGGCCTTCGCCGTGAGCTGCGCCCGACACGCGCTCAGCGCGTCGAGCCACGGGTCACGGTCGAGCTGCTCACGCTGCGCCCACACCCGATCCACGGCATCGAGCCACGCCACGTCGATCGGCTGCCGCGCCCGCCGTCGGCAGTGCGCCAGGAACAGATTCCGCGCCGTGACTTTCAAGAACGGGCGCGGCTCCCGCACCGGCGTCGCATTACGCAACGCGGCGACGAGCGCCTCCTGCGCCAGATCGTCGGCCTCGTCGGGATTGCAGCCCAACAGCCGCAAATAGCTCCAGACGAACACCTGATGCCGCTCTACGAACCGCTCGGATTCGTCCATGGCCATGGCCTGGTTCTCGGCGAGAAACTCCACGCCGAGCAGGTGATCGCAGCGCCCGATCCGGATTCGCCCATTCTCACGAAACCGGCAGCGACCAGCGCAACTCCCCGACTCCAGCCCGGCAGGGGCGCTACCGCCGCGGGCGCTGCTGCAGCAGGTAGAACAGCAGGTTGTTGGTGAAGAGCGGGTTCTGCGTGATCCCGATGTGATCGTCCGGCAGGAACGTCACGCTGTCCCAACGCACGGGCGAATCGATGAAGCCCCGACTCATGATCTTGCGGTTGGCCAGCGCGCTGAAACGCGGCACCGTGCCGTCGCCGTACTCCAGCGCACCCGCGCCACCGAAGCGGGCGCGGAACTTGCCGTCCCCGCCCTTGTGCAGCCGCACCCTCGACACCGTGTCGACCGTATCGGCCGCAAACAGCCGCAGCTCGGCCGGCGAACGTGTCGGCGCGTCCTGGTCGAGCGCCCGGTGGAACTGTTTCGCCCTCGCGAGATTGTTCGCCACGATCTCGCGCGCCCGCATTCGCCGTTTGGCCGCATCGGGTTCGTCGGGCAGCAGCCACTCGAGGTATTCCTCGGAGTCGGGATCGAGCAACCCCCAGTCGTTCTGCTCCCAGTTCGCCACATCGTAGAGATCGAAGTCGAGCGGCTCACCCGCAGAGTCGAGCACGAGCCCCTGCCCGTTGCGCGGCAGCAGCTGGTAGATCGAGGCCATCGTGCCGAGCAACGCGCGGTCGTAGTGCGGCAGCAACGGTGCGGGCTGAAACCCATCGAGCAGGTTCGACAGCGACAGCATCGAGCCGAAGTTCGGCGTGCCAACGAGCACGAGGCGATCGATCTGCTCCGCGCCCGCCCATGTGACCGGCGGCGCCGAGCCATCGGCGGGCAAGCCGTTCTGGCCGTAGCGCAGATAGTAGCGCGCAACGAGGCCACCCATCGAATGCGCGACGATGTCGAAGCGCCAGTCGCTCGCGAGCCAGGCCGCGATCTCGTCAGCCTCCTGCAACGAAGCAGCGTCGCCCTTCTGACGCAGGTCCTCGACGCGCTCGGTCGCCGAGCGCTGGATCCGTGCCCGCGTCGCAGTCAGATAGTCACCGAACGCGATCGCGTTCTCGACGCAGTCACGCCGCCAGTCGTAGAAGAATGTCCAGCACGTGTAGTGGTCCTCGAAGTAGGCCGGACTCTCGGGATCGACGGCGACCGGGTCCGAGTAGCCGCCGACACCCAACGTACGCAGGATGTTGGCGTAGACGCCGACGCTCACGACCGTGAAGAACAGATCGAGTTCGATCGCCTGCAGCGGCCCGGACGCATAGACGTCCTGGTCGAGCCCCGCGAGCTGCTTCGACATCGGCAGCGCGAGCGCCTGGGCACCGGCAGGCGTCGCCGGATCGATCGATGTGCCGGTGAACGCACCCCAGACCGTCTTACCCGTCGACTCCTGCTCGAGCCTGGAGCCGAGGATCCCGTGGATCACGATCACGGGGTTGCGCACGTAGGTATGGGCCGCCTCGCGATAGATCTCGTTGATCGCTGGCGCGGCATCGCGCGGCGAGGCACAACCCGTCCCCATCAGGAGCAGGAGAACGCAGCCGGCAAGAGACCGGAAACCAGGGCCAGGAAGACCAGGATATTGGGCGGATCGCGTCATCGGGTTCGATGCTACATTACGAGCGATGCTCGCCATGGTGCCGTTCTTACTTGGCGCGACCCTGACGCCGCAGCCGCCGCAAGCCCTCGTCGACGCCTGGCGCGACCACATCGCACCGCACGAGGACGAATCGCGCTGGCAACAGATCGACTGGCACGCCGACCTCGGAACCGGCGTGCGCACCGCGGCCGAGCAGCAGAAACCCGTGCTGCTCTGGCTCATGAACGGCCACCCGCTGGGCTGCACTTGAGGCAACGGCGTCCGGGACCGGCGGGTCTGGTCCGACGAGCGGCTGCTCTCCCTGAGCCGGTCCTTCACACCGGCGGCCGACGAGGTCTGGCGGCTGCAACGCGATGACGACCCGGAGTGCCGTTGGTTTCGACAGGCGATCCGGGGCAAGCCCGACGCCGTGGGAGGCACGCTGCAGGGCACCTACGTGCTCACGGCATCGGGGCGCTGCCTCGGTCGCATCAACAGCGGCAACCCGGAAGCGGTCGCCAACATGCTGAGCCAGGCCCTGCTCGAATGGCGCGACCTGCCGGCGAAGGAGCGCGAGGCGGCGGCGTCGATTCCCGCGGCGACCCATCGGTGGGAACAGAGCCGGCCGCAGCGCGGCCTCATCCTGCAGCGCTTTGCGCGGGACATCGGCAAGCAGCCATCCGAACCGCCGCGCGGACCGGTCAACCGCGACAGCGTGTGGTTCACGCAACGCGAGGTGACGGATTGGATCCCCGACAACCCGACGAGTGGCCAGAAGGGCACGGTCGCGCCACTCGTCGCGCGCCGGCTCGCGCAATTCGCGCTCGTCGACAACGTCCGCGGCCAGACACTGCCGTTCGCTGCCGCCGAGATCCAGCGCGCGGCGCTCTACTACGAGGTGCGTGCGGTCAACGACGAACGCCTCGAGTTCGCGCTACGCGGCGCCACCCACGCCGAAGCCAGTGGGCCCTGGCTCGGCGGCGACAACTACTGGAAACCGAAACGCGAGTGGCCGCGCTGGCTCAGCACGAGCCTCATCGGCCACGCGGTGTTCGATCGACGCGAACGCCGGTTCACCGAGTTCGAACTGGTCAGCCTCGGCACCCGGTTCGGCCGCACGCAGTTCAACGGCCGCGCCCGGGAAGAACCCCAGTCACAGCACCGGATCGGCTTCGTGCTGCAGCTCGCGCCCCCCGAGTTCCGCGTCGCACCGACGTTCATCAACGTCTACGACACGGACTGGGTCCGCCATCCGGGCAAGTAGCTCGCCAGCGACGAAGCTACTCGCCGAGCGCCTTCTTGATCGCGGCCTCGATGCCGGCACGGGTCTGCTTGTGACCCGACTCCTTCCAGAGCAACTCGTTCTTGGAGCCGCACAGCACCATGCCGTGCGAACCGAGCTCGTAGCTCTGGATCGTGTCCAACTCCTCCGCGGCGGGCTTCACGACGAACTTCACCTTGCTGCCATAGTCCTTTTCGAGCGCGTTCACGACGCGCACCACCTTGGCGCAAAGCGGTCAACCAGGCATGTCCCAGTAGGTCAGCGTGAGCTGCGGCGCATCCGCACCGTCGCTCGTCGCATTGGCGGCCGCCTGGTCGGAGTCCACGCGGTTCTTGGCGGCATCGGCGTCGCCCATGACCGTTGCGGCCCCATCCCCACCGGCTCCGTCCGAATCGGGGGCAGCATTGTTGGACGTGCCGCTGCCAGGAGTGTCGACGTCGGCCGTTTCCGCCGGCGAACAACCCCATAGAAGACCGGCTGTAAGTCCAGCCACAATCGTGATCACGAGACGCATGCGAGCAACGTAGAGCGACGACAATCGCGCCACCAGCACTCGGTGAGAACCCGCAGGCCGAAGCCGCAGAACGCGAGATACGACCGTAGCGTAATCGCACGATTTCACCCACGCCGTAACGGTTCCCTCAAGCGCCGCCCCTTCGCCTCCGATAGCGCTAGGTGGTGGCGAAAGCCGCCAGCTACCCGACCCCCGGGTCGCGCAACCAAAGGGAGGGATCCAATGGTTCACGGACTCTGGTGGCGAACGGCGCAGGGCGCGCTGTTCGTAACGCTCATCACGCCCCTGCACTCGCAGGGCGCGTGGAGCCCGACCCCGACGTCGGGCAACGTCGCAAAGCTCGCACGCCACTGCGCCGCGTACGACCTGCATCGCGAACGCCTCGTAGTGTTCGGCGGTCACGACGAGCACTACATCGCACAGTTCACGACCTACGACTTCGACGGCGTCACCTGGACGCCGATGATTCCGGTGATCTCCCCGCCGGCCCGGGTCGGCGCCGCGCTGACCTACGATGCGGTGCGCGGCCGCGTCGTCTTGTTCGGCGGCTCACCCAGCAACCAGAACAGCTTCAACTTCCAAGACACGTGGGAATACGACGGCTCGACCTGGTCATTCCGACTGCCAGCCATCCGGCCGGCGCCGCGCGTCGATCACGCGATGTGTTACGACCTCGCGAACCGCTGCGTCGTGCTCTACGGCGGCCGGCGCGACCCGTTCTCCAACCACGGCGACACGTGGACCTGGGACGGCGCGAGCTGGCAGCAGCACACGGGATCCGGGCCTGGCCCACGATCCCTGCACGCCGTCGCGTATGACCTGCCCCGCAGTCGCATCGTCCTGTTCGGCGGCCATAACCTGAACACGACGTTCGGTGACACGTGGGAATGGAACGGCACCAACTGGAGCCAGATCTTCCCGGCGACGGCACCGGCGGCGCGGTCTGGCCATGCCATGGCCCACGACCTCGGCCGCGGCGTGACCATCCTCCACGGTGGGATGCCGATGAGCGTCGGCTCCGAGACCTGGGAGTGGGACGGCGTCGATTGGACGCAACACGGCTCGACGAGTTCGCCCAAGACCGCACACGTCCTCGTGTTCGACGCCCGACTCCAGCGCACCACGCTGCAGGGCGGCATGCACACGGTCAACCCGATGCCGCTATTCGCGGACGCCGAGACCTACGGTCACCCCAACCCGGGCGTGTTCGTTTCCCGCGGCACGAGCTGCGCCGGCTCCTCGGGGACCCCGACGCTCCACGCCCCCGGCAACGGCAGCGGTCCGGCGATGGGCCAGACCTCCGCGGTGCACGTCACGGCCGCGTGGCTGCGGACCTTCTTCGCGCTCGGCTGGTCGGACCGCCGCGACGGTGCGATTCCACTGCCTCACGATCTGACCGGCTACGGCATGCCCGGCTGCTCGTTGCAGGTGAGCCAGGACGCGATCACGAGCAGGTATCCGCATCTCGGGGTCACGTCGCTGTCGATCGCGATTCCGAACAGCCCGTTCCTGGTCGGTCAGCAGTTCTTCGTCCAGGCGTTCAATCTCGATCCGCAGGCGAACGCCCGCGGTTTCACTTCGACGAACCACCTGATGGCGATGATCGGTCGGCCTTAGCCGGGTCGACCGCGGCAGCGACGTAGTCGAACCAGACGATGTCGCCCTGGCGCCGCGGCAGGTCGCGGCGTGCGACCCCGAAGGGCAGCGGCAAGTCGGGCTCGCGCGTCGTAGCCCACAGTGGATCCTCGAACCACGACAGCAGCACATCCGCCTCGTCGCGGTGCAGCACGGCCGGCTGGAGCTCTTCGGCATCGGCGTCGCCGGCGCGAGCGGCGGCGGCGCGCGCCAGCGCGCCGATCGCGACGTCGAGTTGCTTCTCCAGCTCTTCGATTCCGTCGAACAGCGGCCGATAGAACCGCGTGCGCGCTCCGCCGTGCGTTCGCTCGTACTCGTTGAGTAGATCGAGCACGGCCCGCAGCGCTCTGGTCCCCGCTTGCAACGACTGCCATTCGCGCAGCCGCCCGAGCACGTAGAAATCGGCGTCGAACTCCGCGCGAGCCTTTCCGCCCCACCGCCCCCGGAACGCGTTCTTGGGCATCACGCGCTGCCGGCGCTCGTGCACAGCGACCGTACGCTCGACGAGCGCGAGCCAGCGCAACTGCCGCGCGCCGGGGTCCGCCCCGGGCTCCGAACCGTCTCCGATCGACCGCAGCAGCATCGGCAACGCGCCGGACGTGTCAGAACCCGCCAGCGCCAGCAGCGCATAGCCACGGCGCGACCGTTCGTCATAACCGACCGGCGCGAACTCGGCGCGGCCCCTGGCCTGACGGCCGAACAGATCGCGCGCAATCGATCCCAGTGGAGCAATGGCCGCCGCGGTCTCGACACCCAGTCGCCGCCGCACGAACAACTCGACCTCGAGCTCGCTCGCCGTGAGCCCGCCCGGCCAGACTCGTCGCAGAGCGCCGCGGTCGATCAACTCGAGCAGCTCGCGCCGCCGATTGCCGAATGTACCGGCGAACGCACCACGCACCGCCATGGCGGCAGAACCGGCGGGCACGCCGAGCACCGCCTGCAACCGGCGGTCGTTGATCGCGTTCGCGATCCTGGCCACCGGCTCGACCACGTGCTCCAGCGCAAGCGCAGGCGTGACGGCCACACGTTCGGCCCCGTCCCAGAGCATCGCGCGGCGACAGGCCGCACTCAGCGAGTGACGATGCGCTGGCGACTCAGCCTCGTTGGCAGGATCCGCTTCGACCCCCTGCAGGATTACCTGCATGCCAGCGGGCTTGTCGGGGATCACGGCCTGCGCCGGCACAGTCACCGCAGCCAGGAAAGCTGCCAGCATCGAAACGACCGTGGACCACAGACGTTCGCGGTTGCCCCACGACAGCGCGAGCGGTCCGATCTCCCGATGCCCGATCCCCGGAGGCCCATTCACCGAGAGTACTTCGCGACCCACCTCGAGGCCATGAGCGACGGCACCCGCTTCCCGCTCGACACCCTGCAGACGAACCACGGCGGCCAGCCGATCGTCGCCCGCTACGACCTCGACGCGATCCGCAGCCGGATCCCGCGCGACGCACTGCGCGAACGCCCGACGACGATGTGGCGCTACCGCGAGCTGCTGCCCTACGCCGACGAGAACGCGATCGTCTCGCTCGGGGAGAACATGAGTCCGTTGCTCGACTGTCACACCCTCGGTAACCGCCTCGGCGTGCCGAAACTCCGCATCAAGGACGAGAGCATGCTGCCGACGGGCTCGTTCAAAGCGCGCGGCATGGCGATGGCCGTCACGATGGCCAAGGCGCTCGGCGTCACGCACGTCGGCACGCCCACGGCCGGCAACGCGGGCGGCGCACTCGCAGCCTACGCCGCCCGGGCCGGCATGCAGTGCACGGTGCTCATGCCCGCGGACACGCCGGTCGTGAACCAACGCGAGGCCGCGTGGTATGGCGCCCGCGCATTCGTGGTCGACGGCCTCATCCATCAGTGCGGCGCCATCGTGAAGGAAGGGGCGGATCGCGGTCTCTGGTTCGACATGAGTACGATGAAGGAGCCCTACCGACTCGAGGGCAAGAAGACCATGGGGCTCGAGCTCGCCGACCAGCTCGGCTGGCGGCTGCCCGACGCCATATTCTATCCGACCGGCGGCGGCACCGGCCTCGTCGGCATGCACAAGGCGTTCCACGAGCTGCGCGAGCTCGGCTGGCTCGACCCGGAGACACCGCTGCCCAAGCTCTTCGCCTGTCAGGCCAGCGGCTGCGCGCCGGTCGTGACCGCGATGGAGCAGGGCCGGGACACCGCCGAGCTCGTCGAGAACGCGACGACCGCCGCGTCGGGGCTGCGCGTGCCGAAGCCGTTCGCCGACCGCATGATCCTGCAGGCGCTGCGCGAGACCGACGGTCGCGCGATCGCCGCGAGCGAAGAACGCCTGCGCCACTGGACCGGCGAAGCGATGCGTGCTGAAGGCGTGGCCCTCTGCCCGGAGGCCGGCGCCTGCCTCGCCGCCGTCGAGACCGCGCTCGCGGCGGGGCACATCCGCCCCGAGGACGAGATCGTGGTGTTCAACACCGGTGCGGCACAGAAGTACGTCGAGTTCCTCGAGACCGAGCTGCCGGCGCTCCACCGCGCGAACATCGATTGGAATAAATTGTCTTCCTAAAGAGAGTTACCGCATCCCACTCAACCGATCAGTGCCCTGGAACGGTTACATACTAGTCGGTATCTAACTGGCAGCCCCCAGGTCCCGGCCCTATCTTCTGCGCCCCTCTCATGGCGTACGCAGACGGCAAACGCATCACCCCCGGGCAGAAGCCGGGCTGGCTCAAGGTGCCGATTCCGGCAGGCGAGACCGTCGCTCGACTGAGCAAGACACTGCGCGACCGCGGCCTGCACACCGTCTGCGAGGAGGCCAAGTGCCCCAACATGGGCGAGTGCTGGGACGGCGGCACGGCCACGTTCATGGTGCTCGGCGACACGTGCACCCGCGGCTGTCGCTTCTGTGCGGTCAAGACCCATGCGCAAGGCGTGCCCGTCGACGCGGCCGAACCCGAGAAGGTCGCCGAGGCGTCGGTCGCGATGGGCCTGAAGTACGTCGTGCTGACGATGGTCGACCGCGACGACCTGCCCGACGGCGGCGCCGCCCATGTCGCGGCGACGATCCGCGCGATCAAGCAGCAGAACCCCGACATCCTCGTCGAGGCACTCGTCGGCGACATGGACGGCGAGGCGGACCGCATCGCGACGATCCTCGACGGCGGCCCCGACGTCTATGCGCACAACATCGAGACGGTGCTGCGCCTGACGCCGCGCGTGCGCGACAGCCGCTGCAGCTACGTGCAGTCGCTCGGCACGCTGAAGACCGCGAAGCAGCTGCGGCCCGGGATCGTGACCAAGTCGTCGGTAATGCTCGGCCTCGGCGAGAGCGAACGCGAGGTCGAACAGGCCATGGACGACCTGCGCGAGTACGGCGTCGACGTCGTCACGTTCGGACAATACCTGCGCCCGACGCTCAAGCACCTGCCCGTCAAGGAGCACATCACGCCGGCGCGGTTCAAGGCGCTCGAACGCCGCGCGCAGCGCAAGGGCTTTCTCTACGTCGCGTCGGGTCCGCTCGTCCGGTCGAGCTACAAGGCCGCCGAGTTCTACATCGCGGGCATGCTGCGCCAGCAGCGCGCGGCGGCGGCACGGAGCGCATCCGGCACCACCCCCGAAGGCGCCCGATGACGACCGACCTCGTCGTCGTGCTCGACGCGGACGGCCGCGCCCTCCGCGGTCGCGCGCCGAAGCTCGCGAGCGAGCAGCTCACGGCAATCTACGACGCCATGGTGCGCAGCCGCGTGCTCGACGAGGGCGCCAGCGAACTCGGCCCCGACGAGCTCTCGCACTACGAGCCGACGCACGGCCGCGAGGCCATCGACGTCGGCGCGACGTTTGCCCTCCAGGACAGCGATTGGATCGTGCCGCGCAAACACCAGCCGGCAGCCCTGCTCGCGCGTGGCGTGCTGTTCGAAGAGCTCGCGAACGCATGGCTCGGCAAGATCGAGGACCCGACGATGGGGCGGCAGCTGCCGGGGCACTATTCGTTCCGCAGTGCCAACTTCCTGAGCACGAGCTCGACCGCGGGCAGCCATCTGAGCCATGCGGTCGGCGCCGGAATCGGCGCCCGCGCGCGCGGGGACGACACGGTGTTCCTGACGTTCTGCGACGTGCAGGGCACGAGCAGCAACGACTTCCATGCCGGCCTCAATCTCGCCGCGGTGCACAAGGCGCCCGTCGTGTTCGTCGTCGAGCACGCGCCATGGGAAGCGTCGGAACGGGAGACGGCAAGTGCGACCATCGCGGCCAAGGGTGCGGCCTACGGCATCCCTGGCGTCCGGGTTGACGGTCATGACGTGCTCGCGGTCTACCGCGCCTGCCGTGAGGCGGTCGACCGCGCGCGCCGTGGCGACGGCCCGACGCTCGTCGAAGCCTGCACCTGGCTGACGGACGGCGACACCCCGGCGTGGCGCTGCGAAGACCCGATCAAGCGCTTCGAACAGCACCTCGCGCACCAGAAGCTCTGGGACGCAGCCATCGGCCAGCGCCACTTCGACACCGCGACGGCGGAACTCGCCGAGGCCATCGCGCTGGCCAGAACGGCCGGCGACCCGGATACCGAATCGCTGTTCGACGACGTATTCATGAATCTCTCGCCGCAGCTGCGGGAGCAGCGTCGCGAGTTGGCCCGGACCGCCACGACGACGACGATCCAACCCTGATCGAACCACAATGACTGCAACCGAGACCCGACCCGGCGTGAAGGTGATGACGATGATCGAAGCGATCAGCGACGCCTTGCGTACGGAGATGAAGAACGACGACCGCGTGGTCGTGTTCGGCGAGGACGTCGGCCCCAAGGGCGGCGTCTTCGGCGCAACCGCCGGGCTGCACGAGGAGTTTGGCGAGACCCGCTGCTTCGACACGCCGCTCAGCGAGTGCGGCATCGTCGGCGCCGGCGTCGGCATGGCCGTCTACGGCATGCGGCCCGTCGCGGAGATCCAGTTCCTCGACTTCATCTACCCCGCGTTCGATCAGATCGTCAGCGAAGCCGCGAAGATGCGGTATCGCTCCGGCGGCGAGTACACCTGCCCGATGGTGATCCGCTCGCCATACGGCGGCGGCATCCGCGGCGGCCACTACCACAGCCAGTCGAGCGAGGCCTACTTCTGCCACACGCCCGGTCTCAAGGTCGTGATCCCGAGTACTCCTGCCGATGCCAAGGGGCTGCTCATCAGCTCGATCCGCGACGAGGACCCCGTGATGTTCCTCGAGCCGAAGAAGATCTACCGCCACGGCAAGGGTGAGGTGCCGCTCGGCGAACACACGGTGCCGCTCGGGAGAGCGCGAATCGCGCGCGCCGGCACCGACGTCACCCTGCTCGCCTACGGCGCGATGGTGCCGGTCTGCGAAGCGGCCGCCGACGCCGCAGCCGAACAGGGCCGCAGCGTCGAGGTCGTCGACCTGCGCACGCTGGTGCCACTCGACGAACAGACGATCGTCGAGTCGGTGAAGAAGACCGGCCGCTGCGTCGTGGTCTACGAAGCCCCCAAGACCTGCGGTTACGGTGCGGAGCTCGCGGCGATCCTCGCCGAGAAGTGCATCGAATACCTCGAAGGCCCGGTCGTCCGCGTCGCGGGCTTCGACACGCCGTTCCCGTACACCCTCGAACACCTCTACATGCCCGATGAGAAGCGCGTTCTCGCCGGCATCGACAAGACCTTCGCCTGGTAGTCGCCAGGCCATCGCACAGACACACTCAGAGATTCCCTCAGAACCGAAGAACCATGGCACGCAAAGAGTTCAAGCTCCCCGACATCGGCGAAGGCATCGCCGAGGGTGAGATCGTCAGCTGGAAGGTCGAAGCCGGCCAGGCCGTCAAGGAAGAGGACGAGTTCGTCGAAGTGATGACGGACAAGGCCACCGTGACGATCACCGTCCCGTTCACGGGCACGATCGCCGAGCTGAAGTGCGCCGAAGGCGACGTCGTTCCGGTCGGCTCGGTCATCGCGGTGATCGATGCAGGCGCGGCCGGCGCTGCCGCTGCCGCACCGGCCGCCGCCGCGGCAGCGCCCAAGGCCGCAGCCGCCGAGAGCAAGCCCGCGACCCCGCCGCCGTCGCGACACCCCCGGCTCCCGCCCCGGCGGCGCCGACCCCGGCGCCCGCAGCCGCGTTCGTGCAGAGCAGCCCCGGCAAGGTGCTCGCCGCGCCCGCGACGCGCCGCCGTGCCCGTGAACTCGGCATCGACCTCGCACAGGTCGCCGCGACGGGCCCGCGCGGCCGCATCACCAACGACGACCTCGCGGGCTTCCAGCAAGGCGGCGGCGCCGCCGCCCCGGCCGCAGCGGGTGGCGCAGGCGCACAGCGCTTCACGCCGATCGCGATCCCGGCCGATCCGCAGGGTCGCGAGGAGCGCGTTGGCTTCCGCGGTCTGCGCCGCAAGATCGCCGAGGCGATGACGCGGTCGAAGTACACGGCCACGCACTTCACCTACGTCGACGACCTCGACGTCACGGACCTCGTCAAGATCCGCAAGGAGGCCAAGCAGGCCTACGCGGACAAGGGCGTCAACGTGACGTTCCTGCCGTTCATCATGAAGGCGATCGTGCAGGCGATGCGCGAGTTCCCGATGATGAACAGCTCGCTCGACGAGACGACGAACGAGCTCGTCATCAAGAAGTACTTCAACTTCGGCATCGCGACGGACACGGACAACGGCCTCATCGTGCCGGTCATCAAGGACGTCGACCAGAAGTCGATCGGCCAGCTCGCGCAGGACCTGCAGGACCTGGCGCAGCGCACGCGCGAAGGCTCGGTGACGGTCGACGACCTCACGGGCGGCTCGTTCACGATCACCAACGCGGGCAACATCGGCGGCCTGTTCGCCACGCCGGTCATCAACTTCCCCGAGGTCGCGATCCTCGGCGTGCATGCGATCAAGGACGCGCCAGTCATCCGCGACGGCCAGGTCGCGGTCGGCAAGAAGATGTACCTGTCCGTGTCGATCGATCACCGCATCGTCGACGGCGCGACCGGCGCGCGTTGGATGAACATCGTCAAGGACTGCCTCGAGCAGCCGTACCGCCTGCTGCTCGGCTGATGGCCGCGCGCAAGAAGAAGGCCGCCAAGAAGGCGGCCCCCCGGAAGGCAACGGCGAAGAAGGCGACCGTCGAGCAGAGGGCGCCTGTCAAGAAGGCGACGGCCGGCAATGGCTCGTCGACGGGGCTCGTACGCCTGCTCGAGGACGACGGCACCGTCGCCGCGGGCAAGGACCCGAACCTCGCTCCCGAGGTCCTGCTGAAGCTCTACGAAGAGATGGTGCAGGTCCGCGAGTTCGACCGCCGCATGCTCATGCTGCAGCGGCAGGGCCGCATCGGCTTCTACGGCCCGATCCTCGGCCAGGAGGCCGCGACCGTCGGCTCGATCGCCGCGCTCGAGCAGCGCGACTGGATCTTCCCGGCGCTGCGCGAGGGCGCGGCCGCGATGATGCGTGGGCTGTCGCTGACCGAAGCGATCAACCAGCTCGTCGGCAACGGCGCCGATCGCTGCAAGGGCCGCCAGATGCCGTGCCACTACACCTACAAGGAAGGCAACTACTACGGCATGTCGTCCGTGATCGGCACGCAGATCAGCCACGCGGTCGGCGCGGCGATGGCGGCGAAGATCAAGGGCGACGACGTCGTCGTGCTCGGCTACATGGGCGACGGCGCGACGAGTGCCAACGACTTCCACGCCGGCATGAACTTCGCCGCGGTGTTCAAGAGCCCGTGCGTGATGTTCTGCCAGAACAACCAGTGGGCGATCTCGGTGCCGATCAGCAAGCAGAGCGCTTCGGAGACGATAGCGCAGAAGGGCAAGGCCTACGGCATGCCCTACGTGCGCGTCGATGGCAACGACGTGCTCGCGGTCTATGCCGTCACGAAGGCCGCGGCCGAGCAGGCCCGCACGGGCGGTGGTCCGACGTTCATCGAAGCGGTCACCTACCGCCGCCTCGGCCACAGCTCGAGCGACGACCCATCGCGGTATCGCGACGAGGCCGAGGTGAAGGCCTGGGAGCAGAAGGATCCGATCGATCGCTTCCGTACCTATCTCGAGAAGCGCGAGCTCTGGGATCAGGATCGCGAAGCCGCGTTCAAGGACGAGATCGCGCAGCGCGTCAACACCGCGATCGCCGAGGCCGAGGCCAACGGCCCGCCCGAGGACGAGACGCTGGTCACCGACGTCTACGCCCATGTCACGCCCCAACTCAAGGAACAGCTGGCCGAGGTCCTCGCGCTCGAGGGCCGTGGCGTCAATGAGGGCGCGTTCCCGCTGTAGATAGCAGGCCGAGTTCGCCGAAGTCCCTATCGGCGACGGCGAGCCGCGAAGACCAACCAGTGGAGATCAGCCAGTGAAGTCGCGAGCCATCCCTGTTCTCGTGCTCGCGGCGCTCACGCTGCTGGCCTACTGGCCGGCATTCGGCTGCGACTTCATCTGGGACGACGACGACTACGTCACCCAGAACCCCGTGCTCCGCACGTGGGGCGGCATCGCGTCAATCTGGTTCGAACCGCTGTCGCTGCCACAGTATTACCCGCTCGTTCACACGACGTTCTGGCTCGAGTACCGCCTCTGGGGCCTCGACGCTGCCGGCTACCACACCACGAATCTGCTGCTGCACCTGCTGGCCGGTATCGCGCTTTGGCGGGTGCTCGTGCGGCTCGCGGTACCCGGCGCGCTGTTCGGCGCCGCGCTGTTCGTCGCCCACCCGATCGGCGTCGAGTCCGTGGCCTGGATCACGGAACGCAAGAACGTGCTCTCGCTCTGCTGCGCGCTGTTCGCCGCCAACGCGTGGCTGCGGTTTCGTGACGCCGGATCAACCAAAGGGCTCGACCGCCATTACTGGGTCGCCACCCTCCTGTTCCTCGCTGCACTGCTCGCCAAGACGGTCGCCGCCTCGACGCCGGCCGCTCTGCTCGTGATCCAGTGGTGGCGCCACGGCCGCCTCGACCGCCGCGACTGGCTGACGCTGGTGCCGTGGATCGGTGCCGGACTGATGTTCGGCCTCGCGACCGCCTACCTCGAGGTCACGCACGTCAGGGCCGGCGATCAACCCTGGCAACTCGAGGGCGGTGAACGCCTGCTCGTCGCCGGCCGCGCGCCATGGTTCTACCTCGGCGCGCTCGTCTGGCCGGCCGGCCTGTGCTTCAACTACCCGCGCTGGGATCTCGACGTATCGGCGTTCTGGCAGTGGGTACCGCCGCTCGGCATCCTGGCCGCGCTGGTCACGGCGTTCCTCCTGCGCCAGCGGCTCGGCCGCGGCCCGCTCGCCGTGCTGCTGCTGTTCGGTGGCATGCTGGTGCCGGCCCTCGGATTCTTCGACGTCTACCCGTTCCGCTACAGCTACGTCGCGGACCACTTCCAGTATCACGCCAGTGCCGCGATGCTCGCCGGCCTCGCGGCCGCCCTTGCGCTCGCGACGGCTCGCCTCGACGACCGATTGCGGACCGGCCTCGCTGCCGTGGTACTCGTCACGCTCGCCATTCTGGCCAGCCGCCACGTGCGCACGTTCGAGAACCTCGAGACCTGCTGGCAGTCGACCATCGCGTGCAATCCGGATTCGACGCTCGCGCTCACCAACCTCGGTGGGCTGAAGCTCAATGCCGACGACCTCGACGGCGCCGAGCGATTGTTCAAGCGCTGCCTCGAACTCGACGCCGAGAACCACGAGTCGCTCGCCAACCTCGGAGTGATCGAGGTCCGCCGCGGCAACATCGAGAACGGCTGCGAACTGCTCGAGCGTTCGATCGCCAGCTATCCTCGCCAGCCCATCGCGCTGACCAACCTCGCCAGCGTGGTTCTGGCCAACGACGACCCAGCCCGCGCGTTCGAACTGACCGAACAGGCGCTTTCTTACCTCGAGGAGCAATCGCCCGACCAACAGGGCGGTTCGTTCCGCACCCGGGTCGTCCACGTCGTGGCCGCGGGTCGGCTCGGCAAGTGGCGAGAGCTGCTGCCGCATGCCGACTGGGTTCTGAAACGGAAGACCGACGAGTTCGACGTGCGCCTCGCCGCGGCTCAGGCGCTGCTCGAGACCGGCAACATCGAAGGCGCCGTGCAAAACGCCGGCGCCGCGCTCAAGCAGCGACCGCACCTCAGTCGCCCGCGCAACGTGTTCGTCGCGGCGATGGCCCGCGTGCTCCGCACGACGCCCCCTGCTGTGGCGAAGGAGCGCGCCGTTCGAATCATCCAGAGCGGCGGTTTCGATCCCGCGCCGATCCTGCCGCTGCTGACTGCAGAACTCCGCAAGCTCGGCGCCGCGGCCCATGCCGACGCGATCGCGACCGGCCGCTAGCCGCCGAACCAGCGGCTGCCACGAGCCACATCTGTCCGGTCCGCCAGGCCCCCGACAGTCCGCCCCAGCCGGATTCAGACTCGAGGCTTACGGCCACGCGCGCCCCGGGGTCAGCCACTGACGAACGCGCCCGCGCTCGCCGCGCGGGATCGCACCCATGTCAGAAATCATCACGAACAAGTGATTTGTGACGTTGCATCACGAGCAGAACGACGTCCCAGCCGACGTGTGGCGACAGCTGCCCGGGCAGGAACGGCCACGTTCTGGTTCCGAAACCGGCCAACCGGCCGAAGTCCGCGGACGTTCTCGACGTATTCCCCGTCGGATCGGGGAATCGTTGCGGTCGCTGTGCGTTCCACACACGCAACCACGCGAACCGATACCATGCGAACCGGCCTCGTGCCGGACCGCCGAATCACCCGAGAGAAGAGAGTGATGAGAACCTTGCTTGCCCCCCTCGCCGTCCTCACGGCACTCGCGACCGTGCCCACGACGGCCGCGGCCCAGAAGCTCGAAGGCCGAAAATGGACCCACGAGAAGCTCGGAATCCAGATGACGATTCCGGAGGGCTTCGACATGGTCCCGCTGCAGACCGACGAGCAGTGGATCCTGGCGAAGTTCTTGTCGAAGAAGACCTACCTGTCCAAGGACAAGGAGTGGAACTGGGAGCACCGCCCGCTGATGCGAATCATCGCGTTCACGGAGAAGGCGAAGGCCGGCAGCGCAGCCGAGGTGCACGAGGAGAAGGACGGCTCGACGTTCATCGGTATCGGCGCGGTGCCCTACAAGGGCTACCGCGACTACGTGAAGCGCCACCGTCGCGGCTTCTTCTTCTCCGCTGAGGACGACGGCAAGATCGGCGGCGAACGCTGCCTGATGTGCGAGGTCGACGTCCACAAGGCGACGCCGAAGCTGCACCTGTTCTCCGCGGTGTTCCATCGTCCGACGTTCGAGCTCGCGGTCGAGTTCGAAGTCCTCGAGGATCGCCACGACAAGCTCGGCAAGGCCTGCCTCAAGGCGCTCAAGTCGGTCCGCTTCAAGGAGCCCGTGCGCGTCGCCGAAGCCGCGGTCACCGGCGGCCGCAAGACTTCGACGCGCCTTTGGACCGCCTTCCGCGACGAGTGGCGCAAGCGGTCCTACGAGGAGCGCTACGAGATCCGGCAGCAGATGGAGCGTCAGTCCCACGACGCGGTCAAGGCCAAGACACCCGACGACTGGATCGTGCAGGACAGCAAGCACTTCCTCGTCATCTCGCACGCCGACGACGGCTTCACCAAGCGCATGGTCGCCGCGTCCGAGGTGTTCTACACCTGGTGCGAGAAGAACTTCGGCAAGCTCGGCGACGACTACGTCCGCCGCCCGGTGCTGCGGATCTGCAAGGACTTCGACGAGTACTCGGCCTACCACTTCGATTCGTCCAACACGACGGGTTGGTCGTTCTCGGGGGAGAGCGCCGAGATCGGCACCTACTACGACAACTGGAACGGCACGAGCGGCCGCGACTCACGGTACCTGTTCGACGGCATCCTGCGCTGGTACCTGCAGGAGAAGGACCCCTACATCGTCAGCTACACGCCATACTGGCTGACTTGGTCGATCAGCGACTACCTCGACGGCGCGTTCGTCAAGGGCAAGAAGCTGACGTTCAAGGTCGACGACTGGACGCGCGACGAATCGCGCGCGATGGCCCGCGACGGCAAGCTGCCGAAGCTGCAGACGCTGCTCGAGATGGACTCCGACGGCTTCAGCAAACTGCGCAAGCAGGACAGCCGCGCGAGCTACGCCGCGACGCAGGCGCTGCGCTACGTGCTCGGCCCGGGCCAGCGCGTGAAGCCGCTCAAGAAGTTCCTGCCGCGCTACTTCCAGGCCGCGATCACGGTCGCCGAGAACGACGACAAGAAGGTCGCGCCGATCAACCGTCTGACGGCCAAGACCGAGGAGGAGGAAGAGGCCATGGCCAAGGCCGCGACCAAGCGCCGCAAGGACCGCAAGAAGCGGCTGCAGCAGGAGATCAACGATCTCATGCTCAGCAAGATCACGGCCAAGGACTGGAAGAAGCTCGAGAAGGGCTTCGCCGAGTTCGTCAAGAAGGGCAAGTAGACCGAGGGCAGCCAGACATGCGACTCGCGCGAACGATCGTCGCGGCCGTGGCCCTGCTCACGACCGCGCTCGCCCAGGACAGCCTGCAGCTCAAGGACGGCCGCTTCATCTTCGACAAGAAGATCAGCAAGCACGACGCCGGCGCCGTGATCCACTTCGAGAACGGCGACGTGATCGTGCCCAAGGCGATCATTCGCGAGTGCACCGCGTTCGACGTGCAGGCGACCGACAGCTCCTACACACCCGCCGAACAGGCCAAGATCGACAAGGGCCTGGTGCCGTTCGAGGGCAAGTGGATGAAGCCCAAGAAGCGGGACACGATCCTCGGCCAGCGCCGCAGCTCACGCGAGAAGCGGATCACCGAGGCCCGGGCGCATCAGAACTGGCGCGACCGCTACGAGCTCAAGACGAAGAACTTCCACTTCCACTACACGATCGACCCCGAAGTCATGAAGCGCTACGCCGACATGCTCGAGGTCTACTACAAGACGTTCACGCGCACCTGGGGCATCAAGAAGCCCAAGGGCATGGGTCGTCTCAAGGTCTGCTTCTACCACGACGCCGACTACTTCCATCAGGTCGGCGGCGCCCCGCGCGGCGTGATCGGCTACTTCCGGTTCGTCAAGCCGATCGAGCTCAACTTCTACTACGAGCGACTCGACGAGGCGCTGACGCAGGACGTGTTGTTCCACGAGGCCAACCACTACCTGACGCACCTCATCGACCCGATGTTCCACTACCCGAGCTGGGTCAACGAGTCGCTCGCCGAGTACTACGGCGCGAGTGAGTGGGACGCGGACAAGAAGAAGATGATCATTGGCAATCTGCAGGAGGGGCGCCTCGCCGTCCTGCAGGACGCGATCCGCAATGACGAGTGGCAAGGGCTCGAGGACCTGATCCGACTGCCGCAGCGCAGCTTCAACGCCATCCACTACGCGTGGGGCTGGAGCTTCGTGCACTACCTGATGTCGGACAAGAAATCCGCGAAGGCGTTCAAGAAGTTCTACCTCGCACTCGGCCGCGACAAGAGCATCAAGCGCGTGCCGCACTTCAGCCGCATCATGAAGGTCGAGCCGGAGGAACAGATCCGGGTCTTCAAGAAGTTCATGAAGGTCAAGGAACTGTCCGAGTTCGAAGCCGGCTGGCACGCCTACGTGAAGGGCCTGCGGGCCGCGAGCGGTGACGGCTACCGCCGCGCCGGCGACATCGCGCTCGCGCGCGGCATGCCGCTCAAGGCCCAGCGCTACTTCAAGACGGCGCTCGAGATGGGCGACAAGAACTGCATGACGCACTTCGGCTACGGCCGCGCGCTCTACCAGAAGAGCAAGTACAAGGAGGCGCGCGAGCAGTTCGAGCTCGCGATCGGCATCGATCCGCTGCAAGGGCGCTTTTGGATGTACCTCGCGGACGCGAAGGAGAAGCTCAAAGCGCAGAAGGCAGACATCGAGCGGATGCGCAACCTCGCACTCGAGATCGATCCGGACGACTACTCGCTGATGCTGCGCCTCGTTGCCCGCGGCAAGGAACGCGTCGCCAAGTGACGGCACGCACTGCCCGGCGCTCGCCCGGCCGCCCCTTCGCCGCCGGCACGCTCAGGCTGGGCATCGCGCTGGCGATCCCCGCAACGGCGTTTGCGCAGGAAGCGCGAGCTCATGCCGCGGACCTCGGCGGCGCGAACAGTGCCACGGCCGAGGCCGCACTGCTCGCGCTGGGCAAGCAGGCCGTGCCCGCGCTCGCGGCGATCATCGACGACTGGGATACGATCCTCGACGAAGAGCCCGCGCGCATGATCGCGGTGCTGCGCCTCGTCGATCAGATCGGTGAAGACGCAGCGGACCTGCAGGAGCCACTCGGCGCGATCCTGATGTCCGACGACTCGAGCCGGCGAGTCAAGGATGGCAACGGCCGCTCACTGCTGGCGCCGCTGCTGCAGGCCATCGGCAGCACGGCGCCATACGCGAAGACGATCGAGTTCCACGACATCCTGCACCACACGGTGGTAACCCGCGACAACCAGCCCGCGCGCGCGCTGTTCCGCCTGGTCTATCGCCACAGTCAACGCAACGGCGCCAGGGTGAGCTCGATCGAAGATGCTCGCAACGTGCTCGAGGACGACAAGATCTTCCAGCGTGAGGTCGCGGCGGAATCCATGCGGCGATCAGGCACGCGCACCGACGCCGAACTGCTGCGGGACCGCCTGCTCGACCGCGACCGTAAGCCGTCGGGCTGGGACGCGCTCGCGCACAACGGCGTGACGGTCCCCGTCGACGACGACTTCGCGCTCGTCGCGGCGATCACACTCGTGAAGCTCGCGGCCGACGACGCAGTCAGCGCGATCGGCCACGCCAACATCGCGCTGCACCACCCGTATCCCACGCGCCGCGTCGCCGCACTACGCGACCTCGCGCGCTTTGGCCCCGACGCCGGCTGCGCCGTTCCCGAATTGCTCGCGATCGCGCGCCATCCCGACGCCGCCGCGGATCGTGCCGCCGAAGCCGCCGAGGCTCTGAAGATCCTCGGCATGTGCGGCCGCGATGCCGGCCCCCACTACCCCGAGATCGTGCCGCTACAGGAGCACGCCGACCCGCGGGTCAAACGCCGCGCCACAGCGGTGGTGAAGATGCTCGGCGCGATGGGCTTCGACGACCGGGATGGCGCCGCCAAGGCCGCCGCCGCGAAGCTCGAGGAAGCCGCCGTTCGCCGAGCCGTGACGGCGGCCGTCGCGGCCCTCTCGGACAACACCTCCAAGGAAGTCATCGCCGCCGAGCAAGTGCTCGCCGAACGACCCCAGCAAGCCCTGCCCGCGCTGCTGCAGCGACTGGCGAACGAACGCTCGAGCTGCCCCGAGCGGGTCGTGAACTGGATCGCGAGCATCGGGGCCGGCAAGCCCGAGGACGAACGTCACAAGCTGTGCTACGCGGTCGCGACCACCGGCGAGACCTGGGCCGGCCCGCGCTTCTCGTCCTCGAGCGGGGGCGGCCGGCTGTCGCTGGCACGGATGGCCGCCTACGGCACGCTCTGGGTCGGACAAGAACCGCAGCTCGAACGGCTCGCTGAGTACCTCGCCCACGAGAACGGTGCCGTGCGAACCGCCGCGGCCCGCGAGTTGCTCCTGCGAAGTACCGACCTGGCCGCGGCACCGACCGGGGTTCTCGACGCACTATGGGAAGCCGTGAGTGGTGAACACCCCGACGAGCATCCGTTCCACAAGGGCCGCCATCACCGCGGCAACCAGAAGTGGGACCTCGCTTCGGAGACGCGGCACATAGCGGCACTCGCACTATCGACGACCAGTCAGCCGCCGAAACGCCACAGCAAACTCCTGCGCCACGCGCTGGACCACCACGGCACACCGACGAAAACGGTCCTGGCCGCGTTGAACGCCTGGTCGGAACACGCCGATCGTAAGATTGTCGAGCGGGCCGCCACGGACAAGCGCGAAGCCGTGAAGCGGGCCGCGCAAGCGGCGCTGGCACGGCGAGATCCGGGCAAGTAGGCGCGAGACTCCGACGGCGCGGGCACTGAGACCGGGAGAACCTCCGCGAACTTGGGGCGCAACGCCGCCGCACCCCCCGCGCTCTGGCGTCACTTCGCCTTTCTCACTCCAGCCCGGCCTGCCCCATGCGCTCCATCCTCGCGACTTCTGCCCTTCTGCTGCTAACGGCCTGCAGCGGCGGCAACAACGGCAACAACGTCGGTCCCGGCACGACTGCCGACCTCAGCATCGTCTTCACCGAATCGGCCTCCGACGAACTCGCTCAGTTCGAGGTCGACGTTCGGAACATCACGCTGACCAAACTCAATGGCAATCCGGTCAGCGCCCTCGCCCGCTCCGCGCGCGTCGACTTCGTCGAACTCGAATCGGTCGGCGAGCTTGTCGCCGGCCTTGCGCTCGAGCCCGGCGTCTACACGACGGTCACGATGGACCTCGATTTCGCGAACGCGAGCGTCCTGCTCGCAGGCAATCCGAGTCCTGCGGCGGTGCGCGATCAGTTCGGCAATCCGCTCACGGGCATCGTGCCGGTCCGCCTCGACTTCGCGCCGGGCTCGCGACCCGTGGTCGGCGCCTTGCGCCACAACCTGTTCGTGCTGGATCTCGATCTCAGCTCGAGCGTCGCGGTCGAGCCCAACCAGAACACGATCACGTTCACGCCCGTGCTGCACATCGAGCACGACCCGAACAACCCGAAGCCGATCGCAACCAAGGGCGTGCTCACGCATGTCGACTTCGACTCGCTGACGTTCACGCTCGAACGCCGCACGCCGAACAACCTGCCAGCCGGCACGTTCTCCGTGCAGACCGGCCCGAACACGCTGTTCCAACTCGATGGCACGAACTCGGTCGGACCGACCGCGCTCGGCGCGCTACCCGGCCACATCGGTCAATGCGTGTGGGTGCAGGGCGCCATGACGCGCGATTCGAAGGCGCTGCAGGCCGTCGCGGTCGAGTCGGGTTCCGGTGTGCCGGGCAACGGTCAGGACTGGGTGCTAGGTCACGTGGTGGGCCTCACGGGTTCTGCCGGCGTGAACCCGACGCTGCAGGTCCTCGGCCGTTCGCGCGACGTCACAACGGGCACTCGACACTTCCACACCGAGCACACCGTGCAGCTGTCGCAGTCGAACACGAAGGTGCTGCGCCGCGGTGCTGGCAACAGCCTCGACACCGATGCAATCTCGGTCGGCCAGCTCGTCTGGGTCTTCGGTGACCTCGCCGGCACGAATCTCGACGCCACCACGTCGACGGGAGTTGCGCGCCTGCTGCCCACCACGATCTTCGGCATCGCTAACGGCACGCCCACCGGTTCCGAGGTCACGATCGACCTCGTGCGCTTCGGCCACCGCGACGTGTCACGCTTCGATTTCACGGTCGGCGGCCAGCCCGTGGCCGACCCGAACGCGTTCGTCGTCGATGTCGCGGGCCTCCAGACGCAGAACGTCAATGCGGGCGCCAAACTGCGCCTGCTCGGGTGGCTCGCAGCAGTCGGCAGCACCGGCCCCGATGCGACCGCGGTGTCACTCGTCAACCGCACGACGACCGCACGCATCATGCTGTGCCAGTGGCTCACGCCCAGCAGCGATGCGATCTCGGCGAACTCCGCGCCCCAGCGCGTCGAACTCGACGTGAACGGTGCGCTGATCCGCGCAGTCGGCGACGGTTTCGGTGTCGTGAACCTCAACAGCACCCCCGCCCCGACCATCCGCGCACTGCTGCCGCTCGGCGCCTACCGCATCATCCAGAACGGCGGCATCGAGGTGAACCTGTCCTTCGACGTGTTCCGCCAAGCGCTGCTCGATCGCACGCGCACGTCACGCGTGTTCCGAGTCAGCGCGTTCGGCACGTTCGACGAGACCACGCAGGAGTTCGCGGCGCTGACGATGACGGTCGTACTCGATTGATCGCGCATCAGCCGGCGAACGGCGCGTCAGAGCGCGCCGATCGTCAGCGTGAGCGACGGCGTCGCCGCGACCCGCGAGATCATCGCCGTGAGTCCCTGCTCTGCCGCGAGCACCTGGTGATGCAGTTGCACGCCGACGAGCCCGAGGTCCACCGGAATCGTGAACGGCACCTCGACCCGGCCGGCGACCGGTGACAACAGGAGCAGCAACGCATCCGGTGTGACGCCGAGCGTGCAGCTCGGATCCGCCAGCGGCGTCAACGTCGAGAGCTGCACGTTCTGCGCCGCGAGACCGTAGACCGACAGACCGAACGCGTTGTGAGGAAAGCCATCGGCGCGCGACACGAACGTCGTACCGACCCAAGGATTCTCGGCCGCGGTCAGGGCGTAGAGGCCCATCGACCCAGAGCAGCCGGCGACGCCGACCTGCACCGTCGCGGGGCAGGCCTGGTCGAGCCAGTCGGCCCATGCCGCGAAGTTGGCGTTGTCGCCACCGCACACGGCAATCGCGCCGTCCTGCCGCCGGGCAAAATCGCGCACACCGCGCGTTGCCGTCGGCAGATAGGCCGACCAGGCAGTGCCGTCGAAACGCGCGTAGTAGGGCGTCGACACCGTGCCGGAGTTCTGGAACAACCCACCGGCCAGCAGATCGCCATCGGGCAGCTCCAAGAGCGCGTTGACGCGACCATCGAGCCCGGCACCGACCGGCGACCAGGTCGTACCGTTCCAGCGCGCGATGTTGCGAGCGAACGCGCCGCCGATGATCGTGAAGTCGCCGCCAACGACGACGTCGCCGTTCGGCAGGGACAGCAAGCGATCGATGGTGCCCGTCGTGCCGCTGCCGAGCGGCGACCACGACGCGCCGTCCCAACGCGCGATGCCGTTGGCGCCCGCGCCGCCGGCCTGCGTGAAGGCACCCGCTGCGATCAGGTCGCCGTTCGGGAGCACGAGCAGATCCTCGACTGCGGCCGCGCCACCCGTAATCCCCGAGCCGAGCGGTTGCCAGGTCGCGCCATCCCAGCGCGCGATCGAATTTGCGGGCTGACCGCCGGCCGAGCTGAACGTGCCACCCGCGACGAGCTCTCCGTTCGGCAACGTCGTCATCGCGAACACGCGGCCCGGGATCCCGCCGCCGGCGAGCGCCTGCCACGAGCTGCCGTTCCAGCGCGCGACGCTGTTGGTCGAAATCGTTCCGGCCGAGGTGAACGCCCCACCGACGACGAGGTCCCCACCGGGCAGCTCCGTGACATCGGCGATGAAGGGCACGAACCCGATCGCCGTCACGCCGCCCCCGAGGCCGCTCCAGGTCGAACCGTCGAACCGCGCGATGTTGTTGACCGTGGCACCGTCCACCGTGGTGAACGCCCCGGAGATCAGCAACTCGTCGCCCGGCGCGAGGTGCACGTTGGCGACCCCTGCAAACGACGGAAACACCGGCCCGATCCCGGCGGGCAGCGGACCGCACTGGCCGCGGGCGAGCGCGGCAAGGGCGAGAATCGCGGAGATCACCGGCAAGGTCATGGCGAGAGGACGGATCATCGAGGCACGGTAGCGGCGTAGCTGCCCCACACCCAGCCCCCCAGGCAGCCGCCCCACGCGACCCTCAACGCCCATCGGACCCGAGCGCCGCGGGCGTCGGCAGACCGAATCGCGCCAGGCCCACGCGTCGCCTGGAAAGCGGGCCACCGTGGGCTATTCTCCTTGCCCCAAAATCATGACCTACGACGTCGTTGTCATCGGTGCCGGCCCCGCCGGCTACGTCTGCGCCATCCGTTGTGCCCAGCTCGGCCTCAAGACTGCGGTCGTCGAGCGCGAGAACCTCGGCGGCGTGTGCCTCAACGTCGGCTGCATTCCCAGCAAAGCGCTGATCGCGGCCGCCAAGCTGGTCGACAAGATCAAGCATGCCGACCTGATGGGCATCCAGGCCAAGTTCGAGGGCCTCGACGTCGACAAGCTCGTGAGCTGGAAGGCGGGCATCGTCAACAAGCTCACTTCGGGCGTCGGCGGCCTGCTCAAGAACCACAAGATCGACACGTTCATGGGCGACGCCCAGGTGACCTCGAAGAACAAGATCGAGGTCAAGAGCAGCAAGGGCAACGAGACGCTCGAGACGAAGAACATCGTCGTCGCTACGGGGAGCACGCCGATCGAGGTGCCCGGCTTCGACTTCGACGGCAAGAACGTCTGGTCGTCGACCGACGCGCTCAAGCCGACCGAACTGCCGAAGCGCATGGTCGTGATCGGCGGCGGCTACATCGGGCTCGAGCTCGGGCTCGTCTACCACAAGCTCGGCACCGAGGTCACCGTGCTGGAGTTCATGGATCGCGTGCTGCCGGGCATGGAGGCCGATCTCAGCAAGGAGATGGGTCGTTCGCTCAAGAAGAAGAAGGTCAAGGTCAACCTCAAGACCAAGGCCACGGGCTACAAGAAGACCAAGAAAGGTCTCGAAGTCAGCGCCGAGGTCAACGGCAAGGCGCAGACGTTCGAAACCGATGTCGTGCTGTCGTGCGTCGGCCGCACCCCCAACGGCAAGGGGCTCGGCCTCGAAGCCATCGGCGTCAACGTCGACGACCGCGGCTTCGTCCACGTCGACCACCGGCGCCAGACCAACGTCGAGGGCATCTACGCCATCGGCGACGTCGCCGGCCAGCCGATGCTCGCCCACAAGGGTTCGCACGAGGGCCTCGTCGCAGCGAGTGCGATCGCGGGCGACACCGGCGCGGCCTACGACCCGGCCTGCATCCCGGCCGTGATCTTCACCGACCCCGAGATCGCTTCGGTCGGGCTCTCGGTCGAGGAGGCCAAGGCCGCCGGTTTCGACCCCGTCGAGGGCAAGTTCCCGTTCGGCGCCAGCGGCCGCGCGATGTCGCTCAACGAGACCGAGGGCTGGGTCAAGATCGTGTCCGACAAGGCCACGGACAAGGTCCTCGGCCTGCACATGATCGGCCCCGAAGTCACCGAACTGATCGCCGAGGGCGCGCTCGCGATCGAGATGGGCGCCACGATCGGCGACGTCACCGGCACGATCCACGCACACCCGACGCTGCCCGAGACGATCATGGAAGCGGCCGAAGCCGTGCACAGCATGGCCGTGCACATCTTCCAGAGACCGAAGAAGTAGGGCGCCCTGGAAGCCGCCGCTGGCACCGCTACGTTGCGCGGCGTGACTGCCACGACCCAACGCATCGCCAGCGAGCTCTCGGTTCGACCCGAACAGGTCGACGCCACGGTCAAACTGCTCGACGAAGGCTCGACCGTGCCCTTCATCGCGCGCTATCGCAAGGAGGCGACGGGCGGCCTCGACGATACGCAGCTACGCCAGCTCGAGGACCGGCTCGGCTACCTGCGTGAACTCGACGAGCGCCGGGCGACGATCCTCGCGAGCATCACCGAGCAGGGCAAGCTCACGCCCGAGCTCGAACGCGCCATCGGGGCTGCGGCGACCAAGCAGGCCCTCGAGGATCTCTACCTGCCCTACCGGCAGAAGCGTCGCACCAAGGCGATGATCGCCCGCGAGGCCGGCCTCGAACCGCTCGCAAAGAACCTGCTCGCCGACCCAACGCAGGATCCCGCCGCGACTGCGGCGCAGTTCGTCGCTCCGGACAAGGGCGTCGCGGATGCGACAGCCGCGCTCGAAGGCGCGCGCTTCATCCTCGCCGAGGAGTTCGCCGAGGATGCCGGCCTGATCGGCGAAGTGCGCCAATGGCTGACGGCCGAGAGTCGCATCGTCACGAAGGTCAACAAGACCAAGGCGGACGATCCCGAGGCGCAGCGCTACCGCGACTACTTCGCGCACGCCGAGCCCCTGGCTGACATCGCGGGTCACCGTGTGCTCGCGATCCTGCGCGCGCGCAAGGAAGGCTTCCTCGACGCCGGGCTCGGGCTCGAGACCGAAGGTGACGACGAGGGTGCGCCGCCGCCCGTGACCGACGATCCGACCACGCTCGGACAGCGGCTGGTCATGGAACGCTTCGGCATCAAAGAGCAGGACCGCCCCGCCGACGCGTGGCTCGCGGACACCGCACGGATTGCGTTCCGCGCCCGCATCGCGACGCACGTCGAAACCGACCTGATATCGACGCTGCGCGAGCGCGCGGAGGCCGAGGCGATCACCGTGTTCGCGCAAAATCTACGCGACCTGCTGCTCGCCGCGCCCGCGGGGCCCAAGGCCATCCTCGGCATCGATCCCGGCCTGCGCACGGGCTGCAAGGTCGCGGTCGTCGACCGTACGGGCAAGCTACTCGACACCGCCACGATCTACCCGCACGTGCCGCGCAACGACTGGATCGGCTCTCTGCAAACGCTCACGGCGCTCTGCAAGAAACACGCAGTGGCCCTGGTCTCGATCGGCAACGGGACGGCTTCGCGCGAAACCGACAAGCTCGCCGGCGAACTCGTGCGACAGAACCCCGACCTCGCGCTGCAGAAGCTCGTCGTCAGCGAAGCCGGCGCCTCCGTCTACTCCGCGAGCGAGCTCGCGGCGAAGGAGTTCCCCGATGTCGACGTGACGCTGCGCGGCGCGGCTTCGATCGCGCGTCGGCTACAGGACCCACTCGCAGAACTCGTGAAGATCGAACCCAAGGCGATCGGCGTCGGGCAATATCAACACGATGTCAACCAGTCGCGGCTCAAGAAGAGTCTCGATGCCGTGGTCGAAGACTGCGTGAACCACGTCGGCGTCGACCTCAACACCGCGAGCGCCGCGCTGCTCGGCCGCGTCGCAGGCCTGTCGTCGACCCTGGCGACGAACATCGTCAAGCACCGCGACGACAACGGCCCGTTCCTGAGCCGGCGTGAGCTGCTGAAGGTCAGCCGGCTCGGCCCGAAGGCGTTCGAACAGAGCGCGGGCTTCCTGCGCATCCCGGACGGCAAGGACCCGCTCGATCGCAGCGCCGTGCACCCCGAGGCCTACCCCGTCGTCGAACGGATCCTCGCGGCGGCCGGCCGCCCCTTGCCCGAGGTCCTGGGCAACACCGAACTGCTGCGCGGCCTGAAGCCCGAGGACTTCGTCGACGAGCGCTTCGGCGTGCCAACCGTCGCCGACATTCTCAGCGAACTCGAGAAGCCCGGCCGCGATCCCCGCCCCGAGTTCAAGACGGCCGCGTTCCAGGACGACGTACAGGAACTGACGGACCTGAAACCCGACATGGTGCTCGAGGGCGTGGTGTCGAACGTCACGGCGTTCGGCGCGTTCGTCGATGTCGGCGTCCATCAGGATGGCCTGGTGCACATCAGCCAGCTCGCCGACCGGTTCGTCGAGGATCCGCGCGAAGTCGTCAAGGCGGGCCAGGTCGTGAAGGTGAAGGTGCTCGACGTCGACCTCGAGCGCCGACGCATCGCGCTGACGATGAAGCTTCACGAGCGCGCGGAAGGCGGCGGCCGCGAGCGTGGTGAGCGCGAACCGGCGTCCGGACGCGGCGACGATCGCCGATCCCGTGGCGGCAACGATCGCCGCGGTCGCGGCCAGCGCCCGCCACGCGATCGCCACTCGGCCGACCGCGCACCTGGCCGCCCCGCCCCCCGTTCGGCAGAGACCGGCGCCGCCGCCCCCAACCCGTTGGCGGCACAGCTCAGCAAGCTGAACCTGCGCAAGAACTGACGCGGACTACGCCGAACGACCCAGCGCGAAGCCGCGATGGCAACGGACCGGGCTCGTCGGCCTTGACGGTCCCGGGAGATCGTAGAGGATGGGCCAACCCGGCTTCCGATAACCCGACATCGCAAGCCACGGCCCACGGCCGACGCACCTCGCACCCGCTTCTCGGAATGGCCTCGACATCCCCTGACGACAGCACCGCCGGCAGCCAGAACCCGGTCAACCCGGAGCTGACGCTCAAGATTCTCGCGTTGCGCTCGCTGCTGCCGATGGCCGCGGTCGTCCTGCTCGCGCTGACGCCGCTGATCGGCCCCTACGGGTTCGCCGCCGCGGTGGCCGGCTGGTGGTTCCTCCAGCGCAGGTTCTGATCATGCTGTCCAGCAAGTCTCGACTCCTGGTCCGCGCGGAAGACTGGCACTGCGTCCTCTTTCACACGTTCGTGATGATCGCGTTCGTGCTCGCGTTCTGGCTCTGGCTCAACCCGGAGATCTCGGGCATCGACGACGTGCCGAGCAAGATCGTGTTCGTGCTGTTCGCCGCACCTCTGCTCGGCTGGGTCAGCGGCATCGACATCGGACTGGGCTACCACAATCACACCCACCGGCCAATCTTCCGGAAGAAGTGGCTCAACACGTGGTACGAACGGATTTGGACGCCGTTCAACGGCTGGCCGAGCAAGTGGTGGGCCTACTACCACGTCAACGTGCATCACGGCCGGCTCATGGCCGAAGGCGAGTGGCCGGACTGGACCGTGCGACTGCGCAAGCCCGACGGTGAGTTCGAGAGCTGCTTGCGCTACCAGATGCGGCTGTGGCCTTGGCGCAGCATCCGCAACTTCCCGCGCGAGATCGCGGCCGGCCGGTTCGACAAGAAGACGGCGTTCACCGAACTGTTCTGGTTCCTCGTCGTCTACCCGATTCCGTTCTACATCGACCCGATCATGGGCCTCGGGCTGTGGTTGCTGCCGCACTGGTGCGGCAACAGCATCACGATGGGCCGCGGGATGTACATCCAGCACGCAGGGTGCGAGCCGTGGGTGCACGACAAGAGTCACCCGCACTCGATGAACATCCCCATCCCGTTCTTCAACTACACGATGTTCAACATCGGCTACCACGCCGAGCACCACGACTTCCCGGGCCGGCACTGGACGGAACTGCCAGCACTGCATGACAAGCTCAAGGCTGCAGCCGAGCGACGCGCCGCGCGGACGGCCGAAGCGGCCGCCCAGGCGAACAACGAGCCCACCGCCGAACCGGCCAGCTGACGCGCGTCAGTCCGTGGGATCGGTTTCCGTGGAGTCGGTTCCCGCGGAATCGTCGCTCGCTCGATCGAGCGCGAGCACGACGCTGACGATCGCGACGAGGAGCAGCACCGCACCGAACGGGACGAGCAGGATGCCGAGCCCCGGATCCCCGCCTTCCGCTCCGATCGCGCCGAGCAGGAACCCCGCGGGCAACGCCAGACTCGCGCCCGTGAGACAACCCGAGGCCAATGCGGGCGAGCGCCGGCGGGCGTGCGCCAGCGTGAATGCGAACGCGATGTGCAGCAGCGCGAGGAACGTGCCGTGCGCGTGTGCGAGACGCCACATCAGGCGGCGGGTCTCGTTGCCGACTGCGAGATACCAGTCGACCTTGAACCCGTGCAGCGACTCGAGCACGGCACCCAGCGTCACGAATCCGAGCAACAGGAGCCAACCCCAACGCAGATGGCGCTGGCGCAGCCGGTCGCCGCGCACCGGCGAGATCTGTTCGCTGTCCGACGAATCCGCCATCACTCAGAACGTAGGGCCCAACCGCAGCGATTTCAGCCGCGGCCTCACTCCGCGAGGTAGACGGGTCGATCGTCCCGCCGCGCGTAGAGTCGCGCGAAGGCCGCGTCGACGGTGCCGTTCTCGCGGATCAGCACCGTAGGCCGCGCCGCGCCGCGGTAGGAGTCTCGCCACGCGGTGTGCACGCGCTCACCGAAACCGCGCGCCACGGGGGCGTCGGCGAGGAAATCGTAGTCGGTGAGTTCGCTCACGACCCCGAGCGAACGCAACGATCGCGCCGCATTGAACCGCACGACGTAGTAGGGGTCGTCAAGCAGGCGCGCGAGGTAGGGCGCGAGCCAGTCGCGCCCCGCCGTTTCTTGCGCTGGCTCCCACCCCATGCTCCAGGCCGCGAGCACCCGCTGCCCGGCATCGCCGCTCAGCAGCCAGCGCGCCGCCGCCGAGACGTCGCGCTGATCGGCGTCGAGTTCGGGCGGCACGATCCCCCAGTTGTCCTCGAGATGCTGCGCCGTCCAGCCGAGGCTGCGATCGAGGTGGCACTGATTGCACGCGTTGGGCCGCCCCGTGAACAGCTCGGCCTTGACGTTCGGGGAGGTGATCTGGTGCGAGCGCTCGGCCTTCATGAGCCCGAACGACGTGTGGCTCATGTGGCAGTTGTAGCAGTTGCTGCCGACCGACCCGCTGCCGTGATGCGTGTGCGCCGTGAGCTTGTCGTCGTCGAGATAGTCGGTGTGGCACTGGGTGCACGCCGCGTTACCACGCATGCCCGGCCGCAGCTGATCATCGCGCCAGCCCGCGTCGCCGGCGCGATGCAGCTCGTGGCACGAAGTGCAGTCGAGGCGCCGGTCCGGGTCCCCGTGATCGAAACACGGCGAGGCCACCAGCCCGTTGTACTCGCGCCCACTCACCCGCACCTGCCCGTCGGGCCAAAACGAACTCTCGAAGAAGTGCGGATTCTGACGCATCGTCTGCACGAGTTCCGGCGCACCACGGCTGCTCGCATCGATGACCAGGTTGGTATCCCGAAGCTCGTCGCCGGGCCGATACTTCAGCCCGTCCTGACGCCACGAATCGAAGTGCTCACGCCGCAGAATGTTCACGGAGTGGCACTGGCCGCAGACCTCCGCCGATCGCGCCCGGCCAAGATGCTCCGGCTGCACGACGGTTGCATCCGGAGAGTCGCCGAGCCGCTGCGCGTAGCGTCGCGCAGGATTGCGGTTCGCGGCGACATGCTCGGCGCCGGGCCCATGACACGCCTCACAGGTGATGCCGAGCTCGGTGACGTGCGTGTCCGTCACCCCGATGTCGACCCGCGGTCGAACGTGCGTCGCGTGGCACATGTGGCAGTTGCGGTTCCACGCGCCGGGTTCGGGCGGATCACGGAACTCCGGCGGCAACACGAACACCGCGGTCAGCGGCAGCCAGATGCGTTCTTCGAGCTTGAAGCAGAGCGGCACGGGCGCGAGTTCCCGCTGACTGCCGGTCGAGTACCACAGCACCTGAAAGTGATGACTGCCCGTCGTCTGCTCGACCGGCCGTTCGACGTGCGCCGGGTTCCGCCCGCCGCGATCGAACTCGACCCAAAGGCGATCGCCGCGCCACTCGAACACGACCTGCTTGTCGAACCAATCGAGCACGAGTCGATCGAACTCCGCCTCGATCACGTCCCGGGTTGCGAGCTGCGTCATCGTGCGATGGAACGAGCCGTGCCAGCTCGCGTGCTCCCCGGGGTGACAAGACCGGCACTTCGCGGAACCGACGTAACCATCCGCGGGCTCGATGAGCGGGCGATGGCTCACGGGCCACGGCCGCTCGGGCTCCGCCACGAACGTCAACCAGCCGATTGCCAGCGCCATCGCCGAGCCCCCGACGGCACCCAGCAGCGCGGCGCGGCTACGGCGCGCCACCCGCCAGAGTGGCACGACGGCGAGCAGCGCGATCACCAGGGTCAGGGTCGCTTCGAGCACACATCCACCTTAGCAGGGCGCAGCGCCCGCAACTACGCGATCAATGACCGACGACCGCCTCGATCGCGTCGGAGTTCACGGCCCCGAGCGTGTTGATTCCCGGGTCGGGGACGAACGCCTGCTGGTAGAACGACAGCCCGACGAGACCGAGGTCGCTCGGAATCGTCAACGTCGACTCGGCCACGGTGCCGGCCCCGAGGACGAAAGTAACGAAGTCGGACCGCACGCGGGCGAAGCAGCCGGGCATGCCGACCGGAGTCAGATCGGTCGGCAAGGGCCCCGTCGTCCCGAGGCTGTTGCTGAAGCCGGTGAGCATGAACGCAGCGCCGACCGGCAAGCCCTCGATGCGGACCCGAACCGTCGCGCCGAGCTGCGGCGTGCTCAGCGGCAGGAGGCGGGCCGGCGGCAACGAACCGGCGCAACCACTCCCGAACGGGCGGTAGTAGCTCAGCGCACCGACCCGGGTCACGATGTGAGAGAACCCACAGATCGCGTCCACGTAGCCCAGCCCCGCCGGCAACGGCGGTACGAGGTGCACGCCGGAGGGATGAAAGCCCCAGGTCACGAGTTCGCCATCCGATCGGCGCGCCAGCGAGTGGGTCGCGCCCGCGGATATCGAGACGTAGGTCAGGCCCGGCGGCAGAGCCGGCACGTTGGTCTGCCCGAAGAGGTTCTGCCCCCACGAAACGACACTGCCGTCGGACCGCCGAGCGACCGAGTGACCGATACCCGCCGCGACGTCGAGGTAGCGCAGACCAGGCGGCAGGGCGGGCACGTTGCACTGCCCCTCGAAATTGCGGCCCCACGCGACGACCTCGCCATCGGACCGCACCGCGAGCGAGTGTTCCCCGCCCGCGGAGATCGCGGTGTAGCCGAGGCCCGGCGGCAGCGGCGGCACGTCGTTCTGGTTGTAGCCGTTGAAGCCCCAGGCCATGACCGAACCATCCGACCGTCGTCCGAGCGTATGCTCACCGCCGGCCGCGACCTCGACGTAATCGAGCCCCGGCGGCAGCGGCGGCACGTTCGTCGTGCCGCTGAAGTTGTAGCCCCACGACACGGCGCTGCCGTCCGAGCGCAGACCGATCGCATGCACGAACCCGGCGGCGAGTTGCGTGTAACTCAACCCGGGCGGCAACGGCGGCACGAGCGCCTGCCCTTCGAAGTTGTCACCGAAGCCTGTGGCCGTGCCATCGGTGTAGCGCACCAGGTTGTAGTTGCCACCGGCCACGACCTCCGCGACGCGCGCGTTCGCGGGCGGCTCCGGCGGATGCAGCTGGCCGTGATAGTTATAGCCCCACACCATGAGCGAACCGTCGGACAGCAACGCGACGGAGTGGTACGTGCCGGCCGCGAGCGCCGTGGCCGTCAGCCCCGCGGGCAATGGCGGCACATCCACCTCGCCGTAGTAGTTGTAGCCCCAGGCCACGACCGACCCGTCGGATCGCCGCGCAGTCGTGTGGTAGGTCCCCGCCGCGACTTCGACGTAGGTCAGCCCAAACGGTAAGGCCGCGACCTCGAGCACGCGGAACGCATTGTCGCCCCACGTGAGCAACTGCCCGTCACTGCGAATGGCCGCCGTGTTGTAGCGCCCTGCACTGATCTGGGTGTAGGTCGCGCCTGCCGGCAGCGGCGGCACGTTGAGCTGCGTCCAGGTGTTACCACCGAACGCGGTGATGTCGCCGTCCGAGCGCAGTAGCGCACTGTGATCGTCGCCCGCCGCGAGGCCGACGTAGCTCACGCCGACGGGCGGCGCCGGCACGTTGAGCTGCCCGAACGCGTTGTCACCGAACGCGACGACCACCCCATCCGACCGCCGCGCGAGACTGTGACGGGCCCCCGCCGCGATCTCGACATAGGTCACGTTCGCCGGCAACGCAGGCACACTGCATTGACCGAAGTCGTTGCGCCCCCACGCCACCACCTGACCGTCCGACCGCCGCGCGATCGAATGCTCGGCACCGGCGGCGACCTCGACGTAGGTCACGCCGCTGGGCAGAGGTGGTACGAGACACTGTCCGCGTGCGCTCCAGCCCCAGGCCACGATCGTGCCATCGGTTCGGAGGGCGACCATGTGGCTCGTGCCGGCAGCGACCGCCACGAAGTCGGTCGCAGTCGCCAACTCACTGTCGAACGTCATCTCGCCGAATCCCCGCAACGACTCCTGCCCCCGGAGGACTGCCGCCCCGAACGATATGATCAGCACGAGGAATGAAATCCCGTTCGAGCGATTCAGCATGCCGCAACGACAGCACGAGCTCCGCGTTCGCGCAACCGCCCGACGGCTGACGGACCGCACCTGACCGTCGGCACGCCGCCGGCGGCACACCGCCACCGCTCAGCGCGTGATCACGAAACCGTCACCCTGACCGGTCGCTGCGATGGGTGTCACCGCGACGTCGGCGACCGCGGCCCACGGCGAGCCCTCGCGCAACCACTCGACGAACCGTTGCACGCTCGCCGAATCACCCTCGACCTCACCCGCGACCGTGCCGTCGGGACGGTTCTGCACGAAGCCATGCACGCCGAGTTCGTCGGCCGTGGACTTCGTGTAGGCGCGAAACGCCACGCCCTGCACCTTGCCCACGACGACGTATCGCAGTCGCTCACTCATCGCGAACGCTCGACCTCCCGCAACCGGAACGCGTCACTCGTGATGATGGCCAGCACGAGATCCGCGAGCGTGACCCGTTCGCGCAGCAACAGCTGATCGACCGCGTGGTCGAGCGTGAGACGATCGACCGGACGCGGATCGCGACCGATGCCGTAGACGAATAGCTTGCGCGCGAGGGTCCGCACGAACGCCGGATCGCCGCGCAACACGGCCTTGACGTCGACCAGGCCGTCGACGTCAAGGCCGCCCGGCAACTCGCCGCTCGTGTCGATCACGCCGCCCGCGTCACGTTCGCGGAACCGACCGATCGCATCGAAGCGCTCCAGCGCGAGCCCGAGCGCGTCCATGCGCACATGGCAGACGGCACACTTGCTGTCCTCGCGATGCTGCGCGAGCTGCTCACGGAACGTCTTGCTGCTGTCGATCGCGCCCTCGTCGGGCAGCGAATCGTTACCGGGCGGCGGAGGTGGCGGTGGCGCCCCGAGCAGGTTCTCGAGGATCCACTTGCCGCGCTTCACCGGCGACGTGCGAGTCGGGTTCGAGGTCAACGCGAGGATGCTGGCGTGACCCAGCACGCCGCCGCGGCGCCGCAGCGCCGCGGGCAACTTGACGCGCGCGAACCCGTCCGCGTCGCACGCTTCGGGTTCCGGCACCGGCATGCCGTAGAACTCCGCCAGTCGTGCATCCACGAACGAGAAGTCGCAATCGAGCAGATCGCGGACGTCGCGATCGCCGCGCTGGATCGCGAGGAACACGAGCTCGGTTTCGCGCCGCAGGGACCGCCGCAGATGCTCGTCGAACACGCCGAACCGTTCGGGATCGGGCGTGGCATCGCGCAGGTTCGCGAGCTCGAGCCACTGTGCCGCGAACTCGGTCGCGAGCGAATCGGCGCGCGCGTCACCCAGCATTCGGAGCGCCTCCGCGCGCAGCACGCGCGCATCCGCGAGCTTGCCCGTGCGACCGAGCTGATAGAGCCGCGAATCCGGCGCGCTCGCCCACAGGAAGTACGACAGCCGCGCAGCGAGCGCCAGCGCCGGCACGTTCGCTGACGCACCAGGCTCGCCGCGCACGCCGCCGAGCTCGCCACGGAAGAGGAAGTTCGGCGAGGTGAGCGCAGCCTGCACCACCGCGCGCCACGCGATGTGATCGGGCTCACCGGCGGCGAGCGCGGTGCGCCCGACACCGAAGTAGCGACGTCGTTCGGTGGCGGTCACAGGCCGCCGCCAGACGCGCGGCAGCAGCACGCGCACGAGATCCCGCAACTGCGCCTCGGCGTCCTCCTGCCGCGCGACGGCCCGATGCACCCAGGCCTGCTGCGGCGGCACGGCCCTCGGGTCCAGCGGCCCGGCAACCTCGGCCCAGTCGATGTAGAGGTTGCGATCCCGGCGTCGCGGATTCGGGTGCCTCGGATCGTAGTAGTCGTTGACGAAGGCCAGGCCGAGCCGGTGCCGCCCGCCCGTGAGCTCGACCTCGAACTCGTGCTCACCGAACTTTCGCTCCGGCACCTCGACCGTCGCGATCTCGGCGCCATCGCAAGACACCCGCAGCCGCGCGAGTTCGTCGCCGGCCTGCGATGCGCCCGCCGACACGCGCAGCCGGAAGCGGCCGTCCCGCGGCAGCTCGAACACCTGCTCGAGCAGCGCGCGCGTGTAGAGGTTGGCGAACTCGCCGTCGAGCCCGGCCCCGGGACCACGCGCGAGCTTCATCGTTTCGGCCTCGAAGCGGCGCACCGTCGGGTTGTCCGGATCCTCCCCGGTGAACACCGCCGCAGCGACCGCCCCGGCGGCAGCCAGGTACTTCTCGAGGTGCAACGTCGAGAACTCCATCGCGTCACCGACCGTGTCGAAGCCGTAGCCGAGGTCGTCGGGCGGGAACGCCGAGGTGTCGACCGCGACGCCGAAGAGGTCGTCGACCGTGCGCGCCCACTGCGACGAATTGAGTCGCCGCACGGTGACGCGCCCGGGCGCCGGCGGCAGCTCGGGGACCTCGCGGGCCAGCGTGCGATCGAGCCACGCGAGCAGCGCCTGACGCTCCGCCGGCGTCGGCTGATCCGCATCCGACGGCGGCATCTCGTGGCTGGCCAGCCGCGCGCGCATGCGGCTCAGCCGAAACAATCGGTCCACCGGATCGCCAGCCGCGATCGCGAGGTCGAACTTGCCCTTGGTCACATCGCCGCCGTGGCAATCGAAGCAGTAGGTCGTCACAACCGCGCGCTGCTCGGTGAACGTCGGATCGACCGCGCCCTGCGATCGGACGCTGCCGACACCCGCACCGACCACGAGCGCCAGGACAACCGCACGACGACTCAGCTGGCGCACCATGCCGCGATCGTAATGACCGCGCCGTGACACAGCCATCCTCCCCCGCCGTAGGCTGCACACCGTCGATGGCACCGAGTTCGAACAACCCGACCACCGAGGCGATGAACAGCCTTCGGAGCGCGCCACCGGTGCCCTACGCTACGGGGGTGCAACGCACGAGTTCGATCCTGTTCGGGCTGACGTTCGGTCTGTCGCTGGCGTTCGTGATCTGGTGGACCATCTTCGGGGCGATGGCGAGCGGCGAGCTCGAAGTCGCGGCCGAGCGACTCGCCGCCGGTGACGCGACCGGTGCGGCCGCAGCCTTCGGAGTGCAGACCGTCGCGGGTATCTCGGAGGTGGCGCACGCGCGCTACTGGATGTTCGTGAGCGAAGGTCTGGTGTTCGCGATCGCGCTCATCGTGACGGCCTGGCTGTTCGCGGGCTCGATCCGCCGTGAGAACGATCTGCGGGCAACGCAGGACCGCTTCCTCGCCGGCGCAACCCATGAGCTCAAGACGCCGCTCGCAACGATTTCGCTGCTGCTCGAATCGCTGCGCGACGATCGCCTCGCACCCGAGAAGCGCAAGCACTACCTCGAGATGGGATTACTCGAAGCCGATCGCCTCGAACACGGCCTGACCAACGTGCTCGTCGCGGCCGGACTCCGCACGACACCGGACGCCGAGCGCCGCATCCCGGGCGACCTCGCGACGGACATCCACACCGCGCTCGATCGCGTCGCGCAGCGCGCGAGCGCTGCCGACATCACGATCGAGAGTGCGATCACCGACTCGGTCGAGGCCGTGCGCGACCCCGAAGCCGTGCAGCTCATCGTTCACAACCTGCTCGAGAACGCGATCAAGTACTCGCCGCGGGGCAGCACGATCGAGGCGCGCCTCGATGCCGACTCCGACGAAGCGCGCATCACGGTCAGCGATCGTGGCCGCGGCCTCGACGACGCCGAGCTGACGCACGCATTCGAACCGTTCTGGCGCGGCAGCGACATCGCCAGCGGCGGCTCGGGTCTCGGCCTGCATCTCGTGCGCCAACTGACGGAGGCCCACGGCGGGACGGTCGACGCCATCAGCCCGGGCCGCGACCAGGGCGCGCGCTTCGTCGTTCGCCTGCCGCGTAAGGAGGTCAACGCGTGAGCCGTTGGATTCTGGTAGCCGAGGACGAGGTCACGCTCGGCGAGATGCTCTGCGACAATCTGGCGCACGAGTCGCACCACGCCGAACACGTGACGTCGGGCACGGCCGCACTCGAACGCATGGCGAAAGGCGGCGTCGACCTGCTGATCCTCGACATCATGCTGCCGGGCAAGGACGGGTTCGAAGTCTTGCGCGAACTGCGCCACCGCGGCGACGAGACGCCCGTGCTCGTCCTCAGCGCGCGGGCCGCCGACCACGATCGCATTCGCGGCCTCGAGCTGCGCGCCGACGACTACCTGACCAAGCCGTTCAACCTGCGCGAACTGCTGTTGCGCGTCGATGCATTGCTGCGCCGCCAACCACCGCCGCGAGCCGAGTCCGACATGCTCACGTTCGGCGGCAACCAGATCGACGCCCGTGCGATGCGCGCGGAGTGCCACGACGGCCAGACCGCCGAGCTCACCGTGACCGAGACCAAGCTGCTCAAGCTGCTCCACGCGCGGGCCGGCACCGTGGTGCCCCGCCGCACGGTCGTCGAACACCTGTTCGGCAGCACGGCTCCGGCAACGGTGCGCACGCTCGACAACGTGGTGCTACGCCTCCGCAAGCTGTTCGAAAGTGACCCGGGCCAGCCGCGCCACCTCGTGACGGTCCGCGGCGTCGGCCTGCGGTTCGACCCGTAGCCGGCTGCCGTCGCCCGCAACCCCGACATGTCGGGGATCCACCTGTATTTGGCCCCCGACCAACATACTCTGACGGACTATGGCTACCCCGGTGAGCCGGACAACCGTCCGTGACCCCCGCCCCTTCTCGAGGTTCTAGCATATGCATCGATTCCGTATTCCGACCGTTCTCGCCCTCACTCTCGCCGCTCCACTCACGGCCCAGGACCCGGCGGGCGAGCAGCAGCACGATCTGAAGATGAGCGTCCGCGAAGGGGCCTCGATCTGGGTGCGCCAGATCTCGACCTCGAAGCAGGACATCGACATGGGCATCCAGCAGGTGGAGAGCAAGAACGTCGTCGACGTCGCGGCAGAGCTGACCGTTACCAACGTCGCAGACGACGGCATGGTCACCATCGACGTCACGCTGCAACGCGTGCGCGGCTCGCTCGGCATGCCCAACATGGGCGAGTTCCCCTTCGATTCGATCGACAACGACAAGAAGCCCGCGGACGCGGGCGATGACGGCGGGGACGACTTCGGGGGCTTCGGCATGCCAGACTTCGACGCGATCGGCCGTGCCGCGGCGTCGATCGCCGGCACGAAGTTCGTCGCCAGGCTCGACAAGGATGGTGAGGTCAAGAGCACCGAAGGACTCAAGGAAGCCGTCGAGGCGATGCAGAAGCGCGCCGGCGCGATGGGCGGCCAGATGCTCGCGAGCACGTTCGGCGAGAGCGCGCTCACCAATCTGCTCGAAGCGGCGTTCGGGGAGCGCCCGAAGAAGCCGATGGCCGTCGGCGGCACGTGGTCGCCGAAGAAGGACGACGACGACAACGGTCCCGCAACGGATATCACGATGAAGCTGGCGCGGGTCTCCGACAAGGCGTTCGAGGTGACGGGCAACGGCACCGTCAAGAAGCCCGAGATGAAGGATTCGGAAGCCGGTGACGACGACGACCCGACCGCCGCGATGGCTCGCGAGATGCGTAAGAACATGGAGATCAAGAACGGCAAGATCACGTTCAAGTGCGTCACGTCGCGCGAGGACGGGTTCCTGATCGAGGCTTCGCAGAACATGTCGATGGACGTCACGATGGAGAGCCCGATGGGCGCAATCGAGATGACGCAGACGATGTCGATCGTCACGAAGCGCACGACCAAGGGCGCCGCCATGGCCCGCGCCGGCAAGGCCGCGGGCGACGCCAAGGCCACCGGCGACAAGTAGCCCCGGTCTACGGTCCGCGGCGATAGACGAAGCGTCGATCGCCGCGACGCAGGCCGAACAGCCCGTGGTAAGAGCCCACGAGCTCGAGCCCCGCCGCGTCCTGCACGTCGGTCGCCAGCGGATGCCGCACCGCGACGAACCACTGCACGCCAGCCCTTGCCCGCTCGGCAACCTCGTCGATCGCGATGCCCGCGATCGCGAGCCGCGGCCGACGCAGATAACAAGCCCCGCCGATCGAGGTCGCATCACCGCCAACCACGAGCAGTTCGCCATGGAACTCGGGTTCGCCGCGCAGCGCCTCGGCCATCCGGATCGGCCCGAGATGCCCGGGCACGAGCGACGCCCAGACCCAGAGCAGGCCGTGCACGACGAACAGCGCGATGCCGTGCGAACGCTGCCACCGCGGTGAACGCCCGCCCTCTCGCCCCGGCACGAGCGCGACACCGACGGCCATGACGACCACGAGCAGGCCAAGCGCGCCGTACTCGAACCGCAGCGCCTTGCGACCGACGCAGCTGTGCGCGAGCACGTGCAGGCCGCCCGCGACCAGCGCCGCGGGCAGCAGACCCGCACCCGCCCGCAACCGCCGCCACGCGACTCCGAGCCACGGCGGCACGAACGCGAACGCCGGCACGACGCCAGCCGCGAGATAGAACCACCACGGTTCCGCGTCCCACTTCTGCGATGCGCCGAGCAGCACGTTGAACTCGAAGTAGCGCCAGGGCGTCGACAAGAACGCCCCCCCCATCGCGATGTCGACGACGCCCTGCAGCGCGATTCCGGGCAGGGTCATCGCGCTGAACCACAGCACGGCGCGAAACCGCCGCTGCCACAGCCCCACCAGCACGACCGCGGGACCGAAGACCGCCTCCTGGAAGCGACAGCAAAACGCGAGCCCGAGCAGCAACCCGGCGACCGCCGGCCAGACCCCGCGACCGTGAAACGCGACCACGGCCGCCACCGCAAGCGTGGCCCCGAGCGCCGGCCCGCTCGGCTGCACCGCGGTCGTCACGAGCAGCCCCGACACCGCAACGAGCCAGAGCGCGATTCCCGGGCGCATGACCGCGTTCCCACTCGTTCGAACAGTCGTGTTGCTGGGGCGCGGCCAGCGCACGAGGGCGGAATACAGCAGCGCCAGCGGCAGCAGTCCGATCAGCGCATGCGTGAACCGCACCCAACGCATCAGCACGAGCGGGTCATCGACCCCGATCGCCAGCCCGCCCCGGAACAGTCCGGCGAGGAACCACGGGTAGACCCAGCTACGAATCCCGTCGATCCACTCCCAGGTCGGCGTCCACGCCTCGCCGGTCGCCAGGTGCCACGCGGGATCGACGTTCTGGTACTGCTGATCGACGTATTCGTAGCCGTCGGCGAACAGCACGGCAGGCAGCCGCACCAGGAGCCCCATCGCGAGGCACGCCGGTAGCGAGCTGGCTGGCCAGTCGGCGAGCCGCTGCCAGAATCCCCGCTCCATGCCGTCCGCTGCGCCCATCGCGCCGATGGTGCGGGATTCGGGCTGGAATTCGAAGGCCGGTTGCGGCGATACACCCTTCATGGCTGACCCCGCCCCGCTTCGCGTCGCCGAGTTCCACGGTGACGGCATCTCCGCCGAACTCTCTGCCGCCGTTCACTCCGTCGCCGAAAAACTGCCGATCCAGGTCGAGTTCCACGCCGTCGACCTGACGCTCGAAAACCGCGAGTCCGCGCCGCAGAAGGCCTACGACACCGCGATGGCCGCGATCGAGGAGCATCGCATCGCGCTCAAGTATCCGACGGTTACCGCGCAGGAGAGCCCGAACAAGGTGCTGCGCGAGCGCTGCGGCTTCTCCGTGATCCATCGCCCCGTCGCGACGCTCGCGGGCGTGCCGACCCGCCATTCTGGCAAAGTCGACATGCACATCATCCGGGTCGCGGTCGGCGGCACCTACGAAGACGCCGGCCGGCGCATCGGCGACGATGTCGCGGTGTCGATCCGTGTGATCGAACGCAAGCCGTCGCAGGAAGCCGCTCTGTTCGCGTTCCGACTCGCCGAACGGCTCGACTGCGGCGTCGTCAGCACCAGCAAGTACACGATCCAACGCGCGACGGACGGGCTGTTCGAGGAGATTGCGAGCGGCGTCGCGTCGCGCTTCCCCGGCACTCCGCACCGCAGCGAGCTGTTCGACGCACTGCTCTACAAGGCGGTCCTGGCGCCGGAGGACTACCGAGTCGTGGTGCTACCGAACGAGTACGGTGACTTCCTGTCCGACATGGCCTGCGGCATGGTCGGCAGCCTCGGGGTCGGGGCCAGCGCGAGCTACTCGTTCGACGAGGCGGGCGAGGTGCGACTCGCGATGTTCGACCCGGCCGGCGGCACGGCGCCCGACATCGCCGGCCAGGGCGTCTGCAACCCGTCTGCCGCGCTGCTCGCGTTCAGCATGTTGCTGACGCACACCGGCCACACGGAGTTGGGCAGCCGCCTCGATGCGGCGGTCCGCGGGGCGATCGCCGACGGCCAGTCGACTCGGGATCTCGGCGGCGAGCTGGGCACGGAAGCGTTCACGCAGGCCGTTTGCGACCGCCTGTAAGAGTCGGCGCGTAGGAGTCGGCGCGGCCCGACGCCCGCCGGCCGGTCAGACCCGGGGGCGAAACAGCCGGTTGACGTGCGCGCTGCCCTGGTGCTTGTCGGCGACCTTGCGGGCCAGCCGCATCGCCTCGGGCACGGGCACCAGGACGGCACCCTCGGGAACGGGCAGCCAGACGGCCTGCTCGTCATGCTCGACGATGAGTCGATCGAACTCTTCGGTGGATTCGACGGCCGCGAGGCGCTCGAGCAGCTTCATGTCGAGGAGCGCACAACCCGCCGGTGCGTACTGCCGCGTACGGCCGAGCAAGTCGTCGGTGCTGACCTCGAACAGGTCTGCCAAGGCCACGAGATCCTCGCCGGTCGGGAACCGGCTGCCGCTCTCCCAACGGGAGACCGCGGACTCGTGGCAGCCCAGACGCTTGGCGACGTAGTCCTGGGTGTAACCACGGCGGGCGCGGAGCTCGCGGAGCCGCACAGAGAGGTGCGTCGCGAGCGGGCGAGGAGTCGAATCGGGAAGCTCTGTCACGGTGGTGGAGGACAAGGTTCCGGCATTACGCAGCCATTGTCGCCAAGGGTTCGCCGGAACGGAAGGTCGGGCAGGAAGCGTGCTTGCCAATTGTCTGAGCCATGGCCAGCTGCGCAACCACCAGACTTCTGGAACATGTTTCTTGACTATTTGTCAAGCTCAGAGGAAGCTGCGCGACCCACATTTTGGTGGATCAGCCACCCGGAATTGCGAGGAGAACCATGCACGATCCCTACTCGCTGCTGCCCGTCGCCTACCGGGCGGCGGCTGCCGTCGCCCGCAGTCGCGTCCTGGCCGAGGAGGCCGGCGAGCGCGCCATCCATCAGCTCACGCTCGCCGTGCTCGAGGGGGCGGCACCGACCCACCCCGAAGCCTGGCTGCGGGTCGTCGCACGGCGTTCCGCATTCGCCTTACTGCGATCCGGATGGGCACGCACCCGCGCACTGCCCCCGGAGGACCTCAGTGCCTGGCAGACCCCGAGTCAGGCGCCGCCGAGCCCACGCCGCGAGTTCGTTCGCGAGGAGATGGCGCCTGCACTGACGCCCCGCCAGCGCGAAGCCCTTCACGCGGCGCTGAGCAGCAACACGACCCGAGCGGCCGCGCGTCGCTGCAACATGCCGCCGCGCGACTTCCGCCGCTACCTGGAGGCCATCTCCCGCCGCGCCCGGCACATCGTGCGCGATCGCGAGTTCGACGATCCGTTCGCGGACGATGCCAACGTGCAGTTCCAACTGGGACAGTGAGGCCGGGTCGGGGCGTCCTGGCTACGGCTCCAAGCTGGTAACCCACCCGGTTTGACGGGATCCTTCCCGGCATGCGCATCGCTCCCGCCATGCTTTCCGCCACCGCGACCCTGATCGCCGTCACCGGCTCGCTGCCCGCGCAGAGCCCGGGATACACCGACACGCCGAAGCTGCCGAGCGGCTGGCACGTACACGACTCGGGCCGCCCGCACCCGCGCGTCGTCGACCCGGGCCCGGCCCCGGCAAAGCCCGCGCCCGTGCCCGCGGACGCGATCGTGCTGTTCGATGGCAAGAGCCTGAACGCCTGGCGGGGGCGCAAGGGTGACGCGAAGTGGTCGATCAGGGACGGCTACGCCGAGGTCAACCGCACCGGGGACATCCAGACGAAGCAGGAGTTCGGCGACTGCCAGCTGCATGTCGAGTGGGCAACTCCCGCCGAGGTCAAAGGCGACTCACAGGGCCGCGGCAACAGCGGCGTCTTCCTGTTCGGTCGCTACGAGATCCAGGTGCTCGACTCGTACGAGAACGTCACCTACGCCGACGGTCAGGCCGCCGCGCTCTACGGTCAGCAGCCACCGCTGGTCAACGCGTGCCGCAAGCCGGGCGAGTGGCAGACCTACGACATCCTGTTCCGGGCGCCGCGGTTCCTCGACGACGGCAGCGTGAAATCACCGGCGCGGGTCACCGTGATCCACAACGGCATCGTCGTGCACGACTGCCAGGATTACCTCGGCCCGAGCGCGCACCGCAACCTGCCGAAGTACCGCAAGCACGGCCCGAAGGGGCCGATCCGGCTGCAGGACCACGGCAACCCCGTGCGCTTCCGGAACATCTGGGTCCGCGAGCTGTAGCTCGCTCGCGGCACCCGCAGCACCCGCAGCACCCGCTCAGCGGGTACCGGTGAACTGGCCGAGCACCGTGTGATCGTGCTTCAGGCCCGCGGTGTCCTCGTCGGTCAGCCGCGTCTCGGTCGTGCCATCCCAGGTAAACAGGTCGGCGTTCGTGTTCGTGCCGACGATGCGCGTGAACAGCAGCGTGCCGTCCGCCGTCTTGGCCTGGAAGTCATCGGTGCCGGCCGTGTTGCTGACCACGACGACGGCCGCCCCCGACTCGTCCCACATCGACAGGTCGACCTGCGCGCTGACGGTGACGGTGAAGACGAAGTCGCCCGACTCGAGGCCATCGCCCTCGAACGCCAACCCGGCGCCGGTGATCTGCGTGCCCCAGGCGCCGCCGGAGACGTCGAAGTTGTTGATCGCCGTGCCGTCGGCACGCTGCGCAACCACATCGCCGTTGTCGAGCTGACCGACCGTGTTGTTGACCGTCGCACCGGGGGTCCAGCTCACGGTCGCGGGCGAACCCACGAGCGATACCGCGTCGATCTGCGTCGTCGCGCCGCTGCCCTGGACGATCGCGTAGGCCGGCGTGCCCTTGGTGACCGCGATCACGGTCGTGACGTCGGACTGGTCGCGAACGGTGACCGTCGAGCTGTCGTCGATGTCGTAGCAGAACGCATCGTGTTCGGTGCCGCTCACGACAGTGTGATAGACGACCTCGTTGCCGTCGCCGATGCCGTCGAACACGTTGTCCGATCCCGAGACGATCGTCGCCGTCTGACCCGTCCCGGGGTCCCAGGCGAACAGCTCGCGGTTGCCCGCGTTCGTGGCCGAGAACACAACCTCACTGCCCGCACCGCCGGCGTGGAACGCCTTGTTGCGCGTGGCGAGCGCCGCGATGTCCGCGCCGATCTCGACGACGCCCGTGCCGACGCGGAAGTAGAACAGATCCGTCTCGCCGCCCGTGCCGATACGCGAGAACACGATCCCGCCGTTGCCGAGCAGGCCGAGTAGCTGCTCGTCCGTCTCCGCAGCGCCGACCGCGAACGAATCGTCTTCCTCGGGATCGTAGTAGTAGATGTCCGACTGACCCGTGACGCCGGTCTCGTAGAAGACCAGATTGCTGGAGTTGATGAACACGTCGGTCGACGCGAGCCCGCCATCATCGATCTCGCGCGAGAAGTCGTTGACCGGGTTGTAGTAGAACAGCGTCACGTCCGGCGCCGTCCCCGTCTGGTAGACGAACCGACTGTCCGACGTCTTGGCGACATAGGTCGCAGCGCCCGCAGCGTCACCAGCGATCCGCGTCGCGGTGCGGCGGATCGGATCGTAGATCCACAGCTGGTTGCCGTTGATCTGGAACACCATCCGACCATCGGCGAGACCCGCGGCGAACGTCGGCGCGTTGGTCGACGACAGCACGCGCACCTGCCCGTTCGTGGCCGAGTCCAGCAGGAAGAGGCCGTCGTTGTCTTCGCGCACGACGACGAAGTTGGAGCTCGCGACATTGACGACGAACGAACCGTTCGCGGTCTTGGCGCCATCAGAGACCGTAAAGTCGACGGTGTACTCGCCCATCGCGTCGAACGTGTGGGTGTAGCTGCTGCCCGTGAACGAGCCGCCGCCCGACGCGACTGTGTAGGTCAGCGTACCGGCTTCCCGATCGCTCACGTAGTCGTCGAGGTCGATCGAAAACGGCGAACCTCCCGCGGTGGACTGGGCCGGGACGGCGGTGATGCGCGGCGCAGCGTTGCTGACGCTGCCGTCGCGACTGCAACCCGCGGCGACCAGGGCGACGGCAGCGGCCGCAGCGAGGGCGAGGCCGGCCGAACGGAAGTGGATGCGATGGACCATGTGATGCGTTGCTCCGAGTTCAGTGCGTTAGGTCCGCACCATCGACGCCGCCCCGGTCGGCGACTGAGCCGCACCGCAAGACTGCGGTGGCAACGCGTTCTCGGAGCCGGGTTCGACCACCCGAACGACCGCAGGTCATTCCGTAATCGGCAGCTCGACGTGACCGCGCCCGAGCCAGCGCCGCACGCGCAGCAGCTCGCTGTGGTCCGGACGGTGAACGTGCAGCGGCAACCGCTGCACGTTCGGGTCTTCCTTCTGGAACGGCGGCGCGGGCGTAGCGGCCGCGAGCTCCGAGAAGACCCGCACCGGAACGGAGAGGAAGATCCGCTCCGGCTCACCGAACTCCTCCCACCAGTCACGCAGCCGCTCGTTGGTCTCCGCGAGTTGCCGCCGCCAGTTCTGCAGTCGCAGCCGCGAGCCGTAGCGCGACTTGCCCTTCTTCGCGAGGTGCGTCGGCTGCGCCCGCCCCTTGCCACGGATCACGTAGCGCCGGATGGCCTTGTGCCGCAGCAACGCCTCCCCGTCCCAATAGCCGAGCGCAACGCCCGCGGCCCGCACCAGCACGACCGCGTGACGCTCGCCTGCCGACTCGAGTTCCTGTTCGGCAACGCGTCGCTGGTATCGCGTGATGCTCTCACCCGCGAGTAATCGCGGCCCGAGGAACGGCGGCGCGAGCACCGCTTCACCGTTGAACGCATGAAGCGCGCGAGCCCGCGAGTCGGTGACGGCCCGCGGCCAGAGCTCGGCGAACGCTTCGAGCTGCTCGGCGAGATCGACGAGCGGGAAGTCGATCCGTCGCCGCTCCGGAGATCGCGCCACGATCGGAACTCAGCGAACGATCGCGGTCTCGGCGCCGGCCGCATGCAGCGGCAACGCCGCTGCGCCCGACAACCCGAAGCGCTGATTGATCGAGTGCAGATGATGGTCGATGCCGATCTCGGCCCCGGGCACGAAACCCGGAACGGTGATGACCTGTGCCAGCACGCCTCCGAGCCCACGATGGGCCGTGCCACGCGGCAGGTACACGAGATCGGCCATGGCGAGTTCGGTCGACTCGAGCAGCCCGTCGATCTCGGCGCGGTCCAGCGATTCTGGCTGTTCGATCGCGGCCACGCGTTCGCTCGTGATGAGCCGCGCGCCGGGTCGCACCGCCTGCACCAGGTAGAACTCGTCGAAGCCGCCGACCGTGGGATGGTAGTGCGTGAACGAGTCGTCGATCCGCACGCGATGCACGTTCAGGCCATGGAACGTGTACGGACCGTTCTTGCCGAGCCAGGTCAGCAGCACCCGGCGGTAGGCGCCTTCGTCCGTGGCACAACCGCCCGGGGTATCCGTGATCGCGGGATCCCAGTCCGGGCGGATGACGCGCGGCACGCCGGCATCCGGCACGTTCGACGGTGTGCCCGCGATCGGCGGCTTCGGGTCGGCCGGCAGCGTGAACTCCAGCAGCCCCACAGCGGCGTCGAACGCCGCGGTCTGCCCCGGCGCGAGCACCAGCACGTCGCCGAGTCCGACGGCACTGTCGCGGCGGTCGATCGTCGCGCGCGCCTCGCCGGCCTGCACGAGCAGGATACGCGGCCGGTCGGTGGCCGTGAGATCCGACGTTGCACGATACCAATGCAGTTCATGGCCGGCGTTGTTGGCTGCGAACGCCGCAGCCAACGCCGAGAACGCCGCCCGGTCACCACTCTCGAGATTCACCCGCATCATGCCACTGGTCCCCGACGCCGAAACGGAAGACGCGGCACAGCCCGAGAAGAGGCCGCTGGCCACGAGGAGAATCAGCCACGCGCAACACGTTCGCACCATCGCAGAATAACCACGCCCCGGGCTATCATGCGAACCTCATGCACTCCAGCTCGCACTGGCGCGTCGCGGTGATCGGCTCCGGCCCCTCCGCCTTCTACACTGCCGAGGCCATCTTCAAGGCGAAGGGAGATGCCCAGGACCTCGAGGTGCGCGTCGACATGTTCGATCGCCTGCCCGTGCCGTTCGGCCTGGTGCGCGGCGGTGTCGCGCCGGACCACGCGAAGATCAAGAGCGTGACCCGGGTCTATGACAAGATCGCCGCGAACCCCGGCTTCCGGTTCTTCGGGAACGTCATGCTCGGGCGCGATGTGCAGGTCGACGACTTGACCCAACACTACGATCAGATCGTCTACGCGTTCGGTTGCGAGAGTGACAACAAGCTCGGAGCGCCCGGCGAAGACCTCGCGGGGGTGCACTCCGCGACCGAGTTCGTCGGCTGGTACAACGGCCATCCCGATCACCGCCACCGCACCTTCGATCTGCAGAACGCCAAACGCGTGGCACTCGTCGGGAACGGCAACGTCGCGATGGACGTCGCGCGCGTGCTCCTGCAATCGCCGGATCGACTCGCACCGACCGACATCACCGACTATGCGCTCGAGGCGCTGCGCAAGAGCTCGGTCACCGAGGTCGTGCTCCTCGGCCGGCGTGGCCCGGCGCAGGCCGCCTTCTCACCGAAGGAGATCGAAGAGATCGCCGAGCTCGACAGCGTCGATATCGTGCTCGAGCCCGACGAGGCCGAGCTCGACGAACTCAGCGTGAGGTGGCTCGAAGAGTCCGGTTCGCGCAGTCAGCAACGCAACGTCAAGTTCCTGACCGGGTGCGCGGAGCACGGTGAGGGCACGGCACCGAACAAGCTGCGTTGCCGATTCCTGGTCAGCCCGACGGAGATTCTTGGCGAGGGCAGCGTTCGGGCGGTCAAGGTCGAGCACATGAAGCTGCAGGCCGACGACTCGGGCACACCGCGACCGAAGTCGAAGGGCACGAGCGAGGAGGTCGAGTGCGATCTGCTCTTCAAAGCGATCGGCTACCGCGGTGAGCCCGTGCCCGGCGTGCCGTTCGACGAGCGCAAGGGCATCGTGCCGAACGCGGAGGGTCGCGTGCTGGCGACGCCCGGCGGCGACGTCGTCGCGGGGCACTACGTCGCGGGTTGGTGCAAGCGCGGGCCGACCGGCCTGATCGGCACCAACAGCGCGGACGCGAAGGCGACCGTCGAGGCCATGAAAACCGACCGCGCGGACGGCAAGACGTTGTCGCCCGCGGCCGACGATATCGCGCCCGTGCTCGCGGAGCGCAGCGTCGATGCGGTGTCGTGGCAGGATTGGCAACGCCTCGACGCCTGGGAGCAGGCCGAGGGCAAGAAGCGCGACAAGGTGCGGCACAAGCTATCGGCGGTCGACGAGATGATGCGCGTGATCCGCGAGCTGCGCTGATCCGCGCGAGCGAGCCGACTCGGGCAGACCCGCTCGACTGGCCCGTTCGAAACGCGACGGTAGAAATCGCGACGCGGCCGCTATCGTGCGTCGGATGCGCCGCGCTCTCGCCCTGCTCACCCTCGCGATCCCGACCCTGTCCGGCCCGACGACCGGACAGTCCGCGTCCGGCGTCCCGGTCCAGGTGCCCGCCGGCGCCAGCCGCGACACGATCGTCGAACTGGCGCGAGACGTGCGCCCGACGGCGCGACAGCTCGAGTGGCAGGCGACGGGCTTCAACGCGTTCGTGCACTTCGGCATGAACACGTTCACCGATCGTGAGTGGGGCGACGGCCAGGAGGATCCGAGCACATTCGATCCGACGGATTTCGACGCGAAACAGTGGGTCGCGACGTTTCGAGCCGCAGGCATGCGCGGCGTCGTGCTGACGTGCAAGCACCACGACGGGTTCTGCCTGTGGCCGAGCGCGACGACCGAGCACGACGTGGCCGCATCACCATGGCAACACGGCCTCGGCAACATCGTCGCCGAGGTCGCGACCGCATGCCGCGAAGCCGGGATGAAGTTCGGGGTCTACCTGTCGCCTTGGGATCGCAACCAGAAGTCGTTCGGCACCCCCGCGTATCAGAAGGTGTTCGAACAGCAACTGCGCGAACTCTGCACCGACTACGGCCCGCTCTTCGAAGTCTGGTTCGACGGCGCACACTGCCCGCCCGATGACCCCGCACTGTTCGACTGGCAGGCGATCTTCCGGCTCGTTCGCGAGCTGCAGCCCGACGCCGCGATCGCGATCACCGGCCCCGACGTGCGCTGGGTCGGCAACGAAGCCGGCCGCACGCGCGCGCAGGAATGGAGCGTCTTGCCACTGCACCAGAAGGCCCCGGGCGCGCTCGAGAGTGATCGCGACAGCTGGCGCGCCTTGTGGGAACTGCGTTCGCGCAACCAGCAGCAAGATCTCGGCAGCAGGAAGAAACTCGCGGGCGCCAAAGCGCTGTGCTGGTGGGCCGCCGAGACCGACGTCTCGATCCGACCGGGCTGGTTCTACCACGCGCCCGAAGACCGTCAGGTGAAGTCGCTCCCCACCCTGCTCGACTACTGGTTCGGCGCCGTCGGGGGGAACGCGGTGCTACTGCTCAACGTGCCGGCCGACCGGCGCGGGCGCATCGCGGATCCGGATGTCGCCGTGCTCAAGGACCTCGGCCGCTACCTGGACGCCACGTTCGGCCGCGAACTCGAACGGGACCTCGGCCGCGACGCCAGGAAGAAGACCTACGCCAAGGTCGGCGAAATCTACTTCGACAAACCGCAGACCGTCGACACGTTCGAACTCGTCGAGGACGTCGGCAAGATCGGCCAACGCGTCGAACAGTTTCGCATCGAGGTGCTGCGCGGCGGCGGCTGGAGCGAGTGCGCTTTCGGCACCACGGTCGGCATGCGCCGGATCCTGCGAACCGAGCCGGTCACGGGCGAAGGCTTCCGCTACTGGATCGAGAAGAGTCGCGGCAGACCGAGCATCGCCTCGTTCCGGCTCTATCGCCGGCCGACGCTGCTCCAACCTCCGACGATCACCCGCGGGCCCGACGGTCGTGTGGCGATCCGGGCCAAGGCCGGCGAGATCCGCTTCACGCGCGACGGCTCGGCCGTGACCGTGAAGTCCGAGCGTTACACCGGCCCGTTCGAGTTCGCGAAGGGCGGCACGATCCGCGCCGGAGTATTCCGCGCGCCGGAGACCCCGGGCCTCGTGCTCGGCACGGCAGTGGATGCGACTGCCGTGTTCGGCCTCGCGCCGAAGGGCTGGCGCATCCACGACTGTTCGAGCCAGCAGGGCGGCCGCGAGGCTGCGAAGAAGGCGATCGACGGCAATCCACGCACGCACTGGCACACGCGCTACGGCACCGAGACGCCGCGGCCGCCACACCACCTGACGGTCGACCTCGGGCGCGAGCACACGCTGACGGGTTTCCTCTACCAGCCGCGCAGCGGTGGCAGCAACGGCACGATCGCGGACTTCGAGTTCCACGCCAGCCCGGACGGCAAGACCTGGCAGCTGCTCGCCCAGGGGACGTTCGCCAACATCGCGAACAATCCGATCGCCCAGCGCATCGATTTCGCGGGTGCAATCGCGGGGCTGCGCTATATCAAACTCGTGAGCAACCGCGAAGTCCGCAACCGCCCGTGGGCTTCGTGCGGCGAACTATCGGTGTTGGTGCAGTGAGCAAACCGTTCCAAGCATTCGCTAGCTGCCAGCCCGGCCTCGAGCCGTTCGTCGCCGCGGAGCTCACGGAGCTCGACTTCGCCGGCGCAGCCGAAGCGGGCGGCGTCGCGTTCACGACGGACACGGCCGGGGTCATGCGTGCCGCGTTCGAACTGGGTTGCGCCAGCCACGTACTGCTGCGGCTGGCCGAGTTTCCATGTCGCGCGCTCGGGGAACTCCAGCGCAAGGCCGCGGACCTGCCATGGTCCGACTGGCTGCGCTCCAACGTGCCGATCGTGCTGCGCGCGACATCGACCCGTTCTCGGGTCTACCACACGCGCGCCATCAGCGAGCGGATCGCCAACGCCATCGCGACGGCGATCGTGCCCGCGCCCGCCGTCGCGACGAACGACGCGGACTATGCGGCGCGGATCGCGATCCGATTCCACTCTGACGTCTGCACGATCTCACTCGATGCCACGACCACGCCGCTGCATCGCCGCGGCTATCGACTCCAAGGTGCCAAGGCGCCACTGCGTGAAGACCTCGCTCATGCCCTCGTTCGCGCGGCAGCGCCGACGGTAGACGACGCGATCCTCGACCCGTTTTGCGGCTCCGGCACGATTGCGATCGAAGCCGCGGGCATCCGCCGCGGTCTCGCTCCCGGTCGGCTGCGTGCGCCGCCGCTCGAGCACCTCGCGCTGTTCGAACCGACGGTCTGGGCCCGAGTCCGGAGCGCGGCCTCGGAGCGCATGATCGATCCACAACCAGCCACCGGCCTGCCGATCGCCGCGAGCGATCGCGACGATGGCGCAGTCGCGGCAGCCCGCGCCAACGCCGAACGCGCCGACGTCGCGGACGCTATCGACTTCCGCACCTCGGCGATCACTGCTCACCCGTGGTTCGAAGGTTCCGCACCACCGCGCGGGGTCGTCGCAACGAACCCACCATTCGGCAAACGAATCGGTCAACGAGACCTCTTGAACCTCTACCAGGCACTCGGTCATCGGATTCGCGGACTCGGAACCGACTGGCGGGCAGCCCTGCTCGCTCACGACGTGCGGCTCGCCCGCCGCACCGGGATCCCGCTCGCCGCCGCGTTCACGACCAAACATGGCGGCATTTCCGTGACCGCGCTCACCACCTCCACGACCGACAGAGGGGCACCCCGAGAACCCGGCCCCGACCAGCCATGAAGATCGACCAACTCGTGCGCGACGTCCCCGACCTCACGATCACGACCGAACGCCTGATCCTCCGACCGATGCGCGAGGCCGATCTGCCGACGGCGATCGCACACGAGCACGAACGGGGCATCATGCGCTGGATCCGCGATCCGGGTCCCGACGACGAGATCGAAGCCCGCTGCCGGCAGGCGCTCGAACCCTGGGACGGCGCCGAGGGCCGCTTCGCACTGCTTGCGATCGAGCCGCGACCGGCTGCGGGATGTAACACGGACGAGATGCTCGGCATCGTCTGCTGGCGCGTGACCGCAGCGGATCTCGGCACGATGGAATTCGGCTACCGCCTACACACCGATTGGCATCGCCGCGGCTTCGCGTTCGAGGCCTGCACAGCGCTGCTCGGGTATCTCTTCGAAACGGTCGAGGTGCGCCGACTGATTGCGCTCTGCGCTGCCGACAACGAACCATCCTGGCGACTCATGGAGAAGCTGGGAATGCGACGCGAGGGTGAGTTCCGCGAGTACTCGTTCCTCGCCGGCGAGTGGCGCGACGAGCTGCTCTACGCGGTGCTCCGGCACGAGTGGACCGCTCGCTGACCGCGCTGACGCCAGGTCGGCTTACGCCCACACGCATCACGTCGTCCGGAACGGGTTGCATCCAACGCCGCCGAAGCGCGATCCTGTCGGCGTGAACACCACGCTCCTCGCCTCGATCGCCGTCGCCCTGACCGCCGCGCACGCCAGCGCGCAAGCTCCCGGCCTCCGACTCTTCCAATCGACCCCTGCCAGCAACGAACCCTCGCGGCTCGTCGATGACCAGGGCGTGATCGTCCACCAGTGGCCGGGCGCGGCTCTGATCTCACACATCGCGCCCGACGGGCAACTCGTTCGTGGCGCGGTCGCGACGGGCAGCCTCGGCATCGCCGGACAAACGGGCCAGCTCCAGCGGCTCGCGTTCGACGGCACGATCAACTGGGACTACGAAGTCGACGGCCCCGAGTTCTTCGCCCATCACGATCTCGAGATCATGCCGAACGGCAACATCCTCGCGATCGTCTGGGACGGCCTCACGGTGCCCGACGCGATCGCCGCGGGGCGCAACCCGGCAACGGTGAGCGGCACGGTCTGGCTGCCCGATGCCGTTCTCGAACTCGAACCGACCGGGCTCGATACGGCTGACATCGTCTGGCAGTGGCGCCTGCACGACCATCTGATCCAGGACTTCGACGCGACGAAGGCCAACTTCGGCACCGTCGCGAATCACCCGGAGCTCGTCGACATCAACTACCCGCCGACGCTCGTCGACGACGGGGACTGGAATCACTTCAACGGGATCGACTACGACCCGATCCACGACCTCATCATCCTGAGTTCGCGGGTACAGAACGAGATCTACATCATCGACCACTCGACGACGACCGCCGAGGCGGCCGGTCACACGGGCGGCAACTACGGCAAGGGTGGCGACATCCTATGGCGCTGGGGCAACCCCGCGGCCTACCGCGCCGGTACGGTCAACGACCAGATTCTCGACTTCCAGCACGACCCGCGTTTCATCCCGCCCGGGGTGCCCGGCGCGGGCAACATCACGGTGTTCAACAACCGCTGGATGCCGAACCGCTCGGCGATCCACGAGCTCACGATCCCGACCGACGCGCAAGGCAACTTCTTCCTCGACCCACAGACCGGCCGCTATGGCCCGTCAGCTCCGACCTGGAACTACTCGGATCCGTCGTTCTACTCGGCGTTCGCGTCCGGCTCCGAGCGCCTACCGAACGGTAACACGCTGATCTGCAGCGCGCAGCAGGCGCGCATCTTCGAGATCGACATGGCGGGCCAGACCGTCTGGACCTACCAGCACACGACCGCGCCGTGGCTGTTCCAAGCCAACTACATCGATCGGTCGTTATGGGCGAACACGAACGAACTGCCGGTCAGCGGCGGTCGAGTCAATTTCGAGAACCTCCAGAGCTCGGGGTTCACGAACCACTACTTCCTGCTGCTCGGCTCCTTTACCGGCACGGGTCCTGGCACCCTCGTCCCGGGCGGCGTGCGTCTGCCGCTGAACGTCGACTTCCTGACCGCCTCGATGGCGACTTCGTTCAACACGGGCATCTTCTCGAACACGGTCGGCACGTTCGATTCCCTGGGTGGCTCGACGTCATCGCTCGTGGTACCCCCGGGCTTCATCCCGCCGCAGCTCGCCGGCGCGACGATGCACTTCGCACACCTGGCCTACGGCAGCAACCTCGTGGCAGCTCGGGCGAGCAACCCGGTGCAGATCACGATCGTGCCGTAAGCCTTCACAACCTGAGCGGCGTGCCGAAGGAGCGCGGCGTAGTCCTGAGCAGGTCCGCACGCGAAGCGAGCAACGCTACTCAGAAATCGCCGCCGCTGCTGAAGCCACCGCCGCCACCGAAGCCGCCACCGGAGCTGAACCCGCCGCCGCCGAAACCACCGAAACTGCCGCCCGAGCTGCTGCCGAACCCACTGCCGAAGCTGCCGAAGCTCGAGCCCGACGACTTCCAGCTCTGGTGCCGGCGCATGCGACGGAACACGTCCGAGCGGCCGATCGCACCACGCATCATGCTGCCGAGCAGGTAGCCGATGTCGAAGTCGTCGTCGAACACCGACCGGCTGGATTCGTAGTCTCGTCGGCGGAAGTCGCGCTCGAGACCGCGCAGATCGGAGACCGCGGCCTGCGCTTCGCGGAGACGCCGCTCCGCGCGCTCGAGCCGCGGCTCGAGTTCACCGATCCGATCGCGCACATGCGCAATCGCCCGCACGAGTTCGTCGTCGGCACTCGTCGGAGTGGCGAGCGCGTCTTGTCGCAGGGTCGCGAGATCCTCGGTAGCCAGCTGATCGCGGATCAACCCGGCCGCGCGCGCCGAGTACGGGTCGTTGCCCGCCAGCATCGCCTGTTGCTCGAGGCAGCGACGGTCGTGCACCGCCTCCGCCTCGGTGACCGCAAGCTCCGCGGCATCCAGCTCGGCCTGCGCCGCGCGCAGTCGTTCTTCGAGCGCGACGGCGCCGTCCTCGGCCAGAGCCGCGTCCTCGATCGCGAGCAAGCGATCACGTTCGCTTCCCGCGCGGGCCGCGAGGTCGCCGGCGTGCGCCCGCAGGCGTTCCGGGATCTCGAGCAACAGTCGGTAGTCACGATGAGCCCGGCCGTAGCCACAAAGCCGCGCCACCCAACCATCCAGCGTCGCGAACAACGGGTAGGCCTTGTACTCGTCGAACCGGTAACGCCGCTGCCACAGGTACGAAAACAGCTTGTCGCGCTCATAGGGCTGCCGCTTGCTGTCACGGTCCTGCTCGGCCTGCGTCGCCTTCCTCGCGGCGTTCTCCGACTGATTGGCCGCGAACTCCGCATGACCCCGTTGCGTGTTCCATGCCTCGTCGGACTCCAGTCGGGAGCGGGTCGCGACCACCTGGCTGCGATACGCATCCGCCCGTTCGTCACGAGTGACAAGACGCTCGCTGCGGCGGTCGACCAGGTCCGCGAGAGCCGCAGCGCCGGTGGCGATCTCCTGCTCGAGGCGTTCGAGCTCGCGATCGCGCTCGGCGAGCACATCCAGCGCCGCACGATCGGCCGCGTCGAGCCGCCGCGCCGCCGCGCTGCCCTCGATCGCGCCGAGGCGCACCTTGGCCAGTCGCGCGACACACCGCGATTCCTCGGCCCGCGCTTGCTCCACCTCCTGCCGCCGCAGGCCGAGATCCCTCGCCGCCTCGGCCTCACGCGTGTCAGCCTCACGTAACCGCGAGCGAATGCTGCGAAGAACGGATTTGCCTGATCGCATCGCTACCACCTCGTGATGAAGCCACCCACGACGTCGAAGTCGTAGTCGGGCGCGAGTCGCCCACGTCGTTTCCGGCCGAACCGCGACCGATCGATGAGTCCATTGTCGAGCTTGTCGGCCTTGACCTGCTCGTACGCCGCCTCGGACACCCTGACACCGAACGTGCGTACGCGACTCGTGCGGCCCGTCTCCTCGTTCTCGATCGGCAGGCGCAGGCGCTTGCCGTCAGCATCAACCGCCTCGACGATGATGTAGTAGTTTCGCGCATTGCGGTTGCGGTTCGGATGCCGCCAAACGCCGCTGCGTTGGTTGCGCCGGGTCACGATGCGCAGCTCATAACTCTGCAGCAGTTGCTCCGCCAACGCTTCGAGGTCACGCACGGTCTCGGCGACCACCTTCGCGTCCCCAGACAGAATTCCCTGCTGGAAGCGTGACTCGAGATCCGCGGCCCGGGCCTGCGCCACGGGCTCGGGGTCGGCTCCTTCACAGCTCTTGACTGCGATCTCGAACCGCTGGCGAAGCTCGGCGAGGACCTGGCGCGCGGTGATCCGTTCCTGCAAGGCAGCCTCGAGCTCGTGCAGCCGGGCCGCCGCATCGCGCGGATCCGCAACCGTGATCGCGGCATCGACCGCCCCCGCGAGCTCCACGAGGTCCCGCCGAGCAACCGCATCGAGTTCGGCCTCGTCGATCCGCTGCCGCAACGCGGCAAGTCCGTCGTGCAGCCGCCGCAGCTCCACGATCGCATCGAGCGTGGCACGGGTCTCGTCGAACGCCGTCTCCGCGTTGCCGGCGAGTTCGGTCGCCGCGGCAACCGCCGTGTCCCAACGTTCGGCGGCCTCGACGTAGCCCGCCCGCTGTGGCAGACGCACGACCGCGTCACGCAGCGTCTCGGCGAAACCGAGCCCACGCAACAACGCACTCTCCGCCTCGTCGAACAACCGCTCTGGCTGCACGGCGCTCGTGAGACCGCGCGCATGATCGAGCTGCCCCCGCAACGCGCCCCCCCGATTCGCGGCCTCGCGGGCCCGCGCTCCGAGATCGATGCTCGCCTGCTCGAACGCGGCGATACGGTTCTGCTCACCGACCCAGGCGGGGACCGCAATCGCCCCCCACACGAGCAGCGCGACCAGCGCCACGCTGCCGAACACGATCGCCCACTTGCGACGGTCGACGTAGACCTCCGCGAGCCAGACTTCGAAGCTGCGTTCCGGCGGCCGGTAGACGAAACGCTCTTCACGCAGAGCAGCGACGCCCTCCGCGATCACTTCGTCGCTGACCTCGATGCCCTGCGAGTCGTAGATCCCGCGGATGCGCGCCACGAGCTCGGCCTGCCGACGCTCGTCGTCGAGTTCGACTGCCACGAGCTTCCGCTCGTGCCGCAGCGTGTCGACGACATCCATCGCGAGCATGACGCGATCGAGCGCCACGTCGCTGGCCACCGGCGCAACGGCGCCATCATTGCTCCTTGAATCGCCGCTCCCGGAATCGCCACCCACCGGATCGATGCCGGGATCCTCGACGGCCTCGGACCCGACGTTCACGAGTTCTTCGGCGCCGGCAGCGCCGCGACGCGATTCTGCAGAGCGACCATGCGCTTCTTGCCCGACTCTACCGCCGCCGTGACGTCGGCCTCATTGCGAGTGCTGAGCTCGCGCATCTCGTCGATGATCTCGTAGCTACGTTCCTGATAGCTCACGACCGCCTCGACGAGCTTCGCCACGGATTCGGCGCGAATCGTCGGGCCGTAGCCAGCCTTCAGCGCGGCCTCCTGGATCTCCGTGCCGACCTCACCGAGCGCCTCGAGGCTCTTGTTGATCCCGTCCTTCATCGCCTCGAGCGTCTGCGTGCTCTCGTGCAGACCATGCAACCCGGTGAACGACGCGGACAGCGCGGTGAACACGGTCTCGTTCGTGCCGAAGAACGTCACCGACTGGGAGTAGATGCGCTCCTTGGCGTCCGTGATCTGCGCGATGCGGGCCATGACGACCTCGGTCGTGCTGTAGGCCACCGACAGGTTCTCAGCGAGGTCCTTGGCGATCTGATAACGCTTGTCCTCGGCCTGCAGGGACTGCAACGCGAGGTCACGCGTGAGCTCGAGCTGGGCGCGCTCGGCCGCGTCCTCGCCGCTGAAAGCTTCGAGCACCGCAGCGGCATCGGCGAGCGCCGTCTTCTTCGCATCGAGCGACCCCTCGGCCTTCTTCAAGAGCTCGAATCCGAGCACCTGCGCCTGCTTCAATGCGGTGCGGAAATCCGAGTAGGCCTCGAGGATCGTCTGCTCCCGCTGCACCTGATCCCGCGTGTCCTTGGCGACCGCGAGATAGGTGTCTTTGATCTTGCCGAAGCGCGCCGGGATGTCGCCGCGCGTGACCTTCATCCAGATGTTCGACAGCCGTTCGAACGTGTCGATCTTGTTGTCGGCCATCTGGTCGACCATGCGCCTGGCGTCGTCGCGAATCGAATCGAAACCCTTCGTGATGTCGCGGTAGCGTTCGCCGATGTTGACTGCCTCGATCTGCTCTCGCACCACCTCGTTGAACAACGAGGCCTGCGACAGCGTGCGCGCGATCGCCGCGGCTTCGTCGGGAGCGAGGTGCGCGATGCGATCGATCAACGCCACGATCGGCGCCGGCTCGGGCTCGGACTTGATGAGGCCGAGATTGCGCAGCGCACCGAGCGCCTGATCCAAGAACTTCAACGGGGTCGACTTCGCTGCGGTCATGATCCTCCTGCGGACGAGCGGAACGAGAATGGCGGGGCAACGCCAAACGGGGAAAGACAATGTGGCCGAAACCGGCCCGAACCTGTCGCATGAATGCATGGCCAGCCCGCGTCTCCCGTCAGCCACTATCGCGCTTTCGATCGCCATCGCTCCCGCCGCCCAACTCGCCGCCCAGCACGCCACGGGCGACCCAGCGAAGGCGACCGCGTCCGAGAAGATGAAAATCGCCGACGCATCCGACGACGCGCAGAAGCAGATCCCGAAGTTCGAGCTCGGTCCTCAGCTCGAGTGCGATCTCGTCGCCGCGGAACCTGACGTCTGCAACATCGTCGCGTTCGCGATCGACGGTAAGGGTCGCTTCTACGCGGCAGAGACGTTCCGAATCAAAGACGGCGTCTTCGACAACCGCAGCTACATGCAGTGGAAGGATCGCGATCTTGCCTGCCTGACCGTCGCGGATCGCGTGAAGAAGTACGAGGAGTTCCTGGCCGACAAGCTCAGCGACTACGAGAACTACCACGAGCGCGTCCGCATGCTGGTCGACACCGACCGGAACGGCACGCTCGATCGCAGCACGGTGTTCGCGACGGGCTTCAACAAGCTCGAAGACGGCATCGCGTCGGGCGTACTACCAGTCGGCAACGACGTGTACTTCACGAACATCCCGAAGCTCTGGCGCCTGCGTGACACCGACGGCGACGGAGTCGCGGACGAGCGCGAAGCGCTGCACGACGGTTACGGTGTGCACACGTCGCTGATCGGTCACGACCTCCACGGACTCATCGTCGGCCCCGATCGCCGGCTCTACTTCTCGATCGGTGACCGTGGGTTCCACGTCGAGCACGAGGGCAAGACGCACGCGTATCCCCACGAAGGCGCCGTGCTGCGCTGCGAGCTCGACGGCAGCGACCTCGAAGTCGTGCATCGCGGCCTTCGCAACCCACAGGAGCTCGCGTTCGACCAATGGGGCGACCTCTTCACGGGCGACAACAACAGCGACGGCGGCGATCGCGCGCGGCTCGTGCAGATCGTGCCAGGCGCCGACAGCGGCTGGCGCATCGGGTTCCAGTGGCTGTCCGATCGCGGCGCGTGGAACCGCGAGAAAATGTGGCACCCACGCCATCCCGGCCAACCGGCCTGGATCCTGCCGCCGATCGCCAACTTCGCCAACGGGCCGTCGGGCCTCGCGTACGATCCCGGCGTCGGGTTGCCTGAGCGCTATCGCGACTGCCTGTTCCTCTGTGACTTCCGCGGCGGCACGACCTACAGCGGCATCTGGGCGGTGCGCCTCGCACGCGCGGGCGCGGGATACGAACTCGAGTCGCGCATGAAGCCGGTGTGGCGCGCGCTCGCGACGGATGTCGACTTCGGCCCCGACGGCTCGCTCTATTTCAGCGACTGGGTAACCGGCTGGGACAAGACGGGCAAGGGCCGCATCTACCGCGTGCGTTCGCGGCAGATGAAGAACGACATGACGCTGCGCAACACCGCGCGGCTGCTCGCGAGCGACCTGTCGCAGTGCCCGCAGACCCAGCTGCGCGGCCTGCTACGGCATCCAGACCGGCGGGTCCGGCAGTCCGCGCAGTTCGCGCTCGTCGACCAGAACGCTCGCGACGCCCTCGCAGCCGCGGCGGACTCGGACGAGTCACGCCTCGCGCGACTACACGGCATCTGGGGCCTCGGCATCCTCGGCCGCAAGGACAGCAGCGCACTCGAGCCGCTGACAACGCTGCTCGACGACGGGGACGGCGACATCCGCGCCATGGCCGCGCGCACGCTCGGTGATGCCCGCCACGAACAGGCCACCGGCAAACTCGTGAAACTGCTCGAAGACGTGAGTTCGCGCGTGCGTCGGGAAGCGGCACTCGCGATCGCACGCATCGGTCCGGCTGCCAGCAGACGGGCCACCAAGCCGCTCATCGAACTCCTGCGCCAGAACGACGACCGCGACGCCGTGTTGCGCCACGCTGCAGTCCAGGCCCTGACGCAAATCGCGAAACCGACGGCCCTGCACCCCCACATCGGCAACGGTTCTCGCGCGGTCCGCCTCGGTGTGCTCCTGGCTCTGGCCCGCCAGCAGGACGCCCGCGTCGCCGACTTCCTCACCGACCACGAGGTGACGCTGCGTTACGAGGCAGCGCGCGCGATCCATCAGGAGCCGATCCCCGCGGCGCTGCCCGCGCTGGCCCGCCTCGTCGGCGATGATCGATCCGACGCGGGCGCCATCGATTGGCGCGCGCTGAACGCCAACCGCATGCTCGGTGACGTCGAGTGCGGCGAGCGCCTCGTGCACGCCGCCAGCCTCACGGCGCACCTGCCTCGCACGCGGATCGAAGCCATCGAAATCCTCGCCGAGTGGCAGGAGCCCCACGGTCAGGACCGCATCTTCGGCAACTGGCGACCGTGCAGCCACCCCGGTGCCGAGCGGGTCGTGGAACTGTTCGCGAGCGTCGTGCCGGAACTGCTGCAAGACAAGACCGTCGCCGAAGCCGCCGCCAAGGCCGCGGGCCGACTCGAACTGGCCCAATGCCGCCCGGACCTCGCCAAGCTGGTCCCCGACGCCGAAGCATCGACGGGCGCACGAGTCGCCGCGCTCAACGCGCTGGCGAAGATGAACGCCCCCGAGCTCGCGAACGCCGTCGCTGCAATCGGCGCCAAGGCGCCGGTGCCGCTGCGCAAGCGCGCAGTCGAGTTGCTCGCGAAGACCGCTCCCGAGAAGGCCGTGCCGGTGCTGTCCACCCTCGCCGCGAACGCATCGATCGGCGAACGTCAGTCAGCGTTCATCGCGCTCGGTGACATGCAGCACGAGTCGGCCACCGCCGTCTTGCGGGAATGGCTCGGCCGGTTCGTCGCAGATCCGAAGAGCGTGCCAGCAGGCGCCCACCTCGAACTCGTCGAAGCCGCCGCCAAGCATGACGACCCCGAACTCCAGCGCCTCCTCGGCCAGCGCGCGGCCGACGACGCCAAGGCCGGGGCACTCGGCAGCTGGCGCGTCGCGCTCGAGGGTGGCAATGCGCGCAAGGGCCGCAGCATCTTCTTCGACAACGAAGCGACGCGCTGCACGCGCTGCCACAAGGTGGCAGGCAACGGCGGCGATGCCGGCCCGGTGCTCGATGGCATCGGCAAACAGCGCAACCGCAACTACCTGCTCGAAGCACTGATTGCCCCGAGCGCCCGGATCGCGGAAGGGTTCGGTTCGACCACGATCGAGCTGCACAACGGCAACGTCCACACCGGCTTCGTCACCCGTGACCAAGGCGGTTCGCTGACCATCATGAACGTCGATGGCAAGGCAACGAACATCGACTGGGCCCACATCAAGACGCGCAAGGCCGACGGCGCGAGCGCGATGCCGCCGATGGGCGGGACGCTCGACCGCCGTCAGATCCGCGACCTCGTCGAGTACCTCTCGCGACGCCGCAAGGGCTGAGCGCCGCGAACGGCGGCGAGCTGATCAGATCGGCAGTTCAGGCCAGCAGCTCGCCGCGCACCTTGCCGTGCACGTCTGTGAGTCGGAACGGCCGCCCCTGGAACTTGTACGTCAGCTGCTCGTGATCGATGCCGAGCAGATGCAGGATCGTGGCCTGCAGATCGTGTACGTGGATCGGAGTCTCCGTGATGCGATAACCGATCGCATCGGTCGCCCCCACGACCGCACCGCGCTTACTGCCGCCGCCCGCCATGAGGATCGAGAAGCAGTGTGGATGATGATCGCGACCGAAGAGCTTGCTGCCGTTGCGCTTCTCGTTCATCGGCGTGCGACCGAACTCGCCACTCCAGACGACGAGCGTTTCGTCGAGCAGGCCGCGGCGCCGCAGATCCACGATGAGTCCGGCCAGGGCTCGATCGAGCTCGCGCGCCTTGCGCGGGAACTGCGTCATCAGGTCGTCCGTCTTGTTGGTGCCGTGGATGTCCCAGCCGGCGTCGAACAGATGAACAAATCGCACCCCCCGCTCCACGAGTCGACGCGCAAGCAGGCAGTTGTTCGCGAGCGACGTCTCGCCCGGCGTCGTGCCGTAGAGCTCGTGCACCTCCGGCGGTTCGCTCGCGAGATCCGCGGCCTCGGGCACGGAGGCCTGCATGCGAAACGCGAGTTCGTACTGCGCGATCCGCGTCGCGGTCTCCGGATCACCCGTGATCGCCAGCCGCTGCTCATTGAGATCGTTGATCGCCGCGAGGCTGCGCGCACGCCGCGCGCGGTCGAAGCCCGGGGGATCCTGCAGATAGAGCACGGGGTCCCCCTGCGAGCGCAGCTCGACGCCCTGGTGCACCGTGGGCGCGAAACCGGAGCTCCAGAGCGACTTCCCGGCGCTCGGCAGACTGCCACCGCTGGTCATCACGACGAACGCGGGCAAGTCGCGGTTCTCGCTGCCGAGGCCGTAGGAGACCCAGCTTCCCATCGACGGTCGCCCGGGCCGCGGCGCCCCTGAGAAGAGCAGCAGCTCGGCCGGAGCGTGATTGAACTCGCTCGTGTGCATCGAGCGCACGAGCGTCGTCTCCGTCAGTTGCTGCGCGAGATGCGGAAACAGCTCGCAGACCTCGATGCCGTTGCTGCCGCGGATCCAACCGTGGCGATGGCCAAGCAACCGGGGATGACCCTTGATGAACGCGAAACGTTCGCCGGCAAGGAACGAATCCGGGCACTTCTCGCCATCGAGGCGATCGAGCTCGGGCTTGCGATCGAACATGTCGAGCGTTGGCGGCGCGCCCTCCATGTGCAGATAGATCACGCTCTTCGCGCGCGCCGGGTGCGGCCGGCGATACACCGCCGCGCCGCCGCCATCATCACGGAGCAGCGACCCCAGCGCGACACCGCCGAGCCCGACACCGGATCGACGCAAGAACCATCGCCGCTGCAGCTGCCGCAGCCGTTCTGACAACGCGCCTTCGGGAAGAGCACTCATCGCTTGGTCACGAACTCGTCGAGGTTCATCAGCACACTGGCGACCGCGGCCCAGGACTCCTTGACGCTTGCGCCAGCAGCACGGTCGGTGCGCACGAGGTCCACGAGGCGCGCGACCTCCGCCGGGGCAGGCTTGCGCAACAGACACTGCCGCCAGAGCCACCGCACACCATCCGCGACCCCATCCGCGCCGCGCTCGACTCGGACCCGTTCGGCCAGTCTCTCGGCGGCCTCGAAGAACTGCGGGTCGTTCCAGAGCACCAGCGCCTGCAACGGCGTGTTGGTGCGCTGTCGCCGCAACACGCAGAATTCGCGACTCTGCGCGTCGAAGATCATCATCGCCGGGTGCGGACTCGTCCGGCGCCAGAACGTGTAGAGCGAGCGGCGATGTCGGTCGGACCCCGTAGCAACGTCCCACTTCGCGCCGCTGTAGATCTGCGACCACACGCCATCCGGCTGCGGGGGCATCACACTCGGGCCACCGACCTGCGGATGGAGCAACCCGGACACGGCGAGCGCTTGATCCCGCAGCTGCTCACCCGTCATGCGAAACGCGGGTCCTCGCGCCAGCCAGACGTTGTAGGGATCGATCGCGCGCTGATCCTCGGTCCCATCGGAACTACGCCCGTAGGTCGCCGACAACACGATCGTTCGCAGCAGGCGTTTGAGAGACCAGCCCCCCCGCACGAACTCGGCTGCGAGCCAGTCGAGCAGCTCGGGATGCGAGCACGCCTCGCCCTGGGATCCGAAGTCCTCGAGCGTCGGGACGAGACCGCGCCCGAACAGCTCGGCCCAGATCCGGTTCGCAACCACACGTGCAGTCCTGGGGTTGTCGGGCGACAGCAGCCAGCGCGCGAACCCGAGCCGATTCTTCGGCTGATCAGCAGGGAACGGCGGCCAACAGTCGGGAGTGTGCGGCTCGACGACCTCGCCCGGAGTCAGGAAGCTCCCCCGCAGGAGCAAACGCGTCGTGCGGCGATGTTCCCCCGCGAGCTCCGCCATGACTGGCACCGCAGGACCGCGACTCTCTTCGAGCTCACGCTCGACTGCCGCGATCCGCTCACGAGTCGGGGCCAGCGCCGGCGCGGACCGTGCGTACGCCTGCCGCAGTTCGGCGAGCGCGGCCGCAGGCAAATGCTCGAAATCAGAGGCGAGCAGGCCCGCTACCAAACGGCCTGACTGCGATGCCCGCAGATCGAAGTAGAACCCGCCGGGACCGCCGCCGTTCGTGACCTTGAGCAACAGCTCGTTGTCGCCCTCCCGCAGTTCGACCTCGAGGATCTCCTGGTCCGCCGCCGCGCCTCGGCCAACTCGTCGCGACAGGATCTCCTCGCCGTTCCACCAGACCTTGATCGCATCGTCGCTGCCGAGCGACAGAGTCGCCCGCGCCGCCCGCGTCGCGGTCAGTCGGCGATGCAGGTAGAAGGCGCTGCGATCGCCCGACCAGTTGTGAACCTTGCCGTCGACGAAGTCGGGGCGCGGCTCCCACGAACGACCATCCTGCACCTCGCGCAACCGCACGCCGTCCCGCTCCACGCCGAACGCGGTCTTGTGCGCCACTTCGAAAGTCGATGCGCGGACCGGACCGAGCAGGTGCCAGGTCGAGAGCTCGATCGCGGCGCTCGCGAACTGCTCGAACGCCGACCGCTCACGCTGCGCCCAGGCGCAGACGATCGAATCGTCTACATGCAGCCGCGACCGCTGCTCGGCCAGCTCTCGCTCGAGGCCGGACACCGCAGCCAGCTGCTGCACTGATGGCACCCGCAGTCGCGGCCGATCGTCACCGCGGTCCGAATCGGCCGTCTGGTTGAAGAACGCATAGATCCCGAAGAACTCACGCTGCGAGATCGGGTCGTACTTGTGATCGTGACACTGCGCACACCCGACGGTTGCGGCCATCCACACGGACATCGTCGTGTCGACTCGATCGATCACGGCGGCGACCCGAAACTCCTCGTCGTCCGTGCCACCTTCCGTGTTCGTCATCGTCTGGCGATGGAACGCCGTCGCGAGTCTCTGCTCGAGCGTCGCTTCCGGGAGCAGGTCGCCTGCGAGCTGCGTGATCGAGAACTCGTCGAACGGCATGTCGCGCTGCAATGCAGCGATGACCCAGTCGCGATAGCGCCACATCGACCGCCTCAGCGCATCCTTCTCGTAGCCCTGCGAATCCGCGTAGCGCGCCAGGTCGAGCCACCAGCCAGCCCAGCGCTCGCCGTACGCAGGCGATACCAGCAGCCGATCGACTACCCGCTCGCGCGCACCGGGCGCCGCGTCCGCGACGAAGTCCGCAACCTCGGACGGCGTGGGCGGCAGACCGATGAGGTCGAGGCTCACGCGCCGCAGCCAGGTGATGCGGTCGGTCGCTGCGTTCGGCACGAGCCCCCGCTTCGCGAACCCAGTCGCCACGAGCCGATCGATCTCGCCCTGCGCCACGAGATTCGCCGGCAGGAGGGTGGCCGCCAGCATGGCGGGCAGCAAGGCGCGAAGCGGACGAGAACGCATGCCGCAGATTGTTCTGGCAACGGGGTTTCTTGCAACAGCGACCCGCTCCCGGCCCTGTTTTGGCAGAGGCTTTTTGGCAGCGGCGTGCGCCGGTTGACTCGATTAACCTCTCGCTCCCACCGACCTTTCAGGAGACCCGCAGTGGCCGACAACAGCCAGTACGAGATCGAGATCACCAGCAGCGGCACGGCCGCGGAGCTGCGGCTCGAGCGCGCCACGATCGAAGAACGTCTGGGCACGTTGTTCGAGATCAATCTGAGCCTCTACAGCGAAGATCAGGAGATCGATCTCGCCGGCATGCTGGGCGAGAACCTGACGATCCACGTTTCGACCACGAAGGAAGAGCGGTGGTTCCACGGCATCGTCTGCCACTTCTCCGCGGTCGGCTTCTCGAAGCGCTACGGCCATTACCAGGCCGTCGTCCGGCCGCGGCTGTGGCTGCTGGGCCAGAACGCCGAGTGCCGCGTCTTCGAGTCGATGAATCTGACGGAGATCGTGAAGAAGAGTCTCGACCGCCATCGCGTCGACGTCGGCAGTGCCGCGTCGTCCAGCGTGACGTTCGAACACTGCGTGCAGTATCGCGAGTCCGACCTGCACTTCGTGAGCCGGCTGCTCGAACGCCACGGCATGTATTACTTCTTCGATCACACCGACAAGAAGCACACGGTCGAGATCGCGGCGAGCATGTCCGACCACTCGGACGTGGGAGAGTTCGACTACGACGCCGAAGGCAGCGCCGGCGACGAGTACCAGATCGAAGACTGGCGCGCGACGACGAACCTGCGCTCGAGCTCCTACAAGGTCACCGGCACGAAGAACCTGACGCGCTCATCGACCGATGCGAACCACAAGACCCGGTTCTCGATCAAGGGCGCGAAGCCGCTCGAGATCCACGACTTCGAGGCCGTCGACGAAGAGGCGGAACCCCGACTGAAGGAACTCGCGCAGGCGCGCATGCAGGCGATCGACGCGACGGTCGAGGAGTTCACGGGCACGACGCGCAGCACCAAGATCCGCGCGGGGGCACTCTTCACGCTCGCCAAGCACCCCCGCAGCGATCAGAACCGGCAGTACCTCGTAGTCGGGGCGATCTATCAGCTCGAGGGTGATCTGCCCGACGGCGGCGGCAAGTCGGAGAACCCGTTCTCGGTCGCATTCAGCGCGATCGACGCCAAGACGCCGTTCAGCCCGCCGGTAGCCCACGAGAAGCCGACCGTCCAAGGTCCGCACCTCGCGACCGTCGTCGAAGAGACCGACGAGTACGGCCGCGTCACCGTCAAGTTCCAGTGGGGCGCCGCCGACGGCGAACTGCAGTCGTGCCGCGCCCGCGTTTCACAGAATTGGGCAGGACAGGAGTGGGGCGGCGTTTTCCTGCCGCACATCGGCCACGAAGTCATCGTCGAGTTCCTCGACGGCGACCCCGATCAGCCGATGGTCACCGGCCGCGTGTACAACAAGGAGTCGATGCCGCCGCTGAGCCTGCCCGGCGACAAGCAGAAGTCGATCATCCGCGACCACGGCGGCAACGAGATCATGCTCGACGGCACCGACGGCGCGCAGCAGATGCACCTGTGGTGCCCGTCGCACGAATCCGAGATCTGGCTCGGCCGCAGCATCGAGCTCAAGAGCACCAGCGACTTCAAGAACTTCTTCACGGGCAACTGGAATGCCGAGATCGGCGGCGATCGCGACACGCAGGTCAACGGCAGCGAGTCCAAGACGATCGCGCAGAACGTGCAGGAGAACATCCTGGGCAAGTTCAACTGCAAGGTCGGCGGCGACTTCGTGCAGGTCCGACTCGGCATCTTCAACGAGTTCATCGGCGGCATGACCTCGAAGCACATCGGCGGCGCCAAACACGAACGCATCATCGGCGCCGAGATGAAGAAGATCGGCGGCATCAAGAGCGAGACCCACAACGGTGCCTACATCAAGAAGGGCGACAACAAGAAGGCGGAGGACTACCCGGACGCCATCAGCAAGACGAAGGACGTCTACGTCCAGAAGGCCAAGAACTTCGTCACCGAGGTCGGCGAAGTGATCACCCAGAAGTGCCAGGATCTGAAGATCGGCGCCAAGCTCTACGCCCAGGACGTCGAGGACTTCAAGGTCAAGGTCGACAAGGAGGCGCGCTGGCAGGCCAAGCTGTTCAAGATGAAGCTCGACACGGCCTACGAGATGGAGGCCAAGAAGCTCAAGAACAAGATCGTCGGCACGGCGATGTGGGCGGCGGTCAAGTTCTCGGTCAACGACGGCAACCTCGAGGTCAAGAAGTAGCGTCCGATGCAGGTTCGCCGGCGCAATGACGTCCAGCTCGCGTGGTTCCCCGCGCAGCTGACGCCCGGGGAACTCTCCGGGATCTTCCTCGTCAAGGCGACGTTCACGATCACGAGCGACGGCCGACTGCAACCAGCAGAAGAACCCGAGCCGGCGAGCGGCGACCGGGCCACCGAAGCCGGCGACAGCTTGATCTATGCCTCGGACTTCGTGCCGTTCAAACCAGCGGCGGACGTGACGCTGCATGCCAGTGCCCATGCTCCGGGCGGCCAACCCGTCCCGCACCTGCCGGTGGAGTTCCAGATCGGCGAACTCAGAAAGCGCCTGGCCGTGATCGGCGACCGCCAGTGGCAGGGCGGCATCCTCGGCAAGACGGCCGGGGCGCCAACCCCGTTCGCCACCATGCCGGTCGCGTGGGACCGTGCCCTGGGCAGCCCCAAGGATCCGACCAACCCCGTCGGCGTCGGACGCAGCGCCGGCCCGCTGCCGAACATCGAGTGGCCCGACCGCCTGTTGCGCGGCCCGGGCGATCGGATCGAACCCGCGGGCTTCGGCCCGATCGCGGCCGAATGGGAACCCCGCGTCGGTCGCCGTGGCACGTACCGCGGCAACTACCTCGAGACCCGCTGGCCGTGGTATCCCGAGGATCTCGAGTGGAGCTACTTCTCGGCCGCCCCGACCGACCAACGCGTGACGGGCTACCTCCGCGGCGACGAGGAGTTGACGTTCGAGAACCTGCATCGCGAGCACTCGCGGCTGCAGACGCAGCTGCCCGGCCAGCAGGCCCGGTGCTTCGTCACGTTCGCCGACCATGAGTTTCGCGAGGTCGAACTCGCGCTCGACACGCTGCACTTCGACCTCGAAGAAGATCGCTGCGTGCTGGTGTGGCGCGGCCGCACCCCCGTTCGATCGCTGCGCCTGAGAGAGATCCAAGGCGTGTTCGGACTGCTCGAACCGCTCGGCACCGAGCAGCCGCTCGCCCACTACGAGGCGCTGCGCGACGAAGCCCCGGCCGAAGAGATCGAAACCGCGGAGCAGGACGCCGCGTTCGCGGCGACGTTCGAACAGATGGACGCCCGCGTGGCCGGCGTGGAGGAGCGCGGAGCGCAGATCGAGGCCGAGGTCGAGGAGCTGTCCAAGCAGGTCGAACAGGAGATGAGCGCGCAGGACGGCTGGCTGAAGGAGCAGGGCATCACCCCCGAGATGGCCACGCCGCCGAACGCGCCGATCACCGGCGACACGGCGTTCGCCGCAGCCGACGAAGTGCTCGAACGCCTCCGTGCAGAATCACCCGACCTGCTGCCACCCGAGTTCGCACCGGTCGAGGCCGCGCCGTTGGAGGCCACCCCGATCGAACTGCCAGAGTCGGCCGCGGCCGATAACGAGGAGTGGACGCGCGAACGCGTCGAGCGAGCGCTCGCCTCGCAGACCTCGATGGCCGAAGCCGAACTCCCGGGCCTCGATCTCCAGGGCCTCGACTTCTCCGGCGCTGATCTGACCAAGGCCAACCTGACGGGCGCGAATCTCGCCGGCGCCCGCTTCGCCGGCTCGGTGCTCGACGAAGCGGATCTCACCGAGGCGATCGTCAGCGACTGCACGTTCCAGAACGCACGCATCGACCACGCGACGTTCGACGAACTCGAGCTCTCCGGGATCGACTTCTCCGGCACGGCAGGCGTCGGCGCCAGCTTTGCTGGCTGCCAACTCACGGCGTGCAATTTCGAGCGCTGCAACCTGCCGAAGACCGACTTCAGCAACTGCGATCTGACCGGCGCCAACTTCCGCGGGGCCGACCTCACCGGCGCCCGCTTCGGGGAGGCCACCGCCGCCCGGATCGACTTCACCGAAGCGACTCTCGAGGGCCTCCACGCCGGTGACGAGACCGACTTCACGGCTTCGACGATGCGACGCGCAAAGCTCCTCCGGGCCAACCTGACCGGCGCCCGACTGGACGGCGCCGATCTCGCCTACTGCGACTTGCGCCGAGCGTTGCTGACCGAAGCCACCGCCACCGATGCCGAACTCAGCCGCACGAATCTGGCGAACTCGGTCCTGGACGATGCCAACCTGGCGGGCGCAAAGCTGTTGCAGGCCAACCTGCTCTACTGCTCGCTCGAACGCGTCGACTTCACCGGTGCAGACCTGCGGCAGGCCAACCTCTACGGCTCGGGAACGTGGCAGGCGATCACGACCGACGCCAACCTCGACGGCGCCAACCTGCAGGCCACCCGGCTCGGCTGAAACATGACCCACGCCCTCAGCCAGAGCGAGACACTCGAACGGATCCGGACGGGCAGCAGCCTGGCCGGCACGCTGCTCGAGACGTTCTCGCTGGCGAACACGGAGTTCGAGAACATCTCGTTCGCCGGCGCCGTCCTGCGCGGGATCGACCTCACCGCCACGCGCTTTCGTGGCGTCTCCTTCGCTGGTGCGACCCTCGATCACTGTCGACTCGGACAGGCCAACTGGCAGAACTGCGACCTCACCGACGCGATGCTCGCGAATTGCTCCCTGGACGGGGCGCACCTCACGGACTGCCGCCTCCCGAAGAGCCAGTGGGCCCAGTGCCGCATCGATCGCGCGAGGATCCTGCGTTGCTCGCTGAGTGACGCGGTCTGGGCCGAGGTCGCGGGTGAGGCGGTCGACCTGTCGGAGTCCGGGTTCGAGAACGCGATGATCGCCCAGTGCACGATGCCGGGTGCGAAACTGGCGGGCGCCAGCCTCGCCGAGTCGACGTGCTTCGGCATCGACTGGCGCAACCTCGAAGCCACGGCCGCCAACCTGGCCGGCGCCCACGTCGATGACTGCAACCTCGCGGCCGCGAACTTCACGACCGCCCAACTCGACCAGGTCACGCTCATGCGCTGCGATCTCCGCGGCGTGCAGCTTCCCGAGCAGGCAACCGGCATCGACCTGACCCGATCCGACCTGCGACGTACGGACCTTCGTGGACTGATGCTGCCGGACGTCAGGCTCGTCGAAGCCCGGCTCGGCGAAGCGAACCTCTGCGGCGCCCGACTCCCGGGCGCCGACCTGAGCGGCGCCGATCTGACGGCTTGTGAGTTGACGGACACGGCGCTGCCCGCGGCGGCGTTGCGCTCGACGGACCTCACCCGAGCCCGCCTCGACCAGACCGATCTGACCGAGGCCACGATCGTCAACGCCATCGTGACCGACGCAAACCTCGAACGCGCCGACCTCAGTGGCGCCACGATCGGGCTGCTCACCGGCATCGAACGGCTCACCGCCCTCACCGCCCCCGGCGCCGAGTTCGTCGGCCTGGACTTCGGCGACGGCGACTTCCGCGGCCGGACACTGACCGACTGCAGCTACCGCGAGTGCAACTTCGCGGCGGCCCGCTTCGACGAAGCCAAGATCACGGACGTTGCGTTCGATCGCTGCAATCTGCAGCGCGCCAGCTTCGATGCCGCCAGCCTCCGCACGGTCGACCTCGAAGGTAGCGACCTGAGCGAATCGAGATTCACGGGAGCCAAGGTACACGCCGCCCAACTCGCGGACACGACTCTCGCCCGAACCGACTTCCGCGGCGCGCGCTTCCGGGCCACCCACTTCGAAGGGCTCGATCTGAGCCAGGTCGAACTGGGCCACAACGCGTTCGTCGCGTGCGATCTCACGGGGGTCCATCTCACGCAACGGGACCTGTCCGAATCCGACCTCACCGACGCCGATCTCACGGGCGCCGACCTGTCACAGAGTCGACTCACCGGCAGCGTCCTGGCCGGCTGCTGCTTCGAAGGCGCCAGACTCCACGGCACCGACCTGACGAACGCGCGCGGCCCCGCGTGCGATTTCACCGGTGCCGACCTGTCGGAGGCGACGCTCGACGGCGCCGCACTGCAAAAGAGCAGCTTCGCCGACGCCGTGATCTCGCACTGCAGTGCGATCGGCGCCGATCTGCGCGAGAGCGTGCTCACGGGAGTCACGATCCGGGTCGCACGGCTGGACCGTACCAACCTCGAGTACTGCCTGCTCGCGAACGCGCGCCTCGAACGCGTCAGCTTCGTCGATGCCGACCTCTCCTACTGCGACCTCCACGCGATCCAGGACACCGATTCGGTCTGGCACGGCGCCACGCTGCGCGGCGTGATGCGCACCGATCCGGACCGCGAACAAGCCGAAGCCTACAGCCCCCCGACCGACCCCGAAGCAACGTCATGAACACGCTCACCGCCACCAGTTATCTCGGCCCGGCCAAGGTCGTCGAAGCCCGAACGGGACGCATCCTCGTTGCGATGCCCGACAAGAAGGCCTGGGTCACGCCGGCGATGCAGTTCACCTACGAGGCGAGCGCGGGAGACACGCTGCTCGTCATCGGCCAGGACGACCTCTTCTATGCGATCGGCGTGCTGAACGGCTCGGGACGCACGGCGCTCCAGGTCCCGGGCGATCTCGATCTCCAGGCTCCGCACGGCCGCATCCGGATGCAGGCCCGTGACGGCCTCGAGTTCCGCGCGAAAGCCGTGCAGTTCGTCGCCGAGGCTTGGGACGCCGCACTCGGCACCGTGCGACAGAGCTGTGAGGAACTCTGGACCAAGGTGCGCGGTGCAATGCGGATCAGCACCCGCCGACGCGAGACCCGCATTCGTGAGACCGACCGTACGCGCGCTGGGCGGATCATTCAGACCGCGGCCAAGGACGTGCAGATCGACGGCGAGAAGATCCACCTGGGCTGATCCATTTGGGCTGATCCACAACAGGAGTCGACATGTTTCCGATCACCACGAACGGCGGCGGCCAGTGCATGGGGTTCCCGGACGTCTGCAAGACGCCGACCCCGGGCGGCCCCGTGCCAATCCCCTACCCCAACATCGCCATGGCCAATCAGGCCAAAGGCAGCACTACCTCCAAGAAGGTCAAGGTCGGCAACAAGAACGTCTGCACGACCAAGACCGAGATCAGCATGTCCAGCGGCGACGAGGCCGGCAATGCCGGCGGTGGCGTCGTGTCCTCGAAGTTCAAGGGGCCCGCGCTCTACAAGAAAGGTAGTTCCAAGGTGAAGGCCGAGGGCACTCCGGTCGTCCACCTGACGTCGATGATCGGCCTGAACGGCGGCTCCAATGCCAACATGCCAGCCGGTGTGCAGGTCGCCCCGAGTCAGGTCAAGGTCACCGTGATGCCATGACCGCGGTCGTCCTGAATGCGGGCTACGTCCTGCGGGACGACGAGATCAAGACGTTCCGCACGCAGCCGGAACCACGCACGTTCCCCGCGGGCCAGGTCCTTCACCGCTTCGTGACTCGCGGCGAGACCTCGGTCGAAGGTCCGTGGTGGTTCCAGCCAGAGGTGCTGCGCCGGATTCGCCTGCACGCCAGCCGCCGTGCGATCGAGGCACCCGATGTCGCCCGCGCGTGGCACGCCGTTCGGCGGGACTGGAGCACGCGCATGGACATGCTCGTCACCGCCCGGCTGGCATGCCCCGCGATCGGCTGGATCGGCGAAGCCCGTCACCAGCGCTATGACGACCAGCGCAAGAACGCACACGTCCAGTGGATCGGCGGCGGCGAGCAGGTCTTCCTGCCCAACCTGCTGGCGGACACGCAGCACACGCCGCCAGAGCTGCGGGAAGCCCACCGCGGACTACCCGTCCCGCGCGCGGTCATCGTGTCGACCGAACGCTTCGGTGATGCATCGACCACCCCAACGCGCCCCTACTCGAACGAGTAACCGAACTCGCCATCGACGATGTCGATGGCAACCTTCTGGATCTCGCGTCCCTCCAGGGTTCGCGTCAGGATCTCGCGGCTCATCGTCGGCAACACGGTATTCGTCAGGATCGCGTCGATCATGCGACCACCGCTCTCGAGCTCGGTGCAGCGGTCGACGATCGTCGACAGCACATTGTCCGACCACGTAAACGGAACCTTGTAGTTGCCCTCGACCCGCTTCTTGATGCGATCGAGCTGCAGTGTCGAGATCATCCGGATCATCGACTCACTGAGCGGGTAGTACGGGATCACCACGATGCGACCGAGCAGTGCGGCAGGGAATACCTTCAGCAGCGGATCCCGCAGGGCCTTGTTGATGCCGTCAGGCTCGGGCAGCAACTCGGGATCCTTGCACATGTTCATGATCAGGTCGCTGCCGACGTTGGTCGTCAGCAGAATGATCGTGTTCTTGAAGTCGATCATCCGGCCTTCACCGTCTTCCATGACGCCCTTGTCGAACACCTGGAAGAAGATCTCGTGCACGTCGGAATGCGCTTTCTCGACCTCGTCGAGCAGCACGACGCTGTACGGCTTGCGGCGCACGGCCTCCGTGAGGATGCCGCCCTCGCCGTAGCCGACGTAACCCGGGGGCGCACCCTTGAGCGTCGACACGGTATGCGCTTCCTGGAACTCGCTCATGTTGATCGTGACGACGTTCTGTTCGCCACCGTAGAGCGTCTCCGCAATCGTGAGCGCGGTCTCCGTCTTGCCGACGCCCGACGGGCCAGCGAGCATGAACACACCGATCGGCTTGTTGGGATTGTCGAGGCCAGCGCGGCTGGTCTGGATGCGCTTGCTGACCATCTCCATCGCGTGATCCTGGCCGACGACGCGCTTGCTCAGCGTTGCCGCGAGGTCGAGCACCGTCTGCAGCTCGTCCTTGACCATGCGACCGACCGGGATTCCAGTCCAATCGGCGACGACCGACGCCACCGCCTGGGAGTCCACGGACGGCAGAATCAGCGGGGACTCGCCCTGCATCTCCGCAAGTTCGCGCTGGAGCTGCTTCAGATCTTCGAGTGCCGTAGCCCGGTCAGCATCGCTCAACGGCTCGGCACTCACTGCTGGGGCACCGCCCGCTTCGACAGCACCGCCGGCCTCGCCCCCGGCCGCGGCTTCCGCCGCCTGCTCGAGATCACTGCCAGTGCCCTCGACGGCGCCATCACCGCCGCGCAAGCGCGCGCGGAGTTCGAGAATGCGATCAACGAGCGCCTTCTCCTCACTCCACCGCTTCTCGAGCCCCTCGCGCCGGTCCTGCTCCAATCCGAGGCTCTCTTCCGCGGTCGCTCGACGCTCCCCGACGTCGACCCCGACCGCCGCTTCGCGACCGATGATCTCGAGTTCGGTTTCGAGCGCCTGGATCCGCCGCCGACAGTCGTCGAGTTCCGGCGGGACGGCATGCTGACTGATCGCCACGCGCGCGCACGCCGTGTCGAGCAGACTCACCGACTTGTCGGGCAGCTGCCGGGCCGGAATGTAGCGATGCGAGAGTTTGACCGCGGCTTCGAGAGCCTCGTCGAGCACCTGAACGCGATGGTGCTTCTCTTGCGCCGAGGCGACGCCGCGCATCATCAGGATCGCGCGCGCCTCGTCCGGTTCGTCGACCTGCACGACCTGGAACCGCCTGGTGAGCGCCGGGTCCTTCTCGATGTGCTTCTTGTACTCGGCCCACGTCGTCGCAGCGATCGTCCGCAGCGTGCCGCGCGCGAGCGCCGGCTTGAGCAGATTGGCGGCGTCCCCCGTGCCGGCCGCACCGCCGGCACCGACGAGCGTATGTGCTTCGTCGATAAACAGGATGATCGGTACCGCGCTCGACTGCACCTCTTCGATGACCTGCTTGAGGCGCTCCTCGAACTCGCCCTTCATGCTCGCGCCGGCCTGCAGCAATCCGACGTCGAGCGAGAGCAGGCGGACGTCCTTGAGCGCCGGCGGCACGTCACCGGCAACGAGTCGCTGCGCGAATCCCTCCACGACCGCGGTCTTACCGACGCCGGCCTCGCCCGTGAGAATCGGATTGTTCTGCCGCCGCCGCATGAGGATGTCCACGCACTGCCGAATCTCCTCGTCGCGACCGACGATCGGATCCATCTCACCACCCCGGGCCTTGGCAGTCAGATCGACGGTGAAGCGCTGCAGGGCCTCTTCCTTGCCCATCTGAGCGGGTGGCATCGCTCCCGAAGCCTCCCCGGGCGCGGCGGCCGTCGTCGAACCGTCCTTCGCCGCCATCGCCTCCTCCGGCGAACCGGCCACGAACTCATCGAACCGCTCCGCAAACTGATCGGGATTGATCTTCTCGAACTGCTTGCTGATCCCGAGCAACGCGTTGCGGAGTTCGCGCGTCTTGACCATACCGAGCACGAGGTGCCCCGAGCGAATCTGCGAGCTGCCGAACATCAACGAGCCGTAGACCCAGCCCCGTTCACACGCGTGTTCGACGTGCGACGACAGATCCGTGATCGACGTCGAGCCGCGTGGCAGCTTGTCGAGCGCATCCGTCACGTCCTTGGCGAGCCGCCCCGGATCGATGTTCGCGTTCTTGATGATGTGGTGCAGATCCGAGTCCGTGAGCTGCAAGAGCTGATGGATCCAGTGCACGACCTCGACGTACGGATTGCCCCGCATCTTGCAGAACACGGTCGCGGCCTCGATGGCGCGATAGACGACGGGGTTCAACTTGCCGAACAGGGCTGCGCGACTGATCTCGGTCATGGTTCGTCGGAAGAGTTGGAGTTGGAGTTGGCGTGGATCATCTCGCGGAACGGCCGACCTGGCAGCAGCGTCAGGTCATCGACGTCCCGAGTTTCGGGTGGCGGCTCGAGCCAGCTGGTCCAGCCGAGCCGGCGCCCGCCGCCGAGGGCCGCGCCCGGCACCTCGTCGTGACGCAACACGAGTCGGGCCTCCCAGCTGAGCTCGATCCCGAGGTAGGAATCGACGAGTCGGCGCAGGCAGGACCAGCTCTCGCCCCCGGGCAGCAGTCGTTCGTAGGTCTCGAGATCGAGCGGGCCGATCACGATGCGGATCGACTGGCTGCAATCCCACAGGCTTTCGCCGAGGAAAGCGTCGCGACCCAATGCGTGGTCCTGACCGAGTCGGACTCCGCCCCCCGGCATCTCCAGCCAGCGGCCCACGAACTCCTCGACCCGGACCGCCGCGCCGAAGAAGCCGGCGATCACCGATTCCAGGCCCTCCGCGTTGCGAACGGGCCGCGCGAAGTGACCGCTCCAGTGGCGCCGCGCGCGATCGATACGGGGTTCGCTGGCGCGCTTGCTCTCGCCCGCGAATCCACCGAGGCTGCCGAGCCAGAAGCCGAACCGATCGGACTGCGGCCGGTCGAGCTGAACGATCGGCTTGCCCGTCGCGAGCGCGCGCCAGTAGAGCGACAGCAGGCGATGGTGGAACAGGTCGGCGAAATCACGCAGCGTGAAGTCGTCGTGATGCCGCACCCGTCCGAGGACGTACTCGGTCAGGTGGGACGGCAGCGGGCCGTTGGGCCCGAACAACCCGGGATGACGAACGCGCAACGTGCCGTGCCGTGCCCGCGCGCCGCCCGGCTCGAAACCCTCGATCGGACCCGTCGGGAACGCGAGCGACGGATCCTGGGCCAGGCGCACCGGATCGTCGCTCGGCCGCACCGATTCGCCGAGCCGCGGCGCGTCGGTGAACGCGCACTCGATGAGTCGCATGGCCCCGGCGAAGCCGAATCGTTCGGCCGCCGTCGCCAGTTCCTCGAACAGCTTCAGAGCAGCTGTCGGTTGCCGATTCGGGGCGGCCATTTGGCGATCTCCCCGCGCTCGATCGTGCTCAGCGCGGTTTCGGTGAACGAGTTGAGCGACACGTAGCGCGCGAAGAAACGCTCGAGCACCATGCCGAACAAGAACGGGCTCCCGCCCTCGAAGTGACTCTCTTCGAGTTCGAGTGAGATCCCGAGCCCCCGCCCGAAGGCCAGCGGTCCGGCCGTGGGCAGGCGCCTCACGACAGGTTCGCAGCGCACCGAACGCACGCCGTGAGCCTGCTTGCGGACGTGCGGATCCCGCAGGTCGCCGTGCAACGCGAGTAGCTCGCGCAACGTCGCCGCGCCACGATCCGGATCGTCGCCCAGCAGCGAAACGTGATTCAGGCTCAGCTGATCGATCAGGCGCCACGCAACGTCACCGTGCGCAATGGTCGGTTTGGGTCGCGTCGGCCCGACCAGACAGCGCACGCTCTCCACGGGTGCGGCGTGCTCGAGCGTGAAGTCGGAAGCGCCGATGCCGATCGGCATCTCGAGCGGCAGGTCGCGATTGGTACACAGCACCTCGACGGAGAGCTGCACGAGTTCCGGGTCGTACGGCGCGTGCTCGGCGTCGGAGACCGAGAGGAACACCTCGCCGCCGATGTAGCTCGACCGTGGCAGCTCGCGATTCTCCGCCGGCAAGACCCGCGGGCGTCGTTCGAGCGCGAAGAACCGCTGATCGAGGCCGGGAACCGCAGTGTCGGCCGTGCCGTAGAGCGGCCGGAACACCTGTTCATCCGCCGCCGCCGTGCCGTGCCCCGTGACGCCCAGCACCGAGTGGATCTCGAAATCGAGCGGCCGCGTGCGATCCGGCACGACGTGGTACTGCAGCGTGCGCGGATCGAGATGGATGCGATCACAGGTGCGCCGCAGCAGATTGACGATCGGCGTGCAGAACAGTGCGAACCGCGACTCGTCGACGTTGTTCTCGAGTCCTTCGTCCGAGCGATCCAGCAGGACGAAGATCTCCAGTTCGCGCAGCTCACCCGCGCGCGAGAACGCAGGCGCGAGACCGTGGAACTCGACGCCGCGAAAGCGTTCGGGAAACGCGAAGTACTCGAGCAACAGCCGATGGCCGTCGAACGACCGCAGGCAGTTGGGCAACAACGCTTCGTCCCGCGCAAACCCGATCGGCGTGACCGACTCCGCCGACAGCTCGTTGTGCCAGTCCCCGCCGCCCACGGGCCGAACAACCACGCCGATCGAGTTGCCGAGCAGCTGTTCGTGCAGCTCGAGCGGCACATCCTCGGCGCCCTGCAGGAACACCGGCAAGGAATCGAACGGGCGTTCACCGCGACCGAGCTTGCCGAATGGTACCTTGCCCGTGCATTCGAGCCGCAGCCGGATCGCCGCAACGACGTCGGAACGCTCGGGCAGGCCGAACGCCACCAGATCGCGCGGCGAGCCGATGTACTGCGCGTCCGCGATCCGCACCGGCCAAAGAGTGACAGGACGCGCGGTGCGGTAGGTGCACGCGGTCTGCCCACCCTTACCGCGATGCCCCTTGAGCTCGGTGCCCCGCGGCACCTCGACCCCGGCGGCGAGAGCCGGATCGACCGCGATCGGCTGCAGCTCCGCGATGCCCATCGACGGAATCGGCGCGAGATAGTCGGGGAACAGGCTCTCGAGCAGCGCGCTGCTGAACTTCGGGAACTCCTGATCGAGTTCGAGCTGAACCCGTGCGGTCAGGAACGCGAACCCCTCGAGCAACCGTTCGACGTACGGATCCGCGACCTCGACCCCGCTGAGCCCGAGCCGCCCCGCGATCTTGGGGTATTCGCCCGCGAACTCAGCGGCCGACTCGCGCAGGTGCTCGAGTTCGCTCTTGTAGAAGCGCAGCAGGCGAGGATCCATCAGCTGCCCCCGTCCCGGGCACGCCCACTCCCGGCGTTGGCGCTGCCACCACGGCCGGAGTCGGCAACGGCCACGCCACCCGTTTCGAGATCGATCTCGGTGCGCAGGAACATCTCGATCGGGACCGGCTCGGCCCACAACCGCGCAGAGATGTCGAAGGCCACGGCCCGACGACTCATCGAGTCACTCGCAACGGCGGACACTTCGACCGAGTCGCGCAGCAGCCGCGGCTCGAACGCCCAGATCGCGTCGCGGATCGCGCGCTCGACCTGCCGCAGGTGCAGGCCCGTCGCCTGCACTCCGGCGAAACTCGGCACCCCGTAGTTGAGCACCGAGGTTGCGACTTCGGGATGCTCTTCACCCTGCGCGAACGAGAAGAACGCCGCTGTGTTGAACAACCACTCGAGATCTCGAATCACGCTCTGGCGCAGGCGCTTCATCGGGATGACCCGCTCGTCCCGCGACTCGACCTGGCTCTCGGGATCCTGATCCGTCAACCGATCGAGCAGCGCCGGCTGAAGGCGTTCGTTCGGCGTGAGTTCGGCCATGCGCGTGCGCTACTGCCCATCCTCCGAGGGCCCATCCCCCGAGGAACCATCCCCCGAGGAACCTGCAAACGTGATCCTTCGCAGGTCGCAGAGACCGAACTCGGCGGCATCGGTCGCGAACACGCGCTGCCCGGAACCGTGGTACTCGTCATGACCGGCGTCGCGCCAGTCGGTGCGGCGCGCCAGCTGCACCGCGCCATCCGAGGCGGCCGCCGAACCGACGTAGCGCGTCGGCACGAGCGCCACCGCGTCACCGCCGTTCTGCCAGCGGAACGTCGCCGGCAGCCAGACGAGATCGCGCAGATCGACCGGCGCCTCGAACTCGACGCTCGCGACTGCGCTGGCAGGCACCCAGTAGTACTTGCCGTTCATCATCACTTCGAAGATCGGGCCGAGCCGCGAATCCGCGTCGGCGAGCCACTCGAACGCGTGCTCGGCATCGTCTTCACTGCCGGCCACCGCGACCGCGAGCGTCCCCGGAACGGCCGCGGCCTCCTCGAGCGCGGCGCCGCGCATCGCCTGGGCCTGCTCGGCCTGGCCGTCGGCGGACAATGCGAGCGCCTGCACCATGTGAGCAACCCACGGCTCCGGCTCGCCGAACACGAGCGGGGACCGCTTGCCCGCGAACACCTCCTCGCGCAGCACCTCGCAGCGCAGGGCCTCGCGATACATCTGCACCATCGGGATGGCGCCGTGATCCAGATCGCGAATGACCGCGAGCTGCGTCTTGCACCGCTCCCAGCTGCCGAGCACGGCGAGCAACTGGAACAGGAAGATCCGGTGATTCGCGGCCGCGGGTTCGGAGCGCACGAGTTGCTGCAACTCGGCGAGAGCGGCCGCCGGATCACCGTCGCGCAGATGCTGTTCGGGGCTCGTTTGCGTCATCGGTCTCTATGGCACGAAACCGCCCCTCCCGAACGTCGAGAGGTAGGCGGTTCTGGTGGCGGCATGAGGTTGCCGCCAGGAACAGGGGCGGTTTCGACCGGCCAAAAGGCGACTGGCCGAACCAGTCTCGCGGCAAGCCGGCGCGATTCCGCAGATCAGACCGGAACGTTCTCGGCGATGTCCCAGCCCATCTCGACCACACCGCCGTCCTTGGCGCCGTCGTCCTTCTGCGGCTGGTACTTGTACTTCACCTTGCCGAAGTTGAACGTCACGTTCTCGGTCAGCCGGTCTTCGCCACCACTGCCACCGGTGCTCACCGAGGAAACGAGAACCTTCTCCATCTCGATGATGAGGTACTCGAGCGGGCTGCCACCCGCCTTGCGAACGATCAGCCGGGCGTCCTTGAAGTGCTTGCCTTCGCAGCAGGCCTTCGCGAGGTCGGGCGACGACTTGTCGACGTACTTCGTCACCGAGATGTCCTGCACGTTGACCTTGCCAGCGCCGCCACCGCCACCGACGTGCATCGTGCCGCTCTGGCTCAGGCCCCAGGACCATGCCAGGACATCGATCGAGTCCTTGTGAGTCTTGTCGCGGCTCTCGCCCTTGATCTTCTTACCCTCGATCTCGAGGAACATGTCGACTGCCATCGTTCTTACCTCTCTACGCCGTTTGAATGTGGGCTAGTTGGAATCCAGTTGGTTCGGTGGGCCTGCTGGCCACCCCTATAGCAACGGGGGCCGGCCCAATGCGTTTCAGAACTTCCTCTACCCGCCCTTTGCGGAGGGCAGCTTGGAGACCAGCCGCAGCGAGACGGTGAGCCCCTCGAGCTGGTAGTGCGGCCGCAAGAAGAAGCGAGCCGAGTAGTAGCCGGGGTTGCCCTCGATCTCCTCGACCGCGACCTCGGCCGCCGCGAGCGGCAAGCGGGCCTTGGTCTCCTCGGTCGAGGTCTCCGGGTTGCCGTCCACGTACTGCAGAATCCAATCCTGCAGCCACTTCTGCATGTCGTCGCGCTCCTTGAAGGAACCGACCTTGTCGCGAACGATGCACTTGAGGTAATGCGCGAAGCGCGAGCTCGCGAACAGGTACGGCAGCCGCGCCGCGAGGTTGGCGTTCGCCGTCGCGTCCGGGTCGTCGTATTCCGCCGGCTTCTGGAGCGACTGCGCGCCGATGAACGCCGCGGTGTCGGTGTTCTTGCGGTGGATGAGCGGCATGAAACCGTTCTTGGCGAGCTCGGCCTCGCGCCGATCCGAGATCGCGATCTCGGTCGGGCACTTCATGTCGACGCCACCATCGTCCGTCGGGAACGTGTGACAAGGCAGCTCGTCGACCGCACCGCCTGACTCGACGCCACGGATGCGCGTGCACCAGCCGTATTCCTTGAACGCGCGGTTGATGTTGACCGCCATTGCGTAGGCCGAATTGGCCCAGGTGTAACGGTTGTGGTCCGCGCCGCCCGTGTCCTCCTCGAAGTCGAACTCCTCGACCGGGTTGGTCTTGGCGCCGTAGGGAATGCGCGCGAGGAACCGCGGCATCGTCAGACCGAGATAACGTGCATCCTCCGACTCCCGCAGCGAGCGCCACGGCGCATACTCCGGCGTCTGGAAGATCTTCGTGAGGTCGCTCGGGTTCTGCAGCTCCTGCCACGAATCGAAGTTCATGCTGAGCGGCGACGCGCCCGAGATGAACGGTGCGTGACACGCCGCCGACACCTTGGCGATCTCGCCGAGCATCTCGACGTCCGGCGGCGTGTGATCGAAGTGGTAGTCACCGACGAGGCAGCCGTATGGCTCGCCACCGAGCTGGCCGTACTCCGATTCGTAGAGCTTCTTGAAGATCGGGCTCTGGTCCCACTGCGCACCCTTGAACTTCTTGAGCGTCTTGCCGAGATCCTTCTTGCTGATGTTCATCACGCGGATCTTCAGCATCTCGTCCGTCTCGGTGTTGTTGACGAGATGGTGCAGCCCGCGCCACGAACCCTCGAGCTTCTGGAAGTCCTCGTGATGCAGGATCAGATTGACCTGCTCCGTGAGCTTCTTGTCGAGCGCCGCGATCATCGCGTCGATCGTCTTGATCGTGTCGTCGGAGACGACCGTCGATTGGGCGAGCGCTTCCTGCGCAAGCGTCGAAACCGCCTGATCGATGGCCTCGGCTGCCTCGGCGGACTTCGGCTTGATCTGCTTCTTCAGCAGTTGCGAGAACTCGTCGACCTCCATCGAGGACGACTGCTGCTCCGGGCTGCCACTGGGATTGGTGTCACTCATCGTGTTCTCCTGCGCTCCATCGTGTGATCCTGGCGAGGCTTGCTCTATTCGGCCGGGGCGTCGCCGCTCGGGGCATCACCGCCAGAGGGGGCGTCGCCACCGCCTTCAGGCGCCGCACCGCCGGACGCCAGCGCCTGCAGCGTCGCCGGATCGGACAACGCCTTGCTGATGATGTCCGCCGCGCCGTCCTTGCCGTCGAGGTAGGTCTTGAGGTTGTCGAGCTGCGTCCGCGTATCGAGCAGCTTCTTGAGCGCGCCGACCTTCTGCGCGACCGCGGTCGGCGAGAAGTCGTCCATGCTCTCGAACGTGAGCTCGACGCTGAGGTTGCCGTCGCCCGTGAGCGAGTTCGGCACCTGGAACGCAGCGCGCGGCTTCATCGCCTTGAGCCGCTCGTCGAAGTTCTCCGCGTCGATCTCGAGCATCTCGCGCTCCGACACGGGCGGCAGCGCCTCGGCGGGGTTGCCGGACAGATCGGCCATCACGCCCATGACGAACGGCAGCTGGATCTTCTTCTCGGCGCCGTAGAGTTCGACGTCATATTCGATCTGGACACGCGGCGCGCGATTGCGGGCCACGAACTTCTGACTACTACCTTTGGCCACGATTCACCTCGCTGATTGACGCGTCGAACGCGCCGAAAACAAACGTCGGAACAACTGCAGCGACCCCATCAGTCGTCTTCCTCATCGGGGCCACGGAACATTTCGGCCTGACTCAGGCCATCCGGAACGAGGTCCTTGACCACGTCCAAGAAGCCCATATCGACCAGCTTGCGCGCACGCATGAGCAGCACGGGCACAGGACTACTGGGCTCACGGCGCCGGTAGTAGTCGCAGATACGATCGATCGCTCGCACGACATCCTCGCGGCTCTCGACAGCCGTCGGCGCGGCGGGCGCAGCCGGCGCGGCACCCGCGGCCGGCGCGGCCGCGGACTCTTCGCCACCGAGGTCACCCGCCGGTGCAGGGCCATCGAAGCCACCACCACCCGAACCCCGAGCCACGAGCCCGTCACCGACCATGCGGGACTGCTGCGCGAGCGCGCTGGCGAGCGCCTCGAGGTTGGGCGCCATCGGCCCGAGATGGCCGGCGAGCGCCGACTCGATCTCCTCGAGCGACTTGCGCGCAGCCTCGATCGACTGCGCCATCGCCTGGATCTCTTCCTCATCGCCGCCGAGGAACGCACCCCGGATCTGCTCGGGCGTCGGGCCGCCCTCGCCACCCGTGCCAGCCTCCGCCACTTCGGCATCGCGGAGGCTGAAGCTCCCGAGCCCTCGGGCGTGCACCAGCGCCGTCTCGCGCAGACTGCGCACGACACCGTTGGCATCCCCGAGCGCGGCGAGCGCATTGCACCGCATGGTCGGATCGTCGTTGTCGCTGGCATCGAGCTCGGGATGCACCGACGGCCAGAGCTCCGTGACCAGGCCGCGCAACAGCTCGAGGCTCGCGGCAAACGCACCCAGGCCATCCGTGTGCAGCACCGCACGCGTGAGCTGGACCACGATCCGGAGGTCCTTGGACCGCTCGAGCAACTCGAGCGCCGTACTCTTCACCGCCTTCCAGTCCGGCTCCTGCGCCTCGATCACGCTGTCGCCCATCTGCCGTTCGGGCTTGGCCTCGGCGGCCGCGTTCATCGCGAAGAAGGCCGGGTCGTACTCGAGGTCGACACCGCTGGGCTGCTCGTCGGAAACCGGCTGCAGCAATCGGGAAACATCCAGACTCATAGGGCGATCAGCGCGAGGCAATCAGAGACGGAAACGGGAGTCTAGCGGTGAACGGCCCATGGTATCGCCCAATTCGTGACATTCGAGCGGGTGGCGACCGGCGCCGGAACGCCTGTGGGGAACACCATCGGCAGACCGGCAAGGGCGACTCATCAGCGCGGCAGGCGCCCCGCCGCGAGGATCACATCCTGTAACAACCCCCGAGCAGGCAGCGGCGTTGCAAAACCCTCGGTCGCGGGAGCAATCTTGTGGCCACCGAGCTCGCGCCCGAGATCGAGAATCGCGCCGGCATGCTGCTCGGGCCAGAGTGCCGGCCCGAAGTAGCGCGAGTCGAGACGGTCGAACAACAGGCGAATCGAGCCGGCGCCCCCCGCGGTCGCGGGCCAGATCACCGCGGTCGGATTCGCACAGACTGCCAGGCACTGGCGCAGGAAGGTCAGCCAGAACGCCGCCTCGGCCGGTTCGCCGGCATAGGGAATCGTCGTGAGATACCGCGGCGGGAACGGCGGCTGGCCGACCCGCCAGAACTCCGCCAACGCCCGTTCCCGGCGCGCGGGCGCCTCGCCCCCCGGCCAACTACGGAACAGCGCCTCGACCGTCGTGGCAAACGTGAACCCGCGCAGCGCCTGCTCCGCTTCGTTGTGATCCGCTACGAACGCGAGTGCCTGGAACCTGGCCTGGAACTCGGCAAGGGCCGGCCGGGTTTCAGCCGCCTCCAGCACGAGCGCGACGATCGAGTCGAAACTCGTGCGCCCGACGAGCGGCAGCCGATCGAACTCAGGACCGGCCGGCGGCGTCGGCAACTGCCAACCCGCAACGAACGGATACACCCGCCCGACCTGGTCGGCGCTCGGCAGGATCAGGCCGTCGAACAGCTGCCCCGCACCGTCGCTCACAAGGACGCGGAGCGGCGGCAACGCGCGCAGCTCGGCCTCGAACGCCTTGCCACGCTCGGCGTAGGACCGCTCCATGCCGTCGAGCAGCCAGCGATCAATCGCAACCAGCCCGGGACAGTGCGCGTGATTGACACGCACGAAGTCGCCGTGCAGCGGCAGCTTGCCGAGGCAACCGATCGTCGCGTTGTTGGTCACTGCGGCTCGTCCCGGAAGATCTTCGTCGGCGGCTGCAGCTGAAAGAACCCGGGCATGAGCGGTAGCGCGCCGTCGACGGCCGCGAACTTGAACCAGCTCCGCAGCTTGCCCTTCGAGCGATCGGCGTTCTCGTACTCGATCTCCCAGGTCACCTTGACCTGGTCGTCCACCGGCACCGAATCGCCACGGGAGATCACTCGCAGCAGGCTCCAGTGGCTCGATTCGTCGCCCTTCTTGCCGACCACGGCGAACTCACGGCTGCCGCCGACGAAGTCCGCGTCGAGCTTGAAGACGGCCCCGGAGGTGCCGAACGGCCAGCGGCGCAACTTGTTCCGGATCTCGGACGGCAGGTCGTCGGTCTTGCTCACCACGTCCTGGCCGTCGGCACCCGGAATGACGAGCGTCGCATTGGTCACCGGATCCTCGATCAGGATGTCCTGGATCCGGAAGTGCATCTCCCGCGCGGCATCGCCCCGGAAACAGCTGCCGCGCACGGCCTCGGCCCGCTCGACGAACTCGTCGAACTCGTCACTGAGCTCCAGCTGACCACCGATCGTCCAGCTCTTCTGCAGCCGATGGATCGCCGCGACCGTTTTCGCGATGCGTTGATCGGGTCCGAACAACTCGACGAAGTCGGCCTCCTTGAGATCCTCGTGCGTGAGGTCGCCACTGCACGGGAATCGCTGCAGCGCGAGCCCGAGCCGACTGCCGACCTCGGTCTGCCAATAGGTCCGCGCCTCGGTGTAGGCCTCCGCGGCGAGCGCATTCGCGATGTCGGAGTAGATCGCGTTGATCGAACCGAGCAGCGGTTCGACGACCTCTTGCTCGGCGTCGAGGCTCTTCCGAAGCTGTTGGATCTCGGTCTTCACCGTGTGCTGCACCTCCGCCCACTTGGCGGCGAACTGCTGCATCCACTGTGGCGTGCCCTCGAGGATCTCGGGCATGAGATACTCGCCCGGCTTGCGTTGCGTCAGCAAGACGGCGACCGGCTCGCGCAGTTCGGCGATCTTCTTCAACGCCTTCTGATACGCATCCCGCACGCGCCCCGGCTGCGAAATCGAGCCCGCGCGCCGCAGCGTGTCGAGGCATTCGCCGAAGTGCACCATCTGCTGCGAGTCGGTCTCGTCGAGATCGGAGAGCGAGTCCCGGACCCTCTCGAGCGAGCCCGCATCCGCGAGCCGAATCGCGGCCATGCGACCGATGACGGCAGCCTTCCGCATCGCCGTGATCTCCGCGGACTTCTGCTCGCGGTCGACCTGCTCGCCACCGGCCTGCTCGACACGAACGGCGACGGCCTCGACGAGATCCGAGTTGGTCATCTGCAGCATCTCGGGGTTCTTCTCGAGCATCTGCGCAACCTCGCCCTGGAACCCGGCCCCTCCGAGCTTGGCCTTGGCCTGCTCGTAGATCGGCTTCTTGTTGGCGATCTTCCAGCGGGACGGGTCGAGCTGCCGCGCCCGCAGGAACGCTTCGAGATGGCGACCTTCCGGCGAATCGCGCGTCGTATCGCGAACGGTGCCGATCTGGGCCGGATCCCAGGCCCAGACGCTCTGCTCTTCGAGCGCCTGTCGTAGTTCTTCCGTACTGGCGAACCCGCCGTCCATCGCGCCGTAGATCAGCACGAGCTGGCTGTACTTGCGGTAGGCGTTCTTGTCGGGGTCCGCGAGGTACTTCTCGAGCTCCCCCTCGACCCAATTCTTCGCGGGTACGAGAAACGCACTCTTGACGCCCTTCGCATAGACGTCGACGGCGGCTCCGACGGCACTGACCCGCGGCCCGAGGATCGCCGAGCCCTCCGCCGCGTCGAGCAGCGCGATCATGGAGCTACGCAGCGCCTCGAGCCGGTCCTTGGCATCAGCCGAAGGTGCTCCGCCGAGCCGTTTCGCCGACACCTGGGGCCGGTTGCTCGCCTTCGCCGTGAAGTCTGACAACAGACCACGCGTGCCGAACCAAGACAGGAACGACAGGACGGTGATCAGCACCGCGGCGGCAGCCGAACCCCAGATCACCGCGCGGCGACCGATCTCGCGCCGCTTCTGCACGTTCGCCGAGCTGTGCGCCAGCTCGCGATCGCCGTAGAGCACCTTCGCGAACAGATCACGGATGAAGTAGCTCTTGGCCTGATCGTCGCCCCCCGTCGGCGCGCGCTCGGTCCCCGGCGAGATGCCCATCGCGGTCGACATCTTCGCGAGCACGAAGTCGATCGGCGCCCCTTCCTGGGTGCCGCTCGTGAAGTAGAACCCGCGCAGCTCGGAGGCGTCGCTGTAGGGGTTCTTCTCGGTGAGCTTGGCGACGAACTCCTGCAGCGGCCGCCGCGCGGCACGCAACTGCAGTGACAGCGAGAGGATCTTCTGCTGCTGTTCGGCCGGGCGATCGGGCACGAGCAGCCGCAGGCGCTCTTCGTCGAGCCGATGGCAAAGCTGGTCGAACTCGGTGCCGAAGCGACCGATCGTGCCGCCGACCTCGTCCGCAGCTCCGACGAACGTCGCGCCCCAGACCTGCGCCCGCTCCTCCTTCGCGAGCGCGCCGAACGTCTCGACGAAGCCGTCGAGCAGATCGCACTTCGTGAACACGAGGTAGACCGGAAACACGACCTCGAGCTCCTTGACGAGCTCGTCGATGCGCTGGCGCACGGTCGTGGCATGCTGCTCGAGCTGCTCTTCGGTCGCACCGATCAGATCCGTGATCGCGATCGCGACGACCACGCCGTTGATCGGCTTGAGCTTGCGCGCACGCTTGATCATGCCGAGGAACGCGATCCACTCTTCACGGTCCTCCACCTGCGTCGTGTAGCGCCCGGCGGTATCGAGCAGGATCGACTGGTCGGTGAACCACCAGTCGCAGTTGCGCGTGCCTCCGAGGCCACGGATCCCGCGCCCCTGCGGCCCACCCTTGAGTTGCGGGAAGTTGAGGCCCGACTCCGTGATCGCGGTCGTCTTGCCCGAGCCGGGCGGCCCGATGATGACGTACCACGGCAGCGCATAGAGCGCGCCGCGTCCGAGCTTGCTCGACTTGAGGGAGTCCAGCGCCTCGTCGAAGCGCCCCTGCAGCTCTTCGATCTCCGAGCGGCTCGACGGCGGCAGGGTCTCGGCCTGAACCTGGGCCTGCGCACGGATCTCGTTCTCGATCGAACGGGCCTTCGCACGCGCCCGGACGGAGCGCAGAACGACGAACGCAACCACGAGAACGATGACGAGCACGCAGAGCACGACGATCGTCGACGTCTCGGGCCAGCCGTAGGAGTCCTGCAGCAAGCCGCCACCGAACCAGACGACGATCACGGCGAGGAGCGTTCCGCAGATCAGCGGAACCGGTGGACGCGTGATCACTCCGAGGATCTTCTGAAGCATCTCAGCGCCCCTCCACCAAGGTCTCGACGAACCCGCTCTCGGTGCCGTTGAGCCACAGCCGCAACACCACGAGCAGCAGCAACACGACGCCGCCACTTGCCGCGGCGAACACCCAGGCCGGCACGCGCTTGACCATCTGGGCCGACTGCTCCTCCACTTCCCAATTCGGAGAAAGCGGCTGCTGGCCGACGCCGCTCGCGAGTTCCTCGTGCAGCCGCGCGCGCAGTCGCCGCGCCTCCTCGAGACCCGACATCCCCGCGAACTTGCCACGGAACCCCAGCCCGAGCACGAGCGCGTAGACCTCGAGCGCCTCGCGCCGCTGACCGTCGCCACCGCGCAAGGCCTCGAGCTTGCGATAGAACTCCTCGCCCGCCGTGAAGTCGTTGAAGTACTCCATCTGCAGCGGTCGACCGGACCACTCCTGGCGGAGCCCCCAGTTCGACGACAGCACGATCTCGTCGAGGAACGCGGCCAGCGCGTAGCGCACGGTCTCGACCACGGCGAGTTCCTTGCCCGCAGCCTGCGCCGCGGCATCGAACTCGGTGAACAACTTGCGCACCTCCGCCCGCAGCTGCTCGGCCGCGGGCTCGGCCGCGCCGCGCAACTGCACGGCGAACGCAAGCGTGTCCGCCGCGAGCTCCGAGAGGCGGGTGCCCCTGGTGACTTCGATCGAATGCACGATATCTCCTTGAAGGTCCTTGTTGGATTGGCCCTGCTGGATCGGCCTTTTGGATCGGCCAGCTGGATCAACCTGGCGGCTCGGCCTGAATCGCGGCCGCGGGGGCTATTTCTTGATGGCCATGAGCTCGAGCTGCACGCCCGTGAGATCGGGCGGCACATGGAACGCGAACGAATGCGACTGCACGATCGCATCCCAGTGTTCGCCGGTCGGGTCGAGCCGGAAGTAACTCCGGCCGGGCTGCACGGGAATCTCCTGCGGCGGACTGCTGACGTGCCGCAACGTGAGGCCCGGAACCGCCATCATCAGCAACTGCTGCACGCGATCGATCGAGCTGACCTTGGCCTTGAGCGGGAACTCCGCCAGGAGGCGGTCCTCGGGCACCTCGGCCGCAACGGCGACGAAGAACTCGCTCTGCTCGACGAGCGTCGCGTCCGGCAGCGAACCCTGGAACATCGTGTCGGAAACCTTGTTGAGCGCCACGGGCACGCAGCGATGTGGGATCACCGTCTCGAGCAGGGCCCGCAGCCGCTTCTCGAGTTCACCGAACGTAGCCGTGAGATCGCCGTGATCGTAGGCCGGCAATCGGCGTGGGTGCTCGCTGTCGGTGAACGTGCAGAGCTGGCCCGCGAGCCGCGACAGCTCGAGGAACAGCTGCTCGGGGTGCGCCCGGCCATGATGATGCAGGTGCGTGAGTCCCGGCAGGTTGCTGTTGAGGGTGTGCAGCAGCCAGAGATTCGCGGCGCCGGCCATGCCCGACATCTGCCGCTGGCGACTGGCGAGCTCTTCGCTGCGCGCCGCGAGGATCTCGAGCGTCCGCCGCAGGATCCCGAGCAGCGCCGGCGCCGCGGAGATCCGCAGACACGTCGGCACGAAGCTGTCCGCGACGCGGAAAGCGCCGGTTTCCGTGCGCTCGACGGCGGCGATCTGCAAGGTGTCGTAGTCGTCGAGCACCTCGCCTTCGAACCGGATCTGCAGGTTGGGAACCGCGGTGGCGATCGGCCGCTCGACGCCTGGGCGTGCCTCGTCGACGGTCCGGGTCAACCGCCGCAGGAACGGCGTCGGCCGGTTGCCGTCGACCCCGTCGTCACTGATCGCCAGACCACCCGAGCGCAGAGTCGGCATCGCCAGGTGTACGCCGAGACGTTCCATCTTGGGGTCGAAGAGGTCCGCGAAACGCCGCGGCGCCGGCAACGGATCGGGGCTGGGCGCGTCGAACTGGAAGCCGCTCGGCAACACGCCCTGGAGCCGCGTCACCGCGAACTCGCCGGCCTCGACGGCGGTGGGATCGACATCGAGACTGCCGAGCCCGGACGCGAACGGCAGTGCGATCGCAGCACGGCGCCGCATCTCGGCCTCGAGAAAACGACTCCACTGCTGGAAGTGCTGCGGAACGAGCAGCATGCCCTCGTCCCACACGACCCGGTCGGTTCCGCTCATGGCTGCTGCCCGCCGGCACCGCCATCGGCATTGCGATCCACGATCGTGTAACCGCGCAGCGCGAAGTCGGCATCCTCGACCTCACCCTTCGGCAGGACGATACGGTCCTTACCCGCCTGCGGGTTCTCGAACAATGCGAGCAGGCCGATATGTGTCACGCGCGCCGGCACCTTCTCGAGCCGGACCTCGGCCGTGGTTCCCGGCCGCACGTTGACCTTGCGCGACTTGCCGACGACGTCGACGTCCTCGGACTGCACCGGGGAGCGCCAGACGCTGCTGAAGACCGCGTCACGAAACGCCTCGGCCGACGTCTGGCCGCAGATCTGGAGAACACGAACCTGCACGTTCGAAGGCTTGCCCTCGGAGTTGGGATTCTGATCGGCGAGCCCGTGAATCGGGAACTCGAACGTCTTGATCCCCGAACAGGCGGTGAGCGCAATCGCGATTCCCGCAGTGAGCACGAGGCGAGCAATCTTGAAGTTGGTGGGCATGTCTGTTGTCCGTCTTTCAGTTCTCGGGCGGCGACACCGGCGCCGGGCCGGCGCCAGGATCGCCATCGTGCGCCTTGAGGTAGCCATCGCGGATCGCGGGTGAGATCACCTCGTGGAACAGCTTGCTCTTCTCCTCGAAGAACTCGCTGTAGATCTTCTGGTAGATCTCCCAGGCTTTCGCGCCCTTGGTAGTCAACCAGCCCGCGTCCTTCTGCGCGAGACTCTCGATCGCGTCGGGCGACAGTCGCTCCATGACCGCGGCGACCGCCTCTTTGACACCAGCGAGCAGGCCGAGTTGATGCTGGGACAGATCACGGAAGAGATCGTTGAGCTGTTTCTGCACGTCCTCGAGTTCGCGATCCGACCGCCAATCGAGCAGACTGCGACCGAGATCGGCCGCGGCCTGCCCCTTGAGCATGTTGTTGGTGCGTTGGAACACGAGCGTGACTTCGGCGCCGAACTGGCGCTCGAACTCCGCGCGCCCCTCCATGCTGCGAGCGAGCCACTCCAGCGTGAGGGAGAAGAACGTCTCGACGCGCACCGCGAACGCTTCGACCTCGCGCGGCGCCCGGAACGACTCTCCGGCCACGAGCTTCGCTGCCAGCCGCTGGAGTGACCGCAACCCAACCTGCAGCAACGCCTCGGCCTCGCCGCCCAGGGCCGCCCCATCGCCACCATCGGGACCCTCGCGCTCGTCGCCGGAGCCGCCGACCCGCGACTGCAGCTCACGCAAGGCCCGCAGCTTCTGCGCCGGTGACGCCGGCGCCAGCGCCCGTTCGAGTTCCTGCGCCAGCTCCGCCCGGCGCTGCGCGGCCGGCAGCCGCCGACGGCGCACATAGCCGGCACACAGCGAATCGAAGACACTCGTGGCCCCCGCGTCGGCCGGCAGACTCACGAGCGTGCTCTGCAGGTCGCCCGCCGCCTCCCCGCCCGTCTCACCCGTCGCGCCGGCGGTGAAGACCTGGAGTTCGAAGCCGCCGACCGTGATCCGATTGCCGTCCGAGAGCCGCGCGGGCTCACACGCCGAGAGCGTCTCGCCCTCGAGGGACGTGCCATTCGTACTGCCGAGATCGACGACGAAGTAGTCGCCGCCCCGACACTCGATCTGCCCGTGCACGCCGCTGACGGTCTTCTGCTCGTCGGTGATGTGCAGCCGGTTGGACGACGGCGAACGACCGAACGTCAACGGCTGCTGCTCGTCCACCTCGAATCGTTCGTCCAGCAACTGGCCGCCGTCTTCACGGCGCCGCAACACGACGCGCAAGCTCACGAATCGCCTCCGCCCTTGACCATCGTCGCACTCACCCGCCCCTTGAAATCGCGGCCGAGCGCGTCGAGTTCCGCGTCGCGGACCTCGCGGTCGAACAACTCGACCTGCACCGCCGTGAGGATCTCGTCGACCTCGGCGCAAACCGCGGCGGCGGGCGCGGCCGGCGCCTCGGGCGCGAAGTCGCCGTGGTGCGTAGCGAAGCTGAAGCCATCGTAACCGGTGAGCAGACGCGCGATCAGGCGCAGAACGTCGCGCCAGATCGCGGGCGGAACGGGCACGTCCGCGACCTCGCGAAGCGCCCGTGGCCACAGCACCGCCGCACTGTCCAGGTTGGCCCGCTCGCCCTCGAACAACGATCGCAGTGCGCCCTCGACACGCGCCGGATCGGGCGCCTCGGCACCGCCCAGCATGGTCTCGAGGCGGTCGAGCAACTGATCCCAGAAATCACGGACCGCGAAGTGATCTCGACCGTCGTGAACGAGCACGGCACGACCGAGCAGCATGCCGAGCGCGAAGAGGTCACTCGGCGGGCCGGGCCGTTGGTGAAACGTGACGGTCGCCGCGATGCGCTGCTCCGCAGCCATCGCACCGGCGCCTGCGGGTAGCTTCAACGTGCCGATCATGACCTCGCGTTCGACGCTCTCGAGCGCGAGGACCAACGGCTGTTCGCCCGTCGCCCCCAGCGCGGCGTCGGGTTCGATCCGCACCACATCCCCTGGCCGCACTCGGGTGATGCGCTCGCGCTGGGAACGCAGCTCGATTCGCATCGCGGCATGGCCATCGACCTCGGCCGGCACGACCGTCGCCTGCATCGCGAGCGTGCGGTCGTTGTCGCTGTCCGTGAGCCACGGCGAAAGAAACGTGCTGACCGCGTCCGTGGCCGGCAACGCGACCTCCCCCACGAGGTCCGCGCCGACGCCATCGAGCACCCGCCGGTGGCTCGCCCCGAGATCGACCAGACCGGGCTCGAAGCACCAGCGCACCGGCGCGGGCAGTTCGCCGCCGAGATAGCGCAGCATCACGTTGTCGCTCGACAGGCCGAGGTGCGGACAACCGGTGGCGTGGAACTCACGCACGATTCGGCAGACCCGCGCGAATGCCTGCAGCTTGAGCCAGAGCACTTCGAGTGCAAACCGCCCGAGCCGCACCGGCTCGGCGACGAGCTCGGTGACCCGTTCCGGCGGCGTCCACGGCGCGGTGACCCACTGGCCCTCGCGACTCAACAGACTCTTCACGCCGGCGACTGCCGACGCGCGCCCCGGCGGCAACGCGTCGCCAAGCACGTCCGCCGGCTCGGCGCCGCCGACGAGATCGCAGTACTCATCGAACTGCAGGTCGCAGAGCGGCGTGACCACGAACCACGAATCGTAGTAGCAGATCGGGACGAGCCGCTGCGCGAGGCGCTCGGCGGCCGCCGCCTCGCCGGGCTCCGCCACCGCCAACTCGGCGAGCACTGCAGCGAGCGCTGGCTGTTCGCGCCGGACCTGCTGCCGACCGCCGTCCTGCAGCGCGCCCCACGCGGCAACGAGATCGGCGAAGAGTTCGTGACGCCGCCGCACGGTCACCCCACGCGGTTGCTGCCCCGCGTCCAAGGACCAGGTGTAGAACGTCGCGGCGCCGTCAGCTCCGCGACTCAGCAGATAACGCTCCGTCGAACCCGAGAACGGCTCGAGCCCGGACTCCCGCAGCAACGCATCGTCGCGGCAGGTCACGAGCGGTCGCCAGGAACGTGGACACAGGACGGGAAATACCCGACCGGTGCGCCGGTCGAGCGCGAGCGGCGGCACGACGCCATCGGCCGGCCCCCGGACGATCGTGAGCGGGCCGCCGCAGCCGGCCAGACGATCGATCTCGGCGAACTCGCGGCGCCACATGGCATCGATCTCCCGATTGTCCACGAGCGCCGCGGCGGCCGCCGTCTGCGAGCGATAGGAGTCGCGCTGCAGCTTCACCGCGAGCAACCGGATCGTGCGGTTGCCATCCGCGGCGGCGAGACGCGCGAGCAGGACCCGCGAGAACCGGCCGCTATCGCCCAATGTCGTGAAAGCCAGTGTGGTGGAGGCCGCCGCGGCGCCACTGCCGGCATCGACCGGCTGGTCGAGCGCGAGCTGAATACCGAAGCCGCCGCCCGTTGCGCCGGCGACGGGCACGTCCGCAGTCCACGATCGGGCCTGGCCAGCTTCCATCGATGGATCACTACATCCTCGCGTCCGATCAGAGTCAAACGACGGTCCCACCACGCTACGGTTTCACGGCCGTCGGGTGATCCTGTTCGGCAGCAGCCATCAGAGAGCAACGGGGGCCCGACGCGGATGTTGCAAGCGTTTCCGAGCCGGCGCTACGCTCCGAGCTGCCCGATGCGCGACCAGTCGAAGATCACGAGCCTCGCGCGCGGCCTCACCGAGTGGGCCGACCGCCCGGGCAATGCGAAGTTCCTGGGCCGCGAGCAGGAGCTCATCCTGACCGAGCAGGCGCACGGTCCACAGGCGCCGGTCGCCGCCTGGATGCTCGGCACCTGGCGGCTGGGTCACGGCTTCGCACGGGTACTGCGCGGCGACGGCCGTGGCTTCGACGAGGCGAGGACCGGGCAGGCACTGCGCCGCGGCTCATTGCTGCTGCGGCGACCCGGCGACCGCGGCAATCGCCGACAGACCGGCAAACTGCCGTTCTCGCTGCCGCAGCTGACCCTCACGACGCTCCTCGGCCTCGCCCTGCACGACCCCGATGCGGAATCCGTGTACGACGTGATGCTCGAGCTCCCGGATCGGGCGTTCGGCGAACGTGATTCACTGGCACTGTACGCCCGGGAACTCCTGCTGTTGCGCGCGGGTCGACGCCCGTCCTTACCGCCCCAACTCGGCTCCTATCGCGAGATCCTGCTGCATTGGAACGGCAATCAGGACGTGCTCGCGCTGCGACTCGCAGACGTATTGGAACTGCACCTCGAAGCTGCGGGCCGGACCGGATCCGCGTTCGAGGACCCATCGGCACGGCTCTATCCGCTCGAGATCGTCGCAACGGCCAACGTCCGCCGCTGGCTCGACCTGCCGACGCCGAAGGTCGAACACGCAATGATGTTCACCAACCTCGTAACGATGAAACCCGCGAGCGACTGGCCGCGCGATCCACTCGTCGCGGCAATCGAACGACGCACGCATCGTCGATAACAGCGCCGAACGGATTCCGGACGTTAGCCGGACATCACCACTCGCCGATTGGTCGAGCCACAATCGTCAACGGGCGCGTATGCCGTTTGTAGGCCCGTGTTTGATTCGGTTCGACCGACTCATTGGCCTTCGCACCACGACCGGATACCGTCCATGTCGCAGACGCCCACCTACATGACCCAACCCGGCCTGCCCTTTGCCTTCCAACGCGTGCTCTGCTTCGCGTTGCTCCTCGGCATGATTGCGTATGCAATCGCCGCGGCGTTGACCCTGCAGGTCAACGGCGGCCGAGGCCTCGCCGATCACCCGAGACCGGTGCTCGAGGACATTGCAATCGTCGTGGGTTGCGCGGTCGGTGTCGCCGGCGCGATTGCGAACGTCGTGCTCCGCCGACTGGCCGCTGGCCAGGAACGAGCCCAGCGCGCGATGACCCGGTTCCTGGCCACCCTGATCCCATTGATCTTGCTCGAGGGCGGCTGCCTGCTCGCGGTCACGGTCTGGCTACTCAACGGAAAGGCCGTGCCAGCGCTGCCCACCGCGCTCGTGCTGCTCGCTCTCGCGATCGCCATCGTGCCGTTCTCCGATCCCGACACGGCCGAATCGCGGGGATAGCAGGTCACCTGCGGTCGGCGTCACCGCCGCAGCCGATCCAACAGGGCAGCGAGGCGCTGGCGGTATTCGGCAGGCATCTGGCGCGCGAGGTCACCGTGCCCCCCCAGCGGCTCGATCCAGAGTTCGCGGAGCTCGGCCGGCATGGGCAGGCGGGAGAACATCCGCTCGATCGTCGCGGCCGGCGCCCGGTTGTCTTGGCCGCCCCCGATCAGCAGCACCGGCAGATCGTGCGGCAGCGTTGCGAGCACTTCGACGGGCGAGACATCCGTCAACCGAAACCCGCTCCAGGCGCCGAGCGCCGCGATGATCAGCGACCGCCACGGCTCGACCATCGCGAACCACGAGCGCCGGTCCCCGGGCCGCCGAAACGAGAGCATCCGGTGCGCCGCCGCGTGCAGGTCTTCGATCGGCGAGTCGAACACGACACCCGCAACGCCGTCGATCCGCGGCAGTGCGAGCGCCGAGGCAATCGAACCCAGACTCACGCCGTAGAGCACGAGCGGCGTCCTGGGGCCAACGACACCGCGAACGTGGGCCGCAGCCGCGACGACATCGTCGCTTTCGCGCAAACCACCCGTGAACGGCGCACGAGTGCTGCCGCCGTGGTTGCGGAGGTCGAGCAGCCAGCACTCGCAGCCGAGATCGCGAAACATCCCCGCGACGACTTCGAGTTCGACCGCGCAACGGAACAAACCATGCACGAGCAAGACCACGGCGCGCGGCTCGGCCACCTTCGCTTCGAGTCGAAACAGCCGCAGGGTCACGCCATCGCTACTGGCGATCCGATGGGCGCGCGCTTTCGCCGCAGCGACCACATCGGGCGCAACCGTCACGTCGCCTCGTGACTCGGCACGCAGCGTGCTGGTCGACTGCACGAGCAATTCGCCGCCAGCATCGAGCCGCGGCCCGGCATACGGTCGGTCGGGCGGCCGCGTGCCGAGGTGATGCGCACCGAGATAGCCGAGCGCGAGCGGGAACGTCGCGAAGAGATGCAGCGTAAACAGGACGCAGTGGGTCCAAAGCGCCGTTCGCCACAGTCGGCGCTGCGGCCGCCGCCGCAGCCATTGCACGATCGCGAGCACGAACACGACCGGCATCGTCGCCAGCGTGAGCACGAGAGCGGCGATCAACGGGAAGGTCATTGGACCTCCCGACCACGCGCAAACGAGTCCGTGAGCCGACCGGTGATCGCCAACCGGGCGCGGCGAGCCGAGGAGAAGTCGAACGAGAACGTCACCACTTCCGTATCGGTATAGGTTACCAACCCCCGACTTCGCGATAGGTAATCAGTGAGCGCGGAGTGACGACCGCGCGCATGGTTCTCCCCGATGGAACCGGGCCGGCGTCAAACCGGTCCGGTTCCGCTTAATTCAGAGCAGCGATTCGATCCAGACGGCGATCGCCTTGCGGTCCCGGTCGTTTTCAAGAGCAGAAGGACCACGGCTACGCGTTGGGTTGCCCGACGACCCGGTAACATGCGCCGGTGCCTCTCCTCGTCGCGATCCTGCGAGTCGCCATCGCGGTCGGCGTCGTCACGACGCTCTTCGTGCTGCCGTTCGCCTACATGGTGAGTCCGCGCAGCTTCGACCTGATGATGACGGGCGGGGTGAGCAGCGCGATCGGCATGCTGTTCGGCATGCGCGCGCCCGGCGGCGCCAGTGCGCGCCTCGGTGCCGCTGCGACGTTCGTGATCGGAATCGGCGCAGCACTCGTGATCGGCCTCGTCCCCGGCAACGGCGTCGGCGTGATCGTGCCCCCACTGCTCGCGCTCGGCTGTGGATTCGTCTGGGCTACGCGGCCGGCACCGATCACCGAACTGGCCGACATGCTGCGCCTCGTATTCGGCACGGGATTGCTGGCTGGTATCGGCCTCGCGCTGCCGCTCGCGTGGCTCGGCCTGCTCGGTGGCCTGCTGCCGACCTCGATCTTCCTGCCGGTCACCGAGATCGCCCGAACGATCAACCGACGGCGCGCCGGGCTGCCGACCTCGAACCTGCCACTCGTGCTGATGGCTCTCGTTGCGCTCGCCGGCTACGTGTGGGCCTGGCAGCTCGTCGCCGCCGAGGCGAACCACCTCTCGCCCTACCTCATCGCGGGGCTGACCGCGATCTACCTGTTCGGGCTGCCAGGACTGCTGTTCTTCGCCACCCTCACCGTCACGCGCTGGTTTCACCTGCGGCTGCGCTTCCTCGCCGAGCTCGCCGAGTACCTGCGCGCGCTCTACATCCCGGTCGGCGCCTTTGCGATCGGCTACCTGCTGCTCACGATCGTGTTCGCGGGCATCCACGGCACCATCCATCACCTCGATCCGTCCGCGTTTCGCCTCGCCGACCCGGCGAGCACACCAGGCCTCGGCGACTGGCTGTTCTTCTCGTTCTTCATCGCCACGAGTCAGAGCACGCTCGACATCGTTCCCCAATCCGGCGCAGCCAAGGCCTGCGTCGGCCTCGAACTCGTCCTGTGCCTGGCCTGGGCCGTCATCGGGTTCGCGGCGGTCATGGCGCACATCCAGCCCGTGCTCCAGCGACTCGCCGAAGCTCGGCGCAGCCACGATCGGTCCGCCGCGAAGCCGTAGGTCGCCGCCCGCGCGATTCGGGGTGAAGAATCGCCGCAGCGAGGCGATATCGTCACCCGCCGCATGCGCCTCACCCTGCCTCGACCCGACGACTGGCATCTCCATCTGCGCGACGGCCCCGGCATGGCCGACGTCGTCGGCGACACCGCGCGTCAGTTCGCTCGCGCCATCGTGATGCCCAACCTCAAACCGCCGGTCACGACGGTGAGCGCGGCTCACGAGTATCGTGAGCGCATTCTCGCGGCGCGACCCGAGGGTAGCTCGTTCGAGCCGCTGATGACGCTCTACCTGACCGACCGCACGCCGCCCGAAGAGATCGAGCGCGCGAAGGCGAGCGGCTTCGTTCACGGCGTGAAATACTATCCGGCCGGAGCGACGACGAACTCCGACAACGGCGTCACGGGCCTCGAGAACGTGCGACCCGCGCTCGCGGCAATGGAGCAGCACGACCTGCCACTGCTCATCCACGGCGAAGTGACCCACTCGGACGTCGACGTGTTCGACCGCGAGGCCACGTTCCTGGCCGGGCCGTTCGCTGCAATCGTCGATGACTACCCCGAGCTGCGTGTCGTGCTCGAGCACGTCACGACGGCCGACGGGGTCGAGTTCGTGACGAATGCGCGGACCGGCGTCGCCGGCACGATTACCGCCCACCACCTGCTGTGGAACCGCAACGAGATCTTCCGTGGTGGTCTGCGACCGCACGCCTACTGCCTGCCGGTGCTGAAGCGCGAGAGTCATCGCCAGGCGCTCATCGCAGCCGCGACGACCAACGAGCGCTTCTTCCTCGGCACCGACAGCGCGCCGCATCCGCGTACGGCCAAGGAGAGCGACTGCGGCTGCGCAGGCATCTACACCGCACACAACGCCCTCGAACTCTACGCGGAAGCCTTCGATGCCGCGGGCCAGCTCGACCGACTCGCCGCGTTCGCGAGCGAGCGCGGACCGGACTTCTACGGCCTGCCGCGCAACACGACGACGGTCACGCTCACGCGCGAGCCGGTCACCGTCCCCGAGGAGCTGGCGTTCGGCGACGAGCGCGTCGTGCCGATGCGCGCCGGTGAGACGATCGCGTGGCGCTTTCACGCCGAATAGGTCGACCTCTACGAAGCGTGACGCCGAGCCAGCAGAACGAAGCCACCGCACCGACAGCGCCGCCGCAAAAGCGGCGATTGTCGCGGCGCAAAAAGCTGCTGTTCGCGCTCGTCCCCATTCTGGCCCTGTTCGTCGTGGCCGAGATCGCGGCCCGCGGCTTTCGTGCGAGCAAGGGTGTCTCGCCGTTCATGGCGGGCAGCTACCGCGACCTCCGCATCGACCTGATCCGCCGCGGCTATCCCGCGGCTCACGATCCCGAGCTCGGCTACATCCCACGGCCCGGCTTCCAGAGCGCGGACAACCGCTGGCAGGCGATGGTCACGATCGACGAGCGCGGGATTCGCCAGAACGGCGGACCCCGCCCGACCGGCGATCGCTGGATCGTCGCGGCCGGTGACTCGTTCGCTTTCGGTGACCAGGTCGGTGATGCCGAAACGTGGCCCGCCGAACTCGAGCGTCGCCTGCAGCGCCCCGTGCTCAACGGTGGCGTCTTCGGCTATTCGCTCGCGCAGATCGTGCTACGCGCCGAGCGGCTCATCGCCGAGTACCCGACCGCGCAGCTCGTGCTGAGCTTCATCCCCGACGACATCGCACGCTGCCGCCAGAGTCGTCGATTCACGAACATCCCGTGGTTCGACGTCGTCGACGGCCAACTCGCCGCGCGGGGCGTTCCCGTCCCGGACTCGGCGCACGACAACGAACTCGATTCGCAGTACCTGCGGCGTGCGCTCGGTTACAGCGCCGCGATGGACACGCTGATCTGGAACATCGCGCCCAAGTGGTGGGTCTCGGAGCAGCGCGAGATCTGGGTCCACGACGAAGACCAGGGCTTCGCGATCAGCAAGCTGCTGCTCGAACGCCTCGGCAAGCGCTGCCGTGAACTCGACATCCCGTGGCTCGTCGTATTGCAGGGCTACTGGGACGAGCCGGAAGCGGTCGAGCTGCTCACCCACGCAGCGACTCATGGCGCCGAGACTCTCGACCTGCAGACGAAGTTCCTCGCCATGATCGCGAAGGACCGCACGCTGAAGCGGAAGTACGTCGTCGGCCACATGAGCGCGGCCGGCAACGCGTGGGTCGCCAAAGAGATCGCCGCGCGACTGCGTTGAGGCCGGTGGCCACAACCGGCCGAGATCGGGCAAATCGGCGCACTCTGCGCCCGTCGCCACCTTCTTGCAGGTTCTGCAACCTTTCGCGCCCGCGGCCGGTAAGCCTGATACCCGCGATGCCGGACCCGATGACCGAGGACAGAGCTGCGCCCGACGCCCGGATCCAGGGCCTGCTCACCGCGATGGAACGGCCGCTGCGGGCGTTCCTGCGCCGACTCGCCCCGACCGAGATCGACGACCTGCATCAGGAGACGTTGGCGCGAGCCTGGCGCTCACGACACACGTTCGACCCCACGCTCGGCAGCGGCAGGTCCTGGCTGCTGCGCATCGGGTTCCGCGCGTTCCTCGATGCCCGCGACCGGCGCAGCCAGCCAACCGACGAACTGCCGGACCACCTGGCTGCCAGCACCGCGGACCCCGCGACCTGGGCCGCCGCGCGTGACGACGCCGCGGTGCTGCTGCAGCGCCTGCCACCACAGGAACGCGAGATCCTGCTGCGGTTCCACCGCGACGGCGAGTCGATCGCCGGCATCGCGGTCGAACTCAGGATCCCGGCCGGCACCGTGAAGTCGCACTTGCACCGCGCCCGCAATCGCCTCTGGGCCGCCCAACGTAACGGAGAGGATCGATGACCGACGCCATCCCGCCGTTCTTGCAGCAGTTGCTCGATCGCGGCATCGATCCGCTCGGCGATGCGCGCGCTCGCGAGTGGCTGCTCGCGCACCCCGAGGCGCTGCCGTCGTTCGCTGCTTTGCGCGAGGCGCTCGCGGCCGTCGCCCACGCCCCGGTCGCTGGCAAACCGGTCGCGGGCAAACCGGTCGCGGGCAAACCGGCGCCGGTCGCTGTCGACCCCGTGACGAACGCGTCGCGGACATCCGGACCGTTGCTCGCTGCCGCGGGACTGATCGCGGCCGCCCTGCTCGTCGCGTCGGGCCTGGTGTTCTGGTCCACGAACACAGCGACGACGAAACGCGACGCGACGGACGTCGCGCCACTGCCACGCCCGAACCTGCCGACGGCCGGCCGCGTGATCGACCACCGCGTCGCGAGCTCGCGACTCGCAGGCTCGACCAGCGAACGCCACGTCGTGACCCGCCTCGGGCTCGCCGGTGTTCAGACCCACCACGCGACGCGGGCCTACGAATCCGGGCCGCACGACCGCCCCGACGCCCCGACCGATCACGCGATCACGATCCGCGGCGTCACGAAAACCATCGCCCACGTCCTCGAGTAGTTCGAAGGAGCCTCCGACCATGAGACTGCCTCACTGCCTGCCGCTCGCTCTGTTCACGGCCACCGCGCCCCTTGCGGCGCAGGCCAGCCCCTCCGCTGATGGCCGCGTCGCGCAGATCTACGACGTCGGCGACCTCGTGCATCGCCTTGCGCGGGATCGCGCGCCGCGCTTCGAACCGCCGCGCTTCGGGATCCCGAGCGCCGACAAGCAGCTGGAAACGACCATCGGCGCAGGCGCGATCGCGCGTCTGCTACGCGCTTTCGTCAAGCCGGGACTCCGCGGCAACGAGGAGATCAACCCCGTCGGCGAACGTTGGGTCGTCGCCCTGGGCCGCCCCGAGCAACAGGCCTGGATCGGCCGCTTCCTCGCCGCGGCGCGCGGCGAACGCACGCAGCCCGTGCTCGTCAGCTACGAGTGCCTGACGCTGCCCGAAGTCACGTTCCTCCAGCGCATCAAGCCGGCACTCACGCCACCGCCCAAAGCCGCGGATCCCCGGACCCCGCCCGAGGCCGCGAAGGAGAAGCCGACCGAAGCGGACCCCGAACCGCCCTACCTCACGCAGATCTTGGCGCCGGGCGCCGCGACCCGGCGATTCCTGACCGCGATGCACGACCTCGACGGCGTCAAGAAGGTCACGAGCCAGCAAGTGCACGTCCACCCGCTGCAGGTGGCGCACATGTCGACGATCAATCAGACGGCCTACGTGAAGGACTTCGATCTCGAAGTCGCGAAGAACGCTTTCGTCGCGGACCCGGTCGTCGACGTCATCCAGGACGGCATCGTGATGCAGGCCGCCGTAGCACCGCTGGAGAACGGACTGCTCGGGCTGTCGCTCGACGCATCCGTCGCAGAACTGCAGCGGCCGATCCCCGAGTTCGAAACGACGCTGCCCGGCACGACGATGAAGGTGAAGCTCCAGCTGCCGAGCCTGCAAGCTCGCCAGGTCGAGGCCGCGGTCGAACTGCAGCCGGGACACCTCGTGCTGCTGGCGCTACCACCGCTCAACGGCGAACGCACGGTGTTCGTCGTACGGGTCCAGGGCGGCCCGACCGCCGACCCGGCGCCCCAGCCCCAGCCAGAGGGACGCGCGCCAGGCAAGAGGCGCGGCGTGCGCTGATCTCAGAGATCGACCGTCACGACTTCGTCGGGGTTGCTGGTCGGCGACAGCTCGAGCACCTTGGTGCGCGCTTCCTCGCCGCTGCCGTCGCTGACGGTCACACGGTACTTGCCCATCTCGAACACCGGCGGCCGGAACTCCGAGCGCGCGGACCGCAGCGCGTAGACCAGATCACCGCGGATGTTCTCGACCGCGATCACGGGTCGCTCGCAGCCCGTTACCTCGATCCGCGGCAGCCGCGCGATCGGACTCCTGGCGTAGTTGTCGGTCTGCTCGATCGTCACCGGCCAGCCCGCGTACTGCTTGTCGACGGCCGGGTCCGCGTAGCGTGGCCAGCACTCGAATCGGATCGCGTGCGACTTCGGATCGAACGCCACGATGCCGTAACCGGGATTGAGATCGTGCAGGGCCGCGGGCTCGCGCCCCGACGGTCCGTCGACGTTGGTCGTCGCAAACACGGAGATCATGTTGCCGAAGCCGTCGACGTAGTCGCCCGTCACCTCGGGCATGCCCTCCTCGTGATTGAGCCCGGGCTCCGGCGGCCGCCACGACCGCAGGTAGAAGTTGGCCATTGCTGGCACGCAGAACGACCAGCCCGCGTCGCGATAGCCCTCGACGCCGTGATGCACGAGGGTACCGAGATGCTGGTCGCCCGCGATCATCGGCGCAAACGCCTTGCGGATCGCCCGCAACGCCGCGTTGCGACCCGACTGCGGCCAGCCGTTGCTGTCCATGTCCGCGATGAGGAACGTCTGCCGCGGTCCGTGGTGCGTCGCGACGTTGGCGAAGATCGTCTGCGAGAGCACGGCCTTGAGTTCGACACCGCGCCAATCGCGCGCCCAGCGTTCGAGGAATGCGAGCTGCCGTTCACCAAGCAGCTCCGCGCCCGCAATATCGGCCTCGCTCGCATCGAAGTCGGGATCATTGATGTGGTCGGGCCGCGGTCCGCCGTGCTCGACGAGACCGTTGGGCCCCGACTTGAACTTGCGATCCTCGAGGATCGCAAAATCGACCCCGCCGTAGAGCAGACTCGTGAAATAGACCCCGATGCCCTGCTCGATCGGCCGTGGATCGACCGGATCGGGCAGGTGGCTCGTCTGCGTGCGCTCGACCATCCGCACCCAGTCGGCGGGCATCACGTAGCCACCCTTGTTGTCACGGTCGGTCTTGCGACCACCGGCGCCCCACAGGTTGCCCTGAAACACGTCATGGTCGTCGATGATGATCGCCGCGGGTCGCTCGCGTGCGACGTCACGGAACGCCCAACAGAACAGGTACCACTTGTAGAGGTAATCGAGCCCTGCATCGTCACCACGCGAGGGTGGCGTCGGGCTCGCGCCCTCGTAGATCTGATCGCCGGCGAAGAAGAGCAGGTCGGGGTTCTGCTGTTCGAGCCGCGTGGTGAGATCCGCGTGCGGAAACCACAGCGCGTTCTCGGACCACGGGTAACCGGCGCGCCCGAAACCGTGCTTGACCTGATGCACGCACGTCAGTGCGCCGAGCCGCAGCTCGCGCCCGGCCGGCTCCGCGCGAATCGCACCCTCGTAGGTCGCACTGCCGTAGCGCAGGCGATACGGTACGCGCGCGGCGGCCCGCCAGCCCTCGATCCGGAACACCGCGGTGTAGTCCGGCGCCGTGAAGCGCTCGCGTGCGACCTCGGTCCACTTGCCGCCGCGCTCGACCTCGAGCCCGACCTCGCCGACACACGGCGCCATCACGGCCGACATCTTGAGCACGCCGCGCGACAACGTGTGGAACGCCGCGACGATCGGTCCGAGTCCACGATTCGGCTCGTGCTGCAGCATTCGCCCCTCGGCGCGCCAGCCAGAGAACCAGAACCGCGCGCGATCCTTGTTGCCGCCGCGATGACTGACGAGCGCGAGATTGCCCATTACATCGGCGTTGGGAACCTTCTTCAGCGCGACCTCCCCGAGCAGCGTACCGTCGGGCGCGAGGGCCTTGCCCAGGAGCTTGGCGAACTTGCGCCCCGGCACGACCCGCAGGTCGAGCAGGACTTCATTCAGCACCGCCCCGCCGCCGACAAGCGGCTTCGTGGCCTCGAGGCGCTCCTTGCGCGCGAGATTCTGGCGCAGGAAGAGCGTGCCCTTGCCGTCGATCCCGAAGACACAACCACCGTCCGGCCCGGGTGCCGACTGCACGAGGCACGCCCCGCGCGGATCGAGCTCCGGATGCCCGGCGCCAACGAGGATCCCTGCGAACGCGGTCGCGGGCAGCCCGGCAGCCTCACCCGGCACGCCATCCGCGCGACCGACCCGCACCCGCAGCTTCAGGTCGCCGCGCCGATGCTGGGCCCGCCACGTCGTCAGGTGCAGAGTCCGCATCGGCAACCGCGCGCGTGTGCACTCCGCCCGGCCGTTGCGCCGCTCCCAATCCTGCAGGCGGTTGGCCCAATACTCCGGCCCGAACCAGATCGCGTCGGGCTGACCCCGCCAGCCCGATTCGAACTTCTGGGCCGCGAGCCCCGGCAGCAGGAACCCCATCGCGACGGCTGCGAACGTCAGGGACCTGACCGTCAGGAGCCGGAACAGCGAGAACAGGATCGCGTGGCAGTTCACGACAGCATCGTCGCGAATCCGCCTCGGCGCGCAACGCCGACCAGAGGCCCGGAAAGATTCTGCGGAAAGTCTGCGGGGTTTGCGACGATCGGGGCAACTGCTCCTGATGGCGGCCAACCTGGACCCGACGCTCGAACTCTGGATCGCCCGCTTCCGCGGTCCGTTGATCGGGCTGCTCGCGTCCTGGGGTGAGGATTGGCGTTCGGCCGAAGAGCTCGCGATGGACACGTTCGCCGAGGCCTGGCTGAGCCGCCGGCGGTTGCGCGGCGACGCGTCGGACACCGCCGTCGTCGGTCCATGGCTGCGCGGCATCGCCCACAACCTGTCACGCCACGGCCGGCGACGCCGAGCCCGGCAACGGCTGGAGGCGCTGCCGGCAGAACTGCCGGCACCCGTCGACACGCCCGACGACCGAATCGAGATCCTGCGCCGCGGTTTCGCCGAGCTGCGCCCGGAAGATCAGACCGTGCTGCGCATGTTCTACCTCGACGAATCGAGTACGCGGGAAGTCGCCGCGCTGCTCGAACTGACCGAGAAAGCCGTGGAGAGCCGGCTCTACCAGGCCCGACGCGCTCTGCGCGCGTTGACCGACCGAATGAGCAGCCCGACGGCGGGAGGTGCACGATGACCAACGAGTTCGAACGCGGCGGCGAGATGGTTCACGACACCGAGCTGCGCGACCTGTTCGCGCCGCGGCGCCCCGACGCCGAAGAGTTCGCGGCCGGGGTCGCCGAACGCCTCGCGGCTGGCGGCGGAGGCACGGGCTCGAGCCACGTGGGCTGGTGGCGGCGCGCGGCGAGCTGGCTGCCCGGCGCGACCCAGACCGGCGGCAGCAACCTGCTCGCGCTGCTGTTCTCGATCCCGGGGATGCTGACGTTCGGCGTGTTCGCGTTGTTCTGCCACCAGCGCGATCGCCTCGAGACACAAGTCGAGCGCGCAACAGGCGTGCGCGATCCGTTTTGGAAGCAGTATCTCCGCCGCCATGCCATGGCGGCGCTCTACGCCGCCCTGCCGATCGCGGGCAGCCTGCTCGGGCTCGCGTTCATGCAACTGCGCCACGCGCGCGGCGGCACCACGGTGATCGACGTCGCGACGGTCGTCGTGATGCTCGCCATGGGCCTGGTTACGTTCCAGCTCGGGCAGTTCGCGAGACTGCGCGGCGCGCGCACCCGCTCGGTGGCGATGTTCGTGATCGGTCTGCAGCTCACCGTGCTGTTCGGGTGCGTGCTCTGGGTGCAGATCCTCGGCGTGTTCGATGGCAACTCGATGTTCGGCTACGGCGCGACGGGATGGGCGCTCGCAGCGGGGATCCTCACCTGCGCCGTCACGTCGATCCTGCTGGCCAGGAACTGGGTCGGCGGCGGACTGAGCCTGCTCGTGCTCGCGCTGGTGCCGTCAACGACGGTGTTCGGCTGGCCCGACAACTCCGCCGCTGCAATTCGCGAACGCCTGACCGCAGTCGTCGAACGCTTGCGCACCGACGACCTCGGTGACTGGCGCTTCGCAGCCCACATGGTCGCAGTTCTAGAGGAAGCGCAAGAACCAGGCGTGGAACTGTCCGACCTGCGCACGGCGTTGCGGTCCGCGATCGATAACGGCCTCGAGCCACATCCGGCCGTTTGGCAAGCTGCCCATCGCATGGGGCTGATCGACCGGGCCGGCTGGCAAACCCTCGCCGCCCGACCGAAGCACGATCGCGAACTGCGCCGCATCCTCAGTGGCCGCGGATCGCTGACCACCGAACCGTTCTACATGGCGATGCTGCGCGCCAGCGATGCTCTGACGGCAGAGCGCGCGACGGAGCTCGCCGATCGAACCGTGCGCGCCTGGCCCCACCCGGAGGCAACGACCATCGGCCTGCTCGACCGCGCAGTGAACTGTATCCGTTGGCTCGAGGGCATCGGTCACGGCGACCGCATTCGCGAACACACTGCGATGCTGCACGAGCTGCTCCGTCGCCACCACGTTCGCGAAGCCGATGCTGAACCGTACGCTTTCCCAGGCGGCTTCTCCGAGGCGCCACGACAGGGCCGATCGACCACGCGCGCAACCAGCGCCGCGCTCGAGGTCATCGCCCGGGTCGGCTGCCCCGAGGACATCGCGCTCGGTCACGTGCGCGCCTACCTGCGTCACAACTCCGGCCGCACACTCAGCGCCCCCGCGGACGAACCAGTGCTCAAGATGCTCGCGCGCGCCGACTACTACCGCCTGACGTACACGATCGGCGTGCCGATGCGGGGTCCGCTCGAGTTCCTGATTGGCGAACGCATGCTGCTCGCGGCGCTGCTGCTGGCGGTCCTGAGCTTCCGGGCGATCCTGCTCGCGCATCGCAGCGAAGCAGGCGGGCCGGAGACGCGACAAGGCGCGCTCCCGTAGCGGAGCGCCCGACACGCGCAGACTACTTCGCGAACGGCCGCCAGGGCGCGGGACCGTTCTTCTTCGCGCGCAAGAACCCCGCATCGTGCCGGCGATACCACTCGTGCAGCAGTCCCCGCAGCTGTGCGACGCGTTCGGGCTGTTGTGCGGCGAGATCGTTCTGCTCGCCGATGTCGTTCTCGAGGTCGTAGAGGTGGACCTGGCCGTCCTCGAGCCGTTCCAGCAACTTCCACTTGCCGACACGCACGCCGCCGCCCGGGAAGCCGCCCTGGTTGCCGTAGTGCGGGTAGTGCCAGAACAGCGGCCGCTCTGCGAGCCTCGCACCAGCGGTCGATGGCGCACCGAGAGCAGAAGCGAAACTGACGCCGTCGATCTCGTGCGCCGGCGCCTCGGCACCGACCAGCTCGAGTACGGTCGGTAGCAGATCGATGCTGCACACCGGCGTGCCCGACGTCGCACCGGCCGGCGTCATTCCGGGTACACGCACGAACCACGGCTCGCGGATCCCGCCTTCGTAGAGCCAGCCCTTACCGCCGCGCAGCGGCATATTGCTCGTCGGACTGCCCTCCGAGGTCGAGAGCCCGCCGTTGTCGGACGTGAACACGACGATCGTGTCATCGGCCAGGCCCTGCTCTTCCAGTTCGTCGAGCACTTTGCCGACCGCGGCGTCCATCGCCTCGACCATCGCGGCGTAGACGGCATGCCGCTGCAGCACGCGCGTACGCCGCGGCTTGCCGTTGGGCAAGATCTGCTCTTCGGCAACGAACGCCTTCTCGCCCTCCTCACGGATCGCAGCCACCCGTTCGCGATACTTCGCGACAAGATCGGGCCGCCCCATGAGCGGCGTGTGCACGGAGTAGAACGACAAGTAGGCGAGGAACGGCCGCTCACGGTTCTGCGCGATGAACCGACACGTCTCGTCAGCAAGGCGATCGGGCAGGTGCTCGCCGTCGGGCCCGTCTTCGAGCCGCGGGTTGCCGTAGGGCGAGAAGTACCTCTTGCCGCCGTAGGGGCCACCACGATTGTGGCCGCCGCGATTCACGTCGAACCCGTGCGCCTCGGGCCAGAACTCGGCAGTCGGCCCCAGGTGCCACTTGCCGGCGAAGAACGTCGCATAGCCGCGATCGCGCAATGCCTCGGCTATCGTCACCTCGTCGTGCGCCATGCGATCACCGCTCACCGCCGGTCGATACTTCGCGACGCGCCTGCCGGAGAAGTAGTTCGTGAGCCCGGCGCGCGTGGGATACCTCCCGGTCATCAGGCTGTAGCGCGTCGGCGAACAGACCGGGCACGCGGCATAGCCATCCGTGAACCGCATCCCGCTCGCAGCCAGGCGATCGAGGTTGGGCGTGTCGTAGAGCGTGTTCGGGTTGTTGGCCCGCACGTCCATGAAGCCGAGATCGTCCGCAACGATCACGACCACGTTGGTCGGGCGCTGCGGCGCCCCGGAGCCAGTGAGACCAGCCGTGCAGGCCGCCAGAGCGACCGAGGCGAGGACGAGCGCGAGCCGAGCGATCCGCATGGGATTCCACGTTACGCCAGGACCAGGCGTTTGCCTCACCGATCCGTGACCGTGTGTCGCACCCGCGTCGGACGGTGCCCGATGCGATGGGTCAGGATCTCGTAGTCCGCACCGGCTACCGGCAGGAACGCTTTCGTATAGACCATGAACCGCCGCCGCGGTTTGCCCCCGACCCGGCGGTAACCGATCGACGCGCCTGGATCGTCACATTGCAGCACGATCAGTTCGTCCAGGCGCGAGATCTTTGCGCCGGGAGTCTGCGGCTGCTTACCGTCCGGCGGCCAGATCTTCTCACGCACGAGTCGGGTCTCCGGCAGAACGAAGCCGAGGTCGCCCGTGGCTGCGATCCAATCGTCGAGCGTGCGCCGCAGCGAAGCGAGGCGTTCTTGGTGTTCGGGCCGATCGCAGAGGTTCACGACTTCCCACGGATCGCTGCTCGAATCATAGAGCTCTTCGCGCGGCCGCCGCTTCGCAGCCATCTGCCACTGCTCGGGCCGCTCGGCACCACGCTCACGCAACGCGTAGAGATCGGCGGTCATCGGCAGGTTCTCGCGATACGCGTTCGGAATCAGATACGGCAGCTCGGGGAGGTAGTTGCGCACGTAGCGGAATCGCCCGTCCGAAACCGACCGAACGCGGTCGTAGACCGCATCGAAACGATCGGCGTGGCAGAACGCGAAGCCTGAACCCTGGCGCGCATGTGGACCGAGGAACGGCACGCCATCGAGCCGTTCGTCGGGCTCGATGCCACAGAGCGAGAGCACCGCCGGCCCGAAGTCGACGAAGCTGACGACGCGCGGCTCGACCGTTCCTGCGAGGCGCCCACCAGGCAACCGCACCAGCAGCGGCACCCGCGTGCCGGTGTCGTAGCAGCTGCGTTTGCCGCGCGGCAGACCGACGCCGTGATCGCTGAAGAACATGACGACGGTGCTCTCGAGGAGACCGGCCTCTTCGAGCTCGGCCAGGCGCTTGCCAACCCACACGTCCATCGCCGCGATGTTGTCGTAGGTCCGCGCCATCGCATCGCGCACCGCGGGGGTGTCGGGATAGAACGGCGGCAGCGGCACCTTGTCGGGGTCGATGGCACGCGGGCGACGCCGCGCCTTGGGAAACGCCTGGCTCTCGTGCGTACCGCCATGGTTGAACACCGCGAAGAACGGCTGCCCCGACGCGCGATTTCGCCAGTGTGCCTTGCCGCCCGAGGCATCCCAGACCGTTGCCGGCTCGCGGAACTGATAGTCCTTCTTGCTCGCGTTAGTGCAGTAGTAGCCGTTCGCACGCAGCAGCTCGGGGAAGCAGCGCACGAATGCCGGTGGCAAACCCTCGTAGCCCGGGATCTCACGGTAGGCGTCGGGGTTCTTCGCGATCGCGGACTTGCTCGGCGAATTGTTGCGCATCTGCATCGTGCCGATCCTCGTCGCAAAGCAACCGGTGATCAGCGCCGAACGCGCAGGCGCGCAGACCGGAGTAGTCGCGAAAGCGTTGCTGAATCGCACTCCTTCGGCCGCGAGTCGATCGATGTTGGGCGTCGCGACGGTGCGATCCCCGTAGCACGCGAGCCAGGGGCTCATGTCCTCGACGGAGAGCCAGACCACGTTGGGGCGCACGAGCGGCGGCGACGACGACCCGCCATGCACGGCCTGAGCAGTCACCCCGACCGCTGGGCCGGCTGCCAATACGAGCAACCACGAGACAACGAACCTCGAAACGACCAACGGCATGAGCGCAGTGTGCCGCGGTGGCCCCCGGCCCGGCAATCGACAGTTGCGAATCGCGACCGTGGCAGCGAGCCGGCATACTCGCACACCATGCGCGTTCACGTCATCGACGGCACCTACGAGCTGTTTCGGCAGCGCTACGGCGCACCGAGCTATCAGACGCAGGAGGGCCGCGACGTCGGCGCGACGCGCGGCCTGCTGCGTTCGCTGTGGTCCCTTCTGCGTGAACCCGAGGTCACGCACGTCGCCGCAGCGTTCGACACCGTCATCGAATCGTTCCGCAACGAGCTGTTCGACGGTTACAAGACGGGTGAGGGTATGGAGCCCGAACTCTGGGCGCAGTTCCCGCTCGCCGAACGCGCGACCGCGGCGCTCGGCATCACGACGTGGCCCATGATCGAGTTCGAGACGGACGACGCACTCGCCGCGAGCGCGGCGAAGTTCGCGGCCGATGAGCGCGTGCATCAGGTCGTGATCTGCACACCCGACAAGGACATGGCTCAGTGCGTGCAGGGTGACCGCGTCGTGATGCTCGATCGCAAGAAGCGCGTCACCCTCGCCGAACCCGACGTCATCGCGAAGTTCGGTGTGCCGCCGAAGTCGATCCCGGATTGGCTCGCGCTCGTCGGCGACGACGCGGACGGCATCCCGGGCATCCCCGGCTGGGGCGCGATCTCCGCGGCGCGCATGCTGACCGCGGTCGGCCACATCGAAGCGATCCCACGAGATCCCGCCGAATGGCCGAAGGGCATCCGCGGCGGCAAGCGGCTCGCGGACAACCTGTTCTCGGCCTACGACGACGCGCTCTTGTATCGCCGGCTGGCGACGCTGCGCCTCGACGTGCCGCTCGTGGAGTCACTCGACGACCTGCAATGGCGCGGCATCGACGAACCGGCGCTGCAGGAACTCTGCGACGAGCTCGAAATGTTCGACTTCGTCGACCGGGTCAAGAGCGGCGGCTCGAAGGCGAAGTAGCCACCGGCACGGCGACGACTACTCGACGCGTTTGTACGGGATGTCGCGCCCGTTCTGGTGCAGCACGACCTTGTCGACCTTGCCCTCCGCGCCCTCGAACGTCACCGACGCCTCGACGACCCGGTAGAAGAACTCGGTCTCCGATCGCGCGTAGAGCCGCCACGCCGGCTGGTTCGTGATCTTGGCGTAGAGTCCGCGATCCCGCAGCGTGACTTCCATCTCCATGCCCGGCAGCAGCCGGTAGCGACCAACGAGCCGCTTCAGTGCATCGCGCTCGACAGTGGCGGGGCGCTCGGGTGCATGCGGCTCGACCTTCATTCCGAACAGCTTCTGCAGCAGCCGCTCGCCGGCAACGTCGATGTCGCCGGCCGCGATGTTGGTGAGGATCCCGACCGCGCGCCGATCCTTCGGCGAGATCAGCAGGTACGCGTGGTAGCCGCCCGTTTGTCCGCTGTGCACGAGCGTCGCACCATCACGCGCGATGTGCCAACCCAGCGCCATCGCGACCCCGGCCTGCCCTTCGTGCCGCTGTTGTTGTGACCGCCGCACGGCTGCTGCGAGCGGATGATCGCCCGGCGCGATCTGCAGCCGCGCGAACTTCAGCAGATCCGCCACCGTCGAACGGATCCCGCCCGCACCCGCCATCATCGCGAGATCCCAGGCGTGATCCGGATCGCCGTTCGCATCGTGCGGCGGCGCGAAGCGCGCACTCTGGTCGGCATCGAGCGCGATCACGGTGTCGGCCATGCCGAGCGGGATCGTGATGCGCTGCTGCAAGAGTTCGTCAAACGCCTCACAGCCGTTCGCTCGCATCAACGCGTAGCCGAGGATCCCGGCGCCGAGGTTGCTGTATTCGTAGATCGTGCCGGGCTGGCGGCGGGCGCGAGCATCACGAATCGCCGCATGAATACCCTCGACGTCGTAGTGCGCAAACGGCTGATCGGGGTCCTTGGCCTCGTCGCGCGGCATCCGCGGCAGGCCCGACGTGTGGGTCGCGAGGTGCCATAGCCGGATCGGCTCACCGCCGCGCTCCTTGAGTTCGACGTCGGCCGGCAGGTGCTTCTGCACCGGGTCCGCGAGCGCCACGACTCCGCGCTCGACCGAGTCCGCGAGTAACAGCCCCGTGAAGACCTTCGAGATCGAACCGATCTCGTAGATCGTCCGCCCGTCGGGCGCCGCTTCGGCACCGGGCGCGAGCCGCCCGAACCCGCCCACGTATTCGCGGTCGCCATCGAGCACGAATACCGCGAGTCCGTTGACGGCCTCCGCGTCGACGAGCGGCTGGCAGAAGCGCTCGACCGTCGCCGCGAGTTCGGCGTTGGATTGCGTGTCCTGGGCCGGGATCGCGACCGCCAGGGTCAGCGAAACGAGGAAGTGGCGCGACCGGAGTTCGCTCATCGCAACGAGGTTACCCCATGCGCCGTCGGTCACGGCAACCGCACGTTGTCGCCATCTCGTTCGGCGAGCCCCGCGGCGACCAGATCCTCCAGACCGGACTCCATCACGCCACGCACGACCGATCCGAGGCGATGAATCCCGAAGCAACGCGCCGCTTCGCGCGCGAGGTCCTCCGCCGACAGCGCGTGGTGCTGCTCGAGCAGCCAGGCCATCGCGTTCTTCACCTCGACCGCGGGCAGATCCTCGGCCGGCCGTTCGTTGACGTTCTCGGCCTCGGGCACGCGGAAGCCCCGGAACGTCTTTGCGAGTTCTGCCGTCGCGTGAACGACACCGGCCTGCTCCACGACAGCCGCCGGCAGTGATTCACGAATGCGGCTCCGCACCTTCTCGGTGACTCGCGAGACATCCCACGCAGTCGCGACGGTCTTGGTCAGGCGATCGAACGCAATCGGCGCCTCGACCGCGAGGACCTCTTCGACATGCGCGCGGACCTGCCGCGAATTCTTCGGCGCGTAGAAGTCCGCGTCCTTGCGAGCCGGGCGCAAGTCTGCCACCGCGTACGGCCGCGGCCCGTTCGGGTCCGCCTCGCGCCCGTTTTCCGGCCCTGGCCGATCCCCGCCCTGGGCACCGGGTTCTGCTTCCGGCGCCGGCGAATCGCCCTCACCGGCCTCGGCCTCGGCATCCGCAAGGTCGAATGCCGCAGCCTCACGACTCCCGTCGTCGTCGACCTCGGGCACCGCGCGATCGGCAACGACCGCCTCCTGTGCCGCCCACGCGACCCGCTGCTTCGCTTCCGCGATCGCAATCTCGAGGCGTTCGATTTCACCGACCGGATCCTGCCAGAAGTCCATCGACCAGACGCGATGGAGGTGCCAGCCGAGACCGCGCAGAACGGCCGCACGAATGCGGTCGCGATCACGCGCCGTCGCCGCCCCGTGATAGGTCGCGCCATCACACTCGATACCGAGCAGGTAGCGCCCCGGAGCCTCGGGATCGACGACGCAAAGATCGATGCGATAGCCCGAGCACCCGACCTGCGGGTGCACCTCGTGCCCGCGCCGCACGAGTTCGTCGCGCACGGCCGCCTCGAACGGCGACTCCACGTCGCCGGAGGGATCGGCGGCGACGGCGGCTGCGAGCGCAGCCTCCCCACGTTCGGCGTAGTCGAGGAACGCGCGCAGGTGCCGCGCGCCGACCGCAGCCGTGCGCGTGGCGACCTGGTCCGCGCGCAGCGAGGAGAACACCACGAGTTCGCGGCGTGCGCGGGTCACGGCGACGTTGAGGCGGCGCTCGCCACCCTGCTGGTTCAACGGGCCGTAGTTCTCGTAGATCTTGCCCGCGGCATCGGGGCCGTAGCAGATCGAGAACAGGATCGTGTCCCGTTCGTCACCCTGCACGTTCTCGAGGTTCTTGACGAACACGGGTTCTTCGACCGCGGTGAAGAACGGTTCGAGCGCCGGGTTCTCGCCGCGGGCGCGATCGAGCAGGTCTTCGATCAGGACCTGCTGGCTCCGGCTGAACGTGACGATACCGATCGTGCGTTCGGCCTGGGCAGGATCCGCGAGCCGCGCGAGAACCTCCGCGACGAGCGCCTCGGCCTCGACCTTGTTCTGCTGCGAGCCACCGCGATCGTAGATCCCGTCGACGGCGACGAATCGAACGCCGAGGCCCGCCGCCTTCTCGGCGGGCGCGGGGAAGGTAAGCAGCCGGTTGCTGTAGTAGTGGTGGTTGCTGAACGCGATCAGCGACTCGTGACGACTGCGGTAGTGCCAGTCGAGGTACATCCGGGGCAGTCCGGCTGCACTGCACTCGTCGAGCACGCTCTCCAGATCGTCGGGCAGGTCATCCGTATCGTCGTCATCACCTTGCTCGAGCCGTTGGAAGAACGACGTCGGCGGCAGCTGCCGACTGTCACCGACGACGACGAGGGAATCGCCACGACCGATCGCGCCGACCGCGTCCCACATCGGGATCTGCGAGGCCTCGTCGAACACGACAAGATCGAAACGGGTATCGGAACGCCCGAGGAACTGCGCCACGGACAGCGGACTCATGAGCACACAGGGCGCGAGGCGCGACAAGAGCCCGGGGATCTCGGCGATCAGGCGCCGCACGGGCTTGTGGCGCCGCTGCTTCTTGAGCTCGCGCTCGAGAATGCCGAGCTCGCTGCTCGCGGCCTGCGTGTCGCGAACTCTCGGCAGCCGCGCCAAGAGCCGCGCGACGATGACCTGCGCCGCGGTCCGGATCGCGCGCTGATCGAGTTCGCGGAACTCGCGGATCGAACGCTCGTGATCCGCGCCTCGGAACATCGCGAGCTCGGGATGCGCGGCATGGATTCCGTCGAGCCAGGCTTCGAGGAACGTCCGCTCGAACGTCGCCTGCAGCTGATCGGTGGCGAGCTCGCCGCCGGCATGCGCGGCGACGAGTGGGGCCGCGCCGTGGTCGGCCGCCTCGGTCGCCGCACGCGCATAGGCGCACTGCTCCCGCAGTCGCGGCACGTCGTGCAACCACCGGCGAAGCCGCGCGTCGATCAGCCCCGCAAGACCCGCCGCATCACCGCTGCCGAACGCGGCATCAACATCGAGTTCGAGCATCGACCGCACGACGTCGAGGGCCGCGCGGTATTCGTCATGCGCCGTCCGCAGCGCGCCGAGCTTGCCCGGCAACACATCCGCCCCTTCGGCCAACCCGTCGAGTTGACGACCGATCCCGGCCAGGAACTCGGCGTCTGGCTGCAACGAACCCGGGAACATCTGCATCACGATCTGCCGCACGTCGCGCACCCACGACAGCCACGCGTCGATCCGATTCCAGTCGGCGAGCCCGCCGTTCCACGCGGCGCCGAGCAGCCGCACGACTTCGGGGTCGCCTTGGAACAACCGGCGTTCTTCCCCGCGCACCGCGAGCGCCCGACCGAGGTCGTCGCGCACGGCGCGCGGATCCGCGACGGGCACCCCGGCCGCCGCGACGGCTTGCAGCTCGCGCTTCGGCCCCCGCAGCTTCCACCAGCGAATCAAGAAGAACGATTCAGCCGACTGACGATAGGCCGCCGCCAGCCGATCGAGATCGAGCGTCAGCAGCTCGCGCTGCCAGCGCTCGGCCAACGGCTGCCAGAGCTTGTTGCGATCGCGGCCGATCGCGACGAGTGCCGCAAGCGCCTCGTCGGCCCGACGCCACGACTCGTGCAGCACCAGCGTCGAGGGCGGCAGTCTCGAACGGCTGAAGAGATCCGCGAGCTGCAGGAGCAGCTCGCCCTGGTCGCGACTCGCGCCGGCCTCACCGATGCGAGCCTCGATGCCGAACGCCGCCAGGGTCCGGCGGACCGCACCACCGTAGGCTTCGGTCGCGCGCTGCAGTCGTTCTGCTGCGGGCACGATGTCACGCAGCAACGCAGGCGACCAGTCGGTGCGTCGCACACCCCACCAGACTTCGCGAACCGGTACGTCGAGGCGCTGCGCGGCGCCCGCGAGTTCTTCGACCGCGCGTCGGGCGGTCGCCACGTCGTCAGGCGCGCCGCGCAGCAGTTCGGGCATCGGTACTCGCTGTGCATCCCGCAGATCCACGAGCCGCCCGATTGCGGCGAACAGCGACAGGCCGTGATCCCGGCGCTGATGGATCGCCCGAACGTAGCGATTGAGCCGATGGCGTTCGGACTGGAGTTCGCGGGCGATCGCCTGCCAATCGCGCGGCTCGCGGCGCTGTTCGAGTTCGAGCGGCCGCCGCAACTGCTCGAGCACGGCCTTGCTGCCGCTCTTGCTCGAGTGCAGTTCGAGGCAGAACGCGCCGAGCCCGACGCTGTCCAGGCGCCGCTGCACGACCTCGAGCGCGGCCCGCTTCTCGGCCACGAAGAGCACGCGCTTCTCGTTCGCAAGAGCCTGCGCAATCAGGTTCGTGATCGTCTGCGACTTGCCCGTGCCCGGTGGCCCCTCGAGCACGAACGTGCGGCCCTGGGCGCCTGCGAGCACGGCAGCGAGCTGGGAGCTGTCCGCATCCTTGGGGCAGTAGACATCGACCGGATCGAGATCGTCGAGCTCGTCGCGCGGCAGCTCCGGCACTTCCTGGGCGAACGTCAGGCCGGGTGACTCGACGAGATGGTTCAGCACCGGCGCCCGCATCAGCGCCTCGCGATCGGCGAGATCGAGCCACATCAGATACTTCGTGAACGAGAAGAACCCGACCTGCGCGCCGCTCTCGACTTCCCACCGCGGCATCCCGAGCGCCGCTGCGCGGAACGCGTCGAGCACCGCCCCGACATCGACGCCGAGGTCGTCCTCGGGAACCGCGTCGATGTCGACCCGAAGCTCGAAGTCGCGTTCGAGCATCTGCAGCAACGTCTGGTTGATGCGCGGCTCGGCGTCATCGAGCACGAGCCGGAAGCCTTCGCGCACGGAGGTGCGCTCGATCACCAGTGGCAACAAGAGCAGCGGCGCGCGGCGCTCCTTCGTCGACTGCGGGGTCTCGAACCAGCGCAGGAACCCGACCGCCAGGTACAGCGTATTGGCGCCACTCTCTTCGAGCGACGTCCGCGCGTGACGAAAGATCTCGACGAGCCGGGCCTCCAGATCCTCTTCTTCGTGATCCGCACGCAAGCGGCCAGAACGGAGTTCTTCGGCCAGGAACTGCTCGACGACGTCGACTCCCGTGCGCTGCTCCTCGAGCTCGAGGTCCCGCGGATCGCCACCCTGACCGACCTGCGGCCGCGGATGGATGCGCAATCGGCCACGCTGCTGCAATCGGTCCTCGAGCGCCTCGAGATCGTGCTCGCAAAGCCGGATCGTCTTCCGCGTCTCTCGGAAGTTGAGCAACCGATTGAACATCGTCAGATCGAGCAGCTTGGACTTCCAGTGCTCGAGCCGATCCTTCGGGCCACGCGACGGTGCCGGCTCGGGCAACGGCTCGCCGACCTCGGGGTCGGCGGCGCCGGAGTCGCCGGTCACCGCCTCGCCCGAAGGCGAAACGGCCGACGACGGTCGCCGTGGCAACGAGGCCAGCGCTTCATCCCGTTCGCCCTGTGGATCCACCGCCTCGCCCGGCGCGTAGGCCCGCACGCGCGGCGGCAGCGGCGCGATACCCTGCCGCCGCGAGGCCGCGACGTCGACCGCCACCTGGAACGCAGGCTCGTCGTCGAGCCGACCGCGCGCCGAGCGCTCCGACGCTTCGAGCGAAGCGCGGCCCGACTCGCAGATCCCCGTGGCCTCGACGACGGTCAGCGCCCCCGCGTCGCAGAACTTGCGGACTTCGATCGCGTCGGCGTAGATCGCTTCGGGCTGCGACTGTTCGACGAGCCAGACCCCGACGTAGGCGTGCGAGCGCTCGAGGATCACGAACGGGTGCAGACCGACGTGCTCGAGCACGGCAGCCATGAGGAGTGCCAGGTCGAGACACGTGCCGAGTCGGTCGCCGAGCACCTGCTCGGGCGTGCGGATCTTCTGACCGGTTCGCTCGAAGCTCGGCGGCGCACTGACGTAGCGAATGTTGCACGCCGCGAGCGCATCGTACACGGCGGTGACGATCGCATCGGCGCGCGACGCCTCGCGACTCTGATAGCCGTCGAGCGCACCAGTGCCGGTCGCTTGCGCGAGTCGCTCGGACACCGCATGGAGTACGGGCAAGAGCGCCGGATGGTTCGGCAGCACGAACGCCGCGAGCAACTGCGGCAGAACCGCGAGCCCGGGCCACTCGTTGAATGCGAGGATCTCGAGGTCGACGCCCGTGTCGGCGACGACCGCTCCGCTCTCGTCGACAGCGACGGCGCGCAGTTCACCTCGCACCCGTTCGAGCAGATTCGCGAGTTCGGCGAGTTCGAGCCGCGGATCGGGTCGCTCGAGTTCGGCCGACCCGCCCGCAGCCACCTCGGCGATGCGCCATTCGAGCGGCGCTGCGAACGGCGGCTCGAGCGTGACCGTGACGGTCACATCACGAATGGTCACCGTGCCGCGATTGTGCAATCGCACGCCGTTCAACCACGGCACCGCGCTCTGCTGCATCGCGTAGCACAGACCTGGCGTCGCGTCGATCTCGAGCGCGATCTTCGAATCGCGGTTCACGGCTTCAGAACGACCGTTTCTCCGACCTTCGTCGGCCGATCCTCACAGAGCAGCGTGCCGCGATGCTCGACGGTCAACGGATTGCCGAGGCGGCTTGTCACCCGGATCTCCGTCGGTCGCATGCGCTCCCACTCGATGTCGACGACGAACCCACCGCGCGCACAGAGCCCTTTGACATGGCCCGTGCCCCAGCCGCGTGGCAGGGCCGGCAACACGGTCAAACGCCGCGCGAAACTCTGCAGTAGCATCTCCGCAATGCCAGCGGCGGCGCCGAAATTGCCGTCGATCTGGAACGGTGGATGGTCGTCGAACAAGTTGGGCAACGTCGACTTGCGTAGCAAAGCCTGATGGTTCTCCCAGGCGCGGGTGGGATCGCGCAGCCGCGCGAAGAAGTTGATGATCCAGGCTCGACTCCAGCCCGTGTGTCCGCCACCCTTCTCGAGGCGTGTCAGCAGACTCTTGCGCACGGCCTGAGTCAGATCCGGAGTCTTCACCGTATCGACCCGATCGCCCGGATGGAGCAGGTAGAGGTGACTCATGTGGCGATGCCCCGGCTCGGGCTCCTCGAACTCCTCGTTCCACTCGAGCAGCCGACCGTCACTGCCGACCTGCGGCCCCTGGAGCCGGGTCAACGCGTCGTTCACGCGCTTGATGAACTCGTCGTCCTTGCCGATCCCGAGCTCTGGGGCCAACTCGACGATGTTGACGAACAGATCCGCGATGATTTGCTGATCCATCGCCGGCCCCATCGTCACGTGGGCCACGACACCGTCCTTGGTGCGGAAGGAGTTCTCCGGCGACATCGACGGCCCCGACACGAGCTTGCCCGTCGCCGGATGCTCAACGAGGTAGTCGAGGAAGAACTCGGCTGAGCTGCAGAGGATTGGCCAGGCTCGATCCTTCAGGAACTCCTTGTCGCCCGTGAAGCGATAGTGCTCGACGAAATGCGACGTGCACCAGGCACCGCCCGTCGGCCACATCCCCCACTTCGTGCTGCCGATCGGCGACGTGAACGCCCACGCATCACTCGTGTGATGTGCGACCCAGCCCTTACAGCCGTAGAGCTCGGCCGCCGTCTTGCGCCCGTTGGGCACGAGAGCCTCGACGAAGTCGAAGAACGGCTCGTGGCACTCGCTGAGATTGCCGACCTCCGCGAGCCAGTAGTTCATCTGCAGGTTGATGTTGATGTGGTAGTCCGCGTTCCAGGGCGCATCGATGTGCTCGTTCCAAAGCCCCTGCAGATTGGCGGGCATAGAGAGCGGTCGCGAACTCGCCATGAGCAGGTAGCGCCCGAACTGGAAGTAGGTCGCCGCGAGGTCCGGATCGTTCGAGTTCTGCCGAACGCGATCGAGCCGCAGGTCCGTCGGCAGACCACGCAGCACCTTGCCGCCGAGATCGATGTCGACGCGATCGAACAGCGCCCGGTGGTCGGTCACGTGCAGCTGCCGGATGGCGTCGGGATCGCGACCCGTGATAGCATCGAGCTCGAGCTTCGCGTTGTCGAGCGCAGCCTCCGGCGCCAGCTTCTCGGCCAATCCGATGCCACTTCCGAAGCTCGTCGCCGCCGTCAGAGCGAGTGTCATCCGCCCCTTGGCTCGGACGACGAGGCGCGGCACCCCGTCCTGCCCCGGTCCGCTGCGCGCGACGTCACCCGCGAGCACGCGCAAGAACGACACGAACGTCGTTCCCGGATGCTCCTTGCCGCGGTTGGCCTGGCCGCTCAGCCGCAGCGTGCGCTCGTCGACGAGCTCGGTCTCGGCACACGCCGAGCGGGTCAGCCCGACCTCGACGAGGAACGGTTCGTTGCCGTCGCATTTGACGTCGACGATCAACACCTGCTCGGCCGCACTGCTGTAGACCTCACGGCGATACGTCGACTCCCCGATCCGATACGTCGTACTGGCGATCCCATCGCGCAGGTTCAAAGTGCGCAGGTACTCCTGCGGCGCGTCGTGGCCGCGGAACTCGAGACGCAGATCACCGAGCGTCTGGTGGCTGCGCACCCAGCGCTCCGACATGAACTCGCGCTGGACGAGTTTCTCGGCCTCGGCGTACTTGCCGGCGAACAACAGCTCACGGGCCTTGGCGAGGTGCTCGCGCGCGCCCTTGCGATCGCGATCGACCGCACTGCCGGCCCAGAGCGAATCCTCATTGAGCTGGATCCGCTCGCGCGGCGCGCCGCCGAAGACCATGCCGCCGAGCCGGCCATTGCCGATCGGCAGCGCCTGCTGCCATTCGGCCGCGGGTTGTTTGTACCAGAGCCAGCGCGGCGGCTGTGCGGCCGCGACGGAGAGCAGCGTGAAGAGAACGAGGAACAACGCGCGCATGCCCGCAGAGTGGCAAGCAGACCGCTGCGAGGCAAGCCGGTGATCCGGCAAGAATGGTGCCGGCAGCGGTTAGGATCCGACTGTCGGAAAAATCCCGCTACCGCCCGACGTACCATGGCCACCATCGAACTGCGCAACGTTCGGGAGAGCGATCTCCCGGCCCTGTACGAGTTCCAGCGCGAGCCCGCCGGCAACGCGCTCGCCGTATTCCCCGGCCGCGAACGCGAGGACTTCGAACGCCACTGGCGAACGAACGTGCTCGGTGACGAGAGCGTGGTCAAGCGCACGGTGCTCGCGGACGGCGTCATCGCCGGCAGCATCGTCTGCTATCGCGAGGGCGACCGCCGGCTCGTCGGCTACTGGCTCGGTCAGGAGTTCTGGGGCCGCGGCGTCGCGAGCGCCGCACTGAATCTCATGCTGGCGGAGATCGCCGAAAGGCCGCTGCACGCGTTCGTCGCGACCACCAACGCGCCGTCGATCCGCGTGCTCGAGAAGTGTGGCTTCGAACGCGTCGGCCAACAGCGCGGCAATCACGGCGACGACGAAGTCGAAGTGTTCGTCTACGAGCTCACGGCGATGGCGTGACCGCTATCAGAATCGACAACTACTCGGGCGGCGGCCCCGCCATGATCGTCGCGAGGCGGGTCAGCGCCCGGCTCAGGCGGGTGCGCACGGCACCGACCTCGATCCCGAGTTCGTCAGCGATCTCCGCGTGACTGAGTCCGACGACGCGAGACATCAGCACGACATCGCGATGGTCCTCGGCGAGCCGATCGAGACCGGATTCGAAGTTCGCAACCGCCTCGGCCGCGATCGCGTGCTGACTGGGACCACACATGGTCGCATACACCCCGGCGAGCGCGTCGTCACCGACCTCGCGTCTGCTGTCACGACGCTGAGCCGCGTAGTAATCCGCGCGACCGCGAATCTTGTTCAACGCGACAGTGAACAACCAATGCCTAAAGCTGCCCTCGCCGCGCCATTCGTAGCCTTCGAGTCCGCCGAGAACCTCGCGGCACACGGTTTGGACGAGATCCGAACACGACTCCCGTTCGCGAATGACCTGCCCACTCTTGGCGCGAACGAACGCCCGCAGGTCGGGCAGGTGACGGCGCAGCAGTTCGTCGAGCGCCGTCGCATCACCGCCCTGCGCGGCGTTCACGAGATGGAGCGATTCGCTATCGGTCACAGGCTCATTGTAGCCACGCATCCCGCCGGATGGGGACCTACGTCGCGTCACCCGCCCGCGCCCGACAGCACGAGGCGGACGGCCGCCGCCGGCCGCTGTATCGTCACGTCGACGCCAACGGCGAGATAGCGCAGCGTCGCACCATTGAGCACGATGCCCTGTGCCTTCGTCATCACGATCTGCTGCGGACCATAGGAGATCGCGCCCGGGATCGCGGTGCCGTCGGGCAGGTAGTACAGCGGCACACCCCACGGAATCAGCATCTCGATCCGCGTCGCGGAAACGATGCCGTGAACCGGCGGTGTGAACCGAAAGCCGGCCGGCAGCGCCCCGAGCAGCTGACCGGAACCACCGTCGTAGAGCCGCTCACTCCCGGCTCCCCGAACGACAACGTCCGCCTGCGCAGTGAAAGACGTTCCGGCGTCGAACTGCAGGACCGAATCGCGTTGCACGACCGTACTCGTGCCGCCAGGCAGATCGATCATGCGGAGTTCCTGCATGTTGCCTTGCTGCTCGATCGCGAAGAGTTGGTCACCGAGATCCGCGCCGAGCCGCGGGTCGAGCGTACCTTCCGGAAACGGCTGCAGCGTCGAGCCGGTCGCCGAGAGGTTCACGACAGTGCCACCGAAGGCGTCGAGCGACGCCTGGAACCAGTCCATTCGGGCGGCGTGGCCGATGGCTGCCGTCAACTGCGTGCCATGGAACTTCGGCAAGATATGCACGCCGATATAGGGCTCGAACACGTTGTCGTGCGTGATGTGCAGCGTCGGCAACACGCCCGTCATGTCGAGCAGGAACAGCTCGTCGTGATTGCCGATCACGTAGAACAGCCGCGTGCCGTCATCATTGAGCATGAGCTCCGGCTCACCCGGGCCCTCGGGCAGATATTCGGGGTCCTCGTACTTCGCGGGCGGCGGCGGCAGGACGACCGACGGCCCGGTAGTCGTCACGTGATAGAGCCGTTCCTGATCGCGCGGGCCGTATAGGAACACCACGTGCTGGCCATCGCGGGACATCGCGAGCTGATCCTCGAGTTCGCCGAGCGGCACGGGCGCCGGACTGACGTCGACCGGCGAAGCCTGATCCGCAAGACCGCAGCGAAAGAGTCGGCCGGTATCCGTCACGTAGAAGACGTGCGTCGACCCGACCATCGGCGATTGCGATTCCACCAGATGCGCGGCAGGCGCCGCATCGCGGTCGGACCGACCGGTGCTCGCGTAGACGCCGCCATCGAGCCGGAACACCGCGAGACCACCGGCAACGAACGGCACCGCGCCGGCAGTCCCATCCGCGTCGACCGCGATGCGATCCTCGAACGGATCCATCGCTCCACCGATTCCGGGACGCTCGATCGCGGATCTGGCCGTGCCGTCGGCCGCGATGTGCAAGAACCCCCAGTGCTGGCCACCATTCCGCCGGTAGCGAAACAGGCGCCCACCATCCGGCAGCTCGAGCCGCACGATGCCGTGGCGCTCGACCCGACGCGTGCGCGTCACATCGTGCTCGAGCCTGAGCGTGCGCCCCGTGATCTCGATCGGCAGGAACTCGACGCTCTGCATCACGACGGTCGCCGCAGCCGTGGGCACGGACTCGGAGATCGTCACGATCTGCAGGTTGCCGGGCGCGCCCTCGGCGAGACAAATGCGCTGCGCGGTGAGCGGCAGCGCCAGGAACGGCACAAGTGCGAGGCGAAGGATCATCGAGCGTCGGAGGTAAACGGCAGGAGACAAGGATAGCACCTTGCGACGGTCGGGTTACGGCCCTGGCGCACCGTCGCCAGGCTCGGCACCTCAGTTCCCGACGACCCGGCAATCCGGGTTGCTCAGCGCCCAGGTGCCGCCATCGACGACGAGGGCCTGACCGACGAGTTCGAGGCCCGTGTATTGCGGCAGGTTCGGCATCGTGAACTGGAACTGGAACTGATTGCCGGCGCCGGAGAAGCCCGAACGGAACGACACCGGCGCCGGACCGAGGACCCACGAGCCCATCGCACCGTAGGGCCGGAATCCGGTGTTCCACGGGAAGTCCACGAATACCATCGCAAACGCACCGACGGGCGCATTGACCTCCCAGGTCTTCGCTTCGCCGAAGCGCAGATTGCCCATGTCGAATATCTTCGGCGTCGCCGCAATGGAGTCGACCTGCAGCACCGGCGCCTGCGCCGTGCCGACGTTTTTGACCTGCATGGTCGCATCGGTGTTGGTCCAGAGGTTGAGGTTGATGGTGCTGCTGACTATCGGGATGCTCGTGCAATCCAGATAGAACTGGTTCTGCGTATTGCGCACGTCTTCGACCCCACCGCGCAAGGTGTGGGTCTGGGCCGTGAGGCCGAGCGACAGGGTCGTCGACAGGGCGAGGGCGAACAGGGAAACGGTTCGGGGCGTTGCGGTCATGATTCGTTGGCCTTCTTGGCGGTAGGTTGTTTCGAACGACCACTCATTCGCAACGTCCGTGCCAACGCTGAGTCGCTGGCCGACGTTCACATTGCGGGCACCCACCCGATCGCGATGCACGGATCCCGAGCACCCGAACAGCGCTTCATGCGCCCAAGGACGTAGCTCAGTCGATGCCGTGCCGCTTGAGCTTCTCGTAGAGCGCGGTGCGCGAGATCCCGAGCGCCTTGGCGGCCTTCGTCTTGTCGCCACCGAGCGCCTGCATCGCGGCAACGATCGCCCGCCGCTCGACGGCCTTGAGCGTCTCGACCGCATTCGCGCCTCGTGGCTCGCCGACCGCGCTCGCCGCGACGGCCGCGGGCCCTTCGGGCAGCTGGAGATCGATCACCTCGTCACGCTCCGTGAGCAGTGCGGCACGCGCCATCACATGATCGAGCTCGCGCACGTTGCCCGGCCAGGCATAGCCGGTCAGCGCCGCCCGCGCGACGCCACCGAGCCGCAGCTCACGACCGTGTTGCTGGCTGTGCGCGGCGAGGAAGTGCGCCGCGAGCTGCTCGACGTCGCCGACGCGCTCTCGCAACGGTGGCACCCGCAGTTCGACGCCGGCGAGCCGGAAGAACAGGTCCTCGCGGAACTCGCCACTCGCCACCATCGCACGCAGATCCTTGTGCGTCGCGGCGATCACCCGGAGGTCGAGCGAGATCAGGTCACTGCCACCGACCCGACGAATCGACTGCTCCTGCAGCGCACGTAGCAGCTTCGCCTGCATCGCCGCCGGCATGTCACCGACCTCGTCGAGGAACAACGTGCCGCCACTCGCAAGCTCGAGCAGTCCCGGCTTGTCGGCGTCCGCGCCCGTGAACGCACCCTGCACGTGACCGAAGAGTTCGCGTTCGAGCAATTCGGCCGGCAGCGCAGAGCAGTTCTCGGCGACGAACGGCTCACGCCGGCGGCCACTCTGCTCGTGAAGTGAACGGGCGACGAGTTCCTTGCCCGTGCCCGTCTCACCGAGCACGAGGATCGACAGATCGAGCGGCGCGAGCTTCTGGATCTCCGACCGCAGAGTCTTCATCGCCGGGCTGTCGCCGAGCAGCTTCGTGCCGCCGCGCCGCCCACGACGCTGCACGACCGCGAGCTCACGGCGACTGGCCTGCAGGTCGTGCACGAGCGCCTCCTCCCGTCGCATGCGATCGACCGCGATCGCCGCCTGATCCGCGAGCACCTCGAGTGCCTCCTTGTCGGAAGCTCCGAACGCATCCGCTCGGCCGGCATGTTCGACGTAAAGCGCACCCGCGACGCCGCCCGCCGACCGGAACGGCGCGCAGATCGCGGACCGGACCTCGAGATTCCGGATCGACGGCATGTCCTGCAGTTCGCGATCGGCCAATCCATCGGCCCCGGTCAGGGTCGCCTGCCGCTCGATCGCCCGATGCGCGAGCGACCGGCTGAAGGCCTGCGCCGCGCCACTCGCGCTGCCGCTCTGGAACTCCCGGCGCACACCATCGTCACCGACGACGAGCAGGTAGCCCTGCCGACCGCCGCTCAACGTCACCGCCGCATCGAGCAGGTAATGCATCGCCTGATCGAGATCGGCGAGCTGCGCGAGCTTGCGATTGACCGCGAGGAACGTGCGGAACAACTCGCGGCTCGGACCAGAACTCGGCGGCATGGTGGCCGCCAGCTTATCGTCGGCCCGGGGCGCGATCGCTGCGGGTTTGCTCGCGAGCTGTGCCGTCGCGCGCGCCAGCAGCGCTTCGGCTTTTTGCCCGGCGTCGCGATTACCGAGCCGAGCGAGTTCGCGAACAGCGGTCTCGAGCCACGGCTTCGCAGCCACTGCATCCCCGCGCGCGAGCGCCGTACTGCCCAGGTTCGCCGCGGCGATCGCCATTCCGGCCGCGTCGCCCGCGTGCTCGTAGAGCGCGCGGGCTTCGCGCAGGAGGTTCACCGCGCGATCGAACTCACCGCGGTCCTTTTCGATGACCCCGAGGTTGAGCTGTGCGGACGCGGCATGACGCACGTGCCCGACCTGGAGCAGCGTCTCGCGCGCGGCCTCGAAGCAGTCCATCGCCCGCTCGAGTTCTGTGTTCTTGCGCGCGAGATGCCCACGGATAGTGAGCTGGCTCGCTCGCAGGTACGGTCGGTCGAGTGCGTCACCCTTGCACTCAGCCACACGCGTAAGCGTCGCATCGGACTCCTCGTCGCGACCCGCAACCTCGAGCGCTGCAGCTCGCGTCAACAGTTCGGGAACCGTGTCCGCTTCCGCCAAGCCATCAGCCGCCGCAGCCGCATGACCACGCGCCAGCAGAAGTTGCGCCGCCATGCGACGCCGCCGTGGGTGCGGGTCCTCACTCCCGACACGTTGGAGCTCACGCTCCGCTGCCTCCACCTGCCCCATGTCCAACAGGCACTGCACGCGGAGCACGGGTGCATCCGCGCAGAACGGTAGCGCCTTCGCCGGCTCTCCCGCATCGAGCAGCCCGTCCGCGAGCGCATGACGCAGTTCTCGTTCGGAGTCCGGGATCGCTTCGGCGACTCGCCGCCACGCCGCTACCGCGACCTCCGAACGACCGGCGGCGGCAATCGCGCGGATGTCTTCGGGTCTCGTGGCACTGGCTCGAGCTGGCGACTCGCCCGCCGTCGCAGGCTCTGCGCACGCCCCGAGGCGTCCCGCGGCGGCGGCCGGCCAGACCCAACCGGTGCCGGCGGGGGTGATCTCACCACGCTCGACTAGTTCGACAAGCTGACCGGCGACTTCTCCCGAGTCGCTGGCACCGCGCGCGGCGAGCAGCTCCGCCGCCTGCAGGCTGGTGCGCGAATCGAGTCCGACGAACGTGTCACCGAGCCACGCGGCCAAACGCGGAGGCTCGATCGCTGGCAACCTGCACATCGCCGGCCCGGTACCATCCCGCACGAGGACGACCTCGCCGGGCCGCTCGTCGAAGGAACTCACGCCATCGACGATGCACTGCAGATGCATTGCGATAGCGCGCCGGTCGGCGGGCCCGGCGCCACGCACGACGAGATCGCCAGCGACCGCTGCCGCCTGCTCGATCTCCGTACGCCATAGTTCAATCGGGTCGGGCCGCAGCGCTGCGAGGGATGGCCGGCCCGAGCCTCCGCACAGGAACTCGATCGCTGCCTGCGCATCCTGGAAGCGCTCGACCGGTCGACGTGCGAGGCTACGCTCGAGGAAACCGTCGAACGGCGCTGGGAACGCGGAGGGCCCGACCCCGGCCGCGCTCCAGAAGTCCTCGCGCGGAAAGCGCTGCACGAATCGAGCGAGTGGCAACCGCGAACTCGGCCACAATGCTTGCGCCACCATCGCGCCGACCGAGAACAGGTCGGCCCGCGGGTCCGGCACGGCGCCGAGCAGCAGTTCGGGTGCAGCGAAGAACGGCGTGCCACCCTGGCCACGATCGCCGACCCGTGTGGCGAGACCGAAGTCGAGCAGATGCAGCCGTCCCACCGCATCCCGCACGAGGTTCTGCGGTTTGAGATCGAGATGAACGACACTGCGCAGGTGCACGAACGCAAGCACCTCGAGGATCTGTCGCACCTCATCGAGCAGCAGCGCGGGGTCTGCGGACAACCGCGCGAGCGCGTCGCCATCGCGATGCTCACGGACCACGAACATCCGGCCGTCGGACAGCTCCCCGATCTCGTGGATGGCCGGGATCGCAGGATGCCGCAGCGACAGTAGCACCGAGGCCTCCGAGGGTGGCACGCCCTGCGGCAGCACCTTGAGCACGCGGTCCGTGCCGTCGGAATCGGCAACGCGGAGCGTCACGCCTTCACCGCCCGGGTACTCGGCCCGGGTCGTGAAGCGACCCGCGAATTGGGCCAGCAGTTCGGCGACGGACTCGGTCACGAGACGAAGCCAGTGGTGCGTCAGTCGACGCGCACGCGCAACCGGTTGGCCTCGACCTCGCTGGCGGCGGTCACCCGACCGCGTATCCAGATACGATCCTGACCTGGCAGGACCCCGTCGAGCCCGATCATCGAACGTCCGCCACCACGGTCGGCCCGGCGCTCGATCGCAAGTCCGGTCGGCACGTGCACGACGATCGAGCTCTGGACCTGACCGTTGACGACCAGCGGACGATCACGCCGCACCACCGTGATGGTCCGCAGAGTGAGATCGACGGCGTCGACCCGGCCCTGCCACTCGGGCCGCATGCCGACACCGCTGGCCGGCGCCACCTCCACCTCGCGTGCAACGACATCCTCGATGCCGTTCTGGTTCGGCTGCCGACTGTGCCATTCGACCTTTGCGAGGTTGCCGACCTGCAGTTCGTTGAAGGCCAGGTAGCGATCGTTCGGCCGCTCGAGCTCGGCATTTGCCGCATCGACGCGCGCGCGCGAAGGCAGCGGCAGGAACGTCTGCGACTCGCCGCGCCTAGCTTCGGCGAACACGTCCATCCAGAAGACCTCCGCGCCGACGTCGATCTGCGTGATGCGGCCGATGAGGCGGGCGCGTGTGTTACCGGTGACCGGCGCCTGACGAATCTCGTCGAGGCGCAGCGTTCCCGTGCGCGACAGCCGTCCCTTGCAGTCGACCTGCGTCCCCGTGGTCGTCGCCGCGACGAATGCAGCCGCATCGGGATAGCGGTTGCCCGCCGCATCGTAGAACGCCGAAGAGGCCTCGAAGGTCAGCCACAGGCGACCCTCCCGTTGCGCGGCGTCCGTGACCGTCAGGCCACCGGACTCGACGAGCACGACATCGAGACTCGAACGAGCGACCCCGACCTCGTCGGCGAAAGCGCGCAGCATCGGCTGCCACGAGAAAGCGGCCGTTGCGCCGGCCGGCGGCGCCGCGCCGTAGTGACCGGCGACCACCCAGGACTCGCCGCTCGCGTCATGCGCGAGCGGTTCGTCGAACGTGATGCGCAACTCCGCGGGCATCGTGACCGGATACCGCGCGCCGTTCGGATACGTCGCGGACGTGCTGCCCGGCGCGATCACGAGCCGGACCGCCGCGAACGAACCCGACGCGACCTCGCGCAACACGAGCCCGGCCGCGCTGCCCAACGGATCCGTCAGGGTGAACTCGACGGGCGCGTCGAGCAGGTTGGGGGTCGAACCACCGGTCGTCGGCTCGAGCGTCACCGCCACGACCTGGCCCTGGACGAACGCATCGGAGCCAGCCGCCGTGTCGAGCAGGACGTGCACGGCGCCGCTGCCGGCACTGGTGGTCGTCGTCGGAGAGCTATCGGAACCGCCACTGCAGGCTGCAGATAGGAAGAGGGAGCCCGCCAGGCCGGCGAACGCGAGAGCTCGGGGAAGGGTGTGAGGCATCGGTTGGAGGCAGTTCTGGGGGTGCACGGAGTAGGGTGCGCGCCGTCACGAGCGCAACCAGTGTGCCATACGCAGCATCGGGGCCACCTGGCGCGTTTCGATCGGCGGCGCTCACACCGCGCCGGACACGCCCGAGCGGCCGGAAACGGCACTTCATTATCCATTGTAAATTCGACGCTTACGCCATCTAGGGCGACCGGGAAACCGGCCCGTCCAGGTCGCCGCAGCCGCCGATCACACCAGCCTTCTACCGCCGGAGCATCCTCGGGCGGTGGTCGCGCGTGTCCGGATTCCGAACAGCCCCGGTCTTTCCCACTCATCCGATCAGTCCCGAAACTGCATTATAGTGCCCACTGAGGATCGCGGAGGATGCACCATGCTGCTTGCGGCCCGCCGGGACCACGCTATTGTTCGAAGCCGAATTTTGCGCGGCTACCACACCGCCCCCGACGCCAATGACCAATTTCAACCGCCACCCCGACTCGTATCACCACTGGGATCTGAAGATCGACGGCGACGTCGCGCATCTGCGCATGAACGTCGACCCGGAGCACCCCTTCAAATCCGGCTACGAGCTGAAGCTCAACAGCTACGACCTCGGGGTCGACATGGAGCTCGCCGACTCGATCCAGCGACTGCGGTTCGAGCACCCCAACGTGAAGGTCGTCGTCGTCGGCAGTGGTCAGGAACGCGCCTTCTGCGCGGGCGCGAACATCGGCATGCTCGGCGCGAGCACGCACCCGTTCAAAGTCAACTTCTGCAAGTACACGAACGAAACGCGGCTGTCGCTCGAGGACGCCAGCACCCGCAGCAACCTGAAGTCGATCTGTGCGATCAACGCGGCGTGCGCGGGCGGCGGCTACGAGCTCGCACTCGCGTGTGACGAGATCCACCTCGTCAACGACAACAACTCCGCGGTGTCGCTGCCCGAGGTGCCGCTCCTCGCGGTGCTGCCGGGCACGGGCGGCCTCACGCGCCTCGTCGACAAGCGCAAGATCCGCCGCGATCGCGCCGACGTGTTCTGCACGATGGCCGAGGGCCTGCGCGGCAAGAAGGCCAAACAGTGGGGCTTCGTCGACGAGATCTGGCCGAAGTCGAAGTTCGCCGACAAGGTGCAGGAGCGCGCCACCGAGCTCGCCGCCTCGATGCCGGAGAAAGCCAAGGCGGGCATCACGCTCGAGCCCATCGAGCATCAGCGCGACGGTAACACCTACACCTACAACCACGTCCGGATCGACGTCGAGCCCGAGGAGCGCCGCGCGACGCTGACGGTCCAGGGCCCGACGGGTGACCAGCCGAAGAACGGTGCGGACTACGAGCAGGCGGGCAGCGCCGCGTGGGCGATCCGCGCGTTCCGCGAGCTCGACGACGCGCTGCTGCAGCTGCGCTTCGATCACGAGGAGATCGGCCTCATCGTGCTCAAGACACGCGGTGACCGCGACGCATTGCTGCAGATCGAGCAGGACCTGCAGGCCGACAAAGGCCACTGGCTCTGCAACGAGATCCTGCTGCTGATGGCGCGCGTGCTGCGCCGCTGGGACCTCAACGCGCGCTCGATGTACGCACTCGTCGATGCCGACTCCAACTGCGCCGGCGCGTTCCTCGAGATGACGCTCGCCTGCGACCGCGTCTACGCGCTCGAGGACGACGCGGTCAAGTTCGCGATCGGCCCGCTCAGCAACGGCACGCTGCCGATGAGCCACGGCATGACGCGGCTGCACAACCGCTTTCTCAGCACGCCCGAGCAGGCCGACAAGCTCGCGAGCGAGCCCGCGACCTATGACGTCTACGACGCGGACGAGCACGGCCTGATCACGTTTCTCCTCGACGACCTCGACTGGGACGACGAAGTCCGCATCGCGCTCGAAGAACGCGTATCGATGTCGCCGGACGCACTCACGGGCATGGAAGCCTCGCTGCGCTTCGGCGGCGCCGAGAACTGCGACAGCAAGATCTTCGGCCGTCTCAGCGCGTGGCAAAACTGGATCTTTACGCGTCCGAACGCGACGGGCGACGAAGGAGCCCTCACGCGCTACGGCGCGCCCGAGAGCGCGAAGTACGACTGGCGTCGCACGTAGCCCAACCGCAGCCAGCCCATCCGAACGACCAACCAACCCCATTCACCCGAGCCCTTCGAAGGGGCAAACGGACGAACCCATGAGCACCGTCGATCTCGAAGCCAAGATCCCCAACAACGTCGGCCTGCGCGACAACAAGCGCCTGATGCGCGCCCTCGAGAAGTGGCAGCCGCAGTTCATCGACTGGTGGAAGGAGCTCGGCCCGTCCGACTTCAACGGCCACGACATCTACCTGCGCACGGCGGTCGGCGTCGGCAAGGGTGGCTGGGCCCACTTCGATTACGTCAAGATGCCGGATTACCGGTGGGGCATCTTCCTCGCCGACGCCCCCGAGGATCGCAAGATCCACTTCGGCGACAGCATGGGCGAGCCGGTCTGGAACGAGGTCCCGGGTGAGTTCCGCAACCGGCTGCGCCGCCTGATCGTGACCCAGGGCGACACGGAACCGGCGTCGGTCGAACAGCAGCGCATGCTGGGCCACACGGCGCCGTCGCTGCACGACCTGCGTTCGCTGTGCCAGGTCAACGTCGAAGAAGGCCGCCACCTCTGGGCGATGGTCTACCTGCTGCACACGCACTTCGGCGGTGACGGCCGCGAGGAAGCCGAAGCGATGCTCGAGCGCCACAGTGGTGACGACGACAACCCGCGCATCCTCGAGGCGTTCAACTACCCGATCGACAACTGGGTCGACTTCTTCTGCTTCACGACGTTCACCGATCGTGACGGCAAGTACCAGCTCGCGTCGCTCGCGGAGTCGAGCTTCGATCCGCTGGCGCGCACGACGCAGTTCATGCTGACGGAAGAGGCGTACCACATGCAGACCGGCGAGAACGGTATCGGTCGCATCGCTCGCCGCTCGGCCGAGATCATGAAGGAAGGTCGCGACCCCGCCGCCGAGGGTGCGATCCCGCTGCCGATGCTGCAGCGCTACATCAACCACTGGGCCTCGGCCTCCATGGACCTGTTCGGCGGCGAGGACAGCACCAACGCCGCGGAGTCCTTCGCAGGCGGCCTCAAGGGGCGCTACCGCGAGAGCGATGGTATCTACAAGGATCCCAAGGCGCTCCAGCAGTTCTACAAGCTCGAGGTCCCGAACGACGACGGCCAGGTCGTCGAGAAGGAAGTGCCGCTGCGCCGCGCGATGAACGCGGTGCTACTCGACGCCTACGTCGCCGACTGCACGCGCATCGTCGCACGCTGGAACCGCGACCTGAAGGCGCACGAGTGCGACTTCCAGTTCAAGCTGCCGAACCGCAAGTTCAACCGCCACCAGGGCGTCTACGCCGGCTTCCGCTTCAACCCGCAGGGCGAGATCATCGACGAGGCGACCTGGACCCACGAGCACAAGAACTGGCTGCCGAGCCAGGCCGACCGTGACTACGTCAAGTCGTGCATGAAGGCCTGCTACGAGCCCGGTAAGTTCGCGAACTACATCGCGCCGCCGACCAAGGGCCCCAACGACACGCCGATCGACTTCGAGTACGTGAAGTTCCACTAAGGGCCACGGAGACCGACGAATGAGCAATCGACTCTGCTACGTCTGCGAAGGCGGCGACTGCACCGAGAAGGGCAGCGGCGACATCCACGACAAGCTCAAAGACCTGGTCGCGCAATTCGACCCGGACGAAGAGAAGATCAAGATCCGCCGCTACCCGTGCTTCGGCGCGTGCGAGCAGGGCATCAACGTCACGCTGTTCCCCGACAAGATCTTCTACAGCGAAGTCACGGAAGCCGATCTGCCTGCCATCGCCGCGCACATCAAGGGCGACGGCGAGCCGGTCACGAAGCTGACCGGCAAGTGCGAACCCGACGTCGAGCAGATCATCTGGGACATGCTCGACTCGCCGTACTAGGGCGGACCTCCTCCGCCCTGGCTCACAGCGGCCAGGGGGCGAGCACGATGCGAAAGCCCATGAAGCTGTCCGTCGCACCGGTCTCGCGATAAGCGGACCGGCAGCCATCCGAGCGGGCTCCCCAACTGCCTCCGCGGCGAATGCGATTCGGCCCGATCCCAACGTATGGATCGGTCACCGGGTTGGCAGGGTAGTTCGGGGTGACCCCATCCCAGGCGTCCATACACCACTCGAGAACGTTGCCGTGCATGTCGTGTAGCCCCCACGGATTCGGCGGATAGCTGCCGACGACGACGGTCTCCGTGCTACCGCAGAACTGCACCGAGTGCCAGCTGTACCGGAAACGCTCGTCACTGCAGAGCAGCCCGGCCCCGTATGAGAACTCCGTCGTAGTCCCGGCCCGACAGCAGTACTCCCACTCAGCCTCTGTTGGCAGTCGGTACCGCCAACCAGCGGGGATGTTGCCAGCCGTAGACTCGGACGCGGTCAACGTGGAACAGAACGCCATAGCATCGCTCCACGACACCTGCTCGACCGGCCGCATTGGGGCGCTCGGATAGGCCGACCCCTGGAAGAACGCCGGATTCACCCCCATGACCGCGAGGTACTGCGCCTGCGTCACCTCATACTTGGCTATCCAGAACGGTCGACTGATCGTGACCGTGTGGACCGGCCGCTCCCAAGCGAACGAGAAGTACGGCGACCCACTCCCTGAATTCGAGCCCATGGCGAACGAGCCGGCGGGGATCGGCACCATGTTGGCGATCGGCCGCACACCGAACGGCCAACCGGCCAATCCAATCACAAACTCAACAGCCTCCGAGGTGACGGCTCCGGCAGCGTTTGCGGCCGGGTCCAAGACCAGGGCCTGCTGAAAGAGCCGCACCCCGATGAGGCCGACCCCCGGCGGGATCGCGAGCGAATACGTGGCCTGATTCCCTGCCCCCAGGACGAGCGCGCTGGCGTCGGGACTAACACGAAGGAAACACCCTGGTGCACCGTAAGCCGCCCCATCGAGCGGTAAGGCGCCGAGCGACGAGTTCGTCCGACTGAGGCCAGTCAAGACTACGGCAGCATCGACTGGCAGATGGTCGATGTCGTAGCTCATCGTTCCGGCCTGCACGGGCGGCGTCATGAGACTCAGCTGAGACGCCGGCAGGCTCCCAGGACATCCCGACCCGAAGACGACGAAGGCCGGGCTCTGCCCGACCAATGTGCTCGACAGCGCAACCGCGAACAGACTGATCCCGATTCGACTCATGACGGACAACCTACCCACTGGCGGGCGCACACGTTGGTCTCGCCCCCGCGAAAGTACCGAGCCACCCGACCAATGAGCCGTCGCATGCGACCGGTCCTGGCAGAGCGCGTCACCAGCCACCGACCAAAACCGAAGAAGGGCGCCATCACGGCGCCCTTCTTTCATTCCAGCCGAGAACTCGAACTCAGCTGCCGAGGATCTGCTCGAGGCCGGCCGAGCTCAGGACACCGCCACCCGCGACGAAGAACGCCTGGAAGATGATGTCGCGGCCGCACCACTTGGCGAAGCCGGGGATGTTCACCGAGTAGGACGCGTCGCCGTTGGCGTCGGTCGTGATCGGCACGACGAACTCGTTGCTCGCGTAGAGCGAGCAGCCCGGGATGCCGTACTGCGCGAGGTTGATCGGCAGCGGCAGATTGAAGATCGGGTCGAAGCGCGACGAGAAGCCGGAGATCAGCAGGCCCGCGGTGCTGGGCGTGCTGGGGCTGCTGACGTCGACGCCGACCGGGCCGCCGACGAACGGCGCACCGATGCTCGTGAGCGTCGGGATCGTGAACTGCGACGGCGCGCAACCGGTGCCGAGCCCGGTCACGGTCGCCGGGTTCGGGCAGCAGGGATCACCACTCGAGACGAAGCCGCGCTCGACACCGCCGACACCACCACCCAGGAACTCGAAGCCGGCCGCGACGTCGTAGACGCCACCGCCCGAAAGCACCTGCGAGATCGCATCCGCGGTCAGGCCGGCGACGCCGGGACCGCGGAGCTGGAGCACGAACTCCGTGCGACCGAGGACGACGATCGGGCTGGCGAACTGCGTCGCCTGATCGTTGCCGATGCCGCCGGCGACGCCGGGCACGGACAGGATGACGTTGAAGCAACCAAAGCAACCCAAGGGCAGCGTCTGGTTGGGGCGGAACTGCAGCCCGAAGTTCGGGGTCGAGCCCGCGGGCGCGGTTTGCGACAGCAGCGTGGCGCCGCTCACCGTCTGGAACGGGAAGCTGAACGCGATCTGCGTGATCACCGGGTTGTCTTCGTTGGCGACGACCGGCGACGTGTTGGTGACGCGGACCGTGAGCTGCGAGGTCGCGGCATCGTAGGAATAGTCGATGGTGCCCGTGGCGACGACACCGTTCGTGAGCGTCGGAGCCGAGGTGGACTGACAGCCGAGCGCACCGTTCGTGCCGATCGGCAGGCAGGCGGTCGTGGTCTGGGCGAGAGTCGCGCCCGTGAGGAGGGCGGCGCTGAGAGACTGGATCAATACTTGGCGCATATCGTTGTGGTGCGAATCGTTGTTGTGAGAACGGAGGATGTGTGGATCGACCGCGACGCGAAACGAGGCATCCCCGGTAGCGAGTCCGAGGTGCGATCGCGTCCGATCATGATTGGGGCGGGTCGGCCCCAGTGATGCAAGCCGGGTTCCGGCTTCTGTGGAGAACTCAGTGGAACCCCGCATGTGGCAAAAACTCGCGGCGAAATCCGCGTGCGCCAGTGATCTCCCGGCTCTTTCGAGCAGGGTCGTACGGCCCGTTCCGTTTCTTCGCATTCGGTTCACCGGAGGTGACCATGCATCAGTCCCTGCTCTCTTCGCTCGTCGTCGCCAGCCTGGCGACGCTCTCCGCGCCCGTGTCGGCGCAGAATCTCGTAACCCTCGACGTCGCGGCGATGGGCTTCGCCGAGGGCGTCGGCATGTCGCCCGTGTATCCCGCGGCCGGCGTCCTGCTGAACGGTTACCCGCAGATGCCGCCGCTGCCGCCGGTTGCCGCGTTCGCCGGCGCCGCGACGCTCGACGGCACCAATGGCATCACATGGTACACGGACGGCATGGTGCTCGCGGCCGTACCTCACAACGCCTACGCACCGCCGGTGCCACCTCCACCGCCGTTCCCCGTGCCACCCGCGCTCGGCATCGGACCGATCACGGGCATGGCACTCGATCCGATCGGCGGCCTGCTCTGGTTGACGGACGGTGCCGCGCTCGCCGCAATCGCGCCCGTGCCACCCGGCCCGGTCGTCGTGCCACCCTTCGCGCTACCGATTCCGGTCATCGCGCCGCCCGTGACCGGCCTCGAATGGGACGCGATCACCGGCACGATGTGGGCCTGCGACATCGCCGGGAACGTCTACAACTTCGTGCCCGGCCCACTCGGTCCCGTCGTCGCGGGCCCGATCCCACCCCCGGTGCCGATGCCGCCGCCCGTCGCCGGCATCACGATCGACAAAACCGGCGCCGGTCTCGTCTACATCACGAGTGGCGGCGCAATCCAGGAGATCGGCACCGGCACCATGTTCCCGTCGTTCGCGGGTATGGCAGGCGGCCTCACGTTCCATCCCGCGCCCAACCCGATCCCGGTCGCGCCGTGCGCCTGCCCGAGCTACCCGATCGGCCAGACGCTGCTCGGTCCGAACAGCACGGGCAATCCCGCGTTCGGCGTCGACATCGTCGGACTGCCGGCGGTGAACCCCGTAATCGTCGCGATCGACTTCGCGTTCAACCCGCTATTCCCGATGATCAACACGTCGGGCTGCGCACTCGGCGTCACGCTCGGCTCGCCGACGCTGATTGCCGCACTGACGTTCAGCAACGCGGCCGGTGTCGCCACCTTCCCGATCTCACTCGTCGGCATCCCACCCGGACTGCCGCTCTATTTGCAGTATGGCTCGTTCTGTCCCGCCGACGCGTTCGGGTGGACGCTGTCGCCGCTGTATCAGGTGATCGTTTCGGCGCCTTAGGGCGGCGGTACGGAGCGGCTGCAGACGCGGCTCTGACGGGGCCGATAGGCAGGGCATGACGATCCGCCCAGGACTCCTGCTCACGGCTGCGATTGCAGCCGCCCCCGTTGCTGCTCGAACGCAGATCGAAGCCACGAACATTCACCTCACCGTTGCGCTCTCACACGGCGCCGCGGCCTGGGATCCGGTTCGGGGTCGGACGATCGTGGTGAACAGCGCTGGAACCTCCTTCGAATACGACGGAGAGAGCTGGTTTCACGTTGGCGAACTACCCAGACCAAAAGGGCGCCCCGAGCTGGCACATCAACACCATCGCACCAGGACACTGGCGGTCCTACTTCCAGACAACGGGCTGGATCTCCAGACCTTCGAGTACGACGGATCCGGGTGGCACCAACGACACCCTTCGAACTGGCCCCCAGCACGCGAGCGCACCCACCTGACCTATGACATCGTTCGTCAGCGCGCGGTCCTTTTTGGCGGCTCGATTCGCAACAAAGTGCGGTTCGACGACACCTGGGAGTGGGACGGTGACCTCTGGCGTCGACGGTTCCCGCAACACTCTCCAGAGGCGAGAGATCGAGCCGCAATGGCGTTCGACATCGCCCGCGGAGTCACGGTGTTGTTTGGCGGCAACAGCCAGTCAGCAGCGCTCGCCGACCACTGGGAGTGGAACGGAGCCGATTGGCGACAACGGACGTTCCCGACGATGCCGGCGACTCGATCGAACGCGGGAATGGCTTTCGACGCGAACCGCACGCGACTTGTGCTGTTCGGCGGGTTTCGGAACACCGGAGTCGCACTCTTGCCGCGAGCAATTTGGGAGTTCGACGGCCAGAGCTGGCAACGTCGGGACGACCTCACACCACCCGAGGGTCGAACAGGCCACTCTCTCGTCGAATCCTCGACCGGTGTAACAAGCCTCGGCGGCAGCGATTTCCCGCCAGGCGTCGATCGCCAGATCTACGACATCGTCGACTACGACGGCAATCGAGCTTCAAACCGCTATAGCGGCCGCCCGGCTACGACGGTTGCGGCCTACGACGAGGAACGAAGGCTCACCGTCGCCTTCACCTACGGAGGAGACATCAATCGTACGTTCGAGTGGGACGGCCACCGTCGAATCGAGCGCACCGATGGTGACACGCCGTCCGGCACCATGTTGCTGACTCCCGATGTGGGCGGTGGCATCCTGGGGCTTCAGGGAGTCAACAACACATTCGCCACGTGGTCGTTCGGCCACCATGGTTGGGCCCGAAGAAGCGCCGCGAGCCCACCGTATCGGGCGATCCCCGCACTCGCTCATGATCCGTCGAAAGACCGAGTCCTGCTCTTCGGAGGCCGACTCGGACAACAGCACCTGCGGGACCTGTGGGCCTGGGACGGCACGACTTGGCTCCCCACTCCATCACTGGGCGCGCCGACCATCGCCCGCCCGCTGATGGCTTTCGATCGATTCTGTCAACAGATGGCGCTGACCGAGAGCGCTCTCGAAACGAGTCAGCCATCTACTTGGTTTCTCAACGGGAACCGGTGGCAGCGGAGCCCAGTAGGCGGCTCACCAGCCCTTGCCATGACTAGTAGTCGGGACGGAATCGCCGCAATATCGCCGGCCTCAACCGCCCTGCCAAACGAACTCGGCGCGTGGACCGTGTCGCTCTTCTGGCCGAATAACCATACTTCGCACTGGATCGGGCAAAGCTTCTCGCCGCAAGCCATCGCGCCGGACGCCAATGGCAACCTCATCATCTTCGGCGGCCGCCACGGCTCGGACATCACCCTCGCGGCAAGATACCCAGCCCAAGTCACATCGATCGGCGTGAGCTGCTCCAGCAACGGCAACCCTGCGCGCACAATCTGCCGCGACATCCCGCGAATCGGCACAGACCTCAGACTCGAGGTGATCGGCGCCGAGGCCCACGGTCTCGCGCTGATCGTTGCCAGCCTGCCCGACTACGGCGTTCGCATTGGCCCCTGCCGAACGGTCGTCAACGATCCGATTCACCTCAGCCTGCACGTCACGAGCCGGGCCGGTTACGCGACCACGGATCTACCAATACCGAACGAGCCATCGCTCCATCGGCTGAGACTTTCTGCCCAGTCAATCGTGGCCGAAACCGCCGGCCCGATCGGCAACGCATTCGCACTGACCGAAGGCCTCCGCATCTTGGTCGGCTACTGACGAGCCACCGACCTGCCTCCTACCGCCGGTCCTTCGGCAACGGCAGCATCGACGTGCTCGCATGCAATTCCGGCAGGAGCACGAGCGCGTCGAAGCGGAACACGAGGCCGTGCGCTGCGGGATACTTCGCTTCGACGTTGTCGCGGGACATGATCGGCCGCAGCGCGCGCAGATCGAACACACAGCCTTCGTCGCCTCCCTGCGCAGCATAGAACGGTGCGAGGCCGTCGGCATCGGCGACGAAGTCCTTCTTCGTGCCGTCCTTGCTGATCGACCGGCGCGCAAACACGAAGACGTGGAACGAGTCGCCGCCGCGCGCGACCGCTGCTTCGGCGGCGTGGTTGCCGACGTCGAGCTGGTCGAAAGGGCTGTAGCCGCGCCCGGCGTGCGCCGCGCCGAACTTGAGTACGGCCTTCGTCTCGGGGGCACTGCGCAGACGGTCGGCGAGATGCCGCTTCATCAGCGCGATGCGTTCGTGGTTGTTCTCGTAGTACAGGCCACGCTGATGCAGGCCGTAGATCCGCTGCGACTCGCGCAGTTCGTCGAGCAGACGCCGGACGTCGGCGGGCTCCTTCGCAAACGCCTGCATCAGCTTGCGCCAGTCGGCCGGGCCGGCCACCGCCATGAACGCCTTCGACCGATCGCCCGATTCGATGTAGTGGCCGAAACCCGCCATCGCGCGATTGCGCCAGGTCACGGCCAACTGACGCGCGGCATCACTCTCCGCCCGGTCCGCGAGTTCGGCCAGCAGCAGCCGCGGCGAGCCGAGGAACTCCTGATCGATCCCCCAGGCCTCGTAGCCGGCTTGCACCGCCGCGACGAACAGCTCCGCCTCTTCGCGCATCGTCAGGAACGCGACGGTGAACGGATACCGCTTCATGAACTGCCCGACGCCGGCCATGCCGCGCTCGCGCGCCACGGCGGCCAGATGATCCGTCGTACACGGACCGGTCTCGGTGGCGTAGGCGCCGTAGCCATGTGCCTTCAACTCACGCAGCAGCCAGTGCGTGAACTTGCAGGTCTCGACGTTGCCGTGACTCTCGCCGATCACGGTGAACTCGGCGGCACGGGCCTCGCCGAGCACGAACTCGACGCCAGCGCCAGCGGCGCCGCTCGCGGCCAACGTGAACGACTGCTTCTCGTCACGAATCAGATCGACGAAGTCCTGTGCCGCGAGTGGAGCGACGCCGGACGAGAGCAAACCGAAGACTGCCAGCCCCAGGCCGGCAACGCGAGAACGACGGGTCATGATGGATCGACGAAGGTGCGTTGAACGATGTGCAGAACCGTGGCGCGCGCGACTTCGTCGGACGCGAACCCGCGGTTCGGTGAACTGATCTTGCGGCCGCGCGTGAACTCGCCGCAGAGCTCCATGACGAAGTGCGCGGCGGCCGCGACGTCGGGCGGCTGGACGAGCGCGCCGCTCTCGCAGCGACTCGATAGATAGCGTTCGAGGCGCGCCGCGGTCGTCGCGCGCACGTCGCGATGGAACAGCCGGGCCAGCTCTGGCCACTCCCGCGCCGACACGTCGACGAGGCAGATCGCGAGCGCGAAGTGGTTCATCACGTCGAAGAGCTCGCCGACCACTCGCTCGAGCTCGGCCGCGGCATCCTTCCGGTCGACGACACCCGCCTCGGCCGCGGCAGTCAGTTGCGGCAGGAAGTCGCGCCCGGATCCGAAATCGGCGACGTAGGCCTCGAGGTCGTCGCGGCCAGGCGTCGCCCCCGCCAGCACGGTCTCGATCACCATCGGATCGGCGTGGAAGGCGTAGCGCAGCGCCGCCGCGAACAACGCTTCCTTGCTCTTGGAGTAGCGATACAGCGTGCCGAGCGCGGTGCCCGCCGCCGCCGCGATGTCCGCCATCTGCGTGCGGCGGAAGCCGAAACGCGCGAATGTCACCGCCGCTGCGGCGACGATCTCAGCGATCCGATTCGGCCTGGCCTGGGGCGGCGACATCGCAAGCGATAGTAGAATGAATGATTCATTCTATCAACCAGCCGCAAGAGAAAGGGGAGTAAACCTCTGATCTGAAGTCGTTTAAGACCCTCCGGGTCGCGCCATCCGCTCCGGAGCGAGGCACGCCCGCACTTCGTCACTGAGCAGCCCGCGCTCCTCGAGCACCTCGGCGAGCGAGCGATCCGTGGCCAGCGCCTCCTTGGCGACGCCGCTCGAGACCTCGTAGCCGAGCACGGGCACGAGAGCGGTCACGAGCCCGATGCTGTTCTCGACGTAGTCACGACAGCGCTGCACGTTCGCCTCGATGCCTTCGATGCAGTTGTGGCTCAGGGTGCTCGTCGCGTTCGCGAGGATCTTGAGCGACTCGAGCACGCTCGCCGCGATCACGGGCTCCATGACGTTGAGCTGCAGCTGACCGGCCTCGGCCGCGAGCGTGACCGTGAGATCGTTGCCGATCACGCGGTAGGCGACCTGGTTGACGACCTCGGGGATCACGGGATTGACCTTCCCCGGCATGATCGAGCTACCAGGCTGTCGCGGCGGCAGCCGGATCTCCGCCAGCCCCGCGCGCGGCCCCGACGACAGCAGCCGCAGGTCGTTGCAGACCTTGCTCAGTTTGACCGCGAGACTCTTGAGCGCCGAGCTGAACATCACGAACGCCTGCGTGTCCTGCGTCGCCTCGATGAGATCCGGCGCGAGCTGCAGATCGAGGCCGGTGATCGCGCAGAGATGCTGCATCGCCGCCTCGGGATAACCATCCGGCGCGTTGAGCCTGGTCCCGATCGCGGTGCCACCGATGTTCAACGTTCGCAGCTTGCCGCGCGCTTCCTGCAGCTCTTCGAGTTCCTGCCCGAGCGTGCGGGCAAATGCGCCGAACTCCTGGCCCAGTGTCATCGGCACCGCGTCCTGCAGCTGGGTCCGTCCCATCTTGACGACGTCGGCGAACTCGTGCGCCTTCTTCTCACACGCAGCCACCAGACCCGTGACACAGTCGATCAGCCGCTCACTGCTCAGGATCATGCCGAGTTTGAGAGCGGAGGGGTACACGTCGTTGGTCGACTGCGAGCAGTTGACGTGGTTGTTGGGATGGCAGTGGTCGTAATCGCCCTTGTCGTGCCCGAGCAGCTCGAGGGCACGGTTGGCGATGACCTCGTTGGCGTTCATGTTCGTCGACGTACCGGCACCACCCTGCAGAACGTCGACGACGAAGAAGTCGTGCAGCTTGCCCGACACGACCTCGTCCGCAGCCTCCGCGATCGCCTCGGCGATCCCTGGCGCGAGCGCGCCGCAGTCGCGGTTGGCGAGCGCGCACGCCTTCTTCACCATCGCAAGCGCACGCACGAGGTTGGGATACGCGTTGAGCCGCGTGCCGCCGATCTCGAAGTTGCCGAGCGCGCGCATCGTCTGCAGACCGAAGTAGGCCTCCGCCTGCACCGCGCCGTCCCCGAGCAGATCGTGCTCCGTGCGCGTCTGCCCCTTGGAGAACGCCTGTGTGTGTCCCGTCGTGCGGAACATGAGCTGATCGAAGCGATTGACGATCTCGTCGAGCAGGCTCGCGAGCATGCGGCGCTCGAGCGTCGGATCTTCGGCGAACACCTCCTGCAGCCGGCCTCGCTTCAGCACGGCGACCTCGAGCGGCGTCGTGGCGATCGCCGTCGTCGAATGCACGGTGTCCTCGTTGAGCATCCCTTCCCCGAGCAGGTCGCCGGTGACCATCGTCTCGACGACTTGCGGCTCACCCGTCACATCGTGACGCGACAGCTGAACGCGCCCACGCTGAATCGCGATCATGCGATCGCGCGGATCCCCCTCGGAGAATAGCACCTCCCCCGCTGGCAGCGAAGTGCGCTCGACGACCTCGAGCACACGGTCGGTCTCCGCGACGGTGAGATTGCGAAAGATGTGCGTGCGCCGAAAGCGCTGCTTCCAGTCGAGGGGATCGGCCATTGCACTACTTGCCGTCGCGCAGCTCGCGCGCGAGATCGCTCTCGCCGTAGACCTTCACGAGCGCCGCCATCATGCCGCCCGTGTGCACGCTGACTGCGCGGTTGACCTTCTCGTCGAACCAGTAGTTCCCGGGCAGTGACTCGATGTTGCCGTCGAAGATCAACCCGACGACTTCGGCCTCGCGGTTGAGCACCGGGCTGCCGGAGTTGCCGCCGATGATGTCGGCGGTGCAGACGAAGTTGTACCGCGTCGCGAGATCGATCTTGTCCTTCTTCTCGAGCCAGTGCGCGGGCAGATCGAACGGCTTCTCGTTCCCCATGCCGAGGTTGCGGGTGTAGAGCCCGTAAAACGTCGTGAACGGCGCAACCTTGGTCGTGCCGGCATCAAAGCCCTTGACCGTACCGTAGGCGAGCCGCAGCGTGAACGTCGCGTCCGGGTAGTTGTCGGTGCCGTAGGCCTCGAAGCGCGCCTTGTTGATCGTCGCCTTGGCGTCGGCACAGACGACGTTGCTGACTCGCGGCAGGGCCTGCATCATCTCCTGGAGGTTCACGCGTTCACCGCCGAACTCCTTCCGCAGCTTGTCCATCTCGGCGCGCACGAACGCGAACGCGGCCTTGACGGCGTCTCCGCCGCTCGCGATCAGCTTCTCGTCACGCTCGCGGATCTTGTCGAGCATCGGCGCATCGCGCAGCCCTGCGAGATGGCCGCCGTAGGCCTTGAGCGTGTTGGTGATACCGAAGTACATGTCACGCAGCCGGAACTTCTCTTCCTCGCTGCGCTCCATGCGCTGCCGAATCCGCGCTTCCGCGCGCGTGTAGGCATCGACGATCGCCGGTACGCTGACGTCGCGGTGAAACAGCATCTCGTCATGCGTGAGCAGACGCTCGGTGCCACCGGGATGACCGGAGACGAACACGAGATCGTTCACCTCGGCGCCGGCACTGTTCCACTGGAAGTAGTGCTTGCTGCTGTCGATCGGCTTGCCGTCCTCGTAGACGCGGAAGAACGCGCAGTCGAGGCAGTAACGCGGGTAGGTGAAGTTGTCGAGATCACCGCCGTAGAACGCGACCTGCTTCTCGGGCGCGAACACGACACGGACGTCGTCGAACACCTTGTAGATGTAGACCCGATACTGCTGTCCGTCGTAGAGCGTGACGAGGTCGGCGACGATGTTCTGGTCCTCGTTGCCGAGCTTCGCCGTCATCGCCTCGACCTTCTTGCGCCACTCGTTGCCGGCGTCACTCGTGTCGGCGGCCTTCATCGCCATCACTTCGGTGGTGACATCCTTGATCTCGATGAGCTGTCGCAGCGTGAGGTCGGTGCCCTTGGGCTCGCTACCGTAGAGCCGCGCGCTGAAGCCGTCCTCTACCCAGTCCTTCTCGGGCGTCGAGATCTTCTGCAGCGTGGTCAGCGCGACGTGATGATTGGTCATCACGAGACCGTTCGGCGACACGAACGACCCCGAGCCGCCGGTGTCGAAGCGCACCGAGCTCAGCCGCACCTTGTCGAGCCACTCCGGTGTGGGCTCGAAACCGTATTTTTCCTTGAGCTTCTCGAGCGGCAGACCGTCGAACGGCCACATCCCCTCGTCGGGACGGTGAGTCGAATGCGGAACGACCAGGCCGACCGCGATCGCGGCAGCGAGGACCTTGCTGAAGAGGAATGATTGCATCGGGCTGGGTCCGCGGGCGAGCGCGGGCGCCGGATCCTAATCAAGGTGGATCGACGGCGCACCCGAGCGTTGCGCTATCGCGGTGCCTTGCTCCGCAATTGCTGTAGATCCTCGATCGCATGCGCGGTGAGCTCGCGCTCGACGGCCTGAAACTCGTAGTCCTGGTGCAGCGGCCGCACGCGATAGCGCCCGGGCGGCAAGGGGCCGACCTCGAACGCGCCGTCGTCGCCGGTCATCGTCGCCTGGTGCACGACCGAACCTTCCTGCACGAGTTGAATCCGCACGCCAGCGAGCGGCACACCGCTCTGGTCCACGCACTGGCCCGTGACCCTCGCCGTGGCCTCGGTCTCGGCCCCGACACGGATCACTCGTTCGGCCGCGCTGGCCGGCACGTTCGGCAGCACGAGTCGATACGGCACGTAGCCGTACGCCTCCCGAATGTAGAGCCGATTGCCCTCAGGCTTGCAGTCGGCAAGCCGGAACCGCCCCTCCGCATCGCTCCTGGCGTAACGGCCACCGCCTCGACGCGAGATCGACCAGCCGACGATCGGCTGATCATTCGCATCGACGAGGCGCCCGGTGATCGTCCCTCCCGGCTTCAGCTCGACATCCAGTTCGTGATGCCCGACCCCGCCGACATCGACGGTCTCGCGCACCCGCGAGTAGCCCTTGTGGAACACTTCGACGACGAGCGAGCCCTGCGGCACATCCTCGAACCGATAGCTGCCATCGTCCGGCACGCGGACCCACATTCGCTGGGGTGACTTGAGTTGCGGCAGGCGCACCTGAGCCCCGGCCGCCGGCTGACCATCCTCGTCCCTGACAACGCCCACCAACGTTGCGCCACGCGCGAGCTGGACTTCGACCGCAGCCCTCGAATCCACGCGCACCTCGATCTTCTGGCGGTGCGGCGCATAGCCCGGCGCATAGACGAACAAGTCGTAATCTCCCGTGCCGAGCCACTCGGCGGTGAACTTGCCATCCTCGCCCGAACGGGCGAGCGCAGGTGACGGCGGCATGCGTATCCCACCGTCGCGGGAGAACCGAACGACGCGCTGGCGCGAGATCTGCACCCAGGCGTCTGCGATGGGCCGCCGCGATGGATCGACAACTCGACCATGCACGGTCGCCACATCGGCATCTGCCCCAGCCTCGAATCGGATGGTCAGCTCCTCGGCCCCCTCGGCCTTCGGCTCGTTGGAGAGCACATGCCGGTGCGAAACACCGAACTCTGGATGGCGCGCGCCTATCGACTGCTGCGGCCCGACGTTCGCGACGTCGAACCGACCATTGCGGTCCGTCGTGGCGATCACATAGGGCCAGGCCGGCCACTGGCCAACGTGACTGGAGAACACTTCGGCCGCCGCCACAGGCACGCCGTCCGGGTCGAGCACCAGACCGGTCAAACGGCGCCCGGGTAGCAGCTCGAGACTTACCGAGGCCACACTTCCGGCTTCGACCGCAACGGCGCGCGGGGCCACCGAGGCAGAGGCCACGGAGTATCCCCCCGGTCGCAAGCCAGCGAAGCGCGCAACACCGTCGGTGTCGGTTTTCGCGAACTGCGCCGGCCCGCTCGAGCGGCGACAGAGAACCCGTACTTCGGCTCCGGGCGAGCCATCCGCGCGAGTGACCGTGACCTGGATATCGCCGCGACCAACCACCGGCGTCGGCGGAGCCGACGCGGGCCCGGTTACGGGCTCGGGCGCGACAACGGCTTCTCGCACGGGGTCCTGCGGCACCGTCACAGGATCCGGCGGCGAATGGTCGAGACGCTCCGCGCCCATGGTCGCCGCCTGCGCAGCCGGCGCCTCATCGGATGGCGCTCCATCGGATGGCGGCGTCGCAGCCTCGGAATACCACAGCGGAACGGTCAACAGACCGAGCAGGAGACACGCGGCCACGGCCGTGACGACAACTGGAACTTTCATTGCGAACCCCACAGGTAGCAGCGCGGCGAGCGCCCCGAAGCGCGAACGACTCGGCAACAGCTGCGATCGCAGCTGCGCGAGCGCGCGCTTCTGGCGCGTGCGCACGGTTTCGACCGGCACACCGAGGTGCTGGGCGGTCGCTTCGATCGACATGCCGCGGAGGAACCGCAGCAGGATCGTGTCCCGATACTTCGGCGGCAACGCCAGCACGGCTGCGACCGCACGCTGTTGCAGTTCGGCAGCCTCCACGAGATCGCCGGCGGCCACCTCGGCTTCCGGGCGGGCCAGCCGCTCGAGCCGCCGCGCCTCACGCACCGAACGCCGGTGCACCAGGGCGGCGAGATTGCGCGCGACCGTCGCGAGCCACGCCCGACCGGCCGGCCGCGGTCGTGACAGCGCCGCGAGCGTGACCTCCTGTTCGAGATCGGCCGCAGCTTCCGGATCACGCACCAACCGCCGCGTCAGCCCGCGAAGCCACGCGGAGTCGGCAAACAGCAGCTCGGGAGAGATCGAAGACACGGAGGGTGAATTGCCGCCGGCGCGGCGACGGGTTCAGAATCGTTCCGAAGAACGCACGGTGCCCCATCCTACTCCGCATCCCGTGGACTCGTTCGATCACCCCGTGCCAGCGGCCCGTCCGCCCAGGCCATCCCACGACGCGGAGCATTGCGGGCGTCGAGGCGTGGATCCTGGCGCGCGCGGACCTACCATCGGGCTGTGGACTCCCCGATGCTGCTGCCCTCTCGCACGAGCGAAGGTCCGGAAACACTCGCCGAATACCAGGCCCGTGGCGGCTACGAGGGCCTGCGCCGACTCCGGGACACCGACGATCCGACCGGCCTCATCGACGAGGTCGAGACCGCTGGCCTGCGCGGGCGCGGCGGCGCGGCCTTCCCCACGGCCCGCAAGTGGCGCCTGGCAGCGGCCGCGACAAGTGCGCAAAAGCACGTCGTCGCCAACGGCGGCGAGCACGAACCCGGTAGCGACAAGGATCGCCACCTCGTCGAGCACCACGCCCACGCGGTCCTCGAAGGCCTGCTGCTGGCCGGCCTCGCCACCGGCGCGACGAAGGGCTGGATCTACCTGATCGAGGACATGACGGGCCCGCGGCAGAGTGCCGAACGCGCCGTGCAAGAGGCCGAAGCCGCCGGCTTGCTGCCGTTCCCCGTCGAGGTGCGCTGCGGCCCGACGACCTACGTCGCGGGCGAAGAGACCGCCGCGCTCAACGCGATCGAGGGCCAGCCGGCGAAGCCGCGCAAGAAGCCGCCGTTCCCCGGCGAGGCCGGCTTGTTCGGCGAACCGACGACCGTGAACAACGTCGAGACGTTCGCGCACGTCGCTTGGATCGCACGGCACGGCGCCGACGCATTCGCGGCGGTCGGCACCGCGGAGAGCAAGGGCACGTTGCTCGTGACCCTGCCAACAGAACTGCAGAACCCGGGCGTTCACGAGGTACCGTTCGGCACGACCTATCGCGAGCTGCTCGACGAGGTCGGCGGCGGCGTGCGTGACGACCGGGAGGTTCGGGCGGTCCTGCCCGCGATGTCGTGCGGCTTCTTGCTCGCCGAACACTTCGACACCCCGATCGCCTACGAGACGCTCGCAGACAAGAACACGTCGCCCGGCTGCGGCGGCATCCGCCTCGTGCTCACCGACACGGACGTCGTCGCGCTGACGATCGAGATCGCGGAGTTCTTCATGCGTGAGCAGTGCGGCCAGTGCCCGCCGTGCCGCATGGAGACCAACCAGTTCGTGCACATCCTCGGCGCCGTCCAGGCCGGCAAGGGCCCCGGCTATGACGACAAGCTCACGAAGCTCGCAGCGTTCACGCGCAAGAAGGGGCAGTGCTCGCTGATCGAGATGGCGGCCGCGCCCGTGCTCAGCGCGGTCGCGCTGTTCGCCGAGGACTTCGCAGCGGCGGCGGGACCCGGCGCCAACGGCGGTGACGACGCGTGACGAAGCGCTACTACGCCGCGTGCACCCTCGGACTCGAAGAGGTGCTCGCCGACGAGCTGCACGACCTCGGCGCGCAGGACATCCAGGTTCGCCGTGGCGCGTGTGAGTTCGCCGGCGATCAGGCACTCGGCTACCGCGCGTGCCTGTGGCTGCGGTCGGCGATCCGTGTGCAGGAAGAGCTCGCGCGCGGCGAGGCCCGCGATCGCGACGAGCTCTACCAGCTGACGCAGACCGTCGACTGGAGCCGCTTCATCACGGCGCTGCAGACGATCGCGATCGACGGCTCGGTGCGCGACAGCTGGGCCAACGACACGCGCTTCCCCGTACTCGTGACCAAGGACGCGATCTGCGATCAGTTCCGCGCGATCGACGGCAAACGCCCGAGCGTCGAACGCGACCGCCCCGACCTGCCGATCAAGCTCGTGCTGATGCACGACCACGCGATCCTGTATCGCGAGCTCGGCGGCGCTCCGCTGCACAAGCGCGGCTATCGCGCGATCCAGCACAAGAGCCCGCTCAACGAAGCAACCGCCGCGGGACTGCTGCTGCTCAGCGACTGGGATCGGCGGTCATCGATCGTCGATCCCTGCTGCGGTTCCGGCACCTTCCTGATCGAAGCGGCTTGGATCGCGACCGATCGCGCTCCCGGACTCGGCCGCAGCTTCGCGTTCGAGCACTGGCGCGACGTCGACGTCGACGCCTGGCGCGAGATCTACGACGACGCGGAGCAGCGGGCGGAGGCCGGCCGTGAACGGATGCCGCGGCTCGCCGGCAACGACCGCCACCCCGGCGCACTCGCGATCGCGGAGAAGGCCATCAAGAACGCCGAGCTGACCGAGCACGTGCAGCTCACGCACGGCGACGCACGCAACTTCGAGCCCCCCTTCGACCCGGACATGCTGGTCGCCAATCCGCCCTACGGCGACCGGCTCGACGATGACCCCGAACGGCTGGCATCGAGCTGGCGCGCGATCGGCGACTTCCTGCGGCGCAGCGCCGCGAGCCGCGCCTGGGTGCTCTGCGGCAACCCCGAGGTGACGCGCTGGCTGCGACTGCGCTCGGACCGCAAGCTGCCCGTGAGGAACGGCCCGATCGAGTGCCGTTGGCTGCGCTACGAGCTCGGGGCCGGCGCCGGCCGCTGACGCCAGCGGCCGAGGAACACGCCGAGGCCAACCCAGACAAGCGCGAGTGCGATCGTGGCACTGACGATGCCGGCCGTGCCGAGGCCGAGATCGCGATCGCGCAGCGACACCTGCAGGATCGCGCCGAGCAGGTCGCCGAGCCGGAACGCAAACGTGTCGAACAAGAACTTGGCCTTGTGCTTCGTCTCGAGCGAGAGCGGCGTGTAGAGCAGCTCGCGCGCCGGCTTCTCGAACGCGTACTGCGCGCCGCGCCGCGCCACCTGGATCACGAAGATCGCGGGTACGAGCGGCCAGATACCCCAGACGCCGAGGCCGATGATCGAGATCAGGGGCAGCGACACGAGCATCACTGTCGGCGAGAAGCGTCGCAGCAGTCGGCCGGTCGCGAACAACTGCAGCACGAGCACCAGGCTCTGCGCCCAGAACTGGATGTCGGCGAGGATCGTGTGTTGCTGCCGTGCAGCCTGGATCTGCTCGTCGACGAGCTCGGTCTGCGCCGCATAGAAGGCGGTTGCGACGGCGCCGAGAAGCATCATATAGACCCCGATGCCACGCACGTAGCCGTCCTTCGCGATCAGACGCAGCCCCGCGAACACGCCAGCCGCAGCGACTGGCGGCTGGTTCGAGTCGCAGTCGGTGACCCCCTCGAGCCGCATCGCGCGACACGAGGCCTGCGAGCCGACGAACGCCAAGAAGCCACACTCGAGCACGAACGCCGCCATGGCACCCGTCACCCAGAGCGGCGCCGCGATGTCGTCGCTTGCGAGCAAGCCCGCCAACCATGAGCCGAAGACCGCACCGCCAGTCCCGCCGACCGCGATCAGCGCGAACAGTCGCTTGCCCTGATCCCGCCGGAAGTGCTCGACCGCATGGATCCAGACCAGCGTCGGCAGGACGACGTTGATCGCGCTGTAGCCGCCCCAGAACAGCTCACCGATCCACGGCTGCTCCTGCCAGCGATAGTCGACGACGGACAGTCCGACGGCGAGGAGCACGAATGCCGCCGCACAGACATGCTGCACGAGCGGCACGAAACGCCGGCTCGGCATGCGGTTGCAGAGCCACCAGAACGGTAGCACGCAGACCACCGTCGCGAGCAGCGTGAGCGAGTAGAGATACGGTAGCTGTTCGACACCGCGATCGACGCCGAACTGATCCCGCAGCGGCCGCAGCAGGAACGTGCTCGCGAGCGAACAGAAGAACATCACCGCGATCCAGACCGTCGCCCGCCGCTCGGCCGGCGTGGAGTCTTCGAGCTTCAGGGAACGCAGGAGTGGCTGCACGGGCCCCTGTCTACGCAGCTCCCTGGGGTGCTGTCGAAACCGAGATGAGGTTTTGTTCTGCTCGCGAGCAGTGTGGAGTCGCAGCTACCACGCCAACGCAATCGCAGCCGCGGCGGGCAACGCCGCGAGCAAGAGCGCCACGAGCATCCATCGCCGTGGCCGTTCTTTCGCGAACGACTTCGGCAGTGTAAGCGGCACCACCGGCACGACGGCCACGAGCATCGCGACCATCCAGGGCAGGTAGGCGAGTTCGGCCGCGGCGAGCAGGAGCAGCGCGTGCAGCACGCCGAGCCAGCTCGCATCGGCAGCCGACAGCACGAACGGCTTGCGCCACAGCGAGGTGATGATCGCGGCGAGCAGGGCCGAAGCGCCACCGAGCACGACACGAGCCTGTGAGTCACTGCGGCACAGAATCAGCACCGTGACATCGACGGCGAGGGCGACGACGAAGAACGCGGGCAGGAACGGTGACGAGACCGCGCGCAGCATCAACCGGCGATGGACGACCACGAGCGCGGCGACAGCGAGGGCGCCGCCCCCGACGTGGAGGACCTGCCAGCCGACGCCCTCACCCGCGGCGGCGGCCCGCATCACGAACCACACCGCGCCCGCGCCGACCAACGGTCCGAGGAAGGTCGCGATCTTTGGTGGCAGACACTTCCAGTGTTCGAGGCCGCTCGTCAGGATCACGACCATCAGGCACCAGTAGAGCCAGTGCACGGCCGCGCCAGACCAACCCGGCCGCGACCACAGCACGTGCGGCAACACGGGCCACTGGTGCAGCAACACGAACGCCATCGTGAGACCGATCGCGAGCGCGAGCGGCAGTAGCCGGTTGCCGCCCGCGCTGACGAGCGCGAGCGCGGCGATCGCGGGGGGCGCGATGCTCTTCACCAGAAGGACCAGATCCACCGCGCGCGATGGTAGCCCGATCACTCGCGCCGCAACAGCACGGTCACACCATGGCGGTCGGCCATACTCGCGAAACGCGGCGACAGCTGGAAGTGACCGAAGTCGGGGCGCAGTTCGTCGTCGAGTTCGAGTGCCCGCGCTTTGGTGAGGACCGCCGCCCCCGTGGCCCGGTCACGAACTCGGAGTCGCAGCGCCGCGCGATCGACGACTTCAGGCCGACGTCCGGCGAAGTACTGAACGCGCGGCAGGTCGGTCGCGATGCGCTCCTCGGGCAGCAGGCGATCGGCAAGGAACTCACCGAGGTAGCGCTCGACGCCGACGCTGCGCGACTCCACACCCTCCCAGGTGAGAAAGAACATGCCCGCCACCGCGAGTGTGAGCAGGAGATCGCGCAGTCGCACCGGCAACCGTGCCAGTCCGACACCCGCTACGAGGGCTGCGACGACCATGCCGATCGACAGGCAACCGAAGAGTCCATCACGCAGCGAGTCGATCAACGCCAGCAATAAGCAAAGCACGGCCGCCGTTCGGGCCAACGCGCGACGCCGAACGCGCAGCACGAGCCAGATGGCGGTTCCGGTCAGCAGCTGCTGCCACGCCGCCGCACTACCACCCGCGGTCAGCAGCGCCGGCTGTGGCACGGTGAACAACAGCAGTGCCGCAGCCACGCCGGCACCCGCACGCATTCGCTGGGCGGCGCACGCAACGGGCACGAGCGCGAGCCCGGCGAGAATGCTGCCCGCCACCATCGCTGCTTCGAACGGATCGAAGCCGAACGCCACGGGCATGCTGAGCAGGAGCGACCAGAACGGCGCGAACCAGATCTCGGCCAGCGCGCTCGCCTCGCCCGCCGCCAGCTCCTGGGCGAGCCAGAGATCCGCCACGGCCTCCGCACGCGGCAACGGCGTCCGCACCGCGAGCAGCCAACGCCAACACACGGTGCCCGCGACGAGCCAGAGCAGGATGCGCCGCTCGCGCGTCGCGAAAGCGGTCACGGCAGGCGGCACCAACGACCGCCATCCTCACCGTCCGCTTCGTAGCCGCCGAGGTGGAACACGAGGTCACGGTAGTTCCGCACGTCGAGCACCGCCATCGACTGCACGGCCCGCAAGGCCCGAATGTCGCGGCGAACGGCCGGGCCCTTCGCGTACACCGCGCGCAACCGGGCGATCGCAGCCGCAGTCGGCGACTCGCCGTTCTCGAGCCGCAGCCACGCCTTGACGTGACGCCGGACGTCTTCGTGGTTGCCGGCCCACGCCCGACGGAGGTCACGGCGCGCGGTGCGCGGCAGATCCAGCGCGTGCCCCTCGAGCCACCGATCCGTAGGTTGTGCCCCGAACGCTGCGAGCAACGCTCGCCAAGCGTCGCCGATACGCGTGCCCGGCACGCCGCGCTCGAGCAACGCCGGCAAGGCCTCGGCCCGCCAACGTTCCGCGAAGTACAGCGTGCGGACGTCCTGGCGATCGGCGATCCATGCGCACGTGACCGCAAGCTCACACGCCCGCCGGTGCGCCGCGTCCTCCGTGCGCGGGAACTCGGGCAGCCATTCGAGGATCGAGTGCAGCTCTCGCACGGACCGCCGCACCTCGGCCGCGCGCTCGCGGAGCTCGACGCCCTCGCGCTCGTGCAGGTGCAGGAAGTCGAAGTCGCGTTCGAAGTCGCTGTCCTCGCGATCTTCCTCCCCCTCGCTCCAGCCAGTCGGTGCGCCGCAGTACGCCGGATCGATCCACAGCCGCATGCGCAGCGCCTCGCGCAGCCCCGGCGCCTTCATGCGGTGGATCTTGCGCAGCGCTACCGCGAACGGTGCGCGGCCGGCTTCGCGATGCGCCATCGCGAACTGTGGATCGAGCACCTCGCGGACGATCTGCGTCACACGCGCGACGAGCCAGCGCACGAACCGCACGAACCGCCAGAGCACGAGCAACGGCGCGAGCAGCACGCGACCGTGCGACATCCGTTTGCGGTAGAACCGCAACGGATTGAAGCTGCGTTCGTGCTTCGGCAGATGGTGCACGGGCCGCGTGCCGAAGATCTCTCGGATCATCGTGCGCCGGTCCCGCCGCAGCACGTCGAGCACCTCGTCGCCGAAGATCGTGGCGATGTGACGATCGCGCTCCGGATCGCCGCCGACGATGTCGATCGCGCAGAACTCGGTCGTCGGATAGGCCTCGGTGCGCGCGGTCTCGGCGTTGGCGAGCGTGCGACCGCCCTTGGGATCGGCGCGGCGGTCGAGCCAGACGCCCATCGCTTCTTGCTGCTCGGGTGACGCCGCCGCGAACTCGGCGAGCGGGATGCAGAAGCGGTTGTAGCCTTCGATGCGCTTGGCGGTCTCGACCGCGATGCTCTCGGTGATGAAGCTGAACCACAGGTAGGGTCCGCTGAAGATCGTGCCGTCGTCGAGCCGCAGCTTGCGCAACCGGCGTTTGTCCTTGCGCGTAACCCCGAGGAACTGCTCGCGCAGATTCTCGAGCGCTTTGTTCGCGAGCAGCTGCTCGGTGGTCTTGCCGTCGCTGATGTGCAGCGGCGCGCCATCGAGGAAATGCAGGTAGAGCATCGCGACACGGTTGGCACCGAAGCGGATGTGATCCGCGGTTTCGTCATCCGCGACGGGAACCCCGGCGCGCGCGGTGCGGATCTGTTCCTGCAGCAACGGCAACGCCTCTTCGGCGATCTCCTCGCGATCGAATACCCGGCGGGCGAGGAACGGCAGGTCCTCGCCCTCGTAGCGGCGTTTCGTGAGTTCGAGCTGCGGCAGGAAGTGGGCTTCGCTCGTGAGGCGGTAGCCGTCCGCGGCTTCGCCCGCGAGGCTCTTGAGCCAGCGGCCGAGCGCCAGGCCGATTAGGCAGACTGAACCGAGGATGATCAGCGGGAGCGCGACGATGTCGCCGAGCCACTTGCTGAGCCCGGGACTCTTGACGAGAAGGTCAGCGATCGTGAACAGCGCCCCGAACAACAACAACCGCACCGCCGGCCGCTGCGTCGCCTTGATCAGCGCCGACGCGACCCGGTCGAGAATCTGCGGCCCGGTGACGATGCCGTGCAGATCGGCATGGAACAGCAGCCGCCCGTGCCAACGCTCGACCCAGTCCGCGACACGCCGCGAAAGCGCGACGACTCGCTCCTCGGGTGACGGCGGCAGCGGCTGCACCGCGAAGTGGCGCACGATCGGCAACCAGCGCACGGGCACGGCCGACACGATGCGCAGCACGCGGTCGAGCGCCTTGATGTCACTCTGCCGCAGGAACCGACCCACGTCCTGCGGCCGCAGCGCCCAGAGCACCTCAATCGCGCGCTCGATCGGGACGTCCCGCCGCGACGAACCGACCCGCAAGCTGCCGCCGCGCACCGTGCCCAGTTCGTCCATGCGCTCGCGCAGTTTCGCCGCGCGTTCGACCATGGCCGCCCCGCGCGCATCCGCGCCGAGCAACCCGAGCAGCTCGCGTTCCCGCTCGAGCGCAGCGAACAGCAGTTCACGACGCCCATCCTCGGAGATGGCACGATGCTCGTCGGCGGCGGCCGGCACGAACACGAACTCGCGATCGAGCAATTGGGTGAAGCGCTGCACGAGCCCGTCGAGCCCACGCACGAGGAACAGCAGCAGGCGCAGCGAACGTACGAGCGGTCGCAATGCCCTGACGTAGCGCGCCACCCAGCCAATGCGCAGGATCCGCAACGCGCGCACCGCCACGGCGTCATCCGCGACGCCGGGCACGTCGACGGCGGGCAGCAGGAACATCGCCGACGGGATGGCGGGTAACAGATCGATCAGCACGTGCCGCACGAAGTACGAGCTCCGGCGCGGGTGCAGGCACAGTTCGAGCAGGAACGCAAAGATGAAGAACAGGCACGCCAGCGCGTCGACCCACTGCAACGAGAGTTCGAGGGGCTCCGACAGTTCGACGCAGAGTTCGACGGTCAGGATCGCGAGGACCGCGAGCAGCAGCACGATGTTGGTGGTCGAGAACACGACGACGCCGCGGCGCCCGAACAGCTTCTCGAGCCGCAGCGCGAGCTCGCGATCGTCGGCCTGGTTGCGCAACCGCCGACCGAAGCGCCGCATCGTTTTGTCGCCGCTCCGCTTCGCGATCGCGGCCATCGCGTCCGAGTTGGCACGCAACGCGACGATCTGCTGATCGAGCGGCGTATCCTCGACCGCGGCCGTGAGCAGCGCCACCCGCTCGGCCGCCTCCTCACGCAGGCGATCATCGACCTCGACGACCGGCACGCGTTCCTGGATCTGCAGTCCACTCTCGGCCGCGAGATCGTCGAGCCCGAGTTGGATCGCCTCGGCGCGGATGTCCGCGAGGTCGAAGACGACGTGCGGCTCGCTCGCCGCCTCTTCAGCCAGCGCGCGCAGCCGCAGCTCGAGCCAGGTGCGCTCGGTCGCCGCGATCGCATCGTGGACGCCCGGCAGCCGGCGCTCGTCCTGGCGCCGCAACCAGCGCAGATCCGCAGCGACGAGTTCGTGGGCGACCGCATCGTCACCGGCAACGCGCGCACGCTCGGCCGCGAGCTCGGCGGCAAGTTGATCGGGCGCACCACCGCCGTCGTGGAGCAGCTTGCGCAGGCGCGCGAGGGATTCGTCTTGAGTCATTCGCGCCGGGTCGCGGACACCGGCGGAATTGAATCACCAGGGCTTGGTGTAGTCGACCAGCCCGCTCGGTTCTTCGCCGAGATAGTCGAGCCGGACCGTTCGCTGCGGGCCACGCGGCGCGCCCGACCGAATCCCGAGATGGTGCACGCGCCCGGTTTCTTCGTCGCAGAGCAGCCACATGCCGCGCAGGCCGAAAGCACGCGCGGCGGTCCCGCGACCGGCCGATCCGCGACCGGCTGGCCCGCGGCCGCCCATCGCGCGCGGCCCGCGGCTCCCGCGCCGGCGCTTGGCCTCGATCCGCAGCAGTTCGCGGCCGTTGCGATCCTTCTCGCGCCCCACGACCTGCACTTCGAACTGCTCCGGCAGCTTGTTGATGAGTTCGTGAACGTCGAGTTCGACCAGATCGAGCACGTCATCGAGCGTCTCGCGCAGCTTGCCGCGTTCGCGCAACGGCACCGCCTGACGCAGTCGCCGGTTGGCCGGCAGCACCCAGACCTCTTCGCCGTCGCTGCCGATGCGCAGCGACGCGACCTTTTGCCCCCGGAACGAGAAGCGGCCGTCGATCTGGAATCGCGAGCCGGGCCGGGTCACGAGCGAGAACACGTGGTTACCGAGTTTCTCGCCCTGGCGGCTCGTGCGGATCGCGACGCGGTAACGCCGATCGACCTCACGCTCCATCTCGGCGACGATGCGCCCGACCGCGGCCTCGGCCGTCGGCAGACGGTCGGGCAACGCGAACCACAGAGCGAGCGTCGCGAGCAACATCGCGGCGACCGCCACGACACCCCAGTGCCGCCGACTGCCCGCAGCCTGCGCCGCATCGAGTCCATCGAGCACCCGCTCAACCCGGTGCTCGCGCGCCACGGGATCAGCCGTGTGCAGCGCGCGCAGCATGCCGTGCATGAAGCGCTGTTCCGCGAGCCAACGGTGAGCCTCGACCGGCACCTCGGCGGGCGCGGGCCCTTCGGCCAGTGTGTCGTCGAACGCACGCCACTCGTCGGGCACGAGTTCGCGTGGCTCACGGTCCTGCGAGAAATCGTCGCGCGCGCCGCTCATGCCGGCCCCTCCACCACGATCGAGCCGAGCTTGGCCGCGACACAACGTTGCAGCACGGCCCGCCCGCGCTGCAGATGCTTCTTGACCGCTTCATGCCCGAGTTCGAGGCGCGCAGCAATCTCACGGCAGTGCAGCCCGTGCTCGTAGTGCAGCCGAATCGTCTCCCGCTGCTTGCCCGACAGTCGCGCGAGGCAATCGCGCAGCGTGTCGAGCTGTTCGTCGAACGTGTCCCCGGGCGCAGTCTCGAACTCGCGAAAACGCTCATCGAGGAACGTCAGCACGTCCTCGTCGCAGAAGTGCACGCGGGCGCGCCCTAGCTTCCGCCGGTGGTTCAGCAGCAGCTTGGCCGCGATTCCCCGCACCCAAGGGCCGAACGGCAGTTTGCGGTCGTAGCGATCGAGAATCTTCCACGCCGTGAGGAAGGTCTCCTGCACGAGGTCCTCGACCGCGACGCTGTCGCGCAGCGACGTCAGCAGGAACGCACGCACCGAATCGATGTGCTCGCGCGTCAGGATCTCGAACAGGTCACGGGACTCCACGTGGCAGCCATTGTCCCGCCGTCACCGGCCGGGGACAGGGCCCGAGGACCGATTTCGTCGAAGTGCCGTTGCGACCGCGATTCCCTACCCGACGATCGGGCGATGCGCGTCGCCGCCTACGTCTACACCGGCTGGCATCCGATCGCCGAACGCGACGCGGCGTTCCATCCGGGCTTCACCGAATGGGAACTGGTCCGTGACTGCCAGCCGCGGTTTCCGGGGCACGCGCAGCCACGGGTCCCACTGCTCGGCGAATACGACGATCGTGACCCCATCGCCTTTGGCCAGCGCGTCGAACTGGCGCGTCAGCACGGCGTCGAGGCGCTCGTGTTCGGCGTGTTCTGGTGCCGCGGCAAGCGCGTGTTCGAGGCCGGACTCGACGAGGGCTTCCTGCGGTCAGAACACGGCAGCGCGATGCCGTTCGCCTGCATGTGGGCCAACCGCATGCCACGCCGCGTGCTGCCGGTGACCCGGCGCGACGCCGCAGTCATCAGCTCCGACCGGCACGTCGACACCGACGCCGAGGACTTCGTCCGGTTCGTCGCAATGCTCGCGAACAACTACTTCGCGCGGCCCAACTACGTGACGGTGGCAGGGCGCAGCTATCTGTCGATCTTCGATTCGAGCTTCTTCGTCAACGAACTCGGTCGCGACCAGGCGCGGGCGGCGATCACGGCGGCCCGCCGATGGCTGCGCGAGCACGGCCACCGCGACCTCCATCTCGCCGCGATCGAACCGAACGCGGAAACGCTCCCGATCGTCGCCGAGCTCGGGTTCGACAGCGTCACGCACTACGTGTTCTTGCCGGACTGGAAAGGTCCCTTCGAGCAGGGCTACGGCGAGTATGCCGCCCTGCGTGCGGGCCAGTGGCAGGCCTTCTGCGAGGCCTCAGGATTGCCGTATATGCCTGCTGTAGCAACAGGTTGGGACGCCTCGCCCCGCGGCGCCGATTTCGGCCCGAAGCGGCCCCACAAATATCCGTGGTCGCCGGTCGTAACCGGGGAGCATCCCGAGCTGTTCGGGCACGCACTCCAGCGAGCGATCGCATTTCGGTCGCGGGTCGGCATCGACGACCCGCTCGTGCTGATCGCCTCGCTCAACGAGTGGAGCGAGGGTCACCATCTCGAACCGGACACCCGGTTCGGGAACGGCTGGCTCGAAGCCGTGCGCGCAGCTCGAAGTTGACCAACCACAACCACCTCTCGATCATCTGACCGTGCTCACGTTCCTCGCCGACATCGACATCGGAGCTGGCAGTGGCGGTGTACTGTTCGGGATCATCTGTGCGGTGATCGCTCCGGGGCGCGGTCGCAGTGCACTCGCGTGGTTCTTCATCGGCCTGTTCACGAGCTGTATCGGGCTGGTGATCCTGCTCGTGCTGCCCGATCTGAGTCAGCAGCAGGACACCGACGCCAAGCATCGGAAAGAGATGCGGCGACTGCGCGAACAGCTCAAGAAGGAACGCCAGGTCGCGGACAGCCGACACCAGGTGCACGCCGATCGCCTCGACGCGCACGATCGGGCACTGGGCATGGACACGGCCGAACCGTTGCCGCCACCGGAGCCCGAACCCGAACTGCCACCCCCGCCGCCACCCGCGGAGCCGTCTGAACCGATGTGGTTCTTCGCCGCCGTGGACAAACAGCTCGGTCCGGTCGCCGAATCGCAGCTCCGCGCGCTGCGCGAAGGTGGCACGATCGACGACGACACGTTGGTGTGGCGCGAGGGTATGGACGACTGGCTGCCGTATCGCGACTGCGAACTCGGCTGAACCGGAACGTGCGGCGCCGCCGACCAGGCCTGGGCGATCAGCCCTCGGCAGCCTTCGACGACACGTCGTCGTCGTCCCCGGCGCTGCCGTTGTTGCCAGGACTGCGCACCTCGAACTCCGGCGGCCGCCTGCCATCCGTGAGCAGCTCGTAGGCGCCGCCCCAGGGATCCTTCGGGATCACCCGCAGGTACGAGTGCCCGTCGATCCGCTCGGTGAGCTGTTCGAGCGTCGGCACGCGCCCGCGGTCGACGTAGTACGCTCGCGCGGCATCGGCGATTGCGACGCAGTCGATCACGGCCTTCTCGCGGCGAGCCTTGTCGGCGTGCGCCACGACGTTCGGCACGATGAGCGCGGCGAGCAATCCGAGGATCGCGACCACGACGAGTACTTCGATGAGGGTGAAGCCACCGGCGCGGCTCGTGCGCCGATGGCCCGGGTCAGGTGTCAGCTTCATCGCCGATCGGACGACCGACCCCCGGCGGGTATTCCCGACCTCAGCGACCCAGCGCCGCGAGCACCTTCGCCACGACTTCGTCAGCCGCGCAGTCGGATTTCTCCATGCCCTTGCGCACGAGCAGCTCGACCTGCCGATCGCCCGCCTTGCGGCCGACGAAGACCTGGAGCGGCAGCCCCATGAGCTCGTGGTCCTTGAACTTGGCTCCCGGGCTCATCTTACGGTCGTCGAGACAGACCTCGACGCCAGCGGCCTCGAGCTCGCCGTAGAGCTTCTCGGCGAGCTCGCACTGCTCGCTGCGCTTGCTGTCGAGGATCGCGACGACGCACTCGAACGGCGCGATCGGCACGGGCCAGACCATGCCCTTGTCGTCGAAGTGCTGTTCGACAGCCGCCGCCGGGGTCCGCGAGACGCCGATGCCGTAGCACCCCATGACGAACGGCGCCGGCTTGCCGCGCTGATCCATGAACGTCGCCTGCATCGCGGAGCTGTACTTCGTGCCGAGCTTGAAGATGTGACCGACCTCGATGCCGCGCGCCTCTTCGAGGGGCTGACCCGACACCGGGCAGCCTTCCCCCGCGCGCGCCAGGCGCAGGTCATGGAACTCCGGCTGCTGGCAGTCGCGACCGAGGTTGACGTCGAGGCAGTGGTAGCCGGTCTCGTTGCAGCCGGTGAGCAGGTTGGTGCGGCCCTCGAGCGAGAGATCCGCGAGCAGCCGCACGTCCTCGGACAGGTTGACGGGACCTGCGAAGCCGGTCTCCGCCCCCGTCGCCTTCTGGATCTCCTCGTCGGTCGCGAGTCGCACGGTCAGCGCGTCGAGCGCATTCGCGAGCTTGACCTCGTTGATCTCGAGATCACCGCGCATCATCACCGCGACGATCGCCTCGTCCTCCTTCCACGCCGCGTGATACAGCACGGTCTTGGCCATGCGACCCGCGACCCAGCCGTCGAAGAAGTCCTCGAGCTGCGCCACGGTCTTCACGCCGGGCGTCTCGTGCTTGCTCATCTCGCGAACCTCGCCGCCAGCCGGCGCCTCCGGCAGCTGGCTGGTCGCCTTCTCGACATTGGCCGCGTAGCCACTGCCCTTGCAGAACAGAATCGCGTCCTCACCCGTATCCGCGATGACCATGAACTCTTCGCTGCCGGCGCCGCCGATTGCACCCGAGTCGGCCTGCACGATCGTGTAGTCGAGACCGCAGCGCTCGAACGTGCGGCAATAGGCGTTACGCATCTTCTGATACGCGGCGTCGAGCCCGGCGTCGTCCGCGTCGAACGAGTACGCATCCATCATTACGAACTCGCGCCCGCGCATGAGCCCGAACCGCGGCCGGATCTCGTCGCGGAACTTGGCCTGGATCTGGTAGCAGTTGACGGGCATCTGCTTGTAGCTGTTGACCTGCGCGTTCACGAAGGTCGTCATCACCTCTTCGTGCGTCGGGCCGAGGCACATGTCGGTGCCCTTGCGGTCCTTGAGCGAGAACATGATCCCGTCCGTGACGTAACGGTCCCAACGCCCGCTCGACTGCCAGAGCTCGGCCGGCTGGATGATCGGCAGCATCACTTCGTTGGCGCCTTCGCGGTCGAGCTCCTCGCGCACGATCTGCGCGAACTTCTTCACAACGCGCCACATCAGCGGCGAGTACGTGTAGACGCCCGCGGCGATCTTCACGATGAAGCCCGCGCGCGCGAGCAGCTTGTGGCTCGGAATCTCCGCATCCGCGGGATCGTCGCGCAGGGTCGAAATCAGGATCTGGCTCAGGCGCATTGGGCGGAGGACTGTAGCGACCCGGGCGCGGCGGGGGAAATCGCGGAACCCGGGAACCGTCCCCGAACGGTCTGCGTTCGGTTACCCTCGCTGCCCTCTCCCGCGCCGTCCCGCTGCCCGTCGACGGATATGAATCCTGCTGCCCTGATCTTCCTGCTCGTGTGCTGGCAGATCGCACCACCCTCTCGCGCCGACCGCCTGGCCGCGCTCGCCCGGCGCAACGCCACGGACGCTCCGCCGACCCCGGCTCCCCGCGGGCCCTGCGGCATGAGCCGCGCCATGGCGCTGCAGCGGCCCTGGGATCGCGGCGGCCCCTGCCCACCGCCCTCGGCCGGGCCGCGCTCGGGCCACGGCCCTGGCGGCGGCGGCCCCCCGCCCGGTTGTGGCCTTCACCGGTTCGGCCCCGGATCGGCCGGGCCCGGATTCGGAAGCCGCGAGCTCAGCGCTTCTCGATCGACACCGTATCGAACAGCCGGCCCTCGAGGTCGTAGGCTTTGAGCTCGAGCGTGCGCCCTGCGACTGCGACGAAGCAGAAATGGTGGCCGCGCTTGACCGTGTTCTGAAAGAACGGACGGATCGGCCCCGGCGTCTCGAGGCTGCCGCCGCCGCCCCCCGTGATCATGTAGGTCGTGCCACCGCGCCCGGCCTTGCCGTCACGCAGGGGCCACGTGCGCTCGTAGCTGTGGATGTGCCCGTTCCAGACCACGTCGACGCCGTACTCGTCGTAGAGCGGCACGAGCTTGCGGACACGCAGATCACCGCGCGTCGAGGGCCCCGACCACGTGTCGCCGTAGTCGTTCTCGTCCGAGGTGTAGGCCGGGTGGTGGTAGCAGACGATCTTCCACTCGACCTTCCGCTCCTTCGCCGCCGCGAGTTCACGCTCGAGCCAGCGATACTGTTCCGAACCCGGCCCGACCTCACGGTTGCTGTCGATGAGGAAGAACCGCGCGTTACCGTAGTCGAACGCGTAGTAGTACTCCGGCTCCGGCAGCGACATGTAGTCGTAGTAGAAGCGGGCATCGCGCTCGTGATTGCCGAGCACGGGAAACAGCGCCACGCGTTCGAGCAGCGGCTGCATGCTCGCGAAGAAGTCGGAGACCCACTGCTCCTTGACCGTGCCGGTGCTCACGAGGTCACCGGGGTGCAGCACGAAGTGCGGCCGCATCGCCCACGCCTGCTTCGCGATCGCGCCCGACACGTTCGGGTTGCCCTGCGTGTCGCTGATGACCGCGAACGCGAAGGAGCCATCGGATCCCGGCGCGGTCTGGAAACTCAGCACAGGACTCTCGAGCTTGCGGCCCAGATCGTCGGCCGATTCGACGCGGTAGTAGTAGGGCGTATCAGGCCGCAGACCGTCGATGCGCAACTCGTGCATTCTCGTCGCCTCCTTGCCGCGAACGACCTGATCGAACAACGCGATACGGTCGTCGCCCTCCCCCTCGAAATCGACGTCGTCGTCGAAGTGCACCACCGAGCTTGCCGGCCGAGAAGTCTCCCACCGCACCGTCATCCCGGTCGTGGTCGCCCACTGCAGATAGGGCCGCACGATCCAGCGATGCTCCGGGTCGATCCAGATGTGCGCATCCGCCTTCGTCAACGCCGCCTGGTGCTCGAACGTCTCGCGGATCGCCGGCGCCTTCGCCATCTTGTCGAACAGCCGAACGCTGCGCACCCGGCCGCGGAGAATCTGTTCTTCGTTGCTGTCCCGGTAGGCCCCGACGACGAGCGGCGCGTTCTTCGGATAGAGGATGTCGCCGCTCTGCTCCTTGCTCTCGGCCTCGAGCACGCCGTTTACGTAGAGCCGCTGCACCTTGCCGTCGTAGGTCGCGGCGACGTGATAGAAGACGCCCTCGCGATACTTCGTCTTGCCGGCGACATAGGTCATGCGTCCGTCGCCGTCGTCCGCACCCTTGCTCGCGAGCCCGAACGTGAAGTGCTGCTCGTCGTAGCCGAGCACCCAACCTTGCTCGGCGTAGCCGTTGTCCTGCACGCAACCGAAGATCCCGCCCCAGCGCTGCGGCGCGTTGATCGCCACCCACGCGTCGATCGTCAGATGGCGCTTCGGCAGCTTCTGCCTGCTCTTCGAGAAATCGTCCGCGAGCACGACGCGCGTCGACTCACCATCGAACCACAGCGAGGAGCCTGCAGCGTCCTTCACGAACTCGACTTTGCCCGTCAGCTTCGCATCGACCCCGAGCAGGGCGACGATGCGACCGTCCCGCGCCATCTTCCCGCTGAGCAGCCAACTACCGATCGGGTCGGGGCCGCCGTGAGGGGCGACGACGGCGAACGCAAGAGCGAGTAGAGCAGCCAGCCCGGGGTAGTTCATCGGCGGTATTGTAGGCATCATCACGTCATGCTTCGCGCCGCGATCTCGCTCGTTCTCCCGCTCGCACTGCATGCTACCGCGCAGGAACCCGAAGCGGCCCGCCCGCCGAACGTGATCGTGATCTTCATCGACGACCTCGCCTACGCGGACATCGGTCCGTTCGGCGCGGACATCCCGACGCCGAACCTCGATCGCATGGCCAAGGAGGGCATGAAGTTCACCGACTTCCTCGTCTCGACCGCGGTGTGTTCGGCGTCGCGCGCGGCGCTACTGACGGGCTGCTACAACCGGCGCATCGGCATCTCGGGTGCCTATGGCCCACGCAGCAAACGCGGCATCCACGAGGACGAGGTCACGCTCGCCGAACTCTGCAAGCAGAAGGGCTACGCCACCGCGTGCTTCGGCAAGTGGCACCTCGGACACCATCCGAAGTTCCTGCCGCTGCAACACGGCTTCGACGAGTACTACGGCCTGCCCTACAGCAATGACATGTGGCCGCTACATCCGGCGTACGCGCATCTGCCGACCGCGGCCGAGCGGCGCAAGAAGGGCTATCCCGACCTACCGCTGATCGACGGCAACGAAGTCGTCGATCGCGAAGTCACGGGCGAAGATCAGAAACTGCTGACGAAGCAATACACCGAGCGCGCGGTGTCGTTCATCGAGCGCAAGAAGGACCAGCCGTTCTTCCTCTACGTGCCGCACAGCATGGTTCACGTGCCGCTGTTCGTGTCGAAAGCGTTCGAGGGCAAGAGCGGCAAGGGCCTGTTCGGCGACGTGGTGATGGAGGTCGACTGGTCGGTCGGGCAGATCCTCGACGCGCTCGAAGAACACGGACTGACCAAGAACACACTCGTCGTGTTCACGGGCGACAACGGTCCGTGGCTCAGCTACGGCGACCACGCGGGCTCGGCGGGGCCGTTCCGCGAGGGCAAGGGCACGATGTTCGAAGGCGGCATCCGCGAACCAACCGTCATGTGGTGGCCCGGCCGCATCCCGGCCGGCACGACCTGCGACGAACTGAGCTCGACGATCGACCTCCTGCCGACCGTCGCGAAGCTGATCGACGCGAAGCTGCCGGACCATCCGATCGACGGACGCGACATCCGACCGCTGATGTTCGGCGCGGACGACGCGAAGTCACCGCACCAGGAATTCTACTGCTACTACGCTGGTGGTCAGCTCCAGGCCGTGCGCGACCGCCGCTGGAAGCTGCACCTGCCGCACAAGTACCGCACGCTCAATGGCCGCGAAGGCGGCAAGAACGGTTCGCCCGTCCCCTACGAACAGGGCGCGATCGGCGTGGCGCTCTACGACCTCAAGAACGACCCCGGTGAGTCGACCGACGTGCAAGCCGAGCACCCCGAGGTGATGACCCGTCTGTTGGCCGCCGTCGAACGCGCCCGCACCGAACTCGGCGACCGACTGACGAAGCGGAAGGGCCGTGGCGTGCGACCCGCAGGCCAGCTGAAGAAGGGCGACCCCGAACTCAAATGGTGATGGTAAGAGGACTTGGATCCATCCGAGACGGCGACACGAGGACCCCGCGCTAACGCTCTTGCACGCCCGAGCGTCCTGCCGGACATGAACGCTCCGACCTTCTTCGCAACGATCGCCCTCACGCTCTCGGCGCTACCCGCACAGCTGCCGACATCGGCGCGGGCCACCGCCACGGCGACGAGCCCGCCCGCGAACTACGTGGTCCACGAATGGGGCACGTTCACGAGCATGGTCGACGCCAAGGGCTTCATCCTCGACGGCCTGCACCACGAAGAGGAGCATTTGCCCGCGTTCGTCCACGACCTGTCGAAGATCGACGAGGCCGGGCGCGTGAAGGGCGTCAAGCTGCCGGCGAGCTACGTCACGCAGAAGATGGAGACGCCGGTCATCTACTTCTACGCCGAAGAACCACTGCGCGCCCAGGTGCGGGTTTGGTTCGCGAACGGACTCATGACGCAGTTCTATCCGCTGCCCGCAACGATCCACCCGCGCGTGGGCGCGGCGCGGCGAGCACTCGTCGACATGCGGCAGGTCCGGGCCTCGATGCTCACGTGGGATGTCGACGTGCTCGCCCGCGGCACGGACGCGTCGAAGGTCGCGGTGCCTTCGGTGCCGAAGACCGACCCATGGCACTTCGCACGCCAGACCCGCGCCAACCTCGTCCGCACACGGCCGCCCGCAGCCGCCAAGGCCAAGAAGGGCCCGCCGAAAGCCGAAGCCGAGCACTACTTGTTCTACCGCGGCCTCGGACGCTGGCAGCCGGACGTGTTGGGCTCCGCGGCGGCCAACGGTCGACTGACGTTCGAGAACCGCATGGGCGAGCCGATTCCGTTCTGCATCGCGCTGCAGCTCGGCGAACGCGGCGGCCGCTTCGCGACCGGACGCGCGCTCGGGCCGCGCAGCGACACCGCGCGCTTCGACCTCTCGAAAGGTGAGTGGATCGCGGACCGCGAACGGTTCGCCCGCCGCGTCGGTGCCGAGGTGCTGCGCGCACTCGTCGCGGCGGGGCTCTACGCCGATGAAGCCCGCGCGATGGTCGCGACCTGGTCGCGGTCGTGGTTCCAGTCCGACGGCACGCGCGTGATCTATCTGCTGCCGCGGGCGCAGGTCGATCAGGTGCTGGTGCTGGCGCTCGATCCGCAGCCGCGCGAACTCGTCCGCGTGATGGTCGGCCGCCACGAGTTGATTACCCCCGAAGCCCAGGCGACGGTCGAACGCGCGCTCGCGGGTCGCCTGGCCGCCGACCCGATGGTCGCCGAACAAGCCGAACAGGAGCTGGCCCGCCTCGATCGCTTTCTCGAACCACACCTCCGCAACGTGGCACACAACGGCACGAGCCAGGAGAGCCGCGAACGCGCCGCCAATATGCTCGCGACCCGCTTCTCGCGAGCCGGCACGACCGAGAAACTGCCGCCCAGGTAGGCTCGCGGCCACCCCGACATCGTGCAGCAGGTCACGGACAGCGCCGACGCAACGAGTGACATCCCAGCACTCGTTGCAGCCGCCCAGCGCGGCGAGGAGGCCGCGTTCTCGCAGCTCTACCGCGAGTTCGGGCGCGTCGTCCACGGCATCCTGCTCGCAAGGTGTGGCCCCGATGCCGCGGACGACCTCACCCAAGAACTGTTCATGCGCGCCTTCCAACGACTCTCCGAGCTGCAGGATCCCGCCGCGTTCCCGGGCTGGCTCTGCACAGCCGCGCGCAATGCGAGCGTCGATCACCTGCGGGCAGCACAGCGCCGACCGCAGCCGAGCGAGCTGCCCGACATCGCCACCGAGGCGCCGGCGCCCGACGATCGCCTCGCGCAACAGGAAGCGGCCAGGTCCGTGCTCGCTTGCATCGCCAAGCTCTCCGCGACGTATCGCGAAACGCTCGTGCTGCGCCTCGTCGAAGGCCTGACCGGCCCCGAGATCGCGGCCCGCACGGGCATGACGCATGGCTCGGTGCGCGTCAATCTCACGCGCGGCATGAGCCAGCTGCGCCCCCTGCTCACGGAGGCCGGATTGCCATGAGCCGCGACGACCGCGACAGCGACAAGTACCTGTGGGACCGGCAGGGCAAGGCCGACCCGACCGTGGCGAAGCTCGAGGAGCTGCTCGCCGGCTTCGCGCATCGTGGCGCGGAACCGGACTTCGGGGAGTTGACGAAGAACGGCAGCCAGCACGAGCCTGGTCGCTTCGTGAGGCGCTGGCCCTGGCTGCTCGCGGCCGCGGCGAGCCTCGCGCTCGGAGCCTGGCTGCTGTGGCCCGCCGCGGGACTTGCGCCAGGCGATCCGGCACGAACGTTCGTAGCCGCGAAGTCGCCGGTCGTCGTGCAGCTCGGCGAACTCGCTCACGTGACGCTCGCGCCGGGCAGCGAACTGCAGTTCGAACACTGGCGCAGCGACGAGGCCCTGTTCTCCCTGCGCCGCGGCGCGCTGACGGCGAAGGTCGCTCCGCCGCCGGCGGTCGCGCCCGGCTTCTTCCTCGTCGACACGCCGCTCGGGCGCGTCACGGACAAGGGCTGCGAATACGAACTGCGAATCGCGAGCGATGGCACGCATCACATCACCGTCACCGAAGGGGCCGTGACGTTCACGTTCGGGAACCGCGAGGTCTTCGTGCCCGCGGGCGCGAGCACCCACGTCACCGCATCCGGGCCGAGCCTGCCCATGTTCGGCGATGCCACCGCGGAGTTGCGAAAGGCCGCCACGCTGTTCGACCGCACGGACCCCGACCGCGCCGGGCGACGCGAGAAGGCGGCGTTCGCGATCGGCGAGGCCTGCCGAGATCCGCGGGACTCGCTCGTGCTCTGGCATCTGTTGCTCGACGACGATCAGTTCGTCCGCGGACGCGCGGAGATGGCGCTACTCGAACTCGTCGGCGCGCCCATCGAGTCTCCGAGCAAGGTCGCAGCGTTCGATCCAGAGACCTGGCTGGCGTGGCTACGGCTCGAGTTCTGGACGAAATGAGCGAAGAATCCCGACGCGGCTAGTCTCTGCGGCATGCTCCGCCTCACCGCCCCACGGCTCTGGTTGCGATCGACCCTGCTGTTAGTGCTCGCAGCGCCGATCGCCCCGGGGCAGACCCGCACCTTCGCACCACGCCAACCGATGGGCCGGGTGGCCGCGCACGATATCACGGGTTTCGTACGGCGTGCGATGCAGGGCCGCCTCGGCCAACTGCTCGACGATCCCGAGATCCGCGAGGCCGTCGATGTCTGCATCCGCCGAGAGCTCGCCGGTGCCGCCGCTTGGCGCGAACTCATCGCGGCGCTGGCCAAGGAGTCGCCGCGCAGCGTCCGGATCGAAGAGCGCATCGAGCTGGCGCTTCGCACCTTAGATTGGCGCGACCTGCAGGCGTTCGAACTCTGTGCGTCGATGCCGAATGCCGAGGCGATCGCGACCGCACCGGACATCCTGGCGCTGCAGACCGCGATGCAGACCGAGGTATCGCTCGCACTCAACCCGGTGCCGACGGCGGCCGGCCGGTGGCGGCGCTGGTCGCGCGCCCTGCTCGACAACCTCCGACAGTCGCCGCCCTTCGGGCTGCAACCGGCCAGGCCCGCCGACCCCGAGGACTCCATCGGCGCGATCGCACTCGCCCAGAACGACGAAGTCGACCCCGTGCACGCAGCCCTGAGCTTTGGACACCCGACGCCAGCCGCAATGTGGGCCATCGACCAACCGGGCCTGCTCGTCGGCGGCACGGGGTCGCCGGCGATCGGCGAGTTCGGCACGCGGGCCGAATCGCGCCCGAGCCTCTCGGCCGGGATCGACCTGCGGCGCTACCTCCTGATGATCGCCGCGCTCACCTCGAACTCCGATCCAACCCGGCTGTTCGAGGCAGCAGCCCTCACCAACTCCGGGCTTCTGCAGTGGCGATTGCACCCGGTCGGCGACCGGATGCAGGACGAGTTCCACTGGTCGTTCGACGGCGAAGTCGGCGGCATTCTCGGTGCGCTGCTGACCGCGGTCGCGCCCCTGCCCGAGCAACCACTCCCCGAGAACGCAATGCTGCAGCTTCGCGCTGCGTTCGACGTTCCGGCGCTCGTGGCGGCAGTCGACCGGCTACTCGACTGCGCCAAGATCCGCACGCTGACAGCCGATGGGCTGAGCGCAGACCTCCGCCTGACCTGGACGGGCGGCATGGCGTTCGCCGTCACCCGACCACAGCTCGGCCAGCTGGTGCCACGCCTCTACGCCAGCTTCGGCATCGTGGACCCGCTGGCACTCGAACGGTTGCTCGGCCGCCTGCACGAGCAGCCCTGGCTCGCGATCACGAAGCGTAAGCTCGAGGGCGTCGACTGCACGCTGTTGAAGATCGAAGGCCTGCCCGCCGCACTCACTCCGGCCTATTGCCTCCTCGACGGCACGATGCACATCGCCGAAACCGCTGCCAGCCTGCGCGCCCTGCTGAAGGCCCGCGGAGCCGGCGCACCACCCGCGATGCCGCTCGACGACGCCCCGCGACCGCGCGGCGATGGCCTGCTGAGCCCCGCCTTCGACCTGCGCTACGACAACGCCGCGATCCATCGGGCCTTGCGCGAGATCTGGCTGCCACTGATGACGAAGGCCCTCCTGCGTTACGAGTCCGATGCCTACCTGCGACTCGACGAGCTGCCAGATTCCGAAGTCGTCACCGCGTTCCTCGGGTCCGGTCGCGGCGTTCTACGCCGTACGAGCGACGGCGTTGCGCTCGCGATGTCGGGAACCATCGGCGGCCCCGTGCTCACGAGCCTCGCGACGATCTTCGGACCGGCGATATCGAGCGTTCTCACCGAGGAACGGCGCGCCCAACGCGGCGACCTCCTCCTCCGCCTCGCCGGCCGCCGCATGCAGGAGATCGACCGTTCGCGTGTCACGTTCACCGCACGAGAGTCGCGACCACCGCGTTCGCTCGGCGAACTCGTGGCAGCGGGCGACCTCGATGTCGCATCGCTGACGGTTCCGACGACGACGAAGCTCGAGCCCGTGCTTCACGACGGCAAGGAGCTGGGCAAGAGCTCGTTCCGCTTCTACCCCGAAGGGCTGCGCGCGACGATCGAGGGCCACGACTCGGCAATCCGGGTCGTCTCGATCGAACCGATGAAGTGGTACCGACTCGTGCTCTCGGTCAAGGGCGGCCTGCACCAGGGTTGGGGCGCCATCACGCAGCGGTCCCTCGACGAGCTCGAAGCGATCGGCCGCGAGAAAGCGAAGCACCGATAGCCCGTTGCCATCGAGGCGAGGACCCGGGCACGCCGCCGTGCGAAGCAGCGCGAGGTAGGTTTCTCTCCGGCGAAGTGCCATGCGAGAACCTGCCAGTCGCCTCCTGATCCTCGCGCTCGGCCTGCCGCTCCTCGCGGCGGTCACGGCCCAGGATCCGATCACGCGGCGCGCACGGACGGGCCAGCCGGCGTTCGCCGCGAGTCGCTTCGCGGGCGTGCACGAGCACGCCGGCGCCGTGCTCGGCGTCGCACGCAGCTATCGCGCGACGTTCGAAGACCGCGCGATGACGTTCCAACCCGCGCTCGGTCGGCGAGCCCCCGAAGCCGCGACGTGGCGGATCGAGCTGCGGCGGATGGCGCGCGGAGACACGGACTGGCTCGTCGCCGCCGAGCACCAGCCGATTCGTGGGCACTCACGCGACCGCGTGACCTACTCCTGGCCGACCGCCCCGGCGACGATCGAACGCTACGATGTGCGCGCCGACGGCGTGGCGCAGAGCTTCGTTCTCGCCGAACGACCCCGCGGTGCGGGCGACCTCACGATCGACCTCGATGTGACGACAACCCTGCGGCGCGCGGCGGGCGACGGTCTCGCATGGCGCAACCCGCGCGGCGGCGGCGTGACGATGGGCTCGGTCACGGGCATCGACGCCGCGGGTCGACGCGCCGCGGGGACGATCACACACACGGCAACCGGCGTGCGCCTCGCGCTGCCCGCGGAATTCGTCGACACCGCGGCATACCCACTCGTGGTCGACCCACTCATCGCGACCGCCGTCGAAGCGCTCGCGGGGACCGACTGCGACTTCCCCGACGTTGCCTACGATGACTACACGCAGAGCTACTGCGTGGTCTGGACGCAGTTCCTCGGCGGCGGCCAGACGGGCGTCGTTGGCAGCGTCTTCACGGCCACCAACCTGACGTTCGGCTACGCGTTCGGCGTCAACCAGCCGGGCGACGAAGACAGCGTGCGCGTCTGCAACATCGCGGGCACCGGGCTCTTCGCGATGCTGTGGGTCAATCATGATTCGCAGGGCTCGTGGCTGTCCGGGCTGGCGTTCGAACCGACGCAGGCGACCGCAACCAACGTGTTCGACCTCTGGGGCCCGAGCACGATCACCGACCCGATCGTCAGCGGCGAGGCGACACTGTTCGACGACGACTGCCTCGTCGGCTGGATCGACGGCACCTACGGCCTGCTGACGTGCTCGCTCACGATCGACCAGCAGCTGCAGGTCTCCGCGACGCAGGCCGCGCAGGTCGCCGCCGGTAACGTCAGCGAGCCGGCGTTCAGCAAGCAGGGCGGCAACACCGGGCTGCACGTCCTGACCTGGACGGATCGCCCGCCCGGATCCCCGGGCTGGATCCGCGCGCAGGTCCTCGATCATGACGCCAACCTCGTCGGCCAGGCCGCGTGGATCCGCAACGTGCCCGAGAACTGCGCGTGGCCCGCGGTCGATGGCGACGGCTTCCGCTTCCTCGTGGCATGGGAAGAGCAGGAGGCCGCGAACCCCGCCGCGACCGACATCAAAGCCCGCACGATCACCGTCGGGCCGGCGGGCATCACCTCGCTCGGCGGCACGGTCGATCTCGTGACCTATCCAGGCGACCTCGATATCGCGCCCGATGTCGCGATGCTCGGCGACAAGTTCGGCCTCGTCTTCGTCGGCCAGGCGCCGGGCAGTCCGTTCTTCGACGACGCCTACTTCCTCGCGGTCGCGCGTGACGGCACGCCGATCGGCAGCGAACTGCGCCTCGACCTCACGCCGGGCAACGACTACGTCTACGAACACGCGCCGCGGTTGATCGGTCATTCGGCCGGCAACCCCGCGACGGGCTCCGACGAAGGCCTCGCGGTCTTCGCCGACCAGAGCATCACGACCGCCGACAGCAACGTCGGCCTGCAGGCGGTCGAGGCGATGGGCAGCGGCGGCGCGATCACCGACCAGGGCGGCGGCTGCGGCCCGGGTGGACTGGCGGTCGGCACGGGACCGTTCGCGCTCGGCAACACGAACTTCCGCTGCGAACTGTTCGGCGCCCAGCCGCTCGCGATCCCGTTCCTGCTGCTCGGCCTGCCCGGAACGACGCAGTCCTGCGGCTTCTGCAGCTACGTGCAGCCACTCGGCGTGCAGTTCGTCGCCAACACCGCCGGCTACGCATCCGCGCCGCTCGCGCTGCCGGGCGACCCCGGCCTGGTCGGCGTCGCGATCGAGTTCCAGTTCGCGTCGTTCAACGTGAGTTATGTCGGCTGCATCCAGGCGCCGGGAGTCGCGGGGAGTAACATCGTGCGCGCGGTGCTCGACTACTGACAGGCTTCCGCCTCGTCGCGACGCAACGCGCGCCAGGAGCAGCCTGTGAACAGACCCCGCCATCGTCGGATCCATCCCGTCGCAGCATGGGCTCTGGTCTTCACGCTCCCCGCGATCTGGATCGCCGGGGTCTGGGCTCACTGGCACGGCTGGATGCCGACATGGGCGCTCATCGCTCTCGCGCCGGCACTGCTCGCCTTCACCGTCGTCGCGTATCGCACGCTGTCACGCCCCGACTTGCTCGACGACGACCCTCTGAGTCCTTGGCGAACGTTTCGCGCCGTCAAACGCGTGACGTTCCTGGGCGACGATACGCACGACTGCCGCCTGCGAATGGAGCTCGTTCCGGAATGGGACCTCTCAGGGCCAGGTGTCACTCTCGAGTTCCGCGACGTCACATGGCTGTCGATCCGCCAGTTCGATGACCTCGTCCTACACTTCGACTGCCTCGTTTGCCGCGCCACGATGAGCAAGAGCAAAGGCACGATCTATCACGTGAAGGACCGCTGGAGCGAGACGATCGAGTTTCGCTGTCGATCGTTCGAGGAGATCGTGCAGGCAGGTGAAGCGACCAACAGATCGAGCCCATCCGCGCAGCCAACGACCTGCTGAATTGCGCCCGGAAGAACAGAACGAGCGGACCGGAATCGTGATCGCAACCCTCGCGTTCACTCTCTTCTGGGCGATCCCCGTGCTCAGCTGCGCCCACATCTGGCTGAATCCGATTGGTCGGATTCCCCTACCTTCCTGGACTGGTGTTGTCGCACTCTATTTCGCCATGGCCGCCCTGTTGCTGGCCCTTTTCGGCATCTTCGTCACCTGCTCCGAAGCGCCAAGAGAACGTCCCTGGGGATCCCGGCGCCGGATTGCCTTGCTGCTCGACCTCGGAGTCATCTTGCCCCTCGCCGCAGCCATACTGGCGCCGAGCCCGCTCGGCTAGAACCAGCAACCGGCTCGATGCGCTCCCGACGAGATCGACAGTCTGATTGGTGAAATGGCCACCAGTAGGGTGCTGTCAGACCCGACCAAGGACGCCGCGGAACACGGGTTCGCCGATTCAGAACCAGGAAACGACATCGAACGAACACCAGCGCTGGGCACCCGCAGCGGCACGACAGCCGCCAAATGAATGTGTTACTCGATACGTGCCTTCGCTATGCCGTGATGTTCGTGGGCATCGGTCTCGGCGCCGTAATCTTCGCGGTTGCTGTCGGCGACCAAAGCAAGTCGGGCACCGAGATAAACGGACGCTTCATAATATGCGTCGGCCTGCTGTTTGTCGGCCTCGCGCTCCTGCCCACCATCGGACCCTACCTGGCAGCATGCATCCCCGATGGCATACGCGAATGGATGGGGCCCCGAACTTCATGGCGAACCATCGATCCCTGGCAAGAGCGAATCTTCCGCATCTTGGTTGCGATCGCTGGCACAATGTTGATTCAGGACGGAATCCGCATGCATGAAGCGGAACAGGCCGAACCGCGACAACCCCGCGAGAGCAACCCCAAATGAGCGGTCATTCGATCACCGTGACCAACGACGAAGCGCTGGTACTGTTCGAGTTCTTCGCCCGCTTCAGCGACTCGGACGAACTCGCGATCCAACATCCCGCGGAAGAGATCGCGTTGCTTCGTATCTCAGCACAACTCGACAAGAGCACGGCCGACATGTTCGAGAAGGACCATGCCGCGCGATTGCGCGCCGCTCGCGAACGCGTGGTCAGCAGCTAGATGACCGACGCGCCATCGCGCCTCAACGAGCGTCACGCGCCCTCTCACCCGATGAACGTAGCCGACAACTTCGCGAATGAGGCGCGACGCTTCTGCGGCTGGGCCAAGGCAGGCCCCGGCAGCCAGTGCGCCGCACTTACCGCGCTCACACGAATCGTGGCCCTCTACGCCGCCGGACTCGAACTACCGAGCCACGAGTCGATCGAGCCCTCGGACGAAGACACGACCGAGGTGACCCCAGCCGAGCTCGAGGCCGTACGCGCTGCCACCAGTGGACTGCCACTCGACTTCTACTTCGAGGTATTCGATCCAACCGACCTGGGCGAATCCGACGCGATGCCAGAGCCCGTGACCGGCCAGCTGTCGGACGACATCCTCGATATCTATGCCGATGTCGCGCGCGGCCTCCGCGCCTACGATGCAGGCAGGGTCACGGACGCACAATGGGAGTGGTCGTTCCACTTCCGGCATCACTGGGGCAACCACGCGACCAGCGCGATTCGAGCGCTGCACTGGTGGCTGCGGCAGCGGCCGGCAAGCTGACGATTCGGCGAAGCATCGACAGGCGCTGCCTCCGTTTTCCTGCTCTACGGCGAAGTGACGGACGGCATCGCTGGCTGGCTGTTCGCCTCGATGTTGAGGGGCTATCGCCCAGGATCCTGCAGGCCGCCCGCGCCGCGGCTGACTCAGCGCCGCTCCAACCCCCGCCGAATCTGCCGCAGCGCCGCCTTCGCGCGGGCCTGCAGCGCCCGCTCCTCGGACCCGGCCAACCGCTCCAATGCCGACAACGCCGCCTTGGCCTCGGCACCGATCACACCGAGCGCCGTCGCAGCAGCGCCCGCGACGCGGGGCTTGCCGCGCAGCGCTTCGACGAGGAACGGAACCGCGGCACCCGCGCCCGGCTGACCGAGTTCCGCCGCGAGACGCACGCGCCGACCGAGATCGTGGTCGGTCAGCAGACGCCAGCCGAGCAACTGGATGCGATCCCGCGCCGCGCGCTGGCGCTCGGCCGGCTTGGCGTCGGCAGCCGACTGCGGCAACTCGACGTGACGCAGTTCGTCGTAGATCCGACGTTCGGCGCGACGGGTCACGCCGGGGTCGAGATCGAGCTGAATCGGGAACACGACGAGGTCGCCGGCCGCGATGCGGATGTTCCGCGAGCTGTCGCCGGCTTTCAGCATCGTGACGGCATCCACCGTCAGCGTCAGGGCCCGCGCGCCGCTCGCGCGCAACACGAACACCGAGCGCAGATCCGCATCGTCACGTGCCGAGCTCAGCGCCAGGACGTCGAGCATCGTGAGCTGCTTGCGCCACGGCAGCCGCCCGCGGTCGACCTGGCCGATCAGGCGCACTTCCGGACGCGGTGCTCGCTGGGCCGCGAGGCGCGGCACCATCCCGGTCACGGCCACGATCCCGACGAGACCACCGATCCAGAGGCTTCGCGGCAACGTTCGCATCCCGCTATCGTATCACTCGGCCCGCCACTCGAATGCCCTACGACCACATCACGTTCGGACTTGCCCTGATCGGCTTCGCGCTGCTCGCCGCCGATGCGTCGCGCCGCTTCGTCGGCCGCCGCTCGACCGCACTGACGCTGATCTCCACGACCGTGATCCTGGTCCACGTCGGCTTTGTCTGGGCATTCCGGTTCGACTGGTCCTTCGCCGCGATGTGGCAGAAGAGCGCGTTCGCGTTCCTGCTGTTCCACGGCGCCACCCTGGTCATTGCCGGGAGCGTGATCGCACGCGACCGACTGCGCGACCGACTCGTGTTCGCCGCCTTCGGCATCGTCTGCGTCGGCGCGCTCGGCGCGCCGTTCCGCTACCCGGAACTCGCCATGCTGCAGCTGCCGGTACCAGCGGTCTTCGTCGCCGCGCTGATCTGGACCGGATCGACGTGGAGAACTTTACACCGCCCCACAAAGCCCTGAGCTGCGAGGGCTTCGGACGGCCGCAACGCGACCTCTTGGGGAGACTCGCACGGCGCGACAACGGGCGGCGTTTTCGCTCGCACAACCCGGGCGCTTCCGCTGTAGTCCTTCCCCCAATATGCCACGCCGCACGGACCTCGAGTCGATCCTCATCATCGGATCGGGACCCATCGTCATCGGCCAGGCCTGTGAGTTCGATTACTCCGGCGTGCAAGCCTGCAAGACGCTGCGACAGGATGGCTACCGGGTCATCCTGATCAACAGCAACCCGGCGACGATCATGACCGATCCCGAGATGGCGGATCGGACCTATGTCGAACCGATCACGCCCGAGGTGGTCGCGAAGATCATCGAAGTCGAACGGCCCGACGCCGTCCTGCCGACGCTCGGTGGGCAGACCGCGCTCAACTGCGCGATGCAGCTGCACGACCAGGGCGTGTTCGAGAAGTTCGGCGTCGAGATGATCGGCGCCAAGCCCGACGCGATCGCCAAGGCGGAGGGTCGCCAGGAGTTTCGCGAGGCGATGGAGAAGATCGGCCTCGAGAGCGCACGCTCGCGCCTGGCCTACTCGATGCCGGAAGCGCGCAAGGCACTCGACGAGATCGGGCTGCCGTGCGTCATCCGCCCGGGCTTCACGCTCGCGGGCACGGGCGGTGGCATCGCCTACAATCTCGAGGAGTTCGAGGAGATCGCCGCGCGCGGCATCGAGCTGTCGCTCAACAGCGAGATCCTGATCGAGGAGTCGATCCTCGGCTGGAAGGAGTACGAGCTCGAGGTCGTCCGCGACAAGAACGACAACGTCATCATCGTCTGCTCGATCGAGAACTTCGATCCGATGGGCGTGCACACGGGCGATTCGATCACGGTCGCGCCGGCGCAGACGCTGACCGACCGCGAGTACCAGCTCATGCGCGACGCCGCGATCGCGTGCCTGCGCGAGATCGGCGTCGACACCGGCGGCAGCAACGTGCAGTTCGCGGTCAACCCGCGCGACGGCCGCCTCATCGTGATCGAGATGAACCCGCGCGTGAGCCGCAGCTCCGCGCTCGCGAGTAAAGCGACGGGCTTCCCCATCGCCAAGGTCGCAGCGCGCCTCGCGGTCGGCTACACGCTCGACGAGCTCGACAACGACATCACGAAGATCACGAAGGCCTGCTTCGAGCCTTCGATCGACTACTGCGTCGTCAAGTTCCCGCGCTGGGCGTTCGAGAAGTTCCCGTCCGCGGACACCGTGCTCACGACGCAGATGAAGTCGGTCGGCGAATGCATGGCAATCGGTTCGACGTTCAAGGAGGCGATGCAGAAGGCGCTGCGCGGCCTCGAGACCGGCCGCACCGGCTACGGCAACGTGCCCGGCCAGTCGCACTGCGCGCCCGAGGACCTGACGCCCGACGCCATCCGGCCCCACCTCGCGACGCCGCGCGCCGCCCGCATCGACTGGGTGCGCGACGCGATGGTCGCTGGGATGACCAACGAGGAAATCTTCGACTACTGCAAGATCGACCCGTGGTTCCTCGATCAGCTGCGCGAGATCTTCGATCACGAGCACCTGATCCTCGACGCCGTCGCGGACGGCGTGACGGGCATCGACGCGACGCTGATGCGGCGCATCAAGTCGATCGGCTTCAGCGACGCGCAGATCGCCGCGGCCGCACGCGCCAAGGGTCACGACGGTGTCACCGAGTGGGACGTGCGCGCCCACAGAAAGCAGCTCGGCGTGCTGCCGGTCTACAAGCGGGTCGACACCTGCGCCGGTGAGTACCCGAGCATGACGCCCTACCTCTACTCGACCTACGACGGCATCGAGGACGAGGTCGAGTACGACGACCAGAAGGAACGCGTCATCGTCATCGGTGGCGGCCCCAACCGCATCGGGCAAGGCATCGAGTTCGACTACTGCTGCGTGCACGCCGCGATGGCGCTCCACGATCTCGGCTACGAGAGCGTGATGATCAACAGCAACCCCGAGACCGTGTCGACGGACTTCGACACCTCGGACATCCTGTTCTTCGAGCCGCTCACGCACGAAGACGTGATGAACGTCGTCGAGCGCATCGCGCCGCGCGGCCTCATCGTGCAGTTCGGCGGCCAGACACCGCTCAACCTCGCGCGCGGCCTGCACGACCACGGCGCACCGCTCGTCGGCACGAGCGTCGACAAGATCGAGGAGGCGGAGGATCGCGACCTCTTCAGCAAGCTGATCCATCGCATCGGCATCGACCAGCCGCCGAACGGCATGGCCGCGACCGCCGAGACCGCCATCGAGGTCGCCCAGCGCATTGGCTACCCGGTGCTCGTGCGCCCGAGCTTCGTGCTCGGCGGCCGCGCGATGGAGATCGTCTACGACCAGCCGGCGCTCGAGACCTACATGACGGAGAACCGCTTGTTCTCCGAAGAACGGCCGCTGCTCGTCGACAAGTTCCTCGACGGCGCGATCGAGGTCGACGTCGACGCAATCGGTGACGGCGAGACCGTCGTGATCGGCGGCATCATGGAGCACATCGAGGAAGCCGGTATCCACTCCGGTGACTCGAGCTGCTCGCTGCCGCCCTACACCCTGTCCGAGGGCATCATCGAAGAGATCGCCGACAAGACCCGCCGCCTCGCGCAGGAGCTCCACGTCGTCGGCCTGATGAACGTGCAGTGGGCCGTCAAGGGCGCGCAGGTCTACATCATCGAGGCCAACCCACGCGCGTCGCGCACGGCACCGTTCGTGAGCAAGGCGATCGGCCTGCCGCTGGCGAAACTCGCCGCGCAGGTCATGCTCGGCAAGAAGCTCACCGACATCGGTATCGAAGAACGCCTCCAGCTGCCGCACTTCTCGGTGAAGGCACCGGTGTTCCCGTTCAACAAGTTCCACGGCCACGACATCCTGCTCGGCCCGGAGATGCGTTCGACGGGCGAGGTCATGGGCATCGACCGCCAGTTCGGCACAGCCTTCGCCAAGGCGATGGTTGGCGCGGGCAACGAATTGCCGCGTGAAGGCAAGGTGTTCGTGTCAGTTCGCGACGAGGACAAGCGACTGATCGTGCCGATGATCGCCCGCCTGCACGCGCTCGGCTTCGAGATCGTCGCGACGAGCGGCACCGCGCGGGTGCTCGAGAACGGCGGCATCCCGACGACGAACGTCTACAAGATCCATGAGGGTCGCCCACACGTCCTCGACCTGATCGCCAACCGTGAGGTCCGACTCATCATCAACACGCCGAGCGGCCGCCGCGAACGCAGCGACGATCGGCTGATCCGCAGCAGCGGCGTCTCGCAGCGCATCCCGTGCATCACGACGCTCGCCGCCGCCGCCGCAACGATCCAGGGGCTCGAGAGCTGGCTGCGGCAGCCGCTCGCCGTTACCCCACTGCAGGAATACCATGCCGCCGGAAACTGATCGCACTCGAGACTCCATCCCCCCGAGCTCCAACCCCACGATGACCGACGCGCCGCGCCACGATTCCCCCCTCGCCAAGACGGTCGCGGCGTTCTGCCAGCAGAACGACACGACGGCCCAACAGCAGCGTGACGGGTTCGCGAGTTCCGCGACCTGGGCAGCCGTGGCCAAGACCGGCACCGGCCTCTGGCTCGACACCGGTGACGTCGACGCGGCGCAGGCGCTCTGGACGCGTGACATGGTCGCCCTGACGACCAACAACACCCTGCTCAACAAGGAGGTCCAGAAGGGCATCTACGACGAGCTCGTCCCGGGCGCCGCGGCGATGCTGCGCGAGGCCCAGGCGGACATCGGCACCGACCAGCTCGTGCAGGAGATCGCGTTCATCCTCAACGCGGTGCACGGCCTGAAGCTCGTGCGCACGTTCGATGCCGACGTCAGCGTCGAACTGCACACGGCCATCAGCCACGACGCCGAGGCGAGCTACCAGTACGGCAAGCGCTTCCACAGCATCTGCCCCGACCGCTTCATCGTGAAGGTGCCGCTGACGCCAGCCGGGCTGCTTGCAGCACGGCGACTGCACGACGACGGCGTGCGCCTCAACTTCACGCTCGGATTCTCGGCGCGCCAGAACTGGCTGATCGCCCGCGTCGCGCAACCGACCTGGTGCAACGTGTTCATGGGTCGCATCAACTCATTCCTCGCCGACAGCGGGATCGGAGACGGCAAGAACGCCGGCGAGAAGGCGACGCTCGCGAGCCAGCGCCAACTGCGACGCCTGCGCGACGAGACCGGCCTCGACGTGCGCCAGATCGGCGCCTCGATCCGCAGCGGCGAACAGATCCGCGATCTGCTCGGGCTCGACGTGTTCACGATGCCGACCGCAGCCGCGAAGGGCTTCCTCGACCTCGGGCTCGCGACGGGCGACATCCAGGACCGCACCGCGGACGACCCCGCGGTCGACCTCGGCGATGCCGCAGCCGATGCGGACGGGCTGAACTGCTTCTGGGAGACCACGCAAGAGTTCGGCAAGGCGGTCGACGCCGTCGCCGCACTCGATGCCAAAACGGCCACGGCCGCCGACGTCACGGCGGCGCTCGCGGCCAACGGCGCCGGCGACCTCTTCCCCGACCTCACGGCCGACGAAGCCACGCGCGTCGCCAGCGAAGGCAAGATCCCCGTGCATGGCAGCTGGATCGACCGGGTCCGTGCCGGCACGGCAAGCTGGGACGGCATGCTGTCGCTCGCCGCGCTCGCGAGCTTCACGCAGGACCAGAACGCGCTCGACGACCGCATCCGCGGCCTCGTCTAGCCCCGGCCCGCCCCCGCGGAACCCAGGGGCGGTGGCAGCGCCCCGTGGCAGCACCCGGGGCTGCGGACCGGCGATTTCCCGCCCGAGGATTCCCGGGCCCGCTTTTCCCGGGAACCCGGGGCACGGTTTCTGCATTTCTGATGCCCGCGCGAGTGATCCACCCGGAGCTCGCGCCCGTTGGAATCCGATAGGGCCAAGGCCCTCCCGCTCGAACTCTGCCATGAACGACCGTTCCCGCCGATGCCGGCTGCCGCTGGCCGTCTTCCTCCTGCCGTTCTGCCTCGCCCTGCTGCCCGCCCAGGGGCAGCAAGGTTCCACGATCGGATTCCCCGAGGACTGGGCGCTCACGGCCGACCGCTCCGAGCTGCTCACCAAGCTGATCCCCGGCACGGAGGTCTGGTACTACTACTGCTGCCGCGATGCGCTCGACCGCCGCGACTACGCCGGCGTCCGCGACCTGCTGAAGAAGTGGATTCAGCGCCACGGTCGCTCCTCCCAAGTCCGTGAGATCGAACATCGGGAGGCCCTGCTCAGCTACGCGGACGACTCGGAGCGCACTTATCGTCACCTGCGCGAAACGCTCGGCGTGCGGTTCGACCATCAGCGCTCGGCTCCCGGCGAAAAGTCGGACCTGCCCACGCGCCTGGATCCCGAGCTGCTGTCGCCGTCGCGCCTCGCAAACATCGCGTTCAAGCGCAAGCGCGGCACGGTCGACGGCTTCGAGGATCGCGCGCTGCCCACGCTGCTGGCGACCGAACTCGATTCCGACCGCCTGCACAGCGCACTGAAGCGCCTGCGCCGCCCGGACGTCGCCAACCTCCCCGCGCTGGTCGTCCGCGACCTGGGCCGTCGCCGCAGCCGCGGATTCGGCTCGCTCGAGATCCACTTCCTGCTGCGGCGCTCTCAACTCGAAGAGTGCGTGCGGCTGCGCCCTGCGCTCCTCAACGATCCGAAGTTCGTCCAGGCGCTCCTGACCCGACTGATGCCACGCAGCGACGTCGCCTGGCAGCGCGATCCGGCCGCGCGAGAGGCTCAGCTGCTGCGCCTGTGGCAGTTCGCGCAGCGCCTCGCCCCGGCCCACAACTCGCTGAAGGCGCACGTGCTCTACCACTGGCTCGCGCATGACCTCACCCTGGGCAAGGTCGATCGCGAGCGCTTCCTGACCTATATCCGGCTGCCACGCCGGCAGAGCTACGTGGCACGAACCTATCTCGAACGCCAGCAGAAGCGCCGCGTGCCGTTCATCGACTACGGCACGAAGTACCCGACGGGGATGCCTGCGATCGGGAACGACAAGACGCTCGTTCGCGATTGTCTCGAACACATCTTCGCGACCGAAGACAGCTACACCGCCTACGCCGAGTTCCTCGACCAGCGCTGGCTGCGCAACGTGCTTGCCGAGACCAAGATCCTGCTCGGCCAGGGCGACATGGAGAAGTGGTACTCGCTCCTCGACGACCCGCAACGGCTCGAGGCACTGGAGAAGCGCGTCGAACTACGCTTCCCGCCGACGCAGCGCACACAGTTCGCCGCCGCGGCCCCGGTCGCGATCACGGTCGAAACCAAGAACGTACCGACGCTGCTCGTGAAGGTGTTCCAGATCGACAGCTACCGCTACCACACCGAGCGCCAGCGCGAGGTGGACGCCACGATCGAACTCGACGGACTCGTCGCGAATCACGAGAAGACCTACGAGTACGACGAGCCCGCACTGCGACGCGTAAGCCGGCAATTCGATCTGCCGATGCTTCGCGAACCCGGCACCTACGTCGTCGAGTTCGTCGGCAACGGCATCAGCAGCCGGGCAGTCATCCACAAGGGCTCGCTGCGTCACACCGAGCGCGTCATGGCGGCCGGCCACGAGTTCCGGGTGTTCGACGAGACCGGCAAGCCGCAGCGGAAAGCGACGCTCTGGTTCGGCGGCCGGGAGTACGAAGCCGACGAAGACGGTAGTCTCGTCGTGCCGTTCTCGACCAAGGGTGGCGACAAACCCGCCGTCCTGCGAGTCGGCAACCGCTCGCAGATCATTCGCTTTCACCACCGCACCGAGCGCTTCGAGCTCGCGTGCCCCGCGTTCGTCGAACGGGAAGCCCTGGTCGCCGGCAACACGGCGCAGCTCGCGCTGCGGCCCGAGCTGCGGCTCAACGGCAACCGCGTGGCTCTCGCGATGCTCGAGGAGCCGGTCATCACGATTCACGCCACCGACGTCAACGGCACGAAGCGCACCGAAGAGCTTCGCGATGCGGAGCTGAAGAATGACCGCGAGTTCGTGCACGCGTTCCAGGTGCCCCGCGACCTGCAGGAAGTCCAGGTCACGCTGCGTGGCAAGGTCACTGACGTCGCCGGCAAGAAGGTCGAGCTCGCCGCGCGCCCGGCAACGATCGCGGTCAACGGCATCGACACCACGGCCAACACGTTTGCGACGATGCTCGTGCCCGTCGGACCGGGCTACGCCATCGAGCTGCGTGGCAAGAACGGGGAGCCCATCACCGGACGGCCGTGCAACGTGCGCCTCAAGCACGAGGACTACACGAGTGAGATCAAGGTCAACCTGCAGACGAATGAGCGCGGCCGTATCGACCTCGGACGCCTCGGCGACATCAACTACGTCATCGCCAACCCAACGGGCGGCATGCAGAGCTTCTTCACCCTCGGGAGCGCGCTCGCCAAGCTGCCTCACGTGATGCACGGTCAGGCCGGCGAAACGCTGCGCCTGCCCTACACCGGGAAGAGCACGAGCGTCTCGCGCGCCGAGTTTTCCCTGCTAGCCGACGACGAAGATGCGTTCAACAACCTCGCACTCGCCGACGGCTTCCTCGAGCTTCGCGACCTGCCCGCCGGCGACTACACGCTGCACCTCCACGAACACGGCGAGATGATCCCCGTCCGCGTGACCCAGGGCGCACGCGAAGGCGACTGGATCCTCGGCCGCAGCCGTACGCTCGAAGCAACCAGCACGACGCCGTTGCACGTGCGGCAGATCGGCCTGGACGGTGACGACCTCCGCATCGCGCTCACCAACTTCTCGGCGGGCACGCGGGTTCACGTCGTAGCAACCCGCTACCAGCCGGCCTACCCGCTCTTTGCCGGGCTCGACGACGACTCGCGTAATGGGGGACTGTTCATGGCCGTCGACCCGCTCACGAGCAGCTACCAGGCCGGCCGCCGCCTCAGTGACGAGTATCGCTATGTGCTCGAGCGGCGCTTCGCGACGAAGTTCGCCGGCAACATGCTGCAGCGGCCGAGCCTGCTGCTGAACCCCTGGGCCCTCGAGCGCGACTCGTGGAACTCCGCGGTCGGGCTCGGCGGCGGCGCCGGCGGCAAGTATGGCGGCCGCGGCGGGCGCCCGCGCTCGTCGGCCGCAGGGGGACCGAGTGCAGCCGGCCCGTCGACCGGCATGGACTTCGGACGCTTCGCCAACCTCGACTACCTGCCAGTCGGTGCGAAGACGCACTTCAACCTCACGCCCGATGACAACGGCATCGTGCGAATCGCCGCCACCGACCTCGGCGAAGGCCAGGTCGTGCACGTGCTCGCGCTCGACGGCAATGAGGCGATCTACGACCGGCTGATGCTGGACGAACGCCCGCTCACGCCGCGGTCGCGCGCGTTGGCCGCGAGCCTGCCGACGACCGAACACTTCGTCGAACAAAAGCGCATCGAGTTCGTGACGGCCGGCGGCGAAGCGGTCGTCGGCGAAGCGCACTCCGCGCAGGTCGAAGTCTTCGATTCGCTGCGCGGCGTCTTCGATCTGATGGCGACGATCTCGCGGAACGGTGACCTGCGCCGGTTTGCGTTCGTCCTCGAATGGCCGCAGCTGACCGACGACAAGAAGCGAGAGCTCTACAGCCAGCACGCGTGCCACGAACTGCATTTCTTCGTCTACCAGAAGGACCGCGAGTTCTTCGACGCCGTCATCCGGCCGTTCCTGCGCCAGAAAATGCACAAGACGTTCCTCGACCACTGGCTGCTCGGGAACGACCTGCGCCACTACCTCGACCCGTGGCGCTTCGCGCAGCTGAACCTCGTCGAGCAGATCCTGCTGGCCCAGCGCCTCGACGGCGCCGAGCGCCAGGCGGTCGGCCGCCTCGTGCAGGAACAGTTCGAGTTGGTACCGGTCCAGCGCGAGCGTTTCGCCGAGCTGTTCCGGACCGCGCTCGCAGCCAACGAGCTGCAGCCCGAAGCCAACAAGGCGATCCTGGGTTTCGCGGCGATGAGCCAGAGTCTCGAGCGCGCCAAGGAGGCGGCCCCCAAGCCAAGAGCTGGCGGACCGACGACGCCAGGTGCACCGGCCGCCGACAAGCGCGTCCGGGCCAAGGCCCCGCGCCGCGAAGTTCTGGCCGACGAGGACGAGCAACCCGAAGCCGAGACCGGCAGCGACGACTTCTTCCTCGGCGCGCGCCGCGCGGAGACGCGCTCGGCCGACCGCAAGTTGCGCAAGCAGCTCGAACGGCGCAAGAACACGCGCCAGCTGTTCCGCGGTGTCGAACCGACGAAGCTGCTCGTCGAGAGCAACTACTGGCGCCGCCCGATGGAGGCGACCACGAATGACCTCGTGCAGCCGGGCCAGTTCTGGGTCGATTACGCCACGGCGCCGTCGAACCGCCCGTTCGTGTCACCGGCGTTCCTGCAGGTCGGCGCGAGCTTCCTCGAGATGATGTTCGCACTCAGCGTTCTCGACCTGCCGTTCGATGCCGGCAAGCACGACGTCGCGATCGACGGCCAGCGCCGTACGCTGCGCGCCGCGACCCCGCTGCTGCTCGTGCGCAAGGAAGTCACCGGTGCGACGAGCGCCGATGACGAGCCGCCGCTCTTGATCGGCGAGAACCTCTTCCGCCTCGACGAACGCTGGATCTACCAGAACGGTCAGAAGCGCGAGAAGTTCGTCACCGACGAGTTCCTCACGAGCGTCGCCTACGGCGCGCAGGTGGTCGTCAGCAACCCGACCGGCCAACAGCGCACGGTCGACGTGCTGATGCAGATCCCGGCCGGTGCGCTGCCGCTCAACGCCGGGTTCTTGACGAAGAGCAGGCCCATCGATCTCGCCCCCTACGAGACGAAGGCGGTCGAGTACGCGTTCTACTTCCCGGCCGCCGGCGAGTTCTCGCACTACCCGGCACATGCAGCGACCCAGGGCCGCCTCGTGGCGGCGGCCAACCCGCGCACGCTGAACGTCGTGACGACGCCGAGCCGCGTGGACACGCGCTCTTGGGAACACGTCTCCCAGCAGGGCAGCAGCCGGGAGGTGATCGACTACCTCGACAGCAACAACGTGCGGCGGCTCGACCTGTCGCGCATCGCCTGGCGCATGCGTGATCGCGAGTTTTTCCACGCAGCGACGGCGAAGCTCCGCGCGCGGTACGCGTTCGAACCCACGCTCTGGAGCTACGGCCTGCTGCACCGGGACGAGGCGGCCACCCGCGAGTATCTGCGTCACTGCAAGGACTTCCTCGACGAGTGCGGCCCCGTGCTGAACTCGCCGCTCGTGACGATCGACCCGGTCGAGCGCCGGCGCTTCCAGCACATCGAGTTCAGCCCGCTCGTGCATGCCCGCGCCCACCGGCTCGGCAGCCAGCACGTGATCGGTAACCGCGATCTCGCTCAGCAGTATCGTGAGCTGCTTCACGTGCTCGGCTACCACCGGCCACTGCAGAGCGCGGACTGGCTGCAGGTGACCTACTACCTGCTGCTGCAGGACCGCATCGAAGATGCGCTCGCAGCGCACGAGCGGATCGTTCCGACCCAACTCGACACCCGGGTCCAGTACGACTACCTCAGCGCCTACCTGTGCTTCTTCACCGCGACGACGGCGCAGGCGCGAACGATCGCCGAACGCCATCGCGATCACCCGGTCACACACTGGCGAAAGCGCTTCCGCGAGATCCTCGCGCACCTCGATGAAGCCGAGGGCAAGACGGCGCCTACCGCCGATCCGCAGTCGGGTGACGCGCTCGCCGCAACGGCACCGGCGATCGAACTCACGCTCGAGGGCCGCACCGCACGCATCGCGCACAAGAACCTCGCCAGCTGCGAAGTCCGCTACTACGAGCTCGACGTCGAGTTCGCGTTCTCGTCGCAGCCGTTCGCGAGCACGAGCGGCACGACCGCGGCCTACGTCAAGCCCAACCTGCGCGAGGTGCGCGAGCTGCCGGCAGACAAGGACGGCGTCACGTTCGACCTGCCGGCGCAGTTCCAGAGCAAGAACGTGCTCGTCGAAGTCCGCGGCGGCGGCCTCGTGCGCTCGCGGACCTACTTCGCGAACGCGCTCGACGTGCGCTTCCTCGAGACGTTCGGTCAGGTCGCCGTCAGCGACCCCAAGGCTGGTCGACCGCTGCCGAAGACCTACGTCAAGGTGTTCGCGCGCCTGCCGAACGGCCAGATCCGCTTCCACAAGGACGGCTACACCGACCTGCGCGGTCGCTTCGACTACGCCTCGCTCTCCGACGACCCGAACGCCGGCGCCAACCGCTACGCGGTCCTCGTGCTCAGCGACGACCTGGGCGCTGTCATCCGAGACGTCGCGCCGCCGATGCAGTAGGAGAACCCCAGCGTGATACCGACCCGCGTCACGGCGCGGGGCGAACGCCAACGAAAAAGGGCGCAGCCAGCGGCTGCGCCCTTTTTCGTTCGGACCCGAGTTCGTCGATTTCGGGTCACTGGTCCCAGCGACTACGCGCTAGCTGCCCGAGCCGTCCGGCGGCGGACCGCTGCCGGCGCCGTTACTGGGCGGACCCTTGCTCTTCTTCTTGCTGATGCGAGGCCGACCGGCCTTCGTGCCACAGCCCTCTCATTCACTCGGCAGGGGCAACCCCTGCAGGTCTTCGATGTCGAGTCGCGCGAGGCGAATCGCAGCCTCGAGGTCCTTCTGCCGCGCCGACTTCTCGGCCGGCGTCGTTGCCTTCTCGGCGAGCAGGCGGAACTGCTGACGCGAAGCCTCGATCTCCGGCTCCCACTCTTCGCGGGTCACGCCTTCGAGACGCATCAGCCATGTCTTGTAGAACTGCGCGCGTGCCAGCGACTGCCGAGCCTCGGCGAGCACCGCCGGGTCCGCACTCTCGTCGGCCGCGAGGTGCTCGACCATCGCCACCAACTCATCGCGAGCCTCGTTGAGACCCTTGTGCTGCATGCGGGCTTTGCTCAGCTCGAGGCGAACCCGCTGCGACAGCTGATCCTGATCCTCGGGCAGCTTGGCGAGCGCCGCTGAGTAATCGCGGATCGCAACCTGCCAGTCACCGCTCGCGGCGGCGTCGTGAGCACTCGTGAACAACTCATCGCACTCTTCGAGCGCGAGCCGGTCCTGGCCGGGACCTTCGTGGTAGGCCCACGCGCCGATCGGCAAGGCCAACCAGCCAACCAACAGAAAACTTCGCATCTGATTCCTCCAAGGGGGATCGAACGGTGTCGCAGTCTATCGGATTCCGCGGGCTCCGGGCCAAGCCGAGCTGCAAACTTCCCTTGGATCCCGGCCGCGCCGGAGCGATACACCGGCGATACATGAGCCAGCTACCCCAAATCTCCCACCCGGCCGGCCGCTCAACGCGTTCGCGGCCGATCCGCGCCCGCCACTCGCGCGCCGCGGCGCTGCTCGCCGGCGCCCTCGCGTTCCTCCTCGCTGGCTGTCAGTCGGCCTGGACCGAGCAAGCTTCCGACTTCGACTTCGCCACGATGCGGAGCTACGCCTGGCGCGTCGAACCGACGCTGCTCGCCGACGAACGCGGCCCCGACGACGATCTCGCGCTCAAGCGGCTGCAGCAGACGATCGACAGCGAACTGCGCCGGCTCGGAGTCCGCCCCGTCGCCGCCGATCAGGCCGACATGCTGGTCGACGCGCGGCTGACCGTGACCGAGGAACTGCAACGCAACGATCCCAACTTCGCGCTCTACGTCGCGGAGAAGTACGAGGAGGGCGGCGTGTCGATCGAGTTCCTCGAGCCGGGCACGAACCGTTCGCTGTGGTTCAGCCAGTCACGCGCGCGGCTGCGCTACACGGCCCGCGCGGTCGGCTCGTTCGCCCCTACGTTCTCCAAGACGGACGAGGAACGCGTCTGGCAGGTGGAACCGATGGTGCGCAAGCTGCTGCGGCCGCTAGGCGATCAGTGATTCGCGGTTACCCGGCCCTCCCACCGGGTCTATTTGCCGGCGCCTCTTTCCGCTGCCGTCCCGCATGCCCGAAGCTTCCGCATGCGTCTCCAAGACCTGCTCCTGACCGCAATCTGCGCGGCACCCGTCTGCTCCCAGAGCCTCTCCACCACCCCCGCGACGTCGACCTTCCGGTCGTCCTGGATCTGCTACGACCAGGCGCGACAACGCCTGAGTGTTTTCACCCCGGGCCAGGTCTGGGAGTGGGACGGCGCCCGCTGGGCGCGGCTCTCCACGACCTCGCCGATCGTCACCAACCCGGTGTGGTCGACAACGCACAACCGCATCCTGGCGATGTCCGGCTCGGACGTCGTCGCGTTCGACGGCCACTCGTTCGAGACCATCGCCACGGTGCCTGGACCGGTCCCCGGCGCCAGGCTCATTGCGGACAGCCTCACGGGCGAAGTCGTCGTGCTCGTTCAAAACAGCATCAACGGCTCGATCCATCACCGCTGGGACGGCACGTCGTGGCGGCTGGCGGCGCCGACACCCTCGCAAAGCGTCGTATTGGGGCACGGCTACGACGAGGGCCGGAACGTCCTCGTCATCGAAAGCATCCGCCTCCTCGGCGGCCTCGCCTACGAGACTTTCGAGTGGGATGGCTCGGCCTGGGTCCTGCGCGCAACCTCCAACCGACTCCACGGCAACCTTGCGTACGACTATGGGCTCCGACGCATCGTCGCGTCACGTACCCGCCCGAGCTACACCTGGGACGGCACGACCTGGAGTCAACTGACGCCCGGTACCGTCGATGAGCCGTCGGTGACCCAGTGCACCAATGGCCCGCTCACGGGTGGCACATTCAGTAGGGTCGGACAACAGCAGGTCGGCGGCTCGATGATCCAGTTCCGCTTGCAGCAGACCTGGAGCCCGCTGCCGGTCGCCCACCCCCTCGCGTCGGTGCCGGAGTTCACGTTCGACACGGCTCGTGGCCGCGCCATTCTCATGGATGCCGCTTCGATGCACGAGTTCGACGGCAACAACTGGATCGGCGTCACCTCGACCGCACCGACCCAACGCAGCTTCTTTCCGCTGGTCTACGACGAAGCCCGTCAGCAAACAGTGCTGTTCGGCGGCGTGTCCCCGACGATGGGCGACCTCGGCGACACCTGGGTCTGGGACGGCTCGAACTGGACGCAGGCCGCCGCGAGTGGTCCACCGGCTCGTCGAGCCGCGACGCTGGCGTACGACTCGGCCCGGCAGCGCGTGGTCCTGCTCGGTGGATTCGAGCGCACGGGGTCCTCTACGACCTTCTTCGCCGATCACTGGGAATGGGACGGCACGACGTGGACTCTCGTGAACGCGACCACCCCCATGAGCAACACGGGTGGCGCTGCGGGCTACGACCGCGCGCGCAACCGAGTGGTGTTCGTCGAGGGCCTCGGGACGACCTGGGAGTACGACGGCCAGACCTGGACCCCGGCTTCGCGGAGTCAGATCCTGACGCCGCGAGACCGCACGCTCGCGTGGAACGGTCAACGCCAGCAGCTCCAGTCCACGCTGCGCGATCCGCAGTTCGGCAGCGCGGAGTATGCGTGGGATGGCGCCCAGTGGACGCAGATCGACAACGAGCAGGGACCGGTGACCTACGACCCCGCTCGCAACGTGCTGTTCGAGTATGGTACGACGGCGCTGACGCTCAGCACCACGAACCCGGCGTCCGCGACGCACTACGGCGACGGCTGCGGCGGCCAGACGATCGCGACGACGCTCACGGCGTTCGGTCGCCCGCGCCCCGGCACGAACGATCTGCACCTCGACCTGCGTGCCGAGGCAGCGACCCGGCCGGCGTTCTTCGTGCTCGGTGTCGGTCGGGACCAGGTCTCGATCGGCAGCGGCTGCTTCCTGCGCATCCAAAACCCGATCGCCACCGTACTGTCGTTCACCGATGCCTTCGGCGTGCGTTCGCTGGCGCTGCCGATCGTCGACGACGCTGGCCTGCTCGGCACCGACGTTACGACGCAAGCCGTCGTGCTCGACCCGAACTCACCCGGCGGACTCGCGGTGACGCAGGGGCTCGAGCTGGCCATCGGCAGCTGAACGGCGGGCCGGGGGCCTCAGACCCGCTGCCACGCGGGCTTGTACGCCAGCCCGGCTCTCATCACGAGCTCGAGCAACTCGCCGTAGTCGTAGCCCGCGTGCTCGGCCGCTTCCGAGAAGTCCTCGACCGCGGTGAGGTCGGCGTTGGTGTTGACCTCGATCACGAAGATGTTGCCGTCGGGGTCCATCCGCAGATCGACGCGCGCGTAGCCCGAGAGATCGAGCGCGCGATAGGCGCGGCGCGCGACAGCGTGAATCTCCTGTTCCTTCGCTTCGGGGAGCCGGCGGGCACGGCCGGTCTTGATTCCGATGCCGTGCGCGTACTCCACGTTCCACTTCACGCGAGCGTCCGCGATCGGCCTCGCTCCCTTGGGCAACTTGGTGTACCAGACTTCCCAGACCGGGAAGACCTCGAGGCGATCGTTGCCGACGACGGCGACCGTGAGCTCGCGGCCCTCGATGTATTCCTCGATCACCACGTCGTCCTTCTGCGATCGGTGCATGTAGTCGACGCGCCGCTGCAGTTGTTTGTCGGTCTTGACGACGGACGCCTGCGAGAGCCCGGCGCTGCCGTGCTTGGTCGCCGCTTTGACGATGACCGGATAGTTCATCCCCGGCGGCAACTTCGACAGTCGCTTGCGGAGCGGGACGACGTGAAAGTCGGGCGTCGGAATGCCCTCGTGGCGCAGGATCTTCTTGGAGATCCCCTTGTCACCCGCCAGCACCATGCCCCGTGGATTGCAGCCCGTGTAGGGTTGTTTGAGCAGCTCGAGATAGCTCACAAAGTGCGCCTCGTAGGTCGTCACATCGTGAAAGTCCGTGATGATGTTGAAGACGATGTGCGGCTTGAACGAGCCGATCGCCGTCTTGACCGGCACGAGATCATCGTCGACTCCGAGCACCTTGACCTCGTGACCCAGCTCGGTGAGCGTCGACTTGACGTCGAGCTCCATCTGGTAGAGGTAGGTGTCGTCCGGGCCGAGTTCTTCGGCGTCAGGCGGCGGCAGCAAGACGTCGTGCACCAGCACCAGGACCCGCAGCTTCTTCATCGAGAGCTCCTGTCGAATCGCACGCCTCGAACCGTAGCGCGAGCGCTGCGCGGAAGCGACCGACCGCTCAGTCTTCGGATTCGGCGTGCGGGTTCGCAGCCGCGAACAGCGTGGCGTAGTCGGCGTTCTTGAACTCGTACTCGGCACGCCCTTTCGTCATCGAGAGATCGAAAGCGGGCGGAAAGAGCACGAGTAACACGCCGTACGGCAGCAGCGACAGCAGTGCGAGGCCACCGACGACCGAACGGCGCCAACCGGTCGGCAGATCCCAGCTCTGCGATAGCGGAATCAGGATCACGAGCGCGAGCACGAGATAGCCCCAGACTCCGACCTGCTGAATCGCGCGCATGCGCTGCACGGGTCTCCGGCAAGCCGCGCAGATCGGCACCTCCGCCGTGACCTTGCCCCGCCCGAAGGCGATCCACGGCGTAAACCGATCCCACCAGGACCACCCCGACGCCTTGACGATCAGCAAGTCGCCGGGCCGCGGCACCATGCACGCGACGCAGTGGTCAGGGAACTCGGGCGGGCTGGCGACCGGCAGGTAGAACGACTTGGCGAGTTCCAACGCCGCAATGCTAGCGACGCCGCAACGCGCGGTCACCGCCAGCCACGAGTCACCGATCGCGCCAGTCTGACGCTGCCTCGGCGTCGCCGCACTCCTCGAACAACCGCACGAGAGCCGCAACTGCATCTCGCCGATCCTGGCCATCGGGCTGCTCGCGCTCGAACTGTTCGAACGCCGCGATCAAGGCGTGCTCCGCTTCTTCGAAATGCCCCGAGGAGGTCAGACTTGTGCCACGCGCCAGTCGGAGGCGCGCCAGGTCTTGGCGTGCCCGAACCATGACCCCGCTCTCCTTGGGCGACTCGGCGCCGTCGCGGAACACGCGCCGTAGTTCCTGCTCGGCTCTCTCGAACTCGCCGCCCGCTCGAAAAATGTTGGCCAGGCTGATCGCCGCATGCAGGGTTTCGACATGCCCCGCCCCGCGGATCCGGCGCGAGGACTCGACGACATCGCCCATCGCCGAAGCCCCCTCTGCTACACGACCCGTACGCGCCAAGAGGTTCGCGAGATTGGCCCGCGAAGTCAGCGTCGAAACGTGCTCCTGCCCCAACCGCTCGGCACACAATGACAGCTCACGCCGCACCCAGCGCTCGGCTTCGCCGTACTCCTCGAGGTTGTAGTAGACGATCCCCAGGTTGCTCATCGACGCCTGGGTTGTCTCGTTCCCCTCGCCCAGGACTCGCAAGCGGGTCGTGACAACCGAACGTAGCAGCACCTCGGCCTCCCTGTGCTTGCCTCGCCGCGTCAAAAGGAGTCCGAGATTGTTCGCCGCCGTCAGCGTCGCCGGGTCCTCCGCGCCGAACTCGGAAAGCGTCGCGTCGTGGTTTCGGCGCAGCAACTCTTCGAGTTCATCGAATCGGCCTTGGAGCGAGTAGACCCGGCCGAGCCGTTGCGCAACCTGAAGGGTCGAGCGACTTCGACGCCCCACGTGCTGCTCGAAAAGCGCAAGCGAACGTGAGAGGTGATGCTCGGCAAGCTCGAGTTCGCCAAGGCTGCGGTATGTATGGCCGATGGTGGAACGAAGCGCAGCCTCGATTCGCGGCCGATCCGGAAACCGTCCATCGACTCGCTTCGCAGCGTGGTCGAGCGCCGCACGCATCGTCACATCCTTGCCGAGCTCTTCGGGCGACGCCACGCCGAGCAGCTCTTCGCGAAAGAAGTCGAGCATGTCGTCTCGAACCCTCACTTCCTCCTGGGTTCGACTCTGCTCAGCGCTGATTTGCGTGCGTAGGTTGAACTCGCCGATCGCAAACGCCGTCGGCGCGAGAATCAGCGACAGCAGCGCCATCGCCCCAGCACCGGCGAGCGCGGGATGGCGGCGGACGTAGCGTCGCACCCATACCCGTGGCCCAGGCCGGCGCGCCTGGATCGGGCGCAGGGACAGCAGGTTCTGCAGGTCTTCGCCGAGCGCAGCGGCCGTCGGATACCGCTGGTCGGACTCGGGCGCCATTGCTCGGCGGCAAACCATCTCCGCCTCCCACGTAACACTACGGTTGATCGCCCGAACCAACGGTGTCTCGCCGCTCACGATTCGCCGCCGCAGCGCCTCCTCGGAATCACCGCCACCGTGAAACGGACGATGCAACGTCAACAACTCGTAGAGCAAAACACCCAACGCATAGACATCCGTCCGACAATCGATTGCAGACGTCTCACCACGCACCTGCTCCGGCGCCATGTAAGGCAGCGAACCCAGCTGCGTGCCTGTGCGAGTCACCGGCTCCTCGCCCGCCGTGCTCGCGAGCCCGAAGTCGAGCAACATCGCGCGCATCGACCAGGTGATCATCACGTTCGACGGCTTGATGTCGCGGTGTAGTACGTCGTGGTCGTGGGCATATCGCACGGCATCAGCAAGATCTCGCAGCCAACGCACGCAAATCTCCGCCCAACTCAGTTCTGGATCGACAGAGTCCAACGCCTCCGGCGGCGCGCCGAGCGCCACGAGTTCCGCCACCACATCGGCCGCTCCGAGCCGTTCGAGCGTCCCCGGCCGCAACGCTCCGATTAGCTGGTCCAGGCTGACGCCCTCGACCCGCTCCATCGTGAAGTAGGGCACCTCCCCACCGGTTTCGGCGGAATAGACCCGGACGATCGAAGGATGCTGCAGGCGAGCAATCGCAGCGATCTCTCGCTGGAATCGCTCGCGGGCTCGCGGAAAGAACAGATAGTCGGGGCGGATGAGTTTGATCGCCACCTCGCGCTGCAGCGCCGGCTGCTCCGCGAGATAGACCACTCCCATGCCGCCCTTACCCAGCCGCTCTTTGATCACGAACTCGCCGATCTGCCCCGGCATCGCGTCCCCGTCGGTGGCGTTCCCCACGACCATGCCGATGTGATCGAGCGAGCGCAGCAGATTGCGCAGCGCGACCGCGTGCACCGGTTGCTCGGCGAGAAACTCCTCGAGCGCGTCGAAACCAACTTCCTCGAGCCGGCGAATCGCTTCGGTCAGCAGCTCGACCGGAGGCTGGCTCGAATCTGAAGAAGCGGACATGCCTGCTACAATAGCAAGACCGTGGACGACCAACTTGGAGCCCTGCTAGCCGAGCATCTGCCACGCCTACGCGCGTACGTGCGACTGCACATGGGGCCACAGCTTCGCCAGAAGGAGTCGGCCGCGGATCTCGTGCAGTCGGCGTGCCGCGAAATCCTCGAACACAGGGACAAGTACCAGTTCGGCGGCGAGGCCGGGTTCCGTCGATGGCTGTTCACCACGGCACTGCGCAAGGTTCGTGACCGCGTCGACTACTACCGCGCGGGCAAGCGCAATGTCGACCGGGAAGCGTCGATCACGGATGGAGAACTAGCGAACGTCTACGCCGATTGCGCCACCCCGAGCCGCGATCTCGACATGCGCGAAAGGATCGCGCGCTTCGAATCCGCTTTCGACGAACTCGAAGCGGACCACCGCGAGGTCATCACGCTCGCTCGCATCGTTGGTCTGCCACACCGAGAGATCGCGGTGGCAATGAACCGCAGCGAGGCTGCCAGCAAGCAGTTGCTGTACCGCGCACTGGCGGAGCTGGCTCTGACGCTCGGGCGCCATCCGAACTGAGGCAGCCCGCGAAACTGCCTGCCCCCGGCAGAATCGGAGAATCCGCGTTACTCCCAACGCCGCATCCCGATTCGGAGTGGTCTACCCATCCCACGGAACCACACGTCCGCGATCCCGATGCCAAGAACCGCTCCCCCCTGTCTTTGCGTGCTTCTGCTTGCGACCATCACGACGGCGCAAGCCCCCCGAATCCAGGTCGACGAGGCCGCGCATACAGCGACCGGCAGAAGTTACCATGCAACGTTCTCCACGGCTGGATTCGCTTTCCACGCGCTACCGACGCCGGCGCACGAGGCTCCCGGCCTTCGCTTCGAGTTGATGTCGGTCGAACGCCGCGGGCGCCGCCGCACGACCCCGCTCGGGCGGGTCACACCTCGGGTCGACGGCCAAAGCGTCATCTACGATCGGCCAGGCCTGCAAGAACGCTACGAGGTTCGCGAAACGGGCGTCGAACAGAGCTTCGTCATTGACGAATGCCCGCCTGGTAACGGCGATCTGGTCGTGCGCGGCAAGCTCGTTACCGATCTCGTTCCGGATCACTTCGACCAGCCGGTACGTGAGCTGACCCTCTCGGCGCCGGGCCAGGTCGGGGTCCATATCGGCGCCGTCACCGGTATCGACGCAAACGACAACCGCGCTACCGGAACCCTGCGCCAAACCGGAGAGGGACTCGAACTCATCCTGCCAGCCGACTTCGTCGATCGGGCTCATTGGCCGCTCATCGTCGATCCGCTGATCGGCTCTACGCTGTCGGTGTCGCCCCCCAACGCCGAGCTGCCAGACGTTGCATTCGATGCCACCAACCTGGTGTACGTCGCGGTTTGGCGCCAGAAGCTGACCAGCGGTAGCGCATGGCGTCCGTACTATCGATTCATCCGAACCGATGGTAGCTATGCAACCGCGGCCCTACCGCTGATGCCGATCCCGCAACTCGTCACCTACTTCGGGGGCACGCGCATTCGCGTCGCTAACGTGAACTCGCGCGACACGTTCGTCGCGACGTGGGATAGCGGCAGTGGCTCAACCCGCGCAATCCACTGCGCGTCGATCAGCGCAGCCAACTTCGCAGCGTCCGTTGGAGTTGTCGTGGCCAGCGGCAGCGACCAGCAGATGCCCGACGTCGGCGGCGAAGCGGTGCTGGTGGACGACGACGTCGTGCTTACGTGGCGGAACGCCTCACTCGGACTCATTCGCGCCACCCAGGTCAATGTCCCGGCCTCAACGCCACCGGCAACGCCGATTCCGTTCGGCCCCGTCGTTTCGATTGCCGGTTCCGGTTCTTCGATCAGCGCCGGGCCGGCTATCGCCCGGACCGGCGGCGGCCCGGGGCGTTACCTCGTTACGTGGGGCGAGCGGTCCGGGCCATTCAATACGTTCTCCAACCTGCGCGGCCTCGTGATCACGCGCAACGTGACGCCAGTCAGCTCGCCATTCACGATTGTCTCGCCGCTGGCATCGGCCTTCGGCCCCCGCAACATTGCTCTGGATGGCGACGGCGAGCACTGGGTCGTCGCGTACGACCGGCTCAACGCCGCCGGCGACACCGATGTTTACTGCCAGCGCGTCGAGCTGCCTCTGAGTCAGGGTTCTTTGTCCGTCCAGAGCGCAGTGCCGATTGCCACCACGTCGGTCGACGAACAAACCCCCGCGGTGGCCGACCTCGGCGAATCGTACCTCGTCAGCTACGAACGCAGCCTGTTTCCCGCAATCGGCTCGTCAGCCGAGCTCGTCTCGATCGACCCCATCGATTGCACGACCTGCGAGGGCAGCTTCACGATTCAGAACTCGCCTCTGGGAAGACAGAGCGACGTTCGCATCGCCAGCACGGGCGGCGCTCCGAACACGTCGGCAATGATCGTTTGGGGTAGCTCTCTGCTCGGTTCTCCGCTCGGTGTCCGCGCACGAATGTTCGCCCCCCGGGTCGGAATCGTCCGCGACGCCGGCCGCGGCTGCGGCGCCGGCGGCACCGCGGTATCGACGTGCTCGGTCGCCGGCAACGCCAACTACACCCAACGCTTGCTCGGCGCGGCCCCCAGCGCTCCAACGTTCCTGGTGATCGGGCTGAGCACCCGACCCCAATCGTGCGGCCCGTGCCAGTTGATCCCCGATCCGGCCTCGGGAGTAACGATCTTCCGGGGGGCGACAAGCGCCAGCGGCGATGCGTTCTACGCCATGTCCATCCCACCTGGCCCGGCGTTCGTCGGACTGCGGCTCCACGAGCAATGGATCACGCTAACGCCGCAGCCACGGTGCACGGCCTACGGCTTCGACTTGTCGAACGCGCTGAGCGTTACGATTCAATAGGCTCCGCAGACGCGACTCAGGAAGTCGCCGAGAGCGCTGCGGTTTCCACACCTCGCACCGCGACCGGCACACCCGCGCGGTAACCCGAACCGAAGTAGTGCAGCAGCAGCGGCAACAGCGCGAGCAACACGCTGCAGACGACCAGGACGATCATCGCGTACTCACGCAGCGTCAGCCGTTCGATGAGCGGCTTGCGCGAGTCCGCGGCGGCGGCCGCGAGCACGTCGCTCGGAACATGGCGGCGGTTGCCGTTGTGGAACTCGCCGCCCATGCGAATCGCGACCTGGCGAAGCGTGCTGGTGTCCTGCCGCGACTGGTGCCCCGCGATGAATTTGCCGTGGATGTGATCGCCAACGCCGATCACGAGCGAGCCCCCGAACGACGGCGGCAGCTCGGGCATGCCCGTCGCAGGCACCGTGTCACCATCCGTGACAATCACGAGCAACGCGCTCTTGGCGCGCCAGTGCCGGCCGAGCTTCACGGCCTCCGCAATGCCGTCGAACAGGCGGGTCTTGCCCTTCTTGAACGCATAACGCATCTCGAGCGCCCCCATGATGTGGCGCACGAGTTCGATGTCCTTGGTGTCCTGGACCACGGGCTTGGCACCGTTGAAGGTCGCGACGACCGAGATCTTGAACTTGCCGATCGGTACGCGTTCGAACAGCGAATCGACCAGTTCCTTCGCGCGCTCACGCCGGCTCTGCTTCCCGGCCGGCCCCGCGTCGCGCAGCATCATGCTCGGCGACACATCGAGCACGAGCACCAGATGGCGCCACTCCTCCTCCGGGATCTCGTCCGACTGGTGCACGACGGGCTCGACGAGCATGAGCGTCGTGAGCGACCACGCGAGGCCACCGGCCAATAGCGTGCGCAGGAGCGGCACGAGCCGCACCCAGCCGCGCGGCCGGCCGCCGAAGCCGAACAGGAGGTTGGCATGCCGATGCATGCGGTTCCACTGCAGCACCTCGCCAATCAGGACGAGTAGCGCCGCGACCCCAGCGAGCGCGAGCGGCATCACCATGGCGTGTACCTCAGTCCGAGCTGCATGAGCCCCAAGACCCCGAGCACGCAGAGCCCCGCGAGCGCGAACGGCCAGAACCAGTCGACGAGTTCTGCGGTCGTCTGCTCCAACTCCGCCTTCGACATCTCGTCGATGCTCTTGAACACGCCCTCGAGCGCCTTCGTGTCGCCGGGATTGAACACCTCACCGCCCGATGCGCGCGCCAGGTTGACGATCTCGCCGCGCGCATCCATGTCCTGAATGTTGATCGCAAACAACGTGATGTCGTCGCGGCGTAGCTTCTTCGCGATCTCCATGTCGTTGCCGCCGCCGAGGTCAGAGCTCCAGCCGTCGGTCACGAGGATGATCATGCGATCGCCCTCACTGCGGTTGATGAGCTCTTCGCGACACGCCATCACGGCCTTGCCAATCTCGGTGCCGCCGAAGCCAGGAATTCTGTTCTCCGGCCGCATGAATGGAATCGAACAGCGGAACGCCGACGGGTCGCTCGTGAGCGGCACCCAGTGCAGGTAGCTGTTGCCGAAGAACGTGAGTCCGAACGCATCCCCCGACCGGTAGTCGAGGAACTCGTTGATCGCGCGCATCGAGGCGTCGTAGCGCGTGCCTTTGCCGAACTGGGCCGTCATCGAACCCGAGATGTCGACGCAGAACTGGATGTTGGTCAACGCCCGCTTCTGCTTCGGCGCCGCGAGTTCCTGCGGCAGCGCGAGTACGAGCACCGCGACCGCGAGCAACAGCGCCGGCAGCGATTCACCAAAGCCGAGCACCGCACGCAGCGGCCAACCGCTGCCGCCGAGTCCCTGATCGAACGGCAACGCGACGCGCCGGCCGCGACGCCGCCAGACCCAGACGAGATGCAAGAGCGGCAACAGCAGCAGCAACAGCAGCCAGGGGCGCGCGAACATCAGGCCCGCCTCCCGCCCACTCCGGTAGCCGCTCCGGCGGCGACGCCGACACGCGACTCATCGAACTCCGCGGCCGAGACGCTGCGATACGGCGCCAGCAGCCCCTCGACGTCGACGGCCTGCGGCGGCTCGGGCATGTGCAACCACGCCTCGAGCTGACGCACGAGCTGCCCCGCCTCGTCGTGCTCGCGGATCTTCGCAATCGCCCGGTCCGCCTTGAGGCCTTCGAGTTCGAGCCTCTCGCGCCAGAACGCGACGAGCAGCCGCTCGAGCTCGGCTTTCTCGGCATCGGTCGCGCTACCGTCGGCGGCCGCGGCAACGAACGGCTGCAGCCGATCCGCGAGCGTCGGCGGTGCTTCCGTGGCGCGGGCTACCGCCTTGCGCTTGCGGCCGACGAACAGGATCGCGAGCAAACCGATGATCCAGATCACCGTCGCGACTACGAGCTGCACGGTGTAGCCGCCGGTGTTCTCCGGGCGGATCGGCGTGGGATCGACGGGCTCGGTCTGATCCGCCGGCCGCACGGCGGCGACCTCCACCGTCAGCTCTGGCAACCCCTCGAGCGGCGAACCGTCCTTGCGCGCGAGGTAATCCCGCAAGTCGTGCGAGCCCACTTCGAGCGCCACCCATTCGAGATCGTAGCGGAACGCGTCACCGTGCGGTCGCTTCGCCGTGATGCGGACGACGACGGGCGTGTCGTGACCCGTCGGTTTGACCGTCACCTCGGATCCCGGCAAGACGAGCTCGTGAATGCGCGCGCGCATCCCGACCGTCGATTCGCGATCGTTCTGAACCTGCGCGACGGCGGTCGCGACAACGAAGAGTGCGGCCCCGAACAGGCGCACCAGACAACTCGGCATCCGTCCCCACATGCTGGGCCCCGTGCTGCGAGTGGAACTCATCGCGCCCCCCGAGACATGCCGCGCGACCGCAGGAAGAGGCGCAGCTTGGGCAGAAACGGCTGGTCCGTGCGGATCAACAGGTGGCCGACGCCACCCCGACGCAGTTCGCCCGCGATGCGTTCCTGATCCATCACCTGGCGACCACCGTGAGTCACGAAACCGCGACCCGTCTCCGCCTCCTGCGCGCGCAGGAAACCGGCGCCGCGCAGCGTCACCTCGGCCGGGTCCTGAAACTGCAGCACCGCGACCTCGTGCTGCTGCGCGAGCATCGCGATCGAGTGCACCGCTTCGGGCTCGTGCAGATCGCTGCAGACGAAGATCAGCGAGCGGGCCTTCAGCGTCGGCCGCAGCTCCGCAAGCCGGCGAACGATGCGCGTCGGCTCGTCGAGCCGGTAGTCGCGCAACCGCAGCAGCCACTGCAGCACGAGGTCCTTCGCGAGGCTCGGTTCGATGCGCAGGTCGCTCGCACCGGCCCCGAGCACCCCGACCGGGCTCATGCGGTCGAGACACGCGAGCGCGAGGCCACCGGCCGTGCGCAGCGCGAGTTCGTACTTGCTGATGCGGGTCGACGAGACGGTCATCGACGCGGACGTATCGATGACGAACCACGCCGGGTAACGCCGCTGTGCCTCGTACTCCTTGACGTGATGCTTGCCCGACCGCGCCGTGACGCGCCAGTCGATGGCCTTGACCGAGTCGCCTTCCTGGTAGGGCCGCGACTGCACGTAGTCGATGCCCGAGCCGCAGTAGCGCGAACCATCGAGACCGTAGGTCAGATCGTCGGCCAGCTTCTGCACCCCGATGACGAACTTCTTCGCGGGCAGCGGGTCGAGGGAACCCAGTCGTCCTGCCGCACCAGCACGGCCGGACCTGGAATGGCCGGCCACACTCATTGCGCGGTCTCGGAGAGGATCTCCTGCAGGACCTGCGGGCCCGTGAAGCCCTCGGCGATCGCCTCGTAGGTCAGACGAATGCGGTGCAGCACGACGTCCTCCGCGAGCGCGAACAGATCCTCAGGCAGCACGTAGTCGCGGCCGTGGATCAGCGCGCGGGCGCGCGACGCCTTGACGAGCGAGATGCCCGCGCGCGGACTGCAGCCGAGTTCGAGCTTCGGGTGGTTGCGCGTGCGGTTGACGATCTCGATCGTGTGCTCGAGGAACGCCTCACTGACGTGCACTTCCTGCACATCCTCCATCGCCTGCACGAGCTTCTCGGTACTACCCCTCATCGTGTCCTCGATCGCATCGAACTCGGTACGCGCGACCGCGCCCTTGCCCTCGCGGCGGACTCCGAGCTTCATGTTGCGGCGCAGAACTTCCTTCTCGTCCTCCGGCTCGAGATACTCGAGCCGGTGCAGCAGCATGAAGCGGTCAAGCTGCGCCTCGGGCAGCTCGAACGTGCCGGCCTGCTCGACCGGGTTCTGCGTCGCGATCACGAGGAACGGTGCCGGCAACGCATAGTTCTCGTTGCCAATCGTGACCCGACGCTCCTGCATCGCCTCGAGCAGCGCGCTCTGCACCTTCGGCGCCGCGCGGTTGATCTCGTCGGCGAGCAACAGGTTGGTGAAGATCGGCCCCTTGTGGGTGCGGAACTCGTTGGTCTTCTGATCGAGGATCTCCGAACCGAGGATGTCGGACGGCAACAGGTCGATCGTGAACTGAATGCGCGAGAACTGCAGATCGATCGCCTTGCTGACCGCCGCGACGAGCAGCGTCTTCGCGAGACCGGGAACGCCCTGCAGCAGCAGGTGACCCGAGGTCAGCATCGCGATCAGCGCGCGCTCGATGACCACTTCCTGGCCGACGACCGTCTTGTTGACTCGGTTACGAATCTGAGCGAGGAACTCACGGGTCTCGGTAAACCGAGCCGTGGCGGGGGCATCTTGGGCAGTCATTGGGGATCAGCGAGCGAACGAGAAAGGAAGGGTCAGGCGCGGCGATTCGCGCGGCCGAGCCAATCGCGGGCGACGGCTTCGAGATCGAGGTCGGGGTCCTGGGACCGCGCGAAGTGGACCGCCTCGATCCGGGTGATCGTGGCGGTGAGCTCTTCGCGCTCAGGCGCCGTGAGCGGCGCACCGGTCTCGAGCTGCCGCAGTAAACCGAGCACCGAGAACGCCGAGATCGTGCCCGGCAACTGGACGCCGCCGTCGGCCGTCGTTGCACCACCACCGCCCGGCTGCACGGCGAAGAACCAGATGCTGAACAGCACCAGCGCCACCGCGATGAGCACCCAGAACCAGACGGGCACGTCCTCGGGCCCGGGCTGCGCGAGCGCGATCCGCGGGTCCACGGTCTGCAGGTCCGCATCGGCGTAGCGCTGGTAGACCGCCTCGACGTCTTCGGCCGTCGGCCGGGCAAAGACGAACTCCTCCCCGAAGTCGTCGCCCTCTTCCGGCACGAGCGACAGCAGCCAGACGCGCTCGGTCTCGACGAAGAGCTGGTCATCGGCGAACTTCGAAATCGTCGCTCCCTGGTCGTCGGACTTGTCGATCCTGTAACCCGGCAGTTCCATCGCGAGGAAGTCGTCGAGATCCGGCACGAGACCCTCGGCCTTGGCCTTGATCTCGAGCGTCAGCTTGCCTTCGTCGACGCGCCGCTCGTCGAGCAGCTGCGTCACCTTGAGGTTCTGGTAGGGCCGCGGCGTGGTGGCCGCAGTCGATGCATCGATCGCGACGGGCGCCGAGCCGATCGGCAGGATCGCGTAGCCCGACGTGTCGAGGAAGTCGAAGTCCATCTGGATCGCTGGAATGCGATCGACCTCTTCCCCGCGCGCCTGCAGCAGCAAATAGGCGTACGGCGTCCGCCGCCAGCCGACCTGATCGGTCGACTCGCTCTCCATCTGCTCGCCGTTCCACGTCACGGACAGCACCTCGAAGTGCTCGCTGAGCGCGGTGCGCACCGCCTCGTCGAAGCGATCGCGGTAGTTCTCGAGCGGCCGCCCATAGTTGTAGGCGTAGCTCATGTTGTTCTGGTTCTGCGCGTACTTCGCGAAGCCGCCGCTCTCGCGCTCGATCGCATCCGTGTGGACGATGTCGACGCGCACGCCGAACTCGCCGGTCGCGACCTCGGTGGGCCCGTCGACGACGACCTCGAGCCTGAGCTCGTGCGTGAGGTCGGCGTAGTAGTCCCAGACCTTGCGCGCCTCGGCAGCCTGCGGATGGTCGCCAACGATCTCGAAGCCGGCCTCGAGATAGCGGAACTTGATCTGCGGCCGCACCGACGACATGCGCGTGAACAGCGCGTTCGCGAACATCGACTCGTGCCGCTCGCGACTGCCCTTCGGCAAACTCGCGAGCGCCTGCTTGATGAGCGGCAGCTGGCTCTTCGCCACGACCGTCTCTTCGTCGACGACGCCGAGATCGCAGGCGCCCAGCGCGGCATAGAACCAGGTGTCGAACGCGGAGATCGTCTCTTCGTCCAGCCGTAGATCCGGCGCCCGCTCGACGTAATCCTCCGCGGCGGACTGGAAGAGCGCGAACGCACCCTTGCGCGCCTCGGAGAAGTTGCTGTCGCGCTTCTGCTCCTTGGCGAAATTGTTCTGGTCGTGAAGGATCGCACCCGTGAGCGACAGCAGCGCCCAGTGATCGCCCTGCCTGGTCATGACGTCACGTGCGACGTTGAGCGCTGTGGCGTAGCCCTTCATGACTTCGGCCATCATCTCCTTCTCGCGGCGCCGGGTCTTCTTCTCCTCCTGAACGTCGGGGCGACGCCACACGGTCGCGAGGTTGGCGCGCATCTTCGACAGCAGCTCACCGAGCAACACGGGCTCGAGATCACCCACGTCGCCGAACACGTTCTCGATCGTCTCGAGCTGGTAGACCTCGGCCGTGCTGTGGGCGGCGACGAAGGCCTGACTCAGCAGCTTCTGATCCACGCCGCCGATCGGCAGCTTGCGCAACCGCGCGACCCAGCGCGACAGTGCCTCGAGGTTGCGCTCCTGCTTGCTGCGCGTGAGCGGAATGCCGCCGGCGCGCCGGTCGAACCCGTAGATGAACATGTACGGGTTGGTGCGGTTGTTGTTGACGTTGGGGTTGTTGTTGCGCATCCAGACACGCAGGAACTCGTCGGCGAGATCCTTGGCCTTGCGCGGGTTGACCTCGGCCAGCTGCTCGATGAACGGGAACGCCTTCTCGTCCTCCTGCACCTTGAGGAACAGCTGCGCGGACACGGCCTGGAAATGCGGCCGCAGCTCGTCGTTGAGCATCGTGACCCACGCCCCGCCCGGCTGCGCCTCGATCATGTCGGCCGGCTCGACCGCGGACACCTGACCGCCGCCCCCCATGCGCTGCGACGACCAGAAGATGTTGCCGAACGAGTCGCGCTGCATCATCGGGCCGTAGCGCGACGTCTTGCTGTATTGGTTGGTGTACGACGCCTCGACGATCCAACCGGCAGCGAGCAGCGCGAGCGTCGGCCGCCATTCCTCCGCGAGCTGCGGCGCCGATTCGAGGAGCGCATCGACGGCGACCTTCTGCAGCTTGAGGACCTTGCTGCGGTAGTCGATGTTCTTCGCGTGCTTCTGAAAGCCCTTCGCGGCTTCGCCGCCGATCGTCGCGATGATCTCCATGCCGCGCACAGGCTGCTCCGTGAAGCTCTGCGCGAGCCACTTCGGGCCGAGCTCTTCGCTCACCCGCGGCGCGAGGTCGACGGCTCGCAGCAGCGCCTCCTCTTTCTCCTCCTTCTCGACCTCGCCCTTCTTGAGCACCGCCTGCGTCACCCGCCATGCCGCTTCGAGAAACTGATTGCGCTTCTCCTTCGCGAACATCGCGAGGTTGTGGCGCGCGAGCAGATTGAGGGCCTCGCGATCGTTCTTCTCCTCGGCCTCTTCGGGCGAGGGCAGGAACGCGCCGAGCTCCCGCTCCTGTTTGAGCGCCGACAGCAGCATCGCGGCCTCGCGACGATCGAGCCGTTGCTCCTCCTCGGGCAACACGATCTCTTCGCCGAGCAGCCGAATGAGTTCTTCGACGACGTTGCCGTCGTCGAGCGCCCGTCGCACGAGCGGCGCGAGCAGCTTGACCTGCTTCTTGTCGAACCCACCCGGCGCCATGCCGGCGAGGATCAGTGTTTCACCGAACGAGAACCGGTTCTTCTCCTGCAGATTCGAGGGCACGCGGCGATCCGCTGCTGTCCGCGGGTGCTTGAGCAACTGCTTGAGGAAGTGCTCGTACGCGCCCTTCTGCTCCTTCTCGGGCAGCGCGCCGAAGAACTCGGCGACCTTGTCCCAACGTGACAACGTGACATCGCGCTGGAACATCTCGAGCTCGCGCTGGAGCGTCTTCGCCTCGAGTTGCTGCGCCGCAGCCTTCGCTGCCGTATCGGTCGGCTTCTTGGTCTCGGCCTTCGGCGCCTCGACCTTGGTCGGATCGACCCCGAATTGCTCGAGGACCATCTCGCGCAGGTCGTCGTCGATCTTCTTCTTCTCTTCGGCGGGATCGTAGGGCTTCAGCTCAGGCGCGGCCCAGGCCGCGAGCACCGACGAGGGGCGACGGTCGAAGACGAGCTTCTTCCACTTCGCGAGCATCGCCTTGGCCGCCTTGTCGGCTTCGCTGTCGCCACCGGAGGCAGCGCTGGCCGGGCCGTCGCCGGACTGGATCACGGCCCCTGGGGGCATGCCCGCCGCCGCAGCCGCGCGCATCATCTCGATCTCCATCGGGGTCTGCGCCACGAGGGGCGTCGTGAAGCTGAGAAGAACCAGGCCTGGCAGAGCGAGTCGCAGTTTCATCGCGTTCGGTTCGGTGGAGGGGGGTCTCCCGGGGTCGCGCAACGTAGCACAGAGCCGAGCTATGGACGCGGTGTCAGCCGGGCACTTCCTACAAACCCGGCCACTATCGCGGCCACAAACCCGATCCGGCCCCGTGACCGCCGTCAGACGCGCGGCGGCGTGACCGTGGGGACCAGGCCCCCGAGATCCACGGTCTTGGCCGCGGCGACCGCGAGTCGCGCCAGATACTCCCGCCGCGGGATCTCCCGCGCCCCCAGCCGCGCGAGGTGGTCCGTGACGAACTGCACGTCGAGGAGCTCGATCCCCGCCGCCGCCAGCGACCGCACGAGGGCCACCAGCGCGACCTTCGACATGTCCGTGCGGCGGTGGAACTTGGATTCGGCGGCGAAGGCGGCCCCGAGCTGCACCCCATAGATCCCTCCGACCAGCTCCCCCGCCTCGAAGACCTCGAGACTGTGGGCATGGCCGGCGCGGTGCAGCCGGGCGTAGGCCTGGACCATCTCCGGCATGATCCAGGTGCCCTCGTCGCGACCACGGCCGCATTCGCCCATGACCCGCTCGAAACAGGTGTTCCAGGCCAGCTCGAACCCGCCGCGTTCGAGCACCCGCCGCAGACTCCGGCCGACGTGGAGCTCACGCGGCTCGAGGATCGCCCGCGGGTCCGGACTCCACCACATCGGGGGGTAGCCGATGTCATACCACGGAAAAATGCCCCTGCGGTAGGCCGCGAGCAGGCGCGCCTGGCTGAGATCACCTCCGACCGCGACGAGCCCCTGCCCGTCGTAGAGCCGCGGATCCGGAAAACGCGCCGGCGACTCCGGCGTCAGCGCGACCGGCGCACGCGGGGCCCCGCCGCGCACTACTTCTCCTTGAGCCGGCGCAGGGTCGTGCGCTGGTCCTCGCGGTCGGCCAGTTCGAGTACTTCGACGTCGCCGTCGGGCAGCGGCCGGAAGTAGACCCGCAGATCGAGCGACGCGCGCAAGCTCCAGGTGTCCTGGCCGCCGAGCTGTTTGACCTCGAGCCCGGGGTACGAGTGACCCTCGGTACAAAACAGCAGGATCGCCTGCACGGCGCGCTCCACCGCGCGACGATCCTTGCCATCGAGCGACTTGTAGAACGACGGCAGGAAGTACGGCACGAGCACGCGCCGCGACTCCTCGGGTGGCGGCGCGGGCGGCAGCGGCTTCTGCTTGCGCCGCCGACTCTTCGGGATGAGCCCTTCGAGCTCCTTGACCTCGGCCTCGACCTCGCGCAGCTGCGAACGATTCCACGCCAGCTGCCGCCGCAGCGCCTCGTCCGCGGCCACGAAGCCGTCGCGTTCGTCCTCCAGCTCCCGCACCCGGCGTTCGAGTGCCCGGACCTGCTGGCTCTGGTCGACTACGGGCCGCTCCTGCGCTCTCGCGGCGGCTTCGCGGTCGCGCCGTTCGGCCACGAGTTCGAGTTCGAGCCGCTCCAGCTTGCGCAGGAGCAGGGTCTCACGTTCGCCCGCCCGCTGACTCACGTCGCGCGCCCGGTCGAGCTCGTCACGCAACCGCGCCAACTCGCTCTCGCGCAGACGCAGCAGCTCTTCGGCCTCCTTCCTGGCCTCGGCCACCGCGTCGACACCGACGTCGCTCTTGCTCTCGCTGGCGTCGGTAGCCGGCCGCAACAACCCGAGCACCTCGTCGAGCTGCTGCGAGTCGGACAATTCGGCGAGCTGCGCCGCGAGCACTTTCGCGGGTGCCTTGTCGACGCGAAAGCCCTTCGGCGACACATCGAACTTGCGTGCCACCCGCCGCAGGTCGCGCACCGCCACGAGCTGCTCGAGCAACATCGCGAGCGGCAGTTCGCGCCCTTTACCGAGCACGTGCTCGACGAGCCGCCGCAGCTTCAACGCCGACTCACTCATCGGCGGCGGTCTCGCGATGTGGTTGCCGGGCCCGGGTTCACCCGCGCAGCGTAGCAGCCGCGAAGCCGGCGGTCTCGGACGTCGTCAGCGCGACCCGTCGGGTGGCGGCACGCGCTCGCCGGTACCACCGGTCGCCGGGTAGATCGGCTTGACGGGATACTCGCTGTATTCCTTCTCGTCCCACTCGCGCTCGATCGCCTCACGCTGCGCGGGGGTCATGGGCTGCTCGTTCCAGGAACGCCAGACGACCCATTCGACGGCATCGAACGGGGAGCCCACGAGCGTGCCGACCTTCCAGAGCACGAAGGAGGGGAACAGGAACACGGACATGACATCGCGCGTCTCCTTCGGCTGGCTGCGGTAGACGGCCCACGAGACCGGCATCGCAACGACATCGACGGGGAGGCCGACGAGGAAGCCGAGCGTGCCGCCGATGCCGGCCGGTGCGCGCGTGAACCACGTGCGGCCGGACTCGGAATCGACGAGTTCGCCGGTGTACCGCACGAGCGGCGCGCAGCCGCCGGCCATCGGCGCGATCAGGGGCAGAACCAGCGCGGCGGCAGCCGCGCGCGATCGCAGCGACCGACGCATGTCAGTTCTTGCGCGGTTCGCGGCGCGCGAACTCCATCTTGGTGATGCTCCACCGATCCTCGAGCTCGGGTGGCGGCGTCTTGAACGACGCAAACGTGCGCGACTTGCCGTCGGAGATGTTGGTGATGTCGAGTGTGCGCAGGCGCCACACGGACTGCATCTGCTTCGTTGGATCCATGCCGGCGCCCGACTCGCAGTTCCAGAGCAGCGCCTGGATCAGTTCGAGCTTGAGCGGCAGATCCTTGCGCTTCCAGTCGACGGCCATCACGTGGTCGACCGCCTTCTGGCGACTGCCGGGAATCGTCAACGGCTCTTCCTTCGGGCCGACGAGACCGAAGTCGTTGGCGCTGAGACCGCCGTTGGCGGCCGCCACGAGGATCTGCGTCTCGAAGAACTGCCGCGGGGTCCGGGTCAGCGTGGCGTTGCTGTTGTTGACGACCTCGACCTTCTTCTGCAGCGCACCGATCTTCTCGAGCAAACCGTTGCTGCGCGTCGCGTCGCGGCGCGCCTTCTCGCACTGCTTGATCTCCTCATTGGTCTGGTAGCACCACCAACCGCAGACCGGCAGGAGGATCACACAGAGCAGGATGAGGCCGGTGTAGAGGTCCAGCTGGCTGAGTTTCATTTCTTGCGCCCCCCGCTGGCACCCTCGCCGAACGGCGCGAATGTCGGCTTGATGTCCAGTGTCACGACGAAGTAGGAGCCTTCGACCTTGGTCTCGGCCTGATCGATGAAGAGTTTCTCCGCGAACCAGACGCGGCGGGTGTTCTGAGGCTCGAGGAACGGCGAATCCTCGCGTTTGAACTCGGCGAGCAGCTCGGTGCGAAGCGCCTCGGACCGGCCACGGAAGCCGGCCCCGCGCAGCGCGAGATGGAAGGTCAGCGAGCGGCGCTCCCCCTTCATGTTGAGCGAGATCTTGGTCACGAGGGGCCGCTGCAGCTCGCTCTCCACGCGCTGCATGATCTCGGCGAACCGCACGAGCACCGCGGCGCCCGATTCGAGCGACACCTCTTCGTAGATGCCCGAGCGCTTCTGCTTGTAGTCAGCAACGCCCTTGAGCCGCGCGTGCATGATCTTCAGCCGCTCGTGCACCGGCTTGCTGACGAGCTCGTCCTCGAGGTCCTTCCACTTGTACATCTTCCCCTTCGAACGCTCGTAGGCGAAGTTGCGCTGGTCCTTCCACCAGTTGCCGCGCAGAGCCGAGTTGACCATGCCGAAGAACCCGATCTTGCCGCGCTCGTCGACGTGCGTCTTGCCGATCTCGAGGTGCAGGTGGTTGAGCTTGGCCTGCTGGTGGTTACCGAAGACGAACAGCGCGAGCAGTCCGACCATCAGCATGATCGTGAGCGGGAACTTGATGCGCTCGAAGCCACGCGTGAACGCGAGGTCCTCCTGACGCATGTCGAATCCCTCCGGACCGCCGAGCGGGCCGAGCGCCAGCCCGACCGCCACCGCGAGCCGATGCCCGAGATCCTGCACGTCGTCCTCGTCGAGGTCGTGCTGGACGTGGTCGAGCACGTTGAGTTCGCGCGGCTCGACACCGAATACCTCCGTCAGAACCTGCTGCACGCCGGCCAGACGGCAGCTGCCGCCGGTCACCCAGACTGCCCGCATGTTGCTCTTGCCGGTCGCGGCCAGGTAGCGGAAGAGCTCACGCGCGAGCCGTCGCAAGAACCCGGAGCGCACGGACTCGACCTCCGCAGCCGTGACCGTGACCGAGCGCATCTCGACGTCGACCGGCTCGTCGAGCGGGGCATCGCCGTCGTCGTCGCTCGCGCCCGGATTCGCAGGCAACTCACTCGCGACCTCGAACTCACAGTCCGTGCCCGATTCACTGCAGACCTGCACGGCTTCGGCCGCGAGGTCGCCCGGCAACGTGTGACGCTTGGCGATCTCTTCGGTGACGCTCGCACCGCCGAGGCGCAGCACGCGCATGTCGACGAGCTGGTCACCGTCGACGAGCAGCACCTTGACACTGCGCGAACCGACCTCGAGCACCGCGGTCAGCGCGGATGGTTCGGGATTGCCGTCGTCATCCTCGTCGGGTTCGAAAGCACCGACGCAGTCCGCCGCCCGCCACAGCGCCATCGTGTCGAGGTCGACACTCTCCGGCTCGACCGCCGCGGCCTCGAGCGCACCCAGCTGCGAACGCAGCCCCTCTTTCGGCACGGCCGCGACGAGCACGCGCGTGCTGTCGTCGAGCCCGCCGCCGATCTCGTGGAAGTCGACGACCATGTCGTCGACCGAGTAGCCGTGGATCTCGCCCTCGACCTCGGCCTTGACGACCTTGCGCAGCGCATCCTTGCCCTTGAACGGCAGATCCAGCGTCCGCAGAACGGCTTCGCGGCAAGGGTGACCGAGGCGCACCTCGCCCTTCATGCCGTCATCGATCGCGTTCCGCGTCGCCGCGGCAACGGTCACCGCCCGCGGCGCCGCCGGCGTCGCCGCCTCGCTGTGCACGCGCACGAGTCGCGGCTTGCGGTAGCTGCCGTCGAGCTCGACGATCTTGACGAGCGTGTCGCCCGGGTCGACTCCGATTATCCTGGCCATCCGTTTGTTCTCTTACTTGACTGAAGTCACGCGTTCGTAGCGCTCACGCTGCTCCTCGTCCAGAATGACGAGGATCCGCTGTTTTTCCTGCTCCCGAATCCCCAACAACTCGCGCTGGATCGGCAGCGGCAGCATCGAGAACTCGGCCCGGGTGAAGACCTGCAGCTCGGCTTCGCGCCGATTCTGCATCACGAGGCGCAGGCTCCGCACCTGCTCCGCGTCGAGGCCGTAATCGGCCTCCATCTGGCGAATGAACATCGCATCCTGATCGAGGGCGCTCGCCGCCTCGGGCTCGAGCCACCCGGGCGCCACGAGCCCGATGTTGACGCCCGCGGCGAAGCCGCCGCAGACGGCCCCGACGATCCACAGCGACAGGCGCTTCATGGCGGGTAGTTCATCGCGGATGGTTTCTGGCTGACCCTCCTGGCCGCCGGCGCTCAGCGCTTCCGCGAGCGCACGAGCTCGTCGAGGCGCTCCATCTCGCGCTGGACTTCGGCCGGATCCGCCTCGAGCGTCTCGTTGCGGCCGTTGTCGAACAGGCCGGCGTGCCAGCACAGCCCCAGCCCGAACAACACCGCGGCTGCGAGCAGCAGGCGCCGGCACATCACCAGCGCGGAGCCTGCGACCTCGGCTTCGGCCATCTGAATGCGGTCAGGCAGCTGACGCACCTCGGCCAGCAGCCCGGCGGTGAAACCGGCCGGCGCCGCGAATGTCGCCTCGCGCCCACTCACGAACCCGCGCGCGAGCTCGTCGAGCTCCGCGAGACCGGCGGCGAGCCCCGGCTCGTTGCTGAGCCGCGCCTTCAGCGCCTCGGCCTCGCTGCCCGCGAGTTCGCCATCGCGATACTTCTGCAGCAGCCGCTGATCGTTGTCGGAGAGTTGCATCGTCAAACCTTTCTGTGATTCATCCACGGCTCAGCCCCGAGCGGGGACCAGATCGGGATGGTCGCGCTCGAGCGCTTCCTTGAAGCGCTGCCGGGCGCGGAACAGGCGAGACTCGACGGTCCCGAGATTGCACTCGAGCACCGCACTGATCTCGTTGTAGCTGAGTTCTTCGTACTCCCGCAGGATCAGGATCGTGCGGTACTTCTCGGGCAGCTTGTCGAGGATGCGACGAGTCACGGTCGCGAGCTCCGCCGCCATCGCGGGCACGGCCGGGTTGTCCGGATCGTGATCGCGTTCGTTGATCTCGAGCACGACGTCCTCGACCAGGCGCAACCGCCGCGAGCTCGCCCGCGCCAGATGGTCCGTCGCCGTGTTGACGGCGATGCGGTAGAGCCAGGTGAAGAAGGCCGAGCTGCCCTGGAACGTGTCGAGCTTGCGGAAAACCTTGAGGAACACGTCCTGGGCCAGATCCTCGCACTCGACCTGATCCCGGCAGTAGCGGCTCAGGAGCCGGAACAGCCGGTCCTTGTAGCGATCCACGAGCGTGCCGAACGCGGCCTCGCTGCCGTCGAGGACGGCCGCGATCAGGTCGGTATCAGAGGTCTCGGTGGTGAGCTTCAAGGCGTACACAGCACCTGAGAAGGACGACCGCCGACTTTCTTCCCGCCGAGGTCGCGAATCGCGCGGCCGCCGGCTGCTCGGGTCGGAAGTCCCGCTCCAACGGGATCAGGCGTCCCCACCCGGAGTGGATTCGGGCGTGGATTCCGAGGTTTTCGGCGCATCGAAAAGATGCCCCATCTTCTCCCGCTTGGTGTCCAAGTATCGTTGGTTGTAGGGGTTGGGCTCGATGTCCAGCGCCACCTGCTCGGCGATCTCGAGCCCGTAGCCCTGCAGCCCCGTGAGCTTCTTGGGGTTGTTGGTCAGAACCCGCAGCCGGCGACAACCGAGGTCGTGCAGGATCTGGGCGCCGGTGCCGAACTCGCGCTCGTCCGCCCGGAAGCCCAGGTGGAGATTGGCCTCGACGGTATCCATCCCCTGATCCTGGAGCGTGTAGGCGCGCAGCTTGTTGGCGAGACCGATGCCGCGACCTTCCTGGCTGATGTAGAGCACGATGCCGCGGCCCTCCGCCTGCACGCGCCGCATGGCTTCGCGCAGCTGGGGCCCGCAATCGCAGCGCAGTGACCCGAACGCGTCGCCGGTCAGACACGCCGAGTGCACGCGCACGAGCACCGCGTCGTCGATCGGCGGAAACCGCCCGTCCTCGCCGGGGCTGTCGAACCCGACCGCGAGCGCCATGTGCGTTCGGTTGTCGGCCTTGCTGACGTAGGTGTGGCAGTCGAAGTGGCCGAACTCGGTCGGCATCTTCGCAACCGTCACACGCTCGATGATGCGCTCGCGGCGCCGACGATATTCGACGAGGTCCGCGATGCAGCCCATCTTGACCGAGTGCCGCTCGCAGAACTTCTCGAGGTCGGGCACGCGGGCCATCTCGCCGTCTTCTTTCGTGATCTCGCAGATCACGCCGGCCGGCCGCAGGCCAGCCAGACGACACAGATCGACCATGCCCTCCGTCTGCCCGGCCCGCACGAGGGTGCCGCCATCCCGCGCGCGCAGCGGGAAGATATGGCCAGGACTGACGAGGTCCGCCGGCGTGGCATCGGGCCTGGCGAGTTCGAGGATGGTGCGCGCCCGGTCCTTGGCCGAGATCCCCGTCGTGACGCCCTCGGCCGCCTCGACGCTGACCGTGAACGCGGTGCCGAGATGGGCCCGGTTCTCCGCCACCATCATCGGCAGCTGCAGCTGATCGCAGATGGCGCCGTCCAGCGCGACGCAGATCAGCCCGCAGGCCTCCCGCGCCATGAGCGCCACGAGTTCGGGCGTCGCTTTCTCGGCGGCGAAACAGAGGTCGCCCTCGTTCTCACGGTCAGGGTCGTCGACCAGCACGATCGGGCGGCCAGCCTTGATTTCTTCGAGCAGCTCAGGAATCGGCGAGAACGTCAAAACACCTCCGGTCGGATGCGTGGCAGTGTAGGGCAGGACGGCTGGGCCGGCCATGCGCGAGAACGCGACAGTTGCCGGTCAAGTGCAGCAGTGTGCAGCAGTTCGGACAGCAAATCGCCGGGCGAGTGTAGCGAAAACCGCCACGACACCGACGGGTGCCGCAACGTACGACGAACCGACCGGATTTCCTTCAGAGCGCTTTGCCGGCTCGCCGAAGCCATTGGGAGCAACGGGGAAGCGGCAACAGGGAAGAGGGAAAGACATGAAGCGCACACTGGTCGAAGTGTTCTGCGGCCTGGCAGCACTGGTTCTGATGGTCTCGTTCCATCACCAGATCGCCCGGCTCGAGACCCAACAGCGGGACGTCTCGGGCCTCGAACAGAAGCTCGACGACGTCGCCCGGATCGTCGGCGACTCGAGCAAGATCGACGACGTGCGCCAGCAGATCCTCGCCGAGACCGAGGCCCGCATGCACCGGCTCGAGGTCCAGCTCGAGAACGCCTCGGCCGGCTCGTCCCGGGCCAAGAAGCTCGAGTCCGAGCTGCAAATGGCCAAGAGCGAGGTCGAGGTCTTCCGCAGCCAGCTGTCGACCGACTTCGAGCGCACGAAGGCGCTCGTCGACGCCTACATCAACGAGGTGCGCACCAAGCAGCGCGACGCAGCCCTGCGCTTCGACGAGACCGAGAACGCGATCGCCACGATCGCGAGCAGCATCCACCGCGATCCGTCGCGCCTGACCAAGGCCATGCTGCTGCCGACCGTGCAGCTCAACGGCGACGACACCGTCGGCTCGGGCACGCTCGTGTTCTCCGACAAGAACCCGAAGACGCAGCGCACCGAGAGCTACGTGCTCACGAGTCACCACGTCGTGCGCAACATCCTCGCCGATACGCCGCGCGCCGCGAAGACCGGGTTCGACGTCACCATCTACCTGCCGGGCGAACGCCTGACCGTGAAGGGCAAGATGGTCGCGAGCAAGCCCAAGATCGACGCCGCACTCGTTCGCATCTACACCGATAAGAAGCTGCCGTTCGTCGCCGACGTGATCTCACGCAAGGACACGTTCGAACGCGTCCGCGTCTGGCAGCCCGTCACCGCCGTCGGTTGCCCGCTCGGCAACGATCCGGTGCCGAGCAGCGGCCAGATCAGCTCGCTGCAGAACGAGCTCAACGGCAGCAACTACTGGATGATCAACGCCCCGACCTACTTCGGCAACAGCGGTGGCGGCATCTACCTCGCGGACACCCACCAGCTCATCGGCGTGTTCTCGAAGATCTACACACACGGCAAGGGCAACCCGGTCGTCGTGCCGCACATGGGCCTCTGCACGCCGATCGACCTGGTCTACGAATGGCTGGAGGAAGAGGACCTGTCGCACCTGATCAAGAGCCGCGCGGTCGAACCGATCGACCTCGGCCCGCTCGCGGCCCCGATCAAGTAGCCGGCCACTACTCGGCAGGCGGGTAGAGCAGCACCGGCACGGTCGTGTGGCGCACGACCTTCTCCGCCACGCTGCCGAGCAGCAGCCGCTTGATGCCGGAGTGGCCATGCGTCGCCATGCAGATGTAGTCGGCGCCGTCAGCCTTCGCGCGGTCCACGATCGTGTCCGCGACATCGACGCCGACGACCGCTTCAACGGTCACGTCCGCGACACCGGGCAACCGTTCGCGCAACGTCGCGAGATCCTTCTGCGCCTCCGCGGCCGCCTGTTCGGGATCCAGATTCATCTGCGGCATGGCCGCCGAGGCGGGCGCGACGAGAACGGATTGATTGAGCACGACGTTCAGGATCGTGACGCGTGCCTGCAGGGCGGCCGCGAGCTTCGCGACCGGCGCGAACGCGCGCAGAGCCTCATCGGAACGATCCGTCGTCAACAGAATGTGGGGAGCACTCATGGTTCTTCAGTAGTAGGACCAGCAAGGAGCACACCGTAGGTGGCCGATGTGCGGAGGGGACGCGCCCACGGCAGGGTCGGGGGCGCGGCCACACCGGCCGTCACCGGGTTCGCACCTCCGTCGGGCGCGAGAACGTCAACTCGGGCGAGTTGTTCACGGTGTTGACACCAAGCACCTGGAAGCGAATGTCGACGCCCGGAGGCACTGCCGGCACATGCACGGTGTACGAACTGGTCCAAGGCTGACACGGCAGGTTCGGCTGGTAGCCGGTCGCCGGCAGCATGTTGATCGCAACGGTCGCCGCCGGTGTCCAGGTCGCCATCTGACCCGCCACTCCGGGGATCGTCAGACACCCGGGAACGGCTACGCCGACGAACAGGACGTAGGGTGAGTCCGGAGCACCAGCGACGTCGAACACGATGTCCTCATGGCTCGAAACCAGGGTGTAGTGCGGCTGGCAATCGAACGGTTCACAGAACGTGCCACACGTACCGATCGCCGTAGTCACACACATCGACACCTGATTGGGCGCCTGAGCAACGAGAGCCTGCTGCGGAGCGGTGAGCGCGGCAGCGGCGAGCAAACAACTGAGTCTCATGGTTTCCTCCGTGGTAGACACCCCGGGATTGGGGCACCTCCTATTCGCCGTCACCGCGGGTTTCTGGGGCGAAATCCGGCTTCGCACCGACCCCCCCCACGATCCGAGCGGCGTCCGCACTCGTCCGGACGGTTTGCCGCACTACGTCACCTGCGAATACGGGAGCATCCGTCCTACGAACTGGTGATGAAGCCCCCGAATCGCTGTAGCAACGCTGCCACGAAGGCGGCGACGACGGCCGCCACCCCGGCGACCCCACAGGAGAACGATGGCATCGACACCCTGACGCCGGGTGACAGGCAAGCTGTCTGCGCGTTCTGCGAACACTACCTGCCCATCGTGAAGCGTCACCTGCGCGCACTCTGGCGCGACTCCACGATGGACGCGAATGTCGACGATGCGACCCAGGACGTGTTCGTCGAATGCCTGCGGTCGAATGGCGCCCTGTCCCGGCTGGATGTCGGGCGCGGCCACGGACTGGCAGCGTATGTCCGCGGGATCACCCGCAACATCGCGGCACGGCTCGGCCGACGGCGCGCGCGCGAATGCCGCCGTTGCTATCTGTCCAACGACCTGGTGTCCCACACGCCGGATCGCACCCCCGATGGTCTCGAGTTGCTCGATCGAACATGCTCGGCAACGGCTGTCCGAGAAGCCGTTGCCCGACTCGATCGCGAACCGGCAGTGCCGGGCCACTCCCTCGGGGAGCTGGTCCGATTGCACTTCGGCGGCAATCAGCCCGTGCGAGAGATTGCCAAGGGCTGGGAGGTTCGGCCCGCGCGCGTGCATGAAGCCCGACGACGCGCCTGCCAGCACCTGCGCAAGTTGCTGCTGAGGGTGTGAACCGTGCGCGGCGTCTGAGGCCGCCCCCGCGTCCGACTAAGTGCCGCGCCGCTTCAGCGCCTTGCCCAGCCGACGGAGATCCGGGCTGTCGACACCGAGTTCGGTAACCCGGCCGTACCACGTGAGCGCCTCGTCGTCGCGGCCGAGACTCTGCAGGTAGCGCAGTCGGGCGGCGTGAAGCTTCGCGAGGCGTGGGCGTTCGACCAGAGCCTGGTCGACGAGTTCGAGCGCGCGCTTGCTGTTGTTGCGCTGGCAGAACAGCTCGGCCATCTCGTAGAGCACGTCGGCCTGGCCCGGCGACAGTTCGAGCGCTTCGGCGAACAGATCGAGCGCGCCGTCGGGGTCGTCGAGTCGCCGGCGCGCGACGCCGCCGAAGAACAGCGCCGGCCAGAACTCGTCCTGCATCTCGTACCACTTCGCGAAGTGTTCGAGTGCCGGGCGTGGGTCACGCGCCCGCAGCGCGGTGTCGACCGCCTTGGCAAAGCGCTTCTCGAAGTCGGGCACGGCGAGTTTGAGCAAAGCGCGCACAGCGCGATCGCGCGATTCGAGCTCGAGCGTCGGCGCCCGCAGGGCCTTGGTCAGCTCTTCGCGCGCGGCCGGCCGGCTGCCCACGAGTTCGAGACAGAGGCCGAAATCGACGCGATCTTCCCCGTCGAACAGGCCACGCAGGCTCTCGAGCGCCTGCACGACGCCGCGCGGCGGCTGCCGCGTGCTCATCACGGGCGGCAGGCATTCGAGCATGACCGACGTGCTGCGTTCCTGATCGTCCCACTCCGCGGCGCGGACCGTGCGTTCCCGCAGCCGCCAGAGGCCCCGCTCGACGAGCTGCCAACCCGTCGTGTCGTCGCCCTCGGAGAACGCGAGCTGCGCGAGGTGGGAGAAGAAGTCGGGGTGGCCGTCGACTTCGAGCCCGCGCTTCCAGAGCGCCCGCGCCCCGTCGAGATCACGCTGCCGGGCCTTGAGGATCCCGAGGTTCTCGAGCCCGCGAGCCGGCGGCGGATCGAGTTTGGCCGCGTGCTCGAGCCATTCGCGCGCGCGGGCATCGTCCCCCATCACCGCGAGCTGATCAGCGACCGCGACGCACGCATCGCCATCGCCAGGCTGGGTGTCGAAGCAGCGATCGAGGAACCGGCGCACGACGTCGCGTTCGAGCCGCTCGCCATCGAGCGCGAGCGTCGTCGTGGCGTTGGCCACGCGCAGCGCGAGCCCGAACGCGGGATCGAGCAACAACGCATCGGCGAACGGTCGGATCAGCGACTCGCGATCGTCGGGCACGGCGATGTCGAGATCACCACTGAGCAGCATCGCGTTGTCGAGCCCTTCGAGGAACAGGAAGAACGCCGTCGACGACTTCGTCAGCAGGCCCGTCGCGGGCGCGGAGAAGGGCACATCCAGGCTGCGCGCGAGGTGGCGCGCGAGCCGCACGAGCGTCGTGACCGGATCCTCCCAGCGCAGCACCGAGCCGATGCGTTCGCTGACGATGTCCTCCTCGGCTTCGCGACGGAAGACGTGGAACTCGACGCGCAGCCCCTCTTCGACGAGCTCGACTTCACCCGTGACGACAGCGCGCACGTCGAGCCCGTTCGGCATGAGTTCGAACACCTCGTCGCGATCCGGCACCTGTTCGAACCGCATCCATTCCACCGGCCCGTTCTCGCCATCGGTCTGCAGCTCGAGCATCGCACCCGGACCGCCGTCGCCCTGATTGAGCAACTGATGCACGAAGTCCGGCAGTCGGCGCGCAACGAGTCCAGGGTCCGGGACGTGGTGCGTCTGTCTGGCACGCGCCTGCCACGGCTCCTGTCCGAGAACCGCGAACGGCAGGAACATGACGTCCGGCGGGCCGCCGGAACGTGAACTCTGGCTCATGCGGCGAACTACCCCGGGGGCCAGGCGAACTCGCGGCCGCCGAGCACGTGGACGTGAAGATGGAAGACGGTCTGGCCGCCGCCCTCGCCGTTGTTGATGACGAGACGATACCCGTCGTCGGCAAAGCCCTGCGACCGCGCGAGCTCGGCGGCTGTGAGCAACAGGTGGCCGAGCACTTCCCGATCCTCGGGCTTCGCATCCGCGAGCCGGCTGATCGGCCGCCGCGGAATCACCAGCAGGTGATGCGGCGCCTGCGGACTGACGTCGCGGAACGCGACGCAGTGCTCGTCCTCGTGCAGGAGCTCCGCCGGGATCTCCTTGCGGAGGATGCGGGCGAAGACGTTCGTCGAATCGTAGGACAACGCAGCGGGGGTGGGCGACGACCAACGTCGCCCCGGCCTTGGCAGACCACTCGTCAGTTAAGACGCTCCCTGCCGCAGTCTCAAGCCCCGCCCGCCCGAAGCTGGCCCGGGGCGAGGCGGGCTCGCGGCTACTGGCGATCAGCGCACGCGCAGACCGGCCGGCATCATGGCGTAGATCCGCGTCTTGCCGTGGCCCGTCAGCGCCTCGCGCAACACGCCGAACAGCTCGGTGTGGCGCAGCCAATCGGCCAACGCGAGGCGCAGAACCTCGGTGCGGGCGCTGGCGCCCGCCGCAGCAGCGATCCGCGCCTCGAAGATCGAGCTGAACAGCGAATCCGCAAAGCTCTTCGGCTTGGGCACGTGCAGCACTTCGACGTCATCGCCGAGTTCGGCCTCCTTGCGCACCATCGCGAGCGCGTCGTCGACGCCGCCGATCGCGTCTACCAGGCCGTTCTCCACGGCCTGCTGACCCGACCACACGCGGCCACCTGCAATCTTGTCCACAGCTTCGGTCGCCATGCCGCGCGACCGGCCGACGTGGGCGAGGAAGCGGTCGTAGACCTCGTCGACGAACCCCTGGATGCGGGCCCGAGCCTCGTCGCTCCACGGCCGGTCCATCGCGTCCATGAGCGGACCGTCGTCGAGCCGCACGATGTCGGTGTGCAGGCCGATGCGCCGCATCAGCGGACCAGGCTGCATGCGCATGCCGAACACGCCGATCGACCCCGTGATCGTGCCGACCTCGGCGAGGATCGGGCGGCCGATCGTCGTGATCCAGTAGCCACCCGAGGCGGCGAGCTCACCCATCGAGAACACGACCGGCTTCTTCGCCGCCAGGCGCTCGATCGCGAGACGGATCTCTTCGCTCGCCGTGGCCGAACCACCTGGGGAGTTGATGCGGATGACGACGCCCTTGACGAGTTCGTTCTCCGCGAGCTCGTCGAGCTTCTTGGCCGCGACGCCACTGACCATCATGCCCGGGTTGGGCGAGTTGCCGTCGACGATCTGGCCCGAGAGGTGCATCACGACGACCTGCGGGTCCTCGATCTTCTCCTCCTTGGTGGCGCGCAACATGCTCGTGAGCAGACTCATGATGTCGCGGCGCTGCTTCTTCTTCTTGGGGCCGACGTTGACGAACTCGAGCGTGTCGCCACCGCGCACGACCTCGAACGCGCGCTTGGCACCCGTCCACGGCACGATGCGATCGACGAAGCCCGCAGCCTTCGCTTCGCGCGCGGTGAACATGCGCTGCGCCTGCGCGGCACGCACTTCGGCCGCCGGAATCATCCGACCCTTGGCGATGCGACGCACGATGTCACTGTTCATCGACGTGAGCATCGCTTCGTAGTGCTTGCGCAGGTGTTCGCTGATCGACGAGCGCATGTAGGGCTCGACCGCGCCCTTGAACTCGCCGACGCGCGTGACCTCGACCTGCACGCCGAGTAGATCGAGCGCGTCCTTCATGTGCATCACCGACATCGCCGGCGAACGCAGGTCGAGACCGCCCATGTCCGCGATCACGACGTGATCACACTGGGCGGCGATCTGGTAGGTGGTGATCCCGGGGTTCTCGAGGTAGCAGACGAGACGCTTGCCCGCCGCCAACAGGCGATCCATCGCGCGCTCGACCTCACGCTGCTGCGCAAGGTTGAGGCCGATGCCGGACGACAGGTCGAGCAGGACCTCGCTCTCGGGCGCCTTGGCCAGATCGTCGAGGATCTCGAGCAGCTGGAAGAACGGCTTCGGCTTCGGACCACCACCGCCCATCAGGAGTGCGGTCGGATCGAAGCCCATCTCGGGCAGATCCTGGTAGCTGCCCGCGATCTTCAGATACGGCACGCGGTGCACGACCGGCTCGGCGGCTTCGGCAGAGACCTCGCCGGCCGCCGCATCCTTCTTGGCGGGCTGGGCTTCGGCCTGCTGTGCGAGCAACACCGGGGCGAGGGAGAGGGCTACGGCAATGGGAAGAAGGCGCATGTGGCCCGGGAGTGGCCGGTCGGCGCACCGGCCTGTCGCAAATCGACGAGCCCACCATCGGCGCCGTCGCGGGGACGCCGGCAGTCACCGTCGGCAACACACCGACCGCCGCGTATTCGTAGCATCGGGACCATCGTGTGCCGCGCGACCGACACCTGGCGAACCGGATCGCACTCGATCGGCATCCACGAGAAGTGCGTCGCGCCGATCGGGGGGCTCTGCTGGACGTCGGTCCAGCCCACGCCGTCGAACTCCCAGACCGTGTGATCGGTGCGTTGAACAACACGACAACCTGCTTGCGCGCGTCGTAGGTCATGTTCCAACCGAACCCGTGCGCGGGGTGGTTGGCCGCGACGACTTCGCGCCAGTCCGAACCGTTCCACTCCCAGGTGTCGCAACGGATCACGCTCTGGCTGGTGTTGGTGCCACCTGCCATCACGACGCGATCGCGAGCAGCGTCGTAGACCATGTCGAAGTAGGCCCGGCTCGCCGTAGAACGCGAGGCAGTGGGCCCACCGATTGGTCGGCCCCGACTGGCTCGGAGCCTGCTGCCACTGGGCAACGGCCCCGGTGCAGCTGAGCAGGAGAGCGACCAGGATTGGAACGAAACGGCGATTGGAGGCCGGAATGCGTCGAGATCGGGCAGCCATGGCGAGGACTCGTAAGTGGGTAGAAGTGTGGTGACGCCGCCTTCGGCCGCTGCCAGCCCGGGCGGGTGACGGAAAAACCCGCCAATTCACGCCCCCTGCATCGCTACCCCGAGATTGGGCGAAGCGTCCTCCATGAGCCGCTCCATCCGCATTCTGATCCCGCTCCTCGTGCTCTTCGCCGGCACGCTACTGATGCTGCCGTCCTGCTCGGCGACCTACGAGCGCCGGAATCCCATGGGCGAGACGTTCCCAACCGTCACTGGCCAGTCGCTCGCGGGCAAGAACGCCGAGCTGCCCACGATCGGACGCGGCGCCCCGCTGCTGCTCCTGATCGGCTACGACCAGGACACGCAGTTCGACCTCGACCGCTGGCTGCTCGCGCTCGACATGGCCGGCGTGCAGGTGCGCCTGTTCGAGGTGCCGACGATCCCCGGCATGATCCCCCGAATGATCTCGGGCACGATCGACAACGGCATGCGCCGCGGGATTCCTGAGGAGGACTGGGGCGTCGTGATCACCGTCTACGGCGACGCCCACAAGATCGCGAAGTTCACGGGCAACGCCGACAGCCTGCCGGGTCGCATCGTGCTGCTCGACGCCGACGGCAAGGTCGTGTTCTTCCACGACCGCGGCTACTCCCTCGGCACGCTGAAGAAGCTGCAGGCGGCGCTGGCAGCGTTGCCGAGCTCGACCGCGATGGCGCCGGCGGCAGAAAACCGCGACCGCTGAGGTAAGGCGGCCAAGCCTCGAGGCGTCAAAGGGTCGAGATGACTTCGACCACCAAGACGTTCCTTCACCCGACCCCCGACACCTTCGACCAGGAGGTCCTCGGCGCCGACACCCCGGTGCTCGTCGACTTCTACGCCGACTGGTGCGGCCCCTGCCGCGCCCTCAAGCCGGCCGTCGAGAACCTCGCGAGCGAGCTCGACGGCGACGTGCGCATCGCGTTCGTCGACATCGACAAGCACCCCGAGCTGGCACAGCGGTTCGACGTGCTGTCGATTCCGGCCCTGCGCCTGTTCGACGGCGGCGAGCTCGTTGCCTCGGCGACCGGCGCGCTGCCCAAGGCCGAGCTCGACGAGTTCGTCGGCCAGGTGGCGCAGAAGCCACAGAACTGATCCGACGCGAGGGAACGTTCGCGGGCGCGGTGTCGTATCGTGCGCACCCCCGATGGCCCGCGAACGCTCCAACGACGACTGGCTCCACGATCTGCGCGCCGGTGATGCGACCGCGATCGCGGACCTGACGCAGCGACTGCGCGGCGGCCTCGGGCGCGCGCTCGCGAGTCGGCGGCAGGTCGACGACAGCGACCTCGAGGACTTCGCGCAGGACGCCGTGCTCCGCGTCCTCGACCGGCTCGACCGCTACCAGGGCGCGAGCCGGTTCACCACGTGGGCGCACGCGGTCGCGGTCAACCACGCGCTGACCGAACTGCGGCGACGGCGCTGGCAGGACGTGTCGCTGACCGCGGCGACCGCCGAGGGCACGGACTTCGAACCCGCCGATGACGACGCGGGGCCGAGCCATGTCGCCGAGCACAGCGAGCTGTTGCAGGTCCTCCGCAACGCCCTCGACACCGCCCTGACCGAGAAGCAGCGCACCGCGATGACGCTGCTCCTCGAAGAGTTGCCGTATCCCGCAGTCGCCGAGCGGATGGGCATCAAACTGAATGCGCTGTACAAACTGGCACACGACGCGCGCTCGAAGTTGCGCGACGCGCTGCAGAGCGCGGGTTTTGACGATGACGAGGTAAGGGCGCGGCTGGCCGCGGCGTCGAAGTAGCGATGACGATCGACCACGACAAGCTCACACGCCTGGCCCGGATGGTCGCGGGAACGCGGCCGGACGAGCTGATGTGTGATCAGGTCATGGACGTGATCTGTGCCTACTTCGAGGCCGTCGAAAGCGGCGCCCAGCTGACTCCCGAGCAGCAGGCGATCGCCCGACACCTCGAGGCGTGCCCGGAATGTGTCGAGACCTTCCACGGGCTGTGCGACGCGTGTCGCGAGCCCGGGCCGGACGACAGCTGACCCCGCGGCCGTTCGCCATCGCCAACCAGGACCAGAGCTTTCGCGCCACCGGTCCGTACCGACTTCACACCAATCCCGACAGATCCAGAGAGAGAATCATGACCCGTTTCGAAACCCACACGCTCGAATCCGCCCCGGAAGCCAGCCGCCCGATCCTCGAGGCGACCAAACGCGGCATGGGGCGCATCCCCAACCTGTTCGGCGTCTTCGCCGAAGCCCCCGCGATCCTCGAGGCCTACACCAGTGTCTCGAAAATCCTCGAGACCTCGACCGCGTTCGACGCGACGGAGCTGCAGACCGTGCTGCTGAGCGCGAGCTACGTCAACGAGTGCGACTACTGCATGGCCGCACACTCCGCGATCGCGGGCATGCAGAAGGTCGACCCAGCCGTCGTGCAGAGCTTGCGTGACGGCACGCCGCTCAGCGATCCCAAGCTCGAAGCGCTACGTCGCTTCACCCAGGCCGTCGTCGAGCAGCGCGGTTTCGTCAAAGGCGACGCCATCGAATCGTTCCTAGCAGTGGGCTACACCAACCGGCACGTGCTCGAGGTGATCCTCGGCGTCGGCTTCAAGACGCTGAGCAACTACGTCAATCACATCGCCGACACGCCGCTCGACCGCGCGTTCCAACCGTTCGCGTGGGAGAAGCCGGAGAGCGCTGCGGCAGCATCTGCAACGGAGGTCTGAGATGACCAACGTTCCGTTCAGCGACGTTGCCTTCACGCCCGCCGTGAAGGCCGCGCAGGAAGCGCGCGGCTCGCGACACGGCTACGCGAGCATGGAACAGCGTGGTGGCTGGAGCGACACGATCACTCCCGACCTCGCCGCGTTCGTTGCGGCCCGCGATTCGATCTACGTCGCTACGGCGACAGCCGAAGGCCAACCCTACGTGCAGCATCGCGGCGGCCCACCGGGCTTCCTCAAGGTGCTCGACGAGCACCGGCTCGCGTTCGCCGACTACAGCGGCAACCAACAGTACGTGTCGCTCGGCAACCTCAGCGAGAACGATCGCGCATTCTTGTTCCTGATGGACTACGAGCACCGCCAGCGCATCAAGGTCTGGGGGCGCGCCGAGTTCATCGAGGACGACCCCGAGCTGCTAGCGCAGGTCGCGGACCCGGGCTATCCGGGCACGCCCCAGCGGGTCTTCGTATTCCATGTCGAGGCCTGGGACCGCAACTGCCCGCAGCACATCACGCCGCGCCTCGGACTCGCCAGCGTCGAAGCGCGCGAATCGGCGCTGCGCGAACGCATCGACGAACTCGCGGCCGAGAACGCGAAACTGCGGGCCGCGGCAGCAGACCGTGAGTAGCCTGCGGCCATGAGATCGCCCGTGACCGCGCGGCTGCTGCTGCCCGTACTCACTCTCGTTGCGCTCACCGCAACCGTCGCGCCGGCCCAGGTCGAGCCAACGAAGCTCGTCGGGCCCGAGTGGGACCAGGGCTACGAGGTCCCGCGAGTGCCGGCGATCCTCAGCGCCCGCCGCCAGACCGAGGTCGTCAATGGACTGCTGCGCGACCGCCTCGACAACCTGCTGCCGGAACTCATGCGCGCGGCCGGCCTCGACATGTGGATCGTGATCAATCGCGAGTACAATGAGGACCCGGTCTATCTCACGCTCGTGCCCGAACCCGTGTTCGCGGCGCGACGGACGACGATCCTGGTGTTCCACGATCGCGGGGAAGCAGGCGTCGAACGCCTCACCGTGAGCCGCTACGGCCTCGGCGAGTTCTACGAGAGCAGCTGGGACGGCGGCAGCGCCGACGAACAATGGGAACGACTCGCAGCCGTCGTGCGCGAGCGCAACCCCGAACGCATCGGCATCAACACGAGCCGCGACTGGGCCATCGGCGACGGACTCACGGCCGGGCTGCGACAGCGGCTCGAAACCGCGCTCGGGGACCTGAAGGACCGCCTGACCTCGGCCGAACGACTCTGCGTACGCTGGCTCGAGACCCGGACGAAGGCCGAGCTCGAGATCTACCCGCAGGTCGTGCAGCTCGCGCGCAGCGCGATCGCCGAGGCATTCTCCAACCGCGTGATCACGCCCGGCGTCACGACGACGGACGACGTCTACTGGTACCTGCGCGAGCGCTACCGCGAGCTCGGGCTGCCGGTCTGGTTTCAGCCCTACTGCAACGTCCAGCGTCGCGATCCCAACGCCGACACCAACGGCGACTTCCTCGGCGCACCCCACACCGTGATCCAGCGCGGCGACATCCTGCACACCGACGTCGGAATCCGCTACCTGCGGCTCTGCACGGACACACAGGAGATGGCCTACGTGCTGCGGGCCGACGAAGCGGACGTGCCGCAAGGACTGAAGGACGCACTACGACGCGGCAACGAGTGGCAGGACCTGTTGACCTCATCGTTCGTGGCCGGCCGCACGGGCAACGAGATCCTCGCCGAGACGCTCAAGAAGTGCGCCTCCGAAGGCATCCGCGGCACGATCTACACCCACCCGCTCGGCCATCATGGCCACGGCGCCGGCCCGACGATCGGCATGTGGGACAACCAGGGCCCAACGCCCGTGCGCGGCGACTGGCGCCTGCACGCCAACACGTGCTACGCGATCGAGGGCAACATCAAGGTGCAGCTGCCCGAGTGGGACGGACAATGGGTGCAGATCAAGCTCGAGCAGGACGCCGTGTTCGACGGCGAGAAGGTCACCTACCTCGGCGGCCGGCAGACGCGCTGGCACATCGTGCGCTGAGCCGCTTCGCGGGCGCGCTGCGACGTCACTCCGCCATCAGCGCGCGCACGGCCGACATCGTATCGGCCTCGGCCGCGGTCTTGTCCTCGCGATAGCCGCGCACCCGCGCGAAACGCAGCGCGAGCCCGCCCGAATACTGCGAACTCCGCTGCAGCCCGTCGAACGCGATCTCGACGACGAGTTCGGGACGCACGTGCACGACGTGGCCTTCACGCTTCACTTCCAACGCGCCGAGCGCCGCGGTCTGCCAGCGCAGCACTTCGTCCGTGAGTCCTTTGAACGTCTTGCCGAGCATCACGAACGGCTCGGCGTCCGGATCGTCATCGGCCTCGTCGTTGCGCGCGCCGAGCCAGAGGTTCGACAGCAGCCCGGAACGCCGTCCGGAGCCGGCTTCGACCGCGAGCACGACGAGATCGAGCGTGTGCGCGGGCTTGAGCTTGAGCCACTGCGCCCCGCGCCGGCCGGCCTCGTAGGTCGCGGCATCGGCCTTCGCCACGAGTCCTTCGTGCCCCGCCGCGAGCGCGTCGCCGTAGAACGCTTCGGCCGCATCGACGTCAGCGGTAACGAGCTGCGGCACCACGTGATCGCCCCCGACCGCGTCGACGAGCGCCGCCCGACGTTCGACCAGCGGTCGATCGAACACGTCCTCACCGTCGTGATGCAGGCAGTCGAAGAACACCGGCGTGAGCGGCAGCTCGGAGCGCAGCGCCGCGATGTCGTGCTGCCGCCCGAACCGCCGCATCGTGACCTGGAACGGCTGCGGCCGACCGTCGACACGCAGCGCCAGCACTTCGCCGTCGAGCACGAGCGTGGGCGCAGCAACTGCGCGCAACAGCTCGACCACCTCTGGTACCGCCACCGTCACGTCGCGAAGCTGGCGCGTGAAAACCCGCACGTCGTCGCCGTTCTTGTGCACCTGGATGCGCGCGCCGTCGAGCTTGAAGTCGAACGCCGCCGGACCACCGAACTTCTCGATCACCATCGCGGGCGATTCGGCGGTCTGCGCGAGCATCGGCTCGAGCGGCCGCCCGACTTCGAGACGGAACTCTGCCAGCGCAGCAGCGCCGCCGGCATGCGCGCGCTCGGCAACCAGTGCCAGCCGCCCCGACAGCATCGCCGCCCGCTGCACGAGGGCGGACCGCACGTCGAACGCCTGGGCGATCGCCTCGCGCATGAGTCCTTCGACCGCGCCCTGCCGCAGTTCGCCGACGAGCAGCCGCACGAGGAAGTCCTGGCCGGCCGCCGTCGCACGCGCGAGCAGTCCCGTCACCTCGTCGAGCTTGCGCTGCCGCGAGCCCTTGCCGCTCGCGACTCGGATCCGCTCGAACGCCGCGTCGACTTCGCCGAGTTCGAGGTCGGCCGACTCGCCGAGGCACGGCTCTGGGCGTTTCAGGGCGCGCATCGCGGCGGGGCCGATCCCGAGCGCTCCCTGCCGGATCTCACCCGCCAAAGACGCGACGGCAATCGCGAGCATCACGGGCGACTCAGCGGCCGCGGCCCGCAGCAGCGGCACCAACGCAGCCAGCTTGGCCTTCCGCGACCGGGTCGCAGCAACGCCCGCCGCGGTCTCGATCAGGGCTTCGAAGTGCACGCCAGCAGGCTAGGTCACGGCCTGACGCAGGAAAGACATATTCCACAAACCACGTTGCGATCGAGTGTTACGAGGACCTCCCAACCATTCGGCCAGAACTTCCCTACAGTCGGGGCTAGCCGATTACGACAAGTAGTCGTATCACGACGACACGTTGTCGTAGCCCCCGGAGGCTACGTCGACTCTACGACCCGACCGGACCACACCCGATGCATCAACCACTGGCCAACGCCGAACTCGCCGTCATGGAGCTGCTCTGGCAGCAGTCCGAGCTCACCGCGCGACAGATCCGCGAGGCGCTGTATCCCGGCGCCGACAAGGCCCAGCACGGCACCGTGCAGCGCCTGCTGCAACGGCTCGAGGACAAGCGCTTCGTGCGGCGTGATCGCACGATCGCGGTGCATCGCTTCGCCGCGCTCGTCAGCCGCGAAGCCTACGCCGGCAGCCAGGTCGAGTCGCTGACCGACAAGCTGACGGGCGGCTCGCTCGCGCCGGTCATCACGCACCTGCTCGAAGAGAAGCGCATCTCGCGCGGCGAGATCGAACGGTTGCGCGAGATCCTCGAAGACAGCAAACCCGACGACTCGCGCACTGGCGACGACGACGGAGGCCAGCCATGAGCACGGCCATGAACGAACTGCTGCTCTGGTTCGGCGCGAACAACCTCGTGCTGTCCCTCGCCATCGCACTCGCCGCATGGGTCGCGCAGCGCATCTTGCGGTCGCCGGTGCTCGCGCACCTGTTGTGGCTGCTCGTGCTCGTCAAGCTCGTGACTCCGCCATTGGTCACCCTGCCCGTACTGCCGGCGCCCGCGGAGGCGATCGCCACCCCCACACCGACGGTGATCGAACCCGAGGCGGTCGGTCTCGCAACGAGTGCGACGTTCTTGGAAGTCGACACCGTTGTTCCCGTCGCAGCAGGAACGTTCGACCTCACGAACCTCACGGCGGCACTCGTCGCCACCTGGCTGCTCGGCAGCTTCGTCGTGCTCGCCGTGTCCCTGCGACGCATCCGCCGTTTTCACCGGGCGCTGACGCTCTCGGCCCGACCGGCCGGCACCGACGTGCAACGCCTCGCCCGCGAACTCGCAGAACGCCTCGGACTCCGCCACACCCCGACCATTCACCTCACGAGCGCGCAGGTCTCACCGATGGTCTGGTGGATCGGCGGCGCGGTGCGCGTCTTCCTGCCCGCCGAGCTGCCGGAGCGCGTCACGCGCACGGACCTGCGCTGGGTCCTCGCGCACGAACTAGCGCACGTGCGTCGGCGCGATCACCTCGTGCGCTGGCTCGAGTGGTTCGCGTGCGTGCTGTTCTGGTGGAACCCCATCGCGTGGTGGGCCCGCCGCAACCTGCGCGCCAACGAAGAGGTCTGCTGCGACGCGCTCGTCTTGCGGACCTTCACCCCGACTCCCCATACCTACGCGAACTCACTGCTCACGGTAGTCGAGTTCCTGGCCACGCCGGCGCTCCGCCCGCCGGCGATGGCGAGCGAGATCAACAGTGGCGGCTTCCTCGAACGGAGATTCCGAATGATCGTCGGCAAGACCCCAGTCGCCTCGACGCCACGTTGGGCACAGGCACTCGTCCTCGTTTTGACCGCGCTCGTGATGCCGCTCGGCGTCGCGGTCGCGCAGGACCCCGACGTCAAGGGCGTCGGCGTACGCATCCGCCGCGCGGTGCAGGCCGGCGAGCTGACGCCGAAGCAGGCCCGCAAGCTCATGCAGGCGTTGCGCGAACTCGAAGGCGAACACGACGGTGGCGACCATGATCGCGCCCGCCGTGAACGCGACCGCGCGCTGGCTCGCGAACAGGCCGTGCGGGCCGACGTCGAAGCGCAGCGCCAGCTCGAGCGGGCGTTGAAGGCCGAACGCGCAGCCGCTGCCCGGGCCAACGACCGCGAGATCCTGAAGCGCACGGTCGCCGAACGTCGCGACCTCGAGGCCTCGATGGCCGCGGCCAAGGACCAGATCGCCCAGCTGCGCCACGACGCCAAGGCGAAGGTCCACGCCGAACGCGCTCGCCACAAGGCGCGCGTGACCGAGCTCGAGCAGCGCCTCGCCGAGCTTCAGAATCGCCACGAGGCCACGGCGCATTCGCGCCTCAATCTGGAGGCAGATCGCAATCGACTCGAACTCGAGCGCAAGCACATCGAGGCCCACCACAATCAGCTGAAGGAGCGCAAGCTCCAACTCGAAGCCGAGCGCTCCGAGGTGAGAGCCCGCCGCAGCGCCGAGCTGCTTCGCGCTTCTGAGCTCAAGCGACGCACGGGCGAAGAGATGCTGCGCCGCGGCCAGCAGCCCGAGCGGCAGAGGGTCCGCCGGGCAGGAGCGAACTCGGAGATCGAGCGTCTACGCCGCGATCTTGCGCGCCGCACGGCCGAGCTCCACGACATGGAGGCCAGGATTCACGCCGAACAGGCGCGCCGCGAAACCGAAGTCCACGAGCGCAACAACCGCCGCTCGGTCGAGCGCGATCGCCGCGACGCCCGACTCAACGCGGTCAAGAAGAAGCTCGGCGCCGAAATGAAGGCCGGCCGGCTCTCGCGCGAAGACGCCAAGAAGAAGCTCGAAGCCATCCAGCGTGACGTCGACCGACAGGCGGTCGAGATGCAGAAGGTTCGCGCCGAGGAGGCTCTGAACCGCGAGGTCCACAACCTCGAGATGCGGAACCGCAGCCTGCGTGACCGGGCCGAACGGGATCGCCGGAACAGGAGCCGCGAAGTGCGCGCCCGCCGCGATGTCGAGCGCCAGGAGCACTCGAACCGCCGCAACGGCGAGCGCCGATCACGCGAACGCCGCCAGGACCAACGCGGCCGAACCGAGGCCCTCGACCGCCTGGACCGCGGGCTCTCGTCAGAGCGCCGCCGCCGCGCGACCGCGACGGCGAACAAGCTCACGGCGGCCCGCGACAAGCTCGCAAAGGCGATCGCAGAGCGCGCCCTCTCGGCCGAAGACGCCAAGAAGAAGCTCGATACGTATCGCCGCGACCTGATCCGTCATCAGCACGAGGACGACATCGCCAGGTTCGTCGACGCGCGCAGGCAGCTGACGGACGCCGTCGAGGCCGGCAAGTTGTCGCGCGAGAACGCCGCCGCAAAGCTCCGCTACGCCCGCGATCAGTTCACTGACCAGCGCAAGAAGGAGCTCGCCCTCGTCACGCGTTCGACCCGCCTCACCGACGCGGCCAGGAAGATCGAAGCCGCCGTCAAGTCCGGCGACCTCTCGAAAGCCGACGCGAAGAAGAAGCTCACGGAGCTGAAGCGCCGACTCCAGGAAGCCGAAGCCAAAGCCGCCAAGGCGCAGAAGAACAGCAAGCTGAAGGCCAGCAAGAGCAAGCGCCGCGTCATTCGCTGACGCGGCGGGCAGCTACGTTGCTCCTGACGGGTCTACTGTTCGACCAGCTCGTTCGGGCTGCCTTCCACCTTCTTCAGCACGAACGAGTCGAACAGCTCGCCGACTGCGGTGTAAGCGGCGAAGCGCAGCTCGTCGTGTTCGACGGTCAGGATCTGGTAGAGCTGTTTGTTCTGCGCCGCGCGCACGAACAGCGGATTGCTCGCCAGCGGATACATCTTCGGGCCGCTCACGGAGACGACGTAGACGGTTCCGGACTCGTCGCTGCGCGCGCGCACGCCGACGGGAACGTTCTCGACCGCACCGTCACCCGGAGCGTCGGCGTGCTCGTGCTCCTCCTGCCCCGCGGCCCCGTCATCATGCTCGCCAGAGTGACGATGCCGCACGAGCCCGGTTCGACCGTAGGTGTGATCGTGCCCCGTGAGCACGAGGTCGACCGCGTGCTTGTCGAACAGTGGCTGTAGCGCGGCACGATGCTTCGGATTGTCGCGTTTCTTCGCGGACGAATAGATCGGGTAGTGCGTCGTCACGATCGTCCACCGCGCATCACAATCGGTCAGCACGCGATCGAGCCACGCAGCCTGCGCCTTGATGTCGGCACAGGAATCGACCGAGATGATGCGCGCACCCTGATAGTCGACGTAGTAGCACGTGTCCTCGAGCCCCGCGGCGCCGTTCTTCGGGAACTCGAACGTCGGCTGCCACAACCGCGACAACTCGCCCTTCTGGTATTCGTGGTTCCCCGGCGTGGCGAGCGACGGCATCGTCCGGAAGATCCAACCCCCACTGTAGAACCACTCGCCCCACTCGTGGTCGCTGTTGCCACGATTGACCAGGTCGCCGGCATGGAGCAGGAAGCTCGCGCGCGGCGCGTCCTTGAACGCTTCCCGCACGACCCGCGACCAGTGTGACTTGAGCGAGTTCTGCGCGTCCCCGAAGTAGACGAACGAGAACGGTGCCGGCGTCGCGCTCGCGGTCGTGAAGTGGCTCCACTCACTCCAGGCACCGCCCTCGGCACCATCGCCGACTCGGTAGCAGTACTTGGTCGACGGCTGCAATCCCTCGAACGTCAGCGTGTGATAGCGACCGTCACCGAGTTTCGTCGTGAGCGCGGTCGACTTCGCCACAACGCGTCGCGCCTGCTTGCGGAACTCGGGTCCGTCCGTGGCGACGGCAACCTCACCCACCGGATTCGTCGACGAGGGATCGGTCCGCCACGTCACGGTCTGGGTCGTCGCCGGATCCGCCGCCCAGGTCAAGAGGATGCGATCGGGCACCCGCGTGGGATGGAAGGGCGAGCGGGACTCCAAGGCACCATTGCTGGCACAAGCAGCGAGTAGCAGGACAGTGGTGAGAAACGTCAACGAGCGCATGACGGCGAATCTATGCGTTCGACCGCGCCGATACCGAAGTCGATTGCGTGAAGAACCGCTGCGAATACGCATCGTTGACGTATCCTGGCCCAGCGACGCAATCCGGCGAGGACACGAGTGAGCGAGACGGCAACACCCGCAGCCACGACCAGCCCTGGCAAGATGGCAACCACGCTGCTCTGGGTTGCCGTGATCTTCGGCCCCGGAACGCTCGCCATCGCCTACCTCGCCCATGCAACGAATGTCGCTCCCGGCGCCCTCGCCGCGGAGCTGACGATGCCGATCCTCTACGGGCACTACTTCGGCATGGTGCTGACCGTCGGTATCGCGACTCTCGGCCGGGGTATCCGCAAGACGCCCGAGTTTTGGCTACTCGTCGCCTATCAGGTGGCGATCCTGACGTGGCTGCTAACCTCGCGGCCGATGACTGCGGCGCTGCACGTCGCAGCCGCGATTGCGGCACTGCTTGCACTGACCGGCCTGACACGCCTGGCAGCAGCCGTGCGCGCGAAGCTCACCCCCAGCGCGATGTAGCACGGGGCGATGTAGCACGGGGCGATGTAGCAGGGGTGCCCTGGCAGGCACCCGCTCGCGGGAGCTATTTCTCCACGGGCTTGCCCGCCTTGATCCAACCCTTCATGCCGCCGGGCATGTGCTTGACGTTCTGAAAGCCGAGCTCTTCGAACTTGGGCAGCGCACGGCCGCTCCGTCCACCCGAGCCTCAATGCATGACATAGGTCTTGCTCTTGTCGAGCTCGGCCAGCTTCTGAGCGAAGTCCGGCGCCTTGCAATCGATGAGCATCGCGCCAGGGATGTGGCCGGCCTCGTATTCGGCCGGCGTGCGGATGTCGAGCACGACCACCTCCGAGCCCCCTGCCAGGAGGTCGGCGGCGGTCTCGATCGAGACGTCTTCGTTTTTCATGTCAGCGTCCGCGGGCCCGGCCGAACATCCGGCGACGAGACCCAGCAGCAGAACGGTGGAGGGACTGAGAATGCGCATCGGCCCGAGAGGTTAGGCCACCTCGACCGCCAAGGCACCTCGAATCCGGCGACGGCGCGCGCGTGGAGTCAGCCCCAGAGGACGGCCAGACGGCTGAGCGAGCCGAACTCGAAACCCTCGATCGGGAAGCTCACGGCTTCGCGATCGACATCGACGGCCCCGAGGGCGATCAGGAGCGGTAGGAAGTGCTCGTCGGTCGGATGCGCGAGCCGGTAGGTCGAAAACCGCTCACGCGCCGCGACGAGTGCGTCCACGTCGCGCAACCGCAGCGCCTCACGCACGCCACCCTCGAACTCGAGGCTCCACGCCGGTGGCGCCGCATCGCCCGTCCAATCGAGCGCGCCGAGATTGTGGACGAGTCCGCCGCTCGCGAGCACGGCCACCCCTTCGTCGCGCAACGGCCGCAGACCGCGACCGAGAGCGAGGAGTTCGGACGGTGCCAGGCTCGAAGGCAGCGAGAGCTGCAGCACCGGCAGGTCAGCCGCCGCGCGCATGTGAACGAGCGGCACCCAGACCCCATGGTCCCACGGGCGATTCGCCGCAAGCTTCACGCCGGGCACCAACGCCTCGACGCGCGCAGCCAGCTCCGCCGCGACGGGCGCGTCGTAGATGACCTCACGCAACGCGGGAGCGAAACCGGTGTAGTCGTGCAGCAGCGGCCGCACACTGGTGGTGCCGATCGTCGGCGGAGAAGCCTGCCAGTGCGCAGAGACCACGAGGATCGCCTGCACGCCCGCAAGATCCTCACCAAGGCGCACGAAGTCTGCACCGTGCTCGCGATCGAGCGCCAGCGACGGCGCCCCATGCGAAACGAACAGACTCGGCGCCCGCGATGTGCGCGTCATCGGCCTACGAGAAGCGGCGATCCAGCGACCAACGGCCACCCCCCGTGAGAGCGAGCGCCAGCGCACCGCCGATCACCAGCAGATGGTACTCGTAGCCTTCACCAGCCTGCGCGCCGAACCAGTTCATGAAGAACCCGTGCTCGCCGTGCACGGTCACGATCGCACCGAGCATCAGGCCCGCGAAACCGAGCGCGACGAGACGGGTGCCGAGGCCCGCGAGCAGCAGGAGCGGCCCGAGCAGCTCGAGTAGGATCGTCCCCGCAGCTACGAACGCGGGCAGCCCCATCTGGCTCGTGAACGCGTCCATCGTGCCACTCCAGCCGTAGCCACCGAACCAACCGAGCGCCTTCTGGGCACCGTGCGGAAACATCACGAGAGCGAGCGTCAAGCGCAACACCACCGGTGCGACGCTCGTATCCGTGGCGAACAGCAGGCGGGAGAACACGTTGCTGGAAGAAGACCTTGCCTGAATGGACATTGATTGACTAGTCATGTGTCTATCGAAAGAAGGGGTTCGAAGAAAGAAGAAGGGACGTCGGGCGGCGAGGTGCCGCCTAGTGCGATTCGGTCAAGCCGTTGCGCAGCTTGTCGAGCAGTCGGATGAGATCCCGGCGTTCGCGGGCCGAGAGCGCGGCGAACATCGACTCGTCCAGGGCATCGACCGGCCGGTCGAGCGAGCGCACTACCTTGGCGCCATCGCGAGTCAGTCGACAGAACACCTGCCGACGATCGGCCTCGGAACGCGCGCGTTCGACCCAGCCCTTGGCTTCGAGCCGATCGAGCATCCGTGTGATTCCGGGCGTGCGCTCCATCATCCGCTCCGCGATCTCCAGCGTCGGCAAACCGCTTGCCCCGGCGCCGCGCAGAATCCGCAGCACGTTGTACTGCGGCATGGTCAACCCCTCGACGCGCTGGCCGAGCATCTCGCTCGTGCGCCAGCGGAGCGCGTCCGTGGTCAGCAGCAGGTTGACCAGCGCCTCCTGGCCCGACGAACGGAACGGTGCGGCCTGCTGGATCGCGTCCTTGGCCGAGCCGCGCCGAAGGGCGTCGTTCTTGGCGCGGGTAGTCGCACTGGTCTTGCTGCGAGTGGTTGCCACGGTGGTTCTCTTCGGTCTTTTTACATGACAGGTCAACTATTGTTCCGTGGTTTTTCGTGGAGCCTGGCGATCACGGGCCAGGCTCCGGCCCCGGCCGTATGCTCGACAGCGATGGGCGATCGCGCTCCAGAACCAGAGAACTCTGCGGCACCCCAACCCCTGTTCTCGCCGGAGACCCTCTGGTGGGCGTGGGTGATCGGCCCCGGAAGCTTCGGCCTCGCCCTCGTCTACGGCTGGTTGATGAAGGCCTTCACGGACCCGCCCGACCTGCGGCTCGCCTGCGTACTCGTGGTGTCCCAGATCATCGCCGCCGTCATGACCTTCACGCTCGCCATGGATTCCGGCCAGCGGCGCAAGCCGGAGTTCTGGCTCCTGATCGCCTACTGGCTCAGCTTCGTCAGCTTGTTCGCCGTAGTCCTGGCGTGCGGATCGGAGGCGCCAAACCTGTCGCGGGTCTGCCTGATCACGACGAGCGCCACCATCGTGCTGCCGCCGATCGTCCGGTTCTTCCGCGCGAAGCGGCGGTCTCGTAGCTGACGGATATCGCGAGTCCGCGTGCTTGACCTTGCAACCGACCGATAGGTCAGTAGTTCGCCCGCACGAGCGGGGCGCAGCTACTGAAGAGCCTCGCGTGGATCATCGACAACGACTACGCGGCGCGCGGCGAGCTGGCGCTCGATTGATGCCGGCGACGCCGCGCTGTACGGTCTCGGACCGCACGCGCCCGTAGCTCAGTTGGATAGAGCATCGGTTTCCTAAACCGGAGGTCACAGGTTCGATCCCTGTCGGGCGTGCCACACTCCCCCCACTAGCGGCGTGTCACTGCCCGCTCGGGAACGGAGAGCTCGCGAGGCTGAACTTCTCCTGAAGTCTCGGAGCACACGCACGCCGCGTTGCTGTCACGAACCCCCAATACTTACATTATTGTGGGTTTTTGCATAGATCGCTGCATGGGCCGAGTCTCCCTCAGCGTCGCGATACCCCGCCGTGAGAACACCCTCACGGCGCCCACCATCGCCGATCGCATCCGAGACCATCATAAAGGCAATGCTCCAGCCCGACCGGCCGGCGAACGGCAACCGGCAGTTTCGGCCGATCAACCGCGGCTACGACGCCGTGTTCCAGCGGGGCCGATTGAGCCTCGGCCTGGTCGTGCCGATCGAGAGCTACCCCGGCGGCAGCGTGCCGGTGATGGAACGACACCTCGAACGCGTGAAGCTGGCGGAGCAACTCGGCTTTTCGGCAGTGTGGCTGCGCGATGTGCCCTTCGACGTGCCGTCATTCGGCGACGCAGGTCAGACCTACGACCCGTTCGTGTATCTCGGTCTGCTGGCCGGGCAGACCGAGCGCATTGCGCTCGGCGTCGCCAGCATCGTGCTGCCGCTGCGCCATCCGGCGCACGTCGCCAAAGCAGCAGCCATCGTGGACGTCCTGTCCGAGGGCCGACTGATCCTCGGAGTCGCCTCCGGCGATCGACCGGAGGAATTCCCGGCGATGAACGTGCCCTTCGGCGAGCGCGGGGAACTGTTCCGCGCCGCCTTCGACTACATCCGGGGCGTCGCTCAGCCGCGGCCGACGTTCGCTACGAGACATGGCCGTGTTGGCAGCGGCACCGACATGCTGCCGAAGCCTCACGGCGAAAGGCTCCCGTTGCTCATCACGGGCACCAGCCGGCAAGACACCGACTGGCTCGTGAAGCATGGCGACGGCTGGATGATCTACCCCCGCCCGGTCGCGGCCCAGGCGCAGATCGTCCGGCCGTGGCGCGAGTCGCTGCAGGCCGCCGGCGAACCTGACAAGCCCGTGATGCAGCCGCTCTACGTCGACCTCGCGGCCGCCGCCGACAAGGCGCCGCAACCGATTCATCTCGGCTTCCGACTCGGGACCGACCATCTGGTCGCACACCTGAAGTCTCTCGAAGAGATCGGCGTGAACCATGTCGCGGTCAACCTGCGATTCAACCAGGCTGGCACCGAAGCGACCTTGGCCCGCCTCGCGAACGACGTCCTTCCGGCGCTATCGAATTGATGGACCGCTGATAGGCAGACTCCCTATGCAAAAGACGATTCTGATCACGGGCTCGACGGATGGCATCGGCCGCGAGGCCGCGCGCGAGTTCGCTCGACAGGGGCAACGCGTGCTGCTGCACGGCCGCAACCCTGCAAAGCTCGTAACGGCCGTGACCGATATCACGGCCACGACGCGCGCCGCCGGCATCGATGCCTTCGAGGTCGAGGGCTTCGAGGCGGATCTCTCGAACCTTGCCGAGGTCGAGACACTCGCGCAGTCCGTGCGAGAGCGGCACGGCCAGCTGGACGTACTGATCAACAATGCGGGGGTCTTCGTGACCTCCAACCCGGCGACGAGTTACGGGCTGGACGTGCGGTTCGTCGTCAACACGATTGCGCCGTACCTCTTGACCCGAGAACTGCTGCCGCTGCTCGGCAACACGGGGCGCGTCATCAACCTGTCCTCGGCAGCGCAATCGCCGGTCGACATCGCGGCGCTCAAGGGGCAGACCAGCGTGTCAGATGGCGCGGCCTACGCGCAGAGCAAGCTCGCGCTGACCATGTGGTCACGCAGTATGGCACGGTCCACCACCGGCAACGGCCCCATGGTCGTCGCCGTAAACCCCGGGTCCATGCTCGGCACCAAGATGGTGGAGCAGGCCTACGGCGTCGCGGGCGCGGACATCCGAATCGGTGTCGACATCCTGTGCCGCGCCGCGCTGTCGGACGAGTTCGCGACCGCATCCGGTCGGTACTTCGACAACGACTCCGGCAGTTTCGCGGATCCGCACCCCTCCGCGCTCGACGAGCGCACGTGCGAGCAGGTCGTCGCCGCGATCGAGGACGTGCTGACGCGCGTCCGCGATCGCTGACACCACTTCGCGCCCCACCACCTTCTCGAGAACGCTCGGCGGCCAATCTGGTCGCCGGATCCGTCCGATCCCACCCGCGGCGCCCAGCCGCCTTCCCGCCGGTGAACGTGCAGGGCCAGGCAATGCTCGCCGACCTGAACAGTCTCGCCATGCGGCTGGAGCGCGATCGCAGCACGAAGGTCGTCGTGTTCCAGTCGGCGAACCCGGAGATCTGGGTCTGCCACTACGACACCGAACTGCTCAAGGACATGTCGACCGAAGCCGTGTCCCGCGAGGAGGTCGAACTGCTCGATCTCCAGTCGGTCTGCGAACGCATCAGCAAGGTGCCGCAGGCGACGATTGCCAAGCTCGAAGGCTTCGCGCGCGGCGGCGGGCACGAACTCGCGCTGGCGCTCGACATGCGGTTCGCGGCGCAGGGCAAGTTCAAGTTCATGCAGATGGAGGTCGGCATGGGCATCCTGCCCTGTGGCGGCGGCGCCTCGCGCATGGCGCGCCAGGTAGGTCTCGGCCGCGCGCTGGAGATCGTTCTCAGCGCCCGTGACTTCGACGCCGATGAGGCCGAAGCCTACGGCACGATCAACAAGGTGCTCGATCCCGACGAGATCGGTGACTACGTCGACACGCTCGCCCGCCGGATCGCGAAGTTCCCCGCCGAGTCGATCAACGCCTGCAAACAGGCCGTCTACGAATCGATCGACAAGCCGATCGACGAAGCACTGCGCGCCGAGGCTTACTGGCTCTACCAGGCCACGAGCAAGACGCCCGCGATCAAGCGCTTCACCATCGCCGACGAGCAGGGACTCGAGCACGACCTCGACAACCAGCGCAACTGGAACGAGATGGTCATGCAGGTCCAGGAGATCCAGTAGCGTGAGGCGTCTGCAGCGACCCGGTCGTCACTGCACGGTGACGACCACTACTCGCGCGCGCCGGCCCGCTGCAACATCCCGCGGAGCTGCGGCCGATCCGACGGTGGCCTACGCGAGCCCGGAGGTCGAGATCACGACGTCGCACTACACCGAGGAAGGCGAAGAGCGCAGCGTCACCGTGCGCCCGATCTCCGCACGACGGACGGCAACTCGCGGCTCGAACCCGTGCAGCAGGGTCCGGGCGTCGGCGGCCCGTCGAAGTTCGCAGCTCGAGCGGACCTCGCCGCCGGTCTACCCGCTCAGCGCCCCGTCCGTTCGCATCATGCCCGCGGGGCGGCATCGGACTCCTCGGCAAGTCTCCGCGCCTTGAAGCCACGCCCCCACTCCTGCATCTGAACCAGGATCGGCTCCAGCGACCGCCCGAACTCGGTGACCTCGTACTCGACGCGCGGCGGCACCTGCGCGAACACGTGCCGGTCGATCACGCCATCCGCTTCGAGCTCACGCAGCTGCAGCGTGATCATGCGCTCGGTTGCGTTCGGCGTGAGGCGGCAGAGCTCACCGAAGCGCTTCCGACCAGCGAGGAGGTGGCAGACGAGCACCGGCTTCCAACGCCCGCCGATGACGCTGAGGGTCGCCTCGACGTCGCAGCCGGTCTTCCAGTTGTACTTTCGAGCCATGGGAGTCGGGCCGCGGACACGGCCGGCCATTACTTACAAAAATGTCGGTTCTTGTTCAAAGCGCGAATAGGGGCAATCTGCGCAGCACCAACTGCCGGAGACTCCATGAAAGCGATGCTCATCAACCAGTACGGCGAAGAGGCCGTGTTCGAATCCGCCGAAGTCGAAACCCCCACGGCATCGCCCGGGCATGTGCTCGTGGAGATCGCCGCCTCGAGCGTCAACACGGTCGACACCATGATCCGCAAGCTCGGCAAGGAGCTGCCGCTGTCGCCAGACAACCCGGCCATTCTCGGCATGGACTTCGCCGGCACGGTGAAGGCCGTGGGCGAAGGGGTGACCGACTACTCGGTCGGGGACGAGGTCTACGGCTGCGCCGGCGGTCTCGCCGATCTGCCCGGCACGCTCGCGCAGTTCATCAACGCCGACGCCGCGCTGGTCGCCCACAAGCCGAAGAACCTCTCGATGCGCGAAGCCGCCGCGCTGCCGCTGGTCGCGATCACGGCCTACGAGGGTCTCGTCCGCGCGGGCATCACGAAGGGCCAGAAGGTTCTGGTGCACGGCGGCTCCGGCGGCGTTGGACACGTGGCGCTGCAGCTCGCGAAGCACTTCGGCGCCGACGTCTTCTCCACCGGCGGCGGCGACCAGCAGACGCAATTGATCGCCGAACTCGGGGCGACGGCAATCAACTACAAGACCGAGTCGGTCGCGGACTACGTCGCGACGCACACGGGCGGCGAAGGCTTCGACGTCGTGTTCGACTCGGTCGGCGGGGCAAACATGGCGAAGTCGTTCGAAGCCGCCAAACTCAACGGCCACGTCGCGTCGACCGTCGCGCTGTGCGAACTCGACCTCTCGACGGCACACTTCAAAGGGCTGTCGCTGCACGTCGTGTTCATGCTGATCCCGATGTTGCACGGCCACGGCCGCGAGGCGCACGCCGAGATCCTCCGCGAAGTAGCACGGATTGCGGAAGCGGGCGACCTGAAGCCGGTGCTCGATTCCGAACGCTTCGCGCTCGCCGATGCCGGCGCAGCCCACGCGCGACTCGAGAGCGGTCAGGCGATGGGCAAGGTCGTGATCGAGAACGACGGCTGAGCGCAGTAGCTACCGAAGCCGCACACGGACGACGAACCGATCGATCTCATCGTAGACGCTAGGCTCGTGCGGGAGCCGACTCTCGTCCCTGCTCGCTTCGAGTAACGCCATCAACCGACGATAGCCCTCGACGTGCGCCGCGATCGAGTCGGGGCTCAAGGACTGCTTCTCGTGGCCGTTCTTCTTGGCATCGAGCAGCTTCGCGACCCCGGCCTGCGGATACTCCTGGAGCAATACGGGTAACGACGCCTGCACCTCGCCACTGCGCATCAGATGGATCCCGGTGAGCAACACGCGGTAGACGTAGAGCAGGGTCTTGGCCCGCGGCTCGTTCTCGAACATCCGCCACTGGTTACGCGCGAACCCGAGGTAGTGATGCGCGTGGTGACGCGTAAGCAGACCTGGCACGAAACTCTTCAGTTCCTCGTGTTCCGGCGAGGTATGGACGACGTGGGGCGAGAGTGAGCCGTTCTTCCGTCTCCTGCGGATCACGCAACCCAACGAGCCGTTCGACCGGGAGAACGTGGCAACCACGCAGATCGAAGTCCGAATCCGGCGACTCGAATCCGTACAGATGCGCCCCCGAAACGGTCGCGAAGAGCAGACGGTGCGGGAACTCCGCGACGATCGAATCGAGTTCCTTCGGCAGCTTCACGCCTTGTCTCCCAGCACCGAGCGTCGCGCCCGGAGCAAGAACGAATTGACCCGATCATAGTCGGGCCGTTCTGGCAGAGCAGTCGTGCGAAACGCGTCTTCGAACTCGCGGTGAAGTTCGAGGCGCCACTGATCGATCCGTTCGAACGGCTCCTCGCCAGCCCGCACGGCCATCAAGCGGGAGCGATGAGTTGCCTCGACCCGAACGGGCACGATGCCCTCACGCAACGCGGTGATACCGGCCAGCAGCAGTCGGATGAGGTGCATGGCGTGCTTCCACTTCGGCGCGTGACCACCCGCCAAGCGTCGCGAGAGCTTGCGGAACTGTGACAACACGTAGCCGTTGTAGGTCTGAAACAGCAGCTTCGAGAGAAAGCAGGAACGCATCGCCCGCAACTCCTCCGCCAATGACGTCGCATGCAGCACTTCGGGCGAATGGAGCACCTCGAGGATGTTGGGGTTGGCCTTCAGCGCCAGGACGAGGAACTTCTGGAGCTCCCAATAGACCTCGTCGTTCGTGCGATCCTCGAGCTGCTCCGGGACCCCGTAGAGCGACCAATGACGCTCAGCCGGCGCGAGGAAGATCCCGCGGGTGTCGAAATCTGATGCGTCGGTCTCGAGCCCGTAGGCTCGCGAACCGACGAGGCAGCGGAAGATCACGGACTGCGCGAGTTCGTGATCCTCGAGTGCCGATTCGCCGGCAGCACGGCGCGGCTCCTGCAGCGTGCGCAACAACACGAACTGCGACCGAGTCAGGTTGGTTTCGAAGCCATCGGGCAACCGCACGCGGTACGAATGGCTCGCGTCCGCGGGGAGTTCCACGATTACGCCGAGAGTTCCTTCGGGGTAGGCGTGGCGCGTCCCGGCGATCGGTCCATTCGCAACGATCTTGGTGCCGACGGGGAGGATCACGGGGCGTGTTCAGCCTGTCGTTCAAGAAGAAGCGCCACCGAGCAACTCCCGACAGCGCGCCACCGCGTCGGTCACATAGGTTCGCGCCAGCTCCTGTCGGCCCGCCGAGCCTTCGAGCTCCGCGGCCGTCAGGATCGCGGAGGTGAACGTGTCGGTCTGCCAGGAACCAGCAGCGAGCGCCGGAAGGTCGCCGCCCTGCGGCGCGGGGTAGGGCGAGCAGTAGAAATAGGGTTGGTCGAAGTGGTCGTCGCCGGGTGAGAAGCCGAGGCCGATCGTCACGTCCCCGCTGTCGGAGATCGGGATCAGGGCGCCGAGGTCGAAGTGGTGCGGCCATACGCGGACGTCCGTCATTCGCGTTGCACTCGCCTGCAGCTCCTCGAGCAACGCCGCGGCGCAACCGAACCAGGTACGGAGCTCTTCGAGTTCGGCTCGACCGGGTTGCTCGAAGCTACCGCCGGCGAGGATCGGACTCGCGGGGAAGTCCGGGTACTCCCGCCGCGTGATCGTCACGGCGTCGGACGAACCGGAACGCGCGGCGAGTCGTTCACCCACCCAGGCGAGCGCGTCATCCAGGGTCTGGCCATCCAGCGCCAGCGCCCCCGCCACGTCGTCGCCGGCACGCAACACGAGCGCAAACCGAACGACGTCGAGATGGAGTTCGAAACCGTCGCCGAGATCGCGGGTTCGCAGCGCGCCGAGCTCGGGCACGAAACCGAGGTTCGTATGGCTGTCGTCCGCTCGGTGCGGCGACACGGCGTGCGCGGTCGAGCCGAGAACGTAGGCACCGAAGTGCAGCTGCAGTCGAGCGGAGCTCAACGCGGCCTTGGAGACGCTACCGATCTGTTGCCAGTCCATTCGCGACCGCGGAGCTTACCGCGAATCGCCGCGACTCAGGCGTCGATGTCACGCCGACACGGGCGCCGCCGCGACCACCTTCCGATCCTTGCCCGGCGACACTCCGAACTCCCGCTTGAACGCGCGACAGAAAGCGGCCTCTGACAGATAGCCGTAACGCTCGGCTACGCAGCCGACCGGCTCGTCCGATTCGCGCAGCGCCCGCCGCGCGACCTGCAATCGCCAGGTCGTGAGGTAGCGCATCGCGGGCTCCCCGACGACCTCCGCGAACCGCGCCGCAAACGCCGAGCGCGACATCGACGCGACCCCTGCCAGCGTTTCGAGCGTCCAGGGCGTTCCCGGCTCGCGGTGAATCGCGGCGATCGCACGACCCAGGCGCTCGTCGCGCAGTGCGGCCAGCCACCCCGATTGTTCTTCCGAGCCGCGCTCGAGCCAGTGGCGAATCATCTGAATCGCGAGGATGTCGGCGAGACGCGTGATGACGGTCTCGCCACCGGGCCGTAGGGCTTCGGCCTCGCGCGAGATGAACCGCAGCGTGTCGCTGAGCCAGCGATCGTCACCACCGTCCCACGCATCGAGGTGCAACACCGCAGGCAGCGAATCGATCAAGCGCTCGGCGACGGCATGGTCGAAGCGGACGACGACGCAGATCAGACGACACTCGTCCCCACCGCCGCCGTATTCCAACCGCTCGAAGATCTCGGTTACGCGTTCGATCGGCAGGTCGAAGAAGTCGACGGTCTCGCGGCCCCGTGCGTCGACGAGTTGATGGCCGAGTCCATGCGGCACGAGCACGAGACTGCCGCGCTCGAGGCGCACCGGCTCCGCACCGTCGGACTCGAGCCAGCAGCTGCCCGCCGTGATGATGTGGAACATCATGTGGCCCGGAAACGGCGGCAGATCGATGCCCCACGGCGCGGAGAGCACGGACTGGGCATAGACGCAGCCGTTCAGCCGGAGCAGGTGCAGGGCCTCCCCGATCGGATCGCTGACGATCGGGACCTCGGTCGGACGGGTCATGCGGGCACTATCGGCCCGAATCGGCCTGAAGTCCACCATCCTGGACGTTCTGCATATCAAGAGAGACGCAGTGGCATGGATCGTCCACACCATTCGACCGATTGTGCTGTCAGAGCGATCGAGGGATCGCCGACCACCCACCAACCGAACCCAACTCGGAGCCAGAACCATGACCAACCCCCAACCCACTCTCGTCATCGCCGCCAACGGCAAGACCGGCCGCCGTGTCGCCGATCAGCTCGAAGCCCGCGGCCTGCCCGTCCGCCGCGGCTCCCGCAGCGGTGTCGGCCATGACCGCTTCGACTGGAACGACCGTTCGACCTGGGACACCGCATTGGCCGGGGCCCAGGCTGCGTACGTCGTCTACAGCCCCGACCTCGCAGTGCCGGAAGCCCCCGCGGCGATCAGCGAGTTCACCGCGCTCGCCCGGCGCCTCGGTGTTCGCCGCCTCGTCCTGCTGTCGGGCCGCGGCGAAGAAGAGGCCCAGCGCTGCGAACGCATCGTGCAAGACTCGGGCCTCGAGTGGACCGTCGTGCGGGCGAGCTGGTTCGCGCAGAACTTCGACGAGGGCGCGTTCCGCGAGTTCGTGCTCGCCGGCGAGGTGGCGCTCCCCGCATCGGACGTGCGCGAGCCGTTCGTCGACATCGGCGATATCGCGGCCGTCGCCGTCGCCGCGCTCACCGAGTCCGGACATACGGGAGCGATCTACGAGGTCACGGGTCCGCGACTCATGACCTTTGCCGAAGCCGTCGCGGACATCGCAACAGCGATCGGCCGGGAAGTGCGCTACACGACCATCCCGCGCGCCGCGTTCCAGCAGGGCCTGACCGCCGCGGGCCTGCCGCAGCAGCAGATCGAGCTGCTCGACTACCTGTTCACCACCGTGCTCGACGGTCGCAACGAGAGCCTGGCGGACGGCGTCGAACGCGCGCTGGATCGACCGGCCCGTGACTTCCGCGACTACGCGCGTGACGCCGCCGAGCAGGGTGCGTGGGACGTCAAGAGCCCCGCGACGCCGCGGCCCTGACCCCGACCCGACCTGACTCGACCAACCCGAGAACCGATCATGCAACGCTCCAAGAAACTGCTCGCCCTACTCGCACTCAGCGGCCTTCTCGCCACCACCATTGGCGGCGCACTCCTCTTCACCCCCCAAGCGTTCCACGGCGCCAACGGCATCGAACTCGCCGCGGACCCGAACCTGCTCAGTGAGGTTCGCGCGCCCGGCGGCCTGCTGCTGCTCGCGGGCCTCGTCATGCTGGCCGGGCTCGCTCAGCGCCAGCTTGCCCGCCCCGCAACCGCGATCGGCGCCGGGGTATTCCTCGCCTACGGTACGGCGCGGCTCATCGCGATCGGAATCGATGGCGTCCCCGGCACGGGGCTGCTCCTCGCGACCGCAATCGAACTCGCCCTCGGCATCGCCTGCGGTCTCACGTGGCAACGCCTGCGCCGTTCGGTCGAGACGAGCGGGAACCTCGAGGTCGCGCGATGACCGCGACCGACCTCCTCCTGCTCGCGGCCACGGTCGGTGCCGGCCTCACCGCCGGGCTCTGCTTCGCGTTCGCCACGTTCATCATGCGGGCGCTCGATCGCCTCGGGGCGCCGTCGGCAATTCGCGCGATGCAATCGATCAATGCGACCATCCTGCGCTCGACAGCGATGCTGGTGTGGTTCGGCACCGCCGTCGTCGGTGTTGCCGCCGCGATCGCCGTCCCTGACACCGCCCATCGCCAGACCCTCGCGATCGTAGCCGCCGTGCTCTACGGCCTCGGGGCGATCGCGGTCACCGGCCGGGGCAACGTCCCGCTCAACGAAGCTCTGGCTCGCATCGACCCCGAATCACCAGGCGCCGCCGACGAGTGGAACAACTATCTGCGCCGGTGGCACCGCTGGAACGTGATCCGCACTGCGATGATGACGATCGCGACGGCCGGATTCGCGTTGGCGAGATAGAGTTCGCGGCCATGAGATCCATCGCCGTGCTGGGGTTCACTCTGTTCATGGCGGCATGCGCCGCCCACCCAACCGTCAACGGCACACTGCTGCGCGTGCTCAGCTACAACATCAAGCACGGGCGTGGCAATGACGGCAAGGTCAACCTCGAGCGCGCCGCCGCGGTGATCCGCCGGACGAACGCCGATGTCGTGTTCCTGCAGGAGATCGACGACGGCGTACTGCGCTCGGGTCAGGTGGATCAAATGCAGGAGCTGGGTCAGCTCACGGGGCTCCACTCGCGCTTCGGTGCGTTCATGAACTACCAGGGCGGCGCCTACGGCATGGGGCTGCTGTCGCGCCACCCGATCACAGCGTCGCACAATCGCGCGCTGCCGGACGGCCTCGAACCACGAACCGCGCTCGATGCGCTCGTGACGCTGCCAAACGGCAAAGAACTGCTGGTGTGCAACGTGCACCTCTACGCCACCGAGGACCAGCGACTCGCGCAGGCCAGGTGCCTCACCGGGCTCTACCGCGACTCGAACCTGCCGATGGTGCTCGCCGGCGACTTCAACTCCGACCCTGACTCGGTCGTGATGGCCGAGATCACGCAGCACTGGACGAACGTGGCCAAGGGCGAGGATCGGTTCACGTTCTCGGCGACGGAACCCGAGCAGGAGATCGATTACGTGCTCTTTCGACCCGCGGGACGCTTCGAGATCGTCGACGTCGACGTACTCGACGAACCGCTGGCCTCGGATCACCGGCCCGTGCTCGTCACGCTGAAGGTCCGGTAGGGCTACCGCACCAACCGTCGGCGCACACAGCGCCGCACCGGGCCCATCCGAAGAATCCGATCGACAAACCGTCGCCCCGATCGGCCACCCGGGGAACGCCATGAAGTCGAACGCCCTCCTCCTCGTCGTCGTGCTCGTGCTCGCCGGCGCCGCAGCCCTGTTCTGGTACGGCAACCGCGACGACCGCACGGGGATCGACTACCCGCTGAGTGACGCGACAGCCCACCCCGCCGACGGGCCCGAGCGCGGCGAGCCCGCGAGCACCGCAACGGCTGACGATGCGGGGCTCGACCGCACCGAAGTGGCGCCGCCACCCACCGAAGCCCTGCCTGCAGCACAGGGTGAAACGCCCGACTCGAAGCCGAAGACCGGCCGGGAACTGCGGGCCCGCGGCCGCGTCGTCGACGCCCGCGGCAACGGCCTCGCCAACGCCCGGGTCGCGGTCGCCGATCGCCAGATCGAGGCCCTGCCGTTCGCCGTCGGCGGAATCGACGACCTCATGGCCATCGACCGCGCCGGGGAACCGACCGACGCCGAGGGCTACTTCGACGTCGAGCTCGAAGAGCCCGGCAAGTTTCGACTCATCGCCAGTCACGCCGAACACCCGAGCAGCAACTACCGCGGCGAGGCGACCGCCGACATCGAAGGCATCGTGATCGAGCTCCGAGACGGCGCAACGATCTCGGGCCGCGTCCTCGGCAAGCCGGACTCGGTCACCTCGGTCGTGGTCCTCGCGAAGAAGAGCCAACGCGGCATTGCCAACGCGGCCGCCACATCACTGATCGATCTCGGCTCAATGGTCGATGCCATCGCGCCCGGCGTCGGGCTGCGAACCGACGTCGACGAGGCCGGAGCATTCGAGCTGCGGGGCCTCGACCCGCGGGAGCACTACTCGGTCTGGGCGGCCAACGCCGACGACTCCGTCTCGCTGCCGGTCAAGAGCACGCTCGCCGTCGAGTTCGCCGCGGGCACACAGGGCATCGAACTGCACTGGCGCGAACCGCTGCGTGTGCGACTGCAGGTCACGACCGCGGAAAACGCCACGCCGATCGAACACCTGGACGTCCGTGCCGGCTTCGTCAAGGAGATGAAGATGCTCGGCATGGCGATCCCGATGCCGATCACCCGCCCGCTGCCGCAGCATGAGTTCCCCGGCGGTGTCCTGAAGATCGACGGACTCGAGATCCCCGAGGACGAACGCCCGGTGCTCGCCATCGAGATCCGGGCCGCAGGCCGTGAACCCTGGATCCGCCACGATCTGGAGGTGCCGCGTTCGGGTCACGCCGACCTCGGCACGGCCCAGCTCGCCCGCGCGCCGATCGTCATCGCCACGGTTCTCGACGGTCGCACCGGTTCACCGATCGACGGCGCGACCGTCGCGCTGCACGAGGTCGAGGACGAGGCCGACGAAGACTCGAATCAGGGTGGCAACCGCTCGATCTCACTGTCGACGAGCATGAGCACTCCGGAGGATCGATCGGTCGACGATCCAACCACCGCCCTCGTCGAGGACCTGAACGCCAATCGCATGACGGGCACGACCGACGAGTCCGGACAGTGCCGCCTGACGGCCGAGTTCCGGGGCCCTGCACGGGTGCGGGTCGAGTTAGACGGCTGGGCGCCGGCGGCCTCCGAGCAGTTCGAGACCACCGGCATCGGCGAGACCCCGATCGAGGTCCGGCTGTTTCGCGGCGGCACCGTGCGGGTGACGACGGTCGATGGCCACGGCAAACCGGCACCGAACGCAATCGTGAAGCGCGCCGGCCCGATACCCGAGGACAGCGACGACGAACGCTCGGACGAGCACGGCCGAATCACGTTCGAAGGCCTCGCGGTCGGCGAGCACACGTTCAAGCTGATCGATGTCGACGCCGACAGCAGCGGCCCCATCAAGGTCGCGCTCACCGGAATCATGGACCCGAACGCGGGCGAGAAGGTCCAGGTCGCGGACGGCGCGACGACCGATCTGCAACTCGCGTTCCCGCTCTACGGCAAGGTAACGGGCCATGTCACGCTGGACGGGCAGCCGCTCGACCAGGCAAAGGTCCAGCTGTTCACCCCCGGCGACAACGAAGAAGAGGCCGCGGCGCAGTTCATCGGCTCGATGCTCGGCGGCCTCGTCGAACTCGGCGCGCAGGACGAGAGCGACGTCGACGGCTACTTCGAACTCAACCGCGTCGCGGCGGGCCCCTACCGACTCGTCGTGCAACACAAGCTGCTCGCGATGCCGTCGGCGCAGGAGTTCGAGGTTATCGAGGGTGACAACCGCGCAGAGATCGCACTGGTCTCGACGACGCTGCGCGGTCGCGTCGTCGACTCGAGCGGCAATCCCGTCCCGCGTGCGACCATCGGCGTGATGGCGAACGAAGGCCGGCTGAGCGACCTCACGGACCAACTCGGCGATGCCCAGGAGATGCTCGGCGCACTCTTCGGCGGCAAGACCGGCGGCCCGGCCAGCGTTCGCACTGCGGCGGACGGCACGTTCGAATTGCGCGGGGTGCGGCCAGACACGCCACTGCTGGTCTCGGCCAAGGCCCGCCTGCACGTGCAGGGTTCGGCCCCGGTCGCGCCGCTCACGGCTGGCTCGACGCGCGAGAACATCGAGGTCGTGCTGCAGCCCGCGGGCCGTGTCCGAGTCTCCGCCGTCGGCGTGCGCGGCGCACTCAGCGTCGAACTCGAATGGGCCGGCCCGCAGGGCCCGAACCCGCCACGCGAACGCGAGGGTCTGCTCAAGCGCAGCCGCGCGACGATCGACGGCCTGTTGCCGGGCACCTGGCGGGTGACGCTCAGCGGCATGGGGATCGCCGACGACATCCAACCGCGCACGATCGAGATTCAGGCCGGCAAGACGGCGCGAGTCGACTTCGGCCGCTGAGCGCGCCGCGCCCGTCGGATCAGCGCTTGTGTTCCGGGCTGTGGAAATCGGTCTTGCAGCCGGCGCTCCACGCCTCGGGCTGGTTACCGTGCGCCGGGATGCCGCCGGCATCCTTCAACATGCGCGCGAGGTGCAGGCAGTTCCACACGAGGAACGTGGTGTTGCGGTTGGTGAAGTCGTTGTCGGGGCCGCCCGAACCAGGATCCATGTAGGACGGTCCGGGCCCGGCCTCACCCATCCAGCCGGCGTCCGCCTGCGGCGGCACCGTGTAGCCGATGTGTGACAGCGAGAAGAGGATGTTCATCGCGCAGTGCTTCACGCCGTCCTCGTTGCCCGTGATCAGCGTCGCGCCAACCTTGCCGTAGTCGCGGTACTGCCCCTTGCTGTTGAAGTCATGGGTGTAGCCGTACATCCGCTCCAGCACCCGATTGCACACCGAGCTCTTCTCGCCGAGCCAGACCGAGGTGCCGATGATCAGGATGTCACAGGCATCGATCTTGGCCTGGATCTGCGGCCAGTCGTCGCGCTCGTAGCCGTCCACGCCCGCGTAGTCGTGCTCGAGTCCCGCAGGAATCTCGAAGTCCACCGGCCGCAGGATCTCCGTGCGCACGCCATTGGCCTGGAAGATGCGGTCGGCGACCTTCAATAGCCCCTCGGTGTGCGAGAGCTTCGGGGAACGCGTCAGCGTGCAGTTGAGCATCAGCACGCTGAGGTCGTCGTATTTCGCGGGCGGGCTCTGGCAGAGTCCCTCGGTGATCTTGTCGAGCTGGTCGGTCATGTGCTTGGCCAGGGTTCGGGGCGAAAGATGGCGAGAGCCTATCCTCGTGCCCCGGCCTCACCACGCCCGACCCCTGAGCCGAACCCTGGACGTGACCGCAGCGGCTAGGCCGAGTCGGCGCGGGCATGCGTCGACCGACGCGAATCGCCGCGCGCGCCGCGGCCACGCCCACGGCCTCGGCCTGCCCCACGGCCACGCCCGGAACGCTGCCGCTGACCACCCGACCGGCCGGGCGCCCGCGACTTCGGCGGCGCAACCGGCTGCGGCGGCTCGGGCGGGCGCTCGCCCACGACGGGGATCGACGTCCTCGTCGTCTTCTCGATATCCGCGAGGTACTCCCGCTCGTCCGATGCACAGAACGAGATTGCGATGCCGTCACGCCCGGCACGAGCCGTGCGACCGATGCGATGCACGTAGGTCTCGGGCACGTTCGGCAGGTCGAAGTTGATCACGTGCGTGATCTCGGGCACGTCGATGCCGCGGGCCGCGAGGTCCGTCGCAACGAGCACCCGAACGTCACCGGAACGGAAACCGTCCAGCGCGCGATTGCGGGCCCCCTGCGACTTGTTGCCATGGATCGCCGCCGCGCTCTCGTCGTTCTTCTTCAGGTGCTTCACGACTCGGTCGGCGCCGTGTTTGGTCCGCGTGAAGACGAGCACGCGCTCGAGCGAGCTGTCGTCGAGGATCTCCACGAGCATCCCGGGCTTGCCCTTCTTCTCGACGAACCGCACCGACTGCTCGATCCGCTCGACGGTCGTCGCCGGCGGCGTGACCTCGACGCGCACGGGATCGCGCAGGATCGTCGCCGCGAGCCGCGTGATCTCGTCGGGCATCGTCGCCGAGAACAGCAGCGTCTGACGCTCGCGCGGCAGCTTCGCGATGATCTTGCGCACGGAGTGAACGAAACCCATGTCCAGCATGCGGTCCGCTTCGTCCAACACGAAGACCTCGATATCACACAGGTCGAGGTGGCCCTGCTCCATCAGATCGATGAGTCGACCCGGTGTCGCAACGAGGACATCCACGCCGCGGCGCACGGCCTTGACCTGCGGCGCCTGACCGACCCCGCCGAAGATCACGGTGTGACGCACGTCCAGGTGCCGCCCGTAGCCCGCGAAACTCTCCCCGATCTGAGCCGCGAGCTCGCGCGTCGGCGTCAGCACGAGCACGGTCGGGCGACGCGCCATCCGCGGCTGGGGGTCGCCCGCGAGGAAGTCGAGGATCGGCAGCGCGAACGCCGCCGTCTTACCCGTACCGGTCTGTGCAATGCCGAGGAGATCCCGCCCATCGAGCAGGTGAGGAATCGCCTGTGCCTGGATCGGGGTCGGGGTGTCGTAACCCTGATCCTGAATCGCTCGCAACAGCGGCCGTAGCAGCTCGAAAGCTGCGAAGGTCTTGATCATGAGTCCGTGCGAAGGTGAGGCGTGCGATTCATCTTGCTCTGCAGCGGGTCGCGTCTGCGGCGGAAGGCCGCCCTGGAATAGCGTGGCCCGTCGGGCGCGGGACAGTAGCGGATTCGTCGGCGAGAAGCATGTTCTTGCCGCACGATCGCGACGTTCACCGAGCGGAATGCCGCGCGAGGAACTCCACGATCGCCGCCCGCTGCGCCGCGCGTTCGACGTCGAAGTCCAGTTGCGATCGGCGCATCCGCAGCACGAACAGCTCGTCCTGAGTCGGCGCATCGCGCTGGAGGACCTCGGCGATCGCACCATCGAGATGTTCGTCCCAGTGCGGCTGCCGACCATCGACGTCCTTTACATCGTATTCGCGAGCGAGATCCCAACCCGCCAGCACCCGACCGGCGAACCTGGAGACCGCCGGGTCCGCCGCGAGCGCCGCGATCACGCGCCCGATCAACAGCGGAGTCTCCGACGCGGCGAAATGCGGATCCTTTGCGATCGCATCCCGCCAATTCGCGGCCGTCACGCCGAAGTGATCCAGGACGGCTTCGGAGCGCAGGAATCCGGGCGTCACGGCAAGCGCCGTGATCGGATGCTGCGCCAGCTCCACGGCCATGGCGTAGGCGAGCCGGATCACCGACGCCTTGCAGAGGTCGTAGAACAACTGCCCGCGATAACCCTGGAACGCGCCATCGGTGACCTCGACGACCAGACCGCCGTCCTGCCGGTTCGCCGCGATCGCCGCCAGCATGACGGGCACACCATGCCGGCTCGTGATCACATGCGTGTGGATCGCACGCTGCATGAGTTCGAACCCCTGCCGCACGTCCACTTCCCAGAACGCCTTGCCCCACTCGGTCAACGCATCGCCGCCCCAGATGTCGTTCACGAGCACGTCGAGGCGACCGTGCTCCGAATCGACCCGCTCGAACAGTGCCGCCACGGCGGCTTCTTCGGTATGGTCGACGCGCACCGCGATCCCGTTGCCACCCGCCGCGGTCACGAGTTCGGCGGTCTCTTCGATCGTCTCGGGCCGCTGCGGATCACCGCCCGGAGCGCTCTGGCTGCTGCGCCCGGTACAGTAGACGGTCGCACCGGCCGCACCGAGTGCACACGCGATGCCGCGCCCAGCTCCGCGCGTCGCGCCGGCAACCAGCGCAACCCGGCCACCCAACGGCTGGCTCACGTCGTTGTGCACGGGACTGCTCACGGCCGGCAGACTATCATCACCTTGCGATACGAACGATGATCCGCAACGTCCTCTCCATCGCCGGCTCGGATCCCTCTGGTGGCGCAGGCATCCAGGCCGACATCAAAGCGATCTCGGCCAACGGTGCGTACGCGATGGCCGCACTGACCGCGCTCACGGCTCAAAACACGCGCGGGGTCCGCGGGGTCCATGTCGTTCCGCCGGAGTTCGTCAGGGATCAAATCACCGCGGTGTTCGCGGACGTGCGCGTCGACGCCGTCAAGATCGGCATGATCGCCACAGCCGAGATCGCAACCGCGATCGCAATGGCCCTCACAGAAGCCGTCGCGAACGTTGCCGACGTGCCGATCGTTCTCGACCCCGTGATGATCGCCAAGGGCGGCGCACCGCTGCTCGCGGACGACGCTGTCACCGCGGTCCGCGAGCAACTCCTGCCGCTCGCAACCGTGCTGACGCCCAACCTGCCCGAGGCGGCACGCCTGCTCGAAACGACCGAGGCGCTCAACCGCGACCAGATGGCGGCGCACGCACAGCAACTCTGTGACCGCGGCCCCCGCGCCGTGCTGCTGAAGGGCGGCCATCTGACCGGCGACACCAGCCCCGACTGCCTCGCGAGTGGTGGCCAGCTCACATGGTTCGAAGCGGACCGCACGGACACGCCAAACACGCACGGCACTGGCTGCACGCTCTCGGCCGCACTCGCCGCGCAGCTCGCCTGCGATCGGCCCCTCGCGACTGCAGTCGGCCGGGCCAAGACGTTCGTGGCGCGCGCAATCGCCGGCGCCGACGAACTCGACGTCGGCGGGGGCCACGGGCCGACCCACCATTTCGTCGATCTCTGGTAGGCACCGAACCGCGAGACCGGAGCCAGCCGGATCAGCGTCGGTCCTGTCGTTCCGCCGTCGGCGGATGGCCAAACCGCCGCGAGTACTCGCGGCTGAACTGACTGGCGCTCTCGTAGCCGACTTCACGGGCGGCCGCAGCAACCGACGTGTCGGAGAACTGCAGCAGCGAGCGCGCCTCGATGAGCCGCAGCTCCTTTTGGTACTGCAGGGGCGTAGTCTTCGTCAGAGCCCGGAAATGGGCATGGAACGAAGCCGGGCTCATCCCGACGGACTTCGCGAGTTCCGCGACCACGATCGGGCCGCGATAGTGCTCGGCGAGGTAGGCCGTCGCCTGGCCGACCCGACTCGCGTGCGAGTCGCGCTGCAGCAGCTGCCGCAACACAGCGCCCTGCGGCGCCCGGAGCGCCAGATAGTGCAGCTCGCGAACCACGAGCGGCCCGAGCACCGCCGCGTCGTCTGCTTCCCGCAACTCCAGCAGCCGGGAGACCGCGTCACAGAGCGATCTTCCAGCGCGCCCGGCGGCTAGCGCAGCACTCCGCCGCGATCCTGTCGCTGCGGAGCGCAGCGCAAACGACCGCATGATCGCCAGATCGAGATCGAGGACCACCGCCATATAGGGGCGCCGCCTCTCGGCCGTCACGATCCGGGCCACCACGGGAAGGTGATGACTGACGATCACGAACTCGCCCCCGGTCAACGTTCGACTCGATCGACCGGTCGTCGTGCGCTTGGCGCCCTGGAGGATCAGGCAGAGTGAAGGATGATAGATCGTAGGCATCGCCGCGCCCGGAGACTCGGCATGGACGATCGTCGCCCCAGCTGCCGCATCGGTGACAACCATCGCACCGCCGCCGGCGATCGCCTCCGATGTCGATCCATCCAGCCATGATCGGGCAGCAGACGTCATTCGCGTTATATCGGACCGACTCGCGGGTTCGCCGTGTGGTCGGCGACGAACGGATTCCTCGGCTGTCATGCCCGCAGCGTAGCGCAGGCGTAGGGCGACACGAGCCCCGGCAACGCGCAGCTTGCGACCTCGCATCCTGAGAGGATCAGGCAAGCGGTTCGGAGACACTGGCACGTCCGCGGCGCGCGACAAGCCCTACAAGAGACCTTCCCAACGAGGATCAGACATGACCAAGACCGAACAACGCATTGCATTCATCACGGGCGGCAGCCGCGGACTCGGCCGCTCCACCGCACTCCACCTCGCCGACCAGGGCGTCGGCGTCGTCATCACGTACGTGAGCAACGAGGCAGCGGCCGCGACCACGGTCGCCGAGATCGAACGCCGGGGGGCAACCGCCGTCGCCATGCGGCTCGACAGCGGCGACGTCGCGGGGTTCGACGCCGCGCGCGACGCCCTGAGCGAATCCCTGAAGACGACATGGGGTCGCGATTCGTTCGACTTCCTCGTGAACAACGCGGGCATCGGGATTCACAGCGCCTTCGTCGACACGACCGAGGACGAGTTCGATCGCCTGATGAACGTGCATCTCAAGGGTGTCTTCTTCCTCACCCAGCGCCTGTTGCCGCTGCTCGCCGACGGCGGCCGAATCGTGAATCTCTCGACCGGCCTCGCGCGGTTCGCGCTACCTGGTTACGCGGCGTACGCCGCCATGAAGGGCGGCGTCGAAGTGCTGACCCGCTATCTCGCGAAGGAACTCGGCCCGCGCGGTATCACTGTCAACACGATTGCCCCGGGCGCGATCGCCACGGACTTCGGAGGCGGTGTGGTGCGCGACAACGCCGAGCTCAACCGCCAGATCGCCGACACGATCGCTCTCGGTCGCGTCGGTCAGCCCGACGACATCGGCGGCGCGATCAGCGCCCTGCTCGTCGGCCCCAACCAGTGGGTCACCGCCCAGCGGATCGAGATCTCGGGCGGCCAACTGATTTGAAAGCCCGCGATTGCGGTGAGCCCGCGCGGTGATACGGCGCCACGGAAGCGCCTTCAGGACAGTCACTTCGGACATCTGCCCGACCAGCCAAGACGCGGAATCCGCTACGATGCGCGGCTCGCAACACGGAAAGCACAATGAACAAACTGACCCCTGTCCTCCTCACTACGGTAGCCGTCGTCGCTGCCTCCGGCGCCTTGCGCGCTCAGTACGCCGAAGGCTTCGACGGCCGCGGCCTCGCCGACATCTCGATCCAGACGCAACCCGACACCGCGGTCACGTTCGTCGACTACTCGAACATGACGATCGGCAGCACGACGTTCTCGATCCCCGAGGCGCCGCGCCGCGTTCCCGGCTCGGCTGCGACTCGCGGCCTCGTGCTGCAGGCCAACATCACGGCCGGTGCCGGCGCCGCGGTCAACGTTCTTGCCGGCGCCACGCCGATCCAGTTCTCGGGCCGCTACCGCCTGTCGTACGACGCGTGGATCAACCTGCCGACGAATCCGGTCCCGGGCGGCTCAACGGAGCAGCTGCTCTGGGGCGTGGGCCTCGACGGCACGGCACCGGTCGAAGCCCGCAACACGCGGAACAGCGGCACGAACGGCGTGTGGGGCTGGCTCGCCGGCGAGAATGGCTACGGCACCGAGGACGCGGCGATCTTCCAGGACGGTACCGAGCTCGCCGACCTCGGTGACACGCAGCCCGGCGAAGGCGCACCGTTCAACCTGGCGTTCAGCAACCTGCTCGGCGGCCCGAACGCCGCCCCCGCCAACCAGTGGGTCGCGGTCGATATCGACGTCGACCCATCTGGCGTGCGGGTCTACTTCAACGGTTCGCTGTTCTTCGACCAGCCCGGACTCACCCCGAGCGGCTTCGCGATGCTCGGCTACGAGGACCCGTTCGGCTCCGTCGGCACGGACCCCGACGGCCAGTGGGGTCTGTTCGACAACTTCCGCGTCTGCACGCCCGTGCGCTGCGGCACGACCGGCAGCGCCACGACGCAGGGCACCGCAACCGGTGGTCAGATCCTGAACGGCAGCGCCAACCCCGCCGTCGGCTGCCCGATCACGGTCCGCCTCACGGGTGGCCCCATGAACTCCGGCGCGCTGCTCGCGATCGGCGAGCCCGCCGCGACCACGATCCCGCTCAACCTCGGCTCCTGCACGCTGGGCGTCGAGGTCGGCAACATCGTGCTCGCGACGCTCACGATCACGTCGGCGGCCGACGGTTCTGGCCAGCACTCGATCGACGTGCCGAACTCGCCGACGTTCTGCGGGCAGGCCTACGGGTTCCAGTACTTCTGGCTCGACAACACCGCCTGCGGTGTCGCGCACACCGAGGGCCTGGTCCTGACGCTCGGGGGCTGATCCGCCCCCCCCGATCGGCCGACCGGCGCAGAGCATTCGCGCGGTCGCCGATCCGTCCCGAGGCCGAAGCGGGACCCGCGATCCCGCGTCACACTGTTCGCCAAGAACGGCGCTCGCTCGCTCCCAATCCGTCCGGAGTACGCGAGCGACCACAAGGCCCTTCGCGGGTCGGATTCCGCGGGCGACACTCGTTGGGAAGCCCCCCGTAAGGCTCGATATTGACGTGCCTTAGGTTCGCTCGACCATCGATCGGGGCCCGCCCGACGGGACGCGGCACGCGCGTCGCTTCACAGTCGCGCGAGAAAGATTCTTGATTGAATCCAGAATCGGACTAAGTCCGCTTCTGTGACGACAGACCCTCGAGACCTGCTGCGAGCCCACGGGCTCCAAGTCACCGCCCAGCGACTCGCCGTGCTGCGCGCGGTGAGTGCGCACCCCCACGCGACCGCGGACGAAGTGGCCGCGGCAGTTCGCGACGAGATCGGCAGCGTCTCCAAGCAGACCGTCTATGACGCGCTGCGCGCACTCGCGAGCAAGGGCCTCATCGGCGAGGTGCACGTCCCGGGCTCTGCCGCGCGCTTCGACCCCCGAACCGGCGACAACCACCACCACGCGATCTGCCGGCAGTGCGGCGCGATGGTCGACGTCGACTGCGTCATCGGTCAGGCGCCGTGTATCGACGACAACGACTCCGGGTTCGAGATCGACGAAGCCCAGGTGACGTTCTGGGGCACCTGCCCGGCCTGTCGCGCCAAGACCGGGACGGCCGAGTCCGAGCCCGGCGACTGAGCCAACCTCCCATTCCCCATTCGCATCCGACTTACCCACCCGAGACCACAACCCCGTTCGAAGCCTGAAACCATGAACACCTCCGTCCCCATGCTGCGGGCCCGCCCCGCAGCTCTCGCAACCGCCTCACTCGGTTGCCTCTTCCTCGCCGGCGGCTGCGCGACGCCGCGCGCGAACGACCACGACTCCGGAGCCCACGCTTCGAAGGCATCCCACGCGGCCCACGCCGACCCCAACATGGCGGGTGGCACCTGCCCGATCACCGGCGCCACGGCCGGCGGCGGGCACGGCGCGCCGAGCAACGCGTCGATGACCGGTAAGGGCGGCTACGACAATCGCGACTGGTGGCCCAACCAGCTCGACCTGCGCGTGCTGCACCAGAACTCGCCCACGAGCAACCCGATGGGTGACGACTTCGACTACGCCGCGGAGTTCGCGACGCTCGACCTCGCCGCACTCGAGAAGGATCTCGAGCAGCTCATGACGACGTCGCAGGACTGGTGGCCCGCGGACTACGGCCACTACGGCGGACTGATGATCCGCCTCGCCTGGCACAGCGCCGGCACCTACCGCACGACCGACGGCCGCGGCGGCTCGGCCTCGGGCACGATCCGCTTCGCGCCGCTCAACAGCTGGCCGGACAACGGCAACCTCGACAAGGCGCGGCGACTGCTGTGGCCGATCAAGCAGAAGTACGGCCGCAAGATCTCATGGGCCGACCTCATGATCCTCGCGGGCAACGTCGCGCTCGAGTCCATGGGCTTTGAAACGTTCGGCTTCGCGGGCGGCCGAGAGGACTACTACGAACCGGAGATGGACATCTACTGGGGCCCCGAGGGTGAGTGGCTCGCCAGCAAGCGATTCGACGACGAACGCAATCTGGAAGATCCGCTGGCGGCCTCGCGCATGGGTCTGATCTACGTCAATCCCGAAGGCCCCGACGGCAAGCCCGATCCGCTCGCCGCCGCGAAGGACATCCGCACCACGTTCGGTCGCATGGCGATGAACGACGAGGAGACCGTCGCGCTGATCGCGGGCGGCCACACGCTCGGTAAGTGCCACGGCGCAGCCGATCCGTCGAAGCACGTCGGCGCGGAGCCCGAAGGCGCGAGCCTCGAAGAGCAGGGCCTCGGCTGGAAGAACGCGTACGGCACCGGCAACGCGGGGGACACGATCACGAGCGGCCTCGAAGGCGCCTGGACGTCGACCCCAGTCGAGTGGTCGCACGGCTACTTCAAGAACCTGTTCCGCTACGACTGGGAACTGACCAAGAGCCCGGCCGGCGCCTGGCAGTGGCAGCCCAAGGAGGGCACCGCGCGCGCCAACGTTCCGGACGCGCACGACCCCGACAAGTCGCACCTGCCGATGATGCTCACGACCGACCTCGCGCTGCGGTTCGACCCGGCCTACGGCAAGATCAGCAAGCGCTTCCACGACAACCCGGAGGAGTTCGAAGCCGCGTTCGCACGCGCCTGGTTCAAGCTCACGCATCGTGACATGGGCCCGCACTCGCGCCTGCTCGGCCCGAAGGTGCCCGAAGCGCAGCTGTGGCAGGACCCGATCCCCGCGGTCGATCACGACCTCGTCGGCGACGCGGACATTGCCGAGCTCAAGCGCCGCATCCTGGCGTCCGGCCTGACGACCTCGCAGCTCGTGTCGACCGCATGGGCGTCGGCATCGACCTACCGCAGCACCGATCGCCGCGGCGGCGCCAACGGCGCGCGCATCCGCCTCGCGCCGCAGAAGGACTGGGCCGTCAACAACCCGAGCGAGCTCAGCACCGTCCTGCAGACGCTGATGCAGATCCGGAAGGACTTCGAAACCGGCGGCAAGAAGGTCTCGATGGCCGATCTGATCGTGCTCGGCGGCGCCGCGGCGATCGAAGACGCCGCGAAGCGCGGTGGTCACACGATCGCGGTGCCGTTCAAGCCGGGCCGCATGGACGCGACGCAGGAGATGACCGACGTCGAGTCGTTCAACGTGCTCGAGCCGGTCGCCGACGGTTTCCGCAACTACGCCGGCAGCTCCAGCCGCCCGACTCCGGAGATGCTCGTCGACCGCGCCGGCATGCTCGATCTGACCGCTCCCGAGATGACCGTGCTGGTCGGCGGCCTGCGCGTGCTCGGAGCCGACTTCGGCACGTCGCGCCATGGCGTGTTCACCGCGCGCGTCGGCACGTTGACCAACGACTTCTTCGTCAACCTGCTCGACATGGCGACGCAGTGGCGCAAGGCGCCCGGCATGAAGGACGCCTACCAGGGTGTCGCCCGCGACGGCGGTGCGGTGCGCTGGACGGGCACCGCGGTCGACCTCGTGTTCGGTTCCAACTCGCAGCTGCGCGCGATCTCCGAGGTCTACGCCAGCCAGGACGCCGGGCAGAAGTTCGTCGAGGACTTCGTGGCCGCCTGGACGAAGGTCATGAACCTCGATCGCTAGGACTCTGCCGCGCCCCGAGCCAGCGATCCCGCGCTGACCGGGGCATCGCGGGCGGGATCACTCGCCCTTGGACGCGTCGGCGAACAGCGAGTCCAGCCAACCCTGCCAGCGCGCACCGTGCTGCTCGGCGAGTTCGTCGACGTCGCCATAGAGATAGAACCGAACGGAGAGCAGCGTCTTGCCGCCCATCGCGAGCGCAAAGACGTGCGCGATTCCCGGAGTCGGATCGGTGACCCGCACGAGCAGTTCCTGCGGGTGCCCGGCCGAACCGACCCGTTCGACGTGACCCGCGAGCACCGGCACCTCAGCGGCGGTTTGCAGGGTCGCGCCACCCTCGCCAGCCGCCGCGACGCCGGCAAGGTCGATTCCCGCCGACGAGCAGAACTGCTCCCATGCGTCCGCAGCCGAGAGCTCGCTCCAAGTCTGGACCTGCACCGGCGCACAACGCTGCCCGCGGAAGTGCGCGAGGTAGAGCGCGAGAATCCGGAAGAAGTCGGGCCAGCCCTTCTCCCAACCCTCGAGTTGGTCATCCCAGTCGTCTGCCGAGGTGAACAGGCTGTGCACGACGCGCACCGTGCAAAGCCCACCGCCCTTGGCCTCGACGATCCACTCGGTCGCGATCGACGGCGCTTCCGGCCCGAGGTCCTTGCTCTCGGCGGCGAACGACTGCGGCGGCTGCCAATCCGTGACGGTCGAAACGGACTCCATACCGGGCCCGAAGTTCGCAATCACGCGCGCCGGCTGCCCGTCGTCACCGAGCTCCACTCGCGTCGGCACGAACCACGACGTCACACCCGGTCCGGTCGCGATCGCGTCCCAGACCTCCTCGGGCGTGCCCGGCACATCGACTTCGACGGCGACGAATCGTCGCCCGGAATCATCCTTTCGTATCGGCATGACTACAGTCCTCTTCTGACCCGGCCGCGGCCGGCTGTGGATGCGCGGCCACCACGAGTCGATGCGACCGCCCCGCCGGCGCCGCGTCATCGTGGTAGCGCGCGACGAGTTCGTTCACGCAGCGTTGCAGGTCGCGGCTGAAGTCCGCGCGCTCGCTCGGACTTCGAAACCGGATCGTCGTGTCGATCGACAGCGTCGCGAGCCGCTTGCCGTTCGCCGTCGCCCGACGGAACAAGCTGCCGACCTCGCGAACGACCCGCGCAGCGAGTGCGATCAGGTGGCCCGCCGACAAGCGATCGGCCTGCTTCGACCCGGCATCGGGATCGGCTGCGAGATCACCGAGAGCTCCCGGCGATACGACGTACGAGCGCGCGGTGGCCACGAGCCGGCGCTCCGTGAGCCCACCCCACGACCGTTCTTCCGCCACCCGCGCGAGCCCCAGGCGCTCGAGCGTTCGCAGGTGGTAGTTGAGCTTCTGCCGGGGCATCCCGAGCCGCCCCGCGAGGCTGGCCGCCGACGCCGGCTCACGCAACTCCGCCAGAAGCTGTCGGCGCAGCGGGTCGAGCGCGGCGGTCGCCGCGGCCGGGTCTTCGATGACGTCGACGTCGATCACGGCGGCGATCTTGCCCTTGACAATTTCGATTGTCAATAGCCTTCGTCAATAGCACGGGTTCGGCCACCGGCAACCACCAGTCGCCAAGGGCGAGCACAAAACCTCTCATGACAAACAACTACGATCCACCGGCGTTTTCCCACTCATTCGATCAGTCGAACGGGTGCAGGGATTACCGGAAGACCGTAATCACAGCTGCGCCTTCCGAAGAGGCGCGGCAAGGCGCTCCTTCAGGCCCAGGGCTCGAGACGGCGCTCCAACCGTCCGAGACCGACGTCGGCCAGCACCGCCAGGATCGCGGCCGGAACCGCGCCGGTGAGCACGAGCTCCGGGTAGGCGAGATAGAGCCCTTCGGTGATCGGCTCACCGAGCCCACCCGCACCGATGAACGCAGCGAGGGTCGCGACTCCGATGCTGATGACCGTGGCCGTCCGCAAGCCTGCCATGATCGTGCGCATCGCGAGCGGCAGCTGCACTCGCAGCAAGACCTGACCCGGCCGCAGCCCCATGCCGCGCGCCGCATCGACGAGGTCGGGATCGACCCCCGCGATGCCGGTGTAGGTGTTCCGCAGGATCGGCAGCACGGCATAGAGGAACAACGCGGCCACGGCCGTGCCGGCTCCGAGCCCGAGCACCGGGATCAAGAACGCCAACAGCGCCAGGCTCGGAATCGTCTGGAGAACCCCGGCCGCGCCGAGGGCCAGCTGCCGCAGTCGCGGCCGGTTGGTGATCGCGATACCGAGCGGGATCGCGACCGCCGCTGCCATGAGGACAGCCAACGCCGTCAAGAACACATGCCAGGCAGCGAGACCGAGCAGGTGCCGCCACCGCTCCGCAACGAGACCGAAGAACCCGGCGCGACCGACCACCGTGGGCTCCTCGTCGGCGGCTGCCAGCAGTCCCGCGCGCACGAGGAACTCGCGGGCAACGTCCTTTGGATTCCGGCCATTCGCCTCGACCTCGTAGTTGAGGCGCTGCGCCTCCGCGTCGTCGATGCGGAACGCGAGCCGTTCGAGCGCACCGCGAATCTCGGGGTGCTTGCGCAGCGTCGCGCCGTGCACGACCGGCGCCGCGTGATAGGGCGGAAAGAACCGACGGTCGTCGACGAGGACGCGCAGCCCGTAGCGGGCGAGCTTGCCGTCGGTGCTGTAGGCATCGATCAGGTCGATCTGACCGTTCTTGATGGCGTCGTAGGCCAGCCCGTGCTCGAGCGTGCTCACGTTCGCGAGTTCGAGCCCGTAGGCGGCCGCCAGACCGGGATAGCCATCGGCGCGGTTGCCGAACTCGATGCTGAAGCCGGCCCGCAGTTTCGCCTGATGCACGAGCAGATCGGAGATCCGGCGCACACCCAGCTCCGCAGCCCGCGCCTCGGTCATCGCGAGTGCGTAGGTGTTGTCGAGTCCGAACGGCGCCAGCCATACCAGATCGAACCGGTCGCGGTAGCTGCTCTGCACGTGCAGGAACGTTCGCAGCGGATCGGTCACGCGCTCCTGATTGCCGAGCACGGCCGCCCAGCCCGTGCCCGTGTACTCCGCGTAGAGATCGATCTCGCCCGTGCGCACCGCCTCCTGGCAGATCATCGTGCCGCCGAGACTCAGTCGGCGCTCGACGGCGAGGTCGGTGTGCGCCTCGAGCACTTGCGCCATGAGTTCCGCCAACACCGACGACTCGGTGAAGTTCTTGGCCCCGACCACAACGCGATCGGCCTGCGCGAGGGCGACTGGCGCGGTCCACGCGAGCAGGCCGCCCACCGCCGTCAGCCAGCGCAGCAGGGGCCTCACTTCGCGCCTCCCGAGAGGGTGGCAAAGAACTCGGCGACGAACTCGTTGGCCGGCGACGCGACGAGTTCGGCGGGCGTGCCCGTCTGGATCACCTGCCCTCGATCCATGATCGAGATGCGGTCGCCGAGACGAACCGCCTCGGCGAGGTCGTGGGTCACCAGGAGCACGGTCTTTCGCACCGCCCGACGCAGCTCCTCGAACTCCCCGTGGATCTGGCCACGAGTGACGGGATCCAACGCGCCGAACGGCTCGTCCATGAGCACGTACTCGGGATCGAGCGCGAGCGCGCGCGCAACGCCGACGCGCTGCGCCTGCCCGCCCGAGAGCTCGCCGGGGTAGCGTGCCCCGAACTCGCCCGCCGGCAGGTTCACGAGTTCGAGCAGCTCGGCAACGCGCGCCTGGCGCCGCTCGGGCGACCAACCTTCGAGGTCACACAGCAGTCCGACGTTCCGGGCGACGGACAAATGCGGGAACAGTCCCCCGCTCTGGATGACGTAGCCGATCCGCCGTCGCAGCCGATAGACGTCGCACTGCGCGACGTCTTCGCCGCCGACGAGCACACGGCCGGCAGTCGGCACCTCGAGCCGATTGACGAGGCGCAAGCAGGTCGTCTTGCCGCAGCCGCTCGTCCCGAGCAGGCAGTGGACTTCGCCATCCGTTACCCGGAGATCGAGCTGCCGAACCGCGGGTATCTCCCGGCCACTGCCGTCCAGGAACACCTTGTCGACGCCTTCGAACTCGATCATGGCGGCCCAGAGACTAACCCCGCGAGCTCGTCGACGCGGAGCGATCTCTGGCGTCGGCGCGCAGCCGCAGCCTGACCACGCCCCGAACGGCAGCCCGCGGCGGCCGGATCCGCGGCTGCGCTCAGCCCTGACTGCGCCGCGACGCAAGGCCGACGGCGACGCAACCGAGGATGACCGCGCTCGCGATCCCCAGCCGGGCCGTGACGACCTCGCCGAGGAACCCGACCCCCAGGCCGGCAGCAAGGACCGGAACGGTCAGCTGCAAGAAGGCGGCCCGCGTCGCGGTCAAACGGCGCAGGGCCGCGTACCAGACCGCGTACCCGAGGCCCGAGGTGACGGCCCCGGACAGCGCGGCCAGTAGAGCCCCGCGCACCGACACCGCGCTCCAGGGCAAGGCCAGCAGCGCGAGCACAATCGCAACGCCCGCAGCCCGCGCGAACGCGTGCGCATTCGCCGACACGGGTTCGCCGGCCTGCTTGCCCGCAAGGGAGTACGACCCCCAACCGATTGCCGCGACGAACATGAGGACGGCCGAGCCCGGATCCGGCGCGGCGACGCCCGGCAAGACGAGGTAGGCGACTCCGGCGCTCGCCCCGAGCACCGCAACCCACTCGCCGGCCCGCACGGCCTCGCCGCGCCGCATCGAGCCCGCCAACATCGTCAGCTGCACGCCGCCGAAGAGCAGCAGCGCACCCGTGCCGGTCTCGAGCTCGACGTAGGCGAGCGAGAACGACAGCGCGTAGAGCAACAGCAGGCTGGCTCGCAACCAGTGGCCGTGCCCGGTCGCCGGACGAGGCGCAGCGGACGACGCCCGGCCCGGAGCGCGCCGACGCGCGCCACGGACGAGCAACGCCAGACTGAGGCCTCCGGCCGCCAACCGAAGGGCCGTGAACGACCACGCATCGATGGCCGACTCGACGAGAGCCAGCCGACAGAGAACGGAGTTCGCGGCGAACGCGAGAAGCGCGGCGAGGGTCAGCGCGGCATGGAGCACGCGCAAACTCTAATCAGCAGGGACTCGATCACCGAGACGGGTACTACCCGGCAAGGATTATCGATTCCTTGTTGGGACTCGCACCCGAGTTGTCGACGACAGTGATGTCCTCAGCATCGTTGGGAACGCCGATCGTGACACAGTTGTCCGAAGGCGTGAGGGTGTGAGTGCTCGTCGGGCCGCTCGGAGAGAACGACACGGTAATCGACACGGACGTAACCCCGCCTTCGAACGTGTAACAGATCTTGACGGCTTGACCCTGAACAGGCGGGTATGGATCGAGACTGATAAGTTGCGTCATCACTTCCTCCTTCAAGTGGTGGATGACCCCTTTTCGGGCAAACGCTACTTATCTAACTTTTGTCTCAACGTGTCAAGCTGACCGCGATGCTGCTCGGGGAACTCACCAACCTCTCCAAGCTCCACCAACAACGTGATCGCCTTGTGCGCTATCTGGGACAATGCAGCCCCCACTTGCTGCTCGGCATCAGCGCTGTTCGCCAGCGCTGCAGAGCTCATCTCGAGCATCGCTGCACGAACGTGCTTGAATAGGCCAACAATACCCAGCTCCGTAACCCATCGCTCTGGCCCTTGCTGCTGAACGATCTGGAAAGCCTGCTCGTACGAGAGGTCGCTCGAACTCTTGCCGCTCCATGGCCCGAGGTAGTCCCCGACCGCCGAGCAGAACAACGCGGCCATCAGACACCCAGCAACCAACCCGGCCCGCCGAAGCCACGACGCTCGCCGCGGTGGTTCGCCTCCCGCCACGGGCCCCGCCGCCGCTGGATCGCCGCCCTCGAGAATCCGCTGGTACTCCTCGAGCGAGATGTCACCGAAACTCTGCTGGTTCATGACTTGCCTCCGAAGGGGCCGTCGGACGGCCCGTGGCCCTTGGCTCCGCCACCGTAGGGCTTGCCGCCGAGCCGCTCCCAGGCCCGACGCATACGCTGCTCGATCGGCGTCGCCGCCTCGGCTCCAACGACCTCGGGGTCCTTGGGCACGATCGCCGCGAAGTTGACACCCGGCTTGCGCAACAGCGACGGCGGCACGTCACCGAGACCCTTCCCGTTGGCGACGAGGTGCTCGAGCATCTCGAGCACCTGGTTGTCGATCAGCACCATACCTGGACGAATGGTGCGCTCGATGGTTGTCCCGCCGACCAGCCAGTCGACCGAGACTCCGTAAAGCCTGGCGAGATGCGCGACCTTCTCGATCCCGGGATCGGCTTCGCCGGACTCCCAGCGTGACAAGGACCGCGATCCGTAGCCAAGCTGCTCTTGCACTTGGTTCTGCTTCATACCAGCGCGTTCCCGCGCCTCCTTCAATCGCTTGCCGAACTCGACGTGCCACTCGGCCGACGGGTTGTCCGGCGTTCTGTTTTCTACGCTCATTGTGGTCCGAGGAGCCGGGGTCTGCCTCCTTTCTAGCAATCCCGGTAGTCACATGTGGCCGGATTCGACAGCCGACCGGCCACATCTGGCCGGTCGCGCCAGCGTCAAGTTCCCGACCGGCCAGATGTGGCCGGTGGACCACAGGCAGGGGCTTGCCGGATTCTTGCGAAACGCGACATTTGGACGTGGCTGATCTATCTCGTCCGTCGTGAACAGCCCTCGGGGAAGAAGGACGAGTCCCTTCGTCCGGACGGCTATCGTCCCGACGAAACCCGATTCCGGGTATCCGGGCCACCCGGAACCCTGACGACGCAGCCCGTCGCCAGGGTTCCCGGTCGTCAGGATGTTTCGTGACGACGCCGCCGAGACGCAGGCGGCCGGCGAATCGAACTGTCTGCGCCCCGGAACGCCCCGGCTACTTCGGCTTGGCGTAGGCTTTGGGCAAGAAGCGGGTCTTACCCTCGTTGACCTGGCGCGGACCCGGCGTGCTCCGACCGTTCTCGACGTAGCGCGCGAGCAGGTCGGTCAGGCGCTTCACGATCGCGGGCTCCTCTGCGGCGAGGTTGCGACGCTCACCCGGATCCGCGACCAGGTCGAACAACTGATACAGCGGCAGTGCCTTCTTGCGCGCGGCAGCGGGTCGCGGCGCACTCCAGCCACCGGATCCGGGGCAAAGCACGAGCTTGTAACGCCCTTGCCGGATCGCGAACGATCCGTTGATGGAATGATGAACCGTGGCTTCGCGCAACGGACCTTCGTAGTCGCCCGTCAGCGCCGGCAGCAGACTCACACTGTCCTCACCCGCTGCCGGCGGCAGATCGGCACCGACGATATCGGCACACGTGCGCATCAGGTCGGTGAGGCACACCGTCTGATCGCAGCGCGCGCGACTCGCGACCCGCGCGGGCCAGCGCACGACGAACGGTACGCGATGTCCGCCCTCGTAAATGTCGGCCTTGTGACCACGGAACGGCCCGCTCGGGTGATGACCCGCCCCCTCGAGAACCTCGAACTCGGCGCGGGGCGAACAGCCGTTGTCACACGTGAACACGAACAGCGTATCGTCGGACACCCCCGCCCGCTCGATGGCCGTGAGCAGCGCACCGACCGTCGCATCGACCTGCAGCACGAAGTCACCGTACGGGTTGACCCCACTTTTGCCGCGATACTCGGGTGTCGGCAAGATCGGCGTATGCGGTGCCGGCAGCGGCAGGTAGAGGAAGAACGGCCGCCCCGTCCGAGAGCGTTCGTGCACATAAGCCACCGCGCGCCGCGTCAGGTTCGGCAACACGTCCTCGTGGACGAAATCCGCACCCGTCTTGCCCTTGCGCCAGAAGCCCTGGCGATCGCGGTTCTCCGTGACGCGATTGGGCAACGCCGTGATACGCCCGTTCTCGACATACACGTAGGGCGCCATGTCGAGCGATCCGTTGTGGCAGTAGTAGTAGTCGAACCCGTTCACGTCGGGCCCGTTCTCGACCCGCGCCGTGAAGTCGATCCGCCGCGGCTTGCCCTCGGTGTAGCTGAAGTCCATCCCGAGATGCCACTTGCCCAGACATGCGGTGTGATAGCCGTGTCTCTGCAACAAGCTCGCGACCGTCAAACGCGCGGGATCGATCAGATGCGCCGACGCGCCACCGAGTACGCCGCGCTTGAGCCGCGACCGCCAGGCATATCGACCCGTGATCACGCCGTAGCGCGTCGGCGTGCAGACGGCAGAGCCCGAATGCGCGTCGGTGAAACGCATCCCCTCGGCGGCGAGCCGGTCGATGTGTCGCGTGCGCCAGGCGGCGTCGGGGTTGTAACAGGACGCGTCACCGACCCCCATGTCGTCGGCCAGCACGTAGATGACATTCGGATGGCGGTGTTCGACTGACCTGGCGTCGCGCTGCGGATCGCCTGCGCCGGGCTCGCCCTGAGCAAGCCCGCCGCTGACCAACGCCGCGAGCAGCAGCACGACACCGAGGACTCGTTCCGCGCAGTGAAACATGGGGAGATCTCAGGTGATGAGCGGGCCGCAAGCAAGTCGCCAGGTTCCAGCGCGACGGTATCTTGCTGGTCGCTCGCGGCATCGGCTCGCCCGATGGGCCGCGGCAATCGGCCCCACGACGCAGCGGGCGACCGCTCGGGTGAGAATCAGCGCGTCAGCAGGTGCTTCCCCGCGCGCTCGAGCAGGATCTGCGCCGCGGCGCGGTGGCCGGTCGCGCTCCAGTGCGCGTCGCACGACAAGAACAGCTGCGACAGATCGTTGCCATGCGCTGCTACGAGCGCGGGCAGCAGCGGCACGAAGTGCAGGTTGTCGATCTCGGCCGCCCATTCGGCGAGCGCGTCGTCGAGGGGATTGCTGCCTTTGGCAACATGATCCGCGAAATCCGTCAGACGCGGAATGGTGAACAGCACGACGGGTCGCGGCGCTGCCGCAGCAGCCAGGCGTTCGTACGAATGACAGAGGCGCTGGAGCTCTGCCGCTTCGAAGCGAAAGAACCGGCTCTCGGATTGACCCGCCTGACCCGCAATCTTCTGGCGCGCGCGCGACTGTTTGTGCGCCGAATAGAGCAGGTCGACGACATTCTTGGTGTAGGTGAACTCGCGCAGGAAGTGCTGGAGGTCGAACTCCGCCTCGGCGGCGCGATAGCGATATGAGCTCTGCTCGATGTTCGGCAACGTGTAACGCAGTTCGAAATCCGGATGGCCGCCAGCCCAGTAGGCCTGATAGCGATCGGGTTTGGGAACGTCGTCGTCGAAGTCGTTCTCCGGCAGGATCGCGGCCAGCACCGCATCGTGGCGGAACTGCATCGCAAACCGCGAGTAGAGCGCAAACGCATGCGTCGACCCCGCGTTGCCGCTCGTTCCGAAGTTGAGGAACGGCGTCCCGGTCTCCCGCTCGAGCACGTCCGACAACCGCTCTTCACGCGCGACGCCGTAGCCCTCCATGAACGAATCACCCAGCACGACCACCCGCGGGTGATCGGCAACGCGTTCGCGTTCAACGTCACGGGCGCCGTACGAGTTGCTCTCGTAGGTGACGTCGAAACACGCCTTCTGATGCCGGAAACTCGTATGTGGCGGATGCCAGACACCGAATTCCGGGTTGAGATCGCCCCAGAACGTCGCCGCGCTCTTGCCGATCGCGTAGGTCGGCACGCGCGCCGAGAACAACCCGGCGTTCACCGCAATTGCCGAACCGATCTCGAGCACGATCGCGCCGACAAGGAGACCGATCGTGATCGCGAGCAGTCGGCGGCGCAAGCGGCGACGCGGTTTCGGCGGTAGCGATGCGGAGGGCGGCATGGACCCGAATCATGCCGCGATCGACCGACTGCCTGAATCGTCAACCGACGGAACTCGGGCAGATGACCCACGGCGATACGCTCGACGAACCCCGGCGGGTTGCCGCCGCGTCGGTGACGGCGGATGATCGTGAAGTAATGCAGATTCTCGGCATGCTCCTGATCGGCGGTGTGATCGCGCTGCTGCTCCGCAACGCGCCCGCGAAGCCCGGGCTCGCGCTGGCGGCGACGATCCTGCCGCCGTTCGGGATAATGCTGTCGGCGCTGTTCTGTTGAGGGCATCCACTCCAGATGCTCGGTCCGAGCCTCACCCTGATCAGCATGACGCCCGTCACGTCGTACGCCGCGCAGAGCGCGTTCGACCCCGCGGCCCGAGCGGTCGGTTCTCGCGGTATCGGCTACGCGGCCTTGGGCATCGCGCTGCTCGAAGCGATCACCCTGCTGGCGTGGCTCACGTACTCGATCACGTTCATGATGTGACGCGGTGAGCCGCCGGCCGTTCACCGCCGCAACAACCGAGCGTCGATCACGGTGCGAAACGTCGCGCCCTTGTCGTTCGAGACTTCGTGCACGAGGTGCAGTTCGCCGTCGGGCGTGAGTTCGTACGTGACGCGCCGCGTATCCTGCAGCACCTCGCCCGTGCGATCCATCCGCAGAAACTGCCCCTTCCCGGCATCGTCGAACTGACCGACGAGCACCTGGAACTCGGGGCGCTCGTCCGACATCGCCCGCGACACCCAGCGCGAATGCTGCGGCAGCCACGCCCAGGCCTCGAACTGGCGCTCGACGACCCGGTCCTTCCCGGTGCCGGGCTTGCTGACATCGAGGAAGCAGAGCGTCGCACAGCCGCGATTCGTGCTCGTGATCTCCAGCGCCAGTTCGCGCTCACCCGAGCGCCCGCGCCACGAGCCGTGGAGCGCGTCGAACTGACGCGCCGACTTCGCCTTACAGACGCATTCGCCAGGCTCCGGCGTAGGCCGGATCGGCTCACCGTCGGCAACCGTCGCCGCCGCGCTCTTCGTGCGCGAGAACTCCATGATCCAGGTCGTGCGCCAACCGCCATCGTCGATCGGTTGCGCCATGTCCCAGCGCACGGTGTCAGGCAGCGCATCCGAGAACGTGAATCGCGTGCCGCGCGGCGACTTCTGTGTCGCGATGTGTGGCGGAAAGAACTCGGCGCGCCCGTGCCGGAAACCACCTTCCATATGCGAGAAACTGGCCGACTGCGGGTTGGGCCAATTGAGGGCGATGACCCAGCGCCCCTTCTTCGGATCCCAGTACCGCACGCTGATGCCAAAGACGTTCTCGTGCCGGCCCGGCTGACCGTCCCATTCCTCGAGGATCGCTTTGCCGCCGAGGATCGGGCGGATGCGAGCCCGCGACAGCCCCGCGTCATAGAAGCCCTCGCGACCGAGCAAACGGTTGTGGACGTCCCATTCGCCGATCCAGAAATCGAACTCGCGCGGGTTGCCGGCGGCCTCCTGCGCCGACGCGACGGAGCACCCGGCGAGACCGAGCGCGAGCAGGAAACGACAGCAGATCGAGGGCGAGCGGTGAGACATGGCAGCTGCAACCTGCCCGAATCGGCGCGATACCACCAGTGGGCTGCGGTCACGAATCGTCAGCCGCGGTAAAACTCCTCGCCCGGCAGCCACCCGCTGCCCCAGCTCCAATGCGCTATCAAGGTCGAATCTACCGCCCGCCGAGTGAAGCCGAGTCCTACATCCTGCAGGCGACGATCGGCTGCAGCTGGAACAAGTGCACCTACTGCGACATGTACCGCGACAAGGAGTTCGCGGTGCGCCCGCTCGAGGAGTCGCTCGCCGACATCAACGCAGCCGGCCGCGCCACGGGCCGCAGCGTGCAGAAGGTCTTCGTCGCCGACGGTGACGCGCTCGTCCTCGAAGTCGAACACTGGCGCGAGCTCCTGACCGCGTGCAAGAAGGCGTTCCCCAACCTGCGACGGGTGTCGTGCTACGCAATGGCGAGTAACGTTCTGCAGAAGACTCCGGCGGAGCTCGCCGAATTGCGCGAGCTCGGCCTCGAGCTGCTCTACATCGGTCCCGAGAGCGGCGACGACCCGACGTTGAAGCGGATCGCAAAGGGCAGCACGTTCGAGGAGCACGTCACGGCAGCGCAACGCGCTCATGCGGCGGGCATGAAGCTGTCGGTGATCTTCTTGCTCGGCGCGGGGGGCGTCGAACGCAGTGCCGAACACGCGCGGGCCTCAGCCGAACTCCTCACGGCGATGGACCCGCGCTTCGCATCGGCGCTGACTCTCACCGTAGTGCCAGGGACCCCAATCGCGCGCGCCGAGGAGAAGGGTCTGTTCACGCTGCCCGACATCCCGACGACGCTGCGCGAACTGCACACGATCGTCGCCCACGCCGCACCGACGGACGCGATCTTCCGCACCAATCACGCGTCGAACCGCCTGCCCATCGCCGGCCGCCTGCCGCGCGACCGTGACGACATCCTGGCCGCGATCGACGCCGCGCTCGCGGGCGACGTGCCGCTCCGCCCCGAATGGCTACGGGGCCTCTGACATCCCCGCGGCCTCCGGCAAGGAGCACACGACACTACTTGCCGCGGGCAGCGCGCAACTCGCTCCGTAGCTCCCGGAGCTGGACCTCGATGCTCCGCAGTCGCTCGACGATCCCGGGCTCGTCGTTCGAGTTCCGCTCGCTCCCCACCGGCGCAAGGCGCTCGATGTCCTGCCGCAACAAGTAGCCCGGCGGCGAGTCCTGCCACGGCGTGCTTCGCGTCATGAGTTCGCGACCCTTCTCGAACAACTCGAGCGTGTCGTCCGGAGTGAAATCCTGCACGTTGAGTTCGTCGCCGTAATCCATCGTCGCGAACCGGAACTGCGCCTTCCACGCTTGTGACAGCATGAACAGATGCAGCACGTGCTCGTTGATCATCGTGTAGCTCATCATCGTCACAGTGCGAGTCGCGATGTCGAGCGTGTCACGCTGCACGGCAACCGGCTTGGGACGCAACGATCCGTTGTGGATCACGTACATCGTCGCTTCGACATCGTCCCAGTCGATCCCCGCGCGCTCGGCTGACTTGTAGCCGTTGAAGATGTTCTGCGGCATGAACAGGGGGCGAATCACCGCACCATCGACGTGCAGCTCTTCGCGCTCGCCCGTCGCGAAGCGCACAGGCGGGTAAACGACGGGGATCGCGGCGGACGCGGTCAGCACGTTCCGGAACAGCTCGAGCGCCTTGTCGGTCCCGACCGTGGCGATCGCGCCGAGATCCCAGACGACGAAGTGGCCGTAGTCGAGGTAGGTCGAACCGACCATGCAACGGCGACCCTCGCGATGGCGCTTCGCGACCGCCCTCATGAGCTCCATGTCGACGCCGCGCGCGATCGAACGTCGCAACGGCGAGTTGTCCATCAGGGACTCGTCGAAGAGCACCGACGAGATCACGCCTTTTTCTTGATGCATGTCGGCGGGCGAGATCCGCGCGAACAGCTCCTCGAGTCGATCGTCGAACTCGGGACCGGCGAACGCGAACGGCGCCATCAAGGCGCCCACGCTCACCCCGGTCACGGTCCAGAAGTCGGGGCGGTCGCCACGCTCGGTCCACGCCGTCAACACACCCGCTCCGAACGCCCCGTTGACGCCACCCGAACTCAGAACCAGCATGTCGAAGTCACGCGTGCCGTCCGCCGGCACCGGCGTCCTGGCGAACTCCGCGATCGCCTGATCGAACGACACCTGGAACGCCTGGTTGGGCCGGCCATCAATCGCGCGAACGACCGGCAGACCAGGTAGCGGGTCGAGTCCCGAGTCGACCTCGAGTTCGAACACACGCGCGGGCCACGCGCAACTCGTGAGCAGCCACCCCACGAACGAACACGCGCAGGCGACCGACAGACCGCGCCACGCCACCGATCGATTCCGACCTCGCATCAACCGCATTCCTATTCTGCGCACCGCCGATTGTCACCGTTCGGCAGCTCGAACCTCGCCGGCCGCCGCCCGCCCCACAACGGGCGAACGGGCCTCGCACTTCCGGCGTGATCCTGCTTTGCTCGACCGTGAATGCGCTCCCGTCTCACCGTCATCGCCGCGCTGACCTTCGCGGTCCCCGGCAACTCCCAGGACGTCGTGTTTCCGGGCGGCGTCACGAGCGTGACCCGCCCGCTCGTCATGCTCAGCAACGGCAACTACCCCGGGTTGCCGTGCATGGAGATCGATGTCAACGGCAAGCCCGCGCTGTTCATGATCGACAGCGGATTCGGCCAGTGCGCGATCGACAAAGCCCTGGCGCGCGAGCTGCAGCTCGAGAAACGCGGTCACGACGTGGTCGTCGGGATCGGTGGGACGCAGAAGCAACCGATCTATCGCGGTGCCGTATTCGATCTCGATGGTGTCACGTTCGAGCCCCGCATCATCCACGGCCTGTCACTGCGCAAGTTCAGCCACGGCCGCGGACGCCGCATCCGCGGACTCATCGGCGGGCAATTCCTGGCCAAGTGCGTGCTCACCATCGACTACGCGGGCGGCAAGGTCCACGTGCACGATCCGGACGCATTCGAGGCCCCGGCCGACGCGATCGAACAGCGCCTGCAGTTCTCGCTCGGCCAACCCGAGATTCGGGCCGTGATCGACGACGGACGACCGCTCCGCTACATGCTCGACACGGGCGCCGAGATGCACGCCTTGCTCTTCCCGGCGTTCGTGGCCCGCCACGGCCTCGCCGACGAACCCGAGCGCTTGCTGGCAGGAGCGGTCCGCGGCCACAAGACGGCGAAGCCGGCGTTCTTCGGCCGCCTCGAGCGGCTCGCGATCGGCGAGCTCGAGAACCGCGACGTGCCCGTCATGTTGTTGGCCGAGATCGATGGGCTCGCGTTCGGTGCCGACAAGCGTCGCGCCGGCATCCTCGGCTCGGCGCTGTTCGCGAACAGTCAGCTCACCTTCGACTACCAGGGGCGACGCATCCTCGTCGAACGCGGTCATAGCACGGGCCTGCAACCGATGAGCGGCATCACGGCCACACGGAGCAGCGACCCCGATTCTGACCTGCTCGTCGTGAGGCAGCTGCTGGCACTCCCCAGACCTGGTACGACCGAGCCCGTGGAGCTGCGAATCGACGACCGCATCGTCGCGATCGATGGCGCTCCGGCGCCGACCGATCCGACCGCGCTCTATCGCAAGATCACACGCCAACCGATAACCCGCCTCACGATCGAACGTGAAGGCGAAGAACGCGTGGAGGTCGTCTGGCGCCGACTCGGCCAACTGCCGCGCGTCGCGCTGCCGAAGCGCTGAAGCGCACGGGCAACGCGCCACACCGGCGCCACCGGTGCTATCGACGCAACGGGGATTCATGCCCGAACGCGGCCTCGGCGGCATTCGTACCAAAAAGGTGGCGTTCGGCTTCACCCGGCCAACTTCGACGACAGGAACTCGGCAGCACCGCAAGATGTTCCGACTCGGCAGACCGCGCTGCAGCTCTTCATGCGAGCGCCACGCTGCGGAGCCCTCCCACCCTCTACCCAAGAGCTTGATGACGCCGTACCTCCGCCCTCGGGGCAGTCTCCGTTCCGCTCTCGCCATCGCACTGACCGTGACGTGTGCGAGCCTCTGCACCTCGACCGAGTTGGTCGCGCAGAGCGCCAAACGTGCCGTGACGCACGACGACTACGACTCGTGGCAGTCGATGCGCAGCACGACCTACAGCCGCGACGGCAATTGGATGTCGTTCAGCATGAAGCCACGCATCGGCGACGGCGTGATGCACGTACGCCAGGTCGACGGTGACAAGAAGTGGCAGTTCGATCGCGGCCAACGGGTGACGTTCGCGAACGACAACAAGCACGCGTTCTTCAAGGTCGGCAAGTCGTACTCCGAAGAACGCCGCCGCAAGCTCGAGAAGCTCTACAAGAAGAAGAACGAGGAGAAGGAGAGCGGTGCGGAGGAAGAAGAGGGCGAAGGTCTGCCGCCCGACGTCAAGGCCGCGCTCGCCGAGCGTGGCATGACCGAAGCGATGGCGAAGCGCATGATGGAGCAGCGCGGCGCCACGATCGCGGAGGTGCGGGGCTTCCTCGGCCTGTCTGCGCCGGAGAAGAAAGGCGGCGCGAAGAAGGGCGGCCGCAGCAAAGCGAGTTCCGCCGACAAGGAAGCCGAGAAGGCCAACAAGGCGCTGGCAAAGCGGCTGCACATCCTCGACCTGTCGACCGGCGAGGTCACGAAGATCGAGAACGTGAAGAGCCACCGACAGCCGAAGGACTCGGACCTGCTCGTCCTGCACTTCGACAAGCCCGAGGAGAAGAAGTCGGACAAGAAGAAGTCGGACGACAAGAAGGCCCCCGAGAAAGAAGGCGCCGAGAAGAAGGGCCCAGAGCAGAAGGGCGCGGAGAAGAAGAGCGCCGAAAAGAAGGGCACCGAGAAGAAGGCCGCCGCCAAGAGCAAGAAGAAGGAGAAGAAGGATCCGAAGGAAGCCAAGCGCTCCGATGGCTCCAAGCTCGTTCTGCGCGATCTCGGCAACGACGCCAAGGACATCACGATCGAGAACGTCCGCTCGTTCGGCTTCCTCGCCGACGACAAGTGGATGTGGTACACGGTCGGCACGAAGAAGATGAAGGAAGGCGTCACGCACGGCCTGTTCGCGCGTGAACTCGCCACGGGCCGCACGGTCGCGGTCCTCGCCGGCTACAGCAACGTGTCGGGCATGACGACCGACTACGACCGCACTCGCGTCGCGTTCTCGAGCGACCTCGCGACGTTCGGCAAGAAGGAGACCGAGCGCGACCTCTACGTCTGGGACTTCTCGGCGCAACCCGCGGTCAAGCTGGTCACGAAGGCCACCGCGGGCATTCCCGAGGGCTACAAAGTGAGCTCGTCGGGCCTCGGGTTCTCACGCGACGGCTCGGTGCTCACGTTCGGCGTGCGCCCGCCCAAGAAGGAGGATCTGCCGAAGATCCTCAGCGAAGACGAGATCAAGCTCGACCTCTGGCACTGGCGTGACGGCATGCTTCAGACCATGCAGGCCAAGCGTTCCGATCCGGCGCAGGCGACGCTGACCACGGTGTTCCATCAGGACAGCAACCGCGCCGTCGTGCTCGGCAAGACCGGGACGCCGCGCGTCTCCATGATCACCGACGACGGTTCACGCGCACTCGTGTCCGACTCGAAACCCTACGAGCAGCTCGTCACGTGGGACGGCCGCTACAGCGACTACTACATCGTCAACACGATCGACGGCAGCCGCCGTAAGATCGTCGACAGCCTGCGTGGCTCCGCGCGCAGCTCGACCGGTGGCAACTACGTCGTTTGGTTCGATCACCGCGACTACGACTGGCACGCCTACGACCTGCGCACGTCGACCGCGCGTAACCTGACCAAGGACCTCGGCGTCGCGTTCGACCGTGAGCAGGACGACCGCCCCGAGCCGCACCGCGCACACGGCGTCGCAGGCTGGACCAAGAACGACGCCGAGGTGCTGCTCTACGACGAGTTCGACATCTGGGCGGTCAACCCCAAGAACGGCGCGTTCCGCTGCATCACCGACGGCCTCGGCCGCGCAACGAACACGACGTTCCGCATCGCGAGCGTCGACCTGCGCCCCGACGCCGAGCGCGACGACAACGAACGTCGCCGCTGGGTCGAGGGTGATCTCGTGCTGAGCGCGAGCAACCGCGACACCTACGCCACGGGTTACTGGACGGACTCCCTGGATCACGTGGGCCGGCCGCGCAAACTCGCGATGAGGGACTGCGCCATGGGCCGCCCGACGCGCCCGAAGGATGCCGACCGGCTCTTCTTCACGATGAGCCGCTGGGATCAGTACCCCGACGTCTGGACGACGGACCTGAACTTCGGCAACGCCAAGAAGCTCACGAACGGCTGCCCGCAGCTCGCGGACCTTCGCTGGGGCAAAGCCGAACTCGTGAGCTGGCGCTCGGACGACGACGTCGACCTCAAGGGCTACCTCGTCAAGCCGGACGGCTTCGACCCGAAGAAGAAGTACCCGATGATGGTCTACTTCTACGAGAAGAGCTCGTCGCGCATTCACAGCTTCGTGACGCCGAACTGCGGCACCTCGCCGAACGCGGCCTACTACGTCTCGAACGGCTATCTCTGGTTCGTTCCGGACATCGTCTACCGCGACGGCTACCCCGGTGAGTCGTGTGAGAAGTGTGTCGTCTCGGGCGTGCAACACGTCGTCTCGATGGGCTTCGTCGACCGCGATGCAATCGGTGTCGCGGGCCACTCGTGGGGCGGCTACCAGACCGCGCACCTGATCACGCGCACGGACATCTTCGCGGCCGCGGAGTCTGGCGCGCCGGTCGTCAACATGTTCAGCGCCTACGGTGGCATCCGCTGGAGCTCGGGCATGTCCCGCCAGTTCCAGTACGAGAAGACGCAGTCGCGCATCGGCGGCACGATCTGGGAACGCCCGATGCAGTACTGGGAGAACTCGCCGCTGTTCCACCTGGACAAGGCGAACACGCCGGTGCTGATCCTGCATAACGACCGCGACGGTGCGGTGCCGTGGTACCAGGGCATCGAGTTCTTCGTGGCGATGCGCCGCCTGCAGAAGGAGGCCTACCTCTTCAACTACAACACGGAGGACCACGGCCTGCGCAAGCGGCAGAACCAGCGCGACTGGACCCGCCGCATGCAGGAGTTCTTCGACCACCACCTGAAGGGTGCTCCGGCTCCCGAATGGATGAAGCGCGGCGTGCCCTACCACGACCGAATGGCCGAGAAGATCCCGCACGCGCCGAGCTACCGCGAGGCCCTCGAGGCCGGCCTGATCCAGAAGGAAGAGGCTGCCCCCGCCGCTGTCGAGGCATCGGCCGAAGCCGGCGAAGCGCAGCCCGCCGGCAGCGGCAGCCGCTGATCCGAAGCGGGTCGCAACCCTGCGCCTCAGGAACCACCACGCACGAGCACGTGCGTGGTGGTCTGATCCAACGTGATTCTCCGCTCGAGCGGCGTGCGCGGCGCGATCCAGACCGCGATCACCGATGCTGGCAGGCGCACGGTCGTCATCGCCGATACCCGCGTGCTCCAGGCATCCCGCTCGCCGGCCGCGTCCCAGACGCGAACCTGCTGCGGCTGGCCGTCGGCATCGACGAACGCCACGGGTAGCTGCGACGATCCGGCATCGGGCAGCAGCCGCAACCAGCGGACCCGCTCGGGCAGCCGCAACTCGATCTCCTGACCGTCTGCGACGGTCGCGAGCGGGCGCACCGCCTGCTGGCCGTCGGCCGCCTCGAAGACGACGGCGCCCGCACCCCGGGGCGCCGCGTCGAACGTGAAGCGCCCATCCGATCCGAGCGGCACCTCGAGGCCATCGTCCCACATCGTCCCACCGGTGCGCCCGACGTAGGTGCAGAACGCGAGCTTCACGGTGCCACTCGGCACGGCACCGCCGTCGGCGACCACGACCCGACCCGTGAGTTGACGCTCGCGCGCCTCATCGCCGAGTTGCACGACCACCGGCCCAACTCGCGGGTCGAATGGCCCAACCACGGTCGCGAAGCCGGTGCGCGGATCCCAGATCCGGAGGTGGTAGGAACGTTCGCCCAAGCCACCGAGGTCGAAGCGACCGGCATCGTCGGTCGTGCTCGAGCGCTTGCGCCCGCCGGTCCGCGCCTCGACCGAGGTAAACGAGTAGTCCAGCAACGTCGGATCCGCGAGGTTGATCCCCGCACCAGCGAGTGGTGAGCCGTCGGGCCGGAGCACCTGGCCGGTGAGCGCATGCGCGCGCCGCTGCAGCACGATCCGCAAGCGCCGCCCCGCGTTGGCATCGTCAGCCAGCCGCCGCCCGAAGAATCGGACCTGTTCCGCCTGCCAGCCGCGCGCCACGACCGTCAGGGATGCGGTCGTGGGCACCTCGTCGAATTGCAGCCGGAAGCTCCCGTTCGCGTCCGTCTGAACCGACTCCCGACCGACCGCGACGAGCGCGCGCACCGGGGCGCCATCGATGTCGACTACGGTGCCCGCGACGAGCAGGCGTTCGTCGTCACCGCGCGGCCAGAGCCGGATCTCGTAGTCCGCCGGGAACGGTCCGTCGGGGATCGGCACGATCGCGGTGGCGAATCCTTGGGCCCGAGCGCGCAGCCTCGCGCCTCCTGCCAGCGGCGCCTCGCGGATCAGGAATCGGCCGCGCCGATCCGTGCGCATCTCGGGGAAACGGACGGGCTCGTAGCCGGCATTCGCGGGCACCGTATGCCGCAGATCGACGTTCACGAAGCCGTTGCGAATCGGCTGACCCTGGGGATCCACGAGCCGCCCCGCGAGCGGCGCGCTGCGGGCCGCCAGGAACTCACCGGGCAACTGAGCCGGCCGCGCGAGCAGCGTCCAATCGGGATCGGCAATCGCGACGCGATTCACCGCGATCGGCTCGTGCTCCCCGAAGTCGAACTGTCCCGATGCGTCGGTCGCCACCTCGAACTGCGGCAGCGGGGTTCCGAGAATGGTCGCGCGCCACTGTTCGGGCTGCTGTCTCGCGGCGAAGAATTCGCGGGCCTTCTCCGGATCCGTGCGGAGGACCCCGACGTCGTCGGGAGAAAGTCGCAGGCTCTCTCCCGGGCCAGCGATCCACCCGGCGTCACCGCCCTGCCAGCGCACGCTCCACTCGCCCTCGCGGCGGACCCGCAGACCGGCCAGCGGTTCCCGCCGCAAATCAACGACCCGCCGCAACGGCGAGGCGATCCCGGCACGTTCTTCCGCCACGCTCACCTCGACCACCGCGGCCCGCTGAAGGGGATCAGCAGCGGCCGCCGGCGGGGAGTCCAACCGCGGATCCGACGGGCCCCGGGCCGCTGCCACTCGAGCCGCATCGCCATCGGGCACGGCAGCCACAGCGCCATCGCCACGCCACAAGAGCACACCGACCAGGGACAGACCGAACAGGGCCACAGCGGCCACGCCAACCGACTTCTTCACGACAACTCCAAGGGTCAAAGCGAGAGTCGTCGAGCCCACACCGATCGGCCGCCGCGCCAACGGCACGAGTAGACCGACCCACGCCCGTCGCTCACCGTGCCTGCTGTCGAGCGCCTTGCGCAACTGCGACAGCCCGCGCGTGAGGTGAGAGCGTGCGGTGTTCTTGGGCACCCCCGTTTGCTGCGCGACCTCGTCGACGTCCAGGCCATCGAGATAGCGCAAGGTGATCGCTGTCCGGTACGGCTCCGCGAGGCGCAGCACGAGACCAGCGAGATCCCGGTGCAGCTCGAGGCGTTCCGCCGCATCGCCGGCGGGCTCGGACGGCCCACCGGCGATCGTCCGACGCTCACGCACAGCACGGCGGCCTGCCGTGCGCCGCAAACGGGACACCGTGCGCCGCAGCACCGCCGCGAGCCAGGCCCGCGGGTTGGTCGTGTCCACCGGGGGCCGCTGCAGCGCCGCCACGAACGTCTCCTGGGCCGCATCCACGGCGATCTGCTCGTCGGCGATCAGGCTCCGCGACAGCCGGGTCACGAACTCGACGTGCTCCGCAAGCTGTTCGGCGGCGAATCGGGGGTTTGACGAACTCATGGTTACACCGGGGGAATGCCCGCGGCTGGCGCGCCGGACGCACGGATTTCGTCGAAATCCCGCCCGCGGATGCCGCCGGCCGATTCCGTTGCCGACGCTACATTGCAGCGCCCATGTTTCGCCCGCTCGCCCGACTCGTCGCCGCACTCGCAACGATCCTCGCCACCCCGGCACAGGACCGCCCCAACATCCTGCTCATCGTCGCCGATGACATGGGCTACGGCGATCTGTCGTGCTACGGCTCACGCCAGATCGCGACCCCCAACATCGACCGGCTCGCGCACGGCGGCGTGCGGTGCACGGCCGGCTACGTCTCGGCCCCGGTTTGCGCCCCGTCGCGCGCCGGCCTGCTCACGGGCCGTAGCGGCAGCCGCTTCGGGTTCGAACACAACCTGTCGCGACCCGATCACGTCGTGCCCGAGTTCGCCGGGATGCCGCTCGACGAACCGCTGATCTCCGACCGGCTGCAGCATCTGGGCTACCGCACCGGGCTGATCGGCAAGTGGCATCAGGGACGATCGGTCGCCGGACACCATCCGCAGGCCCGCGGGTTCGAGACGTTCTTCGGCCTGCTCGACGGCCATCACGACTACTGGCCGACCGTGGCGAAAAACCGCCTGCTGCGCGGGCACGACAAACCAACGCGGATCCGCACGCCGTACCTCACCGACTGGCTGACGCTCGAAGCCAACGACTTCGTGCGCGCGGAATCTCATCGCCCGTGGTTCCTGTTCTTGTCCTACACGACCCCGCACTCGCCGATGCAGTGCAAGCCCGAAGACCTCGCACGCTTCGCGCACATCAAGAACAAGACCCGCCGCATCTACTGCGCGATGCAGCACTGTCTCGACGAGAACATCGGCAAGCTGCTCGCGACTCTCGAAGCCACGGAGCAACTCGACGACACACTCATCGTCTTCCTGTCCGACAACGGTGGCTCGGTCGAGGTCAGCCACGCGATCAACGCACCACTGCGCGGCACCAAGGGCACATTCCTCGAAGGCGGCCTGCGCGTGCCGATGATCTGCCACTGGCCCGCACGACTGCGACCGCTCGTGTTCGACCCGATGGTGAGCACGCTCGACCTCATGGCGACGTTCGTCACCGCCGCGGGCGGCGTGCCGCCCCCACCCGGCGAACGCGTTGCGCGCGCTGGCAGACGCAGGAATCAGCGACCGATCTACGACAGTGTCGATCTCGTGCCGTTCTTCACGGGAGAACGGCAGGGCCAGCCGCACGCCGCGCTCTACTGGCGCATGGCGCTGCGCGGTTCGGCGATTCGAGTCGGTCGCTGGAAGCTGCTGCGGCCCAACAGCGAACCGGCCCAGCTCTACGACCTCGCCAGCGACGTCAGCGAGCAGCTGGATCGCTCGGACGATCGACCCGGGATCGCGCAGGACCTGCTCGCGCGCCTCAACGCGTGGGAGGCCACGTGCGAGCGCAATCCGATCTTTGTCTCGGCGCCGCGCTGGTCGGCCTACAACCAACGGCTCTACGAGAAGCGCTACATGCTGCAGCAGCCGGCGCCCGACGACCCGCGCAACCACTGGCGAATGCCAGCACGCCGCGCTCAGCGCTGATCGGACGTGCCGACAGCCGCCTCCCAGGCCGCGCGCCAGCGCTCCACGCTGCTCTCGAGGTCGACCATGGGGGCGGGATAGTCGATCCGGAACATCCGCCGCTCGAGCTCCGGGATCTCCCACGGCGTGTGCACCGTGTCACGCCCGAGCAGCTCGAGCTCGGGGCACCAACGCTTCACGTGGTCGCCCTCGCGATCGTACTTGTGCGCCTGAGTCGCGATGTTGAAGTAGCGAAAGCCGCGCGCGTCGTTGCCGACCCCGGCGACGTAGCACCAGTTGCCCCAGTTCGCCGCGACGTCGTAGTCGATGAGCTGCGACTCGAACCACTCCGCGCCGAACCGCCAGTCGATGCCGAGGTTCTTGGTCAGGAAGCTGCCGACGAACTGCCGCGCCCGATTCGACAGGAAGCCCGTCGCGAGAAGTTCGCGCATGCTCGCGTCGATGAGCGGGATACCGGTCGTGCCGGTGCGCCAGCGCTCGAACATCGCGAGGTCGTCACTCCATGGCACCGTGATCCCCTGGAGGCCAGACGGCCAGAACAGCCGCGCGCCATGCTTGCACAGAACGAGCTGGAAGAAGTCGCGCCACAGCAACTCGAACGTCAACCAGTAGGTCGAGTCGTTACGTACGCGTTCGCGTTCGAAGCGAGCGACCTCGGCCTGCACGAGCCGCGGTGACAGGCAGCCGTGCGCGAGCCACGGCGCCAGTCTGGACGAATAGTCCGCACCGTGCAGACCGTTCCGCGTCTCCTTGTAGCGCGCGAGATGCTCGCCGCGCCAGATCCATTGCGCGAGGCGCTCGCCGCCCGCAGTCGCGCCGCCGGTGAAGGTCATCGCGGAACGCGAATCGACCTCGGGCTCGGACAGCCCGAGTTCAACGAGGCTCGGAAGCGCGCCAGGATCGACGCCATCGGGAGCAGTGATCGCAGCCGGCGCAGCGAACGGCTCTGCGAACGGACCCTGCCGCTCCGCCGCCAGCCGGAACCTGGTGAAGACCTCCGGCAGCTCGCGCGCGGCGAACGGCAGCGCGTCGACATCGACGAGCGTCTGTGGCGCGAAGCGCGCGGTCGGACAGTTCGCCCGCTCCATGCCGGCTTCGACGGCGGCCGCCACCTCGGCTTCCTCGGTACCGACGTGGCGATGGTAGTAGAGCCGCATCCACTCGAACTCGCGTGCCATCGCCGGCAGCACGTCCTCGGGTCGTCCGCGCCGCACGAGCAACTCGCCACCAAGCCCTCGCAACGCCTGCCGCAGATCCGCGAGCGCTTCGATCAGGAACCGCGCCCGCCACGCGCCGGTGCGCGGTCGCCCGATGAGCGGCGTCGCGCCGAACTCGCGCGGGTCGATGCAGTAGATGCAGAACACCGGGCCGCGCTCGGCAGCCGCGCGCAGCGGTGCATGATCGGCGGTCCGGAGGTCGCGCCGCAGCCAGACGGCCACGGGGCCGGCAGCGTCACGATCTCCTGGTTGCTGTGGCGCCGGCTGCATGGCTTCACCCCTGACAAGCTGGGCAACGATAGAGCCGCCGCCCCGCGACCGTCGACTTCACGATGCCTTCCCCGCACGCGGGACACGCGCCGCCGGCCCGCGAGAACACGAAGTGGCGATAGTCCCGTCGCGCCACACCTTCCGCGCGTAGACGGCGCACGTCATCCGGGTCGTTGGTCACGCCGCGCGTCCGATACGCCCGCCACGTGATGTCGCGGATCGCTGCCGCGAGGTCCCGGCGCTGGTCCTCGGCAAGATCCTTGGGCCGCAGTTCGGGCGCGAGCCGGGCCGCGAACAGTATCTCGCTGCGCAGGTAGTTGCCGAGTCCGCAGACGAACCCCTGATCCAGGAGCAGTGCACCGAGCGACCGGCGGCCAAAACGCGGATCGGCCAACCGGGACTCGATGTCCTCGTAGCCGACTTCTCGCGCCAACACATCCGGCCCGAGCTTCTCGAGGAACGAGTGCTGGCCGAGCGCGTCGTCGCGCAGGACATCGATCTCGGAGGCGCTGTAGAGCAACGCGGAGTTCCGGCTCGTGTGCACGGCGAACCGCAGGTCCCGATTGGTGCGCGGCAGCTGCCCGCGCGGCTTCACGAACCAGCGACCGTAGAGCTGGTTGTGGGAGTAGACGTTGAGGCCGTTGTCGAACCGCACGAGCATGGCTTTGCCGCGCGACTCCACGGCGCGCACCATTCGACCGCGCAGCCGTCGTACGAAGCGTCGCAGCGCCGGAAATGCGAACCACACGTCCTCGGCCAGCTCACCGGCGATCGCCTGCCCGATCTTGTCGGCTTCGAGCCGAACTTCTGGTCCCTCTGGCATCGCGGAATGCTTCGCCGCGTCCGTGACTCGGGATGCAGCGGCATGCGTTCGCCTACTCTGGCACGGCGGGCAGGGGTACCGCCGCCCCACCGATCTCGTGCGGCATCGGCGCCCGCGTGCGCGCAAGCCAGGATCGCAGCGCGCCAGCGAGCGGGCGCAGCCGTTCGGGCTCGTCGTCGGCCAGGTCATGCGCCTCGTTGAGATCGCTCGCGAGGTCGTAGAGCGCCCATTCGCGGGTCTCGTACCAGAAGATCGCCTTCCAGCGACCGCGCCGAATCACCGAGCCGGGAGTCGTGCGCCAGGTGCCGAGCTTGCTGTTGGCCTGCAGGTAGCCCGGGAAGTGCCAGAACAGGTCACGGTCCGCGGCTTCCACGGGGGACGCCGTCAACCGCTTCGATAGATCCGTGCCGTCGGTCGGCTGCCCACCCGGCAAATCGGCGCCGGCGACCGCCGCGAGCGTCGGATACAGATCGAGAGACTGCAGCGGGGTGCGATCCGTGCCACCCGCGGCAACGCGACCATCCCACCTCACGATGAACGGCACGCGCACGCCGCCCTCGTGCAGCGAACCCTTGCCCGAACGTAACGGGGCCTGATCCGTGATCTCCTGCCCACCCTTGATCCCGGCCTGCGCGTAGCCACCGAGTCCGCCGTTGTCCGAGGTGAACACGATCAGCGTGTTGTCGAGCAGGAATGCATCCGGATTGCGCGGGTCCTTCGTCGTGCGCAGGAACTCGACGAGTCGTCCGACGTTGGCATCGAGGTTGGCGACCATCGCGGCATAACGGCGATGTCGATGACGCGCATCGGGGTCGGGCGCACCCGTCGCATCGATCGCCGACTTCGGCGCCTCGATCGGCGTGTGCACCGAATAGTGACTGACGCAACAGAACATCGGCCCCGTAGCCGCCTTCAGCCACGCGATCGCCTCGTCGGTCAGCCGATCCGCCATGAACTGACGCGGCTTGCCGTTGGCTGCGAGCCCCGGGAACGGGAACGCGCCATCCGCGTCCGAAAAATTGCGCCCGCCGCCGACACCCCCGCGATGATCACCGCCCGCGGCATGATCGAACCCTTGCTGCCGCGGCCCGGCGCCCTCTTTGGCATTGCCGAGATGCCACTTGCCGAAGTGCGCAGTCGAATAGCCGGCGGCCTTCAGCAGCTCCGCGAGTGTCACCGTCTCGGGCGCAAGCGTCCGCACGTTTTCGGCCGCATCGAGCTTGCGGAAGCGGGCCTTGCCGCGATTGCCACCCGCAACCGTGTAGATCCCGGTTCGCGCCGCCCACTGCCCACTCCACAGCGCCGCGCGCGTCGGTGCACAGTTCGGGGCGCTGCTGTAGGCCTCGGGGAAACAGGTGCCGGCAGCCGCCAGCGCATCGAGATGCGGCGTCACGTGATAGGGCGAACCGTTGCCCTCGTTGGTGCGGCCTGTCGCCAGGTCCGTCCAACCGAGATCGTCCGCAAGCACCAGCACGATGTTGGGTCGAGCGGCGCCCTGACCCGGCAACAGAGCGGCGACGAACAGAACGATCGGGGCGAAGTATTGCATCACGGCGTGGTTCCGGGCGACATGGTCCGTGCATGGCGACTTCGGCGCAATCGGTTCTCAAATGGCTCGCGCGAACGGGCACCAAGAAGGTGCGTGACGGCATGGCACGCTACGCGATCCCGTCCGAGCATGCGTTCGGCGTGTCCGTCGGAGACCTGCGGAAAGAGGCGAAGCGCATCGGACGCGACCACGACCTCGCCCACGACCTCTGGGCAACCGGCAAGTACGAAGCGCGCATGCTCGCGATCTTCGTCGCCGATCCGGCGCTCGTCACGCCCTCGCACATGGACCATTGGTGTCGCGACTTCGACAGCTGGGCACTCTGTGACACCGCCTGCTTCCACCTCTTCGACCGCACGCCCCACGCGTACCGCAAGGTGACGATCTGGGCGAAGCGGCGCGGCGAGTTCCAGAAGCGCGCAGCCTTCGCGCTGCTCGCTTCACTCGCCACGCACGACAAGGCCGCGGACGATCCCCAGTTCTCCGATCTGCTGCCGCTGATCGAAGCCCACGCCACGGATGAGCGCAACTTCGTCAAGAAGGCCGTCAACTGGGCCCTGCGCGGGGTTGGCGAACGCAGTACCGCGCTCCACCGCCAGGCCGTGAGGATTGCGTCCCGGCTCGCGCGATCGGATGACGCCACTGCGCGATGGATCGGCCGCGACGCCAAGAAACAGCTCGAGCGCCCCGCGGTGCAAGCGCGCCTGGCCCGCCGCAAATAGCCCGACCGACCTCGTTCGCCTGCACGTGGGCGATCTGCTCGTCCTGCCCATGGCAGTTTCACGCTGCGTGCCGCAGACTCTGCCGCTCCTCCATCGAGCCGCCTCGACGACGACTGCAGGAGACCATCATTCGACTTCGCGCCATCACCTACCTCGCACCCGGCATCCCGCTGCGGTTCTTCGAACTCGTCGCGGAACACCTTGGCCGCGAGCTCGACTGCGAGGTCGAGCTCCGGAGCGAGAGCGGGCTGTCGGGGCCGATGCGCGGTGACCACGACCCGTTCGCCGACGCCGCGGCCGACATCGGGTTCGTGTGCTCGCCCGCGCTGCTCTACCTCCGGAGCCTTCCAAGGCCGACGGTGCAACTGATCGGCGCCGCGCCGGTGTTCCAGGACGAGCGCCACGACGGCGAGAGCCCCGTCTACTACTCCGACGTCGTCGTGCGCAGCGACGATTCGGCACAATCGTTCGAAGAACTCGAAAACCGCGTGTGGGGCTACAACGACACCTGCTCGCTGTCCGGCTACTTCGCGGCACTTCAGCAGCTCCGCAACACCGGGTGCACGTCGAACTACTTTCGTGAACGGCGCTGCACCGGCTCTCACGTACAATCGCTGCGGGCGTTGCTCACAGGCGAGATCGATGCGGCGGCGATCGACTCCACGACGCTCACGCTCTCGCGCAAGGAGGATCCGGCGATCACGGAGAGGCTGCGGGTCATCGCGTCCTGGGGCCCGTTCCCGGTGCAACCCATGGTCGCACGCGCCGACCTCGACGCGACACTTCACCAACGCATCACCGCCGCGATGCTGCGCCTCGACTGCTCGGGCGCGAGCGCCATCGGACTCTGCAGCTTCGGACTCGAGCGTTTCGTGCCGATCACGGCGGGCGCGTACTCCGCCGAAGAACGGGAACTGCGCGCGCTCGGGCAACTCCACGACTGAGTCGGAACGTCTCACGGAGGAAGCGCGTATCCTGCGCGGATGCGCTCCCACCGCCCGTTCGCCATTGCGCTGATCGCGACCATCCTCGGGACTCTGCTCGCCAGCTCACCCCTGGCACAAGCCGCGGACAAGGCCCAACGCCCGAACATCGCCGACTTCACCGCGGGCATGAAACACCTGCCCGGCTTCGTCGAGCTCTACGTCGATCGCGTCAACGACCGCATCTTTCTCGCAATCGAACGCTTCGACGAGGAACTGCTCCATGCGACAGCGCATGCATCCGGACTCGGCAGCAACCCGATCGGGCTCGATCGCGGCTCTCTCGGACCGCAGCACCTGATCACCTTCCGGCGCGCGGGCAAGAACGTGCTCGTGATGGCGCGCAATACGAAGTTCCGGGCGCAGTCGGACAATGCCCGCGAACGGCTCGCCGTCGCGGAGTCGTTCGCGCCTGCCGTGCTCGCCGCGCTGCCGATCCGCGCCGAGACTGCTGGCCGGGTCGTCGTCGACGCCACGCAGTTCTTCCTTCGAGACGCGACTGGCACCACGCGCAAGCTGTCATCGAACGGGGCGACCTACCGCGTCGATCGGGATCGCAGCACGCTCTGGCTCGAACGCACCAAGGCGTTCCCCGACAACACCGAGGTCGAGGTCCTGCTGACGTTCTCGAGTAGCAAACAGAACGGGGAGGTCTCACGCGTGGCCGCGAGCGGTAGCGCCGTCGCGCTGCGGCAGCACCACAGCTTCATCCGACTGCCCGACGGTGACTACCGCCCGCGGGTCTTCGACCCCCGCATCGGCTACTTCGGCCCCGAGTTCGTCGACTACGCCGCGCCGCTCGGTGAGCCGATGCAACGCCACTTCATTGCGCGCCACCGGCTGCAGAAGAAGGACCCGACGGCGGCGACCAGCGAACCCGTCGAACCGCTCGTCTACTATCTCGATCCCGGCACGCCCGAGCCGGTGCTGTCGGCGCTGCGGGAGGGGGCGATGTGGTGGGCCGAGGCGTTCGAGGCGGCCGGTTTCGAGAACGCGTTCCGCGTCGAGATCCTGCCGCCCGAGGCCGACCCCATGGACGTGCGCTACAACATGATCCACTGGGTGCATCGCCAGACCCGCGGCTGGTCCTACGGCGCGAGCATCCGCGACCCGCGCACCGGCGAGATCATCAAGGGCAACGTGCTGCTCGGTTCGCTGCGCGTCCGCCAGGATCACCGCAAGTTCGTCGGTCTCGATGCGCCGTTCGGCAACGAGGGCTGCGCAGCCATGGCGTCGCCAGACCCGGCCTACCTGATCCGCGACGACGAGCAGGCGAAGGCAACCGCTCTCGCACGCATCCGCCAGCTCGCGGCTCACGAGGTCGGGCATACGCTCGGGCTGTCGCACAACTTCGCGGCGAGCACCTACGGCCGCGCATCCGTGATGGACTATCCGGCGCCGCTCGTGAGCGTCGCCGACGGCAAGCTCGATTTCTCGCAGGCCTACGACGTCGGCATCGGCGAATACGACAAGTGGGCGATTACCTACGGCTACGCGCAGTTCATGCCGGGCGCGGATGAAGCGGCCGAGCTCGAGAAGATCGTTCAGGCCGGCCTGGGGCAGGGCTACGCGTTCCTGACCGACCAGGACGCGCGCGCCGCCAGCACGGGCCATCCGCTCGCGGGACTCTGGGACAACGGTACCGACTCGCTCGCGCAGCTACGCACCGAGTATGCGGTGCGCGCGATCGGTCTGCGCAAGTTCGGTATCGATGCGCTGCGCCGCGGTCGCCCACTCGCGGAGCTCGAGGACATGCTCGTGCCGCTCTACCTCCATCATCGCTTCCAACTCGAGGTCGCGGCGAAGGTGATCGGCGGGGTCGACTTCCGCCACGCGATCAAGGGGGACGGCCAGACCGCAATGCGCCCGATCCCGGACGCCCGTCAGCGCGAGGCACTGGATCTCGTGCTCGACACGTTGGACCCGAAGTTCCTCACGCTCGACCCGCGAATGCTCACGCTGATCCCGCCGAAACCACCGGGCCATCCTGGGACTGCCGAGAGATTCCCACGCAGCACCGGACAGCCGCTCGATCCGATCGCATTGGCGCGGGTGTGTGCCGACCTGACGTTCGACGTGCTGCTGGAGCCGCGGCGGGCGGCGCGGATGATGCATCGTGCAAACCCCGCCGACGACGCCCTCACGTTCGACGACCTGCTGCTGGCGACCGTCAACCGGATCCGGGGCCAGACGCCGATCGCCGAGGCGATCCGCATCCGCTTCCTCGACCGCCTGATGAACCTTGCCGACGACACGAGCGCCAGCGCCCTGGTCCGAACCGCCGTGGAGCGCTTCCTCCGAGATCTCACGGTGCGCGTCAAGGAGCCCCACAAGCAACGCATCAACGCATTCCTCGCCAACCCCGCGCGCGACCAACGGCGCGCAAGAACGCTGACGACCCCACCCGGTTCGCCGATCGGCAGCGGGCGCTGAGGCCCGGTGCGCGCTATTCGAAGGGCAGGGATTGCGCGAACCGGCCGCCCGGACTGCCGACCGGCGCCACGACCTTGCCGGCGGCGAGTCGGTCGCTGACGGCTTCGAACACTTCGGCGTCGCGCGCCCGCTTCTCGGCACTGCGCTTCCGGACGTTGGCGAGCGGCACCGCCAGCCGCCGATTGCCCCGCAGCTGCTCCTCGTGCCGCGCGAGGAAGGCCCAGTAGAGCTCGCGGATCGGGCAGTCCTTCTTCGGGTCGAAGGCGCATTCGCCGCAGTAGTCGCTCATGCGATCGATGTAGGCCGACCCTGCGACGTACGGCTTGGTCGTCATGAGATCGCCCACGGCATAGGTGCCCATGCCGAGCACGTTGGGCTCGACGACCCAATCGTAGGCATCGGTGTAGGCGACCCAGAACCAGTCGCAGAGTTCGCGCGGCGAGATATCGAGCAGCGTCGCGAGATTGCTGAGAACCATCAGCCTGGTGATGTGATGGCCGTAGCCCTCGCGCCAGACGTCCGCGACCACGCCATCGAGGCACGCCATCCCGGACCGCTCGCCCCAGAATGCTGGCGGCAACGGCCGCGCGGCCCCGAGCACGTTCTGCTCGCACTCACGCATGCCATCGGTCGCCTCGTGAACGTGCCGCACGAACTCGCGCCAGCCGATGATCTGCCGCACGAAACCCTCACGACTCGCCAGCGGGATATCGAGCTCGAGCACGTCCGCCACGACGTCCTGGGGCAGCAGCCGATGCAGGTGCAGCAGCGCCGAAATCCGCGAATGGAACAGCGAGGACGACCGGGACGACATCGCGTCCTGGAACGGACCGAACTCGCGCATGCACTCCGCGAGCGCCCAACGCCACGTCCGTTCCGCATCCGCATCGGTCGCCGGCAGGGCCGCACCGTCGAGCTGACCCGGGTGCGACGAGAACTCGCGCTCGACCAGTTCGAGCACCTCGCTGGTCACCTCGTCGGGCTCGAACCGCGGCGGCACCGGAGCGGCGGGCTCGCCGCGCCACGTCTTGCGATTGTCGGCATCGAAACTGAACTTGCCGCCGATGGGTTTGCCGCTAGCCATGAGGATCCCGCTGTCCGTCCGCACTCGGCGATAGAACCGGTCCATCCGCCACGGCGGTCCGTTCGGATGGCTGGCCCGAAACTGGGACGTCGTCGTCAGCCATCCCCCGTGCGGCGCGAACTCGACCGCACCGGCCGCAGCCAGCAGGTGCAGGTCGGCGCGCAGCTCGCGCTCGGCCGGCTCCATGCAGTGCAGCTGACCGAGCTCACGAGCGAGCGGCGCAAGGGCCTCGGCGTAGGAGCTCGCCGTCACGACGTGCCGCACCGCCACGCCGCGCGCAGCCTGCTCGAGCGCGAAATGCCGCATGTTTGCCAGGACCAGCGCGAGCTTCTGGCGGTGGTACGGCCGTCGCGCGGCCTTCGCCGTGTTTTCCACGAGCACGATCCCGACCTCCTCCGGCGCGCGTTCCGCCAACGGGCCGATGCGATCACTCAACTGGTCGTAGGGCACGTACACCCAGGTCCGGCCAGAGGGGTCCGACTGCCGCTCTGCCAGCGCTCGCGCGAATCGGGAGGCCATGCCACACGTTTCGAATGCCAGCCGGGTCCGGATGCGCCCCGCGGGCGGGGCCAATCTCGGCGTTTCCGGTCCCCGTCCCGACAGGAACGTGCATCTCCCGAGCCGCGAAGCTCGAATCACGCTTCATGGACCGGGTCCCCGAAGCCCTTTGGAATGAACTGACGGTCGCTGGCCGCAACCTGCCGGGCTCGACGCTCGCCATGGCACTGGGCACCGAACCCACACTCCTGATCTTCCTGCGTCACCTGGGTTGACTCTTCACCCGTGAATTGCTCGGCGACGTGCTCGCCGCAGCGCGACAAGAGGGTTTCCCGGCGCCGGTCTTCGTGCATCGCGCCGGAACCGAGACCGCCGAGAAGTTCTTCGCCGCCCGCGCACCGGCGGCCAGGGTGATCGAGGACCCGGAAGGCAAGCTGTTCGCCGGGTTCGGTCTCGGCACCGGCTCGTTCCTGCAACTCTTCGGGCTCCGGGTGTTCCTCCGCGCGTTCGCAGCCATGGCCCGCGGCAACTTCGTCGGGAAGCCGACCAGCCACGCGACCCAGATGCCCGGCGCGTTCGTCGTGCGCGCTGGTGAAGTGCTGTTCAGCCACCGCGCGAAGCACACCGGGGACCACCCCGATCTCGCGGCGATCCACCGCGCCATCGCCCCCAACGCGCCAGCCGTCGAGACGGCCGCGGTCGTGGGCGACGCGGCGCCCGACAAAGCGGCGGCGCGCCGCCGAAAGAGCCTGAGCAGTGAACACCGCCGGGTGCTAGCCGAGGCCCAGAAGCAGCAGCGCAACGGCGACCTGCGCGCCTTCGCCGACCTCACGGCCCGCGCCGACGAGATCTCGCGCGAACTCGACGCCCTCGAGCAGACATGAGTCGGGCGGCAGCGTGCCGGTGGCTCTATGCAGCCGCGATCTACAACCTCGTCTGGGGTGCGTTCATCGTGCTTGCCCCGACCGCGTTGTTCACGTGGTGCGACATGGAGCCGCCGCGCTACGTCTCGATCTGGCAGTGCGTCGGCATGATCGTCGGCGTCTACGGCATCGGCTACGGCATTGCGGCTCGCGATCCCAACCGGCACTGGCCGATCGTTCTCGTCGGCCTGCTCGGCAAGATCTTCGGCCCGATCGGCTTCGTACAGGCCGTGCTTACCGACACCCTGCCGTTGCGATTCGGCTGGACGATCCTGACCAACGATCTGCTCTGGTGGCCTGCCTTCGTGATGATTCTGTGGCGTGCGCGCCGGGCTGCATGCGCCACCGCGACAGCCTCCGCGCCCGAGATCAACGGCTGAGAACTTGGATCCCGCCTGGCTCACGCTGACACACGGCTTCGCGACGATCGCCATGACGGGCGTGATCTGGTTCGTGCAGGTCGTCCACTACCCGCTCTTCGCAGCGGTCGGCACGGAACGGTTCGTCGCGTTCGAAGCCAGTCACGTGCGCCGCACGACCTGGGTGGTCGCCCCACTGATGCTTGCCGAGCTCGTCACGGCGGCCGCGCTCGCCGTCGCGCCGGCAACCCGCGGGCTGGTGCCTTGGTCCGGAATCGCGCTGCTCGCGATCGCGTGGCTCTCGACTGCGTTCTTGCAGGTTCCCCTGCACCGCCGCCTCGAACGTGGCTTCGATTCCGACACGGCACGGCGCCTCGTCGCCACGAATTGGATCCGCACCGTCGCCTGGACCGCGCGGGCAGCCGTGGCCCTCGCACTTCTCGGCTGCACGGGATCGCCGTAGACCATCGAATCAGCGCCGGGGATCGACGTCGTCGGTAGAATGGCGGCGATGCCCTACGTCAACGTGCAGATCCTCGCCGGCGCGACTCGCGAGCAGAAGGCCCGAATCGTGGCGGATATCACCCGATCCCTCGTCGACGTGCTCGGCAAGAAGCCCGAACACACCCACATCGTCATCGACGAGGTCGCGGAGGAGAACTGGGGCTACGCCGGCATGCTGACAGACGACTGGCGCGCGCAACAGCGCCCGGACGACAGCGAAGAACGGGGCTGAGCCCTCATTCTGGACCACTCGGACCAAAACCTACCTCATGTTCTTGACTTTCTGGTCCAGAACGACGATACTCCTGGCATGGCGCGACCCCGCGAGTTCGACGAAGCCGATGTCCTCGACCGGGCGATGCTGCAGTTCTGGCGGCACGGCTTCGAGGGCACGTCGATCCACGATCTCGTGGACGCCACGGGCGTGGGCCGCCAGAGCCTCTACAACACGTTCGGCGACAAGCACGCTATTTTCCTCAAGGCGTTGGACCGTTACGAGTCCAAGACCGCAGCCTTGTTGACGCCGTTGCTCGCCGACGACGCCGGGCTTCAGCAGGTTCGCGACTACGTAGCCGGAGCGATGAAGCTGCAGAAAAGCTCACGCTGCAACGGCTGCCTGGTCGTTCGCAGTGCGCTCGAACTCGGCACCGGTGATCCGCAGATCCGCACGGCCATCGCGCGCACGGGCAAGCTCGTGCGAGCCGGCCTGACGAATGCGCTCGACAACGCGATCCGCACTGGCGAGATCAAGAACTCCAGCTCGGGCGCCGATCTCGCGAGTTACGTCTTCACGACGCTCAACGGCCTCGCCGGACTGCTCGGCACGGGCGCCGGCGAGCGGCAGACCCAGCGGGTGATCGATCTCCTGTTCGAGTCACTCGACAGGGCAGCGTAATCCCACCACCGGTTCACCCTTCGTTTTCCACGACCTATTTTTGACCGTTTGTTCTAGATAGTCGACCTGGCCGAGAGCCATGGTCGAACGAGACCAGAGAGACGCCCATGACCAAGTTCCAAGCATCCGAAGCCATCGCGTTCGTCACCGGCACCAACAAGCCTCAGGGGATCGGGCGCGCGATCGTCGACGCCCTTCTCGCCGCTGGCGCCAGGAAGGTGTACGCCACGGCGCGCGACAAAGCGCAGCTCCAGGAGCTTGCCGACAGCAGCGGCGGCCGCGTCGTCGCCGTCGAGCTCGACGTGACCGACCCGGTCGCGATCCAGAACGCGGCCGCAGCCGCACCCGATGTCACCCTGCTGGTGAACAACTCCGGCTACTTCGGCGCCGCAACAACCCTCGAGAACCTCGACGGCGCCCGCGCCGAGATGGCGGTGAACTACTTCGGCCCGATGCAGTTGACGGCGGCGTTCGCACCCGTGCTCGCCCAGAACGGTGGCGGCCAGGTCGTCAACACGCTATCGATCGCGAGCCACGTCAACTTCGCGCTGGGCTCGACCTACTCGGCATCCAAGGCCGCGGCCCACAGCCTCACGGTGGCGCAGCGCCGCGAACTCGCGGGGCAGGGCACGACCGTGATCGGGGTCTACCCGGGCCCGATCGACACCGCGATGGCCGAGGAGTTCGATATGGACAAGGCGTCGCCCGCGACCGTCGGCGACGCGACGTTGATCGCCCTGCAGAGCGGCACCGAGGACGTGTTCCCGGATGAGATGGCGCAAGGCCTCTACGCGCAATGGCGCGCGGACCCCAAGGCCGTCGAGCAGGCGATGGCCGAACCCGATGGCGTCAGCGCGAGCTGACGTTGCGGTCGACGTCAGGCCGCGCCATCGCCATCGGGCTCCGTATCGACGTGCACGAAGCGGATCCCGAACCACTCGACGAACAACCCCACGAGCGCGGGTAGAACGAACAGCGTCATCGCGCTGCCGAACAGCAACCCGCAGATGATCGCGGTCGCCATGCCTTCGAACAGCGGGCCGCCGCTGAGTGCGAGCGGCAGCAGCCCACCCGCGGTCGTCAACGTCGTCAGCGCGATCGGCATCAGCCGCAAACCGCCGGCCTCCGCTAGCGACCGCCTGAATGCGTCGCGTGAGAGCCCGGCAAACGCCCGCTCCCCCGCCGCGGGCCCGTGGCCACCCTCGGCCAACCGTTCGTGGATCCGCATCTCGGCGAACTCGATGAACACGATCGCCGCATTGAGCACGATGCCGACGAGCGACAGCAGACCAAGCATCTCCATGAACCCCATGGGGAAGCCGAAGGCCCACATGCCGAGGAACGCTCCCGTCGTCGCGAGCGGAATCGTCACGAGGATCAGCAGCGCCTTGCTCAGTGAGTTGTACTGGACGATGAGCAGCAAGATCAGCAGCGCGAGCGTGATCTGGAACGACAGCTGCATCTGACCCTGGGCGCTGGCGCTCTCCGCGAGTTCACCCGCGATCACGATGTCGTAGCCATCGGGCAGCGTCTTCCGGTAGTTCTGGAGTTCGGGCCAGATGTCTTCGAGCAGCACCGTGTTCGCGAGATGGCCGGCCGTCGGCCGCGCGCTGACCTCGATCGCACGATTGATGTCGCGACGCACGATCTTCTGAGGCACGTATTCGAGCGCGGTGGTCGCGATCGCCGACAGCGGGACCTTACCGCCGAGACCTTCGATCGGGCTCGTCGCCACGGCATCGAGATCGCGGCGCTCGTCGGGTCGCCAGCGGAAGTAGAGCGGCACCTGGTGATCCCCTTCGCGGAACGTCGTCAGGTAGCGCCCGGAATAGTAGGCCGCGAGCGAACTCGAGACGTCGGCGCTCGACACGCCGCTCGTCGTGGCCTTGGACTCGTCGACGTCGATGTCGAGCTGCAACCCGAGATTGCCCCAGTTCTGCGTGATGTCCCAGGTCCGAGAGCTGGCGCGGAAGGTCTCCAGCACCTCGTCAGCGATCTGGCGCATGCGCCTCTGATCGGCGAAACCCGGACCGAGAATCCGCACGCCGATGGGATTGGCGACGGGCGGCCCCATGCCGAATTCGATCGGCCGGATGCGGGCTCCGGCGATCGCCGCCGCGCTCGCGCGGCGCACCCGCTCGATCATCGGCTTCACGTGCTCGGCGCTCGTAGTGTGCACGACGAGCACGCCGTAATTGGTCGCGGGGTCGGCAGGGTCGAAGCCGAGCTCGAAGCGCGGCCCACCGTTGCCGACCATCGTCAGCACGTCGCGCACGAAATAGCCCTCGCTGCCCTGGCCTTCGGCGAGCACGAGCTTCTCGACCTCACGGCACTTGGCCGACGTCTCCTGGATCGACGCGCCTTCAGGCAGGTAGACCTCGACGAGAAACTTCTCCTGCACGGCCGCCGGAAAGAACTGACTGCCGATACGGCCCGTCGCGAGCAGGAACAGGGTGAACACGAACGCGCCCACCGCGAGTGCGACCGTCACCACCTTGAAGTCCACGGCCTTGCGAGCGAGCCGCTCGTAGAGGCCCGGGCCGTGCGTAGCAGCGGTCACCGGCGCCGGCTGCTTGCGCAAGCGCCGCATCACGCGACCTGGGAGACTCACGAGCCAGGCCAACGGCGCCTTGGCGGCCGTGCGGCGCAACAGCCAGTAGCTCATGACGGTCGTGAACGTCATTGCGAGCACCCAGCTGACCGACAGCGCGATCGTAACCACGGCCGGGATGCTGAAGACGTACTCGCTTCCCGCGCCCTCGAGCGCGAAGACCATCGGCACGAACGACGCGACCGTCGTCAGCGTCGCGATGAGGATCGGGAAACCGATCTGCGCGGCGCCCTCCAATGCCGCCTTACGCCGCGCGACGCCGTCGTGCAGGAGGCGATGAACGTTGTCACACACCTCGATGACGTTGTCGACGAGCATGCCGAGCGAGATGATCAGAGCCGCGATCGACATCTGCTCGAGCTCGACATCGATGATCCGCATGAGCGCGAACACCCCGAGCATCACGACCGGGATCGCCGCGGCCATGACGATGGCCATGCGCACCCCGATCAGGAGCACGGCGACGAGCAACACGAGCCCAACGGACTGAAACAGGTTCTCGACGAAGTCCGAGATCGTGCGCTCGACCTTCTTGGGCGTGTCGATGATCAACGCCGTCTCGAGGTCTGCCGGCAACATCGACGCCTGCGCACGGTCCACGACCACACGCAGCTCCTCGCCGAGTTTCACGACGTTGCGGCCGTCCTTCATCGTGATCGCGATGAGCACGACCTCCGCGTCCTCGACCCCGAGACGTTCGTCGGCGTGGGTGTAGCGGTAGATCTCGCGCGGTGGATCCTCGAACCCGCGACGCACGTCGACGCCGAGGTCCTCGAGGTAGATCGGACTGCCCGCCGCATCCCGGCCGACGACCAGGCGGTTGATCTGGTCGACCGCGGAGTAGTTGCCCGACGGCTTGAGATTGACCCGCCCCTCGGGCAGCTCGATCGTTCCCGCGCCAGCCACGATATTGCGCTGCGAGATCCGCGCCGCGAGGTCACGCGTCGTCAGGTCGAGCTTGCTCCACGAACGGGCATCGGTCTCGAGGTAGATCACCTCGTTCTGCACGCCGTGCAAACTGGCGTTCGCGACGTTGGGTAGCAGCTTGATCTGGTCACGCAGCTGATCGGCGTAGACCTCGAGCTGACGCGAATCGTAGCGCCGGATCGTCGCGCTCTTCGGGTCTTGATACACCGCGAGCAGCCAAACGGCCGTGTCGCCGAAGTTGGAGTTCACGACAGCGGGCTGACAGCCCTCCGCCGTCGGCAGCGACACCTTGGCAACCTCCGCGCGCACCTCGTCCCAGAGGTTCGCGATCTCGATGGCGGGCACGGAGTCGCCGATCGTCACCTTCACGATGGCCTGCCCGGTGGTCACGGTCGTATCGATACGATCGACCTCATCGATCGCCGAAATCGCCTGCTCGAGCGGCTCCGCGACGAGCTGCTCCATGGTCTCGACGGTGGCACCCGGCCAGATCGCGGAGACGACGCAAACGCGAACGGTGAACTCAGGCGTCTCGCGACGTGGCGACGCCTCGAAGGCCAGATAGCCCCAGATGCAGAGCATCACGACCGCAACGCAGACGACGACGCGGTTCGACAGCGCGTAATTCGGCAGTCTCATGTTCGCCTCAACGCGCCGGCTTGACGGCGACTGTCTGCACGCGGGCACCGGGCTCCAGCACATGCGTGCCGCCCTCGACGATCGGCGCCCCTTCGCCGATGAGATCGTCGGCGATCCTGACGTCGGCGCCGACCCGGCCGCTGATCGTCACGTCGGCCCGCTCGAGCACCTGCTCGCCGCCGCGGTCGCGTACCAGATAGACGAACGCCTGTTCGCCCTCGTGACCGATCGCCGACGCCGGGACGTAGACGCCAGCACCCGCCGAGTCGAGCGCGAGCTGCACCTCGACAACGTCCCCGGGTCGCATCCGCCAGTCCTGCCGCACGATCATCGCCTTGCCGCCCGAGAATTCGTTCGGCACCCCGAGCCCGAACATGAGCTTTTTGACGGTGAGACCCTCGACCTCGGCGAGCAACGGCCGCATGTCGGCCGACGGCACGACCTCGAAGAACTGGTAGAGCCCGACGAAATCCTTGCGCGCCTCGCCGAGCTCGATGGGCATGCGCTGAAGGTCGATGACCTCGCCAGTGACCTGACGCAGGTCCTCGGCAATCACGCGCCACGCGAACGTGCCGCTGTCGTCCTGCTTGACGCAACGTCGCTCGATGAACCACGCTCGACGATCACCCACCGGGAACTCGATGAGCGGGATCACGTCCTCGACGACCTGCGCGCCGTCCGCAACCGCCGTGATCTCGGGATTGCGACAGATCAGCGTCAAGCGCACGGTTCGGGTCGCGCTGTCCGTGATCGAATCGCGCTGGTAGAGGTTGGCGATGAGCGGTTCGTCGTCGCCCTCGGTGAAGACCTGCCCCTGATCCTGGTTGCCGATCTCGCGCGCCGTCGACGTCGCAACGGTCACATCGATCTTGATCGGATCCATCATCACGAGCTCCGCGATCGGCGTGCCGGGTTGCACCAGCGCACCGGGCACGACGTGGACCTGCGTGATGCGACCCGTGAACGGCGCGCGCAGCTCCGTGTCACGCAGATCGAGCGCCGCGCTGCGCTCGGCCTGCTCGGCCTGGTCGACCTGCGCCTTCAGCCCCGCGAGCTCACTGCGCTGCGCTCGCAACCGACCGCGCACGGATTCGAGGTTGGCCTGCGCGGTCTTGACCGCCGCCTCTGCATTCGTGAGGTCGGTGCCCGCCACCGCGTTGCGTTCGACCGCTCGCCGGATGCGATCGCGATTATCCGTCGCGCGTTTGAGTTCGGTCTCGGCCTTCGCCTCGTCCTGCGGCAACACCTCTTCGAGCTGCTGGCGCGTCGCTTCGAGCCGCGCCTTGGCCGCGGCGTGGCTCGCCTTGGCCGCATCGAGCGCACTCTGGTAGCGCTCGGGATCCACGCGCGCGATCACCGTGCCATCACGCCCCGGCAAGAACGCTTCGTCGATGGTCGGCCCGGTCACGCTCTTCTCGGGCTCGGTCACCCAGACGATGCGCCCACCAACCTGGAGCGACAGCGTCTCACGCTTCCAGGCGCCGGCCACACCCGCGATCCGCAAACGCCGCGAGGGATCGCGCACGACCTGCTCCACGGCGTGGACCGCGCGCGGCACGGGCGGCGCGGCTTCGAGGACTTCTTTCGAACACCCGCTGCCGAGGGCCGCGAGACAACCGATCCCGAACGCGCTCGTCGCGAGCGCGCTCCGAGCCTTCCTTCGTCGTGACATCGTCATTCCGGATCCGATTCCGTTGCTTGCCGCCAACCGCCCCCCAGCGCGCGATACAGCCGGATGGCTGCCGCGACCTCCGCGCCCTCGAGGTCCGCGAGCGCATCCTGCGCCTGCGACCGCGTGCGCTCTGCATCGAGCACGTTCTGAAAACTGCGCAAACCCTGCTTGTACAGCTCGCGCGCCAACTCGGACGACCGCGCCGCCGCGGTGACGACACGGGCCAACGCCAGGCGCTGCTCCCGCCGCAACCGCAGGGCTGCGATCGCGTTCTCGGTCTCCTCGACCGCGAGCAACACCGTGTTCTCGTAGCCGATCAGCGCTGCTTCGGTGAGCGCCTCCTCCTCGCGGATCGCCGCGCGGATACGACCGCCCTGGAACAGGTTGAGCCGCACACCCGGACTGACGTTCCAGGCGCGGCTCTGATTCGTTAACACCCGATCGAGCCCGAATGCGACGCCGCTCAGCGCCGCCGTGAGTTCGAGCTGCGGATAGAGCTGAGACTCGGTCGCACCGATGCGCGCGGTCTGCGACGCGAGTTGACGCTCTGCCCGCCGCACGTCCGGTCGCCGCCGCAACAGTTCGCCAGGGATGCCGACCTCGATCTCCGCCGGCACTTTCGGCAACGGCTGCGGCGCGGACAGCTCTTCGTCGAGTGATCCGGCATGCTCCCCGAGCAGCACCGCGATGCGATGGCGCACCTGCGCAAGCTGCAACTCCAGGCCCGGCATCTGCGCTTCGGTGTTGGCGAGGTTCGACTCCGCCTGGAACACGTCGAGCTCGGGCGCGATCTCCGTCTCGAAGCGCGCCTTCGCAAGGTCACGGCTCTCGCGCTGCAGGTCGACGTTCTGCCGCAGCAGCAGGATCCGCCGCTGCAATGTCCGCAGCTGCACGTAGGCCTCGGCGACCTCCGCCTGCAGCACCCGCAGCACGTCGTTGTAGTCCTCCGCCGCCGCCTCGAACGCCGCGTCCGCCGACTCGACCGAGCGCCGAATCCGCCCGAAGAGATCGATCTCCCAGAACGCGCCGACCCCGACGTTCCAGGTGTCCAGGGTCTGCACGGGGAACGGACTGACCCTGGCGCTGTCGCGCGACCGCGAGTAGCCACCATTGGCATCGATGTCGGGCTGATACTGCCCCGAAACCTGCTGGACGATCGCGCGCGACTGCTGGATCCGTGTGAACGCGACCCGCAGCGACGGGTTGCCAGCCGCAGCCCGTCGCACGAGGTCGGTCAGCATCGGATCGCCGAAGCCTTCCCACCACGCGCCGTCGATCTCGGTGTCGCGCACGGTCTCGGTCTGCTGCTGGCCCTCCGCCCGGCCCGCCTGTTGCCCGGCCGCCGCCGCTTCGACAGCGGGCATCGCCTGCCGCCAGCGCTCCGGCACCTCGAGGTCCGGCGGCACGTAGTCCGGACCGACCGTGCATCCTGCAGCCAGGAGTGCGGTGAAGCCTACGGCCATGGGAATCGCCGAGCTGCGAATCGTGCGAGCCGAAGGGTCCGGCGGCGGGATCATGGAGGCTGGAGTCACAGGCGATCGGAGCACGACCCGAGCCTACGACGGAAGCCGTGCGCGTTCGCCCCCCCTTGCGCCGAAAGCGTGATTCTCACGTGGCGCGACACCCGCCGCTTCGGGCTGGCTACTCTGCGGCCATGCTACCGCGCGCAACCTCTCCCGCCGCCCTCGCTACCGCGCTCGCGGCCGCCGGCAGCCTGTCGGGCGGGGTCACCGCCCAGGACGTGCGCTACGAACTCGGCCTGCGGGTGCGCGCGTTCGAATCGGCCTTCGAAACCCACCTCAGCGACGCGGCGATGCGGGATCGCGCGTGCGAACCCCTGGCGACCGCGGTGCAATCGTTCTTCGGCATCAAGCTCGACGAAGTGGCACGCCACATCGACCGCGCGCGCCGCGCACTCGAACCCGACGCGCCCGACGACCCGGTGCGCGACTGGGCCGAATCGCTGTCACTGCGGCTTGGCCGGCGTTTCGTCGACGTGGGCGCGGACGCCGTCGAGTTCGAGTTGCTCGCCGCCTACCCCGTCGATGCCGCAGACACCTTCGAGGACGGCATCGCGCCTCATGCGAAACTGCGGTTACGGCTGGTGGATGGCGCCGGCAAGGACCTGCAGCAGCCGTTCGAGATCGCGATCACGGAGGTGCCCCTCCGCGGCGAACTGCCGCTGAAGGTCGAACAACCCGGCGACCACACGCTGCTCATCGAAATCTCGAGCGGCAACCGCGCCGTCACGATGCAGCGTCAGGTGTTGTCGTGCGCGCGCAACCTCGACGATCGCATGACGGCGCTGGCGCCGACGAGGAAGGCGAAGGCCACGTCCACGCCGACCGCGACCGCCCGCGGTCTCGCGCGCGTGCTGCGCACGCTCGCCCGCGGCGGCACGCGCGAGACCGACATCTTCGCGACTCGCCATCTCGGCGAGGTCGAAGCTCTGGCCAAGGGACAGCCACTGCTTTCGATCGATCGCCCCGGCGACTTCCGCGTCTGGTTGCGCGCCGGCAGTACGAGCGTCGCCAACCGCCTGCTCGTGCCGAAGAACCCCAAAGGCAAGGACGACAAGATTCCTCTCGTCCTCGCACTCCACGGCGCAGGCGGCTCCGAGAACCTGTTCTTCGACGCCTACGGTGCCGGCAAGGTCGTGCGCCTGTGCGAAGAACGTGGTTGGCTGCTGCTCGCCCCACGCGCGGGCCTCGGCCGTGGGGCCGACCCGGTGAAACTCATCGCGGCGCTCGCCGATCACTATCCCGTCGATCGACAACGGGTCTACGCCGTCGGCCACTCGATGGGCGCCGGCATGCTCATGCGCCACGCCTCGGCCAGCCCGACGACCTACCGCGCCATCGCATTGTTGGGCGGTGGCGGCAGCAGCCGACCGAGCGCCGAACTGCAAAAGCTGCCGATCTTCCTCGCCCCTGGCGACCGCGACTTCGCGCGCAACAACGCGCGCCGGCTGCGGGACGCACTAGAGCTTGCGAAGGTCGAGGAACTGACCTATCGCGAGTACGAAAACACCGAGCACTTCGGCATCGTGCAGGTCGCCCTCGGCGATGTGTTTGCGTTCTTCGACCGTTTCGTCGACGCACGCTGAACGCAGCCCGCCCCGTTCTTACCGCCTGTCGACGATGCTCCGTCAAACGAATCCATGCCCGCCAATCCCATTCGTATCGCCGTCATCATCGGCACCGTCCGTCCCGGCAGCTACACCAAGAAGGCCGCCAACCTCGCGATTCAGGAGCTGAATAGCCTCGACGGCGTAACCGTCGACGTCATCGACCCCGCCGAGCTCGACCTGCCCTTCCCTGGCGTCGAGTCCGCAACAGCATCGTCGAACGACATCCAGGAACGCATCCAGAACGCGACCGGTGTCCTGATGACGACACCCGAGTATCACGGCAGCGTCAGCAGCGCACTCAAGTGCGTGATCGAGAACCTCGGCTTCCCGTCCACGCTCGCAGGTAAGCCGGTCGCGCTGCTCGGCGTCGCGGCAGGCGTGATCGGCGCGATCAAGTCGCTCGAGCAGCTGCGCAGCATCTGCTCGCACGTCGGCGCGATGGTGCTGCCGGGCGTCGTGTCGGTCGCGGGCGTGCAGCGCGTGTTCGACGAGGAAGGCCGCTGCAACGACGAGGGCACCGAGAAGCGCGTGCGCGGCATCGGTCGCGCACTCGTCGACTACATCCGACAGACGAGCTGACGACGTTCAGTCGCCCTTCTTCTTGCCCGGGCCCGCCCAGTTGCCCTGGCACGCGATGTAGAGGAAGAGGAAGCAGTAGACGACCGCGAGCTCGCCCTCGTTGACGATCGGCCACGCCGACTGATCGAACACGAAGGGCCAGTGGAACTGGAAGTAGGCCACCGCCATCGTGCCGCTCGCGAGGAACGCAGCCCAACGCGTGAACAACCCGACGGCCACGAGCGCACCCGTCGCGAGTTCGATCACGCCGCCGATCCAGATCTGGGTGAACATCTCCTTGGGCGCATCCGCCAGGTAGCCGAACACCTTCTGCACCCCGTGCATGGCGAACAGCAGGCCGACGACGAAGCGGAGTAGCACGTAGGCACGGCCGCCATGAGGCGCGAGGGTCTTGTCGAGCATGGCGGGATCATGCGCCACGACCCGCACCGCCGAAACCAAGTTCTCCCTCGTGGACCGTCAGCTTGAGAGCGGCCAGCCGCGACCCCATGATGCACCGTCATGAAGATCGACATCGGCATCCCCGACGCGCAGCGTCAGGCCATCGCAGACGGCCTCGGCAAGCTGCTCGCCGACTCCTACACCCTCTACCTCAAGACCCACAACTTCCACTGGAACGTCACGGGTCCGCAGTTCAACACGCTGCACACGATGTTCGAGACGCACTACAACGAACTCGCTCTCGCCGTCGACGAGGTCGCCGAACGCATTCGCTCCCTCGGCCACCCCGCCCCGGGCAGCTACGCCGCGTTCAGCAAACTCAAGTCGATCGAAGAGGAAGAAGGCGTGCCGACCGCCGAGGAGATGACCCGCCTCCTCGTCCTCGGCCACGAAGCCGTCGTCCGCACCGCCCGCAGCATCTTCCCGACCGCCGAAGACGCCAACGACCAGGCCACGCTGGACCTGCTGACGCGGCGGATCGACGTGCACGAGAAGACGGCGTGGATGCTGCGGTCGATGCTGGCGTAGACCGCGGTGCAGCCTGGCAGAGCGTGAGAAGCTCGCCCACTCGGGGCAAGCCGGCCGCCGGTCGGCCCGCCCCGCTTGCGACCCGAGCCCGTCTCCGCTAGGGTTGGGCGAGCTGCGGTTGCAATGCGATCGCAGGCGAAAAGGCAGCGGCATCTGCGGGTCGACTTTCGACTCGACAGGCCGAAGCAGAAGGAGCAAGAATCATGAGCTACGCAAATCGCGTTCTTGGATCGATCCCGTACGGCACGCTCATCGGCGCCCCGATGACGGCCGCGGTCGAAGCCCAGGCACTGGCTGCACAGTCGACGGTCGACTTCATTCGCTCGATCGGCTTCGAAACGGACGGCGACGACGCCGAGTTCGGACCGGTTCGCCAGGTCCAGTTCAGCTACAAGAAGCGCGACACGAACGATGGCACCGAGCGGGATGCCACGCTGACCGTGCCGCTGCTCACGATCGTGCCGATCCCGTTCCTCCGGATCGACGACATGACGATCGACTTCACGTCGAAGATCACGGAAGAAATGCTGCGCACGAAGAAGCGGGACACCTCGGTAGAGGCCGACGCATCGCTCAGCATCAGCTACAAGTCGTTTCTCTCACCCGTGAAGGTGGGCTTCAAGGCGTCGGTCAGCACGAAGCACTCGTCGTCGTCAGCAACATCGAATCGCTACAAGACGGAGCACACGATCAACATCAACGTTCGCGCCGTGCAGGACGACATCCCTGCCGGCATGAGCCGCGTGTTGGACATCCTGGAGAGCTCGATCACCGAGCCGCCATCTTCGCAGTGATCGACAGCACCAGGCGCTCCAATGGGTGACCTCAAGGTACTCGTCGACTCGATCCTCGGCGACCTGATAGCTGCGCGCGCAGAGGCGGACGCTCTCGCAGCAGACTACGCCAAGACCTACCGCGAGGATCCCACTCTGCGGGCGATGAGCGTGCCTGCGCTCAACATCACCAACGTCTCGGTGGAGTTGCGCATCGCGTTCGACGATGGCTCGATCGAAGCGGCTCCTCCTGTATCCGAACCACAAGCCAGGGCCGCGCAGCAGGGCGCCAGGAGCCTGCGCACGTTTCTCATGGGCAGCACGGCTTTCCGAACAGCAGCGGGCTCCAATCAGCAGCGCCGCGTCCTCGCCACACTGGCCGAGGAATCGAGCAAGACGGCGCTGACCACGAACGCCAACCGGCCGGCCTCCGTCCGGCTCGAAGAAGCGAATCGAGCCGTGTTCGGCGCATTGGAACGCAACAACGTGCAGCTGTCGCCGACCCTCCGCTCGAAGGTCACCGAACGACTGACCGCTGCCAACTCCGGGGTTTCCGCAGCAGCAAGGCCACAAGCCAGGACCCCATCGCTGATCGTGGGCAAGAGCGCGTTGGAAACACTGACGCCCGAGAAGATTTCGACCGTCAAGTTCGATGTCGACTTGAGCGAGTCACGCTGGGTCGAAGTCGAAGACGACGACGGGGAAACGGAGTTTCGACTGACCGAGGGCTGAGAAGGAGACTCAACGAATGTCGATGGCACAAGCACTCGAATTTGGATCGCTCATCGGAGCGCAACTGACGGCGCTGATCGAGGCGGAAGCCGAGGGCGCGGAAAAGACGGCGGAGTTCATCGAGTCCGTAGGCTTCGACCGGCAACCAGACGGATCGATGAAGCTCCGCATGGTCACGTTCGAGATGGAGCGACGCGACACCGATGGCACGAGCCGAGTCCATCGGATCTCGATGCCGATCATCACGCTCGTGCCGATTCCGATGCTCACGATCGAGTCGGCGACGCTCGCTTTCGACCTGAACGTCGAACATCACACGATCGCAAAGTCCGCGTCGACCGCGGCGGCCAGCCCGACACCGACCACGTTCAGGGAACGCCTGGCCGCTCGATCCCCGGGCGCCACCCCCAAGAAGAAGCCCAAACTCGCCACGAGGCTGGTCAGCAAACGACAGGGTCGATCGTCCAGTCGCTCGACGAACGACACCAAATCCAACGCCGACCTCCAGGTTCAGGTCCAGATCGGTCAAGCAGACTTCCCGATCGGCATCGAACGACTGCTGAACGTCGCTGAGCTGAGCCTGCAGGACGAGACCAATGGCGAGTGACTCGCCGGGCCAAGGTCGCGCGCCGACCAATCTGAGGCGTTCGAACCTGCGAGCGCCCGGAATGCCGTGCCCTCAATGCGGTCAGAGAATCGTCATCGAAGCTGCGGCACTGCTGTCCGGCCAACCGATCCAGTGCGCAAGCTGCGGCCTGGAGCTCCGGGTCAACACCGAACAGTCGAAGGAAACCCTGGACGCCCTGCGCTCCTACATGGGCCGCTACGAGAAGCAGGAGCAGAAGGCGATCGACCACGTCGCCGAGGCCACCCCGGACCCTCAGCAAGACCGTAAACCAGGCCGTCGAAGCAGGTCTCGCAAGCGCCGAGCGCGCGTCACACGAGAACGCACGACCCGCTCCTCAAAGGCGGAAGGCGAGTCATGAGCTACGACCGGCGAATACACCAGACCCTCCGCCGAGGCGCTCGCGGCGACTCGGTGGTTCGGCTGCAACGCCGGCTCGTGAAACACCACTCCGACCTCGACGAGGCCCGATTCGTGGACGGCGACTTCGGCCCCGGAACCGAACGACAGGTCAAGAGGTTCCAGCAGAACGCGCGCCTTGCCGTGGACGGGGTCGTTGGGCGCAACACCTGGTCCGCACTTCTGCGCGACCCGAACAGCCGAATCACCAGCCCCGTCGGGCAAACAGCCGCCACGTCGGACCGCCGGCAGGCACTCGATCAAGCGAGCCCCCGCAACGGAGGCGGCGATCTGGCAACTCGCGTGAAGCGAGCACTCGAACGCAAGGGCTACGTATTCCTCGACGATCGCGGCACCTACAACCTCAACATCGTCGGCATCCGCAGCGCGTCGAACGCGATCAACAGCTTCGACGATGAAATGGTCATCGTCTACCGCGACAGCTCGGGCTCGATGCAGGCAGTGCGCTACCCGGCAACCACGGACCCAGGCGAGTACTACACTCGGACGAAGCTGCTCAACAAGGCGGGAGCTGCGATCCTCGTGCCGGGTCAGTATCGTGACACCTACCAAATCGCCAAACACAGGGGCAAGTACGACGCGCTGTGTCAGAAGGGCGGCAAGGTCAGGGTCTGGCGTGACGGCAACATGGACGACAAGCTCGACCGCTCGGGCAAGACCTACGAAGGCTGGTACGGGATCAACATCCACCGCGCCGGCCAGAGCGGGACCACCAGCAAGGTCGGACGCTACTCCGCCGGCTGTCAGGTCCTGGCCGACGCCAATGACTTCGGCGTGATGATGTCGCTTGCTCAAAAATCCCAGCAGCAACGCCGCGGGATGTTCACCTACACACTTCTCGAAGCGGCGGACCTCCGCTGACCCTGGCCAGGATCGCACCGAACTCTCCGCCGACAACCTCGTAGCAGGACTGTGACGCGTCCCCTACCCAGCCGCCCCGAGCCCAAGCGCAGCGTGCCGATCTGGCTGCGGATCACGGCCGCAGGCCTGCTGCTACTGCTCAGCTGGATCGCCTACCAGGCGATCTCGGCGTCCCTGCGCGCCCCCGCGCCGACCGACCCAGTCACCGAGTTCTTCGTCGAGGGCCTCGACTGTCCGGTCTGGTGCGCCGTGCGACTCACCGACGGGATCGACGAGCTCGATGGCGCGCAGGTCGTCGAATGGAACCCGCGCGAGAGCACGGTGAAGGTGCAGCACGACCCGGCCCGTCAGGACGTCGCCGCGCTCACCGCGATTCTCGAGCGCGCGGGCTATCCGGTGCTCGCAGCCGTTCCCCAGTAGCGCGGCGCCGCGGCGCGGCCGCTCGCGCGCTGCCAGGCGGACGATCCGCTAGGCGAACGAGTCGTGCAGCCGACGCGCCTCGCGGAAGCACACCAGCCGCTCGCCGGCCTCGTCCCAGAGCTTGAGCCCGAAGGAGCGCACCGCGGCCATCATGTCGAGCGTCGGCACGTCGCGGAACATCGGGTGCGAGTCGTGGCACTCCTCGAGTCGGTAGTTCGGAATGCGCGCATTGAGGTGATGGATGTGGTGGAAGCCGATGTTGCCCGTCAGCCACTGCAACGGCCGCGGCAGACGCAGGTAGGAGCTGCCGGCGAGCGCAGCGGCGGCGTAGTCCCATTCCCGGTTGCGCTGCCAGTAGACCCCTTCGAACTGGTGCTGCAGGTAGAACAGCCAGATCCCCAGCGCGCCCGCGACCGCGAGGACGACGAGCTGCATCACGAGGAAGGCGAGGAAACCCATCGCGAACCCCATGCCGACGATCACGCCACCGAGCGCGATGTTGGTGTACCAGACGGACAGCTGCTCCATCCGCGTCGCCTTCGGCTTCGCGATGCGCTGCTCGAACGCAAACATGACGAGCGGCGCAACGAGCAGCAGCACCAGCGGATTGCGCGCGATGCGGTAGCAGATCCGACGCCAGCGCGGCGAGGTGTGGTACTCGCGCACGGTCATCGTCCAGAAGTCACCGACACCGCGGCGATCGAGGTTGCCCGACGTGCCGTGGTGCGTGCGGTGCTGCCCGTGCCACTGGTGATACGGCGTGAATGAGAGCACACCCGTGAGCATGCCCCAGAGCGTGTTCGCCCAGCGCGCCTTGAAGAACGACTGATGCCCGCAGTCGTGAAACAGGATGAACGCGCGCACGAGCAGCGCGCCGTTCACCAGACAGAGCGGCATGCAGAGCCACCACGAGATCGGCGCGAGGAACACGATCGCGACCCAGATGCCGAAGTAGGGCAGCAGCGTGTTGGTGAGCTGCCACGACGCGCGCAGCGCACTCGGTTGGGTGAACGGCTTCACCAGCGGCTGCCAGTCGGCGAACGGATCCGCGACCTTGGAGGTGCCGGCAGAGGGCTTGCCAACGGACGGGTTGCCACCAGTCGGATTGCCACCGGACAGTTTTGATGGGCTCATGTGGATGTATCGACAGACCGGCCAGCGAACACCAAATACCTGGGGTCGGACGGGTTGGGGTATTCCCGCGAAGGTGCGCCGGATGTTGGGAGGTTCGTAGAAGCGTCCCAGGAATTGCTCGATCGCGCAATCGAAGAGCGGGCGAGTTTGCCAGGGCCCGGTCTTGTCGAATTTCGCAGTTCATGGGAAGATTTGGCTATCTCGTTTCGGGCCCTGGCCCAGGAGGGTTTGGGGTCGCCACCAGCAGGTTCTCCGTCTCCATGAAGCTCCAGCCCGTTTACCTCCTGGCTCCCGAGCCTGAGCCGAAGTCGATGACTTCGCGCCGGGCATTCCTCCTCGCCGGCTGCACGTTTGCCACCGGAACCCTCATCGGAGGGGCCTGCGGGTATTCCCTCGGGGCCTCCCGGGGAAGTGGGGAACCTGAGGATCCGAAGAAGGTCGGCTCGAACGATGAGGTCGAGTTGAAGTCGACCGGAGATTCCACGCTCGATGAGCTTCGCAGACTCGCCATAAAGGCGCCTGTGGGCGACTTGTGCGCCAAGGCTGACCTGTTCATGAACCTCAAAGGACTGGACTACCCGGATGACCCAGTACTGTGGCAAGGCATGGGCCGGCTCATGGAGGAGGCTGTCAACAACCCGAATCAGCCCTTCGAGCGAAACACCTTGTCGCTATTGATCAGGTTCGTTGAGAAGGCAAACCCACCTCAAGAACTGAGACTCGACCGCTACTTGCCCGCTCTTCGTGAGCGCCGCAACAACACCAAGCGCAAAGACTGATATGCAGGGTGAGGGAATCCGGGGTCCGAGCAGCGCCACTCCCGGTAGCTCCATCACGGTCAACGTCGGCCCCAACGACTCGTCTGTCTCGGTATCTGATCCGGTCAGCCAAACAACGGTCAGCTACGACGTCGAACCCGGGAAAGACACGACTATTCAGATACCTAACGTTCCGGGCGGAACGCTGATCCAAGTCTGGGCAGGTAAGGGGATCAATCGAAAGCTGATAACGATCGAAGTCGTTTCCCCCAGCCCCTGACCTCCCCCAAGCCCACCCAACCGGCAAGGGACCCGAAACTCCCAAACCACCACGTCTCACATTCCGAAGACCGCCAAACGGAAGCCACCATGCACCAGCCCAGCCCCACCTTGACCCTCGGTGTTGCACTGCTCGGCGCGTCGCTCGCCGCGCAGAGCCACGTCGTCGCGCCTTGGGCGCACACCAACACCAACGCGCTGAGCTACGAGTGGATCGCCGGCGCGAGCCGGCCTCTGCGCCAGCAGACCCTGGTCGGCGCGAGCCACCTGCTGTCGGTCGTCGGCAAGAACATCGAAGCGATCGAACTGCGTCGGACCGCTGCCAACGAGATCTACACCGGTGGTTCGATGAACCTGACGGTCAAGCTCTCGACCTCCGCTGCTGCCCCTGACCTGCAGCAACCGCTGGGGTGACAACGAGGGCGTCAACGTGCTGCAGGTGTTCCAGGGCACCGTCACCCTGCCGACGTCGCCGGCGACCGGGTCGGGCCTCGGCACACCCGTCGCATGGACGGCGAACAACACGCTGCGGATCGCGTTCCAGAACCCGTTCCCCTACTTCGGCGGTACGCTGTGCGTCGACATCACCGGCCAGCCGATCGCGGGACAGGAAGCCAATTGGTGGATGGCGGACGCCGCGGAAGAAGTCGTCCCCGGCAGCACGGCGGTCGAGACCGGCAACGGCTGCGGCTACTACGGCGGCCCCCAGAAGCAGTGGAGCCGCGTCGGCACGCGCAGCCTCGTCCCCGGCGGTCGCGCGCAGTTCCAGGCCGACGGCCCGGACAACGGCATCGCGTTCGCAATCTTCGGTACTGCGGCGACAACACCGGTTCCTCTGAGTGTGTTCGGCATCAACACGCCGAACTGCTTCGCGCACGTCAACCCGGCGCAGATCCTCGCCACGATTCCCGCGGTCTACGCGCCGCAGACCCACCCGCTCTCGATCCCCAACATGGGCATCGCCGAGATCCTGGTCGAGATCCCGACGCATCCATCCTGGTTCGGCATGCAGCTGACCACGCAGTGGCTCGACCTCACGCATCTCGCGACGAGCAATGCCTACACGTGGACCGTCGCCAGCGTGCCGCCACTCCTGGACATGGCCCTCAACGAGGGCGACCCGACCGAACCGACGGGCCAGGTGACGACCTACCTCGCGCACGTCATGCGCTTCGAGTACCAGTAGCCCCCTGGCGGCGGGCAGGCCCGTCGCTCAGGCCGCCGCGTACGCGCTCAGCAGTCGCGACACTTCCTGCTCGCTGTCGAACCGCCGGCGGAAGTCCTCGCGGATCCGCACGCCGAGCGCGCCCGCAGCCGACCGATTGCGATAGAGCGCGAGGATGCTCTTGGCCATCTCCTCGTCGTCCTCGAACAGCAACCCGGTCTCGCGGTGACGCAGCAGCTCGGTGTTGCCCGCGACCTTGGCGGCGACGACGGGACGGCCGAGCATGCCGGCTTCGAGGATGGTCGGGGCGGCGCCTTCGCAGACCGACGTGTTGAGCACGACGTCGGCATCGAGGTACGCGGCCCCCATGCGATCGTGGGCGAGGGGCGGCAGGATGCGGATGCCCGGCTCACGCGCGGCCTGTTCGTGCAGGTCGCGGGCATAGGCATCGTCCTGTTCGGGCCCGGCCACGATCATCTCGATGTCGGCGCCGGCATTGCGCAGCACGCGCACGAGCGACATGGCACGGTGCTGGCCCTTGATCGGCCGCAGACCACCGGGCAAGAACACGAGGAAGCGCTGGCTCGGGATGCCGAGCGAACGGCGCAGGTCGGTGCCGTCGGTGGCGAGCCGATCGGCCGAGCGCGGCACGATGTCGATGCGGCCGACGGCGTCGGGCACGCGTTCTTCGACGAGGTCGGCGGCCTCGCGATTCGGCACGAGCACGCGGTTGGCGCGGCCGAGCACCTCGCCGACGAGGGGGCCGCGTTCGTCCTCGACCATGTCGTGGTGCAGGTCCTCGCCACTCAGTGACACGACCCACGGCAGCGTGAGGCCGAGCAGTGGCAGACCGCTGCGGAACGCGTCATGGGCATGGACGATGTCGGGCTTGAAGCGTTCGATCGCACCCTCGAGCGACTGCTTGATGCCACCCTCGTCGGTGGTGCCGAACACTTCACACAGATGGCCGCGCTGCTGCAGACGTTCGCGATAGCGCCCGACGGTGGCGAGGCCCCCGAGGTGGAGATGCGACGGCGACGGGGTCAGCAGCAGGACCTTCATGACAGGACCTCATCGGCAGGCGCGCCCGGCCGGCTACAGATTGCGGTGCCAGAACGCGGGACAGAACGGCGTAGCTGTAGTGCGGCCGCTCTGCCGCTACCGGCAGGCACGCCGCAGCGCCTTGACGCGTGCGACGTCCACGGGCGCATCGACCCGACCGCCGCGCTTGACCGCCGTGCCCACGATCGCGCCATCGCATCGCGGCCAGAGCTCCGCGGCGTTGTCGACCGTCAGGCCCGAGCCGAGCCAGAGCGGGAAACGGCCGACCGCCGCACGCACGGTGTCGAGTTCTGCGACATCGACCGGCTGCCCCGTGCGCGAGCCGGACAGGACGATGCCGGCACAACCCGAACGTTCGGCGAGGTCGGCCGCCGCGGTCGCCAGATCGCTGCCGCCCAGCGGCGTCGCATGTTTGACGTGCACGTCGGCGAGCACGTCGATGGCCTTGGCCGCGCGGCCGAGCTGCTGCTTGTAGGCCAGCAGGCGCGCGGCCTCGCCCTCGATGACGCCCTGGTCGGTGGCATAGGCACCGCTCAGGACGTTCACGCGGATCCAGCGCGCACCCGCGACCGCCGCGGCTCCGAGCGCGGCGAGGCCGTCATTGCGCAGGCAGTTGAACGCGATCGGCAGCCCCGTCGACTCTGCGATCCGGCTGCCGACGAGCGCCAGAGCCGCGGGCACCGCCGGCTCGACCGGATCGTCGCGCGTGCCCTTGTGGAACGGCGCGTCGCCGAAGTTCTCGATCACGAGACCGTCGACGCCGCCCCGCTTCAGCGCCGCGGCATCCGCGAGCGCGTGATCGAGCACGGCGGCCATCGACTTGTGCCGCACCGCGCCAGGCAGCGCCAGCAGGTGCACGACCCCCAGCAGCTGGCGCTGCCGGGCCGGTCGCCCACGACTCACGAACGCCCCTCCGCGTCGTGACCCGCGCCGGCCTTCGCGCCGCCCAACTGCGAACTCGTGCCACCGCGCGAACCCATGAGCATCGACTTGAGCCACAACTTGTAGCTCTTCCAGCTCGGAGCGAGCCGGTTGGCCTCGCGCAGCACCTCGCGCGCCTCGTCGCGTTGGCCTGCCTGCAACAGGTCGTAGGCGACGTTGCACCGGGCCGCGGCGCGGCGGCGCGCGATGAGCTGGGCAAAGTGCGCCTCGCCGGGATGCATCGCGGCGACCTTGGCGAGAATGCGTTCGATGCCGCGCAGGAAGCGGGCGTTGTCCGACAACCCGTCGGGATGCGCGCGATAGAACGTCAACGGCTCCGCGAGGTAGGCGATCGGTTCGTCGTGCGCGAGACGCAGCCAGAGGTCGTAGTCCTCGGTCGCGATGAGGACCGGATCCTCGTCGAAGCCACCGACCTCGAGGATGGCCTCGCGCCGCGCCACGACCGTACTGCAGACGATCGGGTTGTCACCGATCAGCAGTTCTTGCGTGAGCACGGTCGGCACGCGGCGCGTGTCGTTCTTGCGGCGATCGACGCGGTCACCGAGCACCTGCCAGGCATCGGTCGCGAGGCACGTCGCGCCGAGCTGGTCGAGCATAGCGAACGACTTTTCGAGTTTGTCGGGACCGTACCAGTCATCCGCATCGAGGAACGCGACGTACTCCGTCTCGGCAGCTTCGACCCCGCGATTGCGCGCGGCTGCCGGCCCACGCTGTTGCTGCCGGATGACCTTGGCGCCGCGGGCCTCGGCGATCGTGGCCGTGTCGTCGGTCGAGCCATCGTCGACGACGTAGACCACTGCTGGCGGGCGCGTCTGTTGCGCCAGGGAGTCGAGCGTCATGGGCAGGAACGTCGCGGCGTTGTAGGCCGGGATCACGACCGAGATCGGCACGGGTTCCGGCCCCGGACGCGACGCGCCAGATTGCGAGTCACCAGAGTGCGACTCACCCGGGCGCGGCTCACCCGATCGGGGCCCACCCGATCGGGGCCCTTCCGAATCCGGTCCGGACCCGGTCACGAACGCTTCCTCCGGAGCTTGCCCAAGACGGCCGACACGATCTCGGCAACGTAGCGGAAATCGGCGCCGCGCACGACGAGACACTCGTCGAGTCGGACCCCGGTCTGCCGGCCGTAGACCCAGAGCGAGTAGAACGTCGACAGCACGTAGGCGATCGTCGACGCTGCGGCGGCACCGACCGCGCCGTATTCGGGCACGAATACGAAGTCGAGCCCGAGCATCGTCACGAGCACGATGACCTGCGCATTGACACAGGTCTGGAGGTGGTTGCGCGCCGCGAGATCGGCCTGCAGCACCTTGCTCACGGTGTAGGCCGCAGTGCCCGGCACGAGCACCCAGAGCGCGGTCGTCACGGCCGGGCTCCAGTCGGCATACCAGACGTCGCTGCTGCCCTTCGCGAGATAGGTGATCGTTCCCATCACGGGATCGATGACGAACACGATGCCGACGGCGCCGACGACGGACAGCAGCAGCCCGAGCCGCGACAGCACGGGCGTCAGCCGGCGCGCCTGCTCGTGCGAGCTACCCGCGACCTTGGAGAAAAACAGGTCGCGCATCGCCTCGGGGAAGTGCCAGACCAGCTCGGCCCAGGTCACGGCCATGCTGTAGAACGCGACCTGTTCGAGGACGAGCTTCGCGGTCGCTTCGAGCTTGGCCGCCCCCACGAGTGTCGCAGTCAGCGCCGCCGCGGGCACGAACAGCGCGCCCACCACGAGCAGATCGATCCGGTGGTTGAGATACGTCAGCGTCGACGTGAGATTGGCCTTCCAGCCGTAGAGAATGCCTTCCCGCAAGAACTCGCGATCGAGCCCGAGCCGCACCTTGACGACCTTGCGCACGAGCCAGAGCGCGAGCAGCGCGACGATCGCCGTCGAGATCAGCCGACCCCATGCGACCGCCATCGGGACGTGACCGGCAGACACATCGCCCCCGAGCCAGAAGAACAGCACGAAGAACGCGGGCAGGAACGCGAGCGACGTGACGAGGTGAACGAGCCCGTAGTCCTTGACGCGGTCGGTCGCGAGCTGCGTGCTGTTGGCGTAGCTGCTCACGAGCAACAGCGGTACGACGAGACAGAACGGCGCAACCAGCCAAGGGTCGAACAACCAGTCGTCGCGCAGCCACGGCAGCGCGTAGAGCGTGACCACCGCCGCGAGTCCGGCAACGAACGAGCCCCAGACTGCCGCGACCGACATCGCGGTCTGGAAGCACGTCTGGGCCGAGAACTGGCCGCGCCGGACGAAGTAGACCAGCGCCGTGGCGAAGCCGAGGTTCGCGACCGCGCCGATAATGAACGGCAGCGACGCGATGATGCCCGCGCCACCGTGCTGATCCGGCTGATTGGCGCAGAGCAGATACAGGATGATGCCGCCGCCCTTGTCGATCGCGACGACGAGGACGTGGATCAGGAACGTGAAGACGACCCAGCGGCGGAAGTTCACGTCCGACCTCCCGAACCTGTCGCGTCACCCGCCGTCGAGAGCAGCAGCTGTGGAACGAAGGCTGTGAACTGACGGACGAACTGCACTGGATAGCGGACCCGGGAGGGCCCGAGGTGATACCGGATCACGCACCATGGGTCTCTGGCCAAGCCCGACTTGCGCAGCAATTCATCGACCACCGCCAAGCTGAGCCCGTCGCGGAACCGCCGCTGTCAGGGAATGCCCTACCAGGGCATTTCGGAAGCCGAGAAGTCTTCGCGAATCTGCGGCAACAGCACCTCGACCATGTCCGGCGTGAGCCCGACCTGATCGTAGACCTCGTGGTCGAGCGCCCCGATGGTGGTGCCGACGGTCGACGGGTTGCCCGCGCGCCACGCGATCTGGTCGGAGAGGTGGATCAGCGAACTCAACGAACGGTGGAACGGATCGTTCGACGGCTGGTGGTGGTAGCGAATGGCGATCGACAGGTCCTCCGGCAGGAACCACTTGATCGCGAGCACGGAGCCGATGTCGGAGTGCGTAAAGCCGAGTTCTTCCTGTTCGATCTCGAGCTCGGGCCGCCGCTCTTCCACCGAACGCCGCAAGATCGCGAGGTAGCGCGGCGCCATCCGCTCCATGAGGATGATCTTGCCGATGTCGTGCAGCAGACCGGCGATGTAGAGGTCCTCGGCGTGCGTCTCGGCGAACGCCTTCGAGTTGCTGCCGAGCGTGCGAGCGCAGACGCCAGTGAACACGGCATGCTTCCAGAACGCGGAGGCATCGAAGTGCTGGATCTTCTCGCGGCGCTTGCCGAACGTGGAAAAGACCGCGGCCTTGAGCGCGACCTTCTTCGTCATGTTGAAACCCATGACGGAGATCGCGAGGCTCACGGCCGACACGCGCACCTGCAAGCCGTAGTAGGCCGAGTTGACGATCCGGAGCAGGTTGGTCGAAACCGCCGGGTCCTTGCTCACGACTTCCGCGACCTCGTCCGCCGACACCTCCGGGTTGGCCATCACCTCGTTGAGCTTGAGGAGGACCTCCGGCATCGTCGGGAGCTCAATCGTGTTGTTGACAAGACTGAGGATGTTCGTCGATTGTCCAGTCTCGGCAGTCATCTAGTGCAGCGCCCCCTTACGCCACTTCTATCGGGGCAAGCAGGAACCAAATTGAAGGTCATCTTTCTCTGTCAGCGCGTGCCGTATCCGCCCGATCGCGGAGACCGCATCACGACGTGGCACTTCCTCCAGCACCTGCTCGATCGCGGGGCGAGAGTGCGGCTCGGCTGCTTCACCGAAGAGGACCGTGACAACGAGGGTGTCACGTTCTTGCAGGCTCGTTGTGAGACCGTGGTGGCGCCGCGGCTCGACCGCCGTGTGCGAAAACTCGTCAGCCTGCGCGGACTGCTAACGGGCGAAGCACTCACGGTGCCGTTCTTCCGCCACCGCGAACTGCAGAATGCCGTGCACGGCTGGCTCACCGACGATCCGCCGGACCTGATCTACGTCTACAGCTCGTCGATGGCGCAGTACGCACTCGGGGACTGCCCCGGCAAACGCGTCATGCAGTTCGCCGAGCTCGACTCGGACAAGTGGCGACAGTACGCGGCGGCAAGCGGATTCCCCGGCCGTTGGATCTACGCCCGCGAGGCGCGGCGACTGCTGGCGTTCGAAGATCGGGTCGCGCGCGAGTTCGACCTGTCGCTCGTGGTGAGCGAGGTCGAGAAGCAACTGTTCATGGAGCTGATCCCCGGCGTCGAACCGCAGGTTCTGCCGAACGGCGTCGACGTCGCACATTTCTCCACGGGCGGCGACGCGGAGCGCCACCCGCGCACCGCGGTCTTCACGGGCGTGATGGACTACGAACCCAACGTCGACGGCGTCTGCTGGTTCGCCGACGAATGCTGGCCGGTGCTGCGCGAGCGTTTCCCCGACGCCGAACTACTCGTCGTCGGCAGCAAACCGATCGCGAAGGTGCAGGCGCTTGCGAGTCGCCCCGGGATCACGGTCACCGGCCGCGTGCCCGAGACTCCGCCCTACTTCGATCGCGCGGCGGTCGGCATCGCGCCGCTGCGCCTGGCGCGCGGCGTGCAAAACAAGGTGCTCGAAGCGCTGAGCATGGCGTTGCCCGTGGTCGCGTCACCGCAGGCCTCGCAGGGCCTCGGCGACGACGTGCCGCCCGGCGCGGTCACCGTCGCGGACGGCAAGGACGCCACGATCGCGGGCGTCGCCGAGCTGTTCGCCGATCCGGAACTCGCGCAGAAGCGCGGTCACGCGGCCGCCGACTGGGTGCGCCGCACGTGGCGCTGGGAAACGATGTACGAACGGCTCGACGCCATGCTGGCCAAACTGTGACCGAGGCGCTCACCCGCCGACTCGAACGGCCGCGATCGCGCCGACACGATCGACGGCGTCGGTCACCCGCACGATCACGGCATCGAACGTGAGCCCCGCGACATCGACTTCGCGCCAGTCGAACCCGGCGAGGAACGCAATCGACAGATCCGCTGCCGGCTCACCCGCGAGCGACAGAGTCCGAACGACCCGGCCATCGCGCGACAGCTGAACGCGGTACGAGTCGTGCTGCTGCAGCGCGATCGCGAGTCGGGTGACCGTCTGCGGCTGTCCGAAGTCGATCCGCACGCCGCCGTCGTAGACGAGTTCTGCACCGCTCTCGAACCACGGCTTGCCGAGCTCGACATCGCGCCGAAGGTCCGCGCCCGCCACGGTTCGCAACGGCGGGTCCACGTAGTCGGTAGCCAGGTAGTCGAACAGCCCGGCATCATGGGACCCGATCGCGAGCTCTGACACGGCACGCCAGCGCGCACCCGACCAGATCGGCGCGCGCAGAACGACGCGCAACGAGTCGTAATATCGCCGCAGCCCGGCGTGCTCGATGCGGTTGTCGCCGTGCGCGAGGCTCTCGAGGTAGCCCTCCGGGATGCGACGTGTGTAGTGCCCCGGTCGAAACCCGAGTTCGCGACAGACGGGCAGCCGTACGAGCAACGGGTCGCAGATGTAGGGATCGACGACGTGGAGGCGGGGGCCGCCGAGCAATCCGAACCAACCGACCGCGAGACCGAAAGCGACGGCCTGCTGTCTGTGATGCGCGATCACGGGATCGATCAGGCCCGGCCGCAGCTCGACGCGCCGCGGCGACCACAGTCCGAGCAGCTCCTGATAACCGGCCCGTTCGTCAAAGACCTGCCAGCGCGAGTGCAGTGGTGGAGGGCGCCAAACAGCGAAGTTCGCGGGGATCTCCGCCCGCATCGCACCACCGAGCAACGCCAGCACCACGGCGCCGATCGGCAACCAGAACTCGCGCGTCGCCGACCGCAGCTCGTGAGTCGAGATCCGCTCACCGAGGATCCAGAGCGCAACCACGAACAGCGGCGTGAAGAAGCGACCGGCCATGAAGTCTCCGCCGACCGCGATGACATAAGCCAACTGCAGCAGGCATCCGATCGCGGGCAGCGCCAGACGCGCCGGCGCCCGCAAGCAACCCACGACGATGCCCACGGCGATCGTGAGCGCGGTCACCGGATCGAAATAGAGCAGGTGCAGGGCGTACTTCAGACCGGCCATCACGAGGTCCGCGCCCGCGAGCTCGTGCCGGAAGGCCTTGGCATACGCCGTCGTCGGCCAAGGCGAACCGTAGTAGATCGTCGCGAACGCCAGCCAGGCGAGCACCATGCCGCCGGCGAGCAGCGCGGCAATCAGCCATTCGCGGCGCGGACGGGACCACAGAGCGCAACCCAGCAGCGGTAGACCGAGCCAGACGAGATCGTGGCGCGTCAGAACGAGGAGCCCGAACAGAACCGCGGCCCGCTTCGACACGCCACGGTGTCGTTGCCGCAGGATCGCGAGCAACGACACGAGCAGCAGATGGCTCAACGGGTTCTCGAGCCCACTCGTCGAGAAGTCCACGAACGCGCGCGAACTCGCCATGACCGCCAACAGCAACGCTGCCGCGGCGAGGTGAATCCGCACCATCACGGCCACGGTCACGAGCGTCAGCAACCCGCCGAGCGCGATCGTTCCGAAGTAGAGCTCACCGGTAACGAGCCGCGGCACGAACAGCAATCCGCACCACAGCGGATGCGAGTAGGTCATCGTGCGTTCGGCCGCGTTCCAACGCAGCCCATGGCCCTGCACACAGTTCTCGACCGTGCGCAGGGTGATCAGACTGTCGTCACTGAGCCAGGCCGAACCGCCGACCGCGACGAGCAACAGCACGGCGAGCGGTGCACGAATCGAGAAGCGACGCCGGACGTCGCCCGAACGGTCGGTGCGCACGCGGGATCACCGATCGCCTCGGAGCGCGAGCCGACTCGCCGAGAACGCCTCGCAGCGCGCGCTCGATCGATAAGAATCCACCGCCAGGCCTGGGTTCGCCGGCATGCTCTCTCTCTTCGGTTTGGCCAGGCTGGTGGAGCGCCTGGCGGGACGCCGCGATCATCGCCGATCGCCGACAACGCGGATAGCCCCCAGCAGCGGCGCGGTAACCGCTTCAGCGTCAGCGGTCGCGTAGCTGAAAGATCACGGGCACGTCGACTTCGTCGGCGACCGCTTCGCCGTGACGTTGACTCGGTGTGAAGCGCCAGCGCGTCACGGCCGACAACGCCGCGCGATTGAACCCGCGGTGTCGGGATGCCGTCTTGAGACGGACGCCCGTCACCTCGCCGTTTTCGGTAACCGACGCCGTCACGACGACCGTGTCTTCATAGCCACGACGGCGCTCACGTTCGGGATAGTCCGGCGCGGGATTGGTCGCGAGCGGTGTCGCGGCGACGAACGCGCGCGCGGGCTGCGGCGGCTCGCTGACGACGACCTGTCGGGGTTCCGTCGGTTCGACATCGACTGCCACGGCGGTTTCGACGGCTACGCGCTCGGGCGGTTCCGAACGCCGGCATGGCGTGAGCCAGGCCCGCGTCGCAGCGTCGGTCACTGCAGTCGTCGACTCGGCCGCCCGTGCCCGATCCGGTTCGATCACGCGCGGCGGCACGACGACCGCGGCATCGAGCGGCGGCGAATCGGTCGGGTCGATCTTCTCGGCCACAGGCTCCGGCACGACGGCCGGTCGTTCGGTCGCGGCATCCGCGACCCGAGCCGCCGTGAGCGCCGCGCTCGCCGAGGCCGCCTGTTGACGAATCTCCACGCGGGCAGGCCGCCGATCCGCGGCGACGACGTACATCCCCACCGCCGCCGCCGCCGAGATGGCGCCGACGTGGGCCAGGATCGAGATCGTCAGGGTCGTGGAGCGCACCAGGGGCGAGAACGGTAAACGGTGGCCAGGGTTCACGACCAGTCCCGATCGTGGCACGGCCCCCGCCAGACCGCCCTGGACCGCCAGAATGGCCGACTACCTGGCCGCCGGCACGAGCCGGTAGATCCGCCCGATCTTGCCCTTGTTACCCACGAAACAGGTCACGAGCAGCTCGCCGTCCGGCTCCTCGGCGAAGCTCGACGGCGGGAACGGGCAGTGCTTCAACGTCACCACCTCGTGCTCGCCCGTCGTCTTGACCGCCCAGGTCCGCTTCGTGACGAAGTCCGCATAGACGAAGTGACCGACCAGCCCGGGGATCTTCTGCCCGCGATAGACGTGCCCGCCGGTGATCGACAGCCCCTCGCGATGGGAGTACTCGGCGACCGGCGGGATCGGATCCGCGGGCGTCTCGCGCCGGCTGCGCCGCTGCCCGAACTCCTCGGTCCCCTCGAAACTGTTCCAGCCGTAGAAGCCGCCCCGCGTGACGTGCACGACTTCTTCGATCCGGTTCTGCCCGACGTCACCGGCCCAGAGCTCGCCCGTATCGCGATCGAACGCCATGCGCCAGACGTTGCGCAGACCGTAGGCCCAGATCTCGCCGCGCGCGCCATCGCGGTCGACGAACGGGTTGTCCGCAGGGATGCGATACGGCTCGTCCAGCGTCGTGTTGCGAACGTCGATGCGCATGATCTTGCCGAGCAGAGTCGTGAGACTCTCGCTGTTGCCGTAGGGATCGTTCTTGTAGCCACCGTCGCCGATCGCGATGTAGAGCATGCCGTCGGGGCCGAAGACGATCGTGCCGCCGTTGTGGTTACCGAACGGCTGGAACACCTCGAGCAGCCGCACCTCGCTCGCGGGGTCCACCGCGATCCGGCCGCGGTCACCCTGCACCGGCGCGGTGAACCGGGAGATCACAGACTGACGATTGCTCTTGCGCGACTTGCCGCCCGGCATGGCGACCTCGCGCGGCTCGATCTCTTCGGACCAGTAGACGTAGACGTGGCCGTTCTGCGCGTAGTCGGGATCGAACTGGAACCCGAGCAGGCCCTCTTCCCAGTTCTTCAGCAGCACGCGCTCGCTGAAGTCGAGGAACGCTTCGCGTTGTCCGCTCGCGCCCGCGCTGTCGCCTTGGCGCGGGACGCGCCAGACGTGGCCGGCCTGCGTGACGACGTAGGCCATTGCGGGGTCCGTCGCATGGAAGTCGACGAACAGCGGTCGGTCGAACGGCTCCTGCCCCGGGAACGCATCCACGAAGTCGATCGCGGGGCCCGAACGAATCTCGGGTTCATCGTCCTGCGCCGCGAGTGGCAGGGAGAACACGGGCAAAAGAACCAGCAGTCGCGCGAGTCGTCGGAGGTGCATCGCGGATGATTAGGGCAAGCCGCCCTCGCACACACAAGGTCGGGGCGCCAAGATGACGCGCATGTTGCGGCTTCGATCCCTGCGCAAGGTCTACGGCCAGAACGTCGCGCTCGCCGGCCTCGACGTCGAGATCGCCCGCGGCGAGACCCTCGCGTTGCTGGGCCCCAACGGTGCGGGCAAGTCGACCGCGGTGAAGTGCATCGTCGGCCTGCTGCGCCCCGACGGTGGCACGGTCGAGATCGACGACGTCGACGCCTGGAAGCACCCGAGCAAGGCGCGCGGCCGCGTCGGCTACCTGCCGGAGATCGCGCGCCTGCACGAGGCGCTGACCCCTTGGGAGTTCCTGCTGCTCAAGGGCCGCCTGTTCGATCTCGACGACGACCACGTTCGCACCGTCGGCCAGCGCCTGCTCGACGGCTTCGAGATCGGCGACCGCGGCGACGAACCGATGGCCGGCTTCAGCAAGGGCATGATGCAGAAGGTGTCGATCTCGGCCGCTCTGCTGACGGATCCAAAGGTGCTCGTGCTGGACGAGCCACTCTCCGGACTCGACGTCACGACGACGCTCGTCGTCAAGGAGCTCATGAAGGAGTTCGCGCGCCGCGGCGGCGCCGTGCTCTACTGCTCGCACCTGCTCGACGTCGTCGAATCCGTCGCCGACCGCATCGCCGTGATCAGCAAGGGCGAACTGCTCGCGATCGGCACGGGCAAAGAGCTGCGCGACCGCGCCGGCGAGCACGACGACTCCGCGCTCGACACGGTGTTCCGCACGCTGGTGCAGGCGAGCGATCCCGAGGCGGCCGCGCGTTCGATCCTCGGGTAGCAGCGATCCTCGGGTGCGGGCGGGCGCACGGCCGGCGATCAGTCGCCAACCACGACCCGCAGCCGCCCCGACAACGACGCGCCGAACACCGGACCGCCGTCGAGCACTGCGGCCTGCGACAGCACGGCGACGCCTCGCAGGCTCAGGTCGTTCGGGATCGCGAGCGGCAGGTCCAGGCGGCCGAACGCATCCGTGACGCCGACCTGGCTCGTGAGCGGCTGCAGCAGCACGTCACATCCGGGTGCTAGTGACAACTGATCAGGCAGCAGGCCATGGACGACGAAGGCGACTGCGTTGGGCTGCCCCTCGACGTGCACGTCCGGGGCCGTGTCGACCACAGGTCGACCGAGCAGCCGCAGATCGGGTGACCGACCGCACGCCTGGGTCACGAGTTCGACCCGCGCCGGAGTCGTCGTCAACGTGTGGGTGTCCCACAGGCGACGGCCGATGAGGCGCCCGGTCGGTGGGTAGTACGCGATATCGCCACTGCCGCCGAGGGTCGGACTCGTGGCGGTAGCAGTCCAGTCGACTCCATCCCACTCCCAGAGCTGACCCAGCATCAGGACGACCCGACCCCGCCCGGCATCGAACGTGGCCGACACGGGGCCGGCCGGCGGTGACGTCGAAGGACTCGTCGCCAGCCAGTTCGTGCCGTCCCATTCGAAGGTGTCGCGCAGCCGCGACGGGACCGCGTAGCCACCGAACAACACGACCCGGTCCCGAACGGGGTCATAGGCCATCGCGGGAGCCTCACGCCCCGGCGGCACGGTCGCCGTCACGAGCTCCACCCACGCCGAGCCATCGAATCGCCAGGTCTCGGCCAGGAACGGTGAATAGCTGGCCGAGCCCCCGAACAGGAGCACACCCGAGCCATCGCTCGCCATCCCAACCCCCTGACGCGGCGATGGCGCGACCGGCGGCGCCAGAGCGGTCCAGCTCTGACCGCTCCACGACCAGGTGTCGTTGTAGAGCCGACTCGCGGAGTTGTAGTTGTCCACACCGCCGAACAACACGAGGTCCGACCCGAGCGGGGCGAACCCGAACGCTTGCCGTGGCGGCGGCCCCTGGGTCGCGACCAGCTGCCACTCGCCGTCATAGCGAAAGGTCTCACCGCTGGGGAACAGCATCGGCATCACGATCTCACCGCGGGCCGCGTCCCAGGCGACCTTGGGGCGCTGAGGAACGAAGGGCCGGTCCTCGGGCCGCGGATCGCGGAAGCGCGCGCTCCAGCCCGTCGCCGTGCGCTGCCACACGCTGGCGTACCCCATCACGAGCTGCAGCGCGGTGCCGTCGTCGCAGCCGAACGCCTGGTTGGCCACCGGCAGCGACGGAGCGGCGCGCCAGTCGACGCCGTCCCACTCCCAGCAATCCGACAGGTAAGGACTGCCGAGGCCGCGACCGCCGAGCGCCACGACGCGCTGCACCGCAGGATCGTAGGCCAGCCGTGCGCGACGTGGGGTCGGCGCGTTCGCCGGCTGCATCCGTAGCCACTGCACACCGTCCCATTCCCAGGTGTCGTTCATCATCTGGGCCCCGGCGGCACCGCCGAAGAGCACGACCCGATTCCGCGCTCGATCCGTGACCATGCCCGGGTCGGCGCGCGCACTCGGACGCCCAGCGGGCGATAGCGTGCGCCAGTTGTTGCCGTTCCACGCCGCCATCCCGTCGGTCGGCACGAACCCGAGGTTGGTGCCACCGAACACGAGCAGATCGCCGGTCACGGGATCCACGGCCGGCTGCACCCCACGGAAGTACGGCGACGAGTGTGGCCGCCGCAGCGTGAATCCCGCGCCGACCGCAAGATGGGTCCGCGCCAGGAACTCGGATGGCCCCTGGCCGGTCACGACGAGTCCGCGCTGGTTCGCGGAATCGAACCCGGCGTAGAGCAGGATCGCGTCAGGAAACTCGTCCCCCAGGCCGGCCGGCTCATGCTTTCGCCAGCGCTGGCCATCGAAGCTCCAGGCCCGGACGGGCCAGTCGCAGACCGCCACGAGGCGATCACCGGCCGCGTCCCAATAGACCGCCGCCGTGCGGCTCGGGAGGGCATCATCGGTAATCCAGGTCGGCACCTGGGCCAGCAACGCGGCGGAACAGGCGAGAACGGAGAGGGCGGACACCGCCGAACGAGGCAGCATCGGTTCGGGCAGAAGGAAGCGAGTCATGATCGGCTCCGGACAGGACGATCGACGCGCTCGCCGGGCGAGCGAGCGCGAGAATGCGCAAGCCGCGCGGGCCCATGTTACCGCGGACCGACCACGGCACTGCCCCGGCACAACAGGTGCCGACCTCGACCGCGAACGTGCAAAATGCGTTCCGCCCGCCGGCGGGCGCTGGCGCCCGGACATTGCGCATCCGACGCCCCCCGGCCGGCGGCGATGTTACGCCAGCGAAGCGACAGGAGAGCCGGACGTCGGGAACACGGACATCGGGGGCACGGACATCCGGGCACCCACGATCATCCCTCAGCTTGGCAAACCCGCATCACGCATGCGACCCGCAGACCGTGCTACGCGCGCTGCAGGCGACGGCGAGGCTTCTTGCCGCCACCACCATTGCGCGAGCCGCCGCGACCGCCGCCGCCCGCGGGGTAGCGGCCGACGCTCTTGACCTTTTCGCCGCGCAGGTGCGCCGCGACCACCGCGTGCAGCCGCTTCTCGCTCGGCGCAACGAGCGACAGCGCGCGACCCTTGCGACCCGCGCGGCCCGTGCGACCCGAACGGTGGATGTAGTCCTCGAGTCCGAGCGGGAAGTCGTAGTTGACCACGAGGTCGATGTCGTCGACGTCGATGCCGCGCGCGGCGACGTCGGTCGCGACGAGGAAGCGCACCTTGCCACGCGAGAACCCTTGCAGGCACGCGTGCCGCGCCTCGGCACTCTTGTCGCCGTGGATCGCGTCCGCGGGCAGGCCGTCGCGCTTGAGCGCGTTGCCGAGCTTCTCGCAGTTGATCTTCTTGTTGACGAACACGAGCACCTTGCCGTGCTCGCGTTCGAGCACGCGTTCGAGCGCGTCCTTCTTGTCGGCGATCGTCATGGCGACGAACCGATGCGAGATCGTCTTCGCCGCCTGGCTTCGTTCACCGATCTGCACGCGCTCGGCGCCGGGCAGGAAGTCCTCGACGAGGCTCTCGACCTCGGTCGGCATGGTCGCGGAGAACAGCAGGTTCTGCCGTTCGCGCGGCATGCGGATGAAGATCTTCCGGATCTGCGGCATGAAGCCCATGTCGAGCATGCGATCCGCTTCGTCGAGCACGACCATCTCGACCTTGTCGAGCGTCAGGTTCCGACGCTCGAGGTGATCGATGAGACGACCAGGGCACGCGACGAGCACGTCGAGGCCGCGCTTGAACGCGGATTCCTGGATCGACAGGTCGATGCCGCCGAACGCCGTGCAGACGTGCAGGCCGGCGAACTGCGCGTAGTTACGCAGGTTCTCGGCGACCTGCACGCAGAGCTCGCGCGTCGGCACGATGATGAGGCCCCGCAAACCGGGCTCACCGCCGACCAGGCGATCGAGCATCGGCAGGCCGAACGCCGCGGTCTTGCCGCTGCCGGTCTGCCCGAGGCCGATCAGGTGCTGCTCGGCGAGGATCTTGGGAATGGCGCGCGACTGGATGTCCGTCGGCTGGTCGTAACCAGCGGCGGCGACGCCGCGCAGGATGGGCTCACTGAGCCCGAGGGATGAAAAGCTCACTCTTCGTCTTGTCCGATACGGCGCGAACCATGGTCGGGCCCGCGCATGAAGTTTTGGGCGCGAGCGCAGGTTCGAGTGTCTGTTCTCGAGCACCTGCGAGCGATGCGCCGGATGTGGTTCGCAGTGACGTGGCCCCCAGCGGAGGCTGGGCCAGGCATGGATCAGGGGGCGGCGACGAATGCGCGGCCGGCCGGTGAATCCATCCGAAGCCACACTGCGAAGATGACATCGGCGAACCCGGGTCCCGACTTGAGACGGGACGTTTCAGGCCAGCAGTATAGGTGGCGCCGCAGATCGCGACAACCGGGAAGCAACCACGGTGCCACCGAATTATCGGCGCGGGCCGCGCTCCAGAACCCAAGCGGAGCGCCGAAGGGGCTCGGCGCGGTCCTCAGCAGGTCCTACTCGCGAAACGAGACACCCTGCTCAGATCTCGAGATCGAGGTTCACGCCCGCGCGAAACTCGCCCAGCAGCAGCTGTAGGAAGTCGGTCGCACCGCCGTCCTCGGATTCGTCGCCCTCCCCGAACAACGCGTCGTCGAGGCTCGTGCTGTCCCCCGCGAACTGAGCCAGCCCGAGCGAACCCGACGCGGCATTGCCGCCAGCGACGGGCGCCGGCCCGAGACCCTGACCCGTACGCGCAGCTTCGAGCACCGCCGGGTCGAAGCCGTGCTCGACCAGGGTCGAGTGGATCGCCTGCTGAATCCGCGCAGCCCGATCGGGATTCGTTTCACCGGCCTCCGCCCCCGCCATCGCGTCACGCACGGCGGCATGCAGCTCACCGCGAATGTCGAACAGGGTCTGCCCCTGCGCATTCGTGATCGCGCCGAAACGCTGCAGGTCGCCGGCACCGAGACCGGCCGCCCGCCGCGGCAGCGCCGATTCACCGACGACCCCGCCCACCTGTTGCGGCAACGAACCAGATCCACCGAGTCCTCCGATACCGTTCATGCGTTCTCGAAAGCAACGGAGCTGCCAGGCAAACGCGCAACGCAACGACTCGAGTTACGGGCGTTCGTCGCGAAGTGACCACGCGCAGCGGCAGTTGTTGCCGATCACGACCGGCAGGAATTGCCGGTCGCCCGCGGTCATGCCGCCCTACGCGAACTTCGCGAGCAGGCCGGACTTGCGGAACGGCTTGGTCAGCACCGCATCCATGCCCGAAGCGAGGTAGTGCTCGAGGCGATCCGCGACGACGTCCGCCGTGACGCAGAGAATCGGCACGTCATGATCACGAACCGCCGACCGCGGATCGCGCACGACGCGAGCGACCTGATCGCCGGACATGACCGGCATCTGACCGTCGAGCAACACGAGGTCGAAGTCGCGGCTCTCGAGATGTTGCAGCGCAGTCGGGCCACTGCTGGCAGCGGCCACGCGACAGCCCATGTGCGACAGCATCCGCGCCGCGACGAGTCGGTTCTGCGCGTTGTCGTCGACCACGAGCACCGAGAGCCCCTCGAACGAAGTGTCGGCCGGAGCCGCCCGGGCAGCGTCACCGACGCCTTCAACCTGACGCGCGAGCAGCGCGAGCGTGAACGTCGAACCTTTGCCGACCTCGCTCTGCAGCGTGATGTCGCCCCGCATGAGGCGCGCGAGCCGCCGCGCGATCGACAAACCGAGCCCCGTACCGCCGGCGGCCCGCGAGCGGCTGGAGTCGACCTGCTGGAATTCGGAGAAGATCCGATCCTGATCACCAACGTGGATCCCCGGGCCGGTGTCCGAGACCTGCACCGTCACCGCGAGGTAACCGACACCCAAGGGCTGCTGCGAGAACAGCACCTCGACGCTGCCTTCGTTCGTGAACTTCACCGCGTTGCCGATCAGGTTGGAAAAGATCTGACGCAAACGCAGCGGATCGCCGAGCACCCAGGCGGGCTGTTCCGGTCGTCGCGCGAGCTCGAGCTTCACGCCCTTGCTGGCCGCGGTCGCGGCGAACAGTCCGACGCTCTCCGCGACGATCTGCGACAGCTCACACGGCTCACTCACGAGCGTGACCCGCCCGACGTCCATCTTGCTCGCATCGAGCACGGAGTTGATGAGCTCGAGCAGCGAGTCGGTGCAGCGCAGCACGGTGTCGACGAGCTCGCCTTGCTGCCCGTCCAGGTCGGTCTCGCGCAGGAGCTCGAGAGTGCCGATCGCGCCGTTGAGTGGCGTTCGGATCTCGTGGCTCATGTTCGCGAGGAAATGCGTCTTGGCCTTGCTCGACGCTTCCGCGCGATCCTTGGCCTCCTCGAGCTCGCGAATGCGCTGATCCAGCTCGCTGCTCGTCGCGGCCACGACGCACTGGCTGTCGTAGAGCTCGCGACTCTTGCGCTCGAGCAACGTCTCGGCCGCAAGCCGCCCACCGCGCTCGCGGGCCGCCTTGCGCTGCCAGACCCCGCTCAGATCGTCGCAGCGGGACACCCGGCCTCCTCACGAACGGTCACTTCGAACGTGCAGTTCCGCTCGTCCCCGCTCACCCCGATCTCGGCCGCCACCCCGAAGTGCTGCATGCAGCCCTCGAGCAGACCGCGCGCGAGCTCGGCGAACGGCCGCTTCGAAACGTACCGCATTCGCAGGCCGGTCGTCGTGCGCTCGACCTCGAACCGTGGCAGGTCGGCATCGGGATAGAGCTTGCGCACCTCGGGATGAATCAGTGCTTCGACGTTCTCGAGGAAGTCGAACGGCGACGCGGTGTCCGCGAAGAAGGCCGGGTAACGCGCCGCGAACACGCCGAACAGATGCTGGCCATAGCTCCGCAGCAGTTCGGGTGCGGTCAGCCCGACTTGCTCCGCGAGCGCGTCACAGATCGTCTGAAACTCGCGCCAATCGTACGAACCGACCGCGGTGTAGGCGCCACCATGGTCGAGCCCGGCCGCGAGCAACACGGTGTCGAGCACTTCGATGCCGTAGCGCTGCTCGGCCATGGCGAGCAACTCGGTGAATACGACGCCCTTCATACTCCGATTTTCGGAATCCACGCGAGTCCGCCTGGACGCCGGCAATCAGCCGACCATCCCATGGCCGCTTTGCACCGCACCGCGAGGGCTCGCGATTTTTCGCGGCGACTCAGACCCCCATCCGACGCGACAGATCTGTCTGCATCAGATGGTCGGGATCCCAGTTCTGCTTCAGTTCGCGGAACTGCCGCACCGCTTCCTCGCCGTGCACGCGCGCGAAGGACGAGCCAAGCAGCACCGCATCCTTGGCGTAGTAGAAGCGACCACCGGCCTCGAGCACGAGTTCGGCGAGTTCCTGGCACAGACGCCACAGCGCGTCCCGCTTGCTCTTGCTGCGACTCACCGCAAAGTCCATCGCGAGCGAGTAGCCGTCGACCGCGTGCGTCATGAGGAACGGATCGGGCCGGTGGCGCTTGAGCACGCCGAGGTAGGGTACGTAGCCGACTTCCTGACAACGTTCGATGATGCGCCGCATCACTCGCGGCGCCTCGGCCACTGGCACGAACGGCTGGAACTGGATCAACCCACCCGGCTTCGTCATCCAGTGCCAGTTGGGCACGTAGTCGAGCAGGAAGTGGAACGCACCGTGCGACTGCAGGTAGGGCGAGCCGCGTTCTTCGCGATAGCCGGCCTTGAACTTCAACCAGTTCACGAGCCACACCTGCCGGGTCTGCACCGCACCCCACATGCCAGGCCATAACCAACCCTTCGGCACCACGCCGAACAACTTCGTCGGCACGTCCTGCAGCAGCGGATCGAGATAGCGCACGCCCTCGGGGTCCTCGCCGGGCTGCATCTGGTCGGCGCGATGCAACAGCCCGCGACCGAGCCCCTTGCCCTTGCCATGCAGATCGAGCCACGACACCAGGTAATCGGCCTGACCGCGCAACTCCTCGATCATCTCGAAGTTGTGATCGAGGTCGCGCGCGACGAGCCCCCAGACGCGCAGTCGACCACTGTGCACGCGCTTGGTCTGGATCTCGAGTTTCGTGAAGCAGCCGAGCATGCCGAAACCGCTGATCGCGGCATGGAACAGCTCGGGATCCGACTCGCGCGTCACGTGCACCAGTTCGCCCTTGGGCGTCAGCAGATCGAACGCACGCACGCACTCGCCGAACGAGCCGAGCGCGTAGTTGTTCTTGCCGTGGATGTTCATCGCCGCGGCGCCGCCCATCGAAACGGCCATCGTGCCGCTGACGACCTTGGGCCAGAACGCGTAGCCGATCGACTTGCGCCACAGATCGCGCACCGTCACGCCGGGCTCACACACGGCGACACCGGTCTGCGGATCGAACGCGAGGATCCGGTTCATCGCGGTCAGATCGAGTACACGCCCACCGACGGCCGTCGACGCGTCGCCGTAGCTGCAACCCGCGCCACGCAACGCGATCGGCGTGCTTTCCCGCCGCGCCGCCGCGAACACGTCCGCGACCTGCTCGACCGTGGTCGGTCGGCAGACGCTCGCGCGGCCACCGACGGCCATGCCGAACCCGCGCACGTCCTCGTCGCGCCATTCGGGCCCGTGGCTGTCCGGATTGTGCTTCACGTTGATTTCCGAGAGGGTCGTCATGCCGGCGTCTGGATCTTCGGTGATCGACATTCGCAGCGGTTCAGATCGACAGCTTGCGGAACACGAACGAAGGAATGTTGCGGATCACGAACATGATGAGCCGCCACTTGCCGGGCACGTACACGATCGCACGCTTCTTGTCGCGCGCGCGCAGGATCAGTTCGGCTGCGCGGTCGGCGGAGATCGCGCCCTTGAGTTCGAGGCCCGCTGTCATCGGCGTCTCGACGAAGCCCGGCCGGATCGTCGTCACGTAGACCCCGTGGCGCCAGAGCCGGTTGCGCAGCGCTTCGAGGTAGGTGTCCATGCCGGCTTTGCTCGCGTTGTAGACCGGCCGACCAATACGGCCGCGGTCCTGCGCCACCGACGTCACCCCGACGATGTGACCGGCCTTGCGCGCGAGGAACCGCCGTGCCGCGACGTTGCAGAACGCGATGCAGCCGAGCAGATTGACCTCGACCTGCAGCCGATCCTTGGCGAGGTCGAACTCGTCGATCGCGACCTCGGGCATGACCCCCGCAACGTAGTAGACCTCGTCGACGTCGCCGAGCTCGCGCTCGATGCGATCGAACATCGCCTCGGCCGCCTCGACATCGGCCGCGTCGTGCACGAACGGGAATGCGGCCTCGCGCCCGAGCACGTCGTTGATCGCCGTCGCCTGCGCCGTGAGTTCTGACTCGCGGCGCGCCAGCATCGCGACCTTGCGACCCGCGAGCGCGAGCCGGCGCGCAACCGCCGTGCCCATGCCCGACGAGGCGCCGATGACGATACACGTGCCGCTCGTTGCCATGGCCGAAGAGCAGAGCGGGCGGGGCTCCGAATGCAACTGCCGCAGCCTCGAGGCACCCCTGTGACCCCCACGCGGCGCTTGCTGGCCCCGGCCGCGAGCGGCATGATCCTGCCATGATGCGCACGACCGCAGCCGTTCTCGCAACGCTGCTCCTGCCCGTAGCGGGCGGTGCCCAGAACACTCCACCCGGTCAGAAGGCGCCGGCCACACCGACCGGCCAGGGCAACGGGGCTACGAACGCCGAACGACCCAAGGGACCGAGCCGCCCCGTGCTCGTCGACCGGGTCGTCGCGACGGTCAACGATGGCGCGATCATGTTCTCGACCGTGCTGGCCGGCGCGAGCTCGAAGATCCGGACGGCCCAGGAGATGCTCGGCCGCCGACTGCAGCGCGAGGAGTTCCGCGTCTTCCTGCTCCGCGAACTGGAAGGCCTGGTCAACGACCACTCCCTGGCGCAATCGGCCAAGTCGCTCGGCTTCGCGACGCCCGAGCAGATCGAACAGCTGTTTGCCGACGAACTGCGGCGCGAAGAGGCCGCCAACGTGCGCGACTTCGGCACCTGGCAGAAGTTCTCGCAAGAACTCGAACGCACCAACCGCACCTGGCAGACCTACATGCGCGAACAGCGCACGGAGAAGCTCGCGCTGTTCGCGAAGGAGTTCGCCGTCAACATGCGGATGAAGAAGCAGGAGAACCTGTTTCTGACGCCGCGCATGCTGCGCGAGACCTACGAGCGCGAAACCACCGGTGACAAGGCCGGCAACAACAAGTTCATCCACGGCGCCGGTGCGGCCGTCGCCCTGATCGCGTTCCGCGGCCCCAAAGCGCGCGACCTGGCCGCCGCCGCGAGCATCGTCTGGGCCACGAGCGAGATGTCCGCCGAGGCCCTGATCGAGCAGACCAGCGGTGCCAAGGGCTTTGCGAGCGCGCTCCGACCGCTCACCGTCACCGACGAGAGCCGTGACAGTCTGGCATCGGCCGAACTGGCCGATTTTGCGCTCGCAGGCCCCCGTGGCGCGGTGAGCCCGGTGATCGACAACGGCGGTGCGATCCTGCTCGGCAAGATCATCACCTACCGCGCGCCGCGCAACGGCCGCTTCGAGGACCCGGAAGTGCAGCTCGAACTGCGCCAGATGTGCATGGAATCCGTTCGCGGGGAGTTCCTACAACAGGCCCTGAAGCGCGCGAGCACGCGAACGGAAGTCTGGCGTACACCAGAGTTTCGGTAAATCGAACCGATTCGGTGCCAGATCCCTGCCGCGATCCGGGGGCCGCAGGTTGCCGGCGGCGGCCAACTTCGCTCTACTCTTCCGCCCCCTCTCCTGAACCCACCTGCCGGTTCGGCCGTTAGCCCTCGCAGCAGTCTCTCGCCCGAGTCTCTGCGGCCGAGAGCTACGCCCACCTCTTCGTAGGAACCGTCCTAGGAACCGTCCCAATGTCGCAAGTCGACCCGACCAAGATTCAAGTTCAGTCCAACGCGGTGCCCGTCTGGGAAACCGAGGTCACGTTCCAGGACATGATGGCGGAGCAGCTCCGCCACGCGCCCTGGCTCGTCCTCAGCGCCGCGCTGCACGCAGTTCTCTTCCTCATTCTCTGGGCCGTCATCCCGGTCGAGGAGAAGAAGAAGGAAGTCAAGAAGGCCGAGATGATCCAGAAGGTGGAGGAGGACGTCGAAGAGCCGCCGCCCCCGCCGCCGCCGGAGACCCAGCCGGAGGAGACGGTCGACGAGATCGAGCTCACCGAGCAGGTCATCACGGAGACGGAGAACGTCGAGACCATCAGTGAGGTCAACCAGAAGGAATCGGCCTTCGACAGCAACCAGTGGAACTCGGCCGTCGGCATGGGCGGCGGTGCCGGTGGTCGCTACGGCGGCCGTGGCGGCAAGGGTGGCAAGCGCGGTGGCGGCAAGGCCTACGCCGAAGCCATCGACGCCGGCCTGCGCTGGCTCAAGAACCACCAGGACGAAGACGGCAAGTGGGACTGTGACCAGTTCATGAAGCACGACGTCGAGGGTGAGGTCTGCGACGGCGCGGGCAACGCCGTGCACGACGTCGGCGTCACCGGCCTCGCGCTGCTCGCCTTCCTCGGCGACAACAACACGCTGCGCGCCGGCCCCTACAAGAAGGTCGTCAAGGGCGGCGTGAAGTGGCTGCGCGAGCAGCAGCAGGAAAACGGCCTCTTCGGCACGAACACCTCACACGACTTCATCTACAACCACGCGATCGCAGCCTACGCGATGTGCGAAGCGTTCGGCCTGAGCAACTACAAGCTGCTCAAGAAGACCGCGCAGCGGGGCGTCAACTACCTCGAGTCGCACCGCAACCCGTACTCGGTCTGGCGCTACCAGCCGCGCGACAACGACAACGACACGTCGGTCACGGGCTGGTGCATCATGGCCTACGAGTCGGGCGAGTTCTTCGGCCTGACGATCAACAAGAGCGCGCTCCACCTCTGCGAGACGTGGCTCGATCAGGTCACGGAGCCGAACGGGCGGCATGGCTACAGCAAGATGGGCGAGAAGAGCTCGCGCAAGCCGGGCGACCACAAGGTCCGCTTCCCGGTCGACCAGGGCGAGTCGATGACGGCCGTCGGTCTGTTCTGCCGCTTCTTCATGGGTCAGGACCCCAAGGAGAAGCCGGTGATGAAGAAGGCCGCCGACCTGATCCTCGCGAAGTCGCCCGAGTGGAACGAGAAGAAGGGCTGCATCGACCACTACTACTGGTACTACGGCACCTACGCGCTCTTCCAGATGGGCGGCCGCCACTGGTCGACCTGGCAGAAGAAGCTCAACTCGGCCGTCGTGAAGACGCAGCAGCGTGACAAGGCCAAGAAGAACCTCTACGGCTCGTGGGACCCGGTCGGCGCCTGGGGTGAAGACGGCGGTCGCGTCTACAGCACCGCGATCCTCACGCTCTCGCTCGAAGCGTTCTACCGCTACACGAAGTTGATTCGCTGATCGGGCTGATTCGCTCGACTGAATGACCGAAGAAGGGTCGGCTCTCCTCGGAGAGTCGACCCTTCTTTGCGTACCGACCGCGCGCGCGGACGTACCGAGAATGTCCAACGCGTCTTGAACCGCATCGCGAACGCGGGCGTTCCTTCTCCGTCACAAACAAGGAGTCGGACATGACCCGCAACGCACTCTCTTCTGCACCCGCCGCGCTCGACGAGCTCACCTTCCAGGACATGGTCGCCGACCAGCTCCGGCGTTCGCCGTGGGTCGTGCTGTCGGCTGCGTTGCACGCGCTCGCGATCATCCTGCTGTGGGCGCTCGTTCCCGGCAAGGTGAAGGCGACGCCGAAGAACCATGCGGAGGTCGTGCAGCAGTCGCAACCCGAGATCGAGGACCCGATCGAACCGCCGAAGGACCCCGAGATCGTGCCCGAAGATCCGATCGAGGACTTCGTGCTCGAGCCCGTCGACTTCACGATGGACGATCCGGTCGAGGTCGCGGACTTCCTCAACAGTGAACCGAGCACCCTGTCGGCGTTCACCAGCGACAGCACCAACACGGCCGTCGGAATCAGCGGCAACGCGGGCGGCCCCTATGGCGGCCGCGGCAAGGGCAACGGCCGCGGCGGCATCCCGCGCCACCTCAACCCCGTAATCGATCGAGCGCTGAAGTGGCTCGCCGACCACCAGGACGAGGACGGTAAGTGGGACTGCGACGAGTTCATGAAGCACGACGTTCTCGGTCAGATCTGTGACGGCGCCGGCAACGCCGTGCACGATGTCGGCGTGACCGGACTCGCGCTGCTCGCGTTCCTTGGCGACAACAACACGATGCGCGCCGGCCCCTACCGCGACGTGGTCAAGCGCGGCGTGCTGTGGCTACGGGAACAGCAGCAGGACAACGGCCTGTTCGGCACCGAGACCTCACACGACTTCATCTACGACCACGCGATCGCAGCCTACGCGATGTGCGAGGCGTTCGGCCTGTCGCGCTACCGCCTGCTGAAGGACCCTGCGCAGCGGGCCATCAGCTACCTCGAGTCGCACCGCAACCCGTACTCGGTCTGGCGCTACCAGCCGCGCGACAACGACAACGACACATCGGTCACGGGCTGGTGCATCATGGCCTACGAGTCGGGCAAGTTCTTCGGCCTACAGATCAGCGACACCGCACTGCAGCTCGCGGCGGCGTGGCTCGACGAGGTCACCGAACCGAATGGACGGCATGGCTACCGCAGACTCGGCGAGCTCAGCTCACGCAAGCACGGCGACCACAAACAACGCTTCCCGGTCGAGCGCGGCGAGGCGATGACCGCGGTCGGCCTGTTCAGCCGCTACTTCCTCGGGCAGGATCCGAAGGAAAAGCCCGTGATGCACAAGGCCGCCGACCTGATCGCGAGCAAACCGCCGGTCTGGAACGAGAAGAACGGCAGCATCGATCACTACTACTGGTACTACGCCACCTACGCGTTGTTCCAGGCGGGCGGCCGCCCGTGGCAACAGTGGCAGCGCGCGCTCGACAAGGCCGTCGTGAAGACTCAGCACCAGGACAAGTCGCAGAGCCACCTCTGCGGCTCGTGGGACCCGGTCGGTGCGTGGGGCGAGGACGGCGGCCGCGTCTACAGCACCGCGATCCTCACGCTGACGATGCAGGCGCACTACCGCTACTCGCCGCTGCTGCGGTAGCGGCAACGGCTACAGGCTTGACGACGACAGCTATTCGGCCGCTGCATCGGCATCGGCCCACGGATCGACCACGGCACAGGCCCCGTCGAAATCCACCGCGTTGCGGGTCGCCAGCACCGCCTGGCGACTCGCGACAATCCCGGCAATCTGGCAGTCGCGCACATCGGCCGGCCGACCAGCCGCACGCCGCACCGCCGCGAGCTCGACGGCCGCGATCGCCGCATCGACCCCGAACCCCAGCACCCGGCCACCGAGATCCTCGGCGAGCAGCGCCCGGAACGACCGACTGAGTTCACTGCGCCGCCGGCCCGCGGGCAGGCACCGCAGCCCGCACTCGACCTCGTAGACGGTCACGGCCGTCGTCCACACCGAATGCGCCGACTGCCCATCGAGCCAGCGCACGACCGCGGGGTCCGGCCGCGAGCGCATCACCTCGGTCAGCACGTTCGTATCCAGCACGATCACGGCTCGAGATCGGCAGGCCGCGCGGCCTGCCCCTTCTGCTCACCGATCTCGCCCGGCTCGAATCCGCCAGCCGCGAACCGCGCCGCCAGCCGGGAACCCAGGCCGCCAGACTCGAGTCCCGCGCGCGCCACGGCCGCCCGCAGGATCGCGCGCACCTCCTCCTCCATCGAGTGGCCGTGCTCGCGAGCCAGGCGACGAAGGTGGTCGCGAACCTCTTCCTCCAGGTTTCGCACGATCAGCTGCGCCATTGCTAGCATGATATCACCAACGAGAGAGGGGCGACCAACCCTTGGACCGACAATCTCGCTGCGAGACGAAGCGAATCTCCACGCTGACGAATCGCGCGACGATCCTCAGCCGACCGAGCGCCAGCGAAACCGCCCGAACCGGCACGGGAACTGCCGTTGCGACCGACCGGCACCTCCACTGTGGAATCCACTGTGGAAAAAGCGCGGGCCCGGCATGGGATTTCCTGAAGTAGGACTCAAGCGACTGCCGATCAGGCTGGCAACGAGGAGTCGGGGCCACCCGCCCGGGCTCATGGATACGCAAAGGAGTCTGAAATGGGCCTTCGGGTCAATTCGAACATCGCATCCCTGAACGCGCAGCGGTCGCTGTCACGCACGACCGAACGCCTCCAGGCCAACTACCGGCGACTGTCCACCGGCTTGCGTATCTCGACCGCATCCGACGATGCTGCGGGCCTCGCGATCTCGGAGCGCTTCCGGGCACAGATTCGTTCGACGAATCAGGCGATCCGGAACGCGCAGGACGGTATTTCGCTGACACAGACGGGCGAGGGCTCGCTCAACGAGGTCAGCGCCATCCTGATCCGGATGCGCGAGCTGGCGATCCAGTCGAGCAACGGCACCGTGAGCTCGGCCGACCGCACCACGCTCAACCAGGAGTTCAGCGACCTCATCAACGAGATCGACCGAATCGCGGCCTCGACAGCCTTCAACGGCGTCCGCCTGCTCGACGGCACGGGCTCGACGATCACCTTCCAGGTCGGCACCGGCACGACGGCCGGCATCGACACGATCCAGCTCACGACGTCGAACACCCTCGCTTCCACGCTCGGGCTGTCGACACTCGACATCGGCTCGGCGGGCACGCCGACCATCGCGGTCTCCGCACTCGACGACGCGATCAACTCGGTGAGTCGAATCCGTGGCCAATTCGGCGCCGCCCAGAACCGACTCTCCACCACGATCGCCAACCTGCAGATCCAGACCGAGAACCTCAGCGCCGCCGAGTCACGCATCCGCGACGTCGACGTCGCGGTCGAAACCTCGGCCCTGACGCGAAACTCGATCCTGCAACAGGCCGCGATCTCGGTGCTCGCTCAGGCGAACACCCAGCCGCAGGCGGCACTGCAGCTGCTGCAGGGCTAACGCGCACACCGCCGGGCACAGCAGGAACCGGCACTCCCGATCGCCGCCGGGTGAGCGGCGGGGGAGTGGCGTGGCTCGGGGAATGAAGCCCGGAGCCGCCGCCGACCGACGATCAACGTGGGCAGAGAATCGCTTCGCTACCTGCGTACGGCCCGGTCGTGATGATGTCCTCGAACTGCTGGGTCGTGGGGTTCCAGGCCGTCATCCCGATCGTTCCACGCACGTTGGTCCACATGTAGACGTCCGGCGCCACGACCTCGTAGGTCATGGTCTCGAGCAGGGCGACGACACCGTCGTTCTTGACGATTCCCGTCATCACGCCGTTCTGGATCGAAACGTCCAGAGTCAGGGTGTGGCCCGGCTTGAACGGCGTGCCATCGGGCTTCAGGAACTCGTAGCTGCCGACCAGCGACGGCGGCGCTGGAGGAACGGGCGGAAGCTGAGCCGTCGCGGCATCGCAGAACGCGAACAGGGACAGCATCAGAACGAGAACGGAGCGCACGTGTGGCATCGGAGACCTCGAAAGGGCCAGGGATTCGTGACGCGGCGACGTGCTCGCGTCATGAACCGCGGTGCCAGCATGGCCACGGGGTAACACGCGTTTCGTCCAGCTGGTCGCGAGCCAGCGGCGAGCGGGCCTGTCGAGGCGCTCGCCAATCCACTACGGCCAACCAGAACTGGCCGCGCAGGGGTTCCGCTCCGGACGCACCCGGGCGTACTCAGTCGAACTCAAACGGGCCCGACTCAGGCGGGCCGGACTCGAACGGGCCCGACTCAAACGGACCCGACGGGACTCGGCTCAGGCCATCGCGCCGACGGCGCGGGTCACCTGGCTCTTCCTCCGGGCGGCGGTGTTGGCGTGGATGATCGAGTGCTTCGCCGCCTTGTCGATCAACTGGCAGACCGCGCTCAGCATCTCCTGAGCCTTGCCCTTTTCCCCGGCAGCAACCGCGGTCTGGAGCTTTTTGATCTCGGTCTTCATGCGGGACATCTTGGCCTTGTTGGCCAGGCGGTCACGCTCGTTCTGACGAACGCGCTTCAGTGCTTGCTTGCTGTGGGCCATGGGCAATTGGGGCGAGCCTTGGGAGGCGGGCTCGCGATTTCGGGCCGCAGAGTCTAGCGACTGACCCCGCTGGCGAAAGGGCCGGGTCGAAGTTTCCGACGCCCGGCGCTCCCCCCCTACGACGCCTTCAGCTGCTCGACGCGGTCGCTGACGTCGCGGAAGCCGATGTCGATCTCGAGGATGCGCGTAAAGTGCTGCATCGCCTCGTCCCGCTTGCCGGCCTCGGCGCAGATGTTCCCCATCTCGTAGAGCGCCTCCTTGGCGAGCACGCCGCTGCCGGCCGCCTCCAGGGCCTTGTCGAACTGCGCCAGAGCCAGGTCCGGCAGCTGTTTACGCTGGAACGCCTTGCCCAGCAAGAAAAGCGCGTCGGTCTTCTTCCGCGGATCCTTGACCGCCTGCTGGAGTTCCGCGACCGCTTCGTCGAGCTGCCCGGCGTCGAGCAGGCAGGAGCCGAGCTCGAACCGCGCTGCCGTGTCCGACGGATTGCGCTCGAGCCGGCGCCGGGCCTCGTCGGCCTTCATGCTGGCCAGCGCCTCGCGCGCCCGGGCCGCCGCCGCTTCGTCGCCGCGCTTGCTGGCCTTGTCGACCATCTGCTGCTGCAGACGGATCCGCAGATCCGCGGCCTGCTCCTGGAGCTCGGCGTCGCCGGGCTCGAGCTGCAACAGGCGGTCGATCAGATCGAGCGCGCCCGAGAGGTCCTTGTCCATCTCACGCAGCCGCGCGATCCGCCGCAGCAGCTTGCGATCGTCGGGATTGTCCGCGAGCCGGCCCTCGAGTTCCTCGAGCTCCTGACCGATCTCCTCGGCGGAGAGCTGCAGCCGTTCCTGGCGCTCGAGCTTGCGCTGCTCCTTCTTGTCCTTGATCAGCTCGCGCGAACTCTGCGCCTTGTCGATGCCCGTGCTCGCAAGCGCGCCCTCGGCCGCGAGGTTCTTGCGGGCCTTGAGCGACTCCTGATCACGCGGATCGACCTTGAGCGCCTGCTCGTACATCGCGAGCGCCTCATTGACCTGACCGTGCTCGTAGAACAGTGCACCGGCCGAACGACACGCTTCCAGGCAACGGGGCTCCGCTTCGGCGTAGGCCTCGTAGACCGCCAGCGCGGACTTGCGCAGCCCGGCGCGCTCGAGCGAGTTGCCGAGCTTGAGGTTGACGCCTTCGGCCAGCGGATCGTGCGCGAGATAGCGCTCGAAGCTCTTCGCCGCGGCGGCATGCTGACCGATCAGCCGCATGAAGTTGCCCCAGAGCAGAGGCAGCCCGCCGATGAGGATCGCCGTCAGCTTGGACGGTTTCTTCTGCTTGGCTTTGTCGAACAGCGCCCGGCGCAGGCCCGAACGAGCCTCACCGAAATCGGGCTGCAGCTGCAGCACCTGTCCGTAGATCTTGATGGCCAACGCGTGGTTGCGGCGCTTGACCGCGTCCTTCGCATTCTCGAGGTGCTTGCTGAGGTCCATGCCGGGGGTCCGTTCGCGGCGCAAGGGTTGGTCGAGAGGGGAGTCTTGACGCCGAAGATTGGGGCGAAGAATCTACTTCTCCCGGGGCCGGCAGGCAACTGCACCGCGCTCGCCCCACTCCCGCCTGGACCCGCAACCGCGGACCACGACCCGAACAATGGAAATCCGCGTCTATCCCGACCCCGTCCTCCGCCGCGGCGGCCAGACCGTGACCGACTTCGGTCCGGAGCTCAAGCAGACCGCCACCGAGATGATGGAGGCGATGTACGAAGAAGGCGGCGTCGGCCTCGCCGCCCCGCAGGTCGGCATCGAGCTCAAACTCCTGGTCCTCAACCCGACCGGCAGCAAGAAGGATCGCGACGGCGAGCTCGTGCTGCTCAACCCGAAGATCACGCGCAAGAAGGGCCGCGAGTTCGGCGACGAGGGCTGCCTGTCTTTCCCCGGCATCCAGGCGGAGGTCGAACGGTTCGTCGACATCACGGTGACCTACACCGATCTCGACGGCCAGGAACAGACTCTCAAGGCCGACACCTGGCTCGCGCGCATCATCCAGCACGAACTCGACCACCTCGAAGGCGTGCTGTTCACCGACCGCCTGACGCCGGTCGACAAGCTGCGCGTCAAGTCGCAGCTCGCCGAGCTCGAAGAGCGCTACAAGGCGCGCGCGTCGTAGGCCGCCGGCGAGCGAAACGTTCGTGCGACTTATCGAGGGACTCGACGCTCTGCTGGCACTCGATCTGCGAGCGGCCTACGGCAATTCGCTCGCGAGCCGCTCCGTCGTAGCCGTCGGCGTGTTCGACGGCGTGCACCTCGGTCACCAGCGCCTGCTGCATCAACTACTCGAGATGTCCTCGGCGTTGGAAGCGACCCCGACGGTCGTGACCTTCGAGAACCATCCGGATCAGGTCCTGCGCGGCGAGGCGCCGCCGTTGATCGCGAGCGTGCCGCATCGCCTGCGCCTGCTGCGACGCGCCGGCGTCCAACGCCTCGTGTTGCTCCAGTTCGAAGAACGGCTGCGCAACCTACCCGCGCGCGACTTCGCCGAACGCATCCTGCAGCAGAGCCTGCGCGCTCGCGGCCTGCTGCTCGGCTACGACTCCGCGATGGGCAGGAACCGCGAGGGCACGCCACAGCGCTTCCGTGAACTCGGCAGCGAACTCGGCTTCGAGGTTCGCACCGGCTCCCCGTTCGAGGTCGACTCGCGCCCGGTCTCGTCGACCCAGATTCGCAACGCGATCGCGAATGGTGACCTCGAGGCCGCGCAGCGCTACCTCGGCCGCTCGCCGGGCGCGTTCGGCAAGGTCGTCCATGGCGCCGATCGCGGCAAGTCGCTCGGCTTTCCGACCGCCAACGTCGCGATGCAGCCCGCGATCCTGCCGCCTGACGGGGTCTACGCGGTCGAAGCGATCCTCGACGGCAAGGTGCACCTGGCCGTGGCCAACCTCGGTCCGAGCCCGACGTTCGACGCCGACCGCGGCCTCGAGGTCCACCTGCTCGATTTCGCGGGCGATCTCTACGACCGCGAGCTCGAGGTGCTCTTCCGCCAGCAGCTCCGCCAGGTGCAGAAGTTCGAGAACGCCACCGAACTACAGCAGCAGATCGCGCGCGACGTCGACGCCGCGCGACGGTGCCTCACGGCCTGAACCGCCCCATCTCGGCGGCGCGATCAGGCGCGCTCGAAGCGCAGGTGACAGACGCTGATGTGGCGTTCGCGGAAACCCGCCTCGCAGTAGGCGAAGTAGAACGACCAGGCGCGGAGCAACCGGTCATCGCCACCGAGCGCGCGCACGTCCTCGGCCCGCGCCTCCCAGACCTGCCGCCAGCGCGCCAGCGTCTCGGCGTAATGCTCGCCGAAGTCCTCGAGTTTCGTCAGCCGCAGATCAGTGTGCTCGGTCGCCGCGCTGGTGATCGCCGTGACGGACGGGATGAAGCTGCCGGGGAAGACGTGGCGCTTGATGTAGTCGACGTGGCGTCGCGCCGACTCGTAGTGCTGATCCGCGATCGTGATCGCCTGCAGACCGAGCACGCCGCCGGGCCGCAGGCGCGCAGCGCACGTGCGCAAGTAGTCCGGCAGGAAGTCGGCCCCGACCGCCTCGATCATCTCGCACGAGAGCAGCTTGTCGAACGTGCCGGTGAGATCGCGGTAATCGCGCTGCAGGAGTTCGACGCCGTCACCGAGACCGTTCTCGACCACCCGCTTGCTGGCGGTGCGGAACTGGTTCTCGGAGATGGTCGTCGTCGTCACGCGAGCTCCGAAATCACGCGCCGCGGCCATCGCGAGGCTGCCCCAACCGCTGCCGATCTCGAGCAGTCGATCACTCTCCTGCAGATCGACGAGCGCGCAGAGCCGCCGCAGCTTCTCGTGCTGCGCGTCCTCGAGCGACTGTTCCGGATGGGCGAACCATGCCGCCGAGTAGGTCATCGTCGGATCAAGGAAGAGCTCGAACAGGTCCTCGCGCAGATCGTAATGATCGGCGATGTTGCGCCGACTACCGCGCCGGCTGTTGCGACGCAGCCGATGCCCGACGCGCTGCAGGGTCCGGCGCGGCAACGACAGCCACGACCGGTCGACCCCGAGCATCACGTCGCGGTCGCGAACGAGCAGCCGCATCACCGCGAGCAGGTCCGATGTCGACCATTGCCCGTCGACGAACGCCTCGCCGGCACCGATGGCACCCGCCGACGCGAGCTGCGAATAGAACGCCGCATCGTGAACGGTCACCGTCTGGCAGCCGAACTCGCCATCGCGGTTGCCAAGCACGGCCGAACCCGCAAAATCGTGGATCTCGAGCGCACCGCTCGTCAACGTCGCGAGCCGCGCGTGAACGCGGCCGCGCAGGAAGCGCTGCCACAGGGTCGCATGGGCAGCTACGGCGGCGCCAGAGTCCCCACAATCGGGTGCAACGGGATCCCGGCGTCCGACCGCGGCATGGGTGCCGACAGCCAGGCGCACCGGCCCAGACGGGCGCCGGCGAGAGCGCCGCGAGGTCGGCGAAACGAGGAGCGAGCTGGTCATGACTCGGTGCTCTTCGCCGGATGGCGGTAAAAGGTTGCACGCCGTAGCCAAAGCCTGAGCGCGTGCCAGTAGATCGCGGCGATGACCATCAGGCTGGGCCACGGATGGCGGCAGAACGCCCGCAGCAGGCTGCCCGTGCCCCAGGGCCGCCGGCGCAGCGCCAGCGTCGCGTCGAACGCCCGACCGGAATCCGCGTGATTCTCCATGTGCACCGCCAGCCGGTCCCCCGGACGCGAGAACCGCCAGCGATACTCGTGGTCCATCGGCTGGAAGGGGCTGACGTGGAACGCTTTCCGAAATCGCCTGGCAAGCCGCCCACGATCGTCCGCCCCGACGACGTAGTGATGGCGCTCGCCCCATGGCGTGTTGGTGATCTCGGACAGCACGGCAACGACGCGCTCGCTGCGGTCGAAGCAGTAGTAGAACGTGACCGGGTTGAAGGCGTAGCCGAACGCGCGCAGTCCCGTGAGCATGCGCACCGCGCCATCGGGGCGCCGGCCGAGTTGCCGTTCGACCGCGTCCAGCACGGCCTCGGCGAGCGGCTGCTGCGGATCGCCGAAGTAGTCCGCGCGTCGGAACCGCATCGGCGCGAATCGCCGCCGGGACCAGAACCAGCGGCCGCGGAACGCGGCATCGAGTTCGGCGAGATCGAGGTAGACCATCGCGAGCCGCACGGCGAACGAATGATCGACGCGGTCGAACCGGCGGTGTCGCACCGCCCCGAAATAGACCGCACTGTGCTCGACCGGCGCCTCCGACCTGCTCACGCGACCACGACCTCCGGAGTCGTGGTGGCCATCGCGCCGTTGCCGATGCCGAAGTCTTCGGCGACCCGTAGCGCCGCTCGCACACCGTCCTCGTGAAAGCCGAAGCCACACCACGCTCCACAGAACCACACGCGGCGACTGCCGTTGACCTCGCCGACACGTTCCTGCGCCGCGACACTCGCGACATCGAAGACGGGATGGTCGTACTCGAAGCGGCGCACGATCTTCTCGGGCGCGATCGCCGCGGTGCTGTTGAGCGAGACGAGGTAGCGCTCGGTGGTCGAAAGCCCCATCAGCGCGTTCATGTCGTAGGTCACCGTAGCGGTGCCGTCGTCACCGCCCGCGCTCGACTCGGCCGCGAGCCGGTAGTTCCATGCCGCCCAGGCGTCGCGCCGCCGCGGCATCAGCCGGGTATCCGTGTGGAGGACGACGTCGTTGGATTGGAACGGAATCGCCGCGAGCAGCTCACGCTCGGCATCGGACGGATCCTCGAGCATGCGCACCGCGGTGTCGGTGTGCGTCGCGAGCACGACGCCGTCGAACCGTTCCGGCTCCTGCCCGAGGGTTCGCACGTGGACACCGTCCTCGCCGCGGCGGATTCCGACGACCGGCGAACGCAGCCGAATGCGATCGGCAAAGCTGCTCGAGAGCGGGCCGAGGTACTGCCGCGAGCCCCCGACGACCGTGAACCACTGCGGTCGATCGCGCACCTGCAACATGCCGTGGTGGCGAAAGAACCGAACGAAAAAGCGCGCTGGCATCTCCGACAGCGCCACAGGTCGCGCGGACCAGATGGCAGCCATCATCGGCACCAGATACCAGCGCGCGAAGGCTGCCCCGAGCCTGGACTCCCGGAGCACCTCTGCCAGCGTCAGGTCGGTGGCCTCGAACGATTCGGCGATGCGATGGAAGCGCAGGATGTCGCGCAGCATCGACCAGAACGTCGGACTCACCAGGTTGCGGCGCCGTGCAAACAGCCCGCGCAGGCCGGTACCGCAGTACTCGAACCCGCCGCCCTGACCATGAACGCTGAAACTCATCGTCGTCGGCCGCAGCGGTACGCCGAGCCGCGCCAGCAGCGCGAAGAACTCGGGGTAGGTGCGGTCGTTGCAGACGATGAAGCCGGTATCGACCGCGATCTGCCCGTTGGCAGTCGGAACGTCGACCGTGTGGGTATGCCCGCCGATGCGATCCTCGGCCTCGAAGACCGTGACATCGTGCGCCGTCGCGAGGCGCTCCGCCGCGAGCAGCCCGGAGATCCCGGTGCCGACGATGGCGAGTCGCCGACGGCCTCCTCCGATCGTGCTCGCAGCGCGTGTCATGGTTTCGCGCGGACCCGATCGGGTAACGGCCGAATGCCCGACACGAGTCCGACCCACGACATCATCGCAAGCACGTAGAACGTGACATCGATCTGCCACCAGCGAAAGCCCTGGCGCACCGTGCCCGGGCACCAGTGGTGGTTGTTGTGCCAGCCTTCGCCGAGCGTCACGAGCGCGAGCAGCATCGAGTTGCGACTGCGATCCTTCGTCGGCCAGACGCGGCGACCGAAGAGGTGACCCGCGCTGTTGACGCACGCGGTGAAGTGGAACAGTACGGTCGTCGAGATGCAGAAACCCCAGACGACCATCTGCAGCGCATCGGTGCCGAGACCCGGCGCCACGACCTGCAACACGTAGCCCGTGATCGCGAGCGCGATGACGAGCAGCAGCGGCACGATCCGGTCATGCTTGTCGAGCCAGACCAGCTCCGGGAACTTCGCGAAGTCGCGGACCCGGTCGAGATCCGTGACCCATGCGCTCTTGGTCGTGAACCACCCCATGTGCGACCAGAAGATGCCATGCACGTGCGGCGAGTGCGGATCCCCGGTCTCGTCGGAGGACCGATGGTGGCCGCGGTGGTGCGCTGCCCACCAGAGCGGCCCACGCTGCGCCGCCGAGGCGCCGAGCACGCCCGCCAGGAACTGCACCGGACGCGACAGGTTGAACGTGCGATGCGAGAAGTAGCGGTGGTAGAACGCGGTGATCGCGAACATCCGCACGAAGTAGAGCGCGACCGCGACGGCGACCGCTACCGGGCTCCAGCCGACGACGAAGACCAGCAGGCAACCGAGGTGCATCGCGATCCAGGGACTGATTCGCAGCCACTGGATCTCGCGATCGACAGCGGTGGCAGCGGTCTCCGGACCGGAAGTGGAGAGGGCGGGCGGCGTGGTCAAGAGCGAGGTCCTGTGGGAGATTTTCGTGCGCAGGGCCGCAGCAGATGCAAACCCAGGTGCATCCCTACCGTTTTCACGGACGAATCCCACTCGCAAACCCGGCACCATGAACGTCTTCTCCTCCGCAGCCCCGTTCCTCGGGATCGCCTGGGCGGCCCTGGCGGCTGGCTTCGGGGTGCTATGGTGGCGACAAACTCGCTCGCGGGATGCGACCTCGGTGGACGCGGGCTGGTCCGGCGCGATCGGATCGCTGGCCATCTTAGCGGCTATCTTCGCCGACGGCAGTCCGCTGCAGCGCATCTTGCTCGCCGTCGTGGCCACGATCTGGAGCAGCCGGCTGACCTGGCACCTGCTCGCGGACCGGGTCTGGTCGGGCGCACCGGAGGACGGCCGGTATCGCGCGCTGCGGGAGCATTTCGGTGACCGCGAACGCATCGGGTTCTTCTGGGTCTACCAGCTGCAGGCCTTCCTGGCGCTCTTCTTCGCCGCGCCGTTCGTGATCGCCTCATGGGGCACGCTCGAACAGATCCTGCCCATTCAGCTCGGCGGCCTGCTCGTCGCCGCGGCCAGCATGTTCCTCGAGTGGCTCGCCGATCGCCAGCTCGCGCAGCATCGTGCCGACCCGAACAACCGCGGCGTCACGTGCCGCCGCGGCCTCTGGCGCTACAGCCGGCACCCCAACTACTTCTTCGAGTGGCTCGTGTGGTGTGGCTTCGGGCTGATCCATGCGCCGGCACTCGGCTACTGGGCCACCGCCGCTCCGACCGCGATGCTGCTGTCCGTGCGCTACTTCTCGGGCATCCCGTTCACCGAGAAGCGCGCGCTGAAGACCCGCGGTGACGACTACCGCCGCTACATTGCCACGACCAACGCGTTCTTCCCGTGGCCGCCGCGTTCCGCGGCAGCCGGCGAACGCGCCCCGGAGATCGAAGCATGACCACAGTGATCGAACGCGTTCTCGAGCGCGGTCTCCTGCCCGACCCCGTGATCCGCGCCGGCATTCGCCGCCTGCTCAAGAAGCGCCTGCGCGACGAACGTGCCGGCGATCCCGAGGCCTCGGCCGCCCGCCTGCTCGAGTGGATTCGCGAATGCGATGCGAGCCCTATCGCGATCGAAACCGAGGCCGCGAACGAGCAGCACTACGAAGTGCCCGCCGCGTTCTTTCAGCGCGTCCTCGGCCGCCATCGCAAGTACAGCTGCGGCCTGTGGACGTCACCGCACGCGACGCTCGACGACGCGGAAGCCGCGATGCTGCTGCAGACGGTCAAACGCGCCGGCATCGAAGACGGCATGCGGGTGCTCGACCTCGGTTGCGGCTGGGGTTCGCTGAGCCTGTGGGTCGCAACCAACTTCCCGAACTGCCGCGTAACGGGCGTGAGCAACTCGCACAGTCAGCGCGAGTTCATCGAGGGCGTCGCGCGCGAACGCGGATTGCAGAATCTCGAGATCATCACGTGTGACGCCAACCGCCTCGAGCTCGATCATCAGGTCGATCGCATCGTGTCGATCGAGATGATGGAGCACACACGCAACTGGCGCAGTCTGCTCGAGCGCGCTGCGTCGTGGCTGACCGCGGACGGCAGGATGTTCGTGCACGTGTTTACGCATCGCTCCGTCGGCTATCCGTTCGCGGACGAGAGCAACGACGACTGGATGGCACGCCACTTCTTCACGGGCGGCCAGATGCCGGCCGACTCGCAGATCCTGCACTACCAGGATCACCTGCAAGTCGAATCACACTGGCGCGTCAGCGGCCGGCACTATCAGCGCACCGCGGAAGCGTGGCTACGCAACCTCGACGACAACAAGGCCGAGATCGTCGAGATCCTGCGGGAACCGTACGGCGAGCGCGCGGCGAAGATGACCAACCTGTGGCGTGTGTTCTTCCTGTCCTGCGCCGAGCTCTGGGGCTTCGATCGCGGGCGCGAATGGCTCGTATCGCACTATCTGCTGCGCCGCCGCACTTCGGACTGACTTCGGACTGACTTCGGACTCACTGCGGACTGATCGCTTGCCAGACGATCGGCGCCGCTCGGCCTCAGCGCCGGATCAGTCGCTTCGCCGCCGCCGAGGCCGAGGTGCCATCCGTCGCGGCCGCTTCCGCTCCGAAGGCCTCGTGCAGACCGGGCGCGATCTCGAACGGTCGACCGCCGAGCAGGATCGGTACGCCGCCGAGCAGACGGCGAACCTGGGCGACAGCGCGGCGCATCGCGTTGAGGTGCAGCGCCATCGTGGCACTGATCGCCACGAGGTCGAAGCGTTCGTGCAGCGAATAGGAGAGATCGCTCGCGGGCATGTCAGGACCGAGGTTGTGAACCCGCAATCCATCGGCCTGCAGCCGCTGGGCGATCATGCGCAGCCCGAAGCCGTGAGTGTCGCCCGCCACCCCCATCGCCAGCACGGCCGGCGCATCCACGGGCACCGGCGGGATCCGATCCTGCGCGACCCACAGCACGCGATCGACGACCTGTGAGCTGAAGTGTTCGTCCGCGACGTGGATCTCGCCCATCAGCCACATGCGACCCGTCTCGCGCTGGACGGGAACGAGCACGTGATCGTGCAGATCGGCTACGGAGAGCCCCGCATCGAGCTCCTGCCGCACGAGTGCGGCCGCGTCGTCACCGCGGCCCTCCAGCGTCGCGAGCAGGAAGTTGGCCGCCGTTCGACCGTGGGGCTGCTCGAGGTCGAGGTGACTCGCCACCTCGAAATCGCCGCTGGCGAGCGGCCTCTCAGCCGCGTCCAGATGCCGCAATACGAACGGGACGGCGTCCGCTGGCAACTCGTCCTGGATCACGCCACGCGTCACACCGAGTGTCGCCGCGAGATAGTCCGAGGGCACGCCACGGTGATGCAATGCGATCGCATACCAACGCACCGCATGCTCGATGAGCTCGGGTCGATCGAACTCCAGCGCTGCCGCGAGGTGCTGCAGACGCACGAGCACGTCGTCACGCGCATCGGCGAAACTCTCGGGCAGGGCGCGGAGAATCTCGGGCACCTCGTCTTCCAACCGCACGGCGATCGCGCTCGCCAAAGGGCGCACCGACGAGCGGATCAACCCGGCGGCAAACTCGGCTGTCATTGTCATTGCGTGCGCAGTTTCGAAACCACCATGCATCCGCGCCCGACGAGCGCGCGAAATTGAGGGCTGACGCAATCGCGCGTCGCCCAACGAAGCCTACCTAAGACATTCGAGAGACCTTTCATGACCCGTTTCGCCATTACTATTGTCGCGGCCACCGCGCTTGTCACGCCCGCGTTCGCCCAGTCCACCGTCGCGGGTGACAACATCGTCCAGGTCGCCGCGAAGGCCGGCCAGTTCAACACCCTCCTGGCCGCCGCGAAGGCCGCCGACCTCGCCGGCGCGCTATCGGGGAAGGGCCCGTTCACCGTGTTTGCGCCGACCGATGCCGCATTCGCCAAACTCGGCAAGAGCACGATCGCTGACCTGCTGAAGCCGGCCAACAAGCAGAAGCTCGCTGACATCCTCAAGTACCACGTCGTGGCCGGGAAGGTCATGTCGCCCACGGCCGTCAAGCTCGACAGCGCCACCGCGCTGAGCGGCAAGAAGTTGCCACTCAGCTTCGACGGCAAGACCCTCACGGTCGCCGGTGCCAAGGTCGTCACCGCGGACGTCAACGCGAGCAACGGCGTGATCCACGTCATCGACTCCGTCATGCTCCCGCCCGCGGGCCCGAGCATCGTCGACGTCGCCGCCAAGGCCGGGTCGTTCGGCACGCTCCTCGCCGCCGCCAAGGCCGCGGGCCTCGCCGACACGCTCGGCAACGGCGGTCCGTTCACCGTGTTCGCCCCCACCGACGAGGCGTTCGCCAAGCTCGGCAAGGACACGATCGCGGACCTGCTGAAGCCAGCCAACAAGCAGAAGCTCGCTGACATCCTCAAGTATCACGTCGTGGCCGGGAAGGTCATGTCGCCCGTCGCGGTCAAGCTGAAGGCCGCGCAGGCGATCAGCGGCAAGACGATCGCCGTGAACTTCGACGGCAAGGCGCTGCGCGTGGCCGGCGCGAAGGTCATCAAGGCCGACGTCGAAGCCCAGAACGGCGTCATCCACGTCGTCGACACGGTGATGCTGCCGCCCGCGACGCCGAACCTGGTCGAGGCCGCGAACGCGGCCGGCCAGTTCGCGACGCTGCTCGCCGCCGCCAAGGCCGCCGGCCTCGCGGACACACTGAGCAAGGGTGGACCGTTCACGATCTTTGCCCCCACCGACGCGGCGTTCGCCAAGCTCGGCAAGGACACGATCGCGACCCTGCTGAAGCCAGAGAACAAGCAGCAGCTCCAGGACATCCTGAAGTATCACGTCGTGGCCGGCACCGTGCCGTCGGCGACGGCGATCAAGCTCTCGGAGGCCAAGACGCTCAGCGGCGCCTCACTCGGGCTGAAGTTCGACGGCAAGACGCTGCACGTCGGCAACGCGAAGGTCATCAAGGCCGACGTCACGGCGAGCAACGGCGTGATCCACGTGATCGACACGGTCCTGCTCCCGACCAACGACTGAAGTTGCCTTCGGGTGATTTCAGAAGACTTCCCGACGATCGCTGCTCATGGCGCCAGTTCGCTCCTTGTCGTCGAGCGCCCTGGCGCCTGTAATGCGTTCTCGTGAACGCATGACCGATTCACTGCTGACAGAAGTCGCCACGGGCAACCCGACGGCGGTAGAAGCGTTCCTCAAGCGCTACAGCGGCGCGGTCTGGGGCCTGGCCCGACGCTTCTGCAGCTCGGCCGAAGACGCCGAGGACGCGACGCAGGAAATCTTCGTCGAGGTCTGGCGCAGCGCCGATCGCTACGACCCGGCCGCCGGTAGCGAGCTGACGTTCTTGATGACGATCGCTCGCCGGCGGCTGATCGACCGCACGCGCAAGCAAGGACGGCGACCGCCGCCGACACTGCTCGAGGACGCGACCACCATCGCGGCCCCGGAAGAGAATCGCTCCGAACTCGGCGACGAAGTGCAACGCGCGCAGCAGGCCTTGTCGCAGCTGAAGCCCGAGCAACAGCAGGTGCTCGGGATGGCGCTGACGCAGGGCCGCACGCACCAGGAGATCTCGGCGGCGATCGGGATCCCGCTCGGCACCGTCAAGAGCCACGCCCGCCGCGGCCTCATTCGCCTGCGCGAGATGCTCGGCGCCGACGCGCCGCCGGCCCCACCCGCACCAGCGAAGGAGGGCAGCCGATGACGTTCTCCAACGAGCGCTCCTTCGAGCGCTGGGAAGAGCTCGCCGAAGCCGTCGTGTTTGCCCACGACCCGGCCATCGCGAGGGCGCAGGCGGGCCGTGAAGCCGAGGACTTCGAGCAGGCCGCCGCACTCGCCACCGCCGCCATGGTCGTGGCTGCACCCGAGGTGGCCGAGCCCGTTCCCGAACAGCTGTTCGCCCGTCTGTCGGCGGCCGGCCTGCAACACTGCGCCGAACTTGCCGGGCGACCGAGTGCCGATTCGCCGGCCCTCCGGCCAGAGCGTCCTCGCCCACGCATCCTGCCGACTCCGCCTGCGCCAGCATCGACGGACGAAGGGAACCGCAAGGCCGGCCCGAGCGGCCTGCTCATGTTCTTCGTCGGCATCGCCGCCACCGTACTCGTCTGGTTCGGTGTCCGCGCCACCGGTGGTCTGGGCACGACACCCGCGCACCAGGTGAACGTCGAACTGCGCGCCGAGCTGCTGCGCCTCGACACCACCCGCAGCCTCGACTGGAGCCGCGGCCCGAGCACGCTGAGCGGCCAGGTCGAAGGCGACGTCGTCTGGAACGACGACCGCCAGGAAGGCTTCCTCACGTTCCGCGGCCTGCCACCACTCGACACCGAGCACCGCTTCCAGCTCTGGATCGTCGACAAGAACCGCCCCGACAGCGCGCCCGTCGACGGCGGCCTGTTCGACATCCAGAACGCGCAGACCACCGAGACCATTCGCATCGACCCCAAGCTGGCCATCGGCCGGGCCGCCGCCTTCGTCATCACCGTCGAGGACAAGGCCGGCGCCGTCGTCTCCAAACAGGAACACGTGGTCGCTACAGCCGGTCTCTGACCGGCCTCCCGCCGACCCGAACCCCCGCCGAAAGGGCCCCGATTCCGGCACCGGCTCCGGGCTTGAACCGAGCCCCGACCCCGGCTACCGTCCCCCGCCCGGCTCCGCGCCGGAACCCCAGGGCAGGTAGCTCAGTTGGTAGAGCACAGCACTGAAAATGCTGGGGTCGGCGGTTCAAATCCGCCCCTGCCCACCACATTCGCGCCGATCTAGCGGATCAGGCTAACCTCCAGGGCTAACCTGGAGCCCATGCCAAGCCCGCCGAAGCCCACGCGACGCTCCTGCTACTGCAATATCTACCCCCGGTGGATGGCGCGCGAGAAGGCCTGGGGCTGGCGGCCCGCGATCAAGGTCAAGGGGGCCCTGGTCTGGGGCAAGACCTTCGCGACTCAAGCGGAAGCCTTCCGCGCCTCTCAAGCGATGCGCGAGACCCGTGAGGAGGTCGAATCGCGACCGCTCGCTGCCCAGGCGATGACAATCGCCGACGCCTTCGAGGAGACCATTCAGAGGCTCCTCGACGAGGACGGTTCAGAGGTCACCGCGCGCGGCTACCGCACCCGCTTTCGAATCTGGTCCGACTTCATCGACCCTGAGGCCCTGGTAGCTCAGGTGACGGCCGACGACGTGCGAGCTCTCATCCGCAGCAGGCGCACCCGCGATAAGCTCGGAGCGAACGGGATCAGGCAAGACCTCAGAGTCCTGCACCGAGTCCTTGCCGTCGGCGGCTTCCCTCCTGACAGAAACCCTGCCCGCAAGCGGACCAAGTCCGACCCGCACGGCGTCGATTGGCCCGAAGAGAAGCAGCCAGACCGACCGTTCTTCACGATGCGCCAGATCGCCAAGGCGGAAGCATCGATTCGTGAGTCCGGGAACCCGGCCGCTGAGTTCCACGCCGACCTCATCGTATTCCTCGCCGTCACGGGCCTACGGAGCTTCGAACTCTCGCGTCTCCGACAAGGTGATGTCGAGTTCGACACAGAACGCGGCGGCGGAGCCATCCGCGTGCAGGGGAAGAGGGGAGGCGTGCGACGAGTCGCGTTCCACGAACAGGATGCGCCGATCGTCCGCCGGCTGCTTGGGCGAGCAGTAGACGGGCCAATCATCGCGCCGTCCTCGCTTTCCACCATCCTCAAGCGCTGGTCGAAGAAACTCGACCTGCCGGGATTCAGCGCCCGAGCACTGAGAAGAACGTTTGCCACAGACATGGCGGACGGCTCGGACCTTCGAACCATCCAGTCTCAACTGGGCCATTCCCAACTCACGACTACGCAGAAGTACCTGGGCGAGCAACCGGAGTTGGCGCGTGCAGCAGCTGAACGCCGTAGTCAGCGACTGAGAAGCGAAGGCGAAGCATCAGCTTAGGCCTTACGAAACCCAACCGAGCACCCGGCGGCAGGCTTGACGATCCGACCGAACTCCGAGAACTGCTCTGCAAAGGAACTCGCCTTCTCACCAAAGTAGACGAACACATTGCCGTGCGTCGGCTGCGGACCCGGCTCCCCTCCGGGTCGTTCGAAGCGAATCCGGTGATCTACGAAACAAATTACCCGCTCCCAAAGCGGTTGGAACCACTTGGCTGACGTCGCTGCGTTCACAAGCAGGACCGCCTGGTCAACCTCACGGCGATCGACCCGGTCGCCAAGCGAAGAGGACCACACTGCCTGGTTACTCTCGGAGTCGCCTGAGCGACCGTAGGGCGGGTTGAGCCACACCCGACCTGCCCAGACCTGCTCAAGACCACCCTCTTCGACCGAGAGGAAGCGCGCCGCCTTTACGGTCTTGTTCGCCTCAGCGGAGGACGCGGGATCCAGGTCGATGCCCCCCATCGCAAACCGTGCCGCATGGACATACCTACCTGGCGTGTACCACTCGTAGGTCTCCGAACTCGCCATCGCCGACACCGCGGCTCGACGGCCCGCAAAGCGCAATAGCCCAGCGGTCGTCACCTCTTCGCCGTCGCCATCCTCAAATGCCTTGCTCAGGTAGCTCTTGAACGTTCTCTCGGGAACTGCAGCAACCCGCTGCCAACGCGCGCTCTGGTTCTTTCCGACCCCAAGAGAGCCGAGAGTCTCCTTGGAAACGGTCCCGGCCCGGGACCGTTTCGGGCGGCCACCCTCGTGCCGGATCGTCTTGCTGAGAAGCTCCCCCAACTTGCGCTCTGCGCGAAGTCGAATCTCAGCGCACTGGTTCTGCATCACGAGCGAGAGCTTCGCCTGCCTCGCGTACGCCTGAGCCGCTTGAGCCTTATCGCGGATGGCCTTCACCTCATCCACGCGAACAGCGCTCTCAAGCGCTGCCCGGGCGGCATCGAAGTGAACGAGGAAGCCAGTCATCTACCGACGGCCTCCACGCTTCGGGCCGGCCCGACCCGCCCGCGAGCCCTCCAGTGCCACGCGCCGAATGACGGACCGCACGGCCATCCGCTGTTCGGCGGTTGGCACGGCTCGGGACTCGATGAAACGAACAGCCTCGCGCCGCGAGACGAGGTAGAAGCCTCTCTTCAGCCGGTAGAGCTGCGGCGCCCCGACCTGACTCAGCCAGAGCCTTCGGAGCATCTCCGGCCTTACGCCGAGTTCGCCCGCGAAGTCCTCGAGCGGCACGAGGTCGAGGCGACCATCCTGGTCGTCTGCACCTAGCAGCTCTTGGTTGTCAGGCTCGTTCTTCACGGCGGTCATCGGTGGGCCAAGGCCCGAGGTCCATGAAGTGAGATCGCAGAAACGGCGCCCGTGTTCCGCTTCCGAAGCCGCCCCGAACTCCGAACTTGTCGACGCCGTAAGACCCTGCGTTGCAACGACCTCCAAGCTCGCAGACGTCCGTCGTCAGACGGCCTGTCGACCGTGTCCCCGCTAGCCGAAATGGCGACTTAGGGCTTTCTCAACCGAACTTGTCCGCACCGCGCGATTCAGCGCGGTGCACAGGTGTGGAGCGTTGCTGGGGGGTGGGTTGGTGCTAGATCGGGGTGTGTCGAAAGCGGGGCCCGCGGGTTGGGCGGCGCTCGTTTCGGCCACGGCGACATCGAAGTTCAGCATGCTCTCCATCGGCAAAGTCTCTCCGGCGAACATCGGCTACTACACCGAGCTTGCGAAGGACGGCTACTACGAGGGGACCGAGCCGGGGGAGTGGATCGGGAGTGGGGCGCCTTTGCTCGGGCTCTCGGGCCGGGTGAACTCCGCGGACTTCGCGCAACTTCTCGCTGGGTTCCATCCGGCACATGGCGCTCGGCTAGTCGAGAACGCCGGTTGGCTCCACGGCGCTCGGGCGCGTCGCCCCGGCTTCGATCTGTGCTTCTCGATGCCGAAGAGTCTCAGCATCTGGTTCTTCGCCGCGTCGCCCGAACTCAGGGAACGGATCCTTGACGCTCACCACCGGGCAGCAGAAGCGTCACTCGCGCGGCTCGAAGAGCTTGCGTCGGTGGCACGAACCGGTCACGGGGGAGTAGGGCAGATCCGCGGAACCGGACTCACGTTCGCGCGATTCGACCACTGGCTGAGCCGTGAACTCGAGCCAGCGGTCCACTCACACTACGTTCTGGCGAACGTGATCCGCGGAACAGACGGTCGGTATCGCGCTCTCGACGGCCGGGTCTTGTTCCGCCGTGGCCTGAAGCACAAACTCGGCGCCCAGTACCGACTTGAGCTTGCCAACTCGGTCCTGACCGAGCTCGGCGTCGCCATTCGGAATCGCCCCGGCAAGCACTCGTTCTGGGAGATCGAAGGCGTCGGTGCGGACCTGATCGCTGAACTATCGACGCGGCGTCGGCAGATCGTGGAGGCTGGCTACTCGTCTGGGAAAGAGGCTGCGGTCGTGGCGCTCTCCACGAGGAAGGGGAAGGAGAGGCAACTCTTGAGTAGCGGCGAACTCTTCTCAGCGTGGCACAAGCAGCTTGTTGGCCGCTTGCCCGAGACGTTGCCGCTCACGTGCCCTGAGCCCAAGCCGGCACAGAGCCGCAAAAAGGCCGAGCAGTGTGACTCCGAGAAAGCGAAGACCAAGCCGGAGGTAAGAAGGCCCAACAACGTGGCCTCGCTCGGTCGCGAACAGAACGTGATTCGAAGAGTAATCTCCGGCATCAAGGCGCTCACGCCTGCACTCCCGTCGGCACCGATCGCGCTGCTCGAGTCGCTACGCTTCAGAGGCATGAGCGCCTGCGAACGGTCCCGAGTTCTGCGCATCGCGCTGGGTCGCGGAAGGACGGAGATCCCGCGCGCACTGACAGACCAGCAACTGCGGGCCCTCTCAAGTATCCACAAGAAGTCGTCGCTCCGTTGCTACGTGGTGACTTCGGCAGCTCGCGCCCGAGCGCTCTATCGACTCGGAGTGCGGGCCTGGTCGGGTCACGTGGTAGTAGATCGTCTCTTGCCCAGGCGAGGCCTCGCTCAAGCTCTCCGCTTCAACCTCACAGGCGAGGTGATCAGTGACTCCAATGGGAGGAAACGTCGCCACGGCGGCCTCCGCTCGGCCATCTACCGCCCGAACAAGCTCGCCCCGCTTCGCCGAATCGTTGTTAACCGACCTCTCTTTGGATGGCAGTTCCTCGACCGGAAAACACTCGTCGTGATCGAGGCAGACAATCTCCTCAGCGAACAGGTGGATGCGATCCTGGCTGCGGCGAGACGCCACGGCGCAAGAATCGTCATCGCCGGCACGCCCAGACAGACACTCGCGATCGATGACCATGAACGCCTCGAGACCCGCTCGACGCCGCCACCAACAGACAACGAGCCCGAGGTCGAAGCGCATCCGATCGTTTGCCACATGTGACAGCGCTTCACTGCCGCACCCGACTTGCAAACCGATACCCGTGAGTGCTAAGGAGGGCGTCGTGGCGAAGGTCCAAGAACGAGTGAGCGTCCGGCTGCCTGCCGAGATGGTCAACGACCTAAAGGAGCGCGCGAAGCTATCTCACTCGAGTGTGTCCGAAGTGCTTCGCGCCCAGCTCATGGCGGCTCCAACCGAGAGCAGTAAGCGGGTGGAAGAAGCCTTGCAGCAACTGCTAAAGCATTCGGAGGACGGAGCAGGGAAGGGACCCGAGCGCCTCGAAACGCTTGAACGCGCGATCACGGAAATCGTCATCCCGAGCATCGATGCGCTTGCGGCCAAGATCGAATCGCTAGAGCGCGACCTGCTCACCGAGCAGCGACAGACGGCGGAGATCCTGCTCCGGAACCTACTCCCCGAAGAGCACCAGGACGCGATCTCCGACTGGCTCAAGCAGGCTCGGGCTCCGCGGACGTAGACCAAAATCTCAGGGCCTTTTCCGGACACCTGAACGCCGAGGCGGCCATGAACCAGACCTCGCATCGCGCGGCACCACACTGCCCCGCGCAGATGCGCCCAGCGCCTGGGCAGGAACCTCATCCGCTGCAACCCGCATTCTCGTAGGCACGGCTGCGAACTCGGGGCTACCCGCTGTTGATTGCGAGCTACCCCCTATTCAGAGGGTCCATTGCAGCTCAGGGGATTCCTACGGTCTCCGGATCGCGCTACCGGAAAGGGGCGGGATCCACGCAAGCCATGACCTCCCGACAGCTATGAACGACGTCGCTCTCGCGGTCGGTGTCGGCATCGTCTGTTGCCTTGCGGCGTGGCTTAGCGGCCTCTACGGCGCCCTCCGCGCTGAACCCGAAGCGAGCGAGCCGGAACCGATCCGAGGCAGGCGGCTTCTCCCGCAGGCCACCGTCGCCGAACACTTCGCGCGCTCACTCGAGTCATCCGGAGACCGGGCGCTTGCTCACTTCGGGGGCGTTCCCTTCTCGGGGCGCCACATGCTTGACGGAGTATGCGTCGCAGGAGCGACGGGCTCCGGCAAGAGCCTGACCATCGCTCCGCTCATCGACGCCGCAGCGCGCGACATCCTTTCCTCCAACGCCATCCGAGCAAAGCGCTTGGTCGTCCTTGACGTCAAGGGCGACGCCCTCGCCAGAGTCTCGCGCCAATTCGACGGAAGGCTAAGCCACTTAGCCCCTTTTGAGGCCGGCAACACGTCATGCTGGGACATCGCGGCCGACTGCGTAAACCCTCCGGACTGGGACGCACTCACACTCGCCATCGTGCCAGACCGGGCGATGCGAAACCCGTGGTTCCCAGAAGCTGCGCGACGACTCCTTCGCGGGGTTCTTCAGGTCTTCAACCGCACGGCACCCGGTAAGTGGACTTGGAGAGACGTCGTTCTTGCTTCCGACAAGGACCACCTGAAGCACGTGCTTGAGTCGCTCGCAGACACGAAGCCGCTTGCCGACGAGTTCTTCTCGCGATCCACGGAAGGTGCACTCGGCGCCATCTCGACATTCGCAGTCGCCGTCCGGCAGGTTGAAGCCGCTGCAGCCTCGTGGTGGCTTGCGTGGCAAGACGAAGAGAGGCGCGTATCGATCAAGTCGTGGCTCGCCGGGAAGTCACCAGAAACGATCGTAGTTGGCTTCAAACCGCTCTACGACGCAGCCTCCCGTCAGGTGTTCCGAACCTTCTTCGGGCTCCTTGAGTCACATCTTTTGAGCGAAGGCGAGCACCCCCAGTGGCCGCGCACCTTCGTCTTCGCCGACGAACTTCCACTCCTTGGTGGGTGGGACGCCCGTCGACTGCTCAATGCCGGGCGCTCCAAGGGCGTTGCCACTGTCATCGGGTATCAGAGCAAGGCGCACATGATCGCGTCCTACGACCGGGACCAGCACCTGGTGACGTCGATCGTCGAGAGCCCCCGACTCTCTGCCTACTTTGGCACGGCTTCTCCCGAAACGGCCAAGCACTTCGAACGCTGCGTGGGCTACCAAGAAGCAAGGGAATGGAAGTCCGCCTTCGGCGAATCGACGACAGGGATGTCGGCAACGAGTTCTTCGAGCTCGTCTGAGGAGAATCGCCTTCGCCCGATCGTGATGGACGCAGAGTTCCTGAACCTGCCCAAGCCAAGTAGAGAGACGCCGCTCATAGGCTACTTCGTTGGGCCAGACGGCGCCGTGTGGAAGGGGGTAACCCCTCCGAGTGAGTTCGCGCCAGTAGTCGACTCCCGAGAGTCACCAATTGACCCAGCGCAGCTCGTGCTGCCGCTCTGGAACGGGGAAGACATGAAGCGGCTGGGGCTACCAGCACTTCGTCGCCAATCCAGCCCAACGGATGACCGAAAGCGCGCCAGAAAAGACCTATGGCTACCCACCAGCGGAAGGGCAGATGACTGAGACCCTGAAGCAAACTCGCTCTCGACAGATGCTTCGCGCACTCAGGCGAGACGTCGGCGACCTGCTCTCATTCATTGGAGGCTGGAGCAGAACCGTTTTCCGCTCCCCCCGACGCGCAATCCTGACGCTCAACCAAGCCACGCACTCTGCCACGTTCCGCGACCGGCTTCTGCCGTGGCGAAACCTCGCTAGGGCAGAGTGGGGAAGGGTCAAAGGAACGGTCCCCTTCTTCAGCGCAGTTGCAGGCTACGCACTCTCCACCCTGCAGGGTGCATCTGCAGCTCAGGGGCTCGGGGTAGCTGTCGCTTCGGGGATAGCAGCGGGCCTCATCATCCGCTTCGCCCCGGTGCTCCTCCTCCTTGCTCTCATCCTCGTCGCACCCTTTTTCCTTCGCGCCGTCGGAGTTGCGCCAGAACCCGAGCGCGTTCCAGCCCCTGCGCAGTTCGCCGCTCCCGAAAAGCTGCAGCAGCAACTGCCCCAGAAGACAGAGCCAAAGACAGCTCCTGCCCAAGCCCCCACAGAGGCCCCCGCTCAGGAAGCAATCGAGCAACCAGTCACGCCCCAACCGAACCTGGTGGAACAGCTCGAGTCGGTCGAGCGCTACTTGTCGCGCCTCACAGAGCTTGAAAGCTACATCCAAGACGCGTCACTCGCGCGCGCCGTGGGCGGCGACTTGGCGCTGCTTTTTGAGACGGGATTCTTCCCACTCGAAGAGGACAATCAGGTCTTCGGAATCGGCACGAGCCCGGCTGGGAATGCCACAGAGCTGAGCGCCGTCGGCGCCGAAGAGGACACACTCGTGCTCGCCCATCCGAAAAACCGCGAGCTCGTATTCGTAGACAAGGATGCTCTTGAGCAGGCGCGTCCGCGACTACCTGACATCGAGAGCCCAAGGGTAAGGCGCATGTGCGAGCGGCTTGCCAAGGAAGGAAACGCCGCACCGCTACGGGCTCTCCGGCAGCTCGCGGATCCGACCCCACACGACATGGTGGGCATCGCTCGCCCTAGCCAACGCCTTCCAAGCGGAGCTCCAGAACTAGCCGAACAAGCCAAGCGCATCCCGCGGCGCTTCGAAGTGCCGCTTCCGTTTCAGGGCGCGCTGACCATCGATCTCATCCAGATCAAGGCGGCCGCACTCCTCGGTGAACCCTTACCGGCGAAGAAACAAACTGCCCTCACAGAGCTCGAACGCCGTGCAGCGTCTGCGGTCGAGAGCCTCGAAGCACAGACGGCAAGCCTCAACAAGCTATCGGCCGCGATCTCAGCCGCACTACGGGCCGAGCAGACAGCGCTCCGAAGCAAGGCCATTCGCCCTCAGCGAACAACCGGGCCTTGGGGAACCGGCAAGTAACCCCCAGACGACTTTGTCCACTGGAGCATCCGACATGAACCGATCTATCGCTATCTACTTGCACGTCTTCCTAGCGCTCGCGGTCGCCTCAGGAGAGGCCCGACTTCAAGAGCCAACAAGTCCGCGAGTTCTCGTTGTTGCCCCTTCTCCCAAGATCTTCTCGATTCGCCTCGCTCCCGGTTTCGACCTGCAGAGCCTGACTCGTCTGAACACACTCATTACTGAGCACCGCCCCTTCGTTCAGGATGGCGACGAAACGCCCCGGGATCAGTTCGAAGCCTGCTATGTCCTCATCGTCACGCTTCACCATCGACTGGTCACCCAGACTGGGAAGGCGCGAGCGCTGCTGAACCGAGCCGAAGAGCAACTTGCGGAAGCGCGGCGAAAAGGAGACGAACTCATCTCCCGCGCACAACTGCTCGGTGGAGCAGATCTCGCTAGAGCAGAGCGCACGGCGGCAGGATGGACCAAGCGCATCGGCGAGCGCCGAGACTCGCTTGCCGCAAGGCTAGCGCCACTGAGTGGGCTACCACTCTCTCGCATCCCCCTTCTCAGGTCACGCCGCGTCCCCAACGGCACAGACCCAGCGATTCAATACCTGCACGCCGCCTTCTTCCAGCCCACCAAGAGGCGGGCGAGGCGCGGGGCAGCTGACGCAGCGAAGCAGCTCGCCGACTCGTGGATGCGCGGCAAGACGAGCATCCCGGAGGCGCAGATCCGCTTGGCTCGAGACATCCACTCGACGTCGGACCCGGAGTCGATCGCGGCGCAACAGCAGCGTGCTCTCGACTGGATCATGCAGGCCGCGACACCGTTTCTCGAAGAAGCGCTGACGGAACCTGTGACACCCGAGCGACCGAAGCTCGCCCTGAACGATCTCATCAAGATCGACACCTCATCCGGGCAGGTCACTCTCGTGCTCGATCCGCGGCTCTGCCTCAACCGACAGCAAGAGCACCCACTCCATGGCTACGATCTCAAGGAGTTCATCGGCGACGTTGATTACTACGGTCTTGTCACTCGGGAGTTAGAGAAGGGGAACCCTGAACACATCAGGGTGCAGGCGCAGCATGTCTTGGTGAACCGAGTCGCGAAGCGGCTTGAAGCAATCCGCGGGCGGCGCCATCGCCTCACGACACGTGGCCGTCCGTCGAACGCCTCAGGCCAACGGGAAGTCGAGAGACTCGCTGAAGAGAAGCTCCGCCCGTACTATCGAATGTCGAAGAAGGAGCTACTCGGTGAACCACTGAGCGAAGCCGAAGCCGTTCTCTGGGGGCAAGGCTACCTAGAGCTCCTGCGTATCTTTAGTGCCGACCCAGTGAGCGAAGGTGTCGCCCCGGCAGAAGCCATTCGACGCGTGCTCAAACCAGCACCAATCTCGAAGCACTCGAGAAAACGGTGACGGATGTCAGGCCTGCCTCCGGCCGGGGTCAAGAACAGCGCCGGCCGGCTTCCTTCGGAGCGCTCCGCTAACCGGCCGTCACAGTTCTCGCCCCAGCGGCCGAGGTAGCCGCGCCCGAACGAGAACGGACAAAGCGGAAGACCCAGCCTCCGGCTCACCACCGAAAGCAGGGAAGGGGAGGGAAGTGCAGATCTGCAACCTTGGCCTGGGTGCTCTTCAAGCTGAAGACCCAGGCCGACGGCGGCTCCAAACGAAAGCGGAACCAAGACGGAAGCTCACAACACTTTGATCGTCATCGTGAGTTTCGGTCGTGGGACTCCATCCGTTGCGTTGGGAGTTCGACCGTGCAAGCCTGCCGGCAACGCTCTCTCTCAACACCGTAACGGGTAGTCCGTACCACAAAGGTTTTGCTGCGTAGTCTTGCGCACACCCCGCTGCGCTTGCCCGAAGTTCGCAGGGATCGCACTCCACCAAGCCCACAGTCGAGGCGGAGTGCGATCCCCACGAACCAAAAGGAAACCCAATGCCTAGAACCGAAGCGCAGCACTCCCACAAGAGCACACGGCAACTATGCGGAGTCCTTCGATGAAGGCCAGCCGCTCCCCGTTTGCGTCCCCAGCCATCAGAGGGCTCGATATTCGACTAGCTGCAAACTCACAGCTGTCATCTACCGAACCCCTCAGGTGCTCGGCCGACGTCATTCCGGTCGTCCGAGAGCTCATCGGCGAGCGGGACCGCGAGCACTTCGTCGCTCTGTACCTGAACGCTCGCCACTTGTTGACGCACGTTCACACGGTCTCGATCGGAACCGCGACCCAGACCCTCGTGCACCCGCGCGAAGTGTTCAAGGGAGCGATTCTGGCCAACGCCGCGGCGCTCATCGTTGCTCACAACCACCCATCGGGAGATCCGCAGCCCTCAGCAGAGGACGACGTGACCGCTCGACGACTTCGGGAAGCAGGCGAGCTCCTCGGAATCGAGCTTCTCGATGCCGTCATCGTGAGTCGAAGCGACCGCTACTACAGCATGCTAGATGGCCTACAGACCCTCGCTTGGAGACCAGCATGATGAACGTCAACGCCGCTCTGGCCGAGCTTTGCGCTGGCATCAAGCAGCTTGAGGCGCAACGAGAAGGCAACGAGATGTCTACCGGCGCCTACGTCGATGTCGTCGACAGGATCTGCGATGCTGCCACTGCCCTGGATTCATCGATGCGCGCGGGGCGAACTCCGCCCATGGCCCGGCTTGGCTTGGCTTGGCTTGGCAAGCACGAGTCGCAACTCGTCAAGTCCCACAAGGGCTTGCTCCGAGACGTCGAAGAAATCCTCGAACGACAAGGCGAGAAGTGGTGGGACGAGACGGTCACGTCTGGTCTCCACCACCGACAGCTAGCCGAGAAGTCGGATACGACGCGAGATGAGTCGCCGTGCGGTTAACGAGACATCAGGTTTCCTGGAACGGACTCCCGCACCTTGCCCGCAGCGGGCTCACTCCGACCCGCTCAGCCCCAGGGAGCCGGCCCTGATTTGCCCTCCTCAACTGATCCGTGCAAGACTCGGGTATGGCATTGACACACGCAGACATTGAAGCTCTCCGCGTGCTTATCCGCGAAGAGGTTGAGCACGTGACCACTCCACGTTTCGAGGCGATCGATCGCCGCTTTGACCAGGTGGACCAAAACTTCGACGCGCTGTTCAAAGAGAACGAAACTCGCGAGCAAGAGAACCTCGTCATCCGGCATCAGCTCGCCGAGCTCGAGAAGAAGGTTGCCTGAGTTGAACCTGAAAGCGCACGGCTCCGAGAATGCCTCCAAGCCTCGAGAGCAACGCCGAGCCATCGCGAGCCGACCTCCAACCACGACACCAGAAGACAGCGGGCCGCCAACGCGTCTCGCACTGCCCACTCGCCTGGCAAGAAGCGCTAGTCCCATACCATGGTCACTCGTAGGCCTCCGCATCACCCTGGGCACCGCCGCCTACGAGCCACCATTCTCGAAGGTCACAGAGCACACGACCATTCAGACTGTCTACTGCTTGCTCGATATCACCAGCCTCGCGTCCGAGTCCGCACGAGAGCCGAGCTTCTTGTAACTGGAAGAGCTTAAAGCCACCTCGGCGTCGACACCTCGACCCAACCAGTTGTGCTCAAGATCGAGCTCTTCGCCTGCATCGACCCGCTCGCGGAGCAGGGCCTCCTTCATCTCAGCAAGGATCTCGCGTTGGAACCGCGTTGAGATGCGACAGACTCGTTCAGAACTGCACGAGTTCGATGTCTTCGAGCGTGATGCCGTCCTCAGAGTGGTCGTATATCTTTGTAGTGCGGGAGTCCGCGTGATGCGCGATGGCCTGTGCGCGCTCAAGTTTACCCCCCGCCTGCAGAAAGAGCGTAATGCCGGTTCCGCGGAACGTGTGACACGAGATGTTCTCGGGGACGCCCGCCTGCCGCGCCCGTCGCCGCACCATCTCGAACACTTTCGAACGATGGAGCACTCGCCCGGTGAGCGAGCCCTGCCGAGAGACAGACTGAAAGATGGGGGAATCGCCCTCTTCCAGCCCAGCCGCCTCGAGGTAGGCGTCAAGTGCCTCCTGAGCCTTGTGGTGAACCGGCATCCGGTCGACCTTCCCACCCTTCTCTTCGACGTGAAGAAAGGACCGCTTACCAGAGTGCTCGTAGTCGCGCACGCGGAGCTTCGCGAGAGCACCGACACGACACCAAGAGGATGCCGCTAGAGTGAGCCACGCGTAGTCGCGCTTCCCGATGATGGTCGTGCGGTCAATGCTGTCGAGGAGCTTCTGGAGCTCCTCTCGCAAGAGCACACGAGTCTTTCCCTTGGTGGTCTTGAGCTTCGGCCCCGCGACCGATGTGGCAGGACTCCTCGGAAGCACCTGCTCGACGACAAGGAAGTTGAAGAACTTGCGAATGCCCGCGAGCTTGAGCTTCACAGACGCCTTGCTGAGACCGCGACCACCGTCGCTCTTGGGGCGTCCAAGGTAGGCGATGTAGCTGCCGACAACTGACGCCTCGATGTGTCTAAGTTCGTAAACGCCTGAGCCCTCGCAGAGCTCAAGGAACTCACAAACCGCACGCCGATAAGCAGCTTGGGTGTTCAGGTTGCGAGCAACGTCCGTCCCAAGGAAGAAATCGAGGAACGCTCGCCAGCCCTTGGGACCCTCGCGCTGAACGAGGACAGGAAGAGTATCAACGCCAAGCTGCGAGAGCTCTCGCTGGTCGCGTGAGGTGAGGGCGGGGAGACTCGCCGACTTCGCTTGCTCTTCGTCAGCCATTCGTGGTACCTCCGAGGGATGGCGCTTTCAGCAGAAGACATTCAGGCAATAGGAAGCCTCGTAAAGCAGGAGTTGGAGCCGAAGTTCGAGGCCATCGACAAGCGGTTCGAGCAAGTTGACAAGCGCTTTGAGCAAGTCGACAAGCGATTCGAAGAAGTCGATAATCGTTTCGAGCGCTTCTTTGAGCACTTCGAGTCGAGGTTTGCGCAAGTGGATGCTCGTTTCGAGCGCGTCGACGCCCGCCTGGACCAAGTCCTGGATGCTCTCGAAGGCTTCGCGCAGCGAGACGGAAAACGCGAGCAAGAGTACCTCTCCATGCGAGAGCAGCTCGGTCGCGTCGAGAAACGAGTCGACAAGCTCGAAGAACAGGCTGCCTAGCCATCACCACGAGTCTCATCTGCCCTCCATCTCCACCATATCCAACGAACCGGCGCCGAGCGCTGGTGCGAGCGCGTCAACGATGCAAGTCGAATGCGCTGCGTCCCGCAGGTGGACGTGGCCGAATGCTGGGGCAAACACAGTGGGAGCGCTCCTCCAGAGCTGCAGCTCTCCATCAAACCACTCGTCGCCAATCCGGATTCGAACCGGTGCCTCGTCAGCGAAAGCGGTTCCGTTGATTCGAACCGTCGTCCGGTCCTCACTGAATTCGATGGCAAAGGGTGCTCGCGTCATGCCGCGTCCGAGATAGCGGGCCAACGAAGCTGCATGGACAGATGCAGGGTCATCGTCGCATCCGAATCGTCGGCGAGCAGCAGACTGAGTGTTTGCACCGCGCCTCGTGTGGGACTTCCGGAGGTAGATGACGCGCGCCCAGTGGCCATCGCGAACTCTCAGCTGCAGTGCATCGCCATCTCTGACCGCCCTGCCGTCGACAAAGTGAGCGCCGACCCCCTCATCGAACGTTGGCTGGAAGCGCAGCCACTCGAAGTCTGCCATCTCGAACTCCTCCAAGAGCGTGGTCCCGAAGGGCCCCGAACAGCGCCCCCGCGCGAGTCCCCTATCCCCTCCACGACAGTAACATAACTACTTTTATGTTCTGATGCAACTGAGCGGCGGGGGACGCCCACCGGGTGACCGTTACTTATCTTGGAGTATTATTCTCGATGTTTGGGGAAGCCACAACTCATAGGCGTAACGACCACTGGTAGCCCTGCTCCAACTTGCTGATTAAGCTGACATGAAGTACATTACCGCCGTGGGCGGCTCGCAAACCATGGAGGTTCTATGACTACCATACTTGAGGTTTCCGTAATTCTCTTCTGCACCGTCGCGACGCCTTGCTGCGTAATCGGATTCCCTTTACTGCTGGAGGCTTGGAAAGAAGGTTCAAAGTCCAAGATCAGTTAGATCACGCGCCGCCCACATCACTTGGCGAGTGACTTCGGCTTCATCTTTTTTAGTGTCAGCTCTCCACGAACCACCGACTCAGAGAACTCGCCATAACCGCAGAGCGCGCCCCTCAACTCTTCATTAGCGTTGAGAGGCTCAAGAAGACACACACCGTTTTGCTTTCGCGATCTCGCAGTGTTCGCCACCTCCACCAGGACGACACCTGGATCCACCAAGCACGCTACACACCGCAGCACGTCTCGGCTCTTCAGCGAACTCTGCAACTGCATCTCACCCTCCAGGCGACCACGCACGCGGGACCAGTGAATCACTGCCGGCACAACGAGCCGATCTTTCCGGCCCGCATTTTGGACGTACGCACCCTCCCATGCCCCGGATAGGTCTTCCAGAAGACTCTTGTTGGATATTCGACGGATCACTCCGGCACCGCGCACGGCATTCGGAAAGTAGTGAGGGGCAACTCTAATCATTGCTGCTGCAATGAGCGCAAGAGCCCCAAAGACAACCGGTATCCATTCGATCATGCTTTGCTGTAGTTTTTGTTTTGATCATGATGATTCCAGAGTCTCTAATGGTTGTTACCCAAATGCTTCAGTGACCCTGAGAGTGCGCGCTGACGTCATCGACAAGCAGACCTTCGCGCTCGATAACACCTAGCCCACCATCTGCTGTGATTGCACCCACTATTCAGAGGGTGCGCCTTTGAGTTCGCACTCGCTCATGCCCCCCCCAATCACTTCCGGCTAGACCCTGGCACGTGCCGAGCACGTGAGTTTCACCACTTGTCGCTAGCCAAGCAGGAACGCAGCCACCCACGATAATACTCCTCCAGCCAGCACACAGAACGGTCCTGGTTCCAGGGCGAAACGCGCCCCGCAGACACGGCACTCCTTCGTCGCGATCGCGCGCGGCAAGCCGCATCCACTACACTTCCTCAACGCTTGCCCTCCACAAAACTATTACTCGGCCGGCAGGAGCACTGTCGTGCAGGATCGATCCGCCTCGGTGATAATGTAGACCTTCACGCGCTCGTCCGCATCAAGGCTCCGTAGATGATAGGTCGACAGCAGCCGCGCCCCACGCCGAAGCGCATGCTCGTTTGCCTGCCGATCCTCAGCGCAGACATCACCCCAATCGCCACTCAAGTGCCGATTGACGGCAACAGCGACCTCCTCCTCACTGACGAGCGCAAGGACACCGTGAGTCGCTATGACTCTCCCGAGACGAAACAGCTCTCGGCTACGACATTGCTCAGGGTCAACCATGCGGCACCGTTGCATGCCCCGCCCGTCCTCGTCAACCGGTTTCACGAACACCGGAACCGATCGCCTCACTAACCGCACACACGAGCGCGGCACCACGGGAAGCCCCACGAGCTTTCGCTCAAAGTTCACCTGCCGGTGCAGAGACAGCACCTGGCTCCGAATGGGCGCGTAGGGAGCAAACCAGAGTTCCCGAAACCATGCCTCGATCCAGCCAACACCGACAACAGTCGCCCGAGCCATGAGACCCACCTTCAGACGCCTGTACTCCTCTGGGTGAATCCGCACCGAAGTCCTGAGTCGACCCTCTCGATCACGCTTCACACTCACGCTGTAGCCGTGAAAACGAAACGGATGCGTTCTCATCGAGCGCACCTGGGGAATCGACTTGAGCCGCGAGCGACCACCTCCCCTCACGCGAACCATCCTCGGTGGATGGTCCTCGTAGAACCGGTGCTCGCCCTTCGTCGCAACAAGCACCCATTCTCGCCCAAGTCGCAGGTACTGCACGCTCGCGACGCCTTCCTTCTTCCGCCTGTAGCGCGTGCTCGGCGAGATGGCGAGCTCGTAGCGAGCGATGAACTTCTCATCCAGTGCCCGAGGGTCCTTCCGTGCGGGAACCTCCCCTCGAACGTAGTTCCAGTAGCCATGGCGCACGCAGGCGCACGCAAGCTGTTGAACGAACGCCTCAACTGAAACGGCTTCACAGCGGTAGATTCTCCCCACTCTTCCTCCGATCGCGATAGGTGAGCGTTTGATCCAAGGCACGCCCACAAGCCCGCAAACCTCCTCCAGAGAGCCGCCCGCAGAATGCTCCTCCTCAGCACAGAGCAGGCGCTCCTCTCCAGAGCCAACAGATCTGGCGCTGCCGCGCGGACCACAGTCCAGAACGCAGCGAGCGCAAGTATACAACCGTTCAGTACATCACCGGGCCCAAGCGGACCTCCATCGAGTCGCGATGGCACAGACCTTCTGCGCTCACCGCTGCCGCCGCCCCGCCAACCGGAGGCTCCCGCCTCCGAGCTAGCCGAGGCGCCGCACCCAAGTCACTACAGTTCAGACAAGTCAAGGAAACGGCCGGGATGGGCCGCTTCCTGCACCTCAGAGCTTTCGTTGTTCAATCGCCCCGGGGAACCACCTCGAGGCCGAAACGGACCGCGACTGCCTTGCCGCGCACGCCCCAACGAGGTCGGGGCCATGTGGCTCTCTTCAGAACCAGCACCGCTGAGCGCTCGAGCTTGAGCACTCACTTCTACTCGCTCCTCGCTCCCCCACTCTGGCGTTTGAAACACCCGACTGACAAACCGGGCACCGCGACATCACCCGCGGCGGCCTGAGTGGTTCCCTGGTTATCTACGCGCGTCAAGTTGTGATTCAGGTCGCTAGCGGGAATGGGACCCGCGGGCGCCTTGCTGTGCGACCACACCTCCCGGCGCAGCGCCGTTTGCTCGAGCGTGTCGCACGCCCGAGATTTCTGGGGTCAGACTGCAGAAGCTACCCCCTACCCATCAGCAAGCCGCGTTCACAGTTCGGCATCCTCTCTCACAACTCTGACCGGTAAGGGCTTCCGCCCCTTTCATCGTTGAGCTTTTCACAGCCAGCCTTTCGGCGTGGTCTCCGGAGATGTCACACCCCGGTCGGATACGTCACCGCATCCGAGCTCCCGACACCGGCGAAGGTTGAACGATCCTGCTTGGCTGCAGGACGCGAACCCCCTTGATGGATTCGGCTCGCCCGTACAGGGTTCGCCTCACCGAATTCACACGTAGCGACTCTTTCGGGTTGGCAAGTTCTCACCCGCCACCTCGACAAGAGCATGTCCCAGTCGCCCGCGATCCCCCAGCGCCATCAGCTCTTCCCATGGGTTAGAAGCTAGAGACTACTCAACACGAAGTTGCTCGGGGAAAACTGCCTGGTGGCGAGGCCCGATGCCTCACCGAAACAAACAGGCGCAGACACGATGAGCCTCCTAGGGCAAGTGAACAACGGAACTTCAACGGCTGGATTACTTCTAGCAGCCACCCTTGCACGTACCGAACGCCTCTCGACGTAGCACGCGCAAAGTGCGATCGATCAATGATGGTTGATGAGACCATTCCCTTCGCCGCGGCAGGTTAAGCCAGGCTAGCCAGGCATCGATCTGACTTCTGCATCCTGCAGCAACCCGGGGGCGACCCGGGCGACAAGACCTTGGAGCGACTCTTCGCTCCACCTCGCTCGTAGCACGGTCTCTCCCACCGGTCATGGGGGAGAACTCCCACCTAGGCAAGAATCAGGGTTGACCGACCACGGTCGGCCAAAGACACATAGGCTCTCCACGACGAAAAGGCGTCACCGTTCTTTGTTCGCAGCAGTCGGGGTCCTTGCTCGCTCATGCGCGGTGCTCCGGGATGGATAGAAGGTCGAACTTCGACCCTTCGCGTCGGGAGCCGCGCTGACCCGTCGGCCAGGTGCTGGGCGTAAGCCCGCTCGGCGAGGGAGTATTCGCCAGGAAATGAATGGTCAGAGCGAGGGACTTGAACCTCCGACCTCCTGCACCCCATCTTCACTTGGCGGGTCCGACACGGAGCCCGCGAAACAGTCCGAAGGTGCGCAACAACACGCGTTTCCAGCAGGTTACCACACGACGACTCTGTCTCATGAGCCTCATCTGTCTCACGGGAAACGGGGTCAACCACACGGTTTCGGGGTCAGAGGGGGGGGGGCAAACGGAATCGCGCGAATGCACCCTCGAGTGCGACTTTCAGCTCCCCACTGTCGGGGTACCGCATGAGCCAACGCTCGATGTGACTCGTGGCGGCAGATGGCTTGGCGGCCATCTGGCGCCCGACTCGTGCCGACCGGCACCGCGGTTCCGGGCTCACTTGGCGGCCACGAACGCGCTGTGTTTCCGCGAAGTTGGCACAGCACTCGTGGGAGCGCAGTCCGAACCACCGGTACCCGTTGACCAAGGCGCATCTGTCAACCGGGAGGTGGTTCACCTCCCGTCTGCCACCTCCACGATGCAGGATTCCGCGTCGCGACCGGGGAGGGGGGTGAAGTGGATGGGCCACTTCCAAACCACAAGGAACGAACATGAACCTTCTTTCGACTCTCGCTCTCCTGGCCGCCTTCGGCGCGGGCACCCCGGTGCCGACCGCCGACGTCGAGCCTCTTACTCAGCAGACGCAGCAGGACAAGCGCTACCGGATTACCGGGCGCTGCCAGGTTCGCTGCTCGAACCGCCAGTGCGTCAGCCGCTCGTGCACCATCGAGGCTTCGGGCCGCACCGGCGCCGAGGCCAAGACCAAGGTCGAGTGGCAGATTCGTGCCAACCTCGAGCAGCAGGCCCGCCAGCTCGGCGGCTCCATCCAAGGCAGCATCTCGTTCAGCTGGTAGACGTCCGCGCGTCATCTCACCCTGAGAGGGGCCGGGGCCTACGCCCTGGCCCCTCTCTTCATGTACCGAGATTATCCCACCGGCCCGCCCCCTCTGGCTGACAGGCTATTCCGAAACGGCTACCGTTCTGAAGCCCTCGGTTCATGAAGGAGGTTCCATGACAGACCAACGACGCGTTGAGCGCATCCTGCAGTTCCGCGACTCTGCATTACGCATCGCAAAATCCTCTGGGTTCAACGTCAGTGAGTCGTCGGCCGCAGCTGACGAACTCACCCGTGACGTTGCCGACACGTCTCCACTCGTCGACTCCAGCGAACTTTCGGCGACGATGCGCTCTCAGCTTCTCTCCCACTGCTCGCTCATTCGGCAGAGGTTCGACGCCTTGCGCGACCTTCGGTCCGACAAATAGACCTGCTGTCCATTGCCGATGAGCGAGAGCCAACAGCCGGTCACCAACAACTTCGAGGACTGGCTGAAACGCCTCCTTACGGCCGCTCGTGCCTACGCTCTCAGTCTCGATGGCGTCGACCCTTCCTTGGCCGAATACCTAGCCGCGAACCTCACTTCGGACTATGCGATTCGGAATGCCGAAGGCAAGTCGCCCCGCGGCCCTCTCCCGGACGACAAGTGGAAGACGGAACTCCGTCGGAGACGGACAACTGCGCTGAAGAAGCGCGCGAAGCTGCGCGAGCTGGTCGAAGACGACCTCCGCGAATCGCGCGCAGAGTACGCCGCCGAGGAGTCCGAGCTTGCCTCACAAGCGAGCGCTCTCTTCGACGCCTCAGTTGCGCGATTCGCAACCGAGAAGCAGCACGCCGCGTTCAAGCGGTACAAGCAAACCGACAAGCGCGCGAAACCTGCTCCCGACGAACGGAAATCTCGCGAAGCCTTCCGCAAGTTGCTGAAGCGTGCAGAGACCGCGGGAACCGCCGGTCTCGTCATCCTCGCCGCTGAGGATTCAGAGAAGATTCCACATCTGTTAGCACCCCAGAATGGCGTGCGCGGGTTGCTGTCAATGGATGTCATGAAGAGCTTCGACGACATCCGGCGTCGCAAGCTCTCGAAGTCCGACTTGGCAGCGCTCGAGCCTGGCTTCGCGCGCCTCTGGGAACACGCTGTCAAGACGCTTTCCTCGGTGCTTCGTGACCCATCCAAGCACGAATTCGAGACACTCACTCAGGTTCCGACGTGCTTCTACATGATGTTCGCAGCGTCCCGTATCTACGAGACGAACTTCGAAGCAGCGTACCACGACGCGCGTGACCGATTCCGAAAGACTGGCCTGCTCGACAACCCACATACCAACCGTCAACTCTCGACGATTGGCGCGTACGCCGGTGTTGACCAGCATCTCGCCGATTTCTTGCGCTCCTCCCACACAGGAGCACTCGAACTTTCTCAGATGTTGCTCTTCGCCGACAACGGCGTTGCATCAAGCGCCTTGGACTTCACCACGGTCGTTCGCGGAGAGCCTCTCAGTTTCAAGAACCCACCACCGAGAGCTCTCGTCCGTGTCTTGGACTATGCCTGTACCTGCGTGCAGGATGACCTATACTGCAATGAGCCGCTTCTGCTGATGGTGCTCAACTGGCTCCGCGAAGTCTTCGAGTCCAATTGCCCGTTGACCTTGAAGGACGTCAACCGCGTCTGCACCCTCACGAAGCAATACGAGAAGAAACTCTCTGCCGGACTTCTTCGCCCTCTGTACGACGTCGTTCGTGCTCTCGCTGTCGAACGTCAGTCCGCACTTGGCGGGTAGCTTCCCTGCGCCTCTTCCTCCGCAGAAACTCCGGTTCTCTTGCGACGCTGCGCGTACGGCCGAAGAAGAAGCAGCGCCGAGGCAATCATCAGGATTTGGCACACACCAACTGCCACGCCCTGCACCCAGGCTGCGGACACTCCTGGCATTTCGGAAACAACTGCCAAACCGAGTATCAACCCCGCTGACGCAACCGCGCCAAGGTTGAAGCAAATCCCGGTCATCCGCGTACGGATGGGCTCGGGGAACGTCCCTGCAAGCATCGTCGCAAGTACTCCTGAGCATCCGATGCCGAGCATGCCCGCAAGAAGCGATGCCAGAGGTAACCAGGCTGGGTCAACGCCGACGTAGAACGGGATGACCGGAAGGAAGAGAATCGACGGAACCGCAATCAGCGTGCTGGGAGGCAGGAAGCGCAGCAGGACACCAATCACCAACGCTCCCCCTGCCATGCCGATGTCGAACAGCACGCGAACGAACGCAGCTTGTTCCTTCGAGACTCCCACGCTCCCGTCTTTCGAGACCCCCATGCTCTCGAGCGTGGCAGACCGCAGGGAGACCAACGAGTAGTACCCGCAAAACACTGACAGAGTCACGGCCAGCACGATGAAGAACGTTGGTCGACTAGCGGCACGGCTCAGGTCACGGAGAGCACGGTCAAACCTATCTCGCAACGGTTCCCTAGCGGACTCCGGCTGCCTTCTTGAAGTCACCCCAGGACCCGCCCGCCAAACGAGAAGGGCGGGGACCAGAGGAAAGACCGAGGCTGCCGCCAAGACTTCGCGCCACTCGAGTTCTGCGCTGTAGAGAGCGGAACCAAGGAAGGCACCGACCGCCCAGCTTGCGGTCAACGCGCCTGAGACAACGCCTCTCCAGCCGTCAGCGACTCGCTCCAGAGACAACGTCGCGCCAGTCGGCCACACGCCGCCCATTCCCAAGCCGAACATCGCGCGCGCGAGAATCAGAACGACCAGATTCGGTGCGCACGCAGTGGCGATGCCCGTGATGGTTATCACACTGCATGCGAGCAGAAGAGATGCCCGACGACTCCACGTGTCGGCCAAGTGCCCGAACACAAGAGCCCCAACGGGTCTCATCAACAGTGTGGCCCAGAGGCCGATAGTCGCAATCGCTTCACCAACGGCAAACTCGCGCTTGATGTGGGAAACGGCCGGCATGTACGCCGTGAACGCGAACGCTACGGACATCCACGAGAAGCTGCAGGCCAGGGCAGCGGTCACCGGTCGCTCTTTCGAGCCTGCGATGCGTCCGTCAGTCATCTCGACCTCCGGATGACGCCCTACGACGCCGCGCACCGCACCCCCGGTTGACGCCGGAGACACCTGTCAACCGGGGGCTGCCAGGCGCTCCGAAGCCAACTTCTGGGTGAGGGTTAGGCCCTCCGGACCGGGGAACCGGTGGAGGCAAATCATGACTCAGAACAAGTTCCCCAAGGGCTACGCGGGCCAGTCCAAACACAAAGAGGCTCTCAAGGATTTCCATCGAACGAGCGCGGTTCGCTCCGTCGGCGCCGTTCTCGCTGACCACGGAGCCATCGCGCTCATCGCTGGCCTCGGCGTGCTCCTCTTCACCCTCACTCCGCTGTGGCTGAGCCTGCCGATTCACGTGCTGCTGCTCGTCGCCATCGCACGATTTCAGCGCGGCCTCGAGTCCATGGTGCACGAGGGTTCCCACTGGAACATCTTCCGCAATCGGCGTTGGCTGAACGACCTCGTGACCAACCTCGGCGCGGCGGTTCCGACCGGTTCCACGGTCCAGGACTATCGCGCGTACCACCACCCCCACCACGTGCAGTTCGGTGACCCCGCCAAGGACACCGACAGGAAGCGCTACGAGCGCTTGGGATTCGACGGCATCGACCGCACCAGCTTCCGCACTTACCTGAAGAGCATGCTCACTCGCATGCGTTCGTACGTGCTGAGCTGGTGGGTCGCACTGGGCACGGACCCCAGAACGCTCGCGCTGACGATTCTCTGGCACGTCGCGGTGCTCATCGCGCCACTCGCGCTGCTGACGAGCTTGACGACCGCCGTGAGCATCTGGGCCGCCTACTGGCTGTGCCCGTTCGTCGTCGTCCTCCCCTTCATCCGCTTCGTCGGCGAATCCGGTGAACACGATTACGCCGATACGAACAGCGTCTTCGACGCGACCTTCAGCAACATCGGGCCGCTGCACTGGCTCTTCCACCCCCACAACGACGGCTATCACGTCGTCCACCACCTGATGCCCGGCATCCCGCACTGGAGGCTGCCCGAAGCGCACAGGTTCTTCGTCACCGAAGACGCTGCCGCCTTCGGTAACCGCCACCGGTTCCGCACCGCCGTCCTGCAGGCCCCCGGTCTCAACAACACCGAGGAGGCCGCCTGATGTTCGAGCCCATCATCAACGGTTTCGTCCTGGCGCTCGGACTCATTCTCCCGCTCGGCCCGCAGAACATCTTCGTGTTCAGTCAGGGTGCAGTGCAGCCGTCGCTGAAGCGGGCGATTCCGGTCGTCGTCACGGCCGGGCTCGCCGACACGTTTCTCATCCTGCTCGCGGTCGGCGGCGTGTCGGTCGTGCTCCTTGCTGCGCCAGGCGTCAAGACCGCAGTCACATGGGCCGGTGTCCTGTTCCTCCTCTACATGGGCTACTTGAGCCTCAGAAGCTCCTTCTCGGACAACACCGCGTCGTCCGAGGACATCGCATCGAAAGCCCGTGAATGGACGAGGTCTCGACAAGTGCGCTACGCGCTCTCGGTCTCCCTCCTGAACCCACACGCGATTCTCGACACGGTCGCCGTCATCGGGATTGCGGCCGCAGCCTACTCCGGAAGCGAGCGGACCGCGTTCACGTCGGCCTGTGTCGCGACCTCGTGGGTATGGTTCGCCTCGCTTGCCGCCCTCGGCAGCATCCTTCGCCGCCACGACTCCAACAACAGGTTCCAGCCGTGGGTCGCGCGCATCTCCGCTGTGTTGATGTGGGTCTGCGCTGTTTACCTCGCTCGCACTGCCCTCTTGTAGCCGCACCTCCAAGGTGCGGGACGGGGCCGAACAGATTCCCTCCGCACGAATCACGAGTCCTGCGCGAAACTCCCGCTAGACCGACTGCGCCACACCTGCATTCGCCCGAGATGCTCGACGCGACCTTCGGTCCCGAGCTCTCGGAGCGCCTCCGTCAAAGCCTGGTTTCTTACCCCGAGCGCTTTGCGAAGGCTGACCTGCGAGGCCGTTTCCACCCCACCGAGCACTTCGAGCACTCGCTCTCGAAGCGGCGCCTCAGGCTTCTGCTCTACTCTACGAACCGACGGCCGCCTTCGCCGAACTGGCGCGGGCTCATCGAACTCCTCGCCGACATCGACCTCCTCGAACGTCGTCGCTCCCCCATCGTGGGACACGAGTCGGAACCCTAGTGGTTCGGGGCTCGCTGCAGCCCGGTGCTCGAGTGTGAGAACGACTCGACCGTCGGGCTCGCGCTGCAGCAGCGCTCCATGGTCGTAGCTGGAGCCTTGTCGATGTCCCCGTCGTAGATCCCAAGCCTGGCTCCGCTCTGCAGGCTTACCGTGACCGAGAAGCCAGTCCGGCTCGCTACTTCCGCGGAGCCGATACCGAGATACGCCAGCAGGCCGCTGGACGTCCATTTCCCAGACTGGCGTGACGTGGCAAATTGCTCGACGCCCCTCTCGATCAACGGAACATCGAGCGTCGCGACTGGAAACTTGCGGCCGTCGCGCGCCACGCGAAAGACGTAGCCCGGCTGGTCGAACGTGCGCGGCGTCGGGAACACGCCGAAGCCCGGATAGTGCAGCGGCGGAAGCCCCTCGAGCGACACGACGGGAACTGGTCCTGACGAACAGCTGAACAAGACCAACGAACAAGCCAGCTGCAACAGCTTCTTCTTCATCCTATCTGCGCGCCTTTCTACGGTTCGAACTACGGGTCGAGTTTGTACAGCAGACGTTGCTTGACATCCACGCCGCCACGGCGCCGGATCTGGGGCGAGCTACGTTGTGAGGAATCCGCTGCAAGGGGCCGATACCGCGCCTCCATCCGCGACCGGCACGTCGCAGAACGATGCCGGAGACACGGGCACACACCACGGCGAACCTTGAAGCCGGACCGGGGCGGCTCCCGTCCACACTGCAGCTGAACCTACGACCCTCTTTCCGGCACGTATGTTCGCCCCCCCCCCCGCCCCTGTCGTAAGTCCATTGTTTTCAACGAGCGCTCTCGCAGCTGACAGCTCGAAACCGCCCAGACCGATGGATTCTGACTATGTTTCGGGGTCAGACTCGGCGCCATCGCAAGGGATAGCGTCGCCGTAACTTACTCTCCATAAGATTCTTAGAAAGTTCGGGGCGAGAGGATTTGAACCTCCGACCCCCTGCACCCCATTTCGAATGGCAGGTCCGGCGGGGATCCCGCGCAACGGCCTGAGGATGCGCTACATCTGGCGTTGCTCGCCGCTTACGAGCCTGTGCGCTCGTTGCAAGAGATGCGCGTGATGCGCGCGAAACGGGGTCACGCCGTTCGTTTCGGGGTCAAGAAGTGCCAGCCTGCCAGACCTCGAACCGAGCCTCCAGCAATACGCGCCTGCTCACCGATGCCGTGCCTGCGGATCACGTCCGCGACCTTCATACCGACCAGCCTGCTCGCGAACGTGTGACGTAGGGCGTGCTCGCACGTTCCACGCTGCGGCGAGCGGTGGCTCCGGAGATCTGGCCGACTAGCGCCAGAACCGGTTCCAATGCCGGCAATAACTCCCCGCGCAGGTCGTGTATGGCCGCCCTATCGTAAACGTCTGCACCCCACATCAGGCCTCCACGCCGGCAACCAGCAAGACCGAATCGGCTACACAGACCGCGTAGCACTCCTCGCCCTTTCGGAACACGGATGGGACCCTGACCTCGCAACGAGGGCATTGGAGCATGCGCTTTCTGCCTTCCAGCACCAGGCTTGTCCGAATCGGGTCGACGTGGCGTCCATCGAACCGCACTTCTTCTGTGCTCGGAGAAACCTCCAGCACGGCGAAGCACTCGAAACAATACCGCGTTTGGGGGCCGCCGTTACCACCACGAAACGCCACCCGAAAAACGCACTCACAAGCCGGGCACTTGCGCTCACTCCGTTCCACGCCCCGGGCCAACCTTGGCTCCCGGCCAGCGCCGTCGACTTGCATTTCACCCGCACTCGGGCGCTTTCGACTCCAAGCCCTGGCCGACACGAGCCTCTCGCAGAACTCGCCCACAATTTCGTCCTGTGAGCTAAGGTCTATTGCTTCTCCTTTTTGGCCCGTGCCCCCCGCCGAATCAAGCTCTCCCAGATGGGGGTCAACCACGGGCGACTCCAAGAAATCTGCGGGAACCTCATCCTCCATCTGCTCCACCATACTCAGAAGGAACCCGTCTCCACCCTCAGCCGCCTGGGGTGACAGCACATACCCGCGAGTTGGAGGAGACCCGAATCTCTTACTGTAGACCATAATAAGGAGCACGTCCCCCATCGGAATCGCGACCTTCGGATAGTCGCGAGCGAGAGTGGCAAGCTCCTCCTTGACATGGGCAATGGTCCTGTAGCGCCTACCATTGAGGGCGGCCCTAAAGATGGGGTGCCCCAAGTCAGGATGGTCGTGCTTTGGTCGACGCCGCTGCGGATGAACGTTGAGGGGCTTACGCTCGATAGACCAGCGTATGTCGCACGCCTCGTTACCTGGAGCACTCTTCCTTAGACGAACGAAGTTACCCTTCTGCCCGCGCCCTACGTCATCAACCGACAGCTTGAATCCGCGCACCCAGAGCTCAACAGCCCCAACCAAATCCGCGGAAGCTCTCGACAGAGTCCACTCCTCTTTGAGAGAGGACAAGAAGGCCTCAGCCTCGTGCTCGGAAGGGAACTGCAGCCCCTTGCTCAGCAGAAGCTTCACCCACCAAAGACCAGTATGTGCATACGGCTTCTCGGTCACATAACACCTCCCTCAGAGCACTCGACCATCAGACGTCCCCAATGCACTGCGCGCCGTCAACCTCAGCGCTTGGCGAAACATGGAGACCAGCCCTCATCTCAAGCAATCGCGCAGCCCACCCGTTCTCATTTATGGCATGCGCGAACTGACTGGAAAGCAGCAAGACGCCGGACATGCCGACCGTCGACCCTAGCTGCCTCCACAACGCCGCTGACTGCTTCAACTCAACGGCGGCCACTTCGAAATCGCCGAGCCTGAAAGCCGCCTCCGCGAAAGACCGGCAAGTAATGGCCAGACCGTATTCATCCTCGGAGCCTTCGAAGTAGTTCCTTGCCTGACGCAGGGGCCCTCGGGCCCCCAGGGCGTTACCTCTTCGCAACAAGATGTCGCCAAGGAGCTTGTTTGCGTAGGCCGTCACCTCTTCGGAACCATGGACCTTGTACCGGCACCGACTAATGGCCCGCTTCGCTGCAATCTCTGCCTCTTCCAGTTCACCTGATAGAAAGAGGCACTCGGCAAGATGCTTCACAGCTTGGGCACGCGCTTGCTCACGGTCGGGCGCCGTTGCCGGAGTACCTGCCCAAGCACTCTCGCTCTCCCTGAAGGCCTGATTAGCCGCCTCATACTCCCGCAGATGCATAAAGAACTTGCCTACCAAGAGCTTCACCCTAGCAACAATCTCGATTGGGCAGTCTGACTCTCGCGCTATAGCAAGAGCCGCATCAAGCCGGCCCCGCGCACACGCTTCATCACCACCCGCTAGTGCATCTAGCGCCCTGCTGGCCAATATTAGCGCCTCGCTCGGGTGATACCCGACGTGCAACTTCAGCTGACCAAGCACGAACCTATGCTGTTCCTGCGCGTGCTGAATAATTGAGGAGCGATATCGAGCAAAGCCACCAGAATCCCGACTCAACGCATCAGACAACCTAAGAACGAACTGGTCGGCATCTAGATTTCGCGATTCATCAGTGACAATGCTGACGCGCCCGGGAGGACACTGATCTAGAAACTGCCGCACCTCTGGGAGAATGGTTGCCTCGCTTCGGAACGGAATCCAGAAGACATTCCCTCGGATTAGCGTCTGACGAGACGGCCACTCGGCCAACGTGGTCATGACCAAGTCGTCCCAACCTGAGTATCCAAGAACGACCAGGTGCGAGTCAGCAATGTGGCGCTTGAAACCTTCTTGCAGTCCTGGGTCTACAAGAGCTACCTGCTCACGACTGTTGAGCAATCGGTATCCAGTGTGCCGGCCGTGCAAATGGACCACCTGCGGATAGCTTGGCCGCAATGACGGCCTATCCTCCGACTGCATGTCTCCGAAGACACGCGCGGTATGATTTATCGTCAGAAGAGACTTGAGGAGAAGGTCATCAAAATTGGTCGTGAATACGGTGTGTCCCCATTCCGGGTAATCGCGGAGTATTCCAGCAAGTCCCAGGTGCGCGAGGTTGACACCACGCGCTCTCCGAACAAGCGCTGAAAGGAACTTGTGGTGAATCGTCGAGTCCTGAAGAAGATGCTGAAACAGCAACTGATAGCACTTCGGCTCGTCCGGCTTCACACCAAGAAACGGTTCGGTTGCCCCTAGCCACTCTGCCGCCTCGGCTGCCAACAGAGAGAATCGCTCGCTACCATTCTCTTCTTCATACCAATCGAGGAAGTCAAGCAAGTCCGCTCTGTACGTGATAGGCGAGGTGGTTTCGGTGCGCCACGGCCTCTTGCCCGCTACCGACAGCAAGTATTCGAACATCACTATTCGCTCGCTTACACCCCGGGCGAGTGGTATCCCCGCCGTGACGCTCATTCCTGCGCCAATGAGCCAAGTGAAGGGCGTCTCGGCCCCTTCCGCTTGCAACCTCCGTATAAAGGAATCTAGAGAACGTATTTGAGCACCCATGTCGGTAAGCCAGCCTCGTAGCCACACCCTCAAGGTTCGGGCAGGAACTGCCCCGCTGAGACGTGACCGCCGATGATACCGACCAGAGCATGAGCATCCAGCCATCCAGCGACGTCTCTGAGCGCCCCCTGGCAGGCCCCGCAGCCCCTGGGGCTACCTGACCGGCTTTTGCAAGCGCTGCGCTCGTCGCACCCCAACCAGGGTCAAGGCCGTTTCGGGGTCAGAAGTGTCACGCGGCCCGCCGGTTGCTCTCAGACTGCCGGCTGGCTATCAGCCACCCTCTCCGGTTTCGAGGGCACGAGCTGATGCTGACACCCTGCTCCGGTTAGGCTGGGAGGGATAGAACCCAGCTCGACCTGCTCCATGGGGGCCGACAAACTCCTCTAGGTTGATCGAGTCCCTAGTCTCGTCCCTGGGCTCCTTGTTCTCGAAGACGATGAGCGAACGCCCCGAAGTGCCCACCGATAGGCAGTCGAGTTGTGGACGCGCCTTCCGCCAACGAGCCCCTGCACAAACCTGGGAAGATCACCGGAGATCGCGATCAGTTCCTCCAAGGCCATGTCGATCTCGTAGACATCGTCAGTCACCTGCGCCTCCTCGTGGGCCGATACATCGCATGCAGTCAGTAGCCCGTGTTCGACGAAACGCTGCAGTGCAGGCAGCAGACGTGGTCCAAGCCAGCGAGGTGGTTCAGAGCCGGCCTTGACCATCCAAAGGCCCCGAGGTCGGGAGCGCCGACGTACGGGAGAACTTAGCCACAGCCTTCTTGGCCAAGAACTTGACGCAAACCTCAGCCTGCTGGAGTTACCAACAGCTGGTGAGGCGTTTGGATTGAGTTTGTTTCTGTTTGGAATGAGTTTCGTCCGCCCAGCTCCGCGAGATCACCACAGAATCGGCAAACTCGGTGGCCCGATCGGACGAATGGAGGTGGCCCGAAACACCGCTGATGCACGTGCCGTTCGACGGACGGCGGCAGTCCGATCGACGGACATCGGCCCCACTTATCCACAGGTCACCGCTTGCTGACTACGGGGCGGCGCGAAGCGACCGTTCGGCACCAGGATGTGAAGGCACGATCGGGATGGCGCAGAACAAGTCCGTTCGCTGCAGTTGCGTCCCGCCATTCCTGCTCCAGACTGTCGACGTCGAGGCCAGGGAGGGCGCTCTGGATCGCCTCCTTCGTGGACGACCTCACCGCCAGTGTTGGACTGCTCGTCCCTCTTGCTCCTTCTGCTTCATTCTTGGCGGCCTTCGGAACGCGTGCTCTTGTGCTTGCAGCCCAGACCACGGTCTGGCCACGCCGCTTCTCGAGCCAAAGCCTGTAGTCGAGCAGCTCACCGTGAGCCACGATTCGGCGAATCTCGCGCGCGAAGTACTTGTACTTGCTTGCAGACCCGGATCGTCGGTGAAGACCCTCGAGAGTCCACGACCACCGAGTTCTCCCTGCACCCTTCCTAATCAGGCGGTAGAGCCAACGCTCGATGCCACCCTTGAGGAGGAAGTAGTCGCGGTGCAGAGTCAGCACCCGACTCTTGTCGCAGGCAGCCTCGTAGAGCCATTCCGGAATGACGACTACGGCGTACGTAATCTGACCCGCTTCGTTGCGTTCGACATCCGCAAACTCAATCCAGGTGAACTTCACAGTTCGCCGCCCTGGCCCCGGCCGGATCGACGTGAAGACGTTCGTGTTGCTCAACCTGTCGATGGACTCCTGCAGCCTCCGGTATTGGTCTCCACCGTCTGACCGCCTTGTCCGACCCTGCAGCTCCCATGGCGATTCCTACCGTCGCGCTAGCCATCGCCGGAGCGTCGTTGACCCCGTCGCCGACCATGGCCACAAGTCCTTCTGACCGAAGCATCTTGATAGCTTCCACCTTGTCTTCGGGCATTAGATCCCCCCTGGCTTCATCCAGACCAACGGTTTCAGCAATCGCTGCAGCAACTTGTTGGTTGTCGCCTGAGATCATGATCATCCGCCCGACGCCGATGGCCCGCAGTCTCTCGATCGTTCGGTTGGCAGCTTCGCGAGGCGTGTCCATCAGCCCGAGGACACCGAGGTACTGTTCCCCGTGCCGAACGATCATCGTGGTTCGCCCATTTTCCTCAAGTTCCGCCACGCGTTGTTGCAGCTCTTCAGGAAGTGCTGCGCCGGGGACTTCCTCGAACAAGTCATCCTTGCCGATGAACACCTCTTGACCCTCAACCTCTGCGCGAACCCCGCGGCCAGTCACGCTTTGCAGTCCGGAGGCGGTGGCCGGAGTAGTTGCACCGAGCCGTTCTATCCCATCTCGCTCAACTGCAGCAGCAAGTGGGTGGTCGCTCAGCGCCTCCACCCCAACTGCAACGCGTAGCAACTCTTGCTGTGTCGCTCCTGACGCTGGATGCACGTCGACGAGCTTCGGTTTCCCCTCCGTCAGCGTCCCAGTCTTGTCGAAGGCTATCGCGTTTACTTGCCCAAGGTTCTCAAGCGGACCTCCGCCTTTCACGAGAACCCCTCGCCTCGCTGCCCGCGCTACCGCACTCAACACCGCACTTGGTGTCGCGATGGCAAGCGCGCACGGACTTGCCGCCACTAACACGGCCATCGCGCGGTAGAAGCTCTTTGCAAAAGACTCCTCAACGACCACCCAGCCGAAGAGCATCAGTACGGCAATTCCAAGAACAGCCGGGACGAAGACTCGCTCGAAACGGTCGGTCAGCTTCTGCGTCGGTGAACGGCTTGTCTCTGCTTCACTGACCATCTGCACGACACGAGCCAGTGTCGACTCCGTTGCCGCTTGGGAGACGTAGACGTCCAGAACGCCACTGCCATTGATGGTCCCTGCGAAGATTCTGCTCTCAGAGCCTACCGCGCCTGGTCTTTCTCGTGCTCGTTGCGGGTCTTCGACCGGCTGCTTCTCGATTGGCACGCTTTCCCCGGTGATCGGAGCCTGGTTGACGCTGCTTTCGCCCTTCGTGACGAACCCGTCTGCAGGAAAGCGCTCGTTGGGCTTCACGAGGACGGTGTCTCCAACACGTAGCTCCTCGACTGGCACCTTCTCTACAGTGCCGTTCCTTTTCACCCAGGCCGTCTCCGGAGCAAGTTCGGCGAGCGACTCGATCGCGTTCTTTGCCCTACGCATCGCATAGCTTTCGAGTGCATGACCGAGGCTGAAGAGGAACAACAGCAACGCGCCCTCTGCCCACTCACCGAGAACTGCCGCCCCAGCAGCCGCCAGGAGCATCAAGAAGTCAATCTCGAAGCGTCCGTGGCGGACGTTCGCGACAGCCTCCTTGAGCGGGAAGCTCCCACCGAACACGTATGCCCCGATGAACACTCCGACGACTAGACCCTGTGGTACGGCTAGAGCCTTCGGCATCAGCCAACCCATAAGGAGAAGCGCGCCCGATAGTGCAGCGAAGAGGAGCTCTACCTTCCCGCCTCCTGCGTGCAGATGATCATGTCCTTCTCGGAACTCACCGTCGGGTTTGTCTCCGAGGAGTGTGGCGAGCCGCGCGCGAACGGTTGCTTCATCCGTGACTTCTCGCTCGAACTCGACACGGGCCGAGCCATCGGCAGATACACACGCTTGTTCTCGCAGAAGACTCTCGCTCAGCTGCCGGGCCTTGCGGGCATGCATCGAGGGCGCTCGTGAGGCTACGTGTCCATACCGCTCGTGGAGCTCTAGCCCCGCTCTCCGTGCGTAGTCGCAGACATCTGCCACAGAAAGACGGCGGCGATCGAAGTGCACGCACAGACGCTCCGGCGAGCCATCCTCGCATTCGATGATGCGATGCACTTTGCTGACGCCGCTCTTCGCTTCCAGAAGCTCCTCCAGGCGACGAACACAAGCATCGCGTCCTTCCTCAACATCTGGCAGCACGACGGCCAGAGATATCGGTAGTTTCGCGCTCATGTCATCTCTTCATCCACCGGCTCCCACTAGTGGTCTTCGTGGTGGTGCTCGAGTGCGGGGTTGTAGTTCTTCCCGCCAATCTCGATAGAGATCCGCCCCTCTGGGCCATGCGCCTTCAGAGCAGGGTCTGTCACGGCAAAGGCTCCGGCCTCACCGCTGACCGCAGTTGTCGAGAGCACCTTGGGTCCCGAGTCCGTCGTCAGTTTGACTTGCGGGGCTTTTGCGCCCGTAAAGGCTGACTTCGCGTCCGGACCGAGAACGTAGATGGTCATCTTCCCCGCGGATTCGTCGTGCATGACTTCGAGATGCGCGACATGGTCACCCACCTCGAGAATGTGGCCACCGTGCGGGCCTTCGTGGCCGTGGGCAGCTGCACCGGACTTGCCTGGCTTCTCTTCGTGCTTCTCGTCGGAACAAGATGCAACGACAAGCAGAATCGGGAGTGCGATCGAAACGAACTTCATCATCAGTCTTCACCTTCTGGGGTTAGGCGTGGCCCACCGGCCAGCGCAGGTTGCAATTGGTCATCCCCCTGCTCCTCAGGCAGGAGTTGTTTACGAATGTGCTCGATGTCGTCGTGCCGTACGGTCTCGCTGGCTAGCCTCTCGGCCTCTGCACGCCCAAACCGCCAGAACAGGCCAGGCATCACCAAGAAGTCGAGTAGCGTGTTCGTGACGAGGCCACCGATGATCACGGTCGCCACCGGGTACAGCAGTTCTCGGCCAGGTTGATCCGCAGCAAGCGCTAGCGGTACGAGGCCGATGCCGCTTGTGAGCGCAGTCATGAGAACTGGGACAATTCGCTCTTGCCCGGCGCGCACAAGCATCTCTATGGAGAAGGACTCGCCTTCCTCACGCATCAAGTGCATGTAGTGATCGAGTAGTAGAATGGCGTTTCGAGCGGCTACGCCGAGCAAAGCGATGAAGCCAACGAGCGTCGCAACCGACATCACTTGCCCGCTCAGCACCACATATGCGCCAGCGCCGATGAACGCCACCGGTCGAGTAAGCAGCACGAGCATCGCTAGCCGTATGGACCGGAAGTGCATGTAGAGAATCAGCACCATCAAGACGATCGACAGCGCACTCAGCGACATGATCAGTTGTGTCGCCTCTTGCTGTGCCTCGAACTGACCGCTGATTCGAATTGTGTAGCCGGACATCGCCGCGAGCTTCTCGCGTACAGGCTCCAGCGCCGCGGTGACCTCGGTGACGACCTCGCCAAGCGAGCGCCCTCCTACGTTGTGCTGGACCACGATCCGGCGCTGCACGTTCTCTCGGTTGATGTTGTTCGGTGTCTTCGACACCCGGACATCGGCAACGTCGGCGATTCGGACCAACGACGCGTCTCCGCGCCGCAAGTAGAGGCCCGCCAGTTGGGAGAGATTCTGTCGATCCGCCTCGCGCAAACGCACTTTGATTGGGTAGGCGATCTGTCCGACCTGCAGTCGGGAGACTTCCTGACCTCCCATGGCGAGTTCGACAGTCTCCGCTAGTGTGTCGACACCGATGCCTTGGCGCGCGAGCTCGGTACGCCGCGGCTTGACCTCCACCTGATCGATGAGCACTTGTGGCTCGGTGTAGAGGTCCCGAACCCCATCGATCGCCTTGACCTTGGCTTCGACCTCAGCAGCTGTGTCCCGAAGTACGTCAAGGTTCGGGCCGGCGATCTTGATCGCGACCTGTGCCGTGACGCCCGAAAGTAGGTGGCTCAGCAAGTGCGCGAGCGGTTGCTCTGCCGAATACGCCACGCCCGGAAACTCGTAGGACATCTTGTCGCGAATCTCCTCGATGACCGCCTCTCGTGACCGAGTCGAGTTCGGATCGAAGTTCACGATTGCTTCGCTCACGCTGACCGGCATCGCGTGCTCATCTTGCGGAGCGCGACCGGTTCTTCGAGCCACACTGCCGACGCCCTCGATGTCTTTGATCAGATTCTCCATCCGGCGACCGAATCGGTCAGACGTCTCCAAGCTCGCATCGGGAGGAAGCACGATGTTCACCTGGGCCGTTCCTTCGTTGAACTGAGGCAGGAACGTGGACCCCGTGTGCATCAACAAGGTTCCGACGATCAGGAACGCCACGACGCAGACCGCAACGATGCGCTCCAAATGTCGCGTGCTGAAGTGCACACCAGTGGCCGCCGCAGCGCGCAAACGCGTTACCAACCAGCCCCCGTACTTATCTTCGGACACCTGCTGCGCACGTCGCCCCAGGAGGTAGTAGCAAAGCACGGGCGTGACCGTCAGGGCCACGAGAGTCGACGCGAACACGCTGATTATGTAAGCGAGCCCGATTGGAGCGAAGAGCCTTCCCTCGATGCCACTCAAGAAGAACAGAGGCAGGTAGACGACTGTCACGAGAAGGGTGCCGTACATGACGGGCTTGCGAACCTCGCTCGATGCCGCGAACAGAATCCAGAGCACGGGTTCCTTGCGCTCCCTGCGCGAGTTCTCGTGCAGACGTCGAAACACGTTTTCTACGTCGACAATCGCGTCATCGACAAGGGTGCCGATCGCAACGGCCAGGCCACCGAGTGTCATCGTGTTGATGGTCAATCCGAAGGCGGCGAAGACCAGCGACGCGATCGCAACGGAGAGCGGAATCGCGGAGAGCGTTATGAAAGTCGTCCGGAAGTTCAGCAAGAACAGGAACAGAATGATGACGACGAGAATCGCACCGTCCCGCACTGCCTCGAGCACGTTGTCGATGGCGCGTTCGATAAATGCGGCTTGCTGAAACACTCCGTCGTCGATGACGACGTCGCTCGGTAGCTCACGCTGAATCTGCCGCAGCTCTGCGTTGACGCGCTCGGTCAGAGCCAGAGTGTCGATGCCAGGCTGCTTCATGATCACCATCACGATGCCTGGCTCTCCGTTGATCCCGGCGGTACCCGTCGGAATCGCCGCAGGCCCGAAGACGACATCTGCAACGTCTTCGATTCGAATCGGGCGAACCGGGTCTTCTCTCACTACGGCTCCGGTCAGCTCCTCTGGTTTCTCCAGGAGGCCCGAGACAGCTACGAGTGGTCCCTTTGCTCCAATGTTGAGGAAGCCTCCCGCCACGTTGATGTTCGCACCCTCCGTGGCTTTCGCGACTTCCTGCAGGGTCACGTCAAACACACGGAGCTTGTCGGCATCGACGACTACCTGCAGCTCCGATGGCTGGCCACCAATTGTGATGACCTGGGCGATCCCCGAGAGAGACAAGATCCGAGGTCGAACGTCGCGGTCGATCCTGCGGCGCAGCTCGAGGATGTCGGTCTCCCCGGTCTTGCTCTGAAACCCGATCATCTGCACCTGCCCCATGATGCTGCTGATCGGGGCGAGGATCGGCTGGACGTCCGGCGGCAATGCTGGCACCGCACTCTGGAGTTTCTCGGCAACGATCTGCCGGTCGAGGTAGATGTCAGTTCCCCAGTCGAACTCGACGTAGACAACGGAGAGACCGAGTCCACTTGCAGAGCGCACTCGGAACACACCCGTCGCACCGTTCATCACCTGCTCGATGGGCCAAGTGACGAGCCGCTCGACGTCTTCGGGCACCATGCCATGGGCTTCCGTCATGACGGTGACGATTGGGCGGTTCAGGTCGGGAAGCACGTCGATTGGCGTATTCGCGGCCTTGAACAACCCATACCCGCCCACCAGTAGAGCGAAGAGAAGGACGATCGCGCGATTGGCCAGGGCCGCTGCGATGATTCGATTCAGCATCTGCCATCCCTCCTAGTGGTTGTGGCCTGCATGAGCGTCGACCGCATCGCCACTCTTCATCGCGAGCCCTAGCTCGAACGCTCCGGACATCACCACAGGATCACCCGGGAACAGCGCGACTTCCTTCGAGGCAGGAATAACCACGACCTCGTGATCCTGGTATGCCACGACGATTGGCACCGGCTTGAAGCTGTCGCCGTCCTGGAGGAACACAACTTTGTTCGGGCTGTCCTCTGTCACAGCCGCAGCGGGCAGCACGTAAACGTTCTCCATTTTCTTCGTGGGCACGTTGAGCAGATAGCGCAGCCCCTCGCGCAGCTTCCACGTGCGAGACTTTCGCCCACCTCCGCGATCGATCTCAGACTGCGGTGTGTTGGCGACCTCAACGAAAGCGAGTGTGCCCTCGTTCTTGGTGGAACTCTCGACGTAGCTGATGCTAAGCCCCTTGAGAACGGGCCCGGAACCCTGCACGAGTGGTGTGGCCGTGATGGTGTGGCCAGCTCCGGCCGCAGCGAGCACCGACGCCACTTCTCCTCCAACGGGTTCGGTGCGCAATAGCAGACGCCGCGGGTCTCGCAGGACAATCAGTGCTTGACCTTCGATGACCTTGGCCCCGCGCTTTACTTGCACGTCGAGGACGTCCCACGCCCCGTCGTTGGTCGGGGCCTCGACACGAACGACGGGCTCCAGAGCATTGAGTTTGTGGAGTCTCTTGAGGTCAGCAAGTGTGTGCCCACGCTGCAACAATACGCCGATGTCGAGAAAGTGACTGGCGACCTCCTCTGACTTGACCCATTCCGTTAGCTCATCGGTGGCGAGTCCGCTTGCAGCGAGCTCGCCCACCGTCGCAGTTGCCCAAGGAAGCGCTCGAATAGCCGTGGGGAGTACCTCGCTGAGCTTCTTCGCCGCCGCGGGCCAGAGCCCGTTCCTTGCTAGTGCACGCTGCCAAGTCTCCTCGGTGAACTCGGGCAGAGTCGACCCTCCCTCAACATTGCGAATCTGCTCTTCCGAGAGCCCGTGCTTCTGAAGCTCCAGCCGAGCCTGTTCATGTTCTTTGGTCGACCTCGAGAGCTGGTACCGGAGATCGATGGCGCGCTGTCGCGGGAGAATGGGAAGCTCGCGTCCCCCCACTTTGCCGGTGAACTTCTCAACGCGCTTGAGCTCCGTGCTTGCGATGCGCACGTCCTCGGCAGACTTGCGCAGAAGCAACACGTTCTCGTGCAGACGCTCTTGGGCCGGACGCAGTACGTCGGCGGTTAGCGTCAGTGTCGGCCGAGGAAGCGGATCACGCACCAGTGTTACGACGGTCTTGCCCGGCGTTACGACAGTACCGGGCTCTACCTCAATGCTCTCAACTCTTCCGCCAATCGGTGCAAACACCGGCTGCTCGGTGGCGGGCGTGTCGACGATCACGGCCGCAACTGAAGCCCTGCGGAAGTAGGTCGACGGCTCAATCTTCTCGATACGAATACCTAGGTTCTTGATCGTTGCGGCCGGAAGATGCGGTCCGTGGCCCGCGGCGCCCGCATCATCTGCCGGCTTTGCCGCGTCACCTCCAGCTACCATTCCGCCAGTAAGGAGCCCTGCGACGGTGCACAAGGCGGCGACAAGGGTGATCTCCCACCTGTGCTTTCTCATTTCTCTACTCCTTGTTCTTCGCTTGCGTTGTCTTTGATGAGCTCTTCTGGCGGCGTGCGGCCGCCTGCTTCAGGGTCCGAACTGAACTTGACGAGCGGCATTCCGACTGCCTTCTCGAGGTCAGACCACGCCAAGTGTTGCGCAAGCTGAGCCTCGAGGACTTCGACTTGCACCTGTCGAAGGCTGCGTTCCGCGTCAATCAGCTGAAGTGCCCCGGCGGCACCAGCAGCGAGTGATTGCTCCGCGATTCTGACGTTGGTCCGCGCGGCCGGAAGCACCTCGTCACGGAGAACTCGGTGTTGTGCCGATGCGAGCTCGGCAGTTGCGCGCGCACGTTCGACTGCATTCAGAACCCGCTGCGCCTCGCTTTCATAGCGCGTACGAATCTCTTCGCGTCGCTTACGTGCCTGCGCGATCGCTTGCTGGTTGCGATCAAAGATGGGAAGTGCGATGCCGAGGCTCAGTCCGAGAACCGTCCCCCGCTCGCCAGTCTCACCACCGATGGATGGCCCAAAGACCAGGTCGGGGTATTGCCTGACCACCTCGAGATGCAGTTGGCGTTCCGCGACCTCGTACTCCGCGCGAATACGGAACAGCCGGGGATGCTCTTTCACGATCAGGTCATGGAGTGTCTCGGAATCCGGAACTTCTGCGGGCAGCTCTGGCAAGGCTTGCTCCGGTAACACTCCCAGTCGGGATGAACGGATAGCTACGAGCTGCGACATGTCTGACGCGGCGTTGGTTCGGCTCAGTCGTGCCCCCAACACACGACTGCGTTCGCGAGCATGCTCAAGCCGAAACAGGGAGACATCGAGTGCGGTCGCACCACCGGCGGCGACCAGGTCGTTGACAACAGTCAGCGAGGCGCGCGCAGCTTCCAGCACTGTCTTGCGCACTGACTCGCGCTTCTCGGCAACGGCAAGGCGCACGTAGGTAGCACGAAGATCCAGATAGAGCTCCCGAAAGGTCGCAAGCGCATCGGCTCGAGCAGACCCAGCCACGGCAGCGTTTACCTCGTCCTGCCTTCCCAGCCTGCCACTGAGCGGAATCGTGAGGGTCAGCCCCCCAAACGGGACAACCTTGTTGATGGGGTCTTCCCGCCCAAAGCCAAACTCAGGTCCCGCGTATATCTCGGGGTTCGGCCATGGCGTTGATATCCCAGCCTTCGCAAGAGCTGTGCGATACCGAGCTATTGCTTCTCGCACTCGGGGACCACGTTCGCGAAGCCACCCGGCTGCTTTGGAGAGAGTCAGCTCGCCCGGCTTTGCATGCACCGACGAACCCTCACGTCCCTCCGAGAAGGCACCAAACTCCTCCTGGAGAATGGGGTCGGGTTCGTAAGATTGCGTGGCACAACCCGACAGAGCGAGTGCTAACGCGGTTGAGAGCGCCACGCGCCTCTGTGAGGTAGTTCTATGGACCGCCCTTGGGACGGATTTGTTTCGCGATTCCAAATTGTCCTCCTGATGTTCTCACGGCGCCACCGACATGGCGGCGCAACTCATGGAACTCAGGAGAACTCAGATCAGGAGGACGACAGACCGCCGCAGCTCAAGCAGCTGCCTAGGTATGCGGCTGGCAACTGCTGCCCACGAAGCCTCCCGCGAAGAGACGGGGTGCGGCCAGAGTTCCTCTAGCGCCCAACTCGACAGGAGTAGCGGCGGGAGATCATCACCACCCAGGTCTGCTGCAGCTTTTGCTAGCGAAGGGGCGAAGCCGGATTCCTTGAACACCTCAGGCGTCTCAAGGACCAAGTCGTCACAAGGCGGGTGTCCGATGTCTGTCTCGTCCAGCGACTCAGCCAGAGTCACTGTCGCCACGTCAGCTCCGTGCTCGCACGGACAGCGGGACTCACCGCCATCGGCGGAGACGACGCCCAGCCCAAAGCCCACGTGGCCATCGTGGCCCAGACACACCATCATCCCTCCTGCCGGCAGCAGGGAGATCAGCACTGCAACAACCAGGCATAGCCAGGTCATCGCGCGCTGTGTGTGTGTCCTCGAATTCACCATCTCGACTGTACCGTCGGCCTGAATCGTCACAAGACTTGAGTGCGATCAACGCCTCATCGCACCGAGAACTCGTAAACTCCTGAAATCCGGGAGCCTAGGAGCCTCTTGCTCACCTAGCAGCCCGTTGAAAAACGTCGACCCGACAAGCCACCTCGACCTAGCCGTACGTAGAAACGGTGCATGGCCCTCGGCAGACGACGTGACAAGTTCCAACAGGACCTGATGGTGCCGACGAGCGCGCTGCCGCGCTC